>NZ_LMFN01000002.1:58477-1080126 GCF_001426835.1 Microbacterium sp. Root1433D1 | reverse complement strand
GTTGCCGGAGATGCCGTCGTATTTCGATGCGGTGCTCAAGCACGAGACGATCTTCACGGATCATTTCGCGCAGCTCGGCTTCACCCACGACGTCGCCTATCCCGCTGCCGAGATCGGTACCAAGAATCCCTCGCTCTACCGGGCGGAGGCCCTGCTGGACGCAGGATGCCCGGTGATGAAGCGCCGCCCCTTCATGCAGTGGCCGCCGTATCTCGATCGCCATGCGGTCGTCGGCCGATGGACCCTGGAGAAGGCGGCCCAGTACGGCTATCCGATGGAGCTCTTCTGGGAGAACGCGGCCCGCACGATCCCCCCGAAGGACCTCAACACCGATGCCGCCATGCTGGAGGTGCTGCCGGACTACGACCGCGGCTACGATCCGGAGGCACCGCTGCGCACGGTGGTCATCGCGCACATCTTCTATGTGGAGATGACCGATGAGATGCTCGATCGCGCCGACACTCTCCCGGGGGACTACGACCTGGTCGTCACGACTCCCGACCCTGAACGCGCCAGTGCGATCGCGGAGACCCTCACCCGCCGTGGCCACCGGAGGGGTGCCGTCGACATCCGCGTGGTCTCCTCGAACGACGGGCGCGACCAGAGCGCATTCCTCATCGAATGCCGCGATGTCCTGCTCGGTGACGACTATGACCTGGTCGTCAAGATCCACTCGAAGAAGACGCCGCAAGACGGCTTCAACGTCGGACGGCACTTCAAGGAGCAGCAGTTCGACAACCTGCTGAACAGCCAGGGCTACACCGCCAATCTGGTGTCGCTGTTCCAGAAGGAGCCCGGCCTCGGGATGGTCTTCCCGCCCATGATCCACATCGGCTACCCCACCCTCGGGCGCGGCTGGTCGGTCAACAAGGAGGGCGCAGCGGACATCGCCGAGCAGCTGGGGATCTTCGTGCCCCTGGACGACATCTCCCCGCTCGCTCCGTTCGGATCGATGTACGTCGCTCGTCCCCAGGCGCTGCGGCTTTTGATCTCGCATCCGTGGACGTACGAGCAGTTCGGCGGTGCGGAGGCCTACAAGGATGGGGGGCTCGCACACATCCTGGAGCGCATCCCGGCGTATGCGGCCGGGGAGCTCGGGTACCACGTGCGAACCGTCTCGACCACCGAGTACATGTCGATCAGCCATTCCTCGCTCGAGTTCAAACTCGACGAGATGTCTGTCACGACGCCGGGATACGCATACGAACAGATCGAGCTGATCAGACTCGCGGGCTTCGTGGGTACGGGCTCGCGCTCGGACTTTGCAAGAATGTACATGCGCGTCAATTTTCCCGGAACCGGTGCGCGGGTGCGCGAGATCATGGCCTCAGACACCCTGGCGGGTAAGGTCGCTCGTGCTGTGCGACGGCCTCGAGCAGCGATACGACGCATTCTCGGCCGATGACGGTGCGAGGTTCGCGTGGCCGTAGCGGCAATCCCAGAAGTGAGTGAGGATCTTGGAAACGATCGATAGGTTTGCTCGGCTCGAGAAGGAGTCGTTCTCCACCATCGACGCTCGGGGACTTCGAGTGCGCGGTGGGAAGCTCAGGGAGATCTTCGGTCGCCGTGAACTGCTGGCGCTCCTCATCCGGCGCGATCTTCAGGCGCGCTACCGCGACAGCTTCCTCGGGTTCCTCTGGACGATGATCAAGCCGCTCATCCAGTTCCTCATGTACTACATCGTGCTGGGGCAGTTCCTCCGCGCTGCCGAGGGTATCCCGGACTTCGCGATCTATCTGTTCTCGGGGTTGACGCTCTACGTCTTCTTCAACGACATGATCGCCGGATCGACCGGGTCCATCATCAACAACGCCGCGCTGGTGAAGAAGATCTATCTCCCTCGTGAGGTCTTCCCCCTCGCGAGCGTCGGAGCCGCCGCCTTCATGGGAGCGGTGCAGCTCGCCGTTCTCCTCGTCGCCGCGATCGCCTTCGGTGCGCTCCCGGCGCCGGTGCAGATGCTCTGGTTCTTCCCGTCGCTGCTGCTGGTCGTGGTGTACGGCTTGGCCCTGGGGCTCCTGCTCGCCGCCATGAACGTCTACCTCCGCGACGTGCAGTACCTCACCGAGGTCGTCCTCATGCTCGCGATGTGGGCTTCGCCGATCGTCTACTCGTGGTCGATGGTCAAGGACGTCCTCGTGCGGTTCTCGCTGCCAGAGTGGGTCATCGAGATCTACGCCGCGAATCCTCTGACCATCGGCGTGCTCGGCTTCCACCGGGCGTTCTGGGGCGCCGGTGGCAGCGCCGACTACCCGCCCGAGCTCGGATTGCGCATGCTGATCGCGACCCTGGTCGGTATCGTCCTTCTCTGGCTCGCGCACCGATTCTTCGTCCGCGTCCAGGGCAACTTCGCACAGGAGCTTTGATGTCGATCACAGGACCGGACATCGTTCGTCTCGATGAGGTCAGCAAGCACTTCACCGTCCGCAAGGACAACAGCCTCAAGGACCGGATCGTCCACTTCGGACGCCTCGGCAGGGATCTCCGCGAGGACTTCGTCGCCGTCGACGACGTGAGCCTGCGCATCCAGGCGGGCACCACGGTCGGTCTGCTCGGGGCGAACGGCTCCGGCAAGTCGACCCTGCTCAAGCTCATCGGCGGCATCATCTCCCCGACGACCGGAACAGTGCAGACGCGCGGACGCATGGCTGCGCTGCTGGAACTCGGGGCCGGATTCCACCCCGACCTGAGCGGTCGCGAGAACGTCTACCTCAACGCCTCCATCCTGGGCCTGTCGAAGGCGGAGACGGATCGGCAGTTCGACGACATCGTCGAGTTCAGCGGCATCGGGTCCTTCATCGACACCGCCGTGAAGTTCTATTCCTCCGGGATGTACGTGCGTCTCGCGTTCGCGGTCGCCGTGCACACCGACCCCGACATCCTCCTCGTCGACGAGGTGCTCGCTGTCGGCGACGAGACCTTCCAGCGAAAGTGCATGGATCGCATCACCCAGTTCCGTGCCGAGGGCCGCACGATCATCCTGGTCAGCCACTCGGCGCAGCAGGTGGCGGAGCTGTGCGACCGCGGCATCGTGCTGCGTGACGGCGCCGTGATCCACGACGGCGACACGAACGAGGCGATCCGTGTCCTGCGTGAGTCGCTCGATCAGCGTCGCCGCGACTCCACCAGCGCCTCCGACGCGCAGCCGATCAGCGTCACGAAGGTCGAGCTGCTCGACCGGGATGGCGTCGTGGGGAACACGATCGTCTCCGGCGACGCCGTGACGATCCGGATCCACGTCGCCTCCGAGCACCTGTTCGACAGGTGGGAGGTCGGTTTCAGCATCGACACCCCGTTCGGACACATGGTGATCGCATCCAACACCGACATCCTTCAGCAGCGCCTCGCCCCCCTCGACGGCACCACCTTCGTCGACCTGCGGATCGAGAGCCTCCAGCTCGGGCACGGTCAGTACTTCGTCAACGCCAACGTCGCCGGCGTCAGCGAGGTCAGCACGCACGCGCTCATGCAGGCCGTGATGCTCAACGTGGAGGGCGCGGAAGACACCATGGGTTCCTCCGCCGCCCGCGTGACCGTCGCGGGTGCCGGGGCGGGCGCGGAAGAGGCGCGGCCCTGACTCAGTCGGCGTAGCCGCGAGGGTTGCGAGACTGCCACCGCCAGGCGTCGACCGCCATGGTCTCGACGTCTCGTGACGCGGTCCACCCCAGCTCCTCGGCGGCGCGACGGGTGTCCGCCCACGCCTGCGCGAGATCGCCTTCCCGACGGTCGGCGATCCGGTAGGGGATCTCGGTTCCCGTGGCCGCCTCGAAAGCCTTGATCAGTGCGAGCACGGAGGTCGCGCGTCCCGTGCCGAGGTTCCACGCGCGGACGCCCTGACTTCCGTTGAGCTTCTCGAGGGCGGCGACGTGGCCCTCTGCGAGGTCGACCACGTGGATGTAGTCGCGCTCTCCGGTTCCGTCTGCCGTCTGGTAGTCCGCACCGAAGACGTTCACATGCGGAAGCCGGCCCACCGCGACCTGCGAGATGTAGGGAGCGAGATTGTTCGGGATCCCGTTCGGGTCTTCTCCGATGAGTCCGCTCTCGTGCGCGCCGATCGGGTTGAAGTAGCGAAGGAGCGCGATGCTCCACGAGGGATCCGCCTGGGCGACGTCGGTGAGGATCCGCTCGAGCATGACCTTGGTCTGCCCGTACGGGTTGGTGGCGTCAAGCGGGCCGCCGTCCTCTTCGTAGGGTGAGTCTCTCGTGTCTCCGTAGACGGTGGCCGAGGAGGAGAACACGAGTCGCCGCACACCGTGCGTCGACATCGCCCGCAAGAGCGAGAACGTGCTGTCGAGGTTGTGGGCGTAGTAGCGCAGCGGCTCGGCGACGCTCTCGCCGACGGCCTTCAGACCCGCGAAGTGGATCACCGCATCGGGGGAGACCGACGAGAACACCTCATCGACCCCGGCATCGTCTCGCAGGTCGAGGTCGAAGTACGCGGGCGCGCGGCCGGTGATCTGTTCGACCCGCTCGAGAGCCCGCGGCGAACTGTTCGCGAAACTGTCGATGACGAAGACCTCGTGGCCTCGCTCCAGCAGGGCGACCAGAGTGTGGGAACCGATGTACCCGGCTCCACCGGTGACGAGCACGCGCAATGTTTCTCCTTCGGTCGACTGTTCTTCGATGGTAGCGGGCGTTCACCGCGAGCCCGGTGAGGCTGCGGGGGTCAGAGGAGTTCCTGTGCCGTGTCGAGCAGATGCCTGGCACGGGCGTCGAACGAGTCCTCTTCCCGAATGCGTCGCGCGATCGCTGCGAGCTCGTCGTCCGAGGGGAAGAGGGCATCGAGGTCAGAGAGGGTGAGCTCGTGGAGCTCGGGAACGTCACGGTACGTCCGCACGGCCGGTCCGAAGATCTCTGAGATGCCTGCCACATCGTCGCTGATGGCGCGGCCTCCAGAAGCGACGACATCGTAGAGGCGGTTGGACACGAAGCCGTTGCGCTGCATCGCGGGCCAGTGGTCGTTGAGAACCGCACCGGCGGCCTCGTACACCGCGGGGAGCCGATCATTCGGCACGTGGGTGCCGGCGATCGCTCCGGCGGGGATGTAGCCCCGCCAGTCCGGCCCGTACACACGGACAGGTGCTCCGACGCGCAGCGGCTCCACGACGGAGGGTCGCGCGATCCCGCGCGCCGTCCCGACGAAGACGAGATCGCGCGAACGTGTCAGGCCCTGTGGGGTGAACCGGTGCGGATCCGTGCACTGCAGCAGGGGGGTGACGGGGGTGGAGAACCGGGTCGTCGCGGCTGCCGCCCACGCCGTCGACGCGGCGAAGCATCGATCGAAGGCGGAGAGCTCCTCCGCGTGGATCTCGTCGGGATGACTGATGATCCACAGCAGATTCACACGGCTGCGCGACGGCCGGAGCGGATGGGGTCCGCGAAGGACGACACTCACATCGTCGAGCACATCGGAGGAGCGCTGGGCTGCCGGTCGGGCATCGACCGCCGCGTACTGGCCCAGGCGTTCCAGGGCCGCTGCGAGGCCGCGGGCGAAGTGCGTGTCGCCCCAGGCCTCCCCGGTGGGCCCGGCGGGAGCCGCTGTCTTCACCGACCAGCGCAGCCGCGGCACGATCGAGCCGTCGGGAAGCGTCACGGTCTCCACGGCCGTGCGCTTCATGAGGGGCCAGCGTGCGTCGTCGACCTGCAGACCGCGCCCCACGCTGAGCGCGTCCATCCGAGTGTCGCCGGAGGGCCGGCTCATCGCCGCGGGCACGGCGGCGGAGCGGACGGCGACGCCCAGCAGCGTCCGCGGGCCCTCCATCGACCCCACGCGGAAGGCGCGGACAGGGCTGTCGAGGACAGCGGAGTCCACGTGGTCTCCGAGCCCGCTCACGTCTTGTGCCGGGTGGCCGGCGAGGAGATGACGCCCTTCGCCATCACGCACGACGACACCTGCCGAAGCGATCGTCCCGTCCATACGCAGCCACAGCGGCGCAGCGGGCGCACGAGTCGCGCTCTCGAGCAGGGTGAGCGCGTCTTCAGCGGAGATCTCGGAATCAGCGTCCCGCACCAGGAGCAGCGTGCCGGCTGGCACGGTGGTATCCGTGGGACTCACATCGGGAGCACTGTCGACGACGACCGCGTTCCCCTGCCAGAGCGGCACCTGGGCGCAGGCGAGGCGCAGCGCTGCAGGGGTCTTCTCATCGACGACGAGCCAGAGCGCGGAGTCCGAGACGGACGAGACTGTGAGGGCGGTGCGCAACGCCGTCCCGTCGTCGTCACCGGGGCCGAAGCGCCAGATGAGCAGACGCGGCCGAGTCACCGGCCCCAGCGCGTCGTGCGGAACCGGAGGCAACCGCTCTGCGTGAAGGAGTTCGGCACGCGTCACGGCGACCGTGGACGAGCCGATGCCGATGTCCAGTCGTCCGCCGTCCAGCGATGAGCGCCACGCCGCGCCGACGGGCCCTCCGGGTGCGCGCAGCGAGTCGGGGTGGGCGGCGGCGTAGGCGGGGGCATCCCACGTCTCGCTGGTGTGGATCTTGGCCTGATCGTTGATCAGATACGCGTACAGCGCGGGCACCCGGCCGGCGTCGGGGAGCTGCGATCCGACTCTGCCGTCGAAGAAGAGGGGATTGAGCGACAGGCCGTCCCGGTGACGCCCGCGGACGTAGGCCCTGATGGCTGCGTTCGCGCGGAGCCGCCGGCCGACCTGCAGCTGCACGTGATCGAGGTCGACGAGCTCTGCGCGACGAATGGTGCGAGCCCACCAGACGCGGTCGACGGCGGCGAGGACCCCGCGCACACCCGGGATCCCCCGCGAAACCCGCCAGATACGCCTCAGAGCTGCGAACACCATCAGAGTCTATTTGGTGAGGTTCCCCGCGGCCTCCGCCGTCCGGGATGATAGGTTCGATGAACCGGCCATCCCGCAGCTCGACAGGAGATCTCGTGCCTGATTCGACTGTCCGCGTCGGCATCGTCATCCGCACCAAGGACCGCCCGATCCTCCTCGCGAGGGCACTCCACGACGTCGCGGCGCAGAGCTTCCCGTCGTGGGCCGCTGTGGTCGTCAACGACGGGGGCCCCCGAGGCCCCGTCGATGCGGTCATCGACGCGTTGCCCGAAGGGGTCAGACGCAAGGTCGAGGTCATCCACCACACCGAGTCGCTCGGACGATCGGCGTCTGCGAATGTCGGTGTGCGAGCGCTGAGCTGCGAGTTCGTCGTGCTCCACGACGATGACGACCTCTGGCATCCCGAGTTCCTCGCCGGCTCCGTCGAATGGCTCGATTCGCATCCATCGGATATAGGTGTCGTCTCCAGAACCGAGATCGTCTACGAGCGCGTCGAGGGGACGACCTTCGTCGAGACGTCACGGGCACCGTTCTGGGCAGACCTGGCGCAGATCACCTACGCCGACATGCTCCAGGTCAACCGCTTCGTCCCGATCGCCTACGTGTATCGGCGTGCGGTGCACGACGAGGTCGGGCTCTACCGAGAAGACGTCCACGCCGCCGAGGACTGGGAGTTCAACCTCCGGGTGCTGCGCTACCACTCCATCGGGTTCATCGACGGCGAGCCGAAGGCCTACTGGATGCAGCGCCGCGCTTCGACCGGCGCGCTGGGCAACAGCATGTTCGTGCTCGCCTCGGAGCACGAGTACTACGACAAGCTCATCCGAGACGAGGCTCTGCGCGAGTTCGCGCAGAAGCACGGCGACGGGATCATGCTCTACCTCTCGCGCTACATCCAGGACGAGGTCGCGCGACAGCTGGACGAGAGGCGTCCGATCTCGCGACGGATCAACACGGCGCTACGCGCGTGGCGACGCCGGTTCACCTCATGACGACAGCAGCCGGCATCGCCGAGCAGATCACGGCGCAGCGGATCGTCCTGCCGCATGCCGACCGCGCGGATGCGATGCCCCTCTACGTGAACGGTGCGGCGGACGTGATCGATCGCCGCGCGCTGCGTATCGCAGCTGGTGCGGACGCGTCGTTCGATACGTACTTCAACGCCTTCCCGTCCGGATTCTGGCGAACCCATTCCACGATGACGCGGCTCCTCCTGCGCCTGGACGTCGAGGGAGAGTGTCGCGTAGTGCTCCGGGGCGCGCACGCCGACGGGACGCACGTCGAACTCCACGCGGTCGATGCCTCGACGTCGCAGCTCCTGATCGAAGTGCCGAACGCCGGTCGTGAGTACGCCTGGGTCTGGTTGGTCGTCTCGGCCTCGACGGAGACCGTCGTCCGCGACGGAGAATGGGTCATCGAGGCGTCGGAGCGACGGGAAGTCCGTCCCTCGATCGCGATCACGACGATGAACCGCGTCGACGACTGCGTCCGCCTGGTCGACGCCCTCTCCTCTGACGGGCTGCCGGATCTCATCGAGCGGGTGGTCGTCGTCGACCAGGGGAGTACCCGCATCCGCGAGGCCATCGCCCCCGTCCTGGAGCGGGCAGCTGTCGATGTGAAGCTGATCGAACAGGCCAACCTCGGAGGATCGGGCGGCTTCAGCCGAGGGATGATCGAGGCGCTCGGAACCGGGGCGACCCATGTGCTGTTGCTCGATGACGACGTCATGCTGGAGACCGAGTCGGTGCGGAAGATGTGCGCCCTCGCCTCCGTCGCCAGGGCGACGCCGTTGATCGGCGCCCAGATGCTCAGCTTGCGCGAGCCGACCGTCCTGCACTCGATGGGCGAGGTCGTCGATCGGCGTTCGATGTGGTGGCACGCCACAGAGCCGGATCTCGTCGCGGCAGATCTGCGTGAGCACCCGATCGTGAAGACGGCCGGATTCCTCCGCCCGAAGGATGTCGACTTCAACGGATGGTGGATGTGTCTCATCCCCGCGGCGGTCATCCGGGAGATCGGTGTCTCGCTCCCGTACTTCATCAAATGGGATGACGCGGAGTACGGTCTCCGCGCGAGCGCAGCAGGACACCGCACCCTCACTCTTCCCGGGGCCGCGCTGTGGCACATGCCCTGGACGGCGAAGGACGACGGTCTCGACTGGCAGGCCTACCATCAGCTGCGCAATCGTGTCGTGACCGCTCTCCTGCACTCCTCGAATCCTCTCCGGCTCCTCGTGAGCTCATGGGCGCAGGACGTGAACCACGTGCTCTGCCAGCAATACGGCTCAGCCGACGTCAGATCCGTCGCGCTTCGAGACGTCCTCGACGGACCGGCGCACCTGTGGGCGACGCTGGGCACTCGTCGGAGCGACATGCAGCGGCTGCTGGCCTCGCGCGGCCAGACGATCACCGCGTTCGGCGACTCTGCCGAGATACCGGACAAGGCGCATCGGCCCGCCGCTCCCGACGGGCTGCGAGGACGCATCGTCCGGCTCGTGCGTGTTCTTCTCGCACAGCTCGGATCGGTCGACGAAACGGCCCCGCCGACCCGTGTGCGCAGGACTGACGGGAAGTGGTGGAGCATCGGCATGCTCGACCGTGTCGCCCTGGAGAGCGCCGCGGGAGATGGCGTGTTCCTCCTCCAGCGGGACCGCCGCACCGCCGCGCGACTTCTGGTGAGGTCGGGATGGCTTCGCCTTCGACTTCTGGTCGCCTGGCCTGCACTCGCACGCCGCTATCGTCGAGCGGCGCCGGATCTCGCGAGGCCTGCGGCCTGGGAGCGCGCCTACAGCGAGTAGGGGGGGCGCTCCCAGGCCGCAGACTCTCAGACGGCAGCGGGCTGTGCGTCGAGCGATCGCATGTATCGCGAGCCGATGACCGCGAGGAGCGCCATGAGGCCCGCGAATGCTGCGGAGCCCAGCAGCCAGACGACCAGAGGTGTGGGACCTGCGGCCCACCACCAGGCGACGTCTCCGGAGGGGCTGAGCGTGCCCGGGCCGGTGTAGCGGCGGAGGTTGTCGTACAGTGCCACGCTCTGTGCAGCGCCGAGAAGCACGGCCATGACCCAGATCTGGACGGGCGAGAACCGCAGCGCCGCACGCGGAGTGCTCTCCTCCGCGGAGCCGCGCAATCCCGAGTGGATCGCCGGAGCGATGGCGGTGGCCAGGAAGAGGGTGATGAGGGGGAGGACGTATCGCGGCTGAACCTCGTAGCCGACCGTGGTGCGCATGGAGACGAGGATGTAGACCGGAACGACGACGGCAGCCGCACCCGTGCCGGCCAGGGCGAGGAGCTTGCGCCAGCCCTGCCAGCGCAGAGCGGCGAAGAGCGCGCCGGAGAAGGCGAACATGGTCGCGCCCCAGACGACGGCATGCAGCGTGGTGTCCAGCCACCCCAGGCCCCAGTTGAGACCGAAGATCCCGGCCCACAGTGCCGGCAGCGACAGCAGGTTCATGCCCAGCAGGGTCAGCTTCGACGGTCCGCCCGGAACCGGTTCGGCGGTCCCACCCAGCGCGAGACCGGTCTGGCCCGCGGTGAGGAAGGCGACGGCTGCGAGAACGACGAGAAGGAGGGGGAGGAGCGCAGTGAGCGCGAAGCGCTTCGTCGGGCGGAACGCGAGCACCGCTGCCGCTGCGACGGCGACGATCGTGTACGCGGCGGCGTCGCCGCGGGCGCTGAGACCGAGGAGAGCGGCCACCGCGGAGATCACGCCGAGCGCGATGCGTTGGCGTCCCGTGGTCGCGAAGAAGCCCAGCAGAGCGGGGAACAGCACGGCGGTGGAGAGCAGCGCCCAGCTGCTCGGATTGACCGAGGCGATGAGGAAGACGCCGAGCGGGACGAAGGTGAGGGCGATGCTCGCCACGAGTGTCAGGCGCAGCGCCCGAGGCAGGAAGAGCCACGTCGCGATCATCATCGCCGTGAAGATCGCGGAGTGGAGAAGCCGGATCAGGATCGTGGAGACGGCCACGTTGTCACTCGCCAGGAACGACGACACGAAATAGAACCCGGACGGATACTGGTTTCCGGTGTTCACGCGCGTGGACTCGCCGAGCTCGTAGCCCTCGTCCAGGTAGTCGCTGCCCTGACAGGACGCGTCCTGCTCCGGGTGGAACGCGTAGCACGCGGACTCCGCGATCTTGTCGGGGATCTCCCTCGAGCGGTCGTCGTCGCCGGGACCGCAGAGGTCTTCGCGCGCTCCGTTGCCGCACCAGATGCTGGCGAGGTGGAAGTCGTCATCGGGTCCCGCCCCGACCGGTGAGGCCAGGGCCCACATGCTCAGGGATGTCATGAGCATCAGGGCGGCCGCGATCGTGCCGATGATCCGTCTGGCAGGCCTCGTCATGTGGTGATGTCCCTTCGAACGTGAGTAGACGTGGTCGGCGCGAGGAACGCGCACAGAATGATGACGATGGAACCGCCGCCGCCTCCGAGAGCGTAGCCGACGAGCGCTCCCCACTGCCCCCAGACGGGGGCGAGCAGGAGCATCGTGGCGGTGCCGATGACGAAGGCGAACATCCAGATCCGGGCGGCGAGACGCTCGCGTCCGGAGGCGAGGAGGAGAGCGGAAGGCGCCGACGTCAGCGAGAGCAGCAGCACGATGCCGAGAAGCACCTGCATCGCCGGCACGCCGTCGGCGTACCTCGTTCCGTAGAACAGGTCGAGAATCCAGGGGGCGAAGACGATCAGAGCGCCGAAGATGAGGCCGAAGCCGGCGGCCGTCAGGGCGAACAGCCGCCGATGGGAGGCGCGCATCGCGCTCGGGTCCGCGCGCAGTCGCGCGAAGTGGGGGAGGAGCACCTGGCTCACCGCCTGCGCGACGATGTTCGCGGGGGTCGCCAGGGTCAGAGCCGCCGCGAACATCCCGGCTGCCGTCGGGGTGTCGAATGCGCGCACGAAGATCATGGTCGCCGGCAGCATGCCACCCATCACCAGCGCTCCGAACGTGGCCTCGCGCGTGAAGGCGAGGGTCTCGCGCTGAAGACTCGACGGGCCGGGCGCAGCGACCGTGCGGCTTCGTGCGAACAGCGCGAACAGCAGGTAGCCCGCCGACAGCGGCAGGAGCAGCACCCAGCTCGAATGCGCGGTGAGGACGAGCAGGAGGACCGTGATGGCGAGCAGCGACGACACCGTGTCCAGAACCGCCGCGCGCAGCAGGCGGTTCTCGCCGGTGAGCACTCCGCGGGAGAAGACGTAGGCGTTGTAGCTGAAGACCAGCACGGCGCTCGCGAGTCCGATGGGAAGGTCGCCGGTGATCCACCAGGCGATCGGGATCGCGATCAGCGAGAGGGGGATCGTCGACACCCAGAACGACGTGCGAAGCGCACGGATGCTGTCGGCCGCCGTCTCGGGGTTCGCGAGGTAGCGGGTGGCGGCGATCGCCGCTCCCGCAGGCCAGACCAGGGCGAGGTACACGGCGAGCGAGAGGATCGCCGTGGTGTCGCTGAGCGCTTCAGGGCTGAGGGTGCGACCGATCACCAGGGTGTAGAAGAGTCGCGCGACGCCTTGGATGCCCATCCCATAGGTCGACAGGATCAGCTGTCCGGCGACGGAGTGCTGTTTCACGGCTTCCCGGCGTCAGCGAGCAGGCCGACGAAGGCCTCCCGATACCTGCGCGCGACCGCAGCGGGGTCGTATCGTGCTTCTGCGCGTGTGCGCGCGAGGACGGAGAGGCTCTGACGTTCGTCGTCCGAGAGGCGGGTGTAGCACTCGAGCGCCCGGGCGAGATCGTCGACATCATCGGGCTTCACCAGCAGGCGGTCGTCGTCGACGAAGTGCGCACAGCTGCCGACGTCGGTCGAAATCACGGGAACCCCGGCGCCGGCAGCCTCAGCACCGACCAGCGGCGAGCTCTCGCCGTACTTGCTGGAGATCACGAGGGCGGCGCCGTGCTGGAGCACCTCCGCGGGACGGGCGGTGGGCCCGGCCAGCTGGATCCGGCCCTCCGCGAGGAGCTGCTCCGCTCCCGCGTCGGCCACGAGGCTGCGCATCCGTTCGTCGTCATCGTCGACACCGGGACCGTAGGCGCGCACGCTCCACTGTGGAGCCTGATCCGCGATGCGGGCGAAGGCGGCGAACAGGACGTCGTGCCCCTTCACCGGGTGGTTGCGTGCGAGGGAGAGGAATGTCCTGCTGGACGGGTCGAACGATGCCGCGTCGGGGACATCGGCGCCGTTCAGGATCGGAGGGAGGACCTTGCGCATCCCCAGCTGCCGGATGAAATCCTGCATGCTGGCGCTGTCGCCGGAAGGGATCACGCCATCGAACCGGAACGAGAGGATCCCGACCGCTCGGGCGATCGCGCGGGTGAGGGGGTGGTCGGCCTTGGTGAGGCGCTGGGTGTGCATGGTCGTCGTCTTCACCGCGCTGCTCCGGGCGAGAGCGGTGAGGAGGTCGGCATGGAACAGGTGCGAGGTGATTACATCGGGAGCGAAGTCGACGATCTCGCGCTCGAGCGAGCGGACCATGCCCATGATGTTCCGGGACGACCCCGAGTAGCCGAGATAGTGCACGCTCTCGAATGCATCCTCCAGCTCGGTGCTGAGCGTGCCGGGCCCCATGACGACGACGAGGCGGAGCACGTCGCCCTCGTCCCACGACCGCGCGAGAGTGGCGAGCAGACGCTCGGCACCGCCGATGTCGGCGTCCGTGACGACGAACAGAACGCGCATGTGTCCGCTTCCTTCTCGAGCCGTGGGCGATCACACGGCGAACAGATCGATACTATCCACGCTGCCCGCGTGAACCCTGATCGGGCGGAGGGCTCCGCCGGGGGTGCATAAGATTGCTGAGGTGAGATTCGCCTTCGCCGTCAACAACTTCCCACCGCGCGTCGGAGGGGTCGAGACGCACGTCCACAGTCTCGTCGTCGCGTTGCAGAGCGCGGGACATACGGCCGTCGTCATCACGGTGGGCGGTGGCCCCGTGGGCACGCACATCGAAGAAGGCGTGCGGGTGATCCGTCTGCCAGAGCGGTTCCGCGTGGGCGACGTGCTCGGGTTCCCGCCGCTGGGCACGACTCGTCGCCTGCGGCGGCTGCTGGCCGAGGAGCGCGTCGACGTGGTGTCGGTGCACACGCGGTTCTTCCCGATGACGTGGATCGGTCTCCGCGCAGCGAGCAGGGCGAGCGTCCCGGTCGTGCACACCGAGCACGGCAGCGGTCACGTCGTGTCGTCGTCGCCGATGATCACGCTGGCGAGCCGGCTGGTCGATCGGACGATCGGACGATTCGTGCTTCGCCGCGCCGACGAGGTCGTCGGTGTCTCCGAGAGCGTCGTCGGTTTCGTGCAGCGGCTGTCGGGACGACGCGCGCGGGTCTTCTACAACGCGATCGAACCGGCATCGACCGACGGCAGGCGGCACGGCGACAAGAGCCACGTCGTCTTCGTGGGTCGTCTCGTACCTGGCAAGGGTGCCGAGGACTTCGTCGACACCGTCGCTGCCCTGCGGCGCCGCGGGATCGACGTCGCCGCGACGATGCTCGGCGACGGCCCCGAGCGGGCATCGATCCGCAGTCGCATCGATCGGCACGGACTCGCCGAGGTCGTGGAGATGCGCGGTCGGGTTCCCGCGTCCGCCGTGCGCTCGACCCTCGCCGGCGCCGTGCTGGTGAATCCGACGGTTCTCGCCGAGGGATTCCAGACGACACTCCTGGAAGCCCTCGCCGAGCGCGGGAGCATCGTCACGTACGAGGTTCCGGGCGCCGGTGTGCTCCGTGAGCAGGGTCATCCTGTGGTCATCGTGCAGCAGCACGACCCGGAGGCACTCGCCTCGGCGGTGTCGGAGATGCTTGCGCAGGAATGGCCCGTCACTGCGCTCGACGGCTGGTACTGGAAGGATCGCGCGGAAGAGTACGAGCGGATCGTCGAGGGTGTGAAGCGCTGAAGAGCACAGGGAGCTTCGAGCCGACCGGGTAAGATTGGCTTTTCCTGACTCCCATCGAGAACGCAGATGATCAACTCAGCTCCCAACAGCGACACGTGGCTCGTCATTCCCCTGTACAACGAGGCGACCGTCGTCCGCGACGTGATCGCTGAGGCGCGGAGGACTTTCCCCCACATCGTGTGCGTCGACGACGGCAGCAAGGACGACTCGGTCGCAGAAGCTCTCGCGGGAGGCGCCATCGTGCTGCGCCACCCCATCAATCTCGGTCAGGGAGCTGCGCTTCAGACCGGAATCGCGTTCGCGCGCGAGCAGCCCGGAGCCGAGTACTTCGTGACCTTCGACTCCGACGGGCAGCATCAGGTCGCCGACGCGCTCGACATGGTCGAGCGGTTGCGCACGGAGCCGCTCGACATCATCGTGGGGTCGAGGTTCCTCGACGGGCGCACGAATGCGAGTGCGCTGAAGAAGCTGGTCCTGCGAACGGCTGTCCTGTTCGAGCGGCTGTCGACCGGAGTGCGCCTGACCGACGCCCACAACGGTCTTCGGGCGTTCAATCGCCGGGCCGCACTCGCCCTGAACATCCGCCAGAACCGCATGGCGCACGCCAGCGAGATCGTTGCGCAGATCGGCTCGCTCAAGCTCCGGTATGCGGAGCAGCCCGTGCACATCGTCTACACCGAGTACTCGCGTGCGAAGGGGCAGTCGCTGTGGAACTCGGTGAACATCCTCAGCGAACTCTTCATCAAGTAGGACGGTCATGTCTGATCAGATCATCATCAAGGCCGTCCTCATCGGCGCCTTCCTCGTCTTCGGGCTCATCCTCCTCAGGCCGGGCGGATCGGCCCGCACCCAGGCGATCCGCACCGTCACCTTGGTGTTGCTGCTCGCCGCCGGCATCTACGCGGTGATGTTCCCCGGGGTGATCGATGACCTCGCCCGGACGGTCGGCGTCGGTCGCGGCACCGATCTCCTGCTGTACGCGTTCCTGATCGTCTTCGTCGCGAACTCGCTGTCGATCGTGCGCAAGCGTCGCGCTCAGGATGAGCAGATCACTCAACTCGCTCGTGAGATCGCGGTGCGAAACCCCGAGTTCCCGAAGCAGGGAGAGTGATGGATCTCCTCGTCGTAGGATCAGGGTTCTTCGGTCTGACGATCGCAGAGCGCGCCGCGAACGCCGGCCGCAAGGTGACCGTCATCGACCGTCGTCCCCACATCGGCGGCAACGCCTACAGTGAGCGCGAGTCGCAGACCGGTATCGAGGTGCACCGCTACGGTGCCCACCTCTTCCACACGTCGAACCCGACGGTGTGGGAGTACGTTAACCGCTTCACGTCGTTCACGAACTACGTGCACCGTGTGTACACCACGCACAAGGGCACCGTGTTCCCGATGCCGGTGAACCTCGGCACGATCAACCAGTTCTTCCAGTCCGCGTACACCCCTGACCAGGCCCGCGCGCTGGTGCGGGAGCAGGCGGGGGAGTTCGACGCGAAGACGGCTGCCAACTTCGAGGAGAAGGGCATCGCCCTCGTCGGACGCCCGCTGTTCGAGGCCTTCTTCCGCGACTACACCGCGAAGCAGTGGCAGACCGATCCGCAGAAGCTCTCCGGCGACATCATCAGCCGTCTGCCCGTGCGCTACACCTACGACAACCGCTACTTCAACGACACGTGGGAGGGTCTTCCCACCGACGGCTACACGGCGTGGCTGGAGCGGATGGCGGATCACCCGAACATCGACGTGCAGCTCGATGTGGACTTCTTCGATGAGACGCAGCCCCTCAACAAGAACACGACGGTCGGGCAGGTTCCCCTCGTGTACACGGGCCCCGTGGACCGTTACTTCGACTACGCGGAGGGCGCGCTCAGCTGGCGGACGCTGGACTTCGAGCAGGAGGTCCTCGACATCGGCGACTTCCAGGGTACGAGCGTGATGAACTACCCCGACATGGATGTGCCGTACACGCGCATCCACGAGTTCAAGCACTTCCACCCCGAGCGCAAGGATGTCTACGACGCCGATCGAACGGTGATCATGCGGGAGTTCTCGCGTTTCGCCGAGCGGGACGACGAGCCTTACTACCCGGTGAACACTCCGGCTGACCGCGGGGGCCTCCTGGCGTATCGGGAACTGGCCAAGGGGGAGCGGGACGTCCACTTCGGCGGGCGTCTGGGCACCTACCAGTACCTCGACATGCACATGGCCATCGGCTCGGCGCTGTCGATGTGGAACAACAGTCTCTCGTAGACTCGACATCGTGAGTCACGCTGCTGTCGGGGCACCCGGGACGCCCCGGCGATATCTGCATTCGCTGTGGCTGCTGTCGGCCCGAGACCTGAAGGTCCGCTACTCGACCAGCATCCTCGGCTATCTCTGGTCGGTGCTCGATCCGCTCGTCATGAGCGCGATCTACTGGTTCGTGTTCACACAGGTGTTCAACCGCGATGTCGGCGAAGAGCCGTACATCATCTTCCTGATCAGCGCGCTGCTGCCCTGGGTGTGGTTCAACGCCTCGGTGTCGGACTTCACCCGCGCCTTCAAGAAGGACGCCCGGTTGGTGAGGTCGACCGCGATCCCGCGCTCGATCTGGGTGAACCGCATCGTGCTCAGCAAGGGCATCGAGTATCTCTTCTCGCTGCCCGTCCTGGTGCTGTTCATCGTGGTGAACCTCTTCGTCGAGCTCGACCCCGGCCGGACCGTGCACGTCGGCTGGGGAGTGCTGTGGATGCCGGTGGCGATGCTGCTGCAGACGGTGCTCCTGGTCGGGCTCGGACTGCTCGTCGCCCCGCTCTGCGTCCTCTTCGTCGACCTCGAGCGCACGACGGCGCTGATCCTGCGCGCGATGTTCTACGCGACGCCCATCATCTACAACGTCACCGACCTCCCCGGCATCTTCCAGACCCTCGGAGCGTTCAACCCTCTCGCGGGAATCATGATGCTCTACCGCATGCCCTTCTTCCCCGATCAGTGGAATCCGTTCACGCTGACGATCAGCGTCATCATGAGCCTGCTGATCCTCGGACTCGGCATCTGGACCTTCCGGAGCCTGGAACGCCCCGTGTTGAAGGAGCTGTGATGCGCTCGGCCATCGAAGTCCAGGGTCTCGGCGTCCACTTCCGTCGCAACAGGCGCGGGAGCCGCAGCTTCAAGGATCTCTTCGCCGGAGCGTCTCGCCGTTCTCGTCCGGGTGAGTTCTGGGCACTGCGTGACGTCTCGTTCTCGGTGGAGCCGGGCGAGTCCATCGGTGTCGTCGGGCGCAACGGTCAGGGGAAGTCGACACTTCTCCGGCTCGTCGCCAAGGTGCTCCTGCCCGATGAGGGCACCGTCGCCGTCAACGGCGGAGTCGCCCCCCTCATCGAGATCACCGGAGGCTTCGTCGGAGACCTCACGGTGCGCGAGAACGTCCGTCTGACCTCCGGCCTGCACGGGATGTCCCGCGACGAGGTCACGCGCCGCTACGACGGCATCATCGAGTTCGCCGAACTCGCGGGATTCGAGGACACTCCGTACAAGCACCTCTCCAACGGGATGAAGGTCCGACTCGCCTTCGCGGTCGTCTCTCAGCTCGACGAACCGATCCTCCTCGTCGACGAGGTGCTGGCGGTGGGGGACAAGGCGTTCCGCGAGAAGTGCTACACGCGCATCGACGAACTGCTCGCCGAGGGCCGCACGCTGTTCTTCGTGAGTCACAACGAGCGCGATCTCCGTCGGTTCTGCACGCGGGGGCTCTACCTCGACAAGGGGGCGCTGGTTCTCGACGCACCGATCGCCGAGGTCCTCGACAGATACAACGCCGACTACAACTCGTAGCCGCGGCCGGAAGGCGAGGGCTCGGGGTCAGAGCCCCACGAGAGTCTGCAGGTCTGTGACGGCAGTGCGAGCGGCATCGATGGAAGCCGCGGTGTCGGAGCCATCGGTGATGGCAGCGTGCAGGTCGGCGAGGCGCTTCGAATAGGCGTCGACGCCGTCGCGCCACTGCTGCGCGATCGACGAGGGCGGCTGCGCGTCGGACAGGCGGCGTGCGTCCTGCTCCAGGGTGTCCATGACGGCCAGCGCATCATCTCCGGTCGCCCCGGCGATGATGTCGAGGCCGCGGGGAGCATCGGTCAGCCAGCCGCCCACCTGCTCGCGGAACACGTCGACGGTCGGGTCGACCGGTGCCGGCGGCGTGGTCTGCGGCGTGCGCGTCTCCGTGGGTGAGGGGGAGGCGGAAGGGGCCGTCGTTCCGGTAGGGCTGGGGGAGCCGCTCGCGCCGGGTGCGGGTTCCTCGCCCCGGGGCAGCAGGAAGAACAGCAGAGCGCCGACGATCGCCAAGGCGGCGACGACGATCCCGATGATCAGCCAGAGGCGGCCCGTGTTCTTCGGCTTCGGCTCGATGGGCGCCCAACGGAGCTCGGGAGTCGGCTCGCTCATCATGCGTCTTCCAGCGGAGCCATGGGCTGCCAGGAGCGGTCGCGGCTGATCCGGCCGCCTTCCTTGAGCCCGCGGAACAGGTTGCTCGTGCCCCGCACCGTGCGCTCGACGAAGAGCAGCCGGATGAGCTCCTTCGCGAACGTCATCGCGGTGCCGAGGCCGAAGAGCACGGGGTTGTAGTTGTCATGCACGCGGTAGTAGTGCTTGATGTAGGCGCGATTGCGCATGATGTAGAAGCGGTAGGCGTTGCTGGAGGCATTCATGTGGCGGATGCCCATGTCCCACTGCTTGATCTCGCGCGTGCGTCGCAGCACGAACTCGTCGACGATGACGGCCGTCGTCTTGCGCGAGGCGAGCCAGCCGTACATCTGGTCATCCCAGTAGATGAAGAAGCGGTGGTCCGGCAGGCCGATCTGCTTCACGATCGAGCGGTGGATGAACATGCCCTCGAAGCATCCGCTGTTCATCTCCTTGTATCCGGAGTCGTCGAAGCCGGACGGGGCGAACGGGATCGGAATACCCATGCGCTCCGCGATGCGGTACTGCCAGTAGAACTCGCTGCCGTCGTAGTCGTAGCGCCGGCCCTGGATGCTCTTGAAGCGCGGGGCCCACTTGCCCATCTTCGCGAGTCCGTCGGGGAGCACCTCGACGTCGTCGTCCATCATCCAGATCCACTCGGAGCCGAGCTCGTAGGCGGTGCGCATGCCCTCGCTGAACCCGCCGGAGCCACCCGTGTTCGTCTCCAGGCGCCGGTAGACGATCTCGGTGCCGATGCTGTCGCGGAACGACTCGACGACGTCGGTCGTGTCGTCGGAGGAGGCGTTGTCGATGATCACGACGCGTCCGGGCTTCGGGTCCATCGCCGTGATGCTGGTGAGGAGTCCGGTGAGCAGATGCGATCTGTTGAAGGTGACGACGACGATCGTCGCCGCTTTCGGATCGAATGCAGCGGGCGCCGCGGTCATACCTTCTCCTCGAAGATCGGTGGGCAGTTCAGGGGTGTGAGGGCTGCGGCGCCTCGGGCCACCGTCGGGGACGATGCGGGACATGACGAGCAGTGAGTAGCCTACCGTCCGCCACCTTCGTATCCGCGGAGAGGCTCACCTCGGCGCGACGACCGCCACCCGGCAAGACCGGGCTCGTCGGCTACTTCTGAGGCCGCAGCGTCGGGATCGCGCCCGTGTGCGCCGCATCGATGTTCTCGCGCCAGGAGCGCGATTGTCCGGCGCGCAGGGCGCACAGCACGAGCATGAACCATCCCGCACCCACCAGGGTGAAGCTCTCGAACATCGAGTCGACCGCGAGCGTGACGATGATGATCGGGGTCCAGGCGTAGACCACCGAACGGCGCGTGCTCGCGACGAGCCAGGAGCGGATCAGGGCGACACCGCCCAGGAGAAGGAAGACCACCAGGCCGGCCGCACCGAGCTGCAGGAGCACATCGAAGAAGGCGTTCAGCGCACTCTGATGGCGGTCGTCGAGCTGGAAGTTGATGTAGGTGAACGGGTACTCGCCGCGGGCCCAGTCGCCGAACCAGCCCCAGCCCTGGATCGGCTTGACCGCGACGAAGTCGAGGATCGTGTTCCAGAGCGAGCCGCGCAGGGAGAAGTCGGACCCGGCGTCGAGCAGGGCGATGATCTGGTGGCGCAGTGCAAAGGCCGCGGCGAGAGCGAGCGCCACGACCGCAGCGAGCATCCACTGCACGATCGCTCGTCGCTCCGGTGGGGCGTGGCGGACGATCGTGAGCGCCACGGTGACGACGCCGACGGCGCAGGCGAGGACCAGGACCGTCGGCGAGGAGGAGAGCAACGCCAGGAACCCGGCCAGCCCGATCGAGACCACGGCGAGCGGTGCGTTCACCGATTGCGTGCGCCACTCGATCACGAACGTGATGAGCGCGATCACCGCGATGAAACCGAGCATGTTGCGACTGCCGAACAGTCCCTGGATCGGACCCCCCGCCGCGAGATCGCCCTGGATACCGAGGAATGTGAACGGCAGGTCGAGCAGGACGCCGGAGAGGATCTCCACGGCGAGGGAGGCGGCCAGCAGCACGCGGAGAGTGTCTCCGATCGCCCGGACGGTCTGGAGGGTGTCGCGGATGTGTCCGATCGTGATGGCCAGGAACGCGTAGCCGAACAGCGACATCCAGCCGAAGAGCGTGTCGGACTTGTCGGTCGTCCAGAAGACGCTCACGAGTGCCCATGCGAGGAACGCCAGCAGAGAGGACGGCGCGATGCGCAGCAGCGAGAGCTCCTCCCGGCGTACCCAGAGGATCGACGCGCCCAGCACGCACAGCACGGCGATGATCGTCCCCAGTGTGACGGCCGATGTCATCTGCCGGATCGCGTACGACCCGAACACCGCCGTCAGCGCGGCGAGCGTGAACGCACGGGCCAGCTCCACCGATCCGAGCAGGCGGACGAACGGGCGCACCGGCGTCACGGCACCCGCCGCTGCCGAGCGCCGCGTTCGAACAGGAGGTCGCGTTCGCCGACCCCTACCAGCGGCACCGACTTGAGCTTGAATGACAGCAGCACCAGAAGCAGCCAGCCCCACAGCATGATCGGCGTCGACTCGGAGAAGCCCTGCACGAGCAGTACCACCGTGAACAGGTTGGGCAGGAGGGTGAGCGGGGAGAAGGGGCGCTCGCCGTCGAGGTCCCAGCGGGGTCGGTCGACGGCGAAGAACCAGGAGCGCCACAGCAGCGTGCCGTACGCGACGGCCATCAGGATGACACCGACGACGCCGAGCTGGAGGAGCACGTCCAGCCACATGTTGTGGGCATGGAAGACGGTGATGCCGTGGTCGGTGATCCACTCGTCGAAGGCCGGGTCTTCGGGGATCCAGGGACTCGAGAACCCGTTGCCGAAGACCGGGTGCTCGCCCGCGCGCTGCAGCACCTTCGTCCAGATCTTGTCGGAGCGGCCGGTGAGATCCGCACTCCGGCCGAGAAGACCCAGCAGCGGCTCCCGAAGCAGCCAGGCTCCCAGCCCTGCGATCGCCGTGCCGCCGATGGCGACCACGTAGATCCGGGTGCGGGCGCCGGGCGTGCGCGCACGCCGCATCGCCAGTGCGACGATGAGGACCAGCGCGACCGCGGCTGCGCACACGAGCGCGGTGGCTGATGCCGTGCGCAGGAGGAAGTAGGCCGCGAGCAGCATCCACAGGGCGAGGGTGGTGCGCCACCGGGCCCGCGCCGCGAACAGGACACCGAACGTGATGAGCGCGAAGAGCGAGATGATCGCCAGGAGGTTGGCGTTGCCCACGATGCCCTGGATCCGCCCTCCGTCGAACAGGTTGTCGCGCACCCAGTACCACTGCGGGTCGATCTTGCCGTCCGGCAGCGTGAGGAAGTTCGGAAGCAGCGGGCCGTGCAGCACCAGCGAGACCCAGAGCTCGATCGCCAGCGAGAGGCCCAGGATCCACTTGAATGCCGAGGACAGGGCCCGGACGATCTCATGCCAGGTGAGCACGTGAGCGAGGAAGAGCCCGTTCACGGTGACGGCCGCGAGCAGCACCCAGGTGATGATCGTCGGGCCGCGCCACTGCGACCAGGCGACCGAGACGAGGGCCAGGGTCGTGTATCCGAGCGCGGTCCAGGGCAGGCGGCGCCAGCGGAACGGCTGCGGACGGTTCCGGGCGAGCATCGGGACGCCGATGGCGAGGGTCGCGAGGGTGAAGACGGCGAGCGTGATCGCGGCGCCGTCCCGTCCGAGCAGGTTGTACACGGCCGAGTGGGCGAACGTGACGAAGAGGACGAGGATCGCATAGCCGCGCAGCAGCAGATGCCCCGTCGACTCGCGCTCCGGCGCGGTTGGTGGGGCAGACACCGGATGCTTCGTGTACTGGGCCATCGCGTTCAGGCTACCGCGCCGTGCTCCGAGCGTCGCTGAACGCCGCAGCGCGGCTCTACGCTGGTGGCATGCTGCTGAGCCTCACGAACACGCCCCGCGACTACGCCTGGGGATCGGACTCGCTTCTCGCCGACCTCGAAGGCCGCACGCCGACCGGCGCACCGGAGGCCGAGGTCTGGTTCGGAGACCACCCCGGCGACCCCGCCGATGTGGCTGACGGTGGCACGCTCGATCAGGTCACAGGGGGCACGCTCCCGTACCTGCTCAAGCTGCTCGCGGCGGGGCGCCCGCTCTCGATCCAGGTGCACCCGACGATCGAGCAGGCTCGCGACGGCTGGGCCAGGGAGAGCGCTCTCGCCTCGGACGACCCGCGGCGCAACTATCGGGACGACAACCACAAGCCGGAGCTCCTCGTCGCCCTCAGCGAGCGGTTCGAGTCGCTGAGCGGGCTGCGACCGGTCTCCGACACGCTCTCCCTGCTGGAGGCGCTCGACGACAGCGACGGCGTCCGGGAGCTGCGGGCACGCCTGAGCGCCGAGGGCGATGCGCTGCGCGACGTGATCGCGTGGGTGCTCGGCGGCGAGGCGCGCACCGAGGTGGAGGAGATCATCGCCGCGATCGTCGCGGCCTCGACGCGCGCCGACGCGGGGGACTGGGGCACCACGCTCCGCGCGATCGCGGGTGTGGCGCGGACCTATCCGGGCGACCCGGGCGTCGTCGTGGCGCTTCTGATGAACCACGTCGTGCTGAAGCGAGGGGAGGGAGTCTTCCTGCGCGCCGGTCTGCTGCACGCGTACCTCTCCGGCCTCGGCGTGGAGATCATGGCCGCGAGCGACAACGTTCTGCGCGGCGGCCTCACCCCCAAACGTATCGACGTCCCCGAACTCCTCTCGATCCTCGACACCACGCCCGGCGAGGTGCCCGTGCTGCGAGGGGAGGGTGAGGGGCCGATCACGTCCTATCCCGTTCCCGTGCCCGACTTCGCTCTCGAGCGGGTCGTCCTCGACGGCGCGCCGATCGGGCTCGAGATCTCGGGACCGACCATGGTGCTCGCGACCGCCGGCGAGGTCGCTGTGGCCTCGAACACGGGGAACGAGGTCGCGCTCCAGGTCGGCACCGTCGCGTTCGCCGATTCCGCGGAGGGGTCCCTCACCGTCTCGGGCGTCGGAGAGGTGTTCATCGCGGGCCCCGGGCGCTGACCCGCACGCCGACGCTCCGGATTCCGACACGCCGATGACGGCCCAAGAACCTTAAAGAGTTGCTTGAGGGTTTACCATCCGCGACTTGACCGGAGCGAATGACACGGGTGTAATTAGTCATGCGCACGGCCCGCCGGGGGGCGGAGACAGGGTTGGAGATCGAGATGACGGGTTACCGTTCAGACGTACCGGAGAACTGGTTCGTCGATCCGATCAACCTCGGCGTTCCCGGGGTGCGGCGCACCGACGCCGCCGACGACGACAACGCCCTCGCCTGGCAGAGCGATGCGCTCTGCTCGCAGACGGACCCCGAGGCGTTCTTCCCCGAGAAGGGCGGATCCACCCGAGACGCCAAGCGGATCTGCACATCGTGCGACGTCCGCGGCGAGTGCCTCGAATACGCTCTCAACAACGATGAGCGATTCGGCATCTGGGGTGGACTCTCCGAGCGCGAGCGCCGCAAGCTCAAGCGCCGCGCGAGCTGAATCGCCCGCTACCGAACCGCGGACGATGAGGCCTCATGGCTTCGCGGGCGCGCCGCGTCGGGTACGCCCACGTCGACTGTCGCGCGCATAGGCTGACGACGTCATGCCAGCCCGAGTTCACGCCATCATCGTCGCGCGCACTGGATCCTCTTCCCGAGCGCAACTCCTCCGCACTCTCGAAGCCCTCCGCGCCCAGACCACGCCCGCAACCGCGGTGACCCTCGTCGTCTGCGGCGATGCGTCGTCCGTGCGCGAGAGCGAGGCGGTGGCGAGCACCGTCGAGGGGATCATCGAGGCGCGCGCCACCACGTCCTTCGCGGAAGCCGTGGAACTGGCGCGACCGCGTGTCGCCGAAGGATCGGCGATCTGGCTGCTCGCGCAGGACACGGCGCCGCATCCGCGGGCGCTGGAGCGTCTGAGCGGCACGCTGGAGCGCTCGCCCTCCGCGGCCATCATCGCTCCCAAACTCGTCGCCACGGACAATGACCGTGAGATCGTCTCCCTGGGCGTCAGCATGACCACGCTCGGGCGCTCGGTCGAACTCGCCGCAGGGGAACTCGACCAGGGACAGCACGACCGCTCCGACGATGCCCTCGGTGCCGATGTGCGAGGCCTCCTCATTCGGGGTGAGGTCCGCGACGCCCTGCGCCCGGATCCCGCACTCGCCGGTGCTGACGAAGGACTCGATCTCGGTGTGCGCGCCCGCCTGGGTGGAGGCCGCGTCGTGCTCGCACCGAGCGCGCGGATATCCGTCTCTCCCGGCGGGCCTGCCGCGCTGCCGTCCGGCCGATCGCGCCGGGCCTACGTGACCCGCCTCGCTCAACTGCACCGGCGCCTGGTCTACGCACCGGCGGCTGCCGTGCCGCTGCATTGGCTCAGCCTGCTTCCGCTCGCGCTGTGGCGATCCGTCACCGACCTCGTCGGAAAGCGGCCGGAGGCCGTTCTGCCCGAATGGGGGGCCGCGCTCACGGCCATGTTCCGCTTCGGCGCGATCGCGCGCTCCCGTGCCAGGATCAAGGCCTTCCGCACGTCGACCTGGGCCAGCATCGCGCCGCTGCGCGTGACCTCGTCCGAGCTGCGACGGCGTCTGGACGACGGTCACGGCAGCGAGGGCGGTGCGGTCAGCGAACTGCGATTCTTCTCCGGAGGTGGAGCCTGGGCCGTGCTGGCGGCGCTCGTCGTCAGCATCGCGTCCTTCACGAGTCTGCTGGCTTGGCCGACGCTCGGGGGAGGGGGACTGCTCCCTCTCCGGCAGACCGTCGCCGCACTCTGGAGCGACGCGGCATGGGGAGTGCGCGACGTCGCCGTCGGCCTCGTCGGACCCGCCGATCCCTTCGCCGCCGTCGTGGCGGTGCTCGGCTCGCTCTGGCCTGCCGGTCCGTCCTTCGCCATGGTGCTGCTGTGGCTCCTCGCGCTTCCGCTCGCGGTCCTGGGCGGGTGGTTCGCCGCCACGCGCGTGACCGACCGCGAGGGGCTGCGGATCTTCGCCGGCGTCGCCTGGGCTCTCGCGCCTACCTTCCTCACCGCTCTGATCGACGGACGTCCGACCGCGGTGCTCGTCCACCTCCTGCTTCCCTGGCTCTTCCACAGCGCCGTCGTCGCGCACAGGTCGTGGGGCGCGGCCGGAAGCGCGTCCCTCCTCCTCGCCGCCGTCATCGCCTGCGCGCCGTCGCTGGCCCCCGCCCTCGCCCTGCTCTGGATCATCGCGCTGGGCATCGTGTTGGGAACCGCGCAGTTCCGAGGTGCGGGACGACTGCTCTGGCTGCCGGTGCCGACCGTCGCGCTCTTCGCGCCGCTCGCGATCTGGCAGCTCTCCCACGGCACGCCTCTGGCACTCCTGGGAGACCCGGGACTCATCTGGGCGGGTCCCCAGGCCGCGGCGGATGCCGTCGGGCGTCTCGCACTCGCCGGGGGGTTCCCGACGGAGACGCTGGCCGGCTGGATGGACGTGATCCCCGCACCGATCGCCGCCTGGGCACCGCTGCTGTGCGCCCCCCTCGCCGCGCTCGCGCTCGGCGCGGCGGTGGCTCCGCGATGGCGCGCGGGCATCACGCTGCTCGTCGTCGCGCTCTCCGGGCTTGCGACGGCGTTCCTCGCGGTCGGCGTCACGGTGAGTTTCGCCCAGGGCACTCCGGTCGCGATCTGGCCGGGCACGGGCCTCAGCCTGGCCTGGATCGGTGTGGTCGGCGCGGCTGTCGTCACCTTGGATACCGCTCTCACCCTTCCCCGGCTGCGGATCCTCGCCGCCGTCGTCGCAGCATCCGCCCTGGCGGTCTGCGCGGTCCCTGCGCTCAGCGCACTGCACATGGACCGTTCGGCGCTCACGAACGGCCCCGATTCCACGCTGCCGGCGTACGTCGCGGCGCAGGCCGCGGGCGATCGGCCGATCGCGACCCTCGTGCTCACCCCTCAGAACGACGGCGGGCTCGCCGCAGAGGTGGCTTGGGGCGCGAGCGAGACGCTCGGTTCGCAGTCGACGATGCTCTCCACCGCCGTCGAGCCGCAGGGCGCCGACATCTCCGGCCTCGCTGTGGATCTCCTCTCGGCCCGTGACTTCGATGCTCCCGGGGAGCTGGCGCAGATGGGCATCAGCTATGTGCTGGTCGCCCAGGTTCCGGGCGAGGGCGACAAGGCGAGGACTCTGCGCACGGCCGCGGTCGCCTCGATCGACCAGCGCGCCGGACTCGTCCACGCGGGAACGACCGATCGTGGCGTGCTCTGGCGGCTCGAGGCCGAGGTGGCCGCGCAGTCGTCGATGACCTCGAGCCAGCAGGGCACCGCACGACTCGTGATCACCCTCCAGCTGCTGGCGGTCTTCGCCGCGCTCCTGCTGTCGATCCCGACCCGTGCGTCACGCCGTGCGGCGCGCGCGCAGTCCCGGATCGTCGGTCGCGTAGCCGACGAGCCGATCGTCCTGCCGCGGCACGCGGAGGACAGGGAGCTCCTCGACGACGTCCCGGTCGGGGCGATCGAGGATCCCCAGGATGAGCCCGCCCTGAACGACGAGGCGATGGCCCCGATCGCCGAGCCGGTGATCGATGACGCGCCGGCACCGAGTGCCGAAGCATCGACCGCCATCGATGAGCAGCACCCGAAGTCGACCGAGGAGGACCGATGAGCAGCGGGACCCGCGCATTCCGAGTCGCTGCGACGGGCGCTCGAGTCATCACCGGTGTCGCCGTCATCGCCGCCTGCGTGGTCGGGGTCGCGACAGCGGTGCACGCGCCATGGCCGGTCGTCGAACACGACCCCGCACAGGTCGAGGTCACGCCCGTTCCCGGCGACAGCACTCTCGTCTGCAACGGCGATCTCCGCGCTCTCGGACGCGACTCGTCGGCCCCGCTGGACATGCTCTCGGCAGCGTCGCCGACACTGACGACCGGAGGCACGGGGGGAGACCCCGCGGCGGAGGGGCTCGCGATGACGGACCTCCCGGACGCAGGCGGGCCGCAGGTGCTCACCGGCGCGGTTGACGGACGCTCGGTGCCCCTGATCGCCGGCGCGGAGTCCGTCACGATCGCCGCCGACGACCTCGCGGGGTACGCCGCGCTGCCCTGCGGGGTGCCGCGGTTGGAATCCTGGCTGGTCGGGGGGAGCATCGACACCGGCACCGAGGACATCGTCACGCTCACGAACGCGGCCGACGTCCCGTCGACGGTGACACTCTCGGTGTACGGACCTGCCCGCAGCACCCGGACGGTCATCGTCCCCGCCCGGTCGCAGGCAGCTCTCCCGCTCACATCGTTCGCCACCGGCAACGACGTGCCGGTTGTCAAGGTGAGCGCGGTGGGCGCACCGGTGCGAGCCGCCCTCCAGTCCTCGCTCGTGCGCGTTCTCGATCCCGCAGGCATCGATCTCCAGGACTCGGTGGCGGGGCCGCAGCAGAAGCTCGTCTTCACGGGAGTGCAGGCCTTCGCGGCCAGCGGCGATGATGCGGAGATGGCCGTCCTGCGCGTGCTCTCACCGGGTGTCGCCGCGCGCGTCCAGGTGACGGTGCGCGCGGAGGGCGCGACGGGCGCCGCTGACGAGTTCACGGTCCCGGTCGAGGCCGATCTGCCCTCTCAGGTGTCGCTTTCCGGCCTCGAGCCGGGGCAGTACACCGTCGAGGTCGAATCCGACGTGCCGCTGGTCGCCGCGATCAGGCAGCAGGACGGATTCGGTCTCGACTCGGACTTCGCCTGGGTGATGCCCTCCCCGGAGCTCGACGTCGACGTGGTGTTCGCGGTTCCGGCCGGCCCCGACGCCCGACTGCAGCTGGCGAACACGTCCGACCGCGATGCGACGGTGACGCTGGAATCCCTCGACGGCGGCCAGCCGCAGGAGATCGTCATCCCGGCGGGACGCACCGGCGGACTCGAGGTGCCCGGGCGGACCACCTATCGGATGCAGACGACAGCCCCCGTGCATGCTGCGGTGACCCTCACGGGACCCGGGGCGATCGCGGTGCTGCCCGTTCAGGCGAGCGGTGCCGGAGAGAAGCCGATCACGGTCTATCCCTGACCGAGGAGAGAGTCTCCGCAGCGGGAATCTCAGTGGTCGTGGCCGAGATCCCACGGCTCGCGGCCGACGTACTCCGCCGCTGCCCGGAACACGGCGCTCTCGATCGCCATACGGCGGTGCGCCGCATCGTCGTGCCCCGGGGGGAGGAGCCGCTCGATGGGAAGACGGAACAGCACGATGCGCTTGTTCTTGCGGTCGAGGTACCAGCGCGGCACCTCTTCGGTCGCATCGAATCCCGGGATCGCGCCGATCTCGAACCTCACGTCCTGCAACTCCGGCCATGTGCCGCGGAGGAATTCGACCGCGGTACCGACGGTGAGATCGAATCTGTCGAGGCGGCCGTCGAGCGGAGCCAGCGGTGGCCGCACGACCTCGCTGCGGCCGAGGCGGCCGTGGCGGCCGTGTCGCGCCCCGCGCCGAGGGGCTGCGGAGGTGTGAGTGGCACGGCGACGAGGCATGACGAAAGTCTAGGCGGTGCCCGGCGCGCCCGGCGCGGCATCCGCGGCCGCGACGGGGTGCGCCGTACGCTGGCGGAGATGGACGGACGACTGTGCTCGAAGGTCGGCTGCGCGCGAGAAGCCGTGGCCACCCTCACCTACGACTACGGCGACCAGATGGCGGCCCTCGGCCCGCTCGGTGCCGCGAATGATCCTCAGGCGCATGATCTGTGTTCTCCGCACGCGGACCGGCTCTCGGTTCCCGCCGGTTGGCTCGTCGTGCGTCACGAGGCTCTGCGCGCCTGAGGTCGTCGCCTCGACACGCGGACGCACCGGTCGGCCCGGATCCGAACTCTGGATACGCTGACCGCAGGCGTGCCAGGGCGGCGCTGCCGGAAAGGCACTCGTGATCGTCTGGCGTCGCTGGATCTTCCCCCTGCTTCTCGTCGTGATCTTCGGAGCGTGCGCAGCCGCTCTCGTCAAGATCGCCTTCTTCCCCGACCGCGCGGAGAGCGTCGTCAGCCCCGAGGCCTCTGTCACGGATCCGATCGTCGCAGTGGAGCGCGGGTCGGTGGTGAACGCTCTGAGCCTGAGCGGGAACGTCGCGCGTGACGACGCCTACGCCGTGCGTGGGGAGCTCAACGCCACGGTGCTCGCCGTGCACGTGGGGGAGGGCGCGGCGGTGGCTGCCGGCCAGAAGCTCTACACCGTGCGCCAGGACGACCCGCGCAAGGACATCGACGTGCTCGCGCCCGAGGCCGGCGACGTGTCGGAGCTCGCCATCGTCAAGGGACAGACCACCACGGTCGGGACTGAGACCTACAAGCTCACCCCGGCCCGATACCATCTGCTGGCCACCGTCGATCCCGTGCAGCTGTACCGCCTCGTCAACGCCCCGACCGAGGCGACCGTCACCATCACGGGCGGCCCGGCGCCTTTCGCGTGCACCGGCGTCGGGGTGCAGGTGACGGCGGAGGGCACCGCGAGCGTGCGCTGCGCGGTACCTGCGGACCAGACGGTCTTCGCCGGGCTCCCCGCGAAGATGGATCTCGCACTCGGTCAGGTCGACGATGCGCTCGTGATCCCGGTCACGGCTGTCCAGGGCGGCGCGGGATCCGGCAAGGTGTGGGTCGACGCGGGCGACGGGTCCGACCCCGAGGAGCGCTCGGTGACGCTCGGCGTCAATGACGGCGTCATGGTCGAGGTGACGGAGGGGCTGGCCGAGGGAGACAGCATCCGCCAGTTCGTGCCCGGCTTCGTCGCTCCGGTCGAGGAGTTCTGCTACGAGGTCTCCCCGGGAGTGGAGCAGTGCGACAGCGGGATGAGCTGGTGAGTCTCGTCGCGCTCGACGACGTCTCCAAGAGCGTCCTGCTGGCCGATGACTCGCGCCTGGAGATCCTTCGTGGCATCACGCTCGAAGTGGCTGCTGGAGACCACGTCTCGATCGTGGGACGGTCGGGCTCGGGGAAGTCGACGCTGCTCAACATCCTGGGGATGCTGGATGCACCCACATCCGGATCGGTCGCGTTCGAGGGACGCGAGGTGCGCCGGATGCGCTCGGGACGGCTCGACCGTCTGCGCGGGGACAACGTCGGCTTCGTCTTCCAGCAGTTCAACCTCCTCCCCGGGCGCACCGCGATCGACAACGTGATGATGCCGCTCGGCCATGCCAAGGGACGCATGTTCTGGAATCGTCGTCAGATCGCCGCCGACATGCTCGAGCGGGTCGGCCTCGGGCATCGCGTCGAGCAGATCGCCGACAGGCTCTCCGGCGGTGAGCAGCAGCGCGTCGCCATCGCGCGGGCACTCGTGCGCAAGCCCGTGTTGATCCTCGCGGACGAGCCGACCGGCGCTCTCGACATCGACACGGGCGCATCCGTCATGTCCCTCCTCGACGAGGTGGCCACCGAGACGGACGCCGCGCTGGTCACGATCACCCACGACCTCCACGTCGCCGCGCGTGCGCGCCGGCACTACCGGCTCGACGCCGGGCGTCTGGAGACGGTCGACCTCAGCCGCGCCTTCGAGGCCTCGACCCTGGCGGCCTCGGTGCCGTCCGCGCCGCCGGAGTTCGTCGCATGACCGGCTTCCTCGGCGCTCTCTCCGACGCCTGGGCGGAGATCCGCGTGCACAAGCTGCGCGTCCTGCTCAGCCTGATCGGGATCGCCGTGTCGGTGGGGGCGCTCACCGCGGTCGTGGCGATCTCGGAATACCAGCGCCAATTCCAGGCCGAGCAGTCCGACCGGTGGGGAGGGCGAGCGGCGACGGTCGTCGTCTCCGTCAACAGCGATGACGGCACACCTGTCGACGCCGACGAGTTCGATGCGCGCTTCAGCCGTGTCTCCGAGCGCTTCGGGTTCAGTCACACGGCGCGTATCGCCCAGGGAGTGCTCCTCGACGTGCAGCTCCCCGACGGCATAACGCCGGTCTCCGCGCGTGTCATGGACCCCGCGTTCTCGCAGATCCACCGGGAGCGGCTTCTGGAGGGGCGCTGGTTCGTCGACTCCGACGACGAGGCGATGGCGCCGCCCGTCGTGATCACGGAACCGCTCTGGGAGCGTCTGGGACGAGTGCCGCTGACACAGCACCCGACCGTGACGCTCAGCGGCCCGGCCGGCGGCACCTATCAGGTGGTCGGCATCACACCGCGACAGGGCTTCGGCGACGAGGAGCTGCGCGTCGACCTGCTCTATGACGCCTACCGCGCGCGCGTGGATGCGCTGCCCGCCGACGCCTGGACGCAATACGAGATCTGGATGGGCACGGGACAGGTCGACCAGATCGCGCCGGTGCTCGCGATGGATCTCCGAGCGGGCCTGCCCGAGGGACAGACGGTCACGGTGAACCGCTCCGACTGGGCGGCGCAGCCGGGAGCTCTGGACGCTCAGGCCACCTTCGAGATGGTCACCGGGGGTATCGCAGCGCTGATCCTCGCTCTCGGTGCGCTCAGCCTGATCAACATCCAACTCGTGGCGATGCGCCAGCGCGTGCGAGAGATCGGGGTGCGGCGCGCCTTCGGAGCGAGCTCGGGGCGGGTGTTCTTCGCCGTCTTCCTGGAGAGCCTGGTCGCGACGACCGTGGCAGGCGTGATCGGGATCGCGATCGTCGTCGCCGTGCTGCGCTCGGAGTGGATCATCACGTCGATGTTCTACGGGATCCAGGACATCCCGCCCTTCCCCATGCGCGCAGCGCTCATCGGTCTCCTCGCCTCCGTCATCGTCGGTGCGGTGTCGGGATTCATCCCCGCCCTGGTCGCGCTGCGGGTGAAGGTGATCGATGCGATCCGTTTCTGACACACGCCTGATGTCGGCCACTTCATGATGGAAGAATGAGCGCATGACCGAGCTCGAGTACCGCGTCGCCGACCTGTCCCTCGCCGAAGCCGGCCGCCACCAGCTGCGACTCGCCGAGAACGAGATGCCGGGTCTCATGGCGCTTCGTGAGGAGTTCGGCGCCGCGCAACCCCTGAAGGGTGCCCGGATCGCGGGCTCGCTGCACATGACAGTGCAGACCGCCGTCCTCATCGAGACGCTCGTGGCGCTCGGTGCCCAGGTGCGGTGGGCGAGCTGCAACATCTTCTCCACCCAGGACGAGGCGGCGGCTGCGGTCGTGGTCGGCCCCGGTGGCACCGTCGACGCGCCGGCAGGCGTTCCCGTGTTCGCATGGAAGGGCGAGACGCTCGACGAGTACTGGGCCTGCACCGATCGCATCTTCGACTGGTCCTCTGCAGGTTTCGACGGACCCAACCTGATCCTCGACGACGGCGGAGATGCGACCCTGCTCGTGCACAAGGGCGTCGAGTTCGAGAAGGCCGGTGCCGTTCCCGAGCCGACCGAGACCGACTCCCACGAGTACACGATCATCCTCGACCTGCTGCGCGCCTCGCTCGCGGTCGCACCCGATCGCTGGACCAGGCTCGCCGCGGGCCTCATCGGCGTCACCGAGGAGACCACGACCGGTGTGCACCGGCTCTACGAGCTCGCGGCCGCGGGGGAGATGCTCTTCCCCGCCATCAACGTGAACGACTCGGTCACCAAGAGCAAGTTCGACAACAAGTACGGCATCCGGCACTCGCTTCCCGACGGTCTCAACCGTGCGACGGACGTGCTCATGGGCGGCAAGGTCGCCTTCGTCTGCGGCTACGGAGACGTCGGCAAGGGGGCTGCTGAGGCTCTGCGCGGTCAGGGTGCGCGCGTGATCGTGAGCGAGGTGGATCCGATCTGCGCGCTGCAGGCCGCCATGGACGGCTTCCAGGTCGCGCGTCTGCTCGACGTGGCCGGCGAGGTCGACATCCTGGTGACGGGCACTGGCAACCGCGACGTGGTCACGACCGAGCATCTGCAGGCGCTGAAGCACCTCGCGATCGTGGCGAACGTCGGTCACTTCGACAACGAGATCGACATGGCAGGGCTCGAAGCACTCGACGGCGTGGAGAAGGTCGAGATCAAGCCGCAGGTGCACGAGTGGCGCATGCCGAACGGTCGTAGCGTCCTGGTTCTCAGCGAAGGACGCCTGATGAACCTCGGCAACGCCACGGGGCACCCGTCGTTCGTGATGAGCGCGTCGTTCACCAACCAGGTGCTCGCACAGCTCGAGCTCTACACGAACATCGCCGCCTATCCCACCGGCGTCTACGTGCTTCCCAAGGCGCTCGACGAGAAGGTGGCCCGCCTGCACCTCGACGCTCTCGGTGTGCAGCTGACCACGCTCACCGACGAGCAGGCCGCCTACATCGGGGTACCCGTGGAGGGGCCGTACAAGCTCGAGCACTACCGGTACTGAGCACGCCCACTGCGGAACGGTGCTGACAGGAGGCGCCGCGTACCGGCTCAGACGCCGACGCGTCTACCGGTGAGCCGCTCGGCGCGCCGATCGGAGTTCTGCAGTGCTCTGCGCTCGCGCTCACGGCGCAGCACGGTGATCCCGATCAGGATCTGCTCCGGCGGTGCGGAGGGCATCGGGGAGACGAAGGGGCTCGCCTCGGTGAGCAGATCGAGGGCGACCCGCTCCCGCGCGGCCGGGATCATGCGGGGAGCGCTCTGCAGGAACTGGGAGATCCGGCGGGCGAGCCGGTCGGGGAGACGCGCGACGTCGGCGATCTGGGCCCAGCCGGCCAAGGCCGGAGGGAGCACCGGGACGTGCGAGACGAGTGCCGGTGTGCGCACGCGCTGGCTGTAGGTTCCGGCGACCAGGTCGCCCAAGCGCTGCGACCGCGCGTTGAACGCGCCGGTGAGCACGGCGACGCCGCCGAAGGTCATGTAGATCTCGAGCACACCCAGAAGGGCTCGGATGAAGGCGTGACGGAACCCGGCGGCACCACCGTCCACGCGGACGATCCTGCCGCCGACCGCCAGCTTGCCGAGACTGCGCCCCTTCAAGGCGACCTCCATCGTGATCGGCAGGACGACGAAGCTCACGACGAACGCCGAGACCAGGGCGATGCGGTCGGTGGTCTCATCCAGCACGCCGACATCCAGCAGCCAGATGCGCAGGAAGATCCACAGGATGAACACGGCGTATCCGAGGAGCATGTCGATCGCGGCGCCGAGCGCCCGCAGGAGGAACCCCACGGGCTGCACATCGATCGCGACGGCTTCGCCGGAGAGCACCTCGTCGGAGACGTCGATCGGGACGGACATGAGTACAGTAAATCAGGTGGATGCCGATGCGCTGACCGATGCACGCCGCGCCGAATGGGAGCGACTGGACGAACTCAGTCGCGCCCGACTCGACGGCGACGGGGTGGACGAGCTCATCGTGCGATACCGCGCCGCCTCCGCCGATCTGGCCGAGCTGAAGACATCCGTCGGCGACTCGCCCCAGGGCGCGTATCTGTCCACCATCCTCGTTCGCGCCAGGCTGCGCCTCACCGGCGCGTCCGACAGCATCCTCACGCAGACGGGACGATTCTTCCGCCTGCAGCTTCCTGCTGCGCTGTACCGCCTGCGCTGGACGACGCTGGTGATCGCGATCTCGTTCATCGCGGTCGCCGTCGGCACCGCAGCCTGGATCGCGAGCGACCCGGCGCTGGTGGCGACCCTGGGCTCCCCGGCGGCCCTCGAGCAGTACGCGGACGAGAGCTTCACGGGCTACTACACCGAGAACCCGGCCGCTGCCTTCATGGGGATGGTCTGGACGAACAACGCCTGGATCGCCATGCAGTGCGTGCTCTTCGGCGTCACCGGGATCTGGCCGGTCTACGTGCTCGTGCAGAACGCGATGGGACTCGGCACCACCGGGGCCGTGATGGCCGTCCACGACAAGGCCGACCTCATGGTCCTGTACATCCTCCCGCACGGAATGCTCGAGATGACGTGCATCTTCGTGGCGGCTGCCGCCGGCCTGCATGTGTTCTGGGCCTGGGTCGCACCCGGCCACCGCACGCGAGGGGAAGCGCTCGCCGAGGAGGGGCGAGCGCTGGCGACCGTCGCGATGGGGCTGGTGTTCGCCCTCTTCCTCGCCGGTCTCGTCGAGGGCTTCGTGACCGGCTGGGCACTGCCGTGGCCGGTGAAGATCGGCATCGGCGCCGCCGCGCTCGCCGTGTTCCTCATCTACATGCTGGTGATCGGCGGGAGGGCGCATCGCCAGGGCGAGACCGGCGATCTCGTCGAATACGAAGCGGGCACCCCGCGCCTGGTCGTCGGCTGACTTCCGGCACCGGGTGAGGCCGCCCCGGGGCTCGGGCTCGGTCTCGATCGGTTCGGCGTCAGAGACGACCCGCCGCCTTCAGCTCGAGGTAGCGATCGGCGATCCTCGGGGGAAGCTCCTCCGGGTCGGCGGCGATCGCCTCCCCGCCGGCTCTGCGGATCGCGTCCGCGACGTTCTCCGCGTCGCGGAGGGAGCGTTCGGCGGCCGCTGCCAGGTACACCTCTTCCCGGGAGTCGCGACGGCGTGCGAGCGCGGAGATCCCGTCGTCGGTCACGGATCCGACGAGCACGGTCGTCGCACGAGACGCGTTCGGGAAGGCTCCGAGGAACCCACGGGCCGACTCGGCGGCATCCTGCGCCGTCAGTGCCACGATCAGCGAGGGACGCGTGGTGAGCGTGCGCACGGCGGCGAAAGCTCCATGCCAGTCCGTATCGACCAGTCGAGCGTGCACGGGAGCCATGGCGTCGGTCAGCGCCGGGAGGAGAGCAGCGCCATCGACACCCGTGACACGACCGCGCACCACCCTGTCGTACATGAGCAGGTGCACGTGGTCGCCCGCGCGCGAAGCGAGCGCGGCCAGCAGCAGGGCCGCCTCGAGTGAGGCGTCCACGCGCGTGCCGTCGCCGACACGCGCCGCCGCGGTGCGCCCCGTATCGATGATGATCACCACATGGCGGTCGCGTTCCGGTCGCCAGGTGCGCAGCATGGTCGTTCCCGCCCTGGCGGTCGCCCGCCAGTCGATCGAGCGCACGTCGTCGCCGCGGACATACTCGCGCAGCGAATCGAACTCGGTGCCCTGGCCGCGCACCTGGATGCTGGTGTTGCCATCCAGTTCACGCAGACGCGCGAGGCGGGACGGAAGGTGCTTGCGCGAGGAGAACGCGGGGAGCACGCGGATCGAACCACGAACCGAATGACGTGCCTGCCGGCCCGCGATGCCGAGAGGGCCGCGAGATCGGATCATCACGAACTCGCTGACCAGCTCACCGCGGCGGCGCGGAAGCAGCGGAATCGCGACACGGCCGCGTTCGCCCGGGGGCAGGAGCAGTCGCTGTCGCTCCGTCGGCGCGCCCGCCGTCGGCTGCCAGGCGTCACGGATCACCGCGTTCAGCATCTTCGTACCGTGGTTGTGCACGGCCACGCTGACGGGGACGGGCTCTCCGATGCGCACGCGTCGGGGGAGTCTGCGGCTCACCGTGACCGAGCGAGGACTCGCGGCGAGGGCGACGTCGGCGGCGACGAGCAGCAGGCACAGACCGATCCACGCACCGAGAACCGCGTACGCCGGGTAGCCCGCGAGCCCGGCGATGACGAGCGGGATGAGGCCCACGGCGAGGGCGACGGGGAGGCGGCCGGTGACGAACACCTAGATCGGCACCCTGGTCTGCTGCACCACGGAGGTGAGCACCGCATCGGCGGACACGCCCTCCATCTGAGCATCGGGTCGCAGCTGGAGGCGGTGACGCCACACCGGAACCAGCATCGTCTGCACGTGGTCGGGGGTGACCGCGGAAGAGGCGTTCAGCCAGGCCCATGCCTTCGCCGCGGCGAGCAGACCGGTCGAGGCGCGTGGGCTGGCTCCCAGCTCGACGGACGGCGACTGGCGGGTCGCACGAGCGAGGTCGACGACATATCCGAGCACGTCGTCGGTGACCTCGACCGCTGCGGCCGCCTGCTGTGCCGCCCTGATCTCGTCGGCGGTGACGACGGCCTCGACGCCGGTGAGCTCGCGAGGGGAGAAGCCCTCGGCGTGTCGGCGCAGCACCGACACCTCCGCGTCTCGCTCCGGCATGCCGACGACGAGCTTCATCAGGAAGCGGTCCAGTTGCGCCTCGGGCAGCGAATACGTGCCTTCGTGCTCGATGGGGTTCTGCGTCGCGGCGACGAGGAACGGGTCGGGCAGGGGACGGCTGACGCCGTCCGCCGACACCTGGCGCTCCTCCATGGCCTCCAGGAGTGCGGCCTGGGTCTTCGGCGGCGTGCGGTTGATCTCGTCGGCGAGCAGGATGTTCGTGAACACCGGACCCGCGCGGAAATCGAACTCGCCGGTGCGTGCGTCGTACACGAGTGACCCGGTGACGTCGCCGGGCATCAGGTCGGGGGTGAACTGGACGCGCTTGGTGTCGAGCCCGAGTGCCCTGGCGAACGAGCGGACGACCAGGGTCTTCGCGACACCGGGGACTCCCTCCAGGAGCACGTGGCCCCTGGCGAGGAGGGACACGAGCAGTCCGGTGACGGTGCCGGCCTGGCCCACCACCGCCTTGTCGACCTCGGTGCGCACCCGGTGCATGGCCTGACGCAGCGCGGCGTCGTCGATGGGATGGTTCTCAACGGTCACGTGTTTCCCTCTGATTCTCGGGGATGGGTGGTCGGATCTGATCGGTCGGCGTGGGTGCTGTCGTCCACGGCGGTCTCGAGCTGGTCGAGGCGTCTGGCGAGGTCGACCAGGCCGGCGTCGTCGTCGGGGAGCGGCCCGGCCAGCAGGGTCTGCAGTGTGCCGCGCGGGATGCGCAGTCGGTCAGAGGCCGCATCAGCGACCTCGTCGGCGCCGGCGTGGACGGCGAGTCCTAGTCGTCGGGCGAGCCGGCGCTGCGTCCCCTCGCGGAGAGCCTGCGCGGCGTGCGCCGCATCCGCAGCTCTCGCCGTGAGACGTGCACGTCCGTGCATGGTCTCGGATGCGCGCACGGTGACCGGAAGCGTCTCGGCGACGAGGGGGCCGAACCGCTGGCCGCGCCAGAGGGCAGCGGCTATCCCTGCGGCGATCAGCAGCAGGATCGCAGGAGTGACCCAGGTCGGTGTGAGGCTTCCGAGCGTGTCGATCGGCTCGGCTTCGATATCGGAGTCCGCGAAGCTCGGGACGTACCAGACGATGCGGTCGGTCTGGCCCAGCAGGGCGAGGCCGAGGGCGGCGTTGCCGTTCTCGGCGAGAGTCGCGTTGCTGAAGAGCCTCGTGCCCTCCACGACGACGCGTTGCGGACGGGCGCGGCGGTCCACGAGCACGGCCGCACCGTCGGCGCCTCCGAAGCAGGCCTGCACGCCGTCCGCGGGAGTGAACAGGCGGTCGGCGCGGATCGTCCCCACCTCGGCGAACTCGGCGACGTCGCAGTCCGCCGTCGCTGCCGACAGTGTTCCCGTGGCGTTGTCGCCGATGCCGAGCTCGTTCAGCAGGTGTGTGCTGGTGGAGAGGAAAACGACGCGCTCCGCGGGCCCGGTGAGCGTCTGCAGGGCCTCGTCGGTGAGCGTGTACGGGTTGGACATCACGAGCGTCGTGCTCTCGTCGATCGCCGCGCGCGCCTGGGATCGAGAGCGGTGCACCTCGATGTCGACCCCCTGGTCGCGCAGGATCTCGGCGAGCGCGAGCGCGCCGGCGTCATCACGTGCCTCCGGATCGAGCGCTCCTCGTGCTCCGGGTGCGGTCGCGGCGACACGAAGACCGACCAGCGCGACGATCAGCACGAGGGCGGCGACGATCGTCCACCCGATGATCGTCTTCGCCCGACTCGGGCGGTGCTCCGCGGTGGAGGGATCACCCGGGGACGATGCGGCAGTGGGGGAGACGGTGGGCTCGTGATCGATCACACTCATGCCGGCACTCCTTCGGGGCGGCGCGCGCGGATCCGGTCATCGGTGTCGACGAGGTCGCGATACGTCTCCGGCGTCGCGGAGTGCCCGAGGTAGCGGACGTCGTCGAACGAGACGGCCGCTCGACGCATCGCGCCGGCCTCGTCGGCGAACACCGTGCTCGCCTCGCGGGCGATCGACTGGGCCGTCGCGCCGGGGGCCGGATCGATCAGGTCGCGCTCGCGCAGGCTGCGCGCGATGGCCCGGTAGCGGAGGATGGTCGCTGCATCCCAGTCGCGCTCGCGCGCGGCCCGGTCGGCGTCCGACCTCAACTGTGCGGCGCTGCGATCGTCGGCTGCTCCGAGGAGGTCGCCGGTCGGGCGCCTGACCGCGCGGGAGCTGCGCGGTCTTCCCCAGATGATGAGAGCGGCGATCAGTGCGGCCGCGATGATGACGGTGACGATGATGAGCGCGGACGGCCCCACGTTCGCGCCGTTGCCCGAGCTGAAGAGGTCAGCCAGGAAGCGGCCGATGTCACGGGCGAGGAGATCGAACCACGTGGGTTTCGCGTCGGCGTAGCGGGGATTCGAGAGCTCTTCCTCCGCCCAGCGTCGTGCGTCGTCCCCATCGGGGACGAAGAGGTCGTCGAACCGTCGGATCATGCGGCGCCGTCGGCCCCTGGCGCTGTCCAACCGCCGTCAGTGGGAGCGTCTCCGGCGGCAGGGCTGCTGGGCGTCGGGGACGCGCTGGTCCGGACGGGAGGCACGGGAGGCGCAGGAGGCGGCGGTGCGGGGAAGGCGACGGAGGGCGCCGAGGCCGCTGCTCCGTTCTGCGTCTGCGCAGGAGGCGGCACAGGAGGCTGTGCAGGCGAGCCCGGTGCGTACGGGTACGGCGTCCCCGCGTACGGCTGTGCGGGAGAGTACTGCGGAGCGAACGACGGCGCAGCCCCCGGTTGCGTGACCGGTTGCTGTGCGCCGTACTGCGCGTACGCATACCCTTGCGACATCATGACGTGCTCCGGCACCTGGCGGGGCGGCGGCGCCGAGGTGACAGCGCGCGTCGGGTCGACGCGGAAGGGGTCGTCCTGCTGCTCATCGGTCCAGCCGAGGTCGCGGCGCTCGACATACGCGATCAGGGTCTGATCCAGCCCCTCGTAGCGCATCCGGCAGTCGAGGTAGACGAGTGCGGAACCGGTGCTCTGCACCACGAGCGTGATCGCCTGGATGACCAGGAGCAGGATCTGCGGGGCGATGAGCGTCACGATGAAGGCGATGACAGCGCTGGGGTCCTCGGCGCCCGTGGGTGCGACCACGGAACCGAGAAGGGAACCGAGCAGTGTGACGGGCACGCTGACGACCTGCGCCGCGATGCCCATGATCGCGCTGATGAGGAAGGTCACCCCGAACGCGACCCAGAAGCGCCCGCGGGTGAGTCGCCAGGATCGCACGAAGGCGTCACGGAAACGCGCACGCTCGAGAACCAGGATCGAGGGCACCAGCAGCAGCTTCGTGGTGAGCCACACCGCGAGCGGGATGCAGGCGAGGACGATGACGATCACCACGAGGACGACGACGCCGACCATCTCGACGCTGCCGCCAAGACCCCCGGCGATGAAGGCGGCGATGATCACCGCGGCGATGATGAAGATGCCGAACACGGCAGCCACCGAGAGGGAGGCGAACCCGGCGAGTCGCCAGAACGCGGGGGCCATCCGGCGCCAGAGCATGCGCAGCGTCGCCTTCACCCCGATCGCGGCGTACCCGATCTCCGCGGCGACGACGCCCTGCATCATCGCCGTGAAGGCGATCGAGGCCAGTCCGACGGCGAGTCCGGCGATCAGGTTCACCGCGATGGTGCCGGCCATCACCGCTTCGAAATCCGGAGAGGAAGGCGAGACCGTCTCCAGGCGGCTGAAGGTCGTGAAGAGGACGACGCCCATGACCACGGCGGTGACGACGACCACGACGAGCTGGATCACGACGGCGAAGCCGAAGAGCACCTTGGGGTTGTGCCGCAGCGCCGCGAAGGCCTTGCCCAGCAGCATCCCGAACGACAGTGGATGAAGGGGAATGATGCCCTTCTTCGGGGCAGGCGTCCACGTCTGGCCGGTCACAGGCACTCCCTCTCCATCGCGCGCTCCCATCGTGTCATATCCGATGCGTGGCGCGCAGACCTGGGGTCGGCGGGACTCGGTGCCATAAGGTAACTCTTATGACCTCACGTATTCTCGTGGTCGACGACGACACCGCGCTCGCCGAGATGATCGGGATCGTGCTCCGCACCGAAGGCTTCGAGCCGGTGTTCTGCGCGGACGGTGCGCGCGCCGTCGACGAGTGGCGCACGCAGCGGCCCGACCTGGTGCTGCTCGATCTCATGCTCCCCGGTATGGACGGAATCGAGATCTGCACTCGCATCCGTGCCGAGTCCGGCGTGCCGATCATCATGCTCACCGCACGCAGCGACACCGCCGATGTGGTCCGCGGACTCGAGGTCGGCGCAGACGACTACATGGTCAAGCCCTTCAACCCGAAGGAACTGGTGGCGCGCATCCGCACGCGGCTCCGGCCCACGCCGCAGGCCACGAGCGAGCAGCTCCGGGTCGGGGATCTCACCGTCGACGTCGACGCGCACGAGGTCCGTCGCGGCACCGCCCCGATCGCTCTCACGCCGCTGGAGTTCCAGCTTCTCGTCGCGCTCGCCTCGAAGCCTCAGCAGGTGTTCTCCCGGGAGATGCTGCTCGAGCAGGTCTGGGGCTATCACTACAAGGCCGACACCCGGCTGGTGAACGTGCACGTGCAGCGTCTGCGCGCGAAGGTCGAGCTCGACCCGGACAACCCGAAGATCGTCATGACGGTGCGCGGCGTGGGCTACCGCGCCGGGAGCGTCGGCTAGGAGCACGATGGCCGCGACGACAGCGACCACCACGACGGTCGCTGTCCTGCGCGACTGGCGAGGCTGGCCGACGATGCTCGCCATCCTCTGGCGACGCTCGCTCCGCTTCCGCACGCTCTCGATAACTCTGCTCGCCACCTCCCTGGCGATCTTCATCACGTGCGTGACGATGGCCCTGGTCATCCAGAACGATCTGTTCATCTCGCGCAAGGACGTCGCTCTCGAAGACTCCCGCCGCGCGGTCGATCAGGCGCAAGGGATCCTGGATGTGGCCGAGGTGGGAGACGACTCCGCTGCACTCACGGAACTGTGGAACAGCGTCCAGTCGAATCTCACGCGCACATCGAGCACGGATCAGCTCGCCGGGTTCAAGATCGACAACGCGAAGGGCGTCCGCCTGAACGGCTTCGAGGCGGGGTTGAGTCGGAGCCTGCTGAGCCCCGAGCTCCAGGCCCGCGTCGTGGAGTTCGACGATCGCCAGGCCTGGCAGTCCGTGGCGCTGCCCGTCGCGGACGGGGGAGAGGTCCCCGGCATCATCGTGGGCCAGCAGCTCCAGGTGCCCGAGGCGGGAGCGTTCGCGATCTACTTCGCCTACGACCTGGGCGACGCCGATCAGACCCTCGTCTTCGTGCAGCGCACGCTCTGGATCGCCGGGATCGGTCTGGTCGCGATCGTCGCCGCGATCTCGTGGATCGTCCTTCGCGCGGTCTCCACCCCGATCGTGCAGGCCGCAGAGACCAGCGCACGGCTCGCGGCAGGCGACCTCGGGGTGCGCCTCGAGGTGCACGGAGAGGACGAGTTGGCCACGCTCGGACGCTCCTTCAACGCGATGGCGGACAGCATCGAGTCGCAGATCAAGGAACTCGGCGAGCTGTCGATGGTGCAGCAGCGCTTCGTGTCGGATGTCTCGCACGAGTTGCGGACACCGCTGACCACGATCCGCCTCGCTGCGGACATGCTCAACGACCAGCGCGAGGAGTTCGACCCCACCACCGCGCGGACGGCGGAGCTGCTGCACGCCCAGGTGCAGCGGTTCGAGACGCTGCTGTCGGATCTGCTGGAGATCAGCCGCTACGACGCGGGATCGGTGCAGCTCGAACTCGAGGCGACGAGCCTCACCCACCTGGCCGAGGACATCATCGAGCAGATGCGCCCGCTCGCGGAGGGCCATGGCACCGAGCTGCGGCTCGTGGCGCCTGGCGGCTACTCACCCGTCGACATGGATCCGCGGCGCGTGCGCCGGGTGCTGCGCAATCTGATCGGCAACGCGATCGAGCACGGCGAGGGGCGTCCCGTCGTCGTCACGGTCGACAGCAACCAGCACGCCGTGGCGGCGGGGGTGCGAGATTTCGGCCTCGGGATGCAGCCCGCCGACGCGGAGCGGGTCTTCGACCGCTTCTGGCGCGCCGACCCCTCGCGTCAGCGCACGATCGGCGGCACGGGACTCGGGCTCTCCATCGCCCTGGGGGATGCGAGTCTGCACGGCGGCACGCTCGAGGTCTGGTCGGAGCTCGGTGTGGGAACGAACTTCGTGCTCACGATCCCCCGGCACGACGGGATCCTGGACGGTCCGAGCCCGATCTCCATCGAGCCGCAGGAGCCGTTCGCGGAGATCGGCGACGCGACGCAGCCGATCTCGTTGACGGACGCGCCCGCCGGTCTGTTCGACGAGGAGGACCGGTCATGACCCGGCGACGAGGGACACGGAGGATGCTGGCCATCGCGCTGGCACTCACTGCGCTTGTGCTTCCTGCGTGCGCGGGACTGCCCACCAGCGGCGATGTCGCCGTCGGCCTGAAGCTCGGGGAGTCCCCGCAGGACGTCGACATCCTGCCGGTCGCCTCCGGCCCCATCACGGGTGCCGGGCCCGAGGAGATCGTCGAGGGCTTCCTCGAGGCCGGCATCACGACGACCGAGAACTGGGACACCGCACGCGACTTCCTCTCGCCCTCGCTGCAGCGGAGCTGGAGTCCCTCGGCAGGGGTGTCGATCGACGTCGGCACGGATACCAGGACCATCACCTCCTCGGTCCCCGACGACGAGGTGGAGGGTGCAGACACCGCTGAGGTCCAGGTCACGCTCGACCTGGTCGCGAGCGTCGACGACTCCGGCGGCTACTCCGAGGCCCTCGGGTCATCCAACGTGGCGTTCACGCTGCAGCGGATGGAGAGCGGCGAATGGCGCATCACGCAGGCGCCGGACGGCGTCGTGATCGACGAGACGCGCTTCACCAAGGTCTTCGAAGGGTATCCGCTGCAGTACTTCGACCTCGGCTGGTCGAGACTGGTGCCTGACATGCGCTGGTTCCCGCGGCGGCAGAGTCCCGCGACGACCGTCACGCGGGCCCTCATCGGCGGCGAGCCCAGCGGATGGCTGGACCCGGCGGTGCAGAACGCCTTCCCCGCCGACGTGCAGCTGGCACAGGACGCGGTGCCCATCGTCGGACAGGTGGCCGATGTCGCGCTCACGCGCCCCGCTTCGGGCCTCGATGCGGCCACTCTCGCCCGCATGCGCACCCAGCTTCAGGCGACCCTCCGCGGCGCCGGCGTCGCGGTCACCCAGGTGCGGTTCACCGTCGACGGGCGCGACCTCGGTGCCGGCGTGGCGGACGTGGTGGAGCCGTCGGCCGAGGTCGGCACACTCGTGCTGCAGAACGGCGCCTTCGGGCGGATCGTCGGCGATGAGATCTCGCCCCTCACCGGTATCAGCTCGGAGATCACCGCCATCACGCAACCCATCGTCTCGATCGATGTGGCTGCGGATGACTCCCGCGCCGCCACGCAGCTCGGTGACCAGCACGTCTATCTGATCGGCGAGGGAAGCCTCGACGAGCTCGATTCCCGTCCAGGGCTCATCAGACCCTCGCTCGACTCCTACGGGTACACCTGGTCCGTCCCCGCGGGAGCGCCCACGGCCTTGCAGGCGTCGGGGAGCGATGCCGTGGCGCATCAAGTCGCGACGGCGTGGCCGAGCGCCTCGGCGATCTCTCATCTGAGGGTCGCACCGGACGGCGCCAGGGTGGCTGCCGTGGTGACCGTCGGCAAGCAGATGTGGGTCGTGGTCGCAGCCGTGGTTCGCGACTCGGCGGGCATCCCGATCGAGCTCGGCGAGGTCAAGCAGTTGACCCAGTTGTTCGAGCCGGCGACGGGGTTGTCCTGGCTGGGTGCAGACCGTGTGGGAGTCCTCGTCGATCCGAACAGCCCGCGTCTTCTCACTCAGATGGTGGGAGGGCCCGGTTCGGCAGAGGCCGCCCCGAGCAATGCGATCTCGATCGCAGGCGCTCGCACCGCTTCCGGCGTGCGGATCCTCGGAGCGAACGGCGAGCTGTTCGCCCACGCGGGGTCGGCATGGCGCGAGGTCGCGTCCGGCGTCTCCGTGCTCGCCACTCGCGTCGGCGAGTGACATTCCCTGCACCGACGGCGGTCGTCACACGATCGTGCGCAGAACGGAGCGCGGTGGCGGAACCGGGCGGATCCACGGCCGCATACTCCTCGCATGTGGACGAAGCCCCAGCTGCTCGGCGTCGGCGCGGAGATCGCCGCGTTCCTCCTCGCAGCGTCGTGTGCCGGCTGTGATGAGCCGGGAACACTCCTGTGCCCGCGATGCCGAGAGGCGCTCGCACCGACCCCGCAGATCGCGGTGACGCCTCGAGGGATGCAGGTCACGGCCGCCCTTCGGTTCGAGGGTGTCGCGGCCCGGTGCATCCGTCGCCTCAAGGGTGAGGGCGAGACGCTCCTCGCCCGTCCGCTCGGCGCGGCCCTGGCGACGGTGCTCGCGCCTTCGGTGGGCGCGGCGACGTGGGTCGTGCCGGTGCCGACGAGCGGAAGCGCGTTCCGTCGGCGCGGCTATCGCGTCCCCGACCTCCTGATCCGTCGAGCGCAGTCCGAGCCGCAGCGGCTGCTCTCCCTCGCGAGCCGTACGGTCGATCAACGTGATCTCGGTGTGCGGGCACGAGAGGCGAACGTACGCGGAGCCTTGCGTGCGCGTCGGAGGGGGGAGGGCGCCGAAGCGGTGATCGTCGACGACGTCGTCACCACCGGGGCGACGCTGGATGAAGCGTCGCGAGCCCTGAGATCAGCCGGATTCCGTGTGGTGGCGGCGGTCGCGCTCGCCGCCACGCCGCGTCGCAGCGGATTCGGATGAACCTCATCGGGGATGCACCGGCGACACAGGGGAACCAGACCGTGACATCCGCCGATCAGCGGACTACGGTGGGGGGACACAAGGCGACCACGGTCCGCCCTTGGCCGGGAGGACCGGGACAAGGAGGCAGCAATGGAAACAAGCATCGTTGGCGTCGGAGTGGGTATCACCGATCGCTTCCGAACCGTTGTCGAAGAGAAGATCGCCAAGATCCAGATGCTCGCGTCTCGCGCGCAGAGACTGGATGTGAAAGTCACCCATCGCGTGTATCGCAACGGTCGTGTCCCCGACGAGACCGTCGAGCTGACACTGATCGGGAAGGGACCGGTCGTTCGCGCAGAGGCGACGGACGGAGACAAGTTCGTCGCCCTCGATCTCGCTGTCGACAAGATGTCCGAGCAGCTGCGTCGCGCCAAGGAGAAGCGAGTCGACGGACGACAGCACCCCCGCGGCGCGCACTTCGAGAAGGGAAGCGGATCGCTCGAGGGCATCGACGTCCAGCCGGCGTCGGCCGACATCCTCCACGCGGTGGCGACCGGCAGCATGCCGGTGCAGCAGAGCGAAGAGGAAGAATACTCGCCCGTCGTCATCCGCACGAAGAGCTTCGATGCGGAGTGGATGACCGTTGAGGAAGCCGTCGACAGGATGGAACTGGTCGGACACGACTTCTTCCTCTTCGTGGATGTGCGCACCGACCACCCGAGCGTCGTCTACCGCCGCAAGGGCTGGGATTACGGTGTGATCGCGTTGAGCACTCAGGCTCCGCCGTCCGAGGCTCTCGCCTCCTGATCCGCAGTACACGACGGCCCGATCCCGGAAGGGATCGGGCCGTCGTGATGTCCGGATGCCGAGACGCGTCGGAATCAGTCGAAGATGCCGTCGAGCAGACTGCCGATCACGAGACCGCCGAGGATGCCGGACGCGAGGTCTCCGCCGCCACCGCCGCGTCGTCCGCCGCCACCGCCCCAGCCGCCGCCACCGCCCCAGCCCTGGTCCTGTGGGCGGGAGGAGTCGATGTCGCGCTGGGCGAGCTGGAGTGCCTCGGATGCGAGGTGAGCGACCCGGCGGGCTTGCACGAGTGCCGCCTCGCGGGTGTCCTCGGCGGGCAGCAGATCCGACAGATCCACGCGAAGCCTCTCGGCCTCGGCGAGGCGGGTGCGGGCGTCTGCGCCGATCCATCCGCGGTGTCCGGAGATGAGGCCGCGGGCCACGCCCAGCTGGCGGTCGGCGTCATCGATCGCGTGCTGCACCTGCGCGATGCTCGGCAGCGGGTTGTCCGCGCGATGACGCGCCTTGGCGATCGCCTCGTCGAGCGCCGAGTTGGCGTCGCGCAGCTGGGAGAGCTCGGCGAACGGGTCGTTCGGCTGTCCGGAGGGCGTGAGTGCTGCGAGGGCGCTCTGCAGCTCGGCGACGGCCTGGGCGACGGCGGGTACATTCGGCGCGGTGCGAGCGGCGATGAGATCCCCACGGGAGTCGGCCACGACCTCGGCGAGGGTGGACTCGGCGCGCAGCGCCTCGATCTCGAAGTCCTCCACCGCATCGAGCAACGCGGACGCGCGTCGGGTGGCTTCGGTCGCCGTCTCCAGGGCGACGTTCGCCTCCTCGTTCTGCTTCGCCGCGCGACGACGCTCCGAGACATCGGCGCTGTGCGTCGCGAAGCTGATGAGCTGCTCGGCCTCCGCCGCGCTGGCCGTGATCTGGTGCATGGCGGAATCGGAGTATCGGGCCGAGAGCCGAGCGACGGCCTCGTTGGTCTGCGGGATCCGAGCGCTGAGGGCGGCCGCCTCGGCCCGTACCTGCGCGATGATCTCGGGCGCGCGGCGAACCTTGGCTACCGACTCGGCGAGGACCGACGTCTTCTCGTCGAGCAGGTCCTGGGCCCAGTCGCAGAGCTGGAGGATGCGGGCGTTGCGCGTGCGGAGCTCCTCGACGGTGTCGGGGATCTCGTCGTGGTTCAACTGGTGGAGCTGGAACGCCTCGCGCAGGTGGGTGCGCACCGCGGCGAGAGCCTTGCGCAGGTCACCGGTGAGCGACTCGCCGAGTTCCGCCTCGGCGAAGGAGAGCTCGTCCGAGGTCGTGCGGATCCGCTCGTCGGCGCTGACCAGGGCCTGTTCGGCACGGCGAGCCAGATCGGCGTCCTGTGCGGCGAGTTCTTCCTGTTCGCGTTTGCGTTTGCCCCAAAATCCAGCCATGAACCGATCCTAGTTTCCCCGGGACCTGTGGTGGCTGAGCATCCGCTCGGGGCGAACGGGGATCTCACGCCCGTCGCGGCGTGCGGAAGAGGTCGGCGACGCCGGTCACAGGGCGGGCTCGGGCGCGGCGATCGGGGCTCCGGCCTTCGCCGGCCTCCCGCGCTTGGGGCGTTCGGCGGTGAGCTCGAGCGACAGCGCATGGCGGGGATGCCCGCTGAGGCGCTGCGCCGCGTGATCGAGCCAGCGGACTTCGGCCTCCGCGGCGAAGATCATGGAGTCGGCGACCAGCGACCACGCGAGTCCTTCGGGGTCGTCCCCGTCTCCTCGCGCCTGTCGCTCCTGCTGGAGCGCTTCCAGCTGGCGCATCGATGCCGATCGCTGCGCGTCGATCGTGGCTGCGGCGTCGACGCCGGGGAGGGTCGCTGCGACGGCCAGTTTGATCGCCAGTTCGTCGCGGGTCCCCTGGGAGCGCACGACGGGGGAGGAGAGCCAGTTCTCGACGTCCGTGTGCCCCGCATCCGTGATCTGCCAGTACACGTGACCGTGGTCGTCGGCATCGCCACGCGAGACCAGCCCGTCGCGTTCCAGACGCTCGAGGGTGTTGTAGATCTGTCCGACGTTCAGCGGCCAGATCGAGCCGGTGCGGCGATCGAACTCGTGTCGGAGCTGGTAGCCGTAGCAGGGCCCCTGCGCGAGGATGGCGAGCAGGCTCTGGCGTACTGACATCGTTCATCTCCGTTACCGTGCGTGGGAATGCGATACCGAGTATATGGTTATCGGTCGCACCCCCGGACCGACGCGCGGGACCACCATGCAGGCGACGTGCAGGTCACGGCCCGGTAACATGGCGAAGTATGCCTGGCGTCGGGTTCACCGATGGCCGGCGATTTACCCACTGACAGGGAGATGACATCCGTGGCCAATCCTCTTGAGAAGCTGCTGCGTGCGGGCGAGGGGCGGGTCATCCGCCGCCTGAATCAGGTCGTCAAGGCAGTGGGAGCGCTGGAAGAGGACATCTCCAAGCTCACCGACGACGAGCTGCGCAACGAGACCGTCGAGCTGCGCGCCCGCTTCGAGAAGGGTGAGACCCTCGATCAGCTGATGCCGGAGGCGTTCGCCGCGGTGCGAGAGGCCGCCAAGCGCACCCTCGGCATGCGTGCCTACGACGTGCAGATCATGGGTGGTGCCGCCCTTCACCTCGGCAACATCGCCGAGATGAAGACCGGTGAGGGAAAGACCCTCGTCGCGACGCTGCCCGCGTATCTGAACGCGATCGCCGGCAAGGGCGTGCACGTCATCACGGTCAACGACTTCCTGGCCAGCTACCAGGCAGAGCTCATGGGGCGTGTGTTCCGTGCTCTCGGCATGACCACGGGCATCATCGTCTCCGGTCAGACGCCTGCGGTGCGTCGCGAGCAGTACGCCGCCGACATCACCTACGGCACGAACAACGAGTTCGGCTTCGACTACCTGCGCGACAACATGGCGTGGCGCAAGGAGGACCTCGTCCAGCGCGAGCACTTCTTCGCGATCGTCGACGAGGTCGACTCGATCCTCATCGACGAGGCCCGCACCCCGCTCATCATCTCCGGCCCGTCGTCGGGCGAGGCCAACCGCTGGTTCGCCGAGTTCGCCAAGATCGCCCGCACCCTCGAGGTCGGCGTGGACTACGAGGTCGACGAGAAGAAGCGCACCGTCGGCGTGCTCGAGCCCGGTATCGAGAAGGTCGAGGACTACCTCGGCATCGACAACCTCTACGAGTCGGCGAACACCCCCCTGATCTCGTTCCTCAACAACTCGATCAAGGCACTCGCGTTGTTCAAGAAGGACACCGACTACGTCGTGATGAACGACGAGGTCATGATCGTCGACGAGCACACGGGTCGCATCCTGGTCGGTCGCCGCTACAACGAGGGCATCCACCAGGCGATCGAGGCGAAGGAGGGCGTGCCGGTCAAGGCAGAGAACCAGACCCTCGCCACCGTCACCCTGCAGAACTACTTCCGTCTCTACGACAAGCTCGCCGGCATGACCGGTACGGCCGAGACCGAGGCCGCCGAGTTCATGTCGACGTACAAGCTCGGCGTCATCCCGATCCCGACCAACCGGCCGATGATCCGCAAGGACCAGTCCGACCTCGTCTACAAGAACGAGACCGCGAAGTTCGCTCAGGTCGTCGAGGACATCGCCGAGCGGCACGCGGAGGGCCAGCCGGTTCTGGTCGGAACGGTCAGCGTCGAGAAGAGCGAGTACCTCTCGCGCCTGCTCGCGAAGAAGGGCATCAAGCACGAGGTCCTCAACGCGAAGAACCACGCGCGCGAGGCCGAGATCGTCGCGCGCGCCGGTCGCCTGGGCGCAGTCACCGTCGCCACGAACATGGCCGGACGAGGAACCGACATCATGCTCGGCGGAAACGCCGAGTTCCTCGCGGTCCAGGAGCTCAAGGGCAAGGGGCTCGACCCCGTGGAGACGCCCGAGGAGTACGAGATCGCGTGGGACGAGACCTACGAGGCGATGAAGAGCGTCGTCGCGGAGGAGGCCGAGAAGGTCATCGCGGCCGGCGGTCTCTACGTGCTCGGCACCGAGCGCCACGAGTCGCGCCGCATTGACAACCAGCTTCGCGGTCGTTCCGGCCGTCAGGGTGACCCCGGTGAGAGCCGCTTCTACCTGAGCCTCACCGACGATCTGATGCGTCTGTTCCAGTCGGGGGCGGCCGAGGCCATCCTCGCCCGCACCAACTTCCCGGACGATGTGCCGATCGAGTCGGGGCTCGTCTCCCGAGCGATCCGCAGCGCCCAGTCGCAGGTCGAGTCCCGCAACGCCGAGATGCGCAAGAACGTCCTGAAGTACGACGACGTCCTGAACCGCCAGCGTGAGGCCATCTACGCGGATCGTCGGCACATCCTCCAGGGCGATGACATCGCCGATCGTGTGCAGCACTTCATCGAGGACGCCATCAGCGGCGTCGTGCGAGACCACACCGGCGAGGGCCACAACGAGAGCTGGGACTTCGATGCCCTCTGGACCGAGCTCAAGACGCTCTACCCGGTGGGCGTGACGATCGACGAGGTCGTGGCCGAGGCCGCCGACCGCAAGGGCGGCATCGATGCGGACGGGCTCACCCGCGAGCTGCTCTCCGACGCGAAGATCGCGTACCAGACGCGTGAGGAGTCTCTCGGCGAGGCCGCCACGCGCGAGCTCGAGCGTCGTGTCGTGCTGCAGGTGCTCGATCGTCGCTGGCGCGACCACCTCTACGAGATGGACTACCTCAAGGACGGCATCGGCCTGCGTGCGATGGCTCAGCGCGACCCCCTCATCGAGTACCAGCGTGAGGGCTACGCCATGTTCCAGTCGATGATGGGCCAGATCAAGGAGGAGTCGGTCGGCTACCTCTACAACCTCGAGGTCGAGGTGCGTCGCGCCGGTGACTCGGAGACGGCCGAGGTCGAGGCCAAGGGGCTCGCCTCCGACGGCGGTGAGCAGCGCCTCGAGTACTCCGCGGCGAATGATGCGGGTGAGGTCGAGGTCCGCAACGATCGCGGTCAGGTCCAGCAGGCGGCGACGGATCGCGTCCGTCAGGCGGCGGCTCGTGCCCAGGCTCCGCAGGCCGAGGCCGAGGAAGCACCGCGTGGCGCCTTCGGGCAGCGCGCCGAGGCCGAGGCTCCCGCCGCCGGCAACCGCGAGCAGCGGCGCGCCCAGGGCAAGAAGAAGAAGTAGTCTCTCCGCACAGAGGAGGGCCAGTCCGCGTGGATTGGCCCTCCTCTCGTCGCTGTAGGCTTGGTCGATGACCCCAACGCGCAACTTCGACCAGTCGTCGAAGCTCAAGAACGTCCTGTACGAGATTCGCGGAAACGCCCTCGTCGAGGCGGCGCGCTTGGAGGCGGAGGGGCATCAGATCCTCAAGCTGAACACCGGCAACCCGGCGATCTTCGGCTTCGACGCCCCGCACCAGATCGTGCGCGACATGCTCGCCGCGCTGCCGACGGCCCACGGATACAGCGACAGCAAGGGCATCGTCTCGGCTCGACGTGCCGTGGTGAGCCGGTACGAGGAGATCGAGGGCTTCCCGCGGTTCGACCCCGACGACGTGTACCTCGGAAACGGTGTCTCCGAGCTCATCACGATGACGATGCAGGCGCTGCTCGACGAGGGCGACGAGGTCCTCATCCCGGCGCCGGACTACCCGCTCTGGACGGCGATGACCAGCCTCGCCGGCGGCACTCCCGTCCACTACCTCTGCGATGAGGATGACCAGTGGCAGCCCGACCTCGAGGACATCCGATCGAAGATCACGCCGCGCACCAAGGCGCTGGTCATCATCAACCCGAACAACCCCACGGGAGTGGTGTACTCCCGCCAGATCCTCGAGGGTTTGGTGCAGATCGCTCGAGAGCACCAGCTGCTGCTGCTCTCCGACGAGATCTACGACCGCATCCTGTTCGACGGCGCCGTGCACATCCCGACGGCGACTCTCGCCCCTGATCTGCTCTGCCTGACCTTCAACGGCCTGTCCAAGACGTATCGCGTGGCGGGATTCCGCTCGGGATGGATGGTCATCACAGGGCCGCAGGACCATGCCAAGGGGTTCATCGAGGGGATCACGCTGCTCGCGTCGACCCGTCTCTGCCCGAACGTCCCGGCCCAGCACGCCCTGCAGGCGGCGCTCTCCGGCGTGCAGTCGATCGAGGCGCTCATCGCTCCGACCGGGCGCCTGCACGAGCAGCGGGACATCGCCTGGGAAGGTCTCGAGTCGATCCCCGGCGTCTCGTGTGTGAAGCCTCAGGGGGCGTTGTACGCGTTCCCACGGCTCGACCCGAACGTGCATGAGATCAGGGACGATGCGCGGCTCGTCTACGACCTGCTGGTCTCGGAGCACATCCTCCTGGTCCAGGGCACCGGCTTCAACTGGGCCACCCCTGACCACCTTCGCCTGGTCACGCTCCCCGAGCCCCGAGTGCTGAGCGAAGCCGTCGAACGACTGGGGAACTTCCTCTCGAGCTATCGGCAGTAGCTGACGCGGCGTCCGCCGGGAAGAGCGTCGACGCCAGTCGTCTCACGGCTGCGAGGAACGGCGAACGGGGCGCGACATCGGTCATGGGTCGGGCGTGCAGCAGAGCGGCATCCGCTGCGCGCTGGTCGAACGGCAGGAAGACGACATCGGTGATGCCCGCGAACCTCTCGAGCGTGCGTCGCACCTGACCACGCGCATCGATGCCGAGCGGGCCCGGTCGCACCTGATTGACGACGACGACGACGGGCGTGGGGGCGGTGAGACGCCGCAGTTCGGCGTGCTCACGTACGAATCTGCTGATGCCGAGCGGGTCGGCCGATGCGACCGCGATGATCAGGTCTGCCTCGTTCAACGAGGCCGTGGTCGCCGCATGCCGCCGGGGCCCGGCAAGGTCGTACGTGACCTCCTCGTCGGCGTCGAAGGTAGCGGCCACATCGACGACCGTCTCCTCGGACCACTCGCGACAGGCGACGAGCGTGGCCCGCAGGCGGGTCGATGACAGCTCGGGCCAGCGGCTGGGACGATTGATACCGGGCAGCACCTCGATATCACCGCCGCCCGTGGCCACCGTCGTGGCGAGTCTTGTCAGCTCGGCGGAGTCGAGCGCACCGCGTTCCGCCCGCCGGCACGCTGCGGCGACACCGGGCGCGTCGTCGCTGAGACCGAGAAGCAGGGCGAGCGCGGGCGCGACCGTGTCGGTGTCGACCAGCGCGGTCCTGCGTCCGCGGCGGGCGAGTTCCACGGCCAGTTGGATGGCGAGGGTCGACCGCCCCGGAGCGCCGTGCGGTCCCCAGACCGCGATCACGCGATGCGGAAGGACGGACTGCGGGCGTGGCACGGTGTCTGTCTCGGATGCCAGCGCGGCAGCGATCTCCCATCCTGCCGCTTCCGGGCGGAGGGCCTCCGACAGCCCGAGACGCCCCAGCAGGCGGCTGTCTGCGCCGCCGAGCGCCAGGATGCGCACCCCGGCACGGTCGCATGCGGAGATCAGGTCGGCGCTCAGCACCGCTCTGGTGGCGGGGACGATGATCGCCTCCGCGCCCGGCGGCACCTCGATGACGGCGGTGGGGGAGAGGATCGCGAGGACATCGATGCCTTCGAGCGCCAGCTCCGCCGCCAGTTCACCCGCCCGTGGCTGAGGGATCGCCACCACGACGCCGGTCACGACCCGGCCCCGACCGGCACCACGGAAAGGGCGGCCCCACCCGTGATGGCGGCGAGCACGTCGGCCACATCGGCCCGATCGATCACGATCTCGAGCTGGGTTCCGGTGTCGGCGAGCACGCCTTCCGCATCGAGCACGTCGTGCACGATCACGTCGGCGACCAGGATGCGGGGGACATCGTAGGAGCGTCCTTCGTCGAGGGGCGGCGCCTGCCAGACCTCCACGACCGTGCCCGCCTCCACTCCTTCCGGGGTACCGGTGCTGCTCTGGATGACGATCGTGGTGGAGCGGCTGCGGTCGGCATCGGTCACAGCCGAGGACGGAACGAGTTCTCCGCTCTCGAGAGTGCGGGACGCGATGCTGCCGGTGGGGACGTCGTCCGGGCCGAGGTAGTCGTCGGCCAGCGACCCCAGACCGACGCCGACGACCTGGAAGTCGTCGGACGTCAGCACCTCACCCTGCGTGATGGTCCGGGTGGCCTGGAGCGTCGGAACGGCATCGTCGAACGCCGACACGATGAGCCAGACACCGGCGATCGAGAGAGCCACCAGCGCGATGCCCACGAGGAAGCGGACGTCGCCCCAGAACGCGCGCCGAGGAACAGAGAAGGAAGCCATGGCGATATCGTCACAGAAACGGCGTCGGGGCTCCGGGAGTTATCCACAAGGGACGAGCGGACCCGAATCCGGCGAACCTGTGGGCGAGAATGAGGGGATGCCTGCATTCCCCGTTCGCGCACCGCGTTACCTCGCCCCCTCGCAGGTGGCGGAGCTGCTGAGCATCGGGGTCGACGAGGTCGTCGCCCTGGTGCAGGAGGGAAGACTGCGGGGAGCGCAGCTGGGATCACCGCCTCGTTGGCGAGTGGAGGAGTCCAGCCTCGACGGGTACCTGGCCGAAGAATCGGAGAACTCTCGGCGGATGGCGCTGTGGCGCCAGTCCCAGACCGCGAGCTTCCCCGAGGTCTGGGGCACCTCTTCGGCTCACGGCACCTGATCGACCGGAGTACGCACGGCCACGAGTGATGCGAACGGGATGATGCGGAACCCGTGCACCGCTCGGGCGAGGCGCGCTTCGCCCGGATCATGCACGGCGAGATCGAGGTGATCGGACGCCGCTCGATCGATCGTGCCGTGGACGTCGTCGCCCACATGGGTGCTGATGTGCACGGGCACACGACGGCGTGCGAGGTCACGCAGCACGAATCCGAGGGTCATCCGCTCTCGGAGCGGGGAGTCTGCGGTGGGTGTTTCGTCGAGGCTCGCCAGGATCATGCCGTGATCCGTCGTGATGCCGGTGACGGCCGCGAGGGGGAGGAAGAAGCCGGCGGGTGCGCTGCGTTCCTCGCCGGTGCCGCGCGCGGAGACGGCGACCCAGTCCGCTCCGAGCGTCTGCAACGAGACCGGAATCCGACGCCCGTTCACGAGACCGATCGTGACGTCCGCTCCTGCGCTGCACAGCGTCCGCAGCCGCGCGCGCAGGTCCAACCGTGCGATGCGCAGCCGTTCGGACTCGGCGTCCAGCACCGCTCGTTCCGCCTCCCACTCCGCGGTCAGCTGGCCTTCGAGGTCTTCGAACAGTCGGTCCCAGTGCATCCGACAGAGCGTAGGCGACCCCGCTCGGGCGCGTACGAGTTATCCACATTCTTCGCCTCACCCCACTCCGGCGCTGGCGGCACGGTGCTGTACTGCTCACTCGCAGACCTCCCCGACCGAGAGTTCGACATGACGCCGCACGAGTACTTCGCACCCCAGCCGACATCGACCAGCGAGCTTCCCGACCCCGTGCCGCTTCTGCGCAGCCTCACGCACGGCGTCCTCGAGGTGCTGGCCGGTGTCAGGGAGGTCGATCAGCTCGCCAGGTGGTTCAGCGAGGACGCATTCCGAAGTCTGGTCACGCGCGCGAACCTCTCCTCCAGGGCACGCAGCGCGCGCGGGGTCGCTCCCGCCCGACCCACGTTCGAGATCAGGGCGCTGAGGGTCACGGACCCGCTCGACGGCGTGATCGAAGCCGTCGTCGTGGTGGCCGGTCCTGGGCGCACCCGCGCCGTCGCCGTGCGCCTGGAAGGGATCGATCGTCGCTGGCGGGCGACGTCGCTGGCCATTCTCTGAGGCATCTGACCGTAGGCTGGTCAGGTGTCAACCCTCAGTGATCTCGCCCATGCCCAGGGGCGCCTGAACGACAGCGATGTCGAATGGCTCCACCGTCTCGCCGGGGACGGACAGCTCCTCGCGGACCTCGCCTCCGCCGACATCGTGATCTGGATCCAGACCGACGACGGTTCGTTCATCGCGGTCGCGCACGCGCGACCCAGCGGCGCGGCGACGCTCTTCTATCGCGACATCGTCGGAGAGCGGGTGCGGCCCCAGTGGCGCACCCAGGTCCAGGGAGCCTTCGAATCGGCCGAGATCGTCGACTCCTCCTCGCCCGACTGGTTCGAGGAGACGCCGACGCGCGTGCGGGCCGTGCCGATCCTGAGCGTCGGTCGCGGTGCCGACGCCCACTCGACCGTGATCGGAGTGGTGACCCGGCACACGAACCTCGGCGAGGTGCGCACGCCGTCTCGCCAGCAGATCACCTTCGACGAGTGCGCGAACGACCTGTTCCGCATGATCGCCGACGGGAGCTTCCCCGACCTCACAGCTCCGACGTCACCGCGTCGGGGAGCGCCTCGTGCCTCCGATGGTCTCATTCGCATCGATGTCGACGGGATCACCACCTTCGCCAGCCCGAACGCGCTCTCCGCCTTCAACCGGATGGGATTCGACGACGAGCTCGAGGGGGAGTCTCTCGCCGAGGTGACCACTCGTCTCGTCCCGCCGTCCCGGCAGGTCGACGAGTCGCTGCCCGTGGTGGTCACCGGGCGCGCTCCCTGGCGCACCGACATCGAGGCCCGCGGTGTGACGGTGTCCTTGCGTGCCATCCCGCTGAAGGACCACGGCACCCGCATCGGGGCGATCGTGCTGTGCCGTGACGTCTCAGAACTGCGCCACCAGGAGCAGGAGCTCATCACCAAGGACGCGACGATCCGCGAGATCCACCACCGGGTGAAGAACAACCTGCAGACGGTCGCCTCGCTTCTGCGCATCCAGGCGCGACGCACCCACTCAGACGAGGCGCGCGACGCCCTCACACAGGCCATGCGCCGCGTGGATGCGATCGCCGTGGTGCACGACACGCTCGCCCAGGGGCTGACGCAGAAGGTCGACTTCGACGAGGTCTTCCACCGCGTGCTCAAGCTCGTGGCCGAGGTCGCCTCGGCTCCGAACACGCGCGCGCGGACGCAGTCCACCGGACGGTTCGGAGTTCTTCCGAGCGAGTACGCGACACCTCTCGCGCTCGCTCTGACGGAGGTCGTGACGAATGCGGTCGAGCACGGTCTCGCAGGTCAAGAGGGCTTCGTCACGATCGACGCCAAGCGCACCGAGGACAATCTGCGCGTGACGGTGCGGGACACCGGTCTCGGTCTGCCGGAAGGGCGCATCGGCCAGGGGCTCGGCACTCAGATCATCCGCACGCTCATCCAGGGTGAGCTCGGTGGAACGATCGAGTGGCACGGGAGCGATGGCGAGGGCACCGAAGTGGTCATCGACATCCCCCTGCGCTGGCTCGAGAGGTGAGAGCTGCCGCATCCGAACAGACGAAAGCGGCCTGAGAGTCGATCTCAGGCCGCTTTCGGATGTTCAGGAGGCGCGGCGTGCGCGAGCGGCGCGACGCTTGAGAGCGCGGCGCTCGTCTTCGGAGAGCCCGCCCCAGACGCCCGAGTCCTGGCTGGTCTCCAGGGCGTACTGCAGGCAGATCTCGGTGACGGTGCAGGTGGCGCACACCGTCTTCGCCTTCTCGATCTGATCGACGGCAGGGCCAGTGTTCCCCACGGGGAAGAAAAGCTCGGGGTCGACAGTCAGGCAGGCGGCCTTATCGCGCCAGTCCATGGGGGCTCCTCGGTGTGGATTTCAAGAGATGTCGCGATGCGACCTCTCGGATTCGGGTAGAAGTTCGGGTTCCGCTACCCTGTTGAGATGCGGACGGAATGCCCGCGAATTGTGATGCGAGCGTGAATGCTCGCCCCACGCCGCTGTGGGAGCACATGACTTTCTCTATTCTGTTACATGAAAACCATGAAATCAAGGGTTTTCTCTTCTTTCGATCCTTGGGAGACACCGTGCGCGCACCCGGAATCGCCTTGGCGGCAGCGGCGATCCTCGCCCTCGAAGCAGTGGCGCTCCTGGTCTTCGCCGTGGTCGAACTCACCGGTCTCGGGGCGGGCGATGCGGCATCGCTGCCGACGGCCCTGGCGCTCATCGTGCTCACGCTGATCGGCGCCGCAGCCCTCGTGGCTTTCGCGGTGGGCACGCGGGTCGGGAAGTCGTGGGCTCGATCAGGCGGAGTGGTCTTTCAGGTACTCGCCGTAGCCCTCGCGCTCGCCTCTCTCACGCTGCAGCCGATCTCTTGGCCGTTCACCCTCGGGGTCGGGCTTCCCGGACTGCTCGGGTTCGCGCTGTTGATCTCGAGCGCACGTCGAGAAGGTCCGCAGCGCGCGACGGAGTGACCTCCGAGAGCTGCAGACGTCGGGGAGGTCTGCGACCTCGGGGACAGCTGCGGGTCAGGCGTCGATGCCGAGCTGCTTGCGCAGCCGTGCCACGTGACCCGTGGCCTTCACGTTGTATTGCGCGAGAGCGATCTTGCCGTCTTCGTCGAGCACGAACGTCGAGCGGATGACCCCCTCGACGAGCTTGCCGTAGTTCATCTTCTCGCCCCACGCACCGTAGGCGGAGTGGACGGCGTGGTCAGGGTCGCTGAGGAGCGGGAAGGTCAGCCCATCGCGCTCGCGGAACTTCGCCAGCGTGGCGGGCTCGTCGCGTGAGACCCCGATGACGCGGTAGCCGGCGCCCTGGAGGGACGAGATGCTGTCGCGGAAGTCGCACGCCTGGGTGGTGCAGCCGGGAGTCATCGCCGCCGGGTAGAAGTACAGCACGGTCTTCTGGCCGCGCAGATCCTCGAGACGGACGATGTTCCCGTCCTGGTCGAGGAGGGAGAAGTCGGGGGCTGCGGTTCCTGGTTCGAGGCGCTGGGTCACGTCTCCAGCCTAACGGCCGGGGGCCTGATCCGCCTTGTCCGCGAACGTCTGCAGCAGACGCTGCAGGGAATCGAGTCGGGCACGCCCGGTCTCGCCCAGCTCTCCGCGCTCGGCGGCCTCGATCAGAGCGCAGTCGGGTGCATCGGCGAGATGGGTGCAGCCCCGGGGACAGTCTTGGGCGATCGCGGCGAGTTCGGTGAACGCGGCCAGGATGTTCGCCGGATCGACGTGTCCGAGTCCGAAGGAGCGCACGCCGGGGGTGTCGATCACCCAGCCGGTGCCGTCCGCACCCTCGTAGCGCAGCGACACGGTCGATGACGAGGTGTGCCGACCGCGTCCGGTGACCTGGTTCACGTGCCCGGTGGCGCGCAAGGCCGACGGCACGAGGGCGTTGACGAGCGTTGACTTGCCCACCCCGGAGTGTCCGACGAAGACCGTGGAGTGTCCGACCAGCGCGTCGCCGATCTCCTCGAGGGGCATCTCGTCCTGCGCACTGGTGAACACACGCAGGTCGAGGCCGTCGAAGTGCGTCAGGAACTCGGTTGGATCGGCGATGTCGGTCTTGGTGACGACGAGCAGCGGGCGGATGCCGGCATCCAGTGCCGCGACGAGGTAACGGTCGACGAGGCGCGCGCGGGGCTCCGGGTCGGCGGCCGCGACGACGACGAGCATCTGATCGGCGTTCGCCACGATCACCCGTTCGACCTGATCGGTGTCGTCGGCGCTGCGGCGCAGCAGAGAGGTGCGATCGACGATGCCGATGATGCGCGCGAGCGTGCCCTCGTCTCCCGAGGTGTCGCCCACCACTCGTGCCTGATCGCCCGTGACGATGGGCATGCGTCGCAGCTCGCGCGCGCGCGTCGTGGTGATCATGCGCTCCTCGGCGGTGCCCTCACCGAGGAGGACCGAGTATCGTCCGCGGTCGACGCCGAGCACTCGTCCCACCTGCGCGTCCTCGTGCGCGGGTCGCCGTTTGGTGCGGGGGCGATTCGCCTTCGGGTTGGGACGGGTGCGGATGCTGCTCTCGTCGAAGTCCTCGAAGTCGTCTTCGAGGTCGTCGGCGTCGTCCAGCCAGCTCACCCTCAGCCCCGCAGCATCCTCTCCCAGAGCATCGTGAACTCCGGGAGGGTCTTCGCGGTGGTGCCGATGTCGTCGATCTCGACGCCGGGGACGCGCAGGCCGATGAGCGCTCCGGTGGTGGCCATCCGGTGATCGTGGTGTGCGGCCCAGCTTCCGCCGTGCAGAGGCCGGGGGATGATGCGCAGTCCGTCGGAGAGCTCCTCGGCCTCGCCGCCGAGCGCGCGGAGGTTGCCGATCAGCGCCGCGATCCGGTCGGTCTCATGCATGCGGATGTGTCCGATGCCGCGGATCGTGGTCGGAGACTCCGCGAAGGCGGCGAGGCCGACCAGCGTCGGGGTGAGCTCGCTCGCCGCGGACAGGTCGAGGTCGAGGCCCCGGATGCCGGAACCGGCGCGCACGGTGAGCGTGCCGCCGTGACGGCCGACGTGCGCCCCCGTGGCCTGCAGGATCTCGGGCAGCAGGGCGCCGGGCTGAGTGGAATGTGCGGGCCAGCCGGTGATCGACACCGATCCGCCGGTGACCAGCGCGGCGGCGAGGAACGGCGCGGCGTTGGAGAGATCGGGTTCGATCGCGATCTCCTTGGCCCGCGGAACGCCCGCCTCGACCAGCCATTCGCCGACGGCGGGACGTTCGATGCGGATGCCGCGGCGGCTCAGAGCCTCGATCGTCATGTCGATGTGCGGAAGGCTCGGCAGGTGCTCGCCGGTGTGGACGAGGTGCAGGCCGACGTCGAAGCGGGGGGCGGCGAGCAGGAGACCGGAGACGAACTGGCTCGACGCGGAGGCGTCGATCTCGACGCGTCCGCCGCGGATTCGCCCGTGGCCGCGGATCGTGAAGGGGAGAGCCCACGTGCCTTCGTCGTCGATGTCGACGCCGAGGTCGCGCAGCGCGCTGATCAGCGCGCCCATCGGACGATGCAGCGCCGTCTCGTGCGCCGTGAGGTGCACGTCGTGCGCCGCGAGGCCCGCCAGCGGGGCGATGAAGCGCATGACGGTGCCGGCCTGACCGCAGTCGATCGTGGTGCCGCCGCTGAGCTTCGCGGGGGTGACGACGAGGTCGGGCCCGAACTCGTTCCCGGCGTCGACCTCTTCGATGCCGACGCCGAGGGCGCGCAGCGCATCGACCATGCGTGCGGAGTCGTCGGAGTGCAAGGGGGCGATCAACCGGCCCGGTCCATCGGCGATCGCGGCGATCATCAGCTCGCGGTTGGTCAGCGATTTGGAACCGGGGATCGTGAGTTCGGCGTGCACGGGCACGTCGGTCGTGGGCGCGGGATAGGCGCCCTGCACACGGGAGGGGGAATACCTGTTGGCGCTCATCGGTTCTCACCTTAGTAAACGCAGGGAGCTTCGTCGCGAAAGACAGGCCTCCCGACCCGAAGGAGAGAGTATGCCGGCGACGTTGGAGCGCGAGGTGATCGACATCAGCGGCCTAGACTGGCCGGTGATGGATGACACCGTAACCGCAGACACCGTCGGCGACCCTCGGCGCGAGTTCGAGGAGCAGGCGATCCCCTTCATGGATCAGCTCTACGCCGCCGCGATGCGCATGACGCGCAACCCGGCGGATGCCGCCGATCTCGTGCAGGAGACCTTCGTGAAGGCCTACGGGTCCTGGGCGACGTTCTCGCAGGGCACGAACCTCAAGGCGTGGCTCTATCGGATCCTCACCAACACGTACATCAACATCTACCGCAAGCGCCAGCGCGAGCCTTTCCAGGGCACGATCGACGAGCTCGAGGACTGGCAGCTGGGCGGAGCCGAGTCCACCACGGCGTCGCACAGCCGTTCGGCCGAGGCGGAGGCCATCGACCGGATGCCGGCCTCGGTGGTCAAGGATGCGCTGCAGGCCGTGCCGGAGGACTTCCGCCTCGCGGTCTATCTCGCAGATGTCGAAGGTTTCGCGTATCAGGAGATCGCCGACATCATGAAGACCCCCATCGGCACCGTGATGAGCCGCCTGCACCGTGGCAGGCGGATGCTGCGGGAGCTGTTGGCAGATTACGCCGCTGAGCGGGGCATCGCCGCGGCTGAGACGAGGAGCAAGAAATGAGCGACTGCGGCTGCGACAAAGCCCGTCAGGATCTGGAGGAGTACCTCCGCAACGAGGTGTGCAAGACCGAGCACACCGAGATCCGCGAGCACCTCGAGAACTGCCCGTCATGTCGGGATGAGGCTCTCGTCGCCACGACCCTCACCGAGGTGATCGCCCGCGCCTGCAAGGAGACCGCTCCCGAGCAGCTGCGCGACCAGGTCTTCGAGCGTCTGCGCGCCGTTCAGGCCTCGCAGCACTGACCGCACGCCGGAGGCCGTCGGTAGTGTGGACGGATGACCTCCATCGATGCGCGCGACGTACCCGCTGACACCACCTCGACGGAAAGACTGGCCGGAGCCGGCCTCGACTACCGCGTCGTCGATCTGAGCGATGACGCGAGCGCCTCGGGTTTCGAGCGTGCCGTCGACCGCGGATTCCTCGGCCCCGAGCCGACGAGCGACATGCTCGCCCAGGTGCGAAAGACCTTCGCGGAGCGGCGGAACGTCGGGGTGTACGAGAAGAACGCCCCGGCCGCTGCGCTGCCCGTGGCGACCATAGACGGCTGGATCACACCCCTCACCGTCCCCGGCGGCGCCGAGATCGGGATGTGGGCGATCAGCGTTGTCACGGTCGCGGCGACCCACCGGCGCCGTGGGATCGCCAGGGCGCTTCTCGAAGGGGAGCTGCGGGCTGCGGCATCCGCCGGAGTGGCCATCGCCGGGCTCACGGTCTCCGAGGCGACGATCTACGGCCGCTACGGCTTCGGAGCAGCGATTCCGGTCGCGCGCCACACGGTCGACACACGACGTGCGGGCTGGAGCGGACCGACTCCGACCGGCACTCTCGAGTACATCGATCGCGAGACGCTCGCCGCCGACCTCGGTGCGGTGCACGAGCGCGCCCGAGGCAGAGCATCGGGACAGATCCCCGGCTGGGAAGGCCGATGGGAGGGGTACGCAGGAGTCGCGCCCACCCCGGATCGCGACCAGGCCCGCGGTGTGCGCTACCGCGACGAGGACGGTGCGCTGCGCGGGGTGATGGCCTACACCGTGGGTGAGGCGACCGGCACCTTCCGCTTCCGGATGGACGTGCGTCTGCTCGTCGCGGAGACGGCTGACGCGCGCGCCGCGCTCTGGCGCTTCGCCCTGCAGCACGACCTCGTCGATGAGGTGGTCGCCGACCTCCGCCCGATCGATGACCCCCTGCCGTGGTTGGTGCACGACACCCGCGGGGTGAAGCAAGAGGTGCACGACCACGGGTGGCTGCGCATCCTCGACCTCCCGACGGCGCTGACGGCACGTCGGTACTCGGCCCCGATCGACACGGTCCTCCGGGTCGAGGACTCGCTGGGCTTCACGAACGGTGACTGGCGCCTGCGCGTGGACGACGACGGCATCGCGACAGTCGACGCCGCAGACGAGGGCGCCGAGGCCGACATCACGCTCGACGTCTCGATGCTCTCGGCGCTCTATGCCGGTGGAGTCCGCGCCACGACACTGCACGGTGCCGGACGCATCACGGCCAGCCCTGCGGCCGTCGAGGCGTTCGACCGGGCGCTCATCTCTTTCCCCGCTCCGTCTCTCGACATCTGGTACTGATCCGCACCGCACAGACGAGAGAGGGCGCTGCGACCGGAGTCGCAGCGCCCTCTCTCGTCTGAAGATCAGCCGAGGGTGACGGCCGCGCGGATCAGTGCTGCCTGCTCGGCGGCGTGGACCTTCGAGGATCCCGTCGCCGGCGATGCCGAAGCCGTGCGCGAGACCGGGCGGAACGATCGGTCGCCGGGAACGTCGGCGAAGGCGAGCGCGAGGAACGGCCAGGCGCCCTGGTTCTCCGGCTCTTCCTGCACCCAGACCAGCTCGGCGTTCGGGTAGGAGTCGGTGATCGCCTTGAGCTCATCGATCGGCGTCGGGTACAGCTGCTCGAGCCGGACGAGGGCGACCTCGGGATTCGGGTTCTTCTCGAGCTCGGCCCGCAGATCCCAGTGCACCTTGCCCGAGTGCACGAGCACGCGCTTGACGGCCGTGCGATCGAGACCGCGGTCGTCGTCGATGACCGGCTCGAACCGACCCTGGGTGAACGCTTCGACCGGGCTCGTCGCGCCGCGCAGACGCAGCATCGCCTTCGGGGTGAAGACGATCAGCGGTTTGCGCGGACGGGCGTACGCCTGGCGGCGCAGCAGGTGGAAATACGACGCGGGCGTCGACGGGCGCGACACGATCATGTTGTCCTGCGCGCACAGCTGCAGGAAGCGCTCGATGCGCGCCGACGAGTGGTCCGGTCCCTGGCCCTCGTAGCCGTGGGGGAGCAGCAGGGTGACGCTGGACTGCTGTCCCCACTTCTGCTCGGCCGCGGAGATGTACTCGTCGATGACCGACTGGGCGCCGTTGACGAAGTCGCCGAACTGCGCTTCCCAGAGCACGAGGGCCTCAGGAGCCTCGACCGAGTAGCCGTACTCGAAGCCGAGAGCGGCGTATTCGCTGAGCAGCGAGTCGTAGACGAAGAAGCGGCCCTGTGCGTCGGACAGGTTCGACAGCGGGAGCCACTCCTGGCCGTTCGCGCGGTCGTGCAGAGTCGCGTGGCGCTGCACGAACGTCCCGCGACGAGCATCCTGACCGGCGAGACGCACCGGGGTGCCTTCCACGAGGAGAGAGCCGAACGCGAGCAGCTCGCCGAAGCCCCAGTCGATGCCGCCGTTGCGGCTCATGTCGAGGCGCTTCTCCAGCAGCTGCTGGATCTTGGGGTGCACCGTGAAGCCCTCGGGCTTGTTCACGAAGGCGTCGCCGATCATCTGGATGACCTCGTTCGGCACACCGGTGATCTCCGGAGCGCCGACCTGGTCGTCGACAGGCGGCAGCTCCGGGGAGATCGGCAGAGCGCCGGTCTCGGCGGCGTGCGTCTCAGCGAAGGCGATCTCCAGGCGGTTCTGGAAGTCGGCCTTGGCCTCGTCGTACTCCTGCTCGGTGATGTCACCACGACCGACGAGCGACTCGGTGTACAGGCGGCGGACGGACCGCTTCGCCTGGATGAGATCGGTCATCAGCGGCTGCGTCATCGAGGGGTCGTCTCCCTCGTTGTGGCCGCGTCGGCGGTAGCAGACCAGGTCGATCACGACATCGCGGTGGAAGCGCTCGCGGTACTCGAAAGCGAGCTGAGCGACGTGGATGACCGCTTCGGGGTCGTCGCCGTTCACGTGGAACACCGGCGCCTGGATCGTCTTGGCGACGTCGGTCGAGTAGATCGAGGTGCGACCGTCGTTCGGCGTCGTGGTGAAACCGACCTGGTTGTTCACGACCACGTGGATCGTGCCGCCGGTGCGGTAGCCGCGCAGCTGCGACATCTGCAGCGTCTCGACCACGACGCCCTGGCCTGCGAAGGCCGCGTCGCCGTGCACGAGGATCGGCAGCCAGGCGAACGTGCCGATCGGCTTGCGGTCCTGCTTGGCGCGGACGATACCCTCCAGCACGCCGTCGACCGTCTCGAGGTGCGAGGGGTTGGCGGCGAGGTAGACGGGAAGCTCGGACTTGTCGTCGGCGACGAAGGTGCCCTCGGTGCCGAGGTGGTACTTCACGTCTCCGGAGCCGCGCTGGTTGCCCGGTGTCTGCGTGCCCTCGAACTCGCGGAACACCTGGCCGTACGTCTTGCCTGCGATGTTGGTGAGCACGTTCAGGCGGCCGCGGTGGGCCATGCCGATCGCGGCGCCCTCGAGCCCGGCGGTGGCCGCGCCCTGCAGGATCTCGTCGAGCAGCGGGATCAGCGACTCGCCGCCCTCGAGCGAGAAGCGCTTCTGGCCGACGAACTTGGTCTGCAGGAAGGTCTCGAAGGCCTCGGCCTCGTTGAGCTTGCGGAGGACCCGCAGCTGCTCGTCGTGGCCGGGCTTCTGGTACTTGACCTCGACCTTCTCCTGGAACCAGCGGCGCTGCTCCGGGTCCTGGATGTGCATGTACTCGATGCCGAGCGTGCGGCAGTAGGAGTCGCGGAGCACGCCGAGGATGTCGCGGAGCTTCGCGATGCGTCGTCCTCCGAAGCCGCCCGTGACGAATTCGCGGTCGAGGTCCCAGAAGGTCAGACCGTGGCTCTCGATCTCGAGGTCGGGGTGCGAGCGCTGCACGTACTCGAGCGGGTCGATGTCGGCCATCAGATGACCACGCACGCGGAAGGAGTTGATCAGCTCCTGCACCCGCGACTGCTTGTCGACGCGCTCGGCGAGGTCGACGGCGATGTCGGGGTTCCAGCGGATGGGGGCGTACGGGATGCGCAGAGCGGCGAAGATGTCGTCGTAGAAGCCGCGCTGACCGATGAGCAGCTCGTGCACCTTCTTGAGGAACTCGCCGGAGCCCGCTCCCTGGATGACGCGGTGGTCGTAGGTGCTGGTGAGCGTGATGGTCTTGCCGATCGCCAGCTCGTTGAGCGTCTTCTCGCTCGCACCCTGGAACTCGGCCGGGTACTCGAGGGCGCCGGCGCCGATGATGCAGCCCTGGCCCTTCATCAGACGCGGCACCGAATGCACGGTGCCGATGCCGCCCGGGTTGGTGAGCGACACCGTGGTGCCCTGGAAGTCGCCCGCGGTCAGCTTGTTGCCGCGTGCGCGCGTGACCAGGTCCTCGTAAGCGGAGAGGTACTCGGTGAACGTCAACGTGTCGGCGCGCTTGATGCTGGGCACCATGAGGGCGCGCGTGCCGTCGGGCTTGGGCAGGTCGATCGCGATGCCGAGGTTGACATGCGCCGGCGCCACCACGGAGGGCTTGCCGTCGACCTCTGCGTAGAACACGTTCTGGCTGCGGAACTCGTCCAGCGTGCGGATGAGCGCCCAGCCGATGAGGTGGGTGAAGCTGATCTTGCCGCCGCGGGTGCGCGCCATGTGGTTGTTGATGACGATGCGGTTGTCGATCATCAGCTTCGCCGGCACCGTGCGCACACTGGTGGCGGTCGGGACGGTGAGCGACTCGTCCATGTTCGCCGCGAGTGTCTTGGGCAGACCGCGAAGGGGCGTGACCTTGTCTTCTTCGACGGGAGCCGGAGCCTCCGCCGACTCGGACTTCGCTGCGGGCTTCGGAGCCTGCGCCGGGATCGGTGCTGCGGCGGCGGGCTTGGCCGTCGTGCGGGCGACGGGCTGCGAGCCGATCACGGGGATCGGCGCCGTGACGGGATGAGCCGTCGGGGCCGGTGTGTCGGACGCTGCTGCGGGAGCCGCGGTCGCCGTCTCGGAGTGGTATTTCTCCAGGATGGGCCACCACTCCTTGTCGACGGAGTCGCGGTTCACCTTGAACTGCTCGTAGAGCTCTTCAACGAGCCAGGAATTGGCTCCGAACCCCCCGTCGCCGTTGACGCCGGTCACCTGGTTCGACACGCTCGATCGCCCTCTTTCATCGCTGAAGCTCTCTGGTGCGGACGTCGACGCAGGATGCGTTCGGGCCCGCACACTCTCGACCAACAAGCCTAACGTGTTTCGCTCGGGGAATCGTCGAAGCTGTGCGCCCACCGCGTCGCGATCTGAGTACCGTGGAGGCATGAAGTTCTCTGGAGAGCAGCCGACCGTCGATCTGACCTACTCCGACGTCTTCCTGGTGCCGCGCAGATCCGCTGTCACCAGCCGTCTGCAGGTCGATCTCGCCCCGCAGGACGGCACACCGGCGACGTTGCCGCTCGTCGCCGCGAACATGAACTCCGTGACCGGCCCCCGCATCGCTGCCGTGCTCGCGCGGCGTGGCGGCCTCGGCGTCCTGCCGCAGGACATGCCGTTGCAGGATCTGGACGCCGCGATCCGCGAGGTCAAGTCGCAGCCGGTTCTCTGGGACACGCCTCTCGTGCTGCCGCCGGAGGCATCGGCCGCCGACGCGCTTCGTCTGCTCCCGGCGGCCAGCGGCCACGGGATCGTGGTCGCCCGTGGCGCGGCGCCGATCGGCGTCGAGCACATCCTCGGCATCCTCCCCGCGACCAGACTGGCCACGGCGCTTCCCGATGCGCAGCTCGGCGACCTGGTGCACCACGGCACGCCGTCGATCGACGCGGACGACATCGGTTCGGAGCGGCACGCGTTCGATGTGATCACCGACGCGGGCGTCGAGATGGTGACGGTCGTGCACCACGGCCATCTCGTCGGCACGCTGAGCGCCCGCAGCGCGCTGCGCTCGACGCTCTACCGTCCGGCGGTCGATGCCGACGGACGTCTCGCGGTCGCTGCCGCCGTCGGCATCAACGGCGATGTCGCCGCCAAGGCCAAGGCACTCGCCGCCGCCGGTGTCGACGTGCTGGTGGTCGACACCGCGCACGGCCACCAGGAGGGCATGCTGCGGGCTCTGCGCGCCGTCGCCGAACTCGATCTCGGCCTGCCCGTCGTGGCGGGCAACGTCGTCACAGCCGACGGCGTGGCCGACCTGGTGGATGCCGGAGCGTCGATCCTCAAGGTCGGCGTCGGTCCTGGCGCGATGTGCACCACCCGCATGATGACGGCGGTCGGACGCCCGCAGTTCTCCGCCGTGCTCGAGACCGCCCAGGCGGCACGTGAGCTCGGCGCGCATGTCTGGGCGGACGGCGGGGTGCGCTATCCGCGTGATGTGGCGCTCGCCCTCGCCGCCGGTGCGGCGTCCGTCATGGTCGGATCGTGGTTCGCCGGCACGATCGAGGCGCCGGGGGAGCTGCAGCGCGATGCCGATGGGCGCCTGTTCAAGGAATCCTGGGGCATGGCGTCGACCAAGGCGGTCCAGGCGCGCTTCGGTCGGCTCGACGCCTACGAGCGTGCCCGCAAGGAGCTCTTCGCCGAGGGCATCTCCTCGTCGAAGATCTACCTCGACCCGCTGCGTCCGGGCATCGAGGACCTTCTGGACATGATCACCTCCGGCGTGCGCTCATCCTTCACCTACGCGGGGGCGGCGACCGTGCCCGAGTTCCACGACCGCGCCGTGGTGGGGCTGCAGTCGGCGGCCGGCTACGAGGAGGGCAAGGCGCTGCCGGTCAGCTGGTGATCGTCGAGCGCACACCCCGCTGTCTTCGGTACAATCGTCGGCATAATGGACGACCCTCCCAGTTGTAGAACATCGCCCCACTGTCCGCCTCTCTCACCGGAGAGGAACCTCTGATGGACTACATCATGTTGGGCGTGGGGCTCCTGCTCACGGTCGGCACAGGCCTCTTCGTCGCGAGCGAGTTCGCACTGGTGAACCTCGATCGCGCCGAGCTCGAGGCCAGGCAGGCGCGCGGTGAATCCCGGCTCTCGCTCACGATCAGCGCTCTCAAGCACACGTCGACGCATCTCTCGGCGGCGCAGCTCGGCATCACGCTGACGACGCTGCTCACCGGTTACACGATGGAGCCGGCGCTGTCGAACCTCCTGCGCCCGACCTTCATCGCCTGGAGCATCCCTGAGGCCGCCGTCGCGCCGATCGCGACCATCGTGGCCATGCTCGTGGCGACGGTGCTCTCGATGATCCTCGGCGAGCTCGTCCCCAAGAACTTCGCCCTCGCCCTGCCCCTGGCCACCGCGAAGCTCGTGATCCCGTTCCAGATCGCGTTCACGACGGTGTTCAAGCCCGCCGTGGTGGTGCTCAACGGCAGTGCGAACGGCGTGCTGCGCGGGATGGGCATCGAGCCGAAGGAAGAGCTCTCCGGCGCCCGCAGCGCGGAGGAGCTGTCCTCGCTCGTGCGACGGTCCGCCAACGCGGGCCTGCTGGAGGCCGACACCGCGTCGTTGCTCGATCGCACCCTCATGTTCTCGCGGCTGACGGCCGACGACGTGATGACCGCTCGGCCGAGCATGCACGCGATCGCCGCGGGCGATTCCGTGGATGACGTCATCCAGCTCGCGCGACGCACGGGCCACAGCCGCTTCCCGGTCTACGGCGACGACCTCGACGACATCATGGGCGTCGTGCACCTCAAGGCGGCGATCTCCGTGCCGCGCGATCGTCGTACCGAGGTCCCCGTCGGCGCTCTCGCGACGGAACCGCTCCGCGTGCCGGAGACGGTACACGTCGACGCCCTGATCGCGGAGCTGCGCGCCCGCGGCTACCAGCTGGCGATCGTCGTGGACGAGTACGGCGGCACAGCGGGTCTCGTGACCCTGGAAGACCTCGTCGAGGAACTCGTCGGTGAGGTCGCCGACGAGCACGATCGCACCAGGGCCGGAGTCATCCGCAACCGGGAGGGCATCACGTTCCCCGGTGAGCTGCGACCCGATGAGCTGCGTCGTCGTGCCGGTGTGGAAGTGCCGGAGGGCGACGTGTACGACACGGTGGGCGGTTATGTCATGAGCGTGCTGGAGCGCGTCCCTTCGGTCGGCGACGAGGTGCCGCTCGACAGCGGTGTGCTGCAGGTGGTGCGCATGGACGGGCGACGGGTGGATCGGGTGCGCTACGTTCCGAGACCGCTCGACGACGTCAACGAGGAGGTGGCCCGATGAGCGATTGGGGAGGACTCGCCTGGCTCGTCGTGCTCCTGGTCGCGAACGCCTTCTTCGTCGGCGGAGAGTTCGCGGTGATCTCGGCCAGGCGGTCGCAGATCGAGCCTCTCGCCGATCAGGGCTCGCGCGCGGCCAAGACGGCCCTGTACGCGATGGAGCACGCGACGCTGATGCTCGCCACATCGCAGCTGGGCATCACGATCTGTTCGCTGCTCATCCTGAACGTCTCGGAGCCGGCGATCCACCACCTGCTCTCCGTGCCGCTGCACGCGCTCGGCTGGCCCGATGGCGCGGTCGACGCGGTCTCGTTCACGATCGCGCTGCTGATCGTCTCGTTCCTGCACGTGGTGTTCGGCGAGATGGTGCCGAAGAACCTGGCGTTCTCGGTGCCGGATCGGGCCGTGCTGTTCCTGGCCCCGCCGCTGGTGTGGGTGTCGAAGGTGTTCATGCCGGTGATCTGGGTGCTCAACGCGGCCGCGAACGGCGTGCTGCGCCTGTTCCGCGTCGAGCCGAAGAACGAGGCGGCATCCACGTTCACGCTCGACGAGGTGGCGACCATCGTCAGCCAGTCGCGTCGCGAGGGGGTGCTCATGGACACGGCGGGAACCGTCGCCGCTGCGGTGGAGTTCACCGACAAGAAGGCACGCGACGTCGCCGTTCCCCTGAGCGATCTGGTGACGCTGCCGCAGTCGACCACGCCCGAGGACATCGAGAAGGCGGTCGCCCGCTACGGCTTCTCGCGCTATGTGATCGTCGACGACGAGTCCGTGCCGATCGGCTACGTGCACCTGAAGGACATCCTTCGGGCATCCGAGGGCCCGGACGCGGAGGCCAAGATGATCGAGCCGGTTCCGGCCAAGCGCATCCACCACATGGTGCCGGTGCAGGAGGACACGGATCTGGAAGACGCTCTCGCAGTCATGCGTCGTGCGGGTCGGCACCTGGCGAAGGTGCGCGACGCACAGGGGAACACCACCGCTGTGCTGTTCCTGGAGGACATCCTGGAGGAACTGGTCGGAGAGGTGCAGGACGCGACACGTCGCTTCCGCGGACGCTGATCGTCGATCGCGACGATGAAGGCCGCCGGACCCCTCAGGGGACCGGCGGCCTTCATCGTGCCGAGGAGACTCAGCGCAGGCGCGCGCGTTCGTACTGCGGCGGCCAGGCGATGTCGGCGTCGAGCTCGTGGGCGGCGCGAAGAGCGAAGTGCGGGTCGCGCAGCCACTCCCGGCCGGCGAAGATCGCATCGGCCGCGCCATCGGCGAGCACCCGCTCGGCCTGGGCGGCCGCTGTGATGAGACCGACGGCCGACACGGGGATCCGACCGCCTTGACGCACGGTCTCGGCGAGAGGCACCTGGTACCCGGGGAAGACGCTGATCCGCTGGTGCGCGACGAGGCCGCCGCTGGAGACGTCGATGAGGTCGGCGCTGTGCTGCACCGCCCAGTCGCCGACGATCGCCGCCTCCTCGGGCGTGAAGCCTCCATCGGCGTGGTCCGTGGCGGAGATGCGGACGAACAGCGGGAGGTCGTCACCCGCAGCCTCACGGACGGCGTCGATCACGCGCAGCAGCAGCCGGGCGCGGTTCTCGAGCGATCCGCCGTACTCGTCGTCGCGCAGATTCGACAGCGGGGACAAGAACTGGTGCAGGAGGTAGCCGTGCGCGCCATGGATCTCCAGCACGTCGAACCCGGCATCGACCGCACGTCGCGCTGCGGCGGCGAACGCCTCGACCACGCGGTCGATGCCTGCGAGGTCGAGGGCGACCGGCGCATCGAAGCCGTCGAAGGCGATGGCCGACGGCGCGGCTGTCGTCCACCCTCCCTCAGCCGCCGGCACCGACCCGCGCTCGGGAGCCCAGGGCCACCACGTCGACGCCTTGCGGCCGGCGTGGGCGAGCTGGATCCCCGCACGCGCTCCGCGATCGTGGATCGCCCGGACGATCGGGGCCAGGGCGTCGCGCTGCGCGTCGTTCCACAGGCCCACATCACGCGGCGAGATCCGGCCTTCGGGAACGACGGCCGTCGCCTCGGCGACGATGAGCCCGGCACCACCGGATGCGAACTGGGCGAGGTGGGTGTGATGCCACTCCTGCACCACGCCGTCCTCAGCGCTGTACATGCACATCGGCGATACCCAGAGACGGTTGCGGAAGGTGACGGAACGGATGCGCAGCGGGGAGAAGAGAACACTCACGCTACGACGCTACCGCTCGGCGGGTGCAGGACGGGCCGTCGCACTAACGTGGAGTCATGGTCGAAGTGCGCGAGTGGACACGCGGCGACACGGCGCGGTTGTTCCGTGTGCCCACCGCGGACGACGACAAGTACGCCCGCGGTGTGGTGGCTCTTCGCACCGGATCGCCCGCCTATCCCGGAGCCGCGGTCCTCGGCGTCGAGGCCGCATGGCGCGCAGGGGCCGGTTTCGTCCGCTACATCGGGGCGGAGCGGGTTGCCGATGCCGTGCTCGCCCGGCGTCCGGAGACCGTCACCGGCGCGGATACGGGTCGCGCTCGGGTCGACGCCTGGGTGATCGGCTCGGGGACCGACCCGACGCACCGCAGCGACGCGGAGACCACCGCGCTGCGCGACATCCTCACCGGGCCCGCGGCCGTCGTCATCGACGCCGGTGCGCTCGATCTCGCCGAGGGGACGACGGCACCGTTTCTCGTGACGCCTCACGCGCGCGAGTTCGCACGGCTGCAGGAGGGCCTCGGCGTTTCCTCGGCCGAGGAGGATCGTGCGCAGGCCGCGCAGCACATGGCGGACAGGCTCGGGGGCACCGTGCTGCTCAAAGGGTCCCGCACGCTGATCGCGTCGCCCCACGGAGACGTCATCGCCGTGGATGCGGGGACCGGATGGCTGGCGACCGCGGGTACGGGCGACGTGCTCGCCGGGGTGTTGGGTGCGGTGCTCGCGGCGAACCCCGGACGACCGATCGCCGAAGTCGCCGCTGCGGGAGCGTGGGTGCACGGCCATGCCGGGCGGATCGCCGCCGGGACGCGCGACGGTGCGGCGGGGCATCCGATCGTCGCGATGGATGTCGCGGCAGCACTGCCGCACGCGATCGCGGACGTCCTCGCGTGAATCGCACGTCGACGAGCAGGGTGGTCGCGCTGTGGTGCGTCTTCCTCCTCGTTCACCTGCTCACGGCCTGGCTCGGCTGGGTGTATCCCAGCCAGCCGATGGGCGATGTCGTGCTCGTGTACGAGCCCTGGGCGACCTCGGCGCTCAGCGGGGGAGGCATCGTCGGCATCGACGAGACCTGGGTCTACCCCCAGCTCGCCCTCGTGCCGATGCTCATCGCCGCCGCTCTCTCCGCGCCGCTGGTGCCTCTGCTCGGCGTGTCCAGCGCGTACCTGGTGGGGTGGGCGGCCCTGGTCGTCATCCTCGACGCGATCGCCTTCGGTGTGCTCATCGGGCGCTCTCCCGCGCGCGCTCGACGCATCGCCGCCTGGTTCTGGTGTGCGGCCGTGCTTCTGCTCGGGCCGATCGCGCTCTATCGGATCGATGCGATCACCGTCCCGATCGCCGTGATCGGTGGACTCTGGTTGGTGTCGCGGCCGGCGGTCGGCGCCGCGCTTCTCACGATCGGCGCCTGGATCAAGATCTGGCCCGGTGCGCTCGTCCTCGCCGCCGTCGTCGCGCTCCGGGCACGGATGCGGGTGCTGTTCGCCGCAGCGGTGGTCACCGCCGGCGTCGTCGCGACGCTGCTGCTGCTCGGAGCGGACACCGAGATCCTCGGGTTCCTGACGGAGCAGACCGGACGAGGGCTGCAGATCGAAGCCGTGGCCGCCACGCCCTTCCTGTGGCTCGCGGTCGCCGGGGCCGCCCGTATCGAGTACAGCTTCGAGATCCTGACCTTCCAGATCACCGCGCCCGGTGTCGATGCCGTCGCCGCCGCGCTCACACCGCTCATGGCTGTCTCCGTGCTGGCGGTCACCGCGGTGGGCGCGCTCAAGGCGGTGCGCGGTGCGACGTTCCCGCGGCTGTTCCCTCCGCTCGCTCTCACGCTGGTGACGCTACTGATCGTCACCAACAAGGTCGGCTCACCGCAGTTCCAGACCTGGCTGATCGCCCCGGTCATCCTGTGGCTCGTGCTCGATCGGGTGAGGGCACGCACACCGGCCGTCGTCGTCCTCGCCCTCTGTCTGCTCACCTGCCTCGTCTATCCGCTCGGCTACGACGCGCTGCTGCGGGCGGATGCCCTCTCCGTCGCCGTGCTCACCGTGCGCAACGTGCTTCTCGTCGTCCTGCTCGTCCTGGGCATCCGCGCTCTCGTGCGGGTGCCCGTCCGTCATCCCCGCACCCAGGAGTGAACCCATGCTGATCGCCTTCTCCGTCGCCCCCAGCGGCACCCCCGCCGATGGTGCAGAGCGCACCGACGCCTCCGTGCACGACGCGGTGGCCGCTGCCGTGCGCGTCGTGCGCGAATCGGGGCTGCCGCACCGCACCACGAGCATGTTCACCGAGATCGAGGGCCCGGACTGGGACACGGTCATGGACGTCGTGAAGCGCGCGACCGAAGCGGTCATGCCGTTCGGGTCGCGGGTCTCGCTCGTGCTCAAGGCCGACATCCGCCCGGGGTACTCCGGAGAGCTCGACGCGAAGATCGAACGTCTGGAGAGCGCGATCGAGGAGGCAGCCGTCGAGGAGTCCGGTGACTGATCCCGTTTCGCTCTCGTCGGTCGTTCTCCGACCGGCGCTCGCCGAGGATGCGGAGTGGATCGCCGAGCTGCGGGCCGATGTGCTCCGCGCCGACCTGGAGCGGCTGGGGCGCTACGACCAGACGCGCGTCCGGCAGCGGTTCCGCGACGCGTTCGAGCCGGCGTACACGCGGATCATCGTCGTGGACGCCGCGGACGTCGGTTCTGTCGCCCTCCGCCCCGACGGAGACGCCTTCTGGCTGGAGCACCTCTACATCGACGCCTCGCACCAGGGGAGGGGCGTCGGCAGCCGGGTCCTGGCGATGATCCTCGATGACGACGGGCTGTACCGGCTCAACGTGCTCCAGGGCAGTCCGGCGCGCAGCCTCTACGAGCGTCACGGGTTCGTCGTCGACTCGCAGGACGACGTGGACGTGTTCATGACGCGAGAGCGGACCGGGCGGGCGGTCGCGCACCCGCGACGGCCGCTAAGCTGATGCGGTGAATCCCTCGACGCAATCGAGGGGTGCGGCGAAGTGGGCGCTCCTCTCTCTCGCCATCGGCAGCTTCGGCATCGGCATGACCGAATTCGTGGTCATGGGTCTGCTGCCCAACATCGCCGCCGACCTGCTGCCTTCGCTCTGGGCGACCAGTCGGGAAGACGCCCTGAGCCAGGCCGGCTGGCTGATCTCGCTGTACGCGCTCGGCGTGGTGGTCGGTGCGCCGACCATCGCCGGCTTCGTCGCCCGCTATCCGCGGCATCGTGTGATGATCGTGCTGGCCCTCGCCCTGACGGTGTTCAACGCGCTCACGGTGGTGCTGCCCACGTTCGAGCTCGTCGCCGCGTCCCGCTTCCTCGCGGGGCTTCCGCACGGCGCCTACTTCGGCATCGGAGCGCTCGTCGCCGCCGACGTGATGGGACCGGGCAACCGTGCCAAGGGCGTGGCCTTCATCCTCACCGGGCTCACGGTCGCCAACGTCATCGGCGTGCCGCTGGGAACGTTCCTCGGACAGCAGTGGGGCTGGCGCTCCGCCTTCGCGGTCGTGGCGCTCGTGTTCGCTCTCGCGACGCTGTGCATAGCCGTCTTCGTCCCGGAGCATCCCGGAGACCCCGGCCGTACGATGCGCCAGGAGCTGCGGGTGTTCCGCATCCCGCAGGTGTGGTTCACGCTCGGTGTCGGCGCCATCGGCTTCGGCGGATTCTTCGCCGTCTACAGCTACATCGCCCCGCTGGTGACGGAGGTCTCCGGTTCACCGGAATGGGTGGTGCCGATCGTCCTCGTGTTGATGGGACTCGGGATGACGGCGGGGAACCTGGTCGGCGGTCACCTCGCCGACATCGACCTGCGCCGCACGCTGCTGTTCGGCCTCGCCGCGATGGCCGTCGTCTTCGCGCTGCTGGCTTTCCTCTCGTTCTGGATCGTCAGCCTGGCCGCGGTGGTGCTCGTGGTCGGTTTCGTGTCGTCGGTGCTGAGCCCGACGATCCAGACGCGGCTCATGGACGTGGCGGGCGACAACCAGTCGATCGCGGCGGCCATGAACCACTCGGCGCTCAACATCGGCAACAGCCTGGGCGCGTTCCTCGGCGGCGTCGTGATCGCCGCGGGCTGGGGCTTCACCGCACCGGCGTGGACGGGGGCAGTGCTCGCCGGGGCCGGCCTGCTGATCGCGCTGCTGTCGTATCGCGTCGAAGGGCGTCGCGCTGCGGCGACGGAGCTGGTCGCGTCGTAGAGTGACGGGGTGAGCGCCCCTGAGTCGTCCCTGCCCGTCGCCGGCACCGTCGTGGTGCTGCGCGCAGCGGACCCGGGGTTCGAACTGCTGCTGATGCGGCGCCCCGATCGCGGATCCTTCGCGGGAGCCTGGGTCTTCCCCGGGGGCAAGGTCGAGCCCGGCGACGTGCGCGACGGCGACGACGAGGCCGAAGACGCTCGCCGGGCCGCGATCAGGGAGACCCGCGAGGAGGTGGGGCTCGCGGTGGATGATCTCGTGCCGCTGTCGCAGTGGCAGCCGCCGCTCGAGGCCCCCACCCGCATCCGGACGTGGTTCTTCCTGGCGGAGGCGTCGGATGAGGAGCCCTCGCCCTCTGCGGAGGAGGTCGCGGAGATCGCCTGGGTGCGGCCGGCGGAGGCGCTCGCCAGACACGCGGCAGGGGAGTGGACGCTGTATCCCCCGACGTGGATCACCCTCCACCAGCTCTCGGTGTTCGGCGATGTCGCCGCTGCCGTGGCGGCGAGTGGCGTCGCGCAGCTGTTCCGGACCAGGGTGCTCGATTCCGACGCCGGCCGCGCCTTCGCATGGGATCAGGGACGCCTCGAAGCCGGTGCCCTGCCGTGGCGGTTCATCGAGACCTGAGCGGGCGGGATCAGCTGTCCAGCAGACGGCGCAGGTTCGTGCCGACGGCCTCGGTCTCGATGAGGAACCCGTCGTGCCCGAAGTCGCTGGTGATGACCACCGCCTCGTCGTCGATGACGTTCGGGATGCTGCGCGCGATGCGCTGCTGCCCGTCGACGGGGAAGAGGCGGTCGCTGTCGATGCCGAGCACCAGCGTGGTCGCGGTGACGGCACGCAGCGCCTCCTCGACGCCACCGCGCCCGCGGCCGACGTCGTGCGAGTTCATGGCCTCGACGAGCGTGATGTAGCTGTTCGCGTCGAAACGGCGGGTGAACTTGTTGCCGTGGAAGTCGAGGTACGACTCCACCGCGAAGCGACCGCCGTGGCCGAGGGGCGAGACATCCGATTGCCAGGATCGCTGGAAGCGCTGGTTGAGCTCGATCGGGCTGCGGTAGTTCAGCAGGGCCATGCGCCGTGCCAAGGCGAGGCCGCGGTGCGGACCGTCGCCGTCACCGAGATCGTAGTATTCACCGCCCTGGAATCGCGGATCCATCCGGATGGTCTCCAGCTGCACCGTGTTGAGCGCGATCTGGTCGGCGGTCGTCACCGGTGGCGACGAGAGCACAGCGAGTCGCCGCACGCGCTCGGGATGCGTGGCCGCCCATTCCAGCGCGTGCATGCCTCCCATGGAGCCGCCGATCACGGCTGCCCAGCTCTCGATGCCCAGAGCGTCGGCGAGGCGCACCTGAGCGGCGACCTGGTCGCGGATGGTCAGGTACGGGAACCGTGACGCCCACTCGTAGCCGTCGGGAGCGACGCTTGCCGGCCCCGTCGAACCCTGGCAGCCTCCCAGCATGTTCGGGGCGATCACGAACCAGCGGTCGGTGTCGAGCGGAGCACCGGGACCGGTGATGTCCTCCCACCAGCCGCCGGTGGGGTGACCGGCGCCCGCGGGGCCGCGCACATGGCTGTCTCCGGTGAGCGCATGCAGCACCAGGACGGCGTTGTCACGGGCGCTGTTCAACTCGCCCCAGGACTCGTAGGCGATGCGGATGGCGGGCAGCTGCGCACCGCTTTCGGTGGAGAAGGGACCGGAGGCGGCGAAGCGTCGCCCTCCCACAGGGTCTCCGTCTCGCCATGCGCCGGTCGCCGGCGGGCGGGCACGGAGCAGCCGGACGTCGGCCTCCGTCACGGGTGCCGAAGGCACCGTGTCCTCGGAGGTCGTCTGCCAGTCCATGTCCCCATTCTCGCCTGGTGCGGAGCCTGTCGGTGGCAGGTTACGATCCGACCTGCGTGCGGCGCCGCTGAGACTGCCGATCGAGACGTCGGGCCCAGCGCACTCGGCGTCAGCGCACTCGGGTCAGCGCACTCGGGTCAGGGTGGCGAGATGATCGCTGTTCCCCGCCCGCATCGTGGTCGAGGTGACGACGTCGAGACCGCGCACGAACACCTGGTCGATGCGCACGAGGGGGAAGGCGACGGGCCACGTGAACCCGAGCGTCCCGTCGGTCGGACGCACTCCGTCGGCCTCCGCGCGCAGAGCGGACAGGCTCGGATCCGTCGACGGCGCATTGAAGTCGCCGACGACGAGGAGCGATTCTGCAGGATCGACGGCGACCTGTTCCGCGATTCCGCTCAGCATCGTGTCGCGGTCCTGCTGGTGTCCCGGCCGCACCGATGCGGCGTGCAGCACATACACGGCGACCGGAGCCGACGGGGCCTGTACCTCGACGCGGAGCGCCCGCTTCCAGCTGAGCCCCAGCGTGAGCGGCTCGGCGTTCGCGAGCGGATACCGACTCCAGACGCCGACGGTTCCGACCGTGTACGAGTGCGGGTAGTCGGCGGCGAGGGCGTTCTGAGCGGCCGAGAGGCTGTCTCCGTCGAGCTCGACGAGCGCGATCACGTCGGCACCGCTCTGCGCGAGCTCGGTCGCGGACGCGGCGGCTCCACCGGATCGTGCGCGCACGTTCTGGCTCACGACCGTCAACGCGGATGCGGATGCCGGCTCCGCGCTCGTCTGACCGGGGAGCCCGGGAAACGCCGGTGCCATCGCCAGCACCCACAGCAGGGCGGGAACCAGGACGAGCACGATCACCCTGCGCGCGCGGAGAAGCGCAGCGACCACCAGTGCGAGCAGCACGAGTCCGAGCCAGGGGAGCACGGCCGCGACCGCTGTGCCCACGACACCCGGGATCCAGCCGCAGGCCACGATCAGCAGCAGCGCGGCGCTGGCGACGGCGATCCACCGTGCGGCGGCGGTGGCGGATCGCCGGATGCGCGGCGGTCGGTTTTCGACGTCGATCATGCTCTCCTCACAGCGGTATCCCATTCTCGACGGAACCGCCTGTGGGTCAGCCGGACGAGCGAGCCGTGCACGTGAAGATGCCCCGGAGCGGTGAGCTCCGGGGCATCATCTTCGCAGTGCAGGCGGGTCAGGCGCGCGCAGCCTCCGACACGCGGCGTGCCGCGGCGAGAGCCTGGTCGAGGTCGGCCTTGAGGTCGTCGACGTTCTCGATGCCGACGGAGAGGCGGACGAGGCCCGGCGTCACACCGGCGGTCAGCTGCTGCTCGGGCGTCAGCTGCGCGTGGGTGGTGGATGCGGGGTGGATGACGAGCGAGCGCACGTCGCCGATGTTGGCGAGGTGGCTGAACAAGGACAGGCTGTTCACGAACTCGCGGCCCGCCTCGACTCCGCCCTTGAGCTCGAACGACAGCACAGCACCGACGCCCTTGGGGGCGTACTCGTTCGCCTTGGCGTACCAGGGCGACGAGGGCAGACCCGAGTAGTTGACGGTCGCGACGTCATCACGGCTGTCGAGCCACTCGGCGATCTCCTGGGCGTTCTGCACGTGACGCTCGATGCGCAGCGACAGGGTCTCGACTCCCTGGATGAGGTTCCAGGCGCTCTGCGGGGCGATCGCCGAGCCGAGGTCGCGGAGCAGCTGCACGCGAGCCTTGATGATGTAGGCGAGGGCGTCGCCGACCGCGGCCGTGTAGCTGGCGCCGTGGTACGAGGGGTCCGGCACGGTGAGGCCGGGGAACTTGTCGACGTTCTTCGACCACTCGAACTTTCCGCCGTCGATGATGACGCCGCCGATGGTCGTGCCGTGGCCGCCGAGGAACTTCGTCACCGAGTGCACGACGATGTCGGCGCCGAACTCGAACGGACGGATCAGGTACGGGGTGGCGATCGTGTTGTCGACGATCAGCGGGACGCCGCTCTCGTGCGCGACGTCGGCGACGGTGCGGATGTCGAGGATGTTGATCTGCGGGTTGCCGATCGTCTCCGCGAAGAACAGCTTCGTGTTCGGGCGGACCGCGCGACGCCACTCCTCGGGGTCGTCCTGGTTCTCGACGAACGTGACCTCGATACCGAGCTTCGCGAGCGTGTACTTGAAGAGGTTGTACGTGCCGCCGTAGATCGAGCTGGAGGCGACGAAGTGGTCGCCGGCCTCGGCGATGTTCAGGACCGCGAAGGTCGATGCGGCCTGGCCGCTGGCGAGGACGAGGGCTCCGGTGCCGCCTTCGAGAGCGGCGAGACGCTGCTCCAACACGTCCTGCGTCGGGTTCTGGATGCGGGTGTAGATGTTGCCGAACTCCGCGAGGGCGAACAGGTTGGCGGCGTGGTCCGCGCTGTCGAACACGTAGGAGGTGGTCTGGTAGATCGGCGTGGCACGTGCCTTGGTGACCGGGTCGGGGGCAGCGCCCGAGTGGATCTGCTTGGTCTCGAAACGCCAGGACTCGGGTGCGGACATGTGGTTCCCCCAGAAGTGGTCGGAAGGTCGGGTGGCGGATGCCGTTGCTGCGAGAGTACGGAATATCGGTGCGTGTCAACAACAGGCGGGAAATGTGACGTAACAGAGCGGAGGCCCGGAATCACGGGGCTGAGGGATCCGCGACAGCCCCGTGGGGGAGTCTGCAATCCGTGGAGAACGCCGTACGGTGGAGGCATGGTGAACAGACGTGCAGTGGTGACAGGTGCGAGTTCGGGCATCGGCGCAGCGACGGTGCGTGCGCTGCGCGCCCGGGGATGGGACGTCGTCGGCGTCGCGCGGCGCGAGGATCGACTCGCAGCGCTCGCCGCGGAGACCGGAGCCTCGGCCATCGCCTGCGACCTCACGGACGCCGCGGCCGTCGAGGCACTCGTGGGCGAGCTCGAGAGTTCGGGTCCGGTGCACGCGCTGGTGCAGGTGGCCGGAGGCGCCCGCGGCACCGACCGCATCGAGGACGCCTCGGTCGAGGATTGGCAGTGGATGTTCGACGCCAACGTCCTGGCCAGTCAGCGCCTCGTCGCCGGTCTGCTTCCGCTGCTGCGCCGCGCGGCGGCCGCCGACGGCCATGCCGACACGATCTTCGTCACCTCCACTGCCGCGCAGAACGCGTATGCCGGGGGCGCGGGCTACAACGCCGCGAAGGCCGCCGAGGGGATGCTGGTGAAGGTCCTGCGTCAGGAACTCAACGGCGAGCCGATCCGTGTGGTCGAGGTGGCACCGGGAATGGTGCACACCGAGGAGTTCACGCTCAACCGACTGGGTGGCGACTCCGTCGCGGCCGAAGCCGTGTATGCGGGCGTGGACGCCCCGCTCCTCGCCGACGACGTCGCCGATGTGATCGCCTATGCGCTGGAGTCCCCGGGCCACGTGAACCTCGATCTGATCACGATGCGCCCGGTCGCGCAGTCCGCACAGCATCTGCTCGCCCGGGGTCCGCTGCGCGTGCGGTCCATCGACTGACGATGGCGCAGACCCTGGCAGAGCTCGCCACGGACGGTCGGATCGACGCCGGCTGGGCGGATGCACTGGCCCCGGTCCAGGACACGATCACCACTCTGGGGGAACGCCTTCGCTCCGAGCAGGAGGCGGGCCACGGCTACCTGCCCTCCGGCGAGAACGTGCTCAGGGCCTTCCGTCGTCCTCTCTCGGACGTGCGCGTGCTGATCACCGGGCAGGATCCGTATCCCACTCCCGGGCATCCCATCGGGCTATCGTTCGCCGTCGACCGTGACGTGCGTCCGCTTCCGCGCAGCCTCTCGAACATCTACAAGGAGCGAGAGAGCGACCTGGGCATCCCGCCGGCACCGCACGGAGACCTCACCGCCTGGAGCGAACAGGGCGTCCTCCTGCTGAACCGCGTGCTCACGGTGCGCCCGGGCGTCGCCGCCTCGCACCGCGGCTGGGGGTGGGAGAAGGTCACCGAGCTCGCGATCCGCGCGCTCGTGGCCCGTGATCAGCCCCTCGTCGCGATCCTGTGGGGGAAGGATGCGGCCGGCCTGCAGCCCCTCCTGGGCGAGACGCCGGTGATCGCATCGGCGCATCCTTCTCCGCTCTCGGCCCGTCGCGGCTTCTTCGGTTCCCGCCCGTTCTCGCGCGCGAACGCGCTGCTCGAGGAGCAGGGAGCCGATCCGGTCGACTGGAGAGTGGAAGGCGAAGCCGGTCCGTCTCTAAGCTGAGCGCATGCAGTTCGAGCCGGGGGACCGTCGCCGCGTTCTGCCGCGCCATCTTCGGCCCGCACCTGCCCCAGAGGTCTTCTCCTACACGATCCGTGCTGCCCGGCCCGCAGATCTCCCTCACGTGCGGGAGATCTACAACCACTTCGTGAGCAACTCGGCCGTGACGCTCGACGAGCGGCGCAGCAGCATCCCCTACTGGCGGGACAAGTACGCGCTGCTGACCAGGCTGCAGCTGCCGTTCCTTGTCGCGGTGTCGCCGGGCGGTGAGGTGATGGGCTACGCGCTCGCGCAGCCCTGGGCGGGCAAGAACGCCTACAAGTACACGGTCGAGGATTCGATCTACCTCGGTCCCGGCGCCGGGGGCAAGGGCCTGGGGGCAGCATTGCTGCAGGCGCTCATCGACGCCTGCGAGCAGATCGGGCTGCGCGAGATGGTCGCGGTCATCAGCGACCACGGCGCCGAGGCGTCGATCCGGCTGCACGAGAAGCTCGGCTTCATCGAGGCCGGACGGATGGGGCGCGTCGGATACAAGTTCGGCCGCGACCTCGGCACCGTCTACATGCGCCGCGTGCTCAAGCCCACAGGACGGCGACGGGGGAGTCTGTTCGGCGCGCGGCGCTGACCGTCGGCGTCCACTCGAACCGGCGTCGGATCACCGCCCGGGAGAGCCGGGGATCACGGGGATCGCCGCGAGGAGCTTCTTCGTGTAGTCCTGTTCCGGGTGCAGGAGCACGTCCGTCGTGGAGCCGCGTTCGACGATCCGCCCGTCTTTCATCACGACGACCGTGTCGCACAGGTTCTGCACGACGCCGATGTCGTGCGAGACGAGCACGAGGGTCAGATCGCTCGTTTGTCGCAGCTCGATCAGCAGGTCGAGGATCTGCGCACGCACCGTCACGTCGAGCGCCGACAGCGGTTCGTCGCCCACCAGGATGCGCGGGCGATGCACGATCGCCCGCGCGAGGGCGATTCGCTGCCGCTGCCCGCCCGAGAATTCGTGCGGGTAGCGGTCGCCCATATCCGGTTCCAGACCCACCTGCGCGAGCACCTCGCGGACCCGCGCACGGTGGTCACCCTCGACGCCCAGTGCCCAGAGCGGTTCTCGCACGATCTGACCGGCCGTCATGCGGGGATCGAGTGACGCGTAGGGGTCTTGGAACACCAGCCCGGTCTCCCGGCGCAGCCAGTGCAGAGACTTCGCCGAGGCTGTGGCGTCCACCGCGCGACCGTCGATGCGGACGGTTCCGGAGGTCGCTCGGTCGAGCCCCAGGAGCAGTCTCACCAGGGTGGACTTTCCCGATCCGGACTCGCCGATGATGCCGACGGATGATCCTTCGACGACATCGAGGTCGGTGGGGGCCAGGGCGGTCTGGGTCCTGGTGCGCTCGAAGGCGGAGCGCTTCGGGACGAAGAAGTCCCGTCCGAGTCCGCGAGCTTCGATCAGGTTCATCAGGCGTCCCCGTCCGGTCGCCACAGCGTCGCCGTCGCATCTCGCAGCAGTCCCTGGGTGACCGGGGACGCAGGGGTCGACAGGAGGGTCGAGACCGGAGCGGCCTCGACGACCCGCCCGTGTTCGAGCACGACGCCGTCGGTCGCGACCTGGGCGAGCACGGCGAGGTCGTGGGTGATGAAGACGAGGGACATCCCCTCGTCGGCGACGAGGGACAGCAGCAGGGAGAGGATCTCGGCCTGGATCGTGACGTCGAGCGCGGTCGTCGGCTCGTCGGCGATGAGCAGGCGTGGGCGACAGGCCAGCGCCATCGCGATGGCGACGCGTTGCCTCTGGCCGCCGGAGAGCTGATGGGGGTAGCGGTCGACGATCGACTCGGGATCGGGCAGCCGGACGCGGGCGGCCTCGACGATCGCCCGCTCCCTGGCCTCGCGGCGGCCCAGTCCCTGATGGATGCGGATCGACTCCGCGATCTGCCGACCGACCGTCCTGATGGGGTTCAGAGCGGTGCGCGGTTCTTGGAACACGATGCCGATGTCGTCGCCGCGCAGACGGGCGAGCTCGCGATCGGGCATCCCGATCAACTCGGTGCCGTCCCAGCGGATGCTGCCGCTCGCGGTCGCGCCGTCGGGGAGCAGGCCCAGCACCGCGAGGGCGGTGAGCGACTTGCCGGAGCCGGATTCGCCGATCAGACCGAGTCGAGCGCCGTCCGGCACGTCGAAGGAGACGCCGTCGACCACCGTTCGTCCGTCGATCTCGATCACGAGGTCGTGCACCGACAGGCTCATGCGACCACCCCCGGGGTGTGGATCTCGGCGGCGCGATGCCGCAGGGTGGGATCGGTCGCCTCGCGCAGGCCGTCGCCCAGCAGGTTGAGGGCGAGCACGGTGATCGTGATCGTGAGTCCTGGCCAGATGACCGAGAGCGGATGCACCCCGATGTACCGCTGGAGATCGGCGAGCAGCAGGCCCCAGCTCGGCTCGACCACGGAAGCGCCGAAGCCCAGGTAGGACAGCCCGGCCTCGGCGAGGACGGCGACGGCCATCGACCACGACAGCTGCACGATGAAGACCGGCGCCACATTCGGAAGCAAGTGGCGCACGAGGCTCTGGGAGGGAGTGAGTCCTGCGGCTCGCGCGGCCAGGACGAAGTCGCTCTGCTGCACGCGGCGCAGCTCCGGCCGGGTGACCCTCGCGATGTTCACGCCGAATCCGATGCCCACCGCCCAGATCACGACCCAGAGCGAACCACCCCAGACGGAGGAGATCATCATGGCGATCAGCAGCACGGGAAAGGCGATCAGGATGTCGACGAGCACGGCGACGGTCTCTCGCAGCCAGCGCGTCGTCAGCGCTCCGAGCGCGGCGAGGGCGATGCCCACCACGGTGGCCACGATGCCGGCGCCCACGCTGACGAACACCGTCGTGCGTGCCCCCGCCATCAGCAGGCTCAGGATGTCGCGTCCGGTGTCGTCCGTGCCGAGAAGGTGCGGCCAGCTCGGTGGCAGCCAGCGATCGCCGATGTCCGAGGCCTGCGGGTCGAACGGCGTCCACAACAGCGACACGAGAGCGGTGACGGCGATCACCGCGACGACGATGATCCCGAAGCGCCCTGTCGAGGCGGCCCAGAGTCGGTCGAGCCAGCGCGGAATCATGCGGCCTCCCGTTGCCGAGGGTCGATCGCGCGGTGCAGGAGATCGACCAGGAAGCCCACGACCAGCACGAAGCCGGTGAGCACCAGCAGTTCGCTCTGCACCTTGATGAGGTCGCGGGTGCCGACATCGGCCACGAGCATGCGTCCGATCCCCGGAAGGGTGAACAGCTGCTCGATCACCACCGAGCCGACGATGATGCCGGCCACCTGCAGGCCGAGCACCGTGATGATGGAGAGGCCGACGGCGGGGATGCCGTGCTGGATGAGAGCGCGGGTGCGGGTGAGGCCCTTCGCCGCGGCAGTGCGGACGAAGTCCTGCCCGGCGGCCTGCAGGGTCGCGCTGCGGACGAATCGCATGAGCATCGCCCCCTCGACGATGCCGATCGTCAAGGCGGGGAGCAACAGGGACTCGATCGCCTTCCCCGGGGTCGACCAGCCGGTGCGGGGGAAGCCCTGCGGAGGAAGCCACCCCAGCCAGACCGAGAACACGACGATGAGCATCATGCCGGCCCACACCACGGGTACGGCGGCCAGCGTCTGGGCGCCGACGCTGAGTGCGGTGCCGCCGCGACGGTTGCGCAGGAGCGCGGCCAGGATTCCGAAGGGCACGGCGATGAGCACGGCGATCAGCAGCGACATGACCCCCAGTGGAACGGTGACCTGGGCCTTGAGGAACAGCTCTTCCCCGACGGATGCCCCCGACAGCAACGAGGTGCCCAGGTCGCCGCGGAAGATCCCCCCGATCCAGTCCGTGTACTGGGCGAGCAGAGGACGGTTCAGACCGAGGGACTCGCGAAGGGCTTCGACCTCGACGGGGGAGGCCTGCGTGCCCGCGATGAGCTGCGCGACGTCGCCGGGGAAGACGCGCAGCGTCAGGAAGATGAGCACGCTCGAGACGAGGAGCCCTGCGATGAGCAGGGCTCCTCGGACGAGCGCGTAGCGGAGCACGAAGGGGTGACCGCTCGCTACTTCTCGGCGGAGACGGTGACGCCGGCGAGGTTGATGCGCGAGTTGATGGAGTCTTCGGGGAATCCGGTCACGATGGGACTCACCGCCGTGATGGTCTCGCCGTTGTACAGCCAGTCGGCGGCGTGGTCCTCCGACACGAGGCGTGCAGCCTGTGCGAGCAGTTCAGCGGACTTGTCGGGGTCGACCTCGGCCAGCGCCTTCGCGTACAGGCTCTGCACCTCAGCGTTGTCGTACCCGAAGTAGTAGTCCGGGTTGGCGAAGTTGCCGAAATCTCGGGGCTCGACGTGCAGCACGAAGCTCAGGTCGTAGTCCTGGTTGGTGTAGACGTCTTCCAGCCAGGTCGGGAACTCGACCGCGTTCACCTCGAGGGTCACACCGACCTTCTTGAAGTCGGAGATCAGCACCTTGGGAACGGTCGTCCCGTAGAACGAGGGGATCGTGAGCGTCAGCTCCAGATCCTTCTGGCCGGCCTCGGCGAGCAGCGCCTTGGCCTTCTCCGGGTCATAGGAGACGACATCCGACAGATCTTCATAACCGGGGTCGAGCTCGGGGATCGGACCGTACAGGGGCGTTCCCGCGCCGACCGCCTCGATGAGGGCGTCGTGGTCGATGGCGAGGCGCAGCGCTTCGCGCACGCGGACGTCGTCGAGCGGTGCCTTCTTGTTGTTGAAGGCGAGTGTCGCCTTGTCGGTCGTGCGTCCCGTCGTGAGGGCGAAGTCGCCGGAGTCCTCGAGCTGAGGCGCGAGGTTCGGGTCGACGGCGGTGAGCACATCGACGTCGCCGGCCAGCGCTGCGTTGACGCCGGCGGTGAAGTCGGGGATGTACTGGAACTCGACCTGGGCGACCCCGGCAGGATCCCCCCAGTAGGCGTCGTTGCGCGCGAACGTGATGGTGCTGCCCTTGTTCCAGCGCGTCAGCGTGAAGGGTCCGGTGCCGTTCTCCGCGGTCTTCAGCTCGGTCGTGTCCGCGGACTTGAAGACGAGACCTGCGGGCCCGGTGAGGGCGAACAGGAAGTTCTGGTTCGGCTCGGACAGCGTGATCTCGACCGTCGTCGGGTCGGGCGCGGTGATCGCCGTGACGGCGGCGAAGTCCGCGTTGCCCTGCACGGTGGCATCGGTGCGGACGGTCTCGTAGGAGGAGACGACGTCGGCCGAGGTGAGAGGCGTTCCGTCATGGAACAGGACACCCTCGTTCAGCGTGAACGTGTAGGTGAGGCCGTCGGAGGAGACCTCGTAGTCCGAGGCGAGCCGACCTTCGATCTCGTTGTCCTGCGTGCGGGTCACGAGGCCTTCGTAGATGTTGTCGATCAGGATCTGCTCGAGGGCGGCGCCGCTGGTGTGACGGATGTCGAGGTTGGTCGGCTCGAGGACGAGACCGACGTGCAGCGTCGCGTTCGGGTCGGGTGTTCCGGGCGCGCTGCTGGGCTCGGGGTCGGGAGTGCCGGAGCATGCGCTCAGGATCACGGCGGTGGCCGCGAGCGCGGATATCAGCGCGAGACGTCGGGTACGTCGGAACATGGGCGTTTCCTCTCGGTGCGGCAGCTGCTGTGTGCCGTGGGATCGAGCCTAGAGATGTGTGGCGGGGTGAGGGTCGGGTATGGAACGGAACGTCATATTCTGCGGGCGGGGGTCGCTGATTCGATGAGCCCGGCCAGAGCGACCGGAGCCGTCTCCTGCACATTGTGGGTCGCATCGAGGACGACCAGATGCGCCGTGGGGACGCGTCGCTGGAGCTCCGCGGCATCTTCTTCGCTGACGAAGCCGCGTGCCGCGCGCACCAGTGTGATCGGCGCGGTGACCGCTGCCAGGTCGTCCCAGCCCGTCTCGTGGAGCACCGACGGCGCCGTCGCCGATCCGGGATCGTGAGCCGCCAGTGCCTGGGCGGCGAGATGGGCGAAGTGGTGCTTCCACTCCACACGTCCGTCCGCGCGCACGCGCGTGTTCAAGAAGACGCCGCGTTCCGTCTCAGGGCGCGTCCCGCCGAAGCCGAGCGAGATCGCCTTGTCGACGAGTTCGTCCCGTGAGGCGAAGTCGGTCGGGCCGGCGTAGAACTCGCGCAACGCCGCAGGACCGGCTGTCACGTCGATGCCTGGCGTGATGTCGATGATGATGACCTCGGACACCAGATCAGGTCGCGAGGCGGCGAGAGCGGCGCCCGTGAGGCCTCCGAGCGACTGCCCGACCACCAGCTGGGGCTGTGTGGTCCAGGCCTCGATCGCGGCAGCGACGTCGCGGGCGAGGGTGCGCGGCGTGTAGTCGACGTCGTCTCGCCAGGAGGAGTCGCCGTGCCCGGCGAGATCGATCGCGAGGAGGGGCTGCTGCAGCGCGAGCGTTGTGGTGTCCCAGGTGTGCGCGTTCAGGCCCGCGCCGTGCAGCAGCGTCACGCGCGGGGCTTCGCTTCCGAAGCGGAGGGCACTCAGGGTGCGTCCGTCGGCGAGCGGAAGGGTGAGACGTTCCACCGGGGGTAGGGGGACGCCGAGCGCTTCGGCCTGTGCGGGAAGATAGCTGAACTCGCTGTTGTCGATCGCCACCTCCACATTCTGCTCCCTCCGCCCGACATGCCGGAAATGCCGGGTCAATATGGCAAGTGGATGCTGTCTCACGGCTCGCAATATGTCCACTTTTGACAAGATGTTCTTGTCGTAGTGCATTTCAGTGGTGGATGGCTCCGGTCGGGGCCCCGCTGTGAGACGCCTAATATCATGGAGTCATGAGCGAGACGCGTGTGCACCTGTCCAAGACCGAACCGGCCGCGTACCAGGCGCTTGACGCATTCTCGAAGACCGTGGGGCAGATCTGCGCGGCCAACGGCATCGACGAGCGCCTCAAGGAGCTCGTCATGATCCACTGCTCGCAGCTCAACGGCTGCGCCTACTGTGCGCGGATCCATGTCGACAGGGCGGTGGCGGCCGGAGTCGACATCGACACCCTCACGCAGATTCCCACCTGGCGAGAGAGCGGCGTGTTCAGCGATCGCGAGCGCGCTGCGCTCGAGCTCGCCGAAGCCTTCACGTTCATCGCCGAGGACGGGATCTCCGATGAGGTGTACGACCAGGTCGGAAGCGTGTTCACCGAGAAGGAGTACGCGGCGCTCAGCTGGGCGTGCGTATCCATCAATGCGTTCAACCGCATCGTGATCGCCGGACGATACCCGGTTCCCGTTCGCGCCCCGCAGGCCCAGGCATGACCATCCTCGAGATCGAAGGGGTCTTCAACGTCAGGGATGTCGGGGGCATGCCGGCGAACGGCGGGCGCATCCGCTCCGGCGCTCTGCTGAGAGCAGGGCAACTCTCCGGGGCGACCACCTCGGGCGCCGCCGCGTTGCGGGCCCGCGTCCAGCACATCGTGGATCTGCGTGACGGCGAAGAGGTCGCAGCGGAGCCCTCGGAGATCGAGGGGCCTGACACCACGCACCTGCCGCTGTTCCTGGGGTCGGTGCGATCCTTCTTCGAAGCCGACACCAGCCTCGACGACCTGTATCTGCATCTCCTCGAAGAGAGCGGGGAACGGCTCGCGGACGCCATCCGCATCATCGCCGCGGGGGAGCGCACGCTGGTGCATTGCACGGTCGGCAAGGACCGCACGGGGGTCACCGTCGCCCTCGCCCTCTCCGCCGTCGGCGCCGATCGGGAGGCCGTGATCGCCGACTATGCGCTCACGGAGTCTCAGCTCCCGGCTCAGCGTTCGCAGCGGATCGCCGACTACCTTCGCACCCAGCACCCGGAAGCCGTGCACGCGGTGGCGCTCGCCACCCAGTCTCCGGCGCCCGTGATGCGGCGCCTGCTGGAGCAGGTGGACGAACGGTGGGGGTCTGCTGCCGGATACCTGCGCGCGCAGGGGATGACCGACGCAGAGCTGGCCGCGCTGTCGGCGGCACTCGTGGAGGATGCGTCGGAGCCGTCGACCTCGTCGCTGCCCAGCTGATGCAAGGTTAGGCAAGCCTTCACTTGGTGTACGATGAAGACACCATGAACACCTCGCTCGAGACTCGCGGCACGCGCGCCGAACGTCGCGCAGCCCGTCGGCGTTCCCACCACCTGGTGACGGCGGACGAGCGCTCGCTGACCGAGCTCGAGGTGTTCCTGACGACGTTGCCGCTGTGCGCGTCCGGCCGCATCTTCATCGAGGTGCCCGAGGTCGCCGATATCGGCTTCATCGAGGCCCCTGGCCGCATGACAGTGACATGGCTGGCGCGAGAGCAGCGATCGGGTGCCCCCGGAAGCGGTCGTGCATGCGCACCGGGCCAGGCGCTGGCGCGCGCGACCTGTGCGTGGGCCGACGAGATGATGTGCGACGACGAGATCGAGACCCACGTCACCTTGCTGGGCGGCTACCTGGGCACGGCGGACATCGTCGAGCACCTGACGACGTCTTTGGAGATCTCGCCGGCGCTCATCCATGCTCCCGAGCGCTTCGGCCTGCTGCCCGTCGAACACTGACACGGCCTCTGCCGATCCGCGTTCGCGCGCAGCGATGGTCCTCCTGAGCGCGGTGCTGTGAGCTGCGGTGCGTCTCGCGGACGGCCGCGATCTATCGGCGCGTGCGTCGCACGTAGTTTCCGTCCTCCAGCCCCGCTTCGATCTCGAAGCGGTTGCGCAGCGGGTCTCGGCCGGCGAACAGGTAGAGAACGGGCATCAGGAAGCCGTAGCGGAGCCACTGCGCCTTGTGCACAGCCTCGTGACGGAGCACCGCCTCGCTGGGACGGCTGTCACCGGTCAGGAAGCAGCCGCCGACGCACACTCCTCCGCGGTTGAAGGTCCAGCTCGGCATGCCCTGGAAGATCCACAGTCCGGCACGCCGCTCGACGGGGCCGGTGCTCCACAGGGATCCCCACACCCAGCCGACGGCCGTGCCCCAGAGGTAGCCGAGCCTGCTCACCGGAGAGCGCAGCAGGAAGGACGGGATGCGGCGGTCGAATCGTCGTCCACGAGCGAGGATCTCATCGGCTCGCGTTCGCCAGTCGGCCCCGGCGGTCACGCCACCGCTCCGACCAGCCGCAGCAGTGCACCGAGGTCGTCGACGGCATCGGCCGGAGAGCGGGGTGCGAACCCGGCGATGGTCGCGCCTGCGAGCGGCACCTCGGTGCGCAGGGCTCGGATGGCGGTGCTGAGCGCTGCGGGGGAGAGCCCGAAGGGCACCGAGGACGAGACGCCGGCGAAGTCGGAGGGGTCCAGCACATCGACATCGATGTGCACCCACACGCGTGAAGCCCCGGTCGCGCGGACCGCGTCGAGCAGCGCCTCCGGGCGGGCGAGGTCGTCGACCGAGAGGTTGGTGAGAGGGGCGATCTGGTCGACCTCCTCGTCATCGAGATTGCGGATCCCGACCGTGATCACGCGGCTCGCAGGGATCGCGGGCGTGAGCACGAGCTGATCCTCTCCCTCGCCGAGCAGAGCGCGCAGCGCCATGCCCGAGAACGCACCGGACGGCGAGGTCTCGGGGGTGTGCATGTCGGCGTGCGCATCGCACCACACCACGGCAAGGCCCTCGGTGCCCCCGGGCAGTGCATCGAGGGCGGCGACGGTGACGCTGCAATCACCACCGATCACGACGGTGTCGGAGTCGATGTGCCCGTGGACGAGTTCGCGGGTGCGGAGAAGCGCACTCAGGCGGCGGACTCCGGTGCCCAGGGATTCGCCGGCCTCGACCGGCACGTCGAGCACGGTGGTGGCAGCCCGGGGGAGATCACCGGAGATCGCCGAGGCGCCGTCTGTGAGCAGCATCGCGCGCGGTGCGGGCGAGCCCTGCCACTGCGGGATGACGAGGAATCGCACCATGGGTGCCTCCGAAGAAGAGAGGGCGGATGCCCCGGGCACGCAGCTCGGGGCATCCGCCGGTCGTGTCAGTTGCCTTCGATGGCCTGGCGGGGAGCGGTGCTGCCGGCCTTGAGCTCGGCGAGGCGCGCCTCGACCTCGGTCAGCTCGCCGAGGTCTTCCAGGCTCTCGAACTGGGCGTCGAGGCTCGACGCTGCGAGCTCGATCTTGCCCTGTGCGATGGCCTCCTGGCGGCGGACCTTGTCCTCGAAACGGCCCAGCTCACTGGTGGGGTCGAGCACGTTGATCGAGCCGACCGCGTCCTGCACCTTGGTCTGCGCCTCGGCGACCTTGGCGCGGGCGAGGAGTTCGCTGCGCTTGTTCTTGAGCTCGACCAGCTTGTCCTTCATGCCGTTCAGGCCGCTCTTGAGCTTGTCGACGATCTCGGTCTGGGCCGCGATCTGCGGCTCGGCGCCCGTGGCCTCGCGCTCGGCGCTGATCTGACGCTGGAGAGCGATCTTGGCCAGGTTGTCGAACTTGTCGGCGTCGGCGGTGTTGCCGCTCGCACGCATCTCATCGGCCTTGCGGCTGGCGGCGAGAGCCTTGTTGCCCCACTCGGTCGAAGCCTGGACGTCTTCCTCGTGGTCGCGCTCGAGCAGGCGCAGGTTGCCGATGGTCTCCGCGATCGCGGACTCGGCGTCGGCGATGCTGTTCGTGTAGTCGCGAACGAGCTGGTCGATCATCTTCTGCGGGTCTTCCGCAGAGTCCAGCAGGGAGTTGATGTTCGCGCGGACGAGGGTCGAGATACGTCCGAAGATGGACTGCTTGGTCATGCGTGGTTCCTTTCAGAGGGCGTCTTCGAGAGCTTGTCGTAAGTGTCTGTGTAGGGGATCAGAAGCGTCTACCTCCCGATCGGCCGCTGCGGCCGCTGCTGCGCGAGCCTCCGCCTCCGAAACCGGAGCTGCGGAAGCCTCCCCCTCCCGAGGAGCGCCAGCCGCTGCTGTTTCCTCGACGAGAGGAGCCTCCGCCTCCACCAGCGAGCAGGCCGCCGATGATGCCGCCGAGGATGTCGCCGCCGATCCCCGAACCGCCCGACGACGATCCGGAACCGCCGAAGGGGCCGCCGAAGCCGCCCTGGTCGAAGCCGGGAGGGTTGTAGGACTGCACGTCGGACTGCGCCGCGGACGTTGCCTGTCCCGCCAGAGCGAGCGCACGATTCGCTTCCGCCAGCGCGGCGTCCGGGTCGGTGGCTCGCAGATTCAGCGCCTGCGACAGACTCGCTTCCGCGTTGGCGAGACGCGTGCGTGCGGTGGAGCCCACGGTCCCACGACGGGTCTCGATGAACTCGCGAGCGGCACGGATCTCGGAGTTCGCCTGCGCGAGGGTCTGCTCCAGCATCTGCTGCACACGGCGGGCGCGTTCGACGCTCTCCCGACCCTGCGCGATCGCCGCGTCGATCTGTGCGTTGGCCGCGCTGAGCGCCTCGAGCACACGCTGCGGATTGCGCGCGGAACCGGCGAGCTCGGTCTGCGCCACCTGAAGCTGCTGCGCGGTCGCGGAGGCCGCTGCGGCGATCGTGCCCGAGGGGTCGGGAAGCTGCTGCGCTGCGGCGAGGTCTGCCTGCAGCTCGGCGACGAGCGCCTGGGACTGCGCCTCGATCGCGGAGAGCTCGGCCCCCAGCGTCGAGACAGCCTGTGCGAGCTGCGCGGCCTGCGCGACGGATTGCTCGGCCGTGCGGATGGCGAAGGCCGCCTCGCCCGAGCGCCCGGCTGCGATCGCCTGCGCCGCCGCCTCGATCGACCGATCCGCGAGATCGGCGCGTTCGCGGGCCTGGGCGGGGTTGTCTGCGACCATCGCGAGTGCCGCCGGGGCGTAGGTCGTCGACAGCGCGGCGAGAGCCGGAGCTGCCGAAGCGAGGACGGGGTCGAGGGCTGCGCGCTCACCGCGGACCCGCTCGAGTTCCTGCGGGGCGTTCTGCTCCAGCTTGCGGAGGGCGTCGAAGGCCGCCGTGTTGTCGTCGAGGATGTCGTCGATCTCGTCTGCGATCCGGATGATGCGGATGTGCCAGGCCCTGCGGTCGTGGATCGTGTCCTCGATCTCGTCGTCGAGCTTCTGCTTGAGGTCGAAGGCCTCGGAGATCTTCGCCTTCGCGGCGTCGACGACGCGCGTGAACTCCTCGGTCGCTCCTTCACCGAACTGCGCGACGGCGAAGCCGAGTTCCTCTCTGCTGGAGGTGATGGCGTCGTCGGCCTGCACGAGCGCGAGTCCGGCCTGCGTCTCGACCTGCTGGTCGGTGAGGGTGGAGAAAGGAACGGCGGGGTCGGGCGTCTCCGGCATGGCTCCGCGCTCGCGGATCTCGGCCCTGCGGCGTGCGCGGCGCACCAGGGCGATGACGAGCCAGAGAAGAAGCGCCACCGCGATCACGGCGACCACGATCAGTCCGATGCGCAGTGCGCCGGCGCCCCCGTCTCCCTGGATCTCGTCGGCGGCGAGGGTGATCGCTCCGACCCAGTCGCCGTCTGCGGCGAAGGGGACCATCTTGTCTTCGATGCTGTCGAGCTGGCCGAAGCTCACCGGACCGTCGGGCGCAGCGGAGATGTAGTAGCTGCGCCCGTCGACGGCGATCGCGAGGAGATACTGCTCGGTGCCGAGGTTGTTGTTCTGCGCGACCGTGTCGGCCCACTGCACGTTGTCGGTGGGATTGGTGAAGTCGTCGACGAGGACGACGAACAGATCGGCGTTCGAGTTGTCGGTCAGCTCCTGGAGCCTGGCCTCGACGGTGGCTTCTTCGTCGGCGCTCAGCACTCCGGCCTGGTCGGTGACGTAGCCGGCGTCGAGCGTGACCGGATCGGTGGCGGATGCCGCGGAGGCGGTGAACGCCCCGGCGACCGCAGCGAGGGTGAGTGCGGCCAGCGCGAGCCACCGTTTCGTCATCGTGTTCCCTCCGACCGGCAGCCGAGCCCCATGCCTTGAGTCTATGCACTCCGTCCGACACGCGACAGCACTCACGGCGGGTTCGCCGTTCGCCCTCAGCGCAGACACATACGCTGGGAGGCATGGACGACATGTACGGTTCGGATGTGCTGGCGACGGGCTGGCGCGACCGCGGCGCGAAGAAGGTGCCACAGGTCGCGGCGGAGGCGGATCTCGTGGTCGAGGTCGCCGACGACGGCTTCTGCGGTGCGGTCACCCGAGTGCAGGGCGGCAACGTCGAGCTGGAGGACCGCCTCGGGCGCCGGCGCCTGTTCCCCCTCGGCGGGGGGTTCCTCATCGACGGCGCGCCTGTCCGGCTGGTCGTCCCCGCAGCGAAGGAGCAGGGACCTCGCCGGACGGCATCCGGTTCCTTCGTCGTCGCCGACCAGCGCGCCCGCGTGGCCCTGCCCAGTCGGATCCTCGTCGAGGGCAAGCACGATGCCGAACTCGTCGAGAAGGTGTGGGGCGCCGACCTGCGGGTCGAGGGAGTGGTCGTCGAGTTCCTCCAGGGCGTGGATCTGCTCGATGATCTGCTGGCCGCCGAGCCGCCCAGTGCGACGCGACGCTACGGCGTCCTCGTCGATCACCTCGTCGCGGGCTCGAAGGAGTCGAGGATCGCCGACGCCGTCGCGCGCGGCCCGCACGGACGCCATCTCCGCATCGTCGGGCATCCTTTCGTCGACGTCTGGCAGTGCGTGACGCCGCGAGCTCTCGGCATCGCGAAGTGGCCGGAGATCCCGCGCGGCATCGAGTGGAAGGTCGGAATCTGCCGCGCGTTCGGCTGGCCTCACGAGACACAGGCCGACATCGCCCGCGCCTGGCAGCACATCCTCTCCAAGGTCACGACGTATCGAGACCTGGAACCGGCGCTGCTGGGCCGTGTGGAGGAGCTCATCGACTTCGTCACGGCGCCGGCGGTCTGAGCCGCCGCGGTCGCCGCGGCACCGGAGGCCACGACGCCGACGGCTACCCTGGAAACATGCCCGAACCCCGTACCTTCCGAGACGAGCCGGTCTCGTTCGTGCGCCGCAGCGGCCGGATGTCCGACGCGCAGGAGCGCGCCTTCACCGAGCTCGGCCCGCACTATCTGCTCGACGTGCCGCGCGATGTCGCCTGGACCTCAGTGCACCCCGAGGCGCGCTTGGACCCCGCGACCGAGTACGGACGCTCGGCGGATCTCTATGTCGAGATCGGCTCGGGGCAGGGGCATGCGATCGTGGCGGCCGCCTCGTCGCGCCCGGATGACGACTTCCTCGCCGTCGAGGTGTTCCGCGCCGGACTCGCACGGACCATGCTCGATGCCGATCGCGAGGGCGCTCGGAACCTGCGCGTGGTCGAGGCCAACGCACCCGAGGTGCTCTCCTCGTTCCTGCCCGAGGCGGCCGCGCGTGAGGTGTGGATCTTCTTCCCCGACCCGTGGCACAAGAAGAAACACACCAAGCGCCGTCTGGTGCGGCCCGGATTCGGCGACACCGCCGCGAGGGCGCTGCGTGACGGCGGACTGCTGCGGCTCGCGACGGACTGGGAGGACTATGCGCTGCAGATGCGCGACGTGCTCGATGCCGAGCCGTCGTTCGAGCGCGCGTTCGACGGAGAATGGGCAGATCGCTTCGACGGACGGGTGATGACCGCGTTCGAGCGCAAGGGCATCGCCAAGGGGCGGGACATCCGCGACCTCGTCTATCGGCGCAGGACGCGCACATGACCGACGTGCGGCGCGACACGAGGCAGCGGTGGAGCTTCGTGCCGGCGCTGCTCGTGTGCGCCGCGGCTCCGGCGTTCTTCGTGCTGGAGATCCCCTGGCTCGGCTGGACGCTGCTCGCGGCTGGCATCGCCGTGGCCGCTCTGATCGAGCGGGGTCGGCATCCCGAGGACCAGGTCGTGAGCGTGGGTTCGCGCCGGGAGAGCGCGAGGGCGATCGGCCTGCACCGGCCCCCGTCTCTCACGAGGGATCTCTCCCTGATCGCGATCGGCCTTCTGATCGTGAGCATCATCCCGTTGGCCGCAGAGCTCGACAATCTCGCGATGCTGCGATTCACCCTCGCACTGGGTGGGGCGGTCGCAGTGCCGTACCTGATCTCTCGGTTCGTCTATCGAGACCGCGCGATCAGCTTCCCCTGGCGGACCCATAAGCGCTGGGGCCGGCTGCAGTGGGGCTGGCTCGTGGCGGTGCTGGTGCTCGGGTGGCTGATCCTGCCCTTCTACTTCATCACCAGCGGCGTGTACCAGAACTGGCCGGTGGTCGACACGCCCGATCTCATCGCGAGACTCTTCGTGGGTGTGGGCGCTGTCGGCATCTGGGATGAGCTGTTCTTCATCTGCACGGTGTTCGCTCTGCTGCGGCGCCATTTCCCGGATCTCGTCGCGAACCTGCTGCAGACGATCGTCTTCGTCTCGTTCCTGTGGGAACTGGGCTACCGCGAGTGGGGACCGCTGCTGACCATTCCGTTCGCCCTGCTGCAGGGCTACATCTTCCTCCGCACGCACTCGCTCGCCTACGTCGTGACCGTGCACCTGCTCTTCGACGCCGTGGTCTTCGCCGTTCTGGTGCACGCGCACAACCCGGGACTGCTGTCGATCTTCCTGGTCTAGAGCGGCACATCGAGACGCGCCGAGTGCCCGGGGGCGTTTGGTGTGCGGCACCCCGGCGCGGGACAATCGCCGTATGCTCATCGTCGGTCTGGTCCTCGCCGCGGCTGCCGCCGCGTTCCACGTGTTCATCTTCGCGCTCGAGTCGCTGAAGTGGACCGAGCCCGAGACGAGGAAGATCTTCGGCGTCGCCAGCGAGGCGGATGCTGTGACGATGAAGGCGCTCGCGTTCAACCAGGGCTTCTACAACCTGTTCCTCGCGCTGACCGCGCTGCTCGGAATCGGTCTGACGATCGTCGACTTCGCGACCGTGGGTCTGACCCTCGTGTTCGCCGGCACCGGCATGATGGTCGCCGCTGCTCTGGTGCTCGTTCTGTCGGACTCCACCAAGGTCCGCGCCGCCGCGATGCAGGGAACCCTTCCGCTGCTCGCGATCATCGCCACGGCCATCGCCGTCGCCATCGGTTGAGCTCTGCTGGGGTCGCAATCAGTCGCGGGAGACGTCACAACCCGATCGCGCGATTGGGGCGTGGCGGCGGGAACTCGACTCCTGGGAGTGCCCTCACTAGGGTGACGGGATGAGCACACTGTCGCAGGAAACCGCACCGGTTCTCGCCCGGCCCGTGCCGTGGTGGTCCCGCCGACGGGTGATCCTCGTGTTGAGCGTGGTCGTCATACCTGTGCTGCTCGCGGTACTGCTCAACAGTTATGGCCCGTTGACCGTCGAATCGGCGATCCGCATGGCGTGTGCCACTATCGCCGGGCAGACAGTGGCGATCGGCGGCGCGGCGACGGCGCTCGTGATCACCATCACCCGTCGCCGCAACATCGCCGGGATCATCGTGTTCGCGGTGATCCTGATAGGTGTCGTGGTCTACGCGGCGTCAGCGATGGAGGGCGCGGGATACCTGTTGGTCGATCGTCTCGACAGGATCGCCGAGGCGGACGAACTCAACTGAGCGCGGCCGCCGCAGGGCGGGTATGCGAAAGGGCCGCCCGCATCCGGACGACCCTTTCGAAGCGGCAGATCGATCAGAACTGCAGCAGCACCTTGCCCACGCGGCCAGGCGTCATGCTGAGACGCACGGCATCGGCGATATCGGCGGCGTCGAACACGCCGGCGACCGGGAGGGTCAGCGTCCCATCGGTGACGCGCTGGATGAGCTCGCCGAACAGGGCCCCGCGCGTGGCGGCGTCGAGCTGCTGGATGACCTTGCTGCCCCAGAAGCCCTTGACGATGGCCTGCTTGAAGATCACATCGGAGGAGGCGATCTCCATGACCGGGGAGTTCATCGCCCCGAACGCGACGAGCGTGCCGCCTTCGCCGAGGAGCGAGAGCACGTCGCCGGAGGCCGAGCCGCCCACGGAATCGACACCGGCGACGATCGGCGCGCCGCCGGTCAGGCGCGCAGCCTGCTCGCGCCAGTCGTCCTGATCGGTCGAGATGACGTTGTCGATGCCCTGGGCACGCAGTTCCTCGACACCCTCCGCGCGGCGCACGAGCCCGAGCACGTGCACGCCGCGCGCGGCGCCGAGCTGCGCGAGCATGCGTCCGACAGCGCCGTTCGCCGCGTTCTGCACGATCCAGTCGCCTTCGTTGACGTCGAGGAACTGCAGCAGGCTGATCGTGCTGAACGGCATCGAGACGAGCTGGGCCGCGCTCTCGTCGGAGAGGGAATCGGGCGCGGGGATGAGTCCGGCGGCGTTCGCCACGATGTACTCGGCCCAGGCGCCGAAGGTGCCGCCGGTCGCGACGCGCTGTCCGACCGCGAGGTGCTCGACGCCCTCACCGAGGGCGTCGACGATGCCCAGGGCCTCGGTGCCGGAGGCCGCAGGCAGCTCGGGCTTGAACCCATAGGTGCCGCGCACGGTCCACAGGTCGTGGTTGTGGATGGGGGAGAGGACGATGCGCAGGCGGACCTGCCCTGCTGCGGGCTCCGGAACGGGACGCTCCTCGACCGCGAGGACGTCTTCGGCTTCGCCGAATCGGGAATGGATGAGTGCACGCATGATGTGGTTTCCTTTCCTTCCGTTGATCAGTCGTCCGACACGGTGATCGTGACGTCGATGTTGCCGCGCGTCGCGTTCGAGTACGGGCAGACCTGGTGTGCGGCGTCGGCGAGTGCCTGGGCCTGATCGTGCGCGAGCTCGGGGATGACCACCTCGAGTTCGACCGCGAGGCCGAAGCCGCCGGCGCCGTTCGACCCGATCTGCACGCGCGCGCCGACCGAGCTGTGGTCGATCTTGATCTTCTGCGCCCGCGCGACGGACTGCAGAGCGGAGTGGAAGCATGCGGCATATCCGGCCGCGAAGAGCTGCTCGGGGTTGGCCCCGTCGCCGCTGCCGCCCATCTCCTTGGGGATGGCGAGATCGAACTCGACGCGACCGTCGTTCGTGGCGACGTGTCCGTTGCGGCCGGCGCCGGTGGCGAGGGCTTCTGCGGTGTAGAGGGCTTCCATTGAGGGGTTTCCTTCCGGGAGGGTGGTCATTCGCCGGCGCGCAGCGCGGTGGCGCCGGTGGCCGGTGTCGAGACACCGCTCTGCAGCAGAGCGGTGAGTTCGTGGAGTTCTGCGATGAGCCGGCGGCGGTGCGCGTCGTCGCGGATGCCGGAGAGCTGCGCGATCTGGGCAGGGATCTTCGCGAGGTCCCCGCGGAGCGCCTGGCCTGCGGAGGTGAGCTGCACCGTGACGACGCGCTCGTCCTGGGGGCTGCGCGTCTTCGCAACCAGGCCCGCCTGCTCGAGGCGGCGTACCAGGGGCGAGAGGGTCCCGGAGTCGAGTTGCATGGCGTCTCCGAGCGAACCGATCGTCTGATCGCCCTCGTGCCACAGGATGGCGAGGACCAGATACTGCGGATACGTCAGCCCCCAGGGGGCGAGCAGAGCCCGGTACGCCTGCGTGGTGGCGCGCGCAGCGGAGTAGAGGGAGAAGCACACCATCTCATCGGTCACGGGCATGAGTAAAGCATTGCATGCGATTCAATTGTGCACAACTCGATTGAACGCGCGAGGATGCCCTTGAAGGTGCATCCGGCACAGCACTAGCTTTGGTGCCATGTCGCACCCCGTACGCTCGACGAGGCCGGGACCCACGGTGCGATTCCGGCCGCCGGCACCCCAACCAGGTGCCCTTCGACGCGATCGGGTGAGCGCGGTGATCTCGGAGGCCGTCGCCAGAGACCCGCTGACCGTGGTCAGTGCCCCCAGCGGATTCGGGAAGACGACCTCGGTGGCCGAGTGGGCGTCAGGGCTCGAACACGTGGCGTGGCTCGGGCTCAACGCCTTCGACTCCGACCCGTCGCGGCTGACCCAGGGCGTGGTGAACGCGCTGATCCGGGGCGCGGAGCGCTCGGGGCGTCGCCTGGACCTTGACCGGGATCTGGACGACCCGCACCGGGCATACCAGGAGATCTGCAGAGTTCTGGAGGATGCGGACGAGCGCGTGCACCTGATCGTCGACGATGCTCAGCGCGCAGGGGAGGACTGGCGTGCGGGACTTCTGGGGATGCTGGCCGAGCAGGCGCCGGACAGCCTGCGGATCGTGCTGGTGGGGACGACATTGCTCGAGGTGACCCTCTCCCGGCACCGCGTGACGCATCCGGATTCCTTCGTCGGCGCGGACACGCTCAGCTTCACGGAAGAGGAAGTGCGGCTGCTGCTCGACGGGGAGACGGACGGCCTCTCGGCGCAGACCATCTTCGAGGAGACCCAGGGGTGGCCGATCGCGGTCAGACTGATGATGATCGGCGGAGCGAGGCCCGACCAGCGCGCCCAGAGCGCCGCCGGCTTCCTGGGCAACTACGTGCGGGAGCACGTGCTCGCCACGCTCCCCCCTGAGGTCGCCGACTTCGTTCTCGAGGCGAGCGTCTGCAGCGAGCTGACCCCTGCGCTCGCAGCCGCGGTGACCGGACGCCCCGACGCGGCGGCCCTGCTCGAGACCTGCGTGCGCCTCGGATTGTTCCTCGACCGCTTCGAGGGCCCTCACGGGGTCGTGTACCGCTGGCATGCCTCCTTCGCCAGGCGATGCGCCGAGATCCTGGACATCGATGCCGAACGCGCCGCTGGATGCCACCGCCGCGCCGCTGCCGCGCTGCAGGCGACGGATCCGACGGCATCGATCACGCACTCCCTTCATGCGTCCGAGTTCCTCACCGCACGGGAGACCCTCCTTCACCATTGGCTCGGTCTGGTGGTGGGGGCGAGAGCCGACGAGGTCGAAGGCACAGCGATGCTGATGCTGCGACGCACGCCCGATGACTCGCAGGTGCTGCTGGTGCGCGCGTGTGCGAGCGACGTGCTCGGCGATCATCGGGTGGCGCGTGAGCTGTTCCGGCGCGCGGAGGCGATGATCGGTCGATCGGGCGATGACGATGAACCCGCGGTGCTGCAGATCGCCCGGCTCTTCATCGCCGACGAGCCTGCAGAGGTCGCGGATGCGAGCGCGAAGGTGCAGCAGATGCTCCTCGACGCGGACTCGACGGACCTCGGCGACCGCGCGGCGCTGAACTATCTCCTCGGGTGGACCGAGATCCGGCACCGCGGCAATCCGATGGTCCCGCTCGAGTACTTCTCCGCCGCGGCCAGGGAGGCGCAGAGCTCGGGCGATCGAGAGCTGGCGAAGCGCGCGCTGGGGCATCTCGCCTTCGGGCAGACCTGGGCCGGTCATCTCATCGAGGCCCGACGGTCGCTCATCGCCGTTCGTGGGGCGGAGGATGTCGGTCTTCCCTGGAGCACCTACGCCGGGGGCAGTGCTGCCGCGGCCGCGGGATACGTCTCGTACTGGTCGGGTGAGCTCGACGAAGCGATCCGCGAGTTCGGAACCGTGATCGCCAACGGGGGCTCCGATCGTTCGTTCACGAATGTGGCGCGCATGATGATCGCCTACGCGGCGGCGGAATCGGGTGATGTCACCGCCTGCCGTCGTGCGGCGATCGGCATCCAGGAGATCCCCCTGGAGGTCGTGCACGGCGTCTCGTGGCCGGCGTTCCGCGAATCGTCGGTCGCCCTGCTCGAAGAAGCCGTCGGACGAACGGATCGAGCGATGCGGATCGCGCGCAAGTACATCCAGTGCCCGGACCTTCCCGTCGTCAACGTCGCCCTCGCCGGCGTTCTGCGCCGCGCCGGCGACTACACCACCGCCCTGGAGATGCTGCGGGCTCCGCGCGTCTTCGCGGAGGTGTCCTACGTGAAATCGGCGACTCTGCTCACGGCAGCCCTGCTCCGACGTCAGGCCGGACACCACGACCAGGCGCATGAGCTGTGCGAGGCGGGTGTCGCTGTCGCCTCGGGGGAGAACATCCGCCTTCTCTTCGGGCCGCGCGAGACGGCCGTGCGCAAACTGCTCGGCGAGCATGTGCACTTCGGCACGCAGTTCGAGGACTTCATCGGCAGGTGTCTGGCGAAGGGCTCGGCCGGGTCGTTGGTGGATGCCCTCTCCGGGCGTGAACGCGATGTCTTCCAGCAGCTGCAGACCGCTCGCACGTTGCAGGAGATCGCACGTGAACTGGCGGTGTCGATCAACACGGTGAAGACTCACCAGCGCGCGATCTACCGCAAACTCGGGGTGTCGTCCCGCCGCGAGGCGGTGCGCACCACCGTCTGATCGGGACGAGCTCGCCGATGCGGCTCTCGCCGCCCGGCGCGGATGCGGGTCAGCTCAGCGCGCGCGCCTTGATGGCGGCGAACTCGTCGGCGGTGATGGTCCCTGCGGCGAGCAGTTTGGATGCCTTGTCGATCTCGTCGCTGGGACTGGAGCCGGCGACGCTGCGGATGTAGGAGTCGGCGGCATGCTGCTGCTCGCGGTACGCCGACGCGCTGCGCTCGCCCATGCCTCTGCCGCGGGCGATCAGGTACACGAGCGCCGTGAGGAACGGGACGAAGATGAGGAAGATGATCCACACGGCCTTCCACCCGCCGTTGAGCGTGTGATCGCGGAACAGGTCGGCGACGATGTTGAAGAGCACCATGAGGTAGGAGACGAACACGAAGACCCAGAAGAACCACCAGATGATGTCCCAGAAGCTTTCCCAAATGGACACTTCGCACCTCTTTCGTCGAGTTACTGCGTAGGGCGATCGTGGCAGCGTGAGCAGATGAGTGGGGGCGTCCCTCACCCCGAGCGGGCGACCCCGTGACGGGCTGCCGGCGACGGAGCACTCATCCTCTCGGGGTGAGGCCGGACTCCTCGCCCGTGACCGCGATGCGAGCATGGATCCCAGTCACGGGCGACGTGCGCCAGGAGAAGGGACGACCCATGAATGACTTCCGTTTCGGCCCGGCCGAGGTCTACCTCGTCGGGTTCGAGGGTCAGCGCCCGGATCCGGCGACGTTCCGCGCGCTGACGGAGCTCGTGGACAGCGGCGTCGTGCGACTGCTCGACTTCGTCGTGCTCGCGAAGTCGGCGACCGGAGAGGTCGAGATCGTCGAGCTCGACGATGAGGACGGAAAGCTCGATCTCGACGGCTTCGAGCCGATCGCGGCGGGTCTCGCCGGTGAGGAGGACGTCGAAGCGCTCGCCGCCGCGATCGCCCCAGGGCAGTCCGCCGCTCTGGTCGTGCTCGAGCTCGCCTTCGCGCGCACCCTCGCGCAGAAACTCGCCGCTGCGGGCGGACAGGTGCTGCGCAGCGAGCGCGTGCCGGCGCCCGTCGTGAATGCGGTGATGGACATCCTCGACCAGGAAGATGAATGACATGCCCATGAGAAGATTCGGCCGCCCAGGACTGATCGGCCTCGCTGCCAGGACCGCAGTGGTCGCAGGGACGGCTTCGGCCGTCGGCGGCGCGATGTCGCGGCATCAGCAGGAGCGTGCGCAGGGCGAGCACGAGCAGCAGCAGTACGCGGCCGCGCAGCAGCAGGCGCAGGTCGATGCCGCCGCCAAGAATGCAGCGGCCCAGTACTCGTCTCCGCCTCCGGCGGCACCCGCCGCCGCTGACGATCTGATCGCGAAGCTGCAGCAGCTCGCATCCCTCAAGGATTCCGGCGTGCTCTCCGATGCGGAGTTCGCCGCGGCGAAGCAGAAGCTCCTGAGCTGACGAGACCGGCAGCCCGCCGTCGGAACGACAGCCGAGACGAGGACAGCGAATGAGTGAACTGGAAGACCTGCGTGCCCGCGTCGTCCTCCTCGAGCACGAGAACGAGACGCTCAAGCGGCCCCGCCGCCGGCCGGTGGGGAGGAGCATCGTCGCGGGGATCGTGCTCGCCCTCGCGGTCCTGATGGCTCCGATAGCAGCGATGGGCACCTGGGCCCGGCTGCAGCTCGTCGATGCCGATCGGTTCGTCGCGACCTTCGCGCCGCTCGCCGAGGATCCCGACGTGCAGGACTTCGTCGCGGATCAGGTCAGCGCCGCCATCCAGGAGCAGGTGGACTTCAGTGCGATCGTCGCAGAGGTGTTCGACGGAATCCGTGAACTCGACCTTCCGCCCCGCGCGTCATCCGCACTCTCCCTGCTGGAGGCCCCGGCGGCCAGCGGGCTCACCTCCCTCGTCGACGGCGTGATCCACGACGTCGTGGCATCCGATCAGTTCGCCGACATCTGGGCGCAATCGCTGCGGTTCACGCACGAACGCGCGGTCGCGATCCTGCAGAACAGCCCGGACACCGCCGTGCAGCTCGCTGACGATGGAGTGCTCTCGATCGACCTCGGTCAGGTCGTCGACCGGGTCAAGGTGGTGCTGACCGAGCGTGGCGTCGGATTCGCCGCACTCATCCCCGAGATCGACAGGTCGGTCTCGATCGCCCAGGCCGACGCGCTGGTCCTGGTGCGCACCGTCTACCAGATCGCGGTCGCGGCGGGGTTCTGGCTGCCATGGGTGCTGCTCGGGCTCGTCGTAGCCGGCATCCTGATCGCGCGAGATCGCGCGCGTGCCCTCCTGTGGACCAGTCTCGGCTTCGCCGTCGCTTTCCTGCTCCTGTCCGCGGGGATGGGAATCGGGAGGACGTTCTTCATCGGCGCGGTGAGTCCGTCGGTCATGACGGCGGGGGCGGCCCAGTCGCTGTTCGACGAGGTCACCTCGCTGCTGAGCTCGACGATCGTGGCGCTCGCCCTGGTCGGAGTGCTCGTCGCCGTGTGGGCCTGGCTCGCCGGGTCGAGCCGCAGCGCTGTGGCCATCCGCGGCCTCCTGGAGAGTGGGTTCACCGCGATCCGGAGCACGTGGGAGCGACGAGGGCTGTCGACCGGCCGCCTGAGCGTCGCGGTCGATCGCTTCCACGGACCGATCCTCATCGCCGCCTTCGCGCTCGCGGTTCTCATCCTCATCACGTCGCGGCCGGTCGCGTTCGGCACGGTGATCGGGGTGACCGTGGGGCTCGTGGTCTTCGCGGTCGTGATCGAGCTGCTCCGGCGCCCGCGCGCGGCGGACGCGTCCACGGCGGACGCGTCCACGACGGAGGAGCTCCCGACAGAGGAGCCCGGCGAATCCGCGACGGTCGATCACGACACCGCAGAGCCGGACTCCCACGCCACGGCGCCGGCTCCCTGAGCGGCGGATGGCACCTGAGGGTGCGAACATCGGGGCGAGGTGCGGGTGGGAATACCCCAGGAGGGTACTCGGTTGACCCGAAGGAGTGAGCGGGACGACCCGCTCCATCTGTGCGGGGCTTCCATCCGCTGCCTGCACGGCATCGTCTTTCCGAGGAGGAGAGCAATGAGCGCTTCGCACCACGAGGGCACCGCACACGCCGCGCCGCATCACGAGTCGGACGGCTCCGCACCCATGCACGCGGCGCACGAGGGCCACGACGATCACCCGGGTCACGGCGGCCACGCAGGTCACGGGGGCCACGGCGACCACGTCGCACAGTTCCGGCGGCTGTTCTGGATCATGCTCGTCCTCGCCGTCCCGACCGTCGCGCTTTCCGGCATGTTCGCGATGATCCTCGGATACACGCTCCCCGACGTGCCGGGCCTGGCATGGGTCTCACCCGTGCTCGGAACCGTGATGTATGTGTGGGGCGGCAAGCCCTTCCTCGTCGGGGCCGTCAGTGAGATCAGAGCCCGTACGCCCGGCATGATGCTGCTCATCGGTCTGGCGATCACGGTGGCCTTCCTCGCGTCGTGGGGAGCGAGTCTCGGCATCCTCCACCATGAGCTCGACTTCTGGTGGGAGCTGGCGCTCCTCATCGTGATCATGCTGCTCGGGCACTGGATCGAGATGCGCTCGCTCGCGCAGACCACCTCTGCTCTCGACTCGCTCGCCGCGCTCCTGCCGGACGAGGCCGAGCGCGTGGAAGCCGGGCAGGTCGTCATCGTCTCACCCGCAGACCTCGCGGTCGGCGACGTCGTGGTCGTGCGACCGGGCGGAAGCGTGCCCGCGGACGGGCGCATCGTCGACGGCCGGGCGTCCATGGACGAGTCGATGGTCACGGGGGAGTCGCGCACGGTCGCGCGAGGCATCGGCGACCAGGTCACCGCCGGCACGGTGGCCACCGACTCTGGGCTCCGCGTCGAGATCACCGCCACCGGGGACGACACCACGCTCGCCGGCATCCAGGGCCTGGTGACCGAGGCGCAGAGCTCCTCCTCGCGCGCGCAGCGCCTCGCCGACACCGCGGCGGGGTGGCTGTTCTGGTTCGCGCTCGGGTCCGCGGCGATCACCGCGATCGTGTGGAGCCTGGTCGGGTTGCCCGATGCGGCCGTGATCCGTACCATCACCGTGCTCGTGATCGCCTGCCCGCACGCACTCGGGCTGGCGATTCCGCTGGTCGTGTCGATCGCCACCGAGCGTGCGGCCCGCGGAGGAGTGCTGGTCAAGGACCGCCTGGCGCTGGAGAGCATGCGCACCGTCGACACCGTGCTGTTCGACAAGACCGGGACGCTCACCAAGGGCGAGCCGGTCGTGTCCGAGGTGTCCGTGTCCGGGGAGCACGACGGCGATCGAGTGCTGGCGCTCGCCGCCGCTGCCGAGGCTGACAGCGAGCACCCTCTCGCGAAGGCGATCGTCCGCGCCGCCGCCGCGAAGAACCTGTCCGTTCCGGAGAGCCGCGACTTCACGTCGTCACCGGCGGTCGGGGTCACGGCGACCGTCGAAGGGACGACTGTGCGCGTCGGCGGCCCGCATCTGCTCGCCGAGGAGCACGCGGATGAGCTCGCCGTCGCCGAGGGGTGGCGCGGGGACGGGGCCATCATCCTGCACGTGGTTCAGGACGGTCACGTCATCGGGGCGTTGAAACTCGCCGACGAGGTGCGGCCGGAGTCCCGCGAGGCCGTCGACGCACTGCACGCACTCGGTGTGCAGGTCGTCATGATCACGGGCGACGCCGAGGCCGTCGCGCAGACGGTCGCGGCAGATCTCGGTATCGACCGATTCTTCGCCGGCGTGCGCCCCGAGGACAAGGCAGCGAAGGTGCAGGAGCTGCAGCACGAGGGGCGCAAGGTCGCGATGGTCGGTGACGGCGTCAACGATGCACCCGCGCTCGCGCAGGCCGACGTGGGTCTGGCGATCGGTGCCGGCACCGATGTCGCGATCGCCTCGGCCGGGGTGATCCTCGCCGGCGACGACCCGCGTTCCGTGCTCTCGGTGATCGAACTCTCACGCGCCGCATACCGCAAGATGAAGCAGAATCTGTGGTGGGCGGCGGGGTACAACCTGCTCTCGGTGCCGCTCGCGGCCGGCGTTCTGGCACCCATCGGCTTCGTGCTGCCGATGTCGGTCGGAGCGGTCCTGATGTCGCTGTCGACCATCGTCGTGGCGCTCAACGCCCAGCTGCTGCGGCGCCTGGACCTGCGCCCGGAGGTGACGACCCGCGCCATCCTCGATCGGTGACGCGGGCACGATACGAGTCTTACCGACCTCCTCGGAGCAGGGTGAGAATGAGATAGGCGCCTCCGATCGTGACGGTCACCGCGCCGACGGGGAGTTGGGTCGGAGCGAAGGTGTGTGCTGCGATCCAGTCCGCACCGCTGAGGAGCAGCGCGCCCGTCAACGCAGAGGCGAGCACGGGGCGTTCGCGCGGGAGCGTCGCTCGGGCGAGGTGCGGTGCGGCGAGGGCGATGAACATGATCGGGCCCGCCGAGGCCGTGGTGATGGCCGTGAAGGCGACGGCGCCGACGATGAGGGCGAAGCGGCTCGTGCGGACTCGCAGTCCCAGAGCGGTGGCGAGATCGTCTCCGAGCGCCAGGAAGCGTAATCGGGTGGCGGCGACGACCACGGGTAGCGCGAGGAGCGCGAGCGCCGCCAGCGCTGGAGCGAGGTTGACCCAGCGTGTGTTGTCGAGCGTGCCTGCCGCCCACAATGAGCCCGCCGTGGCAGTCGCCGTGTCGGTCTTGTAGACGAGCCAGGTGTTGACCGAGGCGAGAAGAGCGCTGACGGCGATACCGGTGAGGATGAATGTGCGCCCCGCCATTCCCGAGCGGGCGGTGAGCGCGATGACGACAGCAGCCGTCGCCAGCCCTCCGAGAAGCGAGGCCGCAGCGAGCGGAAGGAACCCCACGGCAGGGACGGCGAGAAGCGTGAGGAGAACGCCGGAGTAGGCGCCCGTGTTGAATCCGATCACATCGGGGCTGCCGAGAGGGTTGCGGGTCAGGCTCTGGAAGATGGCTCCAGCGGCGCCCAGCGCAGCCCCGAAGGCGATCCCAGCTATGGCGCGGGGGAGACGCCACGACAGGACGACGGTCGTGGTGAAGTCCGACGCCCGACCTGAGAGAACTGCCCAGACCTCGGCAGGTGAGAGCAGGAGGTCGCCGGCGAGCAGGGAAGCGACGAGGATGCCCAGGAGTACGGCGAACGCGACGCTCCAACGGAAGAACGGCGATGTGAAGGCCGGACGTCGGACGACGGACAGCGGCGCGGTGTCGGTCGTCGTCATCGGCCTCTCCTGATCAACATCAGCAGGACGGGGGCGCCGAGGGCGGCGGTGACGACGCCCACGGGGATCTCTCCCGGCCAGAGCGCCACGCGCGCGATGACGTCGGCGCCGAGAAGGAGCACGGGCCCTGCCACGGCGCTGGCGAGCAGGATGCGTCTGGTGTCCGGGCCGGTGAAGGGGCGGACGAGGTGCGGGATCATGAGGCCTGCGAATCCGATCGGGCCGGCGATCGCGGTTGCGGCACCGACCAGCAGTGCGGCGGCGACCGCCACTCCGGCACGCGTGCGAAGCGGGTGCGAGCCGAGGCCACGAGCGGCATCGTCTCCGAGGGCGAGTGCGTTCAGCGGTCGGGTGAGCAGCAGCGAGAGGATGAGGGCTCCCCCGATCAGGGGGAGGACCGCGCTCACCACGTCGGCATCCGGGGTTGCGAGGGAGCCGGCCGACCAGGCACGCATCGCATCGAGCGCCCGAGGGTTGAGCAGCGTGATGCTCGTCTGGATGCCGCCGACGGACATGCTGAAGGCGACACCGGCGAGGATGAGCCGCGAGTCGTTCCCGCTGCCGCGCAGACCGAGCGTCAGCACGAGTACGGTCATGACGGCGGCGCCGATCACCGATGCTGTGGCCACTCCCAAGGCGCTGCGCACGCCCAGCCAGCTGAGGGCGATGGTCACGGCGAACGCCGCTCCCGAGCTGACCCCCAGGAGGCCGGGATCGGCGAGCGGGTTCCTTGTCATGCCCTGCATGAGTGCGCCGGCCCAGGCGAGGGTGATGCCCACGAGCACCGCGGCGAACGTGCGGGGAACCCGCACATCTCGCAGGAGGGTGAGAAGGTCGGGGTCGCCCTCACCGCCGAGGAGCGCGAGGAGCGCGGTGGGCGAGACCGGGCGTGAGCCGATCAGGATGCTGGCGACGAGCAGCGCGCAGAGCAGGACGAGCAGGACCAGACCGACCACCGGGAGGCGTCGCGGACCTCGGAGTCGGGTGACGTCGGCATCCGCACGCACCTCCCGGAGGCTGGTCGTCACGGCGCGGGGATGAGCGCGAGGCCCGGACGGAGCTTGTCGAGCAGCCACGGCACGGCCGCGATGTTCGGGTCCTGCAGAGCGGTCGCGGTCTCGAGGTCGACGGGCACGTACCGGGTGCCCATGATGGCCTGAGAAGACACGACCGGGTCCTTCTCGAACGATTCCTGGAGCGCGCCGGACTGGTAGGTCATGAACAGCACTCCCGCATCGTCGAACAGCGGAGCCTGCTCGAAGCTGACGTCGACGGCACCGGGGACTGAGCCCGTGCCCTGGAGATCGGCGACGGCCGGAAGCGCGACGAGCCCGAGTCGTTGCATGAAGCGGGCGGTGACGTTCCGCTCGTCGACGAGCATCACCACGACGCCGTCACGTGCCTGCCCGTACAGGAACGTTCCACCGTCGAGGTGGGGCAGTTCCGTCGTGAGGTCGGCGATCGCCTCGTCGGCGCGGGCGATGAGCTTCTCGGCAGCCTCCGTCTCGCCGAGCGCGGTGGCGATGCGGCGTGCGGAGTCCTCGCTCGTCGCCGCGTAGAGCTGCTCCTCGAAGGTGATCACGGGGGCGATGTCGCTCAGCTGGTCGTAGAGCGCCTCGTCCAGGGTGAAGCCCGCTGTGGCCAGGATGAGATCGGGCCGTGCCGCGGCGACCTGCTCGACGTTGATGCTCATCGGGTTGACCCAGGTCGTGTCGTTGGCGAGCGCGTCGACGTAGGGCAGGTTGGGATCGTCCCCCTCTCCGGCGATGACCGAGAACGACTCCGGTGCGAGGACGACGTTCGCTCCGAGCGCCGAGGCGAGAGCGACATCGGCGTACCCGAGCGTGGCGACGCGGGTGGGCTTGTCGTCGATGGTCGCGTCGCCGAAGGCGTTGTGGATCGTGACGGGGAAGGATGCATCCGTCGAACCGGCGGCGGGCTTCGTCGTGCTGTCGGTCGGCGTGCCCGCGCACCCGGAGAGAAGTGAGAGTCCGGTGGCGATGGCGATCATCGGCACGAATGCGCGCCGGTGCGGACGGGAAACAGGCATGGAGGTCTCCTTGTGTTCGGGTGGGGGAGCGTTCGGGGTCGGAAAGTCAGGAGGCGGGAAGGAGCGCCGCGGCGGTGGTGAAGACCGTCGTCGGTGTCGCCGCAGCATCGAGCTCGGGCCAGCGATCCGAGAGCGAGGCCACGAGTGGCAGGGCGCCGACCACCGGCTCCGTCGGGAGCGTTCCGGTGCCTTCTCGCTGTCCTCGCGCTGATGTCATGGTCGCCTGGCCGAGGACCGTGGCGAACATCATCCGGTAGAAGACGAAGCCCGCGGTGTCGTCGAGCCCGGCATCACGCGCGCAGGTGAGGAATCCCTCGGGGAACTGCAACCCGGCGGGACTGGCCAGGCGCCCTGTGGAGATCAGCCGGATCATCCACGGGTGAGTGACGAGGAAGTCATGCAGGCAGAGGGCGAGCGCGGCGGCCGTGTCGCGCGGTGTCTCACCAGGAGCGGGGATGACGATCTCCTCTGACACCTTCTCGACGAGCGCGAGCAGCAGCGCATCCCGGTCGGTGAAATGGCGGTACAGGGCCATCGGGGTGACGCCGAGACGGGCTGCGAGGGGACGCATCGCGACAGCGGACTCGCCGTCGGCGACGATCAGTTCGAGTGCCGTCGTCACGATCTGCTCGCGATCGATCTTGCTCATGTCTTCCTCCTGAGGATAGGCATGCCTAAGTATACGCGTATACTTTTTGCGTGAGCAAGTCATCCCGCCCTCGTGATTCCCTCCTCGGTTCCGAACTGTCTCCTGCCATGCCCGCACTCTCCGCGGCCGTCCTCCTCGCCGTCCTCGCGGGTGTCGGGCAGCTCGCAGCCCTGTGGTGCATCATCCGGGCGCTCGGCGACTCAGGCGGAGGATGGGTGTTCGTCGCCTGCGGGGCGTGGGTGGCGACGGCGGCGCTCGCCGCCGTGGCATCCTGGCTCGCGCACGCGGCGGAGGCGCAGTTCGAGGCGCGGGTGCGACGTCGTGTGGCCGGGCACATCCTGCGTCTCCCCGCCGACCGGCTCAGCGTCTACTCGGCCGACCGACTGCGTCGCCTCGTCTCAGAGGATGTCGCTGCGCTGCACCACATGATCGCCCACCTGCCCTCCGAGCTCGCGACGCTCGTGGTCGTCCCCGTCGTCGCCACGGTGATGCTGGTGACCATCGCCGGACCGATGGCGCTGCTCGCCCTGCTCCCCGGATTGCTCGCCGGAATCGTGTATCTGAGCGTGATACCGCGGCTCTCGGCCAGACACGGAGCGCAGCGCGCGCGAGTGATGACGGAGATCACGAGCGCGGTCGACGACTATGCGCGGGGGATCGAGGTGCTGCGTCTGAGCGGCTCCGTATCCGGGGCGTTGTCGGAGTACACGGCCGCGACCGACAGGTTCTCGCACGGCATGGTCCTGTGGGTGCGACGGATCGCCACTCCCGCAGCGATCGCGGTCGGGTTGCTGCAGGCCGCGGCGAGCTTCGCCATCGCGTACGCCGTGGGTGCGGAGTGGGATGCGTCTCGACTCGCCGCGGTCGTGCTTCTGAGCCTCGCCCTCGTGGCCCCGGCCCTCCGGCTCGGTCACGGTCTGGACTACGTCTCCGCCGGACGGGCCGCTGTCGATCGGATCGAGGAGCTGTTGCGCGAGAGGCCGATCGGGGCGGGAGCGTGCCCTGCCCCGACGACGGCTGTAGAGGTGGAAATCGATCACGCCAGCGTCGTCGTCGAAGGACGCGCGGTGCTCGATACGATCTCGTTCCGCGCGTCGCCCCGGTCGGTGACGGTGGTCACGGGAGAGAGCGGGGCGGGGAAGTCCACGCTCCTGCGATCGATCGCCGGTCTCCAACCTCTCACCACCGGTGCTGTCCGCCTCGGCGGCGTGCCGGTGGAGAGTATCCGTGAAGACGCGCGTCCTCACGCAGCGCTGCTCGTTCCTCAGGGTGGTGATGTGCTCGCCGGCACCGTCAGGGAGAACCTGCAGCTCGTCGCGTCCGCCGATGACGAGGATCTTCGGGGTGCCCTCGATCAGGTCGGGCTCATGGTTCCGCTCGATGCCGAGGCTCCCGCACTCTCCGGCGGGGAGCGACAGCGGATCGGGTTGGCTCGTGCCCTCCTCGCCCCCGCGCCGGTGATCCTCCTGGATGAGCCGACGAGCGCTCTCGACCGCCGATCCACCGATCGCTTCTGGGGCCGGATGCAGCGGGTCGCACACGACGAGGGGAAGACCGTGATCGTGGTGACGCACGACCCCGAGCTCGCCGCACGCGCCGACCTCCACATCACCGTGGCACGCGCCGAGCGTGCACAGGAAGGAATCGAACGATGACCGCACGCATTCCCTCGGGCGTTCCGATGGTCTCCGCGTTCCCCGCGTCCGCGCGACGACTCCTCCTCTCGGTCGGTCTCGGGTGGGTGCTGGTCGGCGCGGTCGAGGCCGTCGCATACACCGGTCTGGCGCTCGCCATCGTGAACCGGGGCGGACCGCAGGGGGTGCTGGCACTCGCAGCCGCCTCGCTCGTCATCACGGTTCTTTGCTCGCGTGCGGGCTACCTCGCGGGGGCCCGGCTCGCGGGGGACCTCTACCGTGCACTCGGCACGGCGCTGTCGCGGACCAAGCTCGCCTGGTTCACCCCCGAGCATCGCGCGCTCGTCACCCATGCCGCCGGCGTCGGGATCCCGTCACTGATGGGGGTGCCCGCTCATCAACTTCAGACACTCATCCTCGCGCCGATCGTGCCCCTTCTGCTCGTCGTGGGTATAGCCGTGGTGAGCGGGCCGGCACCGGCATCGACGGCTGCGGCGCTGCTCGCCGCTGCGCTGAGCGCACAAGTGCTCGCACAACGGCGGCTCGCGAGAGCGGATGCTGCCCGGCACATAGCTGATCGACGAGCGACCGCCGCGACGCTCGAGCTCGTGGACCACCTCGAGCTTCTGCAGACCGTGGCCGGTCCGGTCGGCGCTGCGGCCCGCACGGAGGAGCACTGGCTGATCCAGGAGGCCGCGATGCGACGCACGAATCGGGCTGCGGTCCCGGCGACACTGGTGTCCGGACTCGCCAGCGCGCTCCCTCTGGGCGGCATCCTGCTGTTCCTCGCTGCGACCGGAGGATTCGCGGACCCGCTCGCGGCTCTCGCGCTGATCGTCCTCGTCGGCAGGGCGAGCGCGCCGCTCGATGAACTCGCCCTCGCCGGCATCGCCGTGAGCGAGCTGCGGGCGACCACCGCCGGGTATCGGGACGTGGTCACCGCTCCGACACTGTCCGTCCCCGATACCAGCGCCGCGCTGACGCCGCGGAACAACCGGATCGAACTCCGCTCCGTGGCGATGCCCCCCGCGATCGAGAGCATCACCGCGACCATCTCCGAGCGCAGTCGCACCCACATCGCGGGCCCCTCGGGTTCGGGGAAGAGCACGCTGCTCGGACTGCTCCTGCGTTTCGATGACCCGGACTTCGGTGAGATCGTGCTCGGCGGGGTTCCACTCACGGCGCTCACGGAAGAAGAACTCGCTTCGCGCGTCGCTTACGTCCCGCAGGATCCGGTGGTCTTCACCGGCACCATCGCGTCGAACATCCGCATCGGCCGTCCGGATGCCACCGACGAGCAGGTCTTCGCCGCGGCGCAGCAGGCAGGACTGGGTGCGGTGCTAGTGCGGGATCCGTCCGGCGTCTATCAGTCGGTCGGCAGACGCGGTGCGGCATTGTCGGGAGGCGAGCGCCAACGACTCGCAATCGCCCGTGCTCTCATCAAGGACGCGTCGGTGATCGTGTTGGATGAGGCGACCTCGGCGCTCGACGAGACGACGGAACGCCTCGTCGTCGCCGCGGTCACGGGCGCCGACGCCACGATCGTCTTCGTCACGCACCGCTCGCCGGATATCTGGGCGCCCGACCAGAGCATCGTGCTGGGCGAGGACCGCGGGTGACGCGCCCATGCTGAGGCGCCGGTTCCCCCCGGGGCCGGGGTCGTCGGCGGCGGCGAAGCACCGCTGAGCCGCTGGTCTCTGGGGGTGACCCGAGCATGGGAGCGGTGGCTCGTCAGTCCGCGCGCTGCGGAGCCACCGCCTCGGTCCTCGTGCTCGGGCGGGCCGGCGCTGCGGGAAGCACCGTGGAGGGGCCGCTCAGGGCGCGGAGCGCGTAGAGGATCGTCGCGAGATCGACGAGCTCCTGGACGAGCGCACCGACGACGGCGGGGATGAGTCCGGTCATCGCCACGATCATGAGTCCGATGCTCAGTCCTATGCCGATCCAGATCGCGGTGAGCGCGACCCGCAGGGTGTGACGGCCGATCGCGACGGCGTCGACGAGCTTCGCCAGCGAGTCGACGAGGATCACGACATCAGCGGCGTCCCCGGCCGCGGTCGCGCCCTTCGCCCCCATGGCCACGCCGATGTCGGCGGCGGCGAGCACGGGGGCGTCGTTGACGCCGTCGCCGACCATCATGACCGGGCGCGGTTGCAGCTCAGCGGCGAGCGCGACCTTCTCTGGCGGGAGCAGCTCGGCGTGGATCTCGGAGATGCCCACCTGGTGGGCCACCGACTCCGCCGTCGGGCCGACGTCGCCCGTGAGCATGACCACGCGGTCCACCTCGTGCGTGCGCAGCCACGAGACGACGGCCGCGGCTTCGGGCCTCGGGTGGTCGGCGAGCACCAGCACCCCGGCGAAGCGTCCGTCCACCGCGACGTAGGCCGCGGCCTGGCTCAGCTCCAGCGTCGCCCGCACGGTGTCGGGCGCGAGTGCGGCCACGTAGGCCGGTTTGCCGACCACGACCGATCGGCCGTCGATCTCGGCGACGACGCCGTTCGTGGCCTCCTCCCGGGCTTCGGAAGCACTGCGGAGCGCGAGTCCGCGCGCGTGCGCAGCGCGACGGATGCCTTCGGCGAGCACGTGCGTCGAGTACTGCTCCGCAGAGGCGGCGAGCTGCAGGATCTCATCCTCGTCGAAGCCCTCCGCCGGGCGGACGGCGACGAGTTCCGGTCGTCCCTGCGTGAGCGTGCCGGTCTTGTCGAACGCGGCCGAGCGCACGCGGGCGATCTGTTCGATCACGGCGCCACCCTTCATGATCACCCCGGTCTTCGCCGCGCGGGAGAGGCCGCCGAGGAACGCGACCGGTGCGGCGATCAGGAGTGGGCACGGCGTGGCGAGCACGAGTACCTCGGCGAAGCGCGTCGCATCCCCGGAAAGGGCCCAGGCGGTTCCGGCCAGCACGAGCGAGACCGCGGTGAACGGGATGGCGAAGCGGTCCGCGAGTCGTACGACGGGGGCATGGGAGTCTTCCGCCGCATGCACGAGCGCGACGATCTGCTGGTACTGACTGTTCGAACTCGTGCGCACGGCTCTGATCCGCACGGCCCGACTTCCGTTGATAGCGCCGGAGAGCACCTCGCCCCCGGACTCGCGGGTCACGGGCATGCTCTCGCCGGTCAGCGAGGACTCATCGAAAGTCCCGGTCTCGGTGAGCAGCTCGCCGTCGACGGGCACGATCTCCGCCGGACGCACGAGCAGAACGTCGCCGATGGCCACCTCGTCGACGGGCAGATCCCTGACCTCATCCGAATCCGCGGACTGCGGGCGCAGGAGCACGTGCGCGATGCGCGGAGAGCGATCCAGCAGGGCGGACAGGTCACGCGTCGCGCGGCGGCCGGCGAAGTCCTCGAGAGCCTCTCCGCCGGAGAGCATCAGCACGATGATGAGCGAGGCGATGTACTCCCCGACGGCGAGAGTCGCCACCATCGCCACCACGGCGAGGATGTCGAGCCCGACGTGACCGCGGAGCACATCGCGGACCATCCCGACGAGGGTCCAGACGACGAACGCCGCCACGTAGCCGGTGGCGATCCATCGACCGGCGACCGTGGCGTCGACGGCGTGGAGGACCAGCACGCCGACGAACACGAGAACGGTGGTGGTGATGGCCGGATAGCGCCACAGCAGGCGGAGAAACCTCATGCCCCAGCTTCCCGCGAATCGGTACGCAGTACCAGCGGGAGACGGCGTGCCCCGAAGGGACCCGCGGCGCGACGATGGTCCCGCTAGACCTTTGCTGCCGTGCTCTCATGCTCGCGGCGTCCCCGTGCGTTGCGTCGGGCGAGGATCACTCCACCCAGGATCGCGGCGACGAAGGATCCGACGAGCACCCCGATCTTCACATGCTCGTCCGCCACGGAACTCGACCCGTAGGCGAGTTCTCCCACGAGCAGGGAGACGGTGAAGCCGATTCCGGCGAGGAAGGCCATACCGGTCAGATCCGGCCAGCGCAGCGTCTCGTCGAGCCGCAGTGCGGGGAATCGGCTCAGCAGGAAGGTCGTGACAAGGATGCCGATCGGCTTGCCGGCGACGAGTCCGACGACGATCCCGATCGTGATCGGGTCGGAGAACGCGGAGACGAGTCCGTCCCACCCGCCGACCGTGACGCCGGCGGCGAAGAAAGCGAAGACGGGAACGGCGAACAGCGTGGCCACGACGCTCCAGCGGTCGGCGAAGTGGGCGGCCATGCCGTCGTAGACGGGGAGGCCCTCATCGTCGCTGCCGGTGCGGACCCTGGCGCGTTCGGTCGCCGTGACGGGGACGACGAAACCGAGCAGCACACCCGCGACGGTCGCGTGCACACCGGATGCGTGGATGCACACCCACACGGCGATGGCGAGCGGGAGCAGCAGCCACCATGCGCGGACACCCTTCGCGACGAGCGCGGCGAACCCGGCCAGCGGCAGCAGGGCGAGGATCAGCCACGGGAAGCTGATCGAGTCGGTGTAGAACGTCGCGATGATGGTGATCGCGATCAGGTCGTCGATGATCGCCAGGGTCAGCAGGAACACACGCAGCGCCGGGGGGAGGAACTTGCCGACCACGGCGATCACCGCGACCGCGAACGCGATGTCGGTCGCGGTGGGGATCGCCCACCCGCGCAGCGCATCGGCTCCGCTGCCCGCGTTGATCAGGACGAAGATGAGCGCGGGCACCACGACGCCGCCCACGGCTGCGGCGATCGGCAGGGCGGCCCGGCGCGGGTCGCGCAGCCGCCCGGCGACGAACTCCTCCTTCAGCTCGAGGCCGACGACGAAGAAGAAGATCGCCAGAAGCCCATCGGCCGCCCACGCGCCGATGCTGAGCTCGAGGTGCAGCTCGGGGATGCCGAACGTGAAGTCGCGCACGGACTCGTACCAGGAGGCGGCAGGACTGTTGGCCAGGATCAGGGCCGCGAACGTCGCCGCCAGCAGGAGGGAGCCGCCCAGGACGTCGCTGCGGGCGTTGGAGCGGATGCCTTGCCACAGCGCATGCGGGGCGAGGGAGAAACGGGCAGGTGATGAATTCGGGGACACGGAAAGACCTCACGCGAGAAGGGGTGAATGGCGCAGAAGACCACCGCCCCGTTCGAGGCGTGGTCTAGTTCCGTGGCGGCGGGCAGCCGGCGATCTCGCCGTGCGAGAGCGTGCCCCACACACTGGTCCACCCGTTCGTGCCCGGGTGCAGGATGACCCGCATCCATTCCCTCATCGGGGTCGCCGAGCGAAGACGGTGCGGGGCACGCGTCGAGCCGGCGATCGAGAGGAGGGGCACGCGTCCAGCCTAGCCGTGCGCTGCTGAGATCTATCTGCGCTCCGCGGAGACCACACCTACCCGAATCCCATTTAGCTAACTAAGCTAGCGATCATGGAACGGTACGTGCGCCTGCGGTGGCTCGGGCTCGTCTTCATCAGCATCGCGGTCTCGCTGATCATCGTCGACTCGACGATCGTCAACGTGGCGATCCCTGCGATCGTGGAGGACCTCGGCATCACCTCGACCGAGGTGCAGTGGGTGCAGGAGTCGTACACCCTCGTCTTCGCCTCCCTGCTGCTCGTGTTCGGCAGCCTCGCCGATCGCTTCGGCCGGCGGCGGGTGATGCTCATCGGCGTCGTCGTGTTCGCCCTGTCGTCGGTGTTCGCTGCGCTGTCGCCGGACGGGGGGATGCTGATCCTCGCGCGTCTGGCCCAGGGCGTCGGTGGAGCGATGATCCTGCCCACGACGCTCTCGATCATCAATGCGACCTTCCGAGGACGCGAGCGAGGGATCGCCTTCGCCGTGTGGGGGTCGACGATCGGTGGTATGGCTGCTGTCGGCCCTCTCCTGGGCGGGTGGCTCACGACTGCGTATTCGTGGCGGTGGGCGTTCGGGATCAACATCCCCCTCGGCATCATCATCGTGATCGGCGTGCTGCTGACGGTGGCGGAATCTCGCAGCGATCGCATCAGCAGAGTCGATGTCGTCGGTGCCGCGCTCTCCATCGTGGCGATGGGGAGCCTCGTGTTCGGCCTCATCGAGGGGCGGACATACGGCTGGTGGCTCATCGATACGCGTCCGCAGATCGGCGACTGGGCGTGGCCGTGGGAGCTGTCGCCGATACCCCTGCTCTTCGCGGTCGCCGTCATCGCCGTCATCGGGTTCATCCTCTGGGGCCGCTACCGCGAGCGCACGGGAAAGTCGACGCTGCTGGCGCTGCGGCTGTTCTCGATCTCCTCCTTCCGCAACGGCAACATCGCGGCGGCCGTGGTGTCGTTGGGCGAGTTCGGCATCATCCTCGCACTCCCGCTCTGGCTGCAGTTCGTCCTCGGATTCGAAGCGGTGCAGACCGGGTTGCTCCTGCTGGCGCTGGCGGGTGGCTCGTTCCTCGCCAGCGGTGTCGCCGGCGCCGCGAGCGGGAAGATCGCTCCGGTGTGGGTGGTACGTGTGGGCCTCATTGCAGAGATCGTCGGTGTCGCGGGGGTGGGGTTCGTGATCGGGCCCGACGCCTCGTGGGGACCGCTCATCCCGTTCCTGTTCGTCTACGGGCTCGGCGTGGGCCTTGCCACCGCCCAGCTGACAGGAGTCGTGCTCGCCGAGGTCCCGGTCGCGGACAGTGGGGCCGCATCCGGCACGCAGTCCACCTCGAGGCAGATCGGCGCCGCTCTCGGCGTCGCGTTGCTCGGCACGGTGCTGTTCACCAGCACGGCTGGAATCCTCGCTTCCTCGCTCGACGAGCGGGGCGTGCCCGCCGCGCAGCGTGACCAGATCGTCTCGGCCGTCGTGGACAGCGCGGGAGCGGCGATCAGCGGGCTCGAGGCGAACGCTGCGACGGCCGACGCGGCTGAGGATGCGAAGGCGGCCTTCTCCGAGGGCACGCGCTATGCGGCGTGGACGGCCGCGGGGTTCCTCGCGCTCGGGCTGCTGGCGACCGTGTCCCTCGGATCGGCCACGGTGCGCGCCCGCCCCGAAGAGGCCGAGGTCTGAGGGACGCGACGGAGTTTCCTCTCCGTTCGACTTCGGGCGCTACATTCCATGCAGGTGCATTCCGACGTGTGCGCCGGTGAGGAAGCCATGGTCATCTCCCGCCCTGATCTCAGCGTGCTCGCTCGTGTGCGTGCCTCGTCGTCCCTGCTCGGGCCCAGTGAGTCGCGAGTCGCGGCGCTGATACTGGAGCGGCCGGCGGAGGTCGTCATGTGGTCGACGGCCGAACTCGCCCAGGCCGCGGGAACGTCGACGGCAACCGTGATCCGCGCATGCCAGAGCCTGGGCTTCCGAGGTTTCCAGCACCTCCGTCTGGAACTCGCTCGCTCGACGCCCCTGCGTCCCCGGGAAGACGATGTCACCTCCGACACCTTCGATGACGCCGTGGAAGCGGTGCGCCTCGCCCAAGACAGCGTGAATCCGGTGCTCCTTCAGGAGGCCGCGACGGCGCTGCGTCATGCCCGCCGCGTGGTGCTGGTCAGCAACGGGTTCTCCGGGCCGCCGCTGCAGGACTTCGCGATGCGTCTCAGCATCCTGGGGCGTCCGGTGGAGGCGCCCGTCGACCCGCTCGCCCAGCAGTTCGCCGTCAACAGCCTGACCGAGGACGACCTGTGCTTCGGGCTGAGCTACTCCGGTGCGAACGTCCAGACGCTCCGTGCCTGCGCTGCCGCTGCGGACCGCGGAGCACGCGTCGCCGTCGTCACCAGCTTCGCTCGTTCGCCCATCGGGCGCACCGCCGACATCGTCGTCGCGACGGGCCCTGCAGCCCTGACGCACGATGTCGACCCTTTCCTCGCGCGAATCGGACACACCGTCGTGCTGCATGCGCTGCACTCGGCCCTCGCCAGCGATGTGGCCCCGTCGGACGCTGCGGGTATGCGTCACGTCGTCGCTGAAGCGATCGCCGAGGAGTAGCGCACCCGACCGTTCACCTCCCGGCCAGCCGGGCGTCATCGCCGGGTCAGCAGACGGTGACGTACCCCGACTGTAATGACGTTTCGTGTGGTTCGAAATACATGTAACGGCGGGACGGTCTCATGCTGGCGATTGATGTGGACGGGCTCTTCAACGTCCGGGCGAGTGACACCAGGAGGCCATGGCTGGTCCGCTCCGGTGCGCCCGAAGCGCTGAGCGAAGCGGGGGAGAAGCTCCTGATCGCGCTCGGGGTGAGTGTGATCGTCGACCTGCGCGAGCCCGCGGAGAGCGAAGCCGTCGTCCACGGCATCCCTTCGGCGTCCGTCCCGGTCTACGGCACCGAGCCCCCGGCGACGGGCACCCTCGAGGAGATCTACGAGGGGTTGCTGCGAAGCCGAGGGCGCGCGCTGACCGCGGCGGTCGGAGCCATAGCGGATGCGGAGGGCGCAGCCCTGGTTCACTGCACCGCAGGCAAGGACCGCACCGGCCTCGTCGTCGCGCTGGCGCGCTTCGCCGCGGGGGCGAGCGAGGGCGACGTGGTCGCGGACTACGTGCTCTCCGCACCACAGGTGCGTCCGGTGCGAGGGGAGCATGCCGAGCGCATCGCCGCCTCTGTCGAAGCCCGGGAACGCGCCGATGTTCTGCGCCTGCACCTGGAGAGCCCCCCGGAGGCCATCGTGCACGCGCTGGCGGTCATCCGCGAGTTCGGCGGGGCGGAGGAGTACCTCCGCGCACACGGTCTCCGTTCCGATCAGCTCGCGGCGCTGCGCCGCAAGGAAGGGGTGTCGGCATGAGTCGCGCGACCGGTCGGTTGACGGTGCTGCACCTCAGCGATGTCCATGCCATGAGCAGCGGCCTTCTGTACGACACCGTGGACGGGTTCGCTCGCCTGCGCGCCGTCGGCGCGTACCTGCGCGACGCCGGGATCACACCGGAGGCGGTCGTGGTCACCGGCGACCTGGTGCAGCGGGGGAACGCGGATGCCTATCCGGCACTGCGCGAGGCGTTCGACGAGCTCGCTGAGATCGCCGGTGTCCCGGTGCTCACCGCGCTCGGCAATCACGATGAGCCGGAGGCCGCGCGGGTGCTGCGCGGCCACGAGCAGACCCACCACAGAGTGCACATCGTCGACGAGCTCCGCTTCATCATCCTGGATTCGTCTCGCGGCGAGCTCGGAGTCGACCAGCGGGCGTGGCTCCGCGACGTGCTGCGCACTCCGCACGGCCTCGGCACGGTCGTCGCTGTTCACCATGCGCCGCTGGGCTCTCCGCTGCCGACACTGGCGAAGGCGGGGCTGCGGGACGCGGACGACTTCCTCGACGCCATGGCCGGCTCGGACGTGCGGGCGGTTCTGGCCGGGCACTTCCATCACCCGCTGTCCGCGACCCTGCGCGGCATCCCCGTCTTCGTCGGTCCCTCGCTGGCCTATCACCAGGTGATGGACGCCGGCCCGAACCGCGTCAGCGGCCATGACCTGGCGATGTTCTCCCTCGTGCATCTGCTGCCGGGCGGCGTCGCCGTCACCAACGTCGGGCTCGACTCGCCCGCACCGATCTTCTCCTCCGTCATCTCCACCTGAACCCTGATTGGACACCATGTCATTCCTCCGCAAGACCGCTCCCGTGGCACTGTTCGGCGTCGCCGCACTCGCCCTCGCCAGCTGCTCCTCGACGCCGGCTCCCGCCGCGACGCCCGAGGAGTCCGCCGCAGCCCTGGAGCCGGCGACCATCACGCTGTACACCTCCGAGCCGCAGGAGAAGGCCGATGAACTTGTCGCCGCCTTCAACGAGGTCCACCCCGAGATCACCGTCGAGGTGTTCCGCGCCGGCACCGGCGACCTGACCACTCGAGTCGCGACCGAGCAGGAGTCCGGTGGTATCCAGGCCGACGTGTTCCTCGCCGCCGACGCCGGCACCTTCGAGGGGTACGCCGCCGACGACCTTCTGCTGAAGTACACGCCGACGGACGTAGACGCCCTGAATCCCGACGTCGTCGACCCCGAGGGCTTCTACACCGGCACCAGGATCATCCCGACCGTCATCGCGTACAACACCGGCATCATCACCGAGGCACCCGAGTCGTGGAAGGACCTCACCGACGCCGAGTACGCCGACAAGATCGTGATGCCGAACCCCGACGTGTCCGGGGCAGCGGCGTACAACGCCGCCGTGTGGCTGGACGACGACCAACTGGGTGAGAAGTGGATGACGGCCCTGGCCGAGAACCGCCCGGTCATCGCCGACAGCAACGGCCCCGTGTCTCAGGCCGTCGCCACGGGCGCGCAGCCCGTCGGCATCGTGGTGGACTACCTGGTCCGCGAGCTCGCCGCACAGGGGTCGCCCATCGCCGTGTCGTACCCGAGCGAGGGCGTGCCGTACGTGTCCCAGCCGGTCGGTATCTTCGCCGACACCGACGAAGAGGCAGCATCCAAGGCCTTCGTCGACTTCCTGGTGAGCGCCGCCGGCCAGGAGCTCGCCGTCGAGCAGTCGTACCTGCCGGTGCGCTCCGACGTCGGCACGCCCGAGGGCGCCCCGTCGATGGACGACATCGAGATCCTCTCCCCGGACCTCGAGACCATCCGCAGCACGCAGGACGCTGCGGTCGAGACCTTCCGCTCGCTGTTCCTCTAAATGACCGAGATCTCCACTCTCGCCGCGGGTCCGGCATCGCGCCGGGCCCGCGGTGGCGGGCGCCGGAGGCTCGACGGCGTCAGCATCCTCACCCTCGTCCTGTGGCTGGCGTGCGGCGCGTTCATCCTGCTCCCCATCGGCGCGATCCTCGTGCTGGCGAGCCGCGGGCAGCAGGCGGAGGTGCTCCTCCAGGGCGACGTCCTCGAAGCCGGAGCGAACAGCCTGCTCTCCGCCGGAGTGTCGGCGGTGCTGGCCGTCGTGGTCGGCACTGTCTTCGCCGTGCTCCTGGATCGCACCGACCTGCCGGGGCGGTCGGCGCTTCGCCTGCTCGCTCTGAGCCCACTGCTCATGCCCCCGTTCGTCGGCGCCATCGCATGGCTCGGAGTCGCCGGCCCCACGAGTCCGCTGAACCTGTGGTGGCGAGACATCTTCGGCGGACCGCTCTGGTCGATCTACGGGGCGGACGGCGTCATCGCGCTGCTCACGATCCACAGCTATCCCATCGCCATGCTCATCGTCTCCGCGGCGTTGCGCCGTATCCCCACCGACCTGGAGCAGGCCGCGCGGGTCGGAGGCGCAGGTCCCGTGCGAGCGCTCACCTCGGTGACGATCCCTCTGCTACGGCCGGCGCTGCTGTCATCGTTCGTATTGATCGCCGTCGGGAACCTCGCCGACTTCGGAATCCCGTCGATCATCGGGCTCCCTGAACGCTTCACCACCCTCGCAACCCTCGTCTACCGCTACCTGCAGTCGGGCACCGTCGAGGACCCGCTGGCCGTGGTCGCGACGATCGGCGTCGTCCTGTTGATCCTGGCGGTCCTCGCCCTCGTCGCCGACGCCATGGTCGGTCGGCGCGGGTGGGAGCTGGATTCGTCGAGCGCCGTGGTCGAACGCGTCTCCCTGGGCCGCGCCCGTGGGGGACTGGGGGTGGCGATGTGGCTCGTGGTGCTCCTCATCACGGTCCTCCCGCTCTTCGCCCTGCTCACGCAGACGCTGCTGAGTGCTCCCGGCGTGCCGCTCACCTGGGACAACCTCACCCTCGACCACCTCGTCCGCGCGCTCACCACGCGCAACGCGCTGGAGGGGGCGGCGAACTCCGTGATGCTCGCCATCATGGCGGCCGTGATCTGCGGCGTCGTGGGTCTGGCCATCGGGCTGCTCGTGGCGCGGGTGCCGAGCCGAGCCAACCGAGCGCTGGGGGCCGTCGCCGTGGTGCCGCAGGCCGTCCCCGGCATCGTCATCGCGGTCGCATGGCTGGTGCTCGCACCCGCGTTGGGGCTGTTCAACACGCCGTGGCTTATCCTCGCCGCCTACGTCACCTCGTTCACAGCGCTCGTCGTGCAGGCCGTCGCCGCTCCGCTCTCCTCGACACCGACCAGTGCGGAAGAGGCGGCGCGGATCGGCGGCGCGACACGGGTGCGCGCCCTGATCGACATCTCCTGTCGGATGGCGGCACCGGCCGCGCTCTCCGGCGCGGTGATCGTCGCGGTCACCGCCGTGCGCGAGCTCACGCTCTCGGTACTCCTGCTGTCGCCAGGGGCGCAGACCCTCGGCGTCGCGATCTTCAGCTTTCAGCAGGCGGGTGCCTTCAGCACCGCCGCCGCATGGTCGCTCATCGTGGCCGTGCTCGGACTCGCTGTCATCGGGTTCGCGATCCCGAAGACGAAGTAACAGAAAGGGTGCCCATGGCCTCCGTCACACTTGAACACGTCTCTCTGCGATACCGCTCCGGTGCCGTCGGCCTCGCCGACGTCGACCTGCAGGTCGCGGACGGGGAGTTCCTCGCTCTCGTCGGCCCTTCGGGATCCGGGAAGACGACGCTGCTGCGCAGTATCGCCGGGTTCCTGACTCCCACAGCAGGCCGTGTCCTGCTCGATGACCGCGTCATCGCCGGTCCCGGTGTCGCCGTGCCGCCGGAGCAGCGCCAGCTGGGGATGGTGTTCCAGCAGCATGCGGTCTGGCCGCACTGGGACGTGGGTCGCAACGTCGAATATCCGTTGCGACGCGCCAAGGTGCCCCTCGCCGAGCGCCGCACCCGTGTCGGCGAAGCGCTCGACCTCGTGGGACTCGCCGGTTACGAGCGCCGGGACCCGGCGACCCTCTCCGGCGGGCAGCGGCAGCGTGTCGCCCTGGCCCGGGCGCTGGTCGCCCGCCCCCGGGTGCTCCTGCTGGACGAAGCGCTCTCCGCCCTCGACGAGCCGCTGCGTGACCGGCTTCGCCTCGAGCTGCACACCCTCACCCGGGAGATGGGGCTGACCGTCGTGCACGTGACCCACGACCGCTCCGAGGCTCTCGCACTCGCCGACAGGGTCGCGGTGCTGGATGGGGGCCGTATCCAGCAGGTCGACACCCCGTCGAACCTGCTCGCCCGCCCCGACAGTCCGTTCGTCGCGAAGTTCCTCTCCGACGCGACGCTGGTCGACGGGCGCGTCACCGAGGGCCTGTTCTCCGCCGGCGACCACCCGCTGACCGTGCCCTGCCCTGGAGTGGCGAATGCCGCGCGGGCTACCGCTGCCGTGCTTCCGGCCGCCGTCACCCTCACTCCCGGCGGTGATGCCACCGTCCGCTCCTCGCTTTTCACACCGGACGGCAGCGACGTCGTCGTGGACTGGCACGGCACGCATCTGCGCGTGCGCACCCACGGCAGCCGGCACCGGGTCGGAGACGCCGTCTCCGTCCACATCACGGATGCGGTGGTCTACCCGCAGGCTGTGGAAGACGCGCCCGAGCGCGAGGCGGTGATGTCGGCATGACCCTCGCACTGGTCAGGCACGGCCGCACCGCATGGAACCGCGAGCGCAGAATGCAGGGGCAGTCCGACATCGCTCTCGATCCGGTCGGCGAAGCCCAAGCCGAAGCGGCCGGTCGTCTGCTGGCGACGGCGGTCTGGACACGGATCGTCTCGTCTCCGCTGCGACGTGCCTCGCAGTCGGCCGAGATCATCCGTAGGCACATGCCCCATGCGGAGTACCGCGTGCATGACGGCCTCGTCGAACGTCACTACGGTGAGGCCGACGGTCTGCAGGTCACCGAAGCGTGGGAGCGATGGCCCGACCAGAACTATCCCGACGCAGAATCCGTCGCTGCCACCGCCGACCGCGCCGCCAGCGCGCTGAGAGAGCTTCTCCGCGACGACGCGGACACCGTCGTCGTGGCTCACGGGACCCTGTTGCGGCTCGGCATCGAAGCCGTGACGGGGCACCAGTGCTCACGGCTTTCGAACGGAGACGTCGTGTTGCTCGAGGGGAGTGAAGCTCTCGGATACACCGCACGGTGGTTGACGGAGTAGCCCCCCGCACCACGGAGCACGAACGACAGAAGCCGCCTGGAATCAGGCGGCTTCTCTCGTGATGAAGAACTTCATGTACGGGCTCACGGACGTGACCCGTACGACCTTTGTGGGTTGTACGCATAAGGTGTTTTGCCGCGTGATCTCGGCGGAATTGGCGTGGCTTGCGGATGTCAATCCTCCACAACCTCCGGCGTAATCCTCCAGCTCCGTAATGCTTGTGCGGCGACGACTCCCGATTCCGGTCCGGTCGATGCTCTTAGCGTGGTCGTTGCCGGAATGCTAAGGGAAGTGGGTTCCCGTACGCGTCACCCGATACTCCATCGTCGGCGACTTGAGGTCCTTCACCAGACCCATCAAGTCCGGGTATATTGTCGCCGTTGAGAGCCCTGCCGTCTGCTCCAGATAGTCGCGAAGCGTCGGCTTGAAGCTCGGGGGGATGTGGATGGTGACGAACGGCACGAAGCGGCTAAGGTCCTCGGGGATTGCGGCGTGCTGTGACGGGCGTCGGTCGTAGGGGACCGGCACGCCGAGGAATGACGTGGCGTTGGCGATCTCGGTGGTGTTCCAGTGCTCACCGAAGTACTCAGAGTACAGGTCCGCGACAGGCGTCGTGACGATGCTGGATGCCCCGATAAGGAACCCCGCGCGTTGCGCCCGCATGCGGTCGTTCCCGGCCGCCGGCGGGAACCACGGCCACATCGAGGTTCCTGTTCCCCAGTCGAGCTTTCGGCGGAGGTCTTCCGAGTCCCATTCGTGCCAGAACGGCGTTGCATCTTCCGTCGGGAAGTCAGGGGCCGGCTTCTTGAGGGCCCATACGACGACGCGTGCGGCCTTCGACTCGAGCTTTGGGCCAGGCTCGACAGCAAACCAGCTGGCGACGTTCGGGTCGACGCTGACGTCCAGCAGACGCGTTGGCGCACCGTTGTGCTGCAGAAGCGACAGGAAGCTCATCGCGGGTGTCGTCGGAATGCCCCACTGGGATGCGACGGCGAATGCGCGCTGCTCGTAATCGACGAGGTGCTCTTCGGATCCATCGCTGCCCTCCATCTCGACGAGATGACGGTGCAGGGAACTCTGCACGGGCCATGCGGCATTCTGCTGTCCACGCCAGACGAGGCGCCGGCCACTGTAGTTGCTCTGTATTGTCGCGATGACATGCAGGAACTGGTCGATGCTACGCACGGTCACCGCGTGCTTGCCGAAGAATGCTCGAGGGCTGTTCTCTTTCCGTGCCGCGGGCCCTGCGGGCTTCTCCCCGCCGTCCAGTTCTGGTGGCGGGTAGAGCTTCTCATCGGACGATGCGTTGGCCGCGGCCCGGGCGGAGAAATCCAATAGTGATGCCCACTGTCCGCCGGGTGCGATGCTCTTGCGCAGCACCTCATCCATGCGCTCGCGTACTTCGGCGAGTGCCGGGGAGCTCGCAATGATCCGGTCGCCCATCTCGTCGAGCTGCTCTCGAAGAGAATGGCGTTGAAGGATGCCGTGCATGAGATCATCCATGGCCGGAGAGATCTTCCGGAGGATCTCAGCCGAGTCGCCCGAGTACATCTGGGAAGCTGCTCGCTCTGCGAAACGGCGGATCTGCTGTTCGGTCTCAGGCGGCAGGACGATGTCGTCGGAGTCCTCTGGTTCTGGCACGTTCGTCATGCTACTGGTGCGTGCGGCTACCGGCGGATCTCGCCCTCAATCCAATTCCAGGAACGGGACGCCAGCCTCTTCGAGCTCGTTGTACAGATCGCGGACCTTCCGGCGAGAGACTCCATGGGTCGTATGGGTGAAGACGATTCGTTCCGCAGCGCGGGAGACCCCGACGAAGAACGTCATCGTGGATTCGATGGAGTTGTTGGCGTGCGACCACCACTGGTCGTCGTCGAGACCGACGATGAACACCGTGTGATACTCGAGGCCTTTGCTGCGGTGGATCGTCATGAGGGGCACCGCGTCGTCCTGACGGAATACGTCCGCCACCTCGTTCCAGGCCGAGGCCTCCTCCAGCACTGAAGCCAAACGAATCCCGAAAGCGGCGAGCTTGGTAGTCACCTCGTCACGGTTCTCCGCGAATCGGCGGGAGCCGCTGAGCTCCTCCATGCTGATGAAGCTCGTCACTCGGTCGAGGACGGCTGACGCAAGCTCCGTCCCACCGGTCGTTGCCGGCAGCGACTCGTTCGTCTCTCGGAACCACGTCCGCAGGTCGGTGAGGAACACGCTCAACCGGTCCTCCCACGAGTCCCGTCGACGCCGCGTCTGCTCGGGCAGCGCCTCCAACGTGGAGGTGACGTTCATCCAGGCATCGGGTTCACCACCGATAGAAGCTCCGAGCCGGATCACGTCCATGAGGAGGGCCGCGAGCTCGTCGCTGAGAAGGTCTTGCAGCCGGATCACGCCGACGAGGAGGTCATCGTTGCGGACACGAAGGTCGTGTTCTTCGAACGCTGCCCGGAATCGCGGTTCCATCTGTGCGACGTGTTGGCGAGCGAGGATCGCGTAGTCGGACGCCGTCCGGCCCGAATCGTCCATGTCCTGCCGAATCCATTCACCGATCTTTGAGGCTTCGGAGTCCTCGTCCGCGAACGACCAGACCTGCGCGGGTGTATCACCCGTCTCACTCAGCACGTGGGAGGTCTGCTTGCTCGCCTCCGGGCTTAGGATCTTCGCGAAGCGATGCTGTAGCTCCACAAGCTCCGGCGAGGAGCGATAGTTGGCGGTCAGAACGAAAGGTTCGGCAGTGAAGTCCACTTCGAACTCCGAGAACGCGTCGTCGAGCGCGCCCGCCCAGCCCATGATGCGTTGGTTTCGGTCACCGACGGCGGTGACCTGCGCGCCAGAACCTGCGAAGACCTCTTTGAGGAACGAGTACTGCGCGAAAGTGGTGTCTTGGAACTCGTCCACGAAAACGAACGGGTAGGTCGCGGCCAGGGCCGTTCGTAGCTGAGGGCTCGTGCGGATGATGAGTTCCGCGAGCCGGTTAAGCATCACGAAGTCCACGGTCGGACGTGCGCGCCCAATGTAGTTCTGCGTCCACCATGCGTGTACCGCATAGGCTTCGGCCGTCTGCGGAGACAGAAGATCGTCATCCAGAGAGGTTGCGCCGACGTACTTGGCCAGGAAATCGAATGCGCGGATGGCCAGGATGTCGTCTTCCAAGTGCGGGGGCGCGGAGCCGGCGATGCCGTCGAGGAAGCTCTTGATCTCACGCTCGTTGGAGAACCCGATCTGGTACTCGGTCAGCGCCCACGGTGCCGGCAATAGTGCGGAGAACCGGTCGACAATCATCTTCGTGAATGCGTCGAACGTCATCGAGGTGAACCTGGGCGCGTACTCCGGCAGCCTCTTCTGCACGCGGTCTCGAAGGTTCGAAGCGGCAGACTTCTTGAAGGAGATCGCGAGGATCTCCTGCGGGTGTGGGCAGCGGCCGGTCTGGAACAGAAATCCTGCGCGTTGTGCAAGGAACTCCGATTTGCCCGAGCCTGGCCCCGCCGCGACGGACGCGGACCCTGCCTTCAGGGCCGCCCAGGCCGATTCTTCGAGATCGTCGATGCCTTCGCCGAGGGGTTCCCAGTCGTCCTCGCTCACCAGCATCAGTCGCCGACCGCCTTGCCGATGCGGTCCAACAGCTTCCCGAGGCCTCCGTCAAGACTCGCGAGATCGGCTTCGGGCACTCGAGCGAGCGCCCGGAGGTGGCTGCTGGGCTTGGAGTTGGTCAGGAATAGGTATCGGTACCAGCGAAGATCCGATATCCGGGCGGCACGATCCCACAGAGCGACGTTGGGCCTAACGTCCGCAGCGCCGAGGACAGCAGACCGCGGGATCGTCTTTGACATCGGGCCGCGGCCTCCGGGGACCTTGACGCGGTAGGCGTCCGGGAACTCCATGAGCAGACGCATGTCCAGGTCGAGGGGAGCTGAAAAATACACCCCGTACCTCCGGAGATGCGTGAGCCACGGTGCGATCTTCTGGATGGTGTCGAGACCCTTGAGGTCGGCAACCGACGTTGCCCCTCCGGGTGCTCCATCGAACGGGTCGTAGCCGATCTTCTCCAGCTCGTTGCACACGTCCTTCAAGCGGTCTCCGCCACCGCCTGCCCGACCGAAGTCGAGGTCCAGGAGCGTCGCGTACGGGATACCGAGGCCGTCGAGGAGCCGCCAGAAGTAGTTGGTGTGACGCCCGCCCAGCGGGACGACAGCGACGAACGACTGGTCGATGTGGATGCCGCGGGCGGCGGCGAGGATGGGGAGAACGACGGATTCTGATTCTCCCTCGCCGAGGACCACGAAGCGCGCGAAGTACAGCTCGGGGTAGGAACGTACTGCCTGGCGCAAGTACTTGCCCGCGTCGGTGTTGGGCGCAGGCAGGGGGACTTCCCGCACCTTCGTCGTCAGCTTCTTGCGGCGTAGGCGGAAATGGCGGATCTGGTCGGGTTCGATCCGGGACACGACGCTCGCCGAGTGGCTGGAGATGATGGTCTGGGACCTGCCGCGCTCCGCGACATTCAGCAGCTGCTGGACGACGCGGGACAGGAAGAACGGAGAGAGGTTGTTCTCCGGCTCTTCGAGGATGAGCAGCGTGAGGACCGGTAGCGACGACGGTGTGAGGTCGAATGTGTCCGGATGCTTGCCGCCCACGATCTCACGTTCGATGTCCAATGTTGCTGCGGTCAGAGCGATATGCAGGAGCGAGCGTTGACCATCGCTGAGCTCCCCGGCCGACCGAGTACGCCCGGTAGGGGACGGCTCGAACAGCATCTCCGCGTTGGAGACCATCACGCGCAGCACACGGTTGATTGGCTCGAAGGTGGGGTTTGTCTCGGACTTCAGATGGTGCAGTTGCTGCCACCTGGTCGTGATGGCTTCTGTCACGGATTTGACGACCAGCTCATCCTTGAACTTCGTGGAGAGCTCATCGGCCGCGGTGGTGAGGTGGTCTCGGAACGTGTCGGACCACTGGCTGGCCCTCCAGAGCCTGCCGCGGAGGAAGCCCGTCACCTCGCGCGCCCCGTCGCGGGTCGCCGGGACGTAGATGGCCTGAATCTTCTCGCGTGCAGCTTCATCGAAGCGAGCGGTGCGACCTTCGACGTCATCGTCGAATGTGTAGACGATCTTCCGCTCGGTGCGAATCGTGCCGGAGGCGGGGCCTTCATCTGTCCACGTTGACTCCAACACGATGCGCAGCTTCAGTTGCCCGTCGTCGTCGGCGGTCATGTGTCGGAAGAATTCCGGTACCGTCTGCGCAGCATCCGAGTCGGGGTCGTCCAGTTCGGGGAACGCGAAGACCGCTTCGATGCGCATCTCGCGTGAAACCGGCGCTTCCTCCTCATCGGCGGGAACGTGAAAGTCGGACAACCGGATGGCGCGCTGCTCGGCAACGACACTGAACAGGCGCAGCAGTGCTTGGCTGGCGGCTGTCTTGCCGGTCGCGTTGCCGCCGAGGAACGCTGTGAGTTTCTCGTCGAACGAGATAGATGTCGGTGTCGGCCCGAAGCTCTGAAAGTTCAGCAGCGTAAGTCGTTCAAGGAACATTGCGCGGTCCTTCTCGTTTCAGCGCCGCTCTTGCCTAATATGCCAGCATGCGACGACGTCGTCGACACCTACCGTAGCTGTCGACGCTCGCTAACAAGGCCAAGCGAGGGCGCGGTGGGGAGCCTGGATGGCGAGTCTCATCGCCATAGCTTCTGCGCGTAGGGCCTCTCAGCCTAGGGTGAGCAACCCAGCTGTCGGAGAACGATGGGAGTACAGGGCGCCGTCGAAGCCGTCGAGAGTACATTCGCCACGAACGTGCTGGTGAGTCGCGCGGAGGCCTCCTAGTCAGCATCCCCATACTGGATAGATCATCTGGCAGAAATTGCCGCAGCCGCTCTTGGCACCCGTCATAGGATTCAGCTGTGCCATCTACGTTCTTCCTGCGAACCGACACCCGCTACTTCGCTGCTGCTCTCGCGGAAAACACGACGCACTCTGGAATCGACACTTTCGAGATGTCTCTTGGTCTCGCCACGGCCGGCAACAAGGGGGAACGGGCGAACCAGATCGTCGCGTTCATGTTCGGTGAGTCAGACACTGATGCTCTCGTGATCTCGATGCTGAACTACCTCTACGTAGAGAACCCGTACGCAGATACGACTATGAGGAGCCAGTCCTATCTGAACCTCAAGCAGTACGTTCTTGACCGCCGTGGGGTCGAGATGACGGACAACGGCTTCGCTCTCCCGGACGGTCGAGATGCTGATGCCCTCGAGCGAGTGGAACGTGAGCCCGCTGCGCGGCCCGACTCCGCGGACTCGACGAGCGATATGTCATGGCTGTCCGCGACATCGTCACCTTCCGAGCTAGCGCGTCCAGTAATGCGAGACTCGACGAAGGTCTTCGTGGTCCACGGTCGCGATCTACGGCCAGTGACAGTGGTGAGGCAGTTCCTCCAACATCTTGGGCTACACATGCTGACCTGGTCGGAAGCTGTGGCACTCACGGGGCAGACTCAGCCTCACACTTACGACATCGTGCGGGCGGGGATGGACGGCGCCGCCGCTATCGTGGTGATCTTTTCACCGGATGACCTCGCCCGCGTCAAGGATGACTACTCCGAGGTGGGCGACGCAGATCGCGTTCCGACCGGGCAACCGAGACAGAATGTGCTCCTTGAAGCGGGGCTCGCGTTTGGGATTGGCCGCGAGCGAACCATATTCGTCAAGAGTGCATCGACACGAGACATCTCGGATATCGACGGGTTCAACTGGGTGAAACTCAATGGCGCGTACGAAAGCCGACTCGACTTGAAGGGTCGTCTCCAGCGCACGGGCGCAGCGGTGCGCGCTGGGGAGTACGATCTCGCCGATCCGATTGCTGGCCCATTCGCCGTCGCGGGCGGGACAGCCTAGGAGCAGGTCGGGCGACTCCGCCAGCGTGCTCACAGTGACGGTCTCGGTAGGTTGGCCAACTCCGCGTCCACCTAACCTTTCCGGGCTACATACGAAAGCCGCGACCCTCTCCAGTCGGCGTCCGGAGAATCGCTCTGTCGAGCCTGTGCGGAACGCGAATCAGGCCCTCCCGGGCGGATTTGGGTGGTCCATGGATCGACTCTGTCGGCGCGAGAGAACGGCGGTCGGTCCGCGACTTGACTGTGCGCTACGTTGAGCGAGTGACTGAACAGACTGTGCAGGCCGGTTGGCATCCAGATCCGTCTGGGCAGTTCGAGCAACGGTACTGGGACGGCGCGGTGTGGACGGAACACGTCTTCGCTGCCGGTGCGCAGACCGTTGCTCCGCTGGCGCGCAGCCGCGCAGAGGCTCGAGCGCTTGTATCGTCGCCCGCGGGCGGTTCGGCCCCGGCGCAGAACCCTCCCATCGTTGAACCGGTCTCGGTTGCGGCTGCTCCGGCAGCTGGAAGACAGAACGCGCTCGTCCTCGAGAGCATCCCGCTCGTCGGTGCACGCAAGCACGCCGAGAAGCTCCGCTCGGAGGTCGCCCGGCTTCAAGGGCTCATCGACCAGTACGGGCTGCAGGAGGTGGCCGCTCTCGATGACCTGAAGCGCCACCTGAACCAGGAAGTCGATGGCGTGCGCGGGCAGGTCGCAGCCGCCTCGGCGGAGCTCGCATCGCGTCAAGCGGACATCGCTTCGACGCAAGCCTCGCTCCTGGACCTGCGCGGAGCCGTCGAGGTCCAGGAGCTCGGTCTCTATGACTACGAGCATCCCGCCGAGGACTCGGTCGCCTTGGCCACGCAGCTCGAAGCACTGCGCGCAGACATCAAGACGGCGGTCCGCTCCGGCCGGGCCACGCAGGCGACGAGCAACTTCACCTTCAACAACAGCACGGCCAAGGGTGCGAAGTTTGTCCGCGACATGTCGAAGCTCATGCTCCGCTCCTACAACGCCGAGGCCGAGAACTGCGTCAAGGCTGTCCGCGCCGGGAACCTGGCCACCGCTCAGAAGCGCCTCACCACGGCGCAGGAGCAGATCGCTCGTCTCGGCACGATGATCGACCTGAGCATCACGTCGTACTTCCACCAGCTTCGTCTCCGCGAGCTCGAACTCGCCAACCGGCATCTCCGTGCCGTCCAAGAGGAGAAGGAAGCGGAGCGCGCGCACCGCGAAGAGCTTCGGGAGCAGCGCAAGGCTGAGAAGGAACTCGCCGCCGAGAAGGCGCGCCTCGAGAAGGAACGCGGGCACTACGCGAACACTATCGCTGCCCTAGAAGCTAACGGTGACCTCGAAGGTGCGGAGCGCATGCGGGCACGCCTCGCCGATGTCGAACACGCCATCGAGAACGTCGACTACCGTGCCGCGAACATCCGCGCCGGGTACGTGTACGTCATCAGCAATGTCGGCTCCTTCGGACCAGACGTTGTGAAGATCGGCCTCACCCGGCGTCTCGAACCGATGGACCGCGTCAACGAACTCGGGGATGCCTCCGTGCCCTTCCGGTTCGACGTCCATGCCCTGTTCTTCGCCGACGATGCGGTCAGCATCGAAGCGATGCTGCATCAGCACTTTGCCGACCGGCGCATCAACCAGATCAACCTGCGTCGCGAGTATTTCCGCACAACGCCAACTGAGGTGCGCGAGGTGTTGAAGGCGCACTCTGTCGAACTGCTCGACTTCAAGCTGGAGCCCGCAGCGGAGGAGTACCTGGCGACTCGTGCGCTGCAGGGTAGTTAGTAGCGTCGCGCCTCGGCACGCAGGAAACAGAAGAGGGACCGTCCACCTGGACGGTCCCTCTTGCTCGTATACCTTTGTGCCCCCGACAGGAGTCGAACCTGCGACCTACGGTACCGGAAACCGGCGCTCTATCCACTGAGCTACGGAGGCGTACCGATCGACAATATCACTCGTCGGGGGTGGACTCCGACCCACCGGCCTCGGTGACCGGGGCGGTGCGCAGTTCATCGAGGGCGGCCGCGAGTCTCTCCGCCAGGTAGCGGTGCCCGTTCGTGGAGGGATGCCTGCGCCCCACCTCCACGTCGATCACGTCGAGGTAGTTCTGTGCGGTGATCCACTCCTGGGCGATGGGGGAGATGTACCACCAGCCGCGTGCGGCGGCGAGCGCGGAGAGATCGGTGTCGATGCGTGCGGTGGCCGCTCCGACGGGGAGCTCGTGCGGAGCGGGACCGAGCACCACGATCGTCGCCTGCGGGTACGTGGCGGCCAACGTGTCCCACGCGGCGTTCACGGCGTCGCGGTAGCCGGCGACGCCCTGTGCACGGTCGTTGATCGATCCCTGGATGATGACCAGGTCGGGCGTGGCGGACGGGTCGAGCGCGGCGATGCGCTCTCCGAAGGTGGGGCCGTCGAGTCCGGGCTTGAGATATCCGCTCCCGCGGACGCCGTCCACAATCGTCTCGCCGCCGAGGAGGTCGGCGAGGAGGTAGGCGTAGCCGAGGGTCGGGACGGTCGCGGCAGAGCCGTAGGTCCACGAGTCCCCGAAGACGAGCACCGTGGGCTTCTCCGGCAGCACGAGCGGTGCCGGTGCGATGACCGTGGACGTCTCGGATGCGCCATCGGCGGCGGCGCTGATCGGGGTCGTCGCCGGTGCGGGGATCCACGGACGCCACACCCCGAGAACCACGGCTGCGACGGCGAGCAGAAGCCCGGCGACGATGCCAGCCGCACCCACACGGCGTCGGGCGGTGGGCGGCTTCATGGCATGAGAGTAGATCACCGGAGGCCGAACGCAAATTCGTCGTCGTCCGCGCCGTCGGCCGAGGTCTTCCGGCCCCGTAAACTGGGGAGGCTATGAACCCCGAAACCCTCGCCGCAGCCCTCCTCGCCGTCCTCGCACCGATCGCCGAGGAACGACGTCCCGGCGAGCCGCTGGAGCTCTCCGCATCCGACATCGTGCTGGAGCGCCCCCGCAACCGCGACCACGGCGACTGGTCCTCGAACATCGCCATGCGCCTGGCCAAGCCGCTCGGTACGAACCCGCGCGAGCTCGCACAGCAGATCGTCGACGGCCTCGCCGCCGTCGACGGCATCGCGAGCGCCGAGGTCGCAGGCCCGGGGTTCATCAACGTCCGCCTCGATGCCGCTGCCGCCGGTGCACTGGCGAAGGTCATCGTCGATGCCGGCTCCGCGTACGGCACGAACACCTCTCAGGCCGGCGTCAGCGTGAACGTCGAGTTCGTCTCGGCGAACCCGACCGGACCCCTGCACATCGCCCACACGCGCTGGGCAGCTCTCGGCGACTCGATCGTGCGCCTGCTCCTCGCCAGCGGTGCGAACGCCGTCCGCGAGTACTACATCAACGACGCGGGCGCGCAGATGGAGCGCTTCGCCGTCTCGGTCCTGGCCGCGGCCAAGGGCGAGCCGACACCCGAGGGCGGCTATCCGGGGGAGTACATCACGACCCTCGCCGGTCGCGTTCTCGAAGCGCGTCCCGACTTGCTGTCACTCCCCGACGCCGAGCAGTCGAGCGTCGCACTCGAACTCGCCTACGGGTTCCAGCTCGCCGAGATCAAGAGCTCGCTCGATCGCTTCAACGTGCCGTTCGACGTCTGGTTCTCCGAGCGCACGCTGCACGCGAAGGATGCTTCCGGAACGAGCCTGATCGATCAGGCCGTCGATCGCCTCCGCGAGCAGGGCCACGTGTTCGATGACGAGGGCGCCGTCTGGGTGCGCACCACCGACTTCGGCGACGACAAAGACCGCGTCATCCGCCGCTCGAACGGCGAGTACACGTACTTCGCCGCCGACGCCGCCTACTACCTGAACAAGGGCGACCGCGGCTTCCAGAACAAGATCTACCTGCTCGGCGCCGATCACCACGGCTACGTGCACCGCCTCAAGGCCATCGCCGGTGCGGCGGGGGAGGACCCGGAGAAGAACGTCGAGGTGCTGATCGGCCAGATGGTCTCGATCAACGGGGCCCGTCTCAGCAAGCGCGCGGGCAACATCATCGAGATGGACGACCTGCTCGACTGGCTCGGCACCGATGCGCTGCGGTACTCGCTGGAGCGCTCACCTGCGGACTCTCCGCTCGATCTCGACCCCGAGCTGCTGCAGAAGCGCACGAACGACAACCCGGTGTTCTACGTGCAGTACGCCCACGCGCGCACGTACAACGTCGCCCGCAACGCCGGTCAATCGGGCATCGATCGCTCCGAGTTCGCGCCGGAGACGCTGACGCACGAGAGCGAGAGCGCCTTGCTCGGCGCGTTGCAGGAGTTCCCGCGCATCGTGGCGTTCGCCGCCGAGGTGCGCGAACCCCACCGCGTCGCCCGCTATCTCGAGGAGCTCGCCGGCCTGTACCACCGCTGGTACGACAACTGCCGCGTGATCCCGCTGAGCGACGACCCGATCGAGAGCGTGCACCGCACCCGCCTGTGGCTCAACGACGCCACCGGCCAGGTGCTGCGCAACGGGCTCGACCTCCTCGGAGTCTCGGCGCCGGAGCGCATGTAGCGCACGCACGCCTCCTGCTCGGTACGGCAGGATGGCAGTCATGAGCGACGACAACCAGACCCTGCCGTATCCGGATGCCGCGGCGGAGCATCCGACGCTCGTGATCCCGGGTTCCGCGCCTGACGCTGCGGACGCCGCACCGCGGACACGGCCGCGGTGGCCCTGGGTGCTGCTCGTCGTGGTCGTGGTCCTCGCCGCTCTCGTGGTCGCCGCGGAGTTCATCGCACGAGCCGTGCTGCCAGGAGTCGTGCGGTCGATCGTCGTGGAACAGCTCGATCTGCCCTCCGACCAGCAACTCGATGTGCAGACGGAGGGTCTGCTGCTGCCGCAGTTGATCGGCGGCACACTCGACACTCTGCGTCTGTCCACGGATTCCGTGACGCTGGAGGGCATCACCGGAGCTGCCGATGTGACCGCGACGGGCGTCCCGCTGCGCGGGGGAGATCTCGGTGGTGCCACCGGGACGATCCGCATCGATCAGGAGCAGTTCACCGCACTGCTCGCTGGCACCGATCTGCCCGTGGAATCGGTGGAGTTCGCGGCCCCGAACGCCACGGTGAGCGGGTCGATCAGCGTGCTCGGAGCGGCGGTGCCGCTCTCGCTGACCCTCACGCCCGGCACGGTCGACGGTGACCTCGAGCTCACACCCGTCGGGGCGAGCATCGGCGGACTCGACATCGATCTCGACCGGGTCGCCTCCACTCTCGGCTCCCTCGGCGAAGGCCTGACCCAGCCCCAGCGGGTGTGCATCGCCGATCAGCTGCCGGCCGGGCTCACCCTCACGGGGCTCGAGATCATCGATGGCGCGGCCGTGATCGACGTCGACGTGAACGGAGCGATCGTCACCGACACGACGCTCCAGGACAAGGGCGTCTGCCCCAGCTGACCCTCAGTGCCCCGGAGGCTCAGCGACGTCGGGACGGTCGCCGAACGTCGCGGCGATGTGGCGTGCGAGCCAGGCGGGCCGCTGCAGCGGGATACCGTGTCCGCACCCCTCGACGACTTCCAGGTCGCTGTGGGGGAGCGACGCATGCAGGAGTGCGGCCGACCGCTTCATGAGCGACCTCTCCTTCGCGCCGACGAGGATGGACGCGGCGCCGGGGTAGGACCGCCAGGTGTCCGGAGGTGCGAAGCGGAGGTTCTCCTCGACGGAGCGCAGCAGTGTCTCTCGGGAGATCGTGCTCGATGCCTGCAGGTAGTCGTCCAGCAGCTCATCCGGGACGAACAGCTGCCGTGCCTGCATCCTCGCGAACCACTCCCGTTTCGCCAGTCCCGCCGTCGCGGACAGGAGCGCGAGGGTGGGGCGGGTCGCCCGCATCGGCACGGCCTGCGCGCTGATGACGACGGCATTCCTCACGCGGTCGGGGTGCAGTGCGGCGAGCTGGACGGTCAGCTGCGCCCCGAGCGAGAACCCGACGATGGTCGCCGTTCGGCCCTCCTGCTCCAACACACGGGCGAGTCCCGTGGTCGTCGCCGTGTGAGAGACATAGGTCTCGTCTGCGCTGCGTCCGTGACCGGGCAGGTCGGGGACGATGACGCGTACGCCCTCGCCGAGATGGGTGCGCAACGGCTCCCACATCCATCCGGCGACGCCTCCGCCGTGCAGGAGCAGCAGCGGATGCCCGTCGCGGGCGCCGAAGGTCTCGACGTGCATGGTCAGTTCCTCTCGAAGGTCTCGGCCATGCGGCCGATCGTGTCGATGGCCCGTTCGAGGTGGGCGGGCTCGAACGGGCCGAGCAGTCGCGCCGCGGAGAGCAGCCCGATCGAGGCGCTCGACAGCGCCAGGGCGAGCGCCTCGACGTCCACGTCCGCCACGATCTCCCCCCGGTCCTGCAGCGCGCGGAGCCACTCGATCACGCGTCGCTGCCGATCGCGATACCGGCCGTCGGTGACCTCCACCACGTGTTCCCCGAGGATGCCGTGATCGTCGAGGAAAGCCGCCGTCATCAGCGCGTCGTCGCTCAGAGCGCGGGCGCTCGCGCGATACGCCGCACTCAGTCGCGGTCGGTCACCCAGCTCACGGCTCACACGGTCGTTCATACGCGTCGTCCCGCGCTGCAGGAGCGCATCCAGGATCTCGCGCTTGCCGGCGAACTCCAGATAGACCGCGCCTTTGCCGATCCCTGCACGGTCGGCGATCGACGCCACGCTCATGGCGTCGAACCCGTGGGCGAGCACGAGTTCCTCCGCGGCATCGAGGATGCGGTCGCGACGGTCAGGGACGCGGGGGCGGGGCATCGGTGGTCCTCTCCAGGTGGTCGAGCATCGCGGGGATGACGACGTCCGGACGATCGCGCTGCACCCAGTGGCCGGCACCGGGAACGGTCACCAGCGACACCGCGGGCAGCAGCTCGGCGGCGGTGCGGATGCGCGCGAGCGGGACTCCCGAGTCGCGATCACCGTGCACGAGGAGCGTGGGCGTCGTGATCGATGGCAGGTGCGGGGTGTAGAGCGTGCGCAGTCGATTCCAGAGCACCTGCTCGTGCTGCCACTGTGCGAAGGTCTCCAGACCGGTGCCGACGGCGGCCTCGGTGAGCACGGCCTCGACGAGTTCAGGAGTCCGTGCCTGCGGAGTGCGCACCAGGTCGCCGAGGCCGCGTTCCATCGCGGAGCGGTTGCGCGCGTAGGAGCGGGTCATCGCGGCGAGCAGCCCGGTGCGCAACAGCACGAAGGTGCCGAAATGGGTGATCCGGCCGACGAGGCCATCGGCCAGCCGCGGCATCAGCCCATAGCATCCGAGCAGCACGGCGGATCGCGCGCGCCCGGGCTGATCCAGGAGATGCCCGAGCGTCATCCCGCCGCCGAGGGAGAGGCCCGCGATCGCGTAGTCGTGCAGACCGAGCCCGTCGACGAGTTCCCCCACATGCCGCACGAGTCGCTCCTGCGTGAGCGGCCACTCCGCGCGGGCGCTGCGTCCGAAACCGGGATGGTCGGGCGCGAAGACACGGTGTCCGGCTGCGGCGAGGGCTGCTCCGACCGCGCCCCAGGAGAGCTCGGCACTGTCGGCGCCGCCTCCGTGCAGGAGCAGCACCGGCACTGCGGACTCGCACTCGGGTCGCCATTCCAGGGTCGAGACCGTGGAATGGGGGAGGGTGATGCTCGTGCGTCGGGGATCCATGATGCCCTCTCGTTGTGACCAATCTAGACGATCTGGTCACAACCAGGAGCGCGGATCAGGAACCCGCGTCGGCGGCCGCCGCCTTCTGCGCCGCGCGGAGCTCGGCCGTCGCGATCCGCACCTCGACCTCCGCGCGCTGCAGACGTCGCTCGGGGAACGTGGTCGCCGCGTATCTCGCGTGCACCCGGTCGGTGCTCTCCTCCTCGGCGGTCACGATGTAGGCGCAGGCGAACAGCATCACCTGAGCGGAGAAGTTCAGCCAGATCAGCAGCGCGAGCAGCGAGGCGAAGGAGGCCAGGAGCGGGTTGCTGGTGGCGCCGCCCACGAAGAGGCTCGACAGCTCCTGCAAGGCCAGCAGACCCAGCGCACCCAGCAGCGCGCCGGACCAGAGCGACCGTGCTGACGGGCGGACACCGGAGAGCAGGAGGAACACGCCGATGATGATCACCGCGTCGAGCGCGAACACGACGAGGAGCGACACCAGGCGCACCGTCCACGTGGCCACCGGAGAGTCCTCGGGGAGTCCGAGCAGGCCGGTGATCCACACGATGCCGAGCTGGCCGGCGAAGGTGAGGAAAGCCGAGGCGACGAAGGCGAGACCGATTCCGATCGCGAGCGCGAGGTTGCGCAAGATCACCCAGATCCAGAGGATGTCGTCCTGCAGGGTCCCCGCCAGCACGCGCACGGCTGCGCGCAGGGAGCCGATGGCTCCGAGCGCCGCGCCCACGAGCGCGACGAGCGAGATGATGCCGGCGATCGACAGCGAGGCCGGTGCGCGCAGGTCCTCGGTCTTGATCACACCGTCCTCGCCGATCAGCCCCGGCACCGCCGACTGCACCGCGTCGATGATCGCCTGCCACGCGACCGGGTTCCCGGCGAGCCAGAGTGCAGCGATCGAGAAGCCCAGCAGCACGCCGGCGAACACGCTGAAGAGCGCGCGGTACGTGACGCTGTCGGCGAGCATGGGGCCGCGGCGTTCGATGTACAGCAGCGCAGCGCGCACCGGGCGACGTGCGAGCGCCCAGGCGATCAGCGGCCCGGTGATGCGCGCGATGAGACCCGGACGCGCCGGGGAGTCTGTTCGTGTTTCGCTGTTCGTCACGACCCCACCCTAAGAGGCGACGATGACAGGATGCAGGGGCTTGACGCCGCGCGTCGCCGTGACGAAGGTGGCGGGGCCGGTGCCCTAGAATCGGGTCAACCTCGATGTGCGCGCCCTGCCCGAGATCCTTCCCACGATTGGTGATCAGTGCTTCTCCCTGCCGATTCGCTCGCTCCGGAATGGCTTGCCGTCCCTGAAGACGCGAACGATCTCGCCGACGGCGTCTGGCCGGCCTCCGCGACGCGCGACGCCGATGGTGCGATCGATATCGCGGGCGTCAGCGCCACCACGCTCGCCCGCACCTACGGCACCCCGCTGCTCGTGCTCGACGAGGACGAGGTGCGCGGCCGTGCGCGGCGGTTCCGGCTCGCCTTCGACCAGGCGGCTGCCGAGAACGGCACCACGGCGCAGGTGTACTACGCGGGCAAGGCCTTCCTCTGCACCACGGTCGCGCGCTGGGTAGTCGACGAGGGACTGCGCGTCGACGTGTGCACCGGGGGAGAGCTCGCCGTCGCCCTCGCCGCCGGAGTCGCACCGGCCTCTCTCGGTTTCCACGGCAACAACAAGTCGGTGGCCGAGCTCGAGCGGGCGGTCGAGGTGGGCGTGGGCACGATCATCGTCGACAGCGCCATCGAGATCGAGCGGCTCGCGGCCATCGTCGCCCGCACCGGAGCGACGCAGCGTGTGCTGGTGCGCGTGATCAGCGGCGTCCACGCCGAGACCCACGACTTCCTCGCCACGGCGCACGAGGACCAGAAGTTCGGCTTCCCCTTCCCGGACGCCGAGCGGGCGGTGGCACGCATCCGCGAGATCCCCGGCCTGGTGTTCGCGGGCCTGCACTGCCACATCGGCTCGCAGATCTTCGGCGTCGCAGGTTTCCGCGAATCGGCGTCCCGCGTGCTCGACCTGCACGCGTCCCTGCTCGCGGACGGACCGGTGCCGCAGCTCAACCTCGGCGGCGGGTTCGGTATCGCCTACACGCGGGTCGACGACCCGACTCCGATCGAGGGACTGGCGGCCGCCATCGTCACCGCGGTGGCCGAGGACTGCGCGGCCAGGGGCATCCCCGTCCCGGCATTGTCGTTCGAACCGGGGCGCGCCATCGTCGGCACGGCCGGTGTGACGATCTACGAGGTCGGCACCACGAAGGACGTGACGATCGATTCCGGAGCCGTGCGCCGTTACATCAGCGTCGACGGCGGAATGAGCGACAACGCGCGTCCGGCCCTCTACGGCGCGCAGTACTCGGCTCGCCTCGCCTCGCGCGTCGGAGAGGGCGAGCCCTGCCTCAGCCGCGTGGTGGGCAAGCACTGCGAGTCCGGTGACATCGTCGTCGATCACGAGTACCTGCCCGAAGACCTCGTGCCGGGCGATCTGCTCGCTGTGCCGGCCACCGGTGCGTACTGCGTCTCGCTCGCGAGCAACTACAACCATGTCCCGCGTCCTCCTGTCGTCGCCGTACGCGGCGGGCGCTCGGCGGTCATCGTCCGTGGCGAGACCATCGATGACGTGCTGGCCCGCGACGCGGGCATCGACGGGGCGATCGCCCCCGAGGGAGACCAATGACCCACCTCCGAAGGAGTAACCATGACTGACTACCGACGACTTCGTGTGGCGCTGCTGGGTGCCGGAGCCGTCGGCTCTCAGGTCGCGGCGCTCCTGCTGCGCCACGGCGATGAGCTCGCCGACCGTGCCGGTGCTGAGCTGGAGCTCGCCGGCATCGCCGTGCGCGACGTCGACGCTCCGCGTGACGTGGACCTGCCCAAGGAGCTCTTCACCACCGACGCCGAGTCGCTGATCCTGGGCGCCGATATCGTGATCGAGCTCATCGGCGGCATCGAGCCGGCGCGCACGAGCATCCTGCAGGCGATCGGCTCCGGCGCCGATGTCGTCACCGCCAACAAGGCGCTGTTGGCAACGCACGGCCCCGAGCTGTTCGAGGCCGCCGACCGCGTCGGTGCCTCCGTGTACTACGAGGCTGCAGCCGCCGGCGCGATCCCGATCATCCGTCCGCTGCGCGACTCGCTCGCCGGTGACCGCGTGGTGCGCATCATGGGCATCGTGAACGGCACCACCAACTACATCCTCGACCGGATGGACACCGAGGGCGCCGACTTCGCCGACGTGCTCGCGGACGCGCAGCGTCTGGGTTACGCCGAAGCCGATCCGACGGCGGATGTCGAGGGCTACGACGCCGCGCAGAAGGCGGCGATCCTCGCGAGCCTCGCGTTCCACACCGCTGTCCCGCTGGAAGCCGTCTACCGCGAGGGCATCACCTCGATCACGGCATCCATGATCGAAGAGGCACGCGCCGCCGGTTTCGTGATCAAGCTGCTCGCCGTGTGCGAGCGGATCGAGGCGAACGGTGCCGAGTCGATCTCGGTGCGGGTATACCCGGCCCTCGTGCCCGCGTCGCACCCGCTCGCCTCCGTGCACGGCGCGAACAATGCGGTGTTCGTCGAGGCCGAGGCCGCCGGATCCCTCATGTTCTACGGAGCTGGGGCCGGTGGTGTGCAGACCGCATCCGCCGTGCTCGGCGACGTCGTCTCCGCCGCCCGCCGTCACATCGCCGGCGGTGTCGGGGTGGGGGAGTCGACCCGCGCGAACCTCCCCGTCGTGCCGATCGGCCACGTCACGACCCGCTACCAGATCACTCTCGAGGTCGCGGACGCGCCCGGTGTGCTCGCCACGGTCGCCGGCATCCTCAGCGACGGCGGCGTCTCGGTCGCGACGGTCGTGCAGACCGTCGAGGGAGAGGACGAGCCGACGGCACGCCTCATCATCGGCACCCACCGCGCCACCGAGCAGGCGCTCAGCGCCACGGTCGATGCTCTCGCCGACAGCGAGGTCGTCGCCCGTGTGGTCTCGGTGCTCCGGGTGGAAGGCGAGTGACGATGGCGGCAGCCTCCGCGACCGCGTCGGACGGTGCGGTCGAAGGCCGCACGGTCGAGGTGCGGGTTCCCGCGACCAGCGCGAACCTCGGCCCCGGTTTCGACACGCTGGGCCTTGCTCTCAGCGTCTACGACACCCTTCTCGTGACGGCGCTGCCCGCGGGCCGGCTCGAGATCGAGGTGACGGGCTCCGGCGCGAGCGAGATCCCGCGTGACGAGTCGAACCTGATCGTGCGCACCATCGCGTACGTCTTCGCCGACGCCGGGCGTCCGGTCCCCGGGCTGCGCATCGTCGCCGAGAACGCCGTGCCGCACGGGCGGGGGCTCGGCTCCTCCGGCGCCGCCGTCGCCGCAGGAGTCCTCGCCGCGAAGGGGCTGCTCGAGGGCGATGTCGAGATCGGCGACACCGACCTCCTCCGCCTCGCGACCGAGCTCGAAGGCCACCCCGACAACGTCGCGCCGGCTCTCTTCGGCGGTCTCACGATCGCGTGGATGTCGGAGCGCGGACCGCAGCACAAGAAGCTGCTCGTCCACCGTGGCGTCTCGCCCCTCGTGCTCGTTCCCGCGTACACGATGTCGACATCGCAGGCGCGGTCGCTGCAGCCGCCGCAGGTCTCCACCGCGGATGCCGTGTTCAACGTCTCGCGCTCCGCGCTGCTGATCGCCGCGCTCATGCAGAGCCCCGAGCTGCTCCTTGACGCCACCGCCGACCGGCTCCATCAGGACTACCGGGCAGGAGCCATGCCCGAGACGCAGCGTCTGGTGCAGGCGCTGCGCGCAGCGGGTTTCGCCGCCGTCGTCTCGGGAGCGGGGCCCAGCGTGCTCGTGCTCGCAGACGGGCCGGGCAGCCGCCAGGACGCGGTCGAGCTGGCCGATCGAGTCACCGACACCCCGTGGGAGGCGCTCCTGCTCGCAGTCGACGTCCGTGGTGGTACAGTGGGGACTCGAGCGGAGGGCTCCACGTAACTGCGTGAATCTGGCCCCATTGCAAATCTTGCAAGACCCGCACGCAAATCCCTGTGGCACAAGTGCCGAGGCTGGCTGGCGCCGAGCGTCAGCCCGTGCGATCGCGCGCAGCACCCGTTGTGTGCGTTCAACGCTCATTCCCCATGACATATAAGGGAGTACTCGTGGAGAACCTCTCCGAGACCCAGAACGACCAGTCGGCGCCTACCGCCGAAGCACCCGCGGCATCCGCGGAGTCGGCCACCGAGTCCGCACCGGCGCGTAAGCGCGCACCGCGTCGCGCCAGCACCGCCACGGCGGCAGCCAAGGCCGAGAAGGCCGAAGCGGCGAAGGCCGAGAAGGCCGCGAAGTCGGATGCTGCGCCCGAAGCCGCCGCCCCCGAGACGGCATCCGCAGGTGCGGAGCCCACCGAGGCCGCGCCCAAGGCGAAGGCGCCGCGTCGCAGCCGTGCCAAGAAGGCCGATGCCGAGGCTCCGGCCGCCGACGCCGCTGCTGCGGAAGCACCCGCCCCCGAGGCGGCACCCGCCGAGGCTCCTGCCGAGCCCGCCCCCAAGACGACCGGGCGTGGACGCCGCGGTGCGCAGAAGCCGGCCGCCGATGCCGAGGCACCCGCCGCGGAGCAGGCAGCGGAGTCCGCCTCCGAAGCCGCTCCCGTGGAGACCTCGCAGAACAACGACTCCGACTCCTCCGATGGTGGCGAGGAGCAGGGCGGTCGCGGCCGCAACCGCAGCCGTAGCCGCAATCGCGGACGCGGGCAGAACGGCGCCGCGCAGGAACAGCAGCAGCAGCAGGCGCAGCCGGCGGCTGACGATGACCAGGCCGGCGGCAACAACCGCAACCGTCAGCGCAACAAGCGCCGCAGCGGTACCCCGACCGACGAGTTCGACACCGAGATCGGCGAGGACGACGTCCTGATCCCGATCGCCGGCATCCTCGATGTGCTCGACAACTACGCTTTCGTCCGCACGACCGGCTACCTCGCCGGCCCCAGCGACGTGTACGTGTCCCTCGGACAGGTGAAGAAGTACAACCTGCGCAAGGGCGACGCCGTCGTCGGCTCGATCAAGCAGCCCCGCGAGGGCGAGCAGCAGGGTCGCCAGAAGTACAACGCGCTGGTCAAGGTCGACTCGATCAACGGCCTCTCGGTCGACGACGCCGCCACCCGCGTGGAGTTCGGCAAGCTCACGCCGCTCTACCCGCAGGAGCGTCTGCGTCTGGAGACGGCCCCCGAGAAGCTGACCCAGCGCATCATCGACCTGGTAGCCCCGATCGGCAAGGGCCAGCGCGGCCTCATCGTCGCGCCGCCCAAGGCGGGCAAGACCATCGTGCTGCAGCAGATCGCGAACGCGATCGCGCAGAACAACCCCGAGGTCCACCTCATGGTCGTGCTCGTCGACGAGCGCCCCGAAGAGGTCACCGACATGGAGCGCACGGTGAAGGGAGAGGTCATCGCCTCGACCTTCGATCGCCCCGCTGAGGACCACACCACGGTCGCCGAGCTCGCGATCGAGCGCGCCAAGCGCCTGGTCGAGCTGGGCCGCGACGTCGTCGTGCTGCTCGACTCGATCACCCGCCTCGGCCGCGCGTACAACCTCGCCGCCCCGGCCTCGGGTCGTGTGCTGACCGGTGGCGTCGACGCCTCGGCGCTGTACCCGCCCAAGCGCTTCTTCGGTGCCGCGCGCAACATCGAGAACGGTGGATCGCTCACCATCCTCGCGACCGCGCTCGTCGAGACCGGTTCCAAGATGGACGAGGTCATCTTCGAGGAGTTCAAGGGCACCGGCAACAGCGAGCTGCGCCTGTCGCGCTCGCTCGCCGACAAGCGCATCTTCCCGGCCGTCGACGTCAACGCGTCGAGCACCCGCCGCGAAGAGATGCTGCTCTCGGCCGACGAGGTCAAGATCACGTGGAAGCTGCGTCGCGCCCTCGCCGGCCTCGACCAGCAGCAGGCCCTCGAGGTCGTGCTCGGCAAGCTCAAGGAGACCAACTCCAACGTCGAGTTCCTCGTGCAGATGCAGAAGTCGATCCCGACGCTCCCCTCGGGCGCGCACGGGCACGACAACAACATCCGCTGAGCGGCTGAGCCGTGTTCGAGTCCGTCCAGACTCTGATCGACGAGCATCGCCGGGTGCAGGAGGAACTCTCCGACCCGGCGGTGCACGCCGACGCCGCCCGAGCGAAGCGCGTCAACCGCCGCTACGCCGAGCTGTCGCGCATCGTCGCCGCCTACGAAGCGTGGGTCGCTGCGACCGACGATCTGGAGACCGCTCGTGAGTTCGCTCGCGAGGACGAGTCGATCGCCGCGGAGATCCCGGCGATGGAGGAGGAGCTGCAGGCCTCGCAGGAGCGTCTGCGGCGTCTGCTGATCCCGCGTGACCCGGACGACGCCCGCGACGTGATCATGGAGATCAAGGCGGGGGAGGGCGGCGCGGAGTCCGCGCTGTTCGCCGCGGATCTCCTGCGCATGTACATCCAGTACGCGGCCTCCAAGGGCTGGAAGACGGAGCTGCTCGAACGCAACGAGTCCGACCTCGGCGGCTACAAGGATGTCCAGGTCGCGATCAAGGGCTCGTCGTCCGATCCCGCTCAGGGCGTCTGGGCGCACCTGAAGTACGAGGGCGGCGTGCATCGCGTGCAGCGTGTGCCGGCGACCGAGTCGCAGGGGCGCATCCACACGTCGACCACCGGCGTGCTCGTCTTTCCCGAGGTCGATGAGCCGGAGGAGATCCACATCGACCAGAACGATCTCAAGATCGACGTGTTCCGCTCCTCCGGTCCCGGTGGGCAGTCCGTGAACACGACGGACTCCGCGGTGCGCATCACGCACGTGCCGACGGGCATCGTCGTCTCGATGCAGAACGAGAAGTCTCAGCTGCAGAACCGCGAGGCGGGCATGCGCGTGCTGCGTGCCCGACTGCTCGCGCGTCAGCAGGAGGAACTCGACGCTGCGGCATCCGACGCCCGCCGATCGCAGATCCGGGGCATGGACCGCTCGGAGCGCATCCGCACGTACAACTTCCCTGAGAACCGGATCGCGGATCACCGCACCGGGTTCAAGGCCTACAACCTCGATCAGGTCATGGATGGAGCTCTCGATCCACTGATCGAGAGCGCCATCACCGCCGACGAGGAAGCACGGCTCGCCGCGGTCGGCTCCGACTCCTGACGAACGCTCTCACACGTCGTCCGCTCAGGTGCGGGCGGCGTACCGATGCTCGGGGCGTCCGGTCGAGCCGTAGTTGAGGCGCACCTCCACGACGGTCCTGGCGGCCAGCGCCGCCAAGTGCCGCTGCGCGGTCGCGCGGGAGATCCCGACGCGTTCGCCGACCTCCGCGGCCGAGGCCTCACCGTCGCCGAGCGCGGCAAGCACGAGCTGCTCCGTCGCCGAGCGCGAGATCGACACGGGCTCACCCGCACCGTGCAGGATCGCCAGAGCGCGGTCCACGTCCTCCTGGCGCAGTGCGCGGTCACCGCTGAGGAGATTGCGGTAGCGGATGTAGCGATCGAGAAGGCTCGACAGTGCTCGTCTTTCGAACGGCTTCACGAGATAGCCCACCGCCCCGGAGCGCAGTGCTCTGCGCACCGTGGCGGCGTCGTCGGCCGCGGAGATGAGGATCGCGTCGATCCCGGATTCCCGCACGAGCGCGATGCCGTCCCCGTCGGGAAGGAAGACGTCGGCGATCAGGAGATCGGGGCGAGACGCGCGCACGCTGTCGCGGGCCTCGGCGAGAGAGCGCACCGTTCCCGTCACGGCGAAGCCGGGATGATCGTCCACGATGCCCTGGTGCAGCTGGGCCACCCGGAAATCATCGTCGAGGATGAGCACGCGTACAGGCTCGGTCATGTGTTCTCCTTCTCGTCGGGTGAGGTCCGTGTCACGGCTCCGCCGATGCGCGCGGCGAACACCGCACCGCTGTCGGCACCGCCCTGATCGATGACCCAGAGGTCCCCGCCGCTGCGACGGGCGATCTCGGTGGAGAGGGGGAGGCCGATCCCATGCCCGTGCACGTCGTCGTCCGTGGTCCCCTCCCTCGGCTGGGCAGGCGACGGCTCGATGCCTCCGAGGCCGGGCCCGGAGTCGGAGACGGTGAACACGAGGGCATCGCCGTCATCCAGCAGCGCCACCTCGACCCAGCGCGGGGCCCTCTCGCCCGAGACGGCGGCGGTCACCGCGTTGTCGATCAGGTTGCCGAGCACGGCCGCGACGTCCTCCGCCTCCTGCACAGTGCCGATCAGCTGGGTGTCCTCCGCTATCCGGAGGGCGACGCCGCGCTCTCCGGCCTCCACACCTTTGGCTCCGAGGAACGAGTGCAGGAAGGGGTCGCCCACGAGGTCGAGTCCCACGACGGGAAACGACACGGGGCCGCGGTCCACGAGCTCGCCCAGGAACGCCCGGGCCTGCGGCACCCGGTCGGCGTCGATGAGCCCGGCGGCCACGTGCATGCGGTTGGCGAACTCGTGCCGCTGCACGCGCAGCGCCGCCGTCATCGTCCTGACGGTCTCCAGGCGCTCGGTCAGGGCGACCAGATCCGTGCGATCGCGCACGATCAGCACGTCTCCGAGCGCGTGGCCGTCGCGCACCACAGGGCGCGAGTCGAGGTAGAGCATCCGGTCTCCGACGATGGCACTCGAGCGAGTGCGGGCGCCGGTCGCTGCATCGAGGACAGCCGGGGCGAGCCCGAGATCGTCGATGGACCGCCCGACAGGTTCTTCCAGGCCGAGCAGGCGATCGGCGGCGGCGTTGCTCACGCGCACCACACCTCGTGTGTCGACCGCGAGCACCCCGTCGTCCACGCCGTCGAGCACGGCGGTCTGATTCTGCACGAGCGCGATGAGCTCCTCCGGTTGGACACCGAGGGTCAGCCGCTCCCAGCGCCGCCGGAGCAGGTGGAATGCGAGGACCGCCAGCGCGAGCGCCCCGGCGGCGGTGCCCGCGATGACCGCCAGAAGCGGTGGCAGGTCGTCGAAGACGCCTGCGCGCTCGAACCCGACGCTGACCTCGCCTACGGGGGAGCCGGCGGCGTCACGGACCGGCACCTTCGCGCGCGCGGATTCCCCGAGCGTCCCGGTCTGCCAGTCGACCACCTCGGCGCCGGCGAGCACGGCCTCGTACGGCGTGCTGACCTCTTCGCCGATGCGGGAGGGGGTGGGATGAGCGAGACGGATGCCGTTGTCGTCCGTGATCACGACGAACAGGGCTCCGGTGCGGGCGGTGACCTCGGACGCGAGGCGCTGCAGTTCGCCGTCGCGGAGTTCTTCTGCGTCGGGCGCTCCTTCGGCGAGCGAGATGCGGGCGACCTCGGCGCGAACCTGCGGGTCCTCCGCCAGCGTGCGGGCGATGCCCAGAGCGGTCGATTCGGCCTCCGCGCGAAGCTGCTGCAGGGTGAGGAGCAGATACACGCCGGTGCACAGGGCGACGACGAGGGTCACCGTGGCGAGCTGGAGCAGCAGGGCGCGCGTGGCGAACCGTGGTCTGGTCGACGTTGTCCTCGGCACCGCGCTTCTCCCGTAGCTCTGCGCGCAATATGCGCAGAACCCACGCTACGCGCACAACGCAAGGGAATGCGGGATACCGCTCCCTGAGCGCGCGGATTCCCTAGTCTCATCGGGATCCGTCACGGACGACGGAGCCACGACGAAGGAGTCAACGCAATGCCCGAGGCACTCACCGGCCTGTTCGCGGCCGCCGAAGAGGCGCCAACCTACGACGTGGCCTTCGTGCCACCCGAGTGGGTGCTGGTGCTCCTCGGATTCACGATGGTGCTCGCGTTCATGACGCTCATCATGACCAAGCGCCTCACTCCGATGGTCGCGCTGATCCTCGTTCCGACCGTCTTCGGCCTCTTCGCGGGAGCAGGCCTCGGCCTCGGCGACATGATCCTCGACTCGATCGGCGCGATGGCACCGACCGCGGCCCTGCTGATGTTCGCGATCATGTTCTTCGGCATCATGATCGACGTGGGGTTGTTCGACCCGCTCATCCGGCTGATCACGCGCCTGCTCGGTGACGACCCGGCCAAGGTGGTGCTCGGCACCGCGATCCTCGCCGGAGCGGTGTCGCTCGACGGCGACGGTTCGACGACCTTCATCATCACGACTTCGGCGATGCTGCCCATCTACCTGCGTCTGGGGATGAGTCCCGTCGTGCTGACCTGCGTGGCCGGCCTCATGAACGGCACGCTGAACATCGTGCCGTGGGGCGGACCCACCGTGCGGGCCGCGACGGCCCTGGGGTTGCAGCCGACAGACATCTTCGTGCCGATGCTGCCGGCGCTCGGAGCGGGGATCGTCGTGACCCTCGGCTTCGCATGGATCCTGGGCCTGCAGGAGCGCCGGCGACTCGGTCGCCTGGATTCCGAGGGGCTGCTGGTCGGTGCCGACGGCGGGACGCTCTCCACGGTGCCGAAGATCTTCCGCGGGGCAGAGCCGAAGCCGGGTGCGCGCGCCTCGCTGCGCACCGGCAACCTCGTGGTCGTCGCCGGCGGACACGCTCCCGTCTCCGCCGCGAGCGTCGATCCCGCGGACACGGCCATGGCCGACACGATGCTGGACCCTGAACGGCCCACCCTCCGGCCCAAGCTCATCTGGTTCAACCTCGCTCTCACCGTCGCGGTCATGGTGCTGCTGGTGCTCGACATCCTGCCGCTGCCGTACGTGTTCATGGTGGGAGCGGGCCTCGCGCTCGTCATCAACTTCCGTGGCATCAAGGAACAGGCCTCGGAGATCGTCGCGCACGCACCGAGCATCGTGGGCGTGGTCTCCATGGTGATCGCCGCAGGAGTCCTGGTCGGCGTGCTCACCGGCACCGGGATGGTCGATGCGATGGCCACGTGGATCACCGACGTGCTCCCGCCGGTGCTCGGTCCGTTCCTCGCGCCGATCACCGGTGTGCTCTCGATCCCGTTCACGTTCTTCATGTCGAACGATGCGTTCTACTTCGGCATCCTCCCGGTGCTCGCCCAGAGCGCCGCGAACTTCGGCATCGATCCCGTGGAGATGGCGCGGGCGTCGATCACCGGCCAGCCCGTGCACCTGCAGAGTCCGCTGGTACCCGCCATCCTGCTGCTCGTGTCGCTCGCGAGCGTGAACCTGGGTGACCACCACCGCAAGGTGCTGTGGCGCGCCACGATCGTCTCGCTGGTCATGCTCGGCGTCGGCATCCTGACCGGAGCCGTCCCGTTCTTCGTGGCGCAGTGACGCTCCGGTGGAGGGGAGCGCGGACGCCGTGCTCCCCACCATCGTGCGTGCACAGCGCTATGCTCGGCCCGTGATCACTTTCCTGTTCCGCGGCCTGCTCTACGTGGTGTCCGCCGGTCTCGGCCTGATCGCCGCTGACCTCCTCCTCGACGGCTTCACGATCGAATGGGACAAGTGGTGGGGCTTCGTCATCTGCATCCTGATCTTCGCGATCCTGCAGAGCGTGCTCGCGCCCTGGGTCGGCAAGATGGCCAACCGCTACGCGCCGGTGCTGATGGGCGGTATCGGGATCTTCTCGACGCTGATCTCCCTCGTCGTCGTCGTGCTGCTGCCCATCGGCGGGCTGCGGATCACCGATCTGACCGGGTGGCTGCTCGGTGCGGTCATCGTCTGGCTGATCACGGCGCTCGGCAGCGTGCTGCTCCCGCTCCTCTTCCTGCGTAAGAAGGTCGCGGCGGTCAAGGGCCAACGCCGCTAGGGCGTCCGCCGTTCTCGTCTACTCAGATCGCGTAGTGGTCCGGCGCGGTGAGCAGAGCCCTGGTGTCCTCGCCGACCGTGCGATGACGCGGCTTCGCCGGCACTCCGACGAGGACGCTGTCGGCGGGGGCGTCACGAGTGACCACGGCGTTCGCACCGACCACGGAGCCGGCCCCGATCGTCACGGGGCCGAGGATCTTGGCGCCGGCGCCGACGGCCACTCCGTCTCCGAGCGTGGGGTGCCTCTTCCCGGAAGCGCGTGTGCGTCCGCCGAGCGTGACGCCGTGGTAGAGCATCACGTCGTCGCCCACCACGGCGGTCTCGCCGATGACCACGCCCATGCCGTGGTCGATGAAGAAGCGACGGCCGATGTTCGCGCCGGGGTGGATCTCGATCCCGGTCAGCCAGCGCGACACCTGGGAGCCGGCGCGTGCGAGCAGACGCAGGCGGCGCCGCCAGAGCGCATGCGAGACGCGGTGCGCCCAGACGGCGTGCAGCCCGGGGTAGAGCAGAGCGACCTCGACGGCGCTGCGCGCGGCCGGATCCCGAAGGCGTGCGGCCGCGATGTCCTCGCGCATCCGCCCGATCATGCCCATCGCCGGTCTCAGTCTTCGCGCAGATCCTCGAACAGCGCGGTGGAGATGTAACGCTCACCGGTGTCGGGGATCATGACGACGATCGTCTTGCCGGTGTTCTCCGGTCGGGCCGCGACCTTCAGCGCGGCGGCGACCGCGGCGCCGGATGACATGCCCACGAGGAGACCCTCCTTGGCCGCGAGCTCACGGGCGACGCGGATGGACTCGTCGAACTCGGCGGTGAGGATTTCGTCGAGCACCTCGCGATCGAGCACACCGGGGACGAAGTTCGGGCCGATGCCCTGGATCTTGTGCGGGCCGGGGTGTCCCTCGGTGAGCACCGGGGAATCCTTGGGCTCGACCGCGATCACCTGGACGCCGGGCTTCGCCGCCTTGAGCGCCTGTCCGGTCCCGGTGACGGTTCCACCGGTGCCGACGCCCGCGACGAGGATGTCGACCGCGCCGTCGGTGTCGCGGAGGATCTCCTGCGCCGTGGTCTCGCGGTGGATCTGGGGGTTCGCGGCATTCTCGAACTGGCGGATCCAGATGGCTCCGGGAGTCTCGGCGACGATGCGCTTGGTCTCCTCGATCGCACCGCTCATGCCCTTGGTGGGGTCGGTGAGCACGATCTGCGCGCCGAACGCCTTCAGCAGGACCCGGCGCTCCTTCGACATGGAGGCGGGCATCGTCAGGATCACGCGGTAGCCGCGCGCGGCGCCGACCATCGCGAGAGCGATGCCGGTGTTGCCGCTCGTGGACTCCACGATTGTGCCGCCCGGCGTGAGCTCACCCGATGCCTCGGCGGCGTTGACCATGGCGATCCCGATGCGATCCTTCACGCTCGAGGCGGGGTTGTAGTACTCGAGCTTGGCGAGGACGGTCGCACCCAGTCCCTCGGTCACCCGGTTCAGGCGGACGAGCGGTGTGTTGCCGAACGCGGTCGTGATGTCGGAGTGGATGCCGGGCATGATGAACCTTCCTGTGCGGGGTCGCTGCGGACCAGCCTAGGGGAGGGGTCCTATGGGGAGGCCTTTGTGACGGCCGCTCGCACTCTACGCTGGAAGGCATGTCTGACACCTCTCTCGCTGCGGTCGTCCGCACGGCGGCCCAGCGTCTGGCCGATGTCGGAGTGCCCGACCCTCTCGTCGACGCAGAGCTTCTCGCCGGCCACATCCTCGGACGACGACGCGGCGAGGTGCAGGCGGCGATCGTCCGTGGCGACGGCATCGATGACGCAGCGGTGTCGGCGCTCGATGAGGCCGTGACGCGTCGTGCAGCCAGGGAGCCGCTGCAGCACATCACCGGAACCGCGCCGTTCCGTCACCTCGAGCTCGCCGTCGGCCCCGGCGTCTTCGTACCCCGTCCGGAGACGGAGACCGTCGTGCAGTACGCGATCGACGCCCTGCTGAGCTCCCCGGAGTCCGCACCGGTCGGCATCGACCTCGGCACCGGCAGCGGGGCGATCGCCCTCGCGATGGCCACCGAGGTGCCGCACGCGCGCATCTTCGCCGCCGAGCTCTCCGAGGACGCGCATGCCTGGGCGAGCCGCAACGTCGCGGGAGTCGACAACCTCACGCTGGTGCTGTCCGACCTGGGGGAAGCCTTCCCGGAGCTCGACGGCACGGCCTCCGTGGTCATCTCGAATCCGCCGTATGTGCCCGATGCCGCCATTCCCCGCGATCCGGAGGTGCGGCTGTTCGACCCGGCCATGGCGCTGTACGGGGGAGAGGACGGTCTCGACATCGTGCGTGTGCTCAGCTCACGGGCCCTGCGGCTGCTGCGCCCCGGCGGTCTCCTCGTCATCGAACACGGCGAACTGCAGGGCGAGTCGATCAGGGACCTCCTCACGGTCGACGGATGGCGCGCACCGGCGACGCACCGGGACCTGACGCTCCGGGATCGCACCACCACCGCGCTCCGACCCTGATCAGCAACCTCCGAGCGTGCTCACTGGCCGCGCCGCATAGAATCGAACCGTCATGTCAACCATCTTCGACTGCAGCGACGAGTCGCAGCTCCTCGCCGGCATGCGCCACGCGCGCCAGGCGATCGGCCGTGGCGACCTCATCGTCATCCCCACAGACACGGTGTACGGCGTCGCCGCCGATGCCTTCTCCCCGGCCGCCGTCCAGCGCCTCCTCGATGCGAAGGGGCGCGGGCGGGATCAGCCGCCGCCCGTGCTGATCGGCACGAAAGAGACGCTCGCCGCCTTGGCCGAGTCCGTTCCGGAGCCGGTCGAGCGCCTCGTCGAGGCATTCTGGCCCGGCGGACTGACGATCGTGCTGCCCGCGCAGCCGTCGCTGGTGTGGGACCTGGGAGAGACTCTCGGCACGGTCGCGGTGCGCATGCCGGAGGGCCGGGTCGCCCTCGAACTGCTCGCGGAGACCGGCCCGCTGGCCGTCTCCAGCGCGAACCTCACGGGCGAAGCCGCGGCCATCTCGGCGTACGACGCCGAGAAGATGCTGGGTGACAGCGTCGCGGTCTATCTCGCAGACGGCCTGAGCAAGGACGGCATCGCGTCCACCATCGTGGATGCCACCTCGCTGGTGCGCCGCGGCGCGGATTCCGAACCCGGGACCGTACGCATCCTCCGTGACGGCGCCGTGACCAGGGAGCAGCTCCAGGAAGTCCTCGGCGACCTCCTCGAGCCCGAGGATCACGCCGGACACGAGCATGACCCTGAGCACGCGCAGGAGCAGGACAGGGATTCGTGAAGCAGTACCTCTTCACGATCATCCTCACCGCCGCGATCACGTTCGCGCTGACCTGGGCGGTGTGGAAGCTGAGCCTCCGGTTCAAGCTGTACCCCGCCATCCGCGACCGGGACGTGCACACCACCCCCAAGCCACGACTGGGCGGCGTCGCGATCTTCCTCGCCATCGCCGCGGCGTTCGGCTTCTCCGCGGTGAACCCGTTCTTCCAGAGCATCTGGGTGCCGCCGCAGACCATGTGGTCGATCCTCGGCGCGTCCCTGCTGATCGCGATCATCGGGGTCGTCGACGACCTCTGGGACATCGACTGGATGATCAAGCTCGGCGCGCAGTTCCTCGCTGCCGGCGTCATCACGGTCGGTGGGGGACTGCAGATCCTGTCTCTGCCGTTCGGTGACCTCATCGTGGTGTCGAGCTGGCTGAGCATCACGATCACGATGTTCGCGATCGTCATCGTGATGAATGCGGTGAACTTCATCGACGGACTCGACGGGCTCGTCGCCGGTGTGTGTCTCATCTCGAACGGCGTGTTCTTCGCCTACTCCTACATCTTCACGCGCGACTCCGGCGCCTCCAGCTACTTCAACCTCTCGACCTTCATCGCCGCCGTCCTCATCGGAGCCTGCCTCGGCTTCCTGCCGCTGAACTGGAGCCCCGCGAAGATCTTCATGGGCGACTCCGGTGCACTGGTGATCGGCCTCCTGATGGCCACATCGGCGATCGCGATCACCGGGCAGATGGATCCGTCCGCCCTCGACCCCGAGCGGCTCGGGCGTTCCCAGCTGGTCGGAGCCTTCCTGCCGATCCTGCTCCCGCTGCTGGTGGTCCTGCTGCCGCTGCTGGACTTCGGACTCGCCGTGCTCCGACGCATGAGCGCGGGACGATCGCCGTTCTCGCCCGACCGGAAGCACCTGCATCACCGCATGCTCGATCTGGGTCACCGCGACCGTGACGCCGTGCTCATCTTCTACGCCTGGACGGCCGTGGTCTCCCTCGCCGTCCTGCTCATGTACGTCGGTGCCCGAGAGGACTGGCCCGGCCAGTACCTGCCGGGTGTCGGCTTCGGCATCGTGGGCATCGCCGCCTGCCTCGTCGTCACGCTGAGTCCCACCCGCCGCAGGAAGAGCGCAGCGGGCGCCGAACCCGATCCGACACCCGTGGAGTCCTGATGAGCCCGAGTCCTGTTTCCAGCACGCCGATCCTGCGTCGCACCCTCATCTGGTCGGCGGTCGCCACCGTCGTGCTCGCGATCATCGCCGGGGGCATCGGCTACCTCGTCGCTCAGGGGGAGGGGCTCGTCAGCGGTCTGCTCGGCGTGCTCCTGGCCGCCGTCTTCCTGGCGATCACCGGCATCAGCATCCTGATCGCGAACCGCTGGTACGGCGACCCGATCTACGTGCAGTTGTTCTTCGCCATCGTCCTGGGCGGCTGGCTGCTCAAGCTCGGGCTCTTCGTCGTCGCGATGATCATGCTCGCCGGTCAGCCGTGGCTGCAGCCGATGGTGTTCTTCCTGTCGATCGTGGCCGGCGTGCTGATGTCGCTCGCGATCGACGTCATCGTCCTCACGAGCATGCGGCTGCCCAACGTCAGCGACACGAACCTGCCGACGGAGGTTCCCGAAGACCGTGCGCCCGGCTCGGCGAATCACATCGGAGACGGACCCGTCGAGGGTGGCCAGCGGTCTTAGGAGACCCTCAGATTCTGATACTGTTGATACGTGCCCGCCGCTCGCCCGCGAGCGCTTGCGCTGTGTAGCACACCGACCATCGTCGCCCCGGTTTAGACCGGTGCCCCGAAGCTGGAGCCCGCGCTGTTTAATCTTGCTGCGACCCTGACCCCCCGACTCGCCTCCGACGGCGAGTTCCACGGCCCTTCGATCGACGATTTCTTTCCGGAGATCCTCTTCCACGTAGGCCCCATCCCCGTCAACCGGATCCACCTGGTCCAGTTGCTCGCGGTGATCGCCGTGGTTCTGATCCTCTGGCTCGGCACTCGCCGTATGAAGGTCGTCCCCGGCCGCTTCCAGAGCCTCGTGGAGATGGGGCTCGGCTTCGTCCGGACCAACGTCGCCCACGACATGCTCGGTCGCAAGGACGGTGACCGCTTCCTGCCGATCCTGACCACGATCTTCTTCATGGTCCTGTTCATGAACATCACGGGCATCATCCCGTTCCTGAACATGCCGGGAACGGCGATCGTCGCGGTGCCGCTCACGCTGGCCGTCGTCAGCTACGTGACCTTCATCTACGCCGGTATCAAGCGACACGGCTTCAAGTTCTTCAAGAACTCCCTGTTCCCGCAGGGTGTGCCGGTCGCCGCGATGCCGATCGTCGCGATCATCGAGCTCATCTCGACGTTCATCCTGCGCCCCGTCACGCTGACGCTGCGTCTTCTCATGAACCTCGTCGTGGGGCACATGATCCTGGTCCTCGCGTTCTCCGCGACCCAGTTCTTCTTCTTCACCGCAGGTGGCGGCTGGGCCGCACTCGGTGTCGGAACCCTCGCCTTCGGTGGCGCCTTCACTCTCTTCGAGATGCTGGTCGCCGTCCTCCAGGCATACGTCTTCACCGTCCTCACCGCGGTCTACATCCAGCTCGCGGTCGCAGAAGAGCACTGAGCGGGCAGGCATCAGCCTTCCCACCCAACGAAAGGAAAAACCCGTGGACGCTACTACGGTTCTCGCTGAAATCAACGGTCACCTCGGAGCGGTCGGCTACGGCCTCGCAGCCATCGGCCCGGCCATCGGCGTCGGCATCGTCGTCGGCAAGACCATCGAGGGTGTCGCTCGTCAGCCCGAGCTGGCCGGTCGTCTCCAGGTCCTCATGTGGATCGGTATCGCCTTCACCGAGGCACTTGCGTTCGTCGGCATCGCCGTCGCATTCATCCCCTTCCCGTAATCCTCACCGACTTCTGAAGGAGACAGGATGCTGAACGCTCTTGTCACGAACCTCGCAGCAGAGGGTGAGCCGAACAACCCCCTCATCCCTGCGTGGTACGACATCATCTGGTCGGGCCTCTGGTTCATCGTCATCCTCGTCGTCGTCTGGAAGGTCGCCCTTCCCCGTCTGACGAAGATGCTCGACGAGCGGTCCGCCGCCATCGAGGGCAACATCGCCAAGGCCGACGAGGCGCAGAAGCAGGCGGAGGCGGCACTCGAGGAGTACACGCGTCAGCTCGCTGAGGCGCGCACCGAGGCCGGTGAGATCCGCGAAGCCGCCCGTGAGGACGGCAAGAAGATCGTCGCCGAGGCGAAGGAGTCTGCGACCACCGAGGCCGCACGCATCACCGCCACCGCGCACACGCAGATCGAAGCGGAGCGTCAGACCGCTCTCGTCTCGCTGCGTAGCGAGGTCGGAACCCTCGCGATCGACCTCGCCGGTGGCGTGGTCGGCGAGACGCTCTCCGACGACGCGCGTGCGACGGCTGTCGTCGATCGCTTCCTCGCCGAGCTCGAGGCATCCGAGAAGGCGGCTCAGTAATGGGCAGCGCGACCACTCAGGCACTCGCGGCATCCATCAAGACGCTTGCCGCAGCGAAGGACGTCACTCTCGACACCGCACGGGAGCTGTTCGCTGCCGCGCATGCCGTGAGTGCATCGTCCCAGCTGAGCGGCGCGCTTGCTGATCCTTCCGCTCCCGCCGCGGCACGACAGAATGTCGTCGCCGCGGTGTTCGGCGGGTTCTCCGCAGGTGCCCAGGGCGTCCTGAAGACCGTCGTCGCAGAACGCTGGTCCAACGCGGGCGAGCTCGTCGACGGTATCGAGGAGCTCGCGATCCGCGCGGCAGCGATCGCCGAGCCCGGAACGGACATCGAGGGGGAGCTCTTCGGCTTCTCCCGGGTGATCGCGGCCAACCCCGAGCTCGAACTCGCTCTGGGTAGCCGCGTCGGCGGAGAAGACGCCAAGAGTGCGCTCGTTGAGCGTCTCCTGGCCGAAGGCTCCACCGGCTCCGCGACGACGCTGATCATCACGTCGCTCGTGCGCGAGCCGCGCGGGCGTCGAGTCCGACGGCTGCTGAACCGGGCGATGAGCGTCGTCTCGAGCCAGCGCGGTCGAGTGGTCGCCACGGTGCACACTGCGGCCGCCCTCACAGACGCACAGCGCGCCCGTCTCAGCGACTCGCTCTCGCGTCGCTACGACGGTCAGGTATCGCTCAACGTCGTCATCGACCCTGCCGTCGTCGGAGGCCTGCGCGTGCAGATCGCCGATGACGTCATCGACGGCAGCATCTCCGCACGACTCGCCGACCTTCGCCAGAAGCTCGCGGGCTAACACGACTTCGCGCGGGGAACCGCGCACCCAGATACAAAGGGAAGACAATGGCAGAACTATCGATCAGCCCCGACGTCATCCGTGACGCGCTGAAGGACTTCGCCGCAGCATACGAGCCCTCCGGGGCCGGGGCGACCGAGGTCGGCACCGTCATCGACGCGGCCGACGGCATCGCGCACGTCGAGGGACTGCCCGGCGTCATGGCGAACGAGCTCGTCATCTTCGCCGACGGCACCAAGGGTCTCGCACAGAGCCTGAACGAGCACGAGATCGGTGTCGTCGTCCTCGGCGAGTTCACCGGTGTCGAGGCCGGTCAGGAAGTCACCCGCACCGGCGAGGTCCTCTCGGTTCCGGTCGGCGATGGCTACCTCGGCCGCGTGGTCGACCCGCTCGGCAACCCGATCGACGGACTCGGCGCGATCGAGACCGAGAGCGTCCGCGCCCTCGAGCTCCAGGCGCCCGGCGTCATGCAGCGCAAGTCGGTGCACGAGCCGATGCAGACCGGCATCAAGGCCATCGACGCGATGATCCCCGTCGGTCGTGGCCAGCGTCAGCTGATCATCGGCGACCGCCAGACCGGTAAGACGGCCATCGCGATCGACACGATCATCAACCAGAAGGCCAACTGGGAGTCGGGCGACGTCAACAAGCAGGTTCGCTGCATCTACGTCGCGATCGGTCAGAAGGGCTCGACCATCGCTTCGGTGAAGGGCGCCCTCGAAGAGGCCGGTGCGCTGGAGTACACCACGATCGTGGCCGCTCCCGCATCCGACCCCGCCGGCTTCAAGTACCTGGCTCCCTACACGGGTTCTGCCATCGGCCAGCACTGGATGTACGGCGGCAAGCACGTCCTCATCATCTTCGACGACCTGTCGAAGCAGGCTGAGGCCTACCGCGCCGTGTCGCTCCTCCTGCGCCGCCCGCCGGGCCGCGAGGCCTACCCGGGTGACGTCTTCTACCTGCACTCGCGTCTGCTCGAGCGTTGCGCGAAGCTGTCCGACGAGCTCGGCGCTGGTTCCATGACGGGTCTCCCGATCATCGAGACCAAGGCGAACGACGTCTCGGCCTACATCCCGACCAACGTGATCTCGATCACCGACGGCCAGATCTTCCTGCAGTCCGACCTCTTCAACGCGAACCAGCGTCCCGCGGTCGACGTGGGTATCTCGGTCTCGCGAGTCGGCGGTGACGCTCAGGTCAAGTCGATCAAGAAGGTCTCCGGAACGTTGAAGCTGGAGCTCGCGCAGTACCGCTCCCTCGAGGCTTTCGCGATGTTCGCGTCCGACCTCGACGCGGCTTCGCGTCGTCAGCTCTCCCGTGGTGCGCGTCTGACCGAGCTGCTCAAGCAGCCGCAGTACTCGCCGTACCCCGTCGAGGAGCAGGTCGTCTCGATCTGGGCCGGCACCAACGGCAAGCTCGACTCGATCGAGGTCTCGGACGTCCTGCGCTTCGAGCGCGAGCTCCTGGACTACCTGCGTCGCAACACCAAGGTTCTCGAGACGCTCCGCGACACCAACGTCCTCGATGACGCCACGGTCGCCGAGCTCGAGAAGCAGACGGATGCCTTCATCCTGGAGTTCCAGGGTGGCAAGGGACACGCCATCGGCGCCCCGGGTCACGAGGAGCACGCTGCAGCCGAGGCTGAGGACGTCAACCAGGAGAAGATCGTCAAGGGTCGTCGCGCGTAACCGCGTGAGGTACTGACATATGGGCGCTCAACTCAGGGTCTACAAGCAGAAGATCTCTTCTGCTCAGACGACCAAGAAGATCACGAAGGCGATGGAACTCATCGCGGCTTCGCGCATTCAGAAGGCGATGGCACGCGTCAAAGCGTCCACACCCTTCGCGCGTGCCGTGACGAGGGCCGTGTCGGCCGTCGCGACGCACTCGAACGTGGATCACCCGCTGACCCGCGAGTCCGAGAACATCACCCGCTCCGCGGTCGTGATCTTCTCCTCGGACCGCGGTCTCGCCGGAGCCTTCAACTCGCAGATCCTCCGTGAGGGTCTCGAGGTCGCAGAGCTCCTGCGCGAGCAGGGCAAGGAGCCGGTCTTCTACCTCATCGGTCGCAAGGCCGTCGGATACTTCCAGTTCCGACGCCTCGCCGCCGCTGCGGAGTGGACCGGCGACACGGACACCCCGTCGTTCCACACCGCGGAGGAGATCTCCGCGACGCTGCTCGAATCCTTCTCCCGCGGGGGACAGGATGGCGGCGTCGATGAGATCCACCTCGTGTACAACCGTTTCGTCAGCATGATGACGCAGTCGCCCGAATCCGTGCGTCTGCTCCCGCTGGAGATCACGGAAGCCGATGAGTCGGAAGCCGGTAACACCGTTTACCCGCTGTACGAGTTCGAGCCGGATGCCGAGACCGTTCTCGACGCGATCCTGCCGGTGTACATCCAGAGCCGCGTCTTCAACGCTCTCCTGCAGTCGTCTGCCGCGAAGCAGGCGGCGACGCAGAAGGCTATGAAGTCGGCCAGCGACAACGCCGACAAGCTCATCACCGACTACACCCGTCTGCGCAACAACGCGCGCCAGGCGGAGATCACGCAGCAGATCGCCGAGATCGTCGGCGGCGCCGACGCCCTCTCGAGCAAATAGACCATCAGGAAAGAGACGAAAATGACCCTCACCGCTCCGGCTGACCAGCCGGCGACCGCGGTCGTCGGGCGCGTCGCACGCGTCAACGGTCCGGTTGTCGACATCGAGTTCCCTCATGACTCGATCCCCGACATCTACAACGCGCTGAAGACCACGATCGCGATGGGCGAAGAGTCCACCGAGATCACGCTCGAGGTCGCTCAGCACCTCGGCGACGACCTCGTCCGCGCCATCGCCCTGAACCCGACCGACGGCATCGTCCGCGGCCAGGAAGTCCGCGACACCGGTGAGGCCATCTCGGTCCCCGTCGGCGACGTGACCAAGGGCAAGGTGTTCAACGTCATCGGCGAGGTGCTCAACCTCGAGCCCGGCGAGACCATCGAGGTCACCGAGCGCTGGCCGATCCACCGCAAGGCGCCGAACTTCGACCAGCTCGAGTCCAAGACTCAGATGTTCGAGACCGGCATCAAGTCGATCGACCTCCTCACCCCGTACGTGCTGGGTGGAAAGATCGGTCTGTTCGGTGGCGCCGGTGTCGGCAAGACCGTCCTCATCCAGGAGATGATCCAGCGCGTCGCGCAGGACCACGGTGGTGTGTCGGTGTTCGCCGGTGTCGGTGAGCGCACCCGTGAGGGCAACGACCTCATCCACGAGATGGAAGAGGCGGGCGTCTTCGACAAGACGGCCCTCGTCTTCGGCCAGATGGACGAGCCGCCGGGAACGCGTCTGCGCGTCGCCCTGTCGGCTCTGACGATGGCGGAGTACTTCCGTGACGTGCAGAAGCAGGACGTGCTGCTCTTCATCGACAACATCTTCCGCTTCACGCAGGCCGGTTCCGAGGTCTCCACGCTGCTGGGCCGCATGCCCTCCGCCGTGGGTTACCAGCCGAACCTCGCCGACGAGATGGGTGTGCTCCAGGAGCGCATCACCTCGACGCGCGGCCACTCGATCACCTCGCTGCAGGCGATCTACGTGCCCGCCGATGACTACACCGACCCGGCTCCGGCGACCACGTTCGCCCACCTCGACGCGACGACCGAGCTTTCTCGTGAGATCGCCTCGAAGGGTCTGTACCCGGCCATCGACCCGCTGACCTCGACGTCGCGCATCATGGACCCCCGCTACTTGGGCGAGGACCACTACCGCGTCGCCACGACGGTCAAGCAGATCCTCCAGAAGAACAAGGAACTGCAGGAGATCATCGCCATCCTCGGTGTCGACGAGCTCTCCGAGGAAGACAAGATCGTCGTGTCGCGTGCACGTCGCATCCAGCAGTTCCTCTCGCAGAACACCTACATGGCCAAGAAGTTCACGGGCGTCGAGGGTTCGACCGTCCCGCTGAAGGAGACCATCGAGTCGTTCGACGCGATCACCCGCGGTGACTTCGACCACGTGGCCGAGCAGGCCTTCTTCAACGTCGGTGGCATCTCCGACGTCGAAGAGCAGTGGGCGAAGATCCAGAAGGAGAACGGCTGACCATGGCGCTGCACGTCAGCCTCGTCTCCGCTGATGCGGAGGTCTGGACGGGAGAGGCGAGCCTCGTGGTCGCCAAGACCGTCGAGGGTGAGATCGGCTTCATGACCGGCCACGAGCCGGTGCTGGCCATCCTCGCCGAGGGCCAGGTTCGCATCACCCAGTCGGATGGCACCAAGGTGCTGGCCAACGCGCAGGACGGGTTCCTCTCCATGGAGGGCGACACCCTGACGATCGTTGCCGGCAACGCGGCTCTCATCGCCTAGCAGTACCTGTTTTACGCGTCCGCCTCGGCACCCGCACGGGTTCCGAGGCGGACGCGTCTGTATCCACAGAGGTTTCATGAAGATCCTGCTCCCTCCGTCGGAGACCAAACACGAGGGTGGCGACGGTTCCCCTCTCGATCTCGACTCGCTCGTGCTTCCGTCGCTCAACGAGCGACGGTCGGCGGTCCTCGAGGCGCTGATCGACCTCGCCGCCGATGAAGAGGCCGCACGACGCGTGCTCAAGCTGAGCGAGCGGCAGCGGGGGGACATCGCACACAACAGGGCGCTTCGATCGTCGCCAACCATGCCGGCGATCGACCGGTACACGGGCGTGCTGTTCGATGCGCTCGATGCGCGTTCCCTCTCCGCGGTCTCCCGACGGTGGCTGGGAGAGCACGTGTGGATCCACAGCGCTCCGCTGGGCCCGGTCGGAGCCCTCGACGCTCTTCCCACCTACCGCCTCGCCGCCGGGACCTCACTACCCGGACTCCCGGCGCTTCGCCGGCACTGGGCCGAAGCCACCTCCGCAGCGATCGCCGAGGCCGACCCGTCGTTCGTCCTCGACCTGCGCAGCGAGGCCTACGTCGCGCTCGGGCCCGTGCCGAGTGCCGTCTCCTCCGCGTACGTCCGTGTCGTGACCGCACACGGAAGAGCCCTCAACCACTTCAACAAGAAGTCGAAGGGCCTGCTCGTGCGGGCGATCGCCGAGGATCGGCCGCGTGTCAGCTCGCTCCGTGGCCTTCGCGCGTGGGCGCAGAAGCGGGGGATCGTCTTCCGCGACGGCGCACAGCCGGGCATTCTGGAGCTGGTCGTCGAGGAGTGAGTCGTCTTCCGTGCGAGGAGGGACGCTTCGTCCGCGAACGGCGGCGACCCGAACATGCCAGACGGCGAAAGAGACCTGCGGGGAAACCCCGCGACACGCTAGTGTGTTCAGCGCATGATGCCGCATCATGAATTTTCTGGAGGGAACCATGAACGACTACTACGGCTATGACGGCCTGTCAGGCGGCGCGCTGGTCGCGTTGATCCTGGTCTACACGATCCTGCCACTCGCCATCTACGCGCTCTACTCGTGGTTCTACATGAAGATCTTCGAGAAGGCGGGAGTGCAGGGCAAGTGGCGCGCCTGGGTGCCCGTCTACAGCACCATGATCTTCTACAAGCTCGGTGACCTGAGTCCCTGGCTCGTTCTGTACCTGATCGGTGGCGGTATCATCGGCTCGATCATCCCGTTCCTGGGATGGTTCCTGATCCTCCCGCTCATCGGTATCGCCGGTCGCGTCATCGACCTGATCGCCGCGTGGCGGGTCGGCCTGAAGCTGCAGAAGGACGCCGTCTGGGTCGTTCTGTACTTCTTCCTGCCGCCGGTGTGGCTCGGTATCAACGCGTTCGACAAGTCGCGTTGGAACGCGGGCATCCAGCCCGCTTCCTGGGCAGCGAACAGCCTGCTCGGCGACCGCACGGTGTGGGACGGGATCCCGGCTCAGGCATCGGCTGCGGCTCCGCAGGCCGGCTACGGCGCGCCCCAGGGCTACGCACCCCCCGCGCAGGGTTACGCGCCGCCGGCCCAGCCCGGCTACGCACCGCCCGCTCAGCCCGGCTACGCACCGCCTGCAGGTCCCGCAGCTCCGGCGACCGGCGCACCGGTTCCCCCGGTTCCGCCGACCACGCCGCCGGCTCCTCCCGCGGCGCCGCCGGCAACCCCGCCTGCGCCGCCCGCAGCTCCGCCGGCACCGCCCGCAGCTCCGCCGGCACCGCCCGCAGCTCCGCCGGCCGACCCCACGCAGCCTCCGGCGTGATCGTCTGACACAGGGCCCTCGACTCCGGTCGAGGGCCCTGTGCTGTCTCGGGTGGTGGACGATCCTCAGCGGCCGCTAACGTGGATGACATGGTCTTGTCGCAGCGCCGCGTGGGTGCTTCCGGTCTCCCCGTGTCCTCCACAAGCCCAGGCTGCGACGACTTCGGACGTGCTGGCACGACGACGGAGGATCTGGTCGTCATCGACGAGTTCTACCCGTTGCCGGTGGATGCTGGAGCCCAGGTGTGATCGAGGTGCGCGTGACTTCTACTACGATGTGTTGTGAGTATCCTGCGACCGTCCGATCCGCCGCAGGCCTATCGGAGGCAGCACGTGGCTGAGACGAAGACGCACCGAATCACGGTTGCGCAGCGCCCGCTGCTGCTGTCGTGGTCCGGGATCACCGATCAAGGCCGACGCCGCGAGACGAACCAGGACGCTTTCCTGGCCGACTACCCGCTGTTCATCGTCGCCGACGGGATGGGTGGTCACGCCGGTGGCGAGATCGCCAGCCAGAGCACGGTCGCCCGCTTGCAGGCCGTGGTCTCCTCAGGCAAGGTCGATGGTCCGTCGATCGAGAATGCGCTCGAGCTGGCTGTCGGTGACATCGCCGACCACCCCGAGACGACCGACGAAGGCACCGGGACGACGCTCACAGGGGTCTACTTCGACGCCGACGCCGACGGTGACGAATCGCACTGGATCGCACTGAACATCGGCGATTCCCGCGTGTATCTGCTCCGTGACGATCGACTCGTCCAGATCACGACAGACCACTCGGTCGTGCAGGAACTCATCACGGCGGGTAAGCTCAGCCCGGAAGAGGCCGAAGGGCATCCGTACAGCAACGTGATCACCCGCGCGGTGGGAGCGAGTGAGCTCACGGCCCCCGATTACGTCTCCATCGATGTGCGCGCAGGTGACCGCTTCGTCATCTGCTCCGACGGTCTCACCAAAGAGCTCACCGACTACGGCATCCAGCACTTCCTCCGGGAACACGAAGACCCGGGTGCGGCCGCCGATGCGATGCTCGCAGCGGCTCTGGAGAACGGCGGACGGGACAACGTCACGCTCATCATCGTCCAGGTGACCGCAGAAGACAACTCGTCCTCCCCAATCGAGAACACCGCGGAGTAACCGTCCCGCGCTGTGGACGGCGCTCATCCCAGGATCGCGATGCGATCCACTGGGGGGATGGACTCCCTTCCGATCGTACTTCCGACGGCTCCGGCCGCCTCGCGTCGCGCCCCGCTGCCGTTCTTGGCGGCGCTCGTGCCGATCGCGGCGGGCGTGGTGCTGTGGACGGTCACCGGCTCGCTCCTCGCGCTCTGCTTCGCGGCGTTGGGGCCCCTGATGATCGGGGCCTCGCTCGTGGACTCCGCACGCACCCGGCGTCGCGAGCGTCGACAGGGTGAGAAGCAGAACGAAGCGGAGTGGGCCGAAGCCGAGGCAGAGCTGCTCCGGCGGCACAGTGACGAGCGCGAGATGCTCTGGCAGCGGCGCCCCGACGCGGCGAACTGCATCGCGCAGCCGCCCCTTCGCGGCGCTCAACCGCTCGACGCGATCACGCCCGTCGTCGTCGGCGCAGGCGGGGCGACCAGTGGTGTGCGCTGCAGCGGCGGAGATGATGCCCGTGGGCGGGAGTTCCGCGAACGATGCAATGTGGTCGAGGATGCGCCGATCGCAGTGCCGATCGGTGGAGGCATCTGTCTCCGAGGCCCACGACCGCTGACCCAGGCGGCGGCGAGGGCCCTGATCGTGCAGCTGTGTCTGCGCTTCAGCGCCGCACAACTGTCCCTGGTCGGCGCAGATCCGGGCGGTGCCGCCCTCTCCGCCTACGGGTTCGAGAGTCTCCCGCATACGCGACGTGGGCATCGAGGCGGCTTCCGGGTGGGGGTTGGCTCGACCGCTGAGGGACGGCCGCAGGCGGATGCGATGATCTGGCTGGCCTCGGTCGAAGAAGACGTGCCAGAGGGCATCACGACGGTCATCGACATCATCGAACCGCGACGGGGGACGTTGCGCACCCCGAACGGCTCGATCGCCATCGCTGTCGAGTGCTTGTCGTTCGCGCAGGCAGGCGCCGTGGGTGCAGAGCTCGCGCATCGGGGCGACGAGGTCGATGTGCTCCCCGACGCGGTGTCGCTTTCGGAGCTCGCACAGCCTCAGGACGCAGACGGATTGGCCGCGACGATCGGTCTCGGTGAGCGGGGGAGCATCACGGTCGACATCGTCGGCGACGGGCCGCACGCGATCGTGACCGGCATGACGGGGACGGGCAAGAGCGAGCTGCTCGTCAGCTGGGTCACAGCCATCGCGTCGGTGAATGGACCGGACCGCGTGACCTTCGTGCTCGCCGACTTCAAGGGCGGCACCGCATTCGAACCGTTGCGCGCGCTGCGGCAGGTGGTCGCGGTCATCACCGACCTCGACGAGGAAGGCGCCAGGCGTGGCGTCTCCAGCCTCACGGCGGAGCTGCGGCGGCGAGAGGCGGTGCTGGCCGCTGCGGGAGTTCGTGATGTGCGTGATGTCTCGATGCCGCGGCTGGTCATCGTGGTCGACGAGTTCGCGGCCCTGTTGTCAGAACACCCCGACCTGGGCGCGGTGTTCACCGACATCGCAGCCCGCGGCCGCGCGCTCGGCATGCATCTCATCATCGGCACGCAGCGTGCGTCCGGGGTCATCAGAGACGCACTGGCCGCGAACTGCCCCCTTCGCATCAGTCTGCGGGTCGGAGACGTCGCAGACAGCCGACTCATGATCGGCACGGACGCGGCCGCGATGCTGGCGGGCGACGCGAGCGCGCGCGGGCACGGGCTGGTGCGGCGGCCTGCGGACGACGAGCCCGTCGCGATCCGCGTCGCCTTGACCGCAGCCGCCGATCTGAGGGACGTCGGGATGCGGTGGGCGGAAGCAGATGTGCCGCCCAGCCCGTGGCTCCCCGCTCTTCCTGCCGTTCTCCCACTCTCGGAGGTCATCGACGAAGCCGGGCCGTCGCCCGATACGGTCGTCCTCGGTCGCGCCGACGACCCCGGCCGCCAGTCGCAGCCAGCGGTGCTGCTGCGGTGCGCAGGCGAGCGAGGACTCGCGCTTCTCGGTGCGCCCGGCTCCGGCCGCACCGCGGCGCTGAGGGCGGTCGCGGCGCAGCGCCACGACGCCGTCTGGCTGCCGAGCGACCCTGAAGACGCCTGGGATCTGCTCGCCGCATGGGCGGACGGGAGGGAGCGTCCTCCTGCGGTCGTGCTGGGCGACGACCTGGACGCGCTTACCGCCGCTCTGCCACCGGAGTACGGCCAGCAGTTCGTCCACCGCTGGGAGCAGGTTCTTCGTGCAGCGCGGGGGACGACCTTCGTCCTGACCGCGACCAGAGCGAGCGGAGCGCTGGGGCGGGTGCTCGATCTGCTGCCGCGTCGAGTGCTGTTGCGCATGCCGAACCGGATGGAGCATCTGGCGGCCGGGGGAGAGTCGTCGGGATTCGTGCGCGACCGCGCTCCCGGGCGAGCCAGGATGGGCGACCACGAAGTGCAGCTGGCCTGGGTCGACGAAAGCGAAGTCGACCGGACCGCGGCACCGTCGATGGCGGCGTGGGCTCCGACCTCTGCGATCACGGGCGTCGTCAGCCCCGGGGCTGAGGAGGTGATCGCCCGGATGCGCGACGCGTATCCTGCGTGCGAGGTGGTGGCCGTCGGCACCGAGCCCAAAGGTGTGGGACCGCGATGCATCGTGGTCGCCGATGCGGAGACATGGCAGCGCAACTGGCCCGTGTGGCAACGCGTCAGATCAGTCGGTGAGGTGCTCATCCGCTGTGAACACCCGGCCGACCTCCGCCAGCTGGTCGGCGCCCGCGAGCTTCCGCCCTACGCGCGCCCGCATGCAGGCCGGGCGTGGTCGGTGATCGGCGCGCGTGCGCCGAGACGCGTCCACCTCACCGAGCTGTCGCCGGCATGAGCATCCTCGCGCGCGGCCGAGAGGAAGACGCGGCGTCAGATCCCGGCACCGGGACGGATGGCACCGACGTCCGCCCCGCCGCCGAGCACGGCGAGCGGAAGCGCGCCGCTGAGAGCCGCGACGTCGGCGTCGCTCAGCCCTCCCGCGCGGGCGAGAAGCGTGGCGGCCACGATCGTCGAGGCGCGAGTAGCCCCGTCGAGCATCTTCAGCGCCACGGTCGTTCCATTGGGGGCGACCATCACCATGACGCCCTCGGCGCCGTACTTGGTGAACACGCCGAGCGTCTCCGTCGCGATGGTGTCAGGGCGGCCGGGGCCCTCGATCGTCCAGGGGTTCTCGCGCACCGCGCGGACGAGGGAGCCGGCCACCCGGTGAAGAGCGAAGGGCGAACGATCCGAAGCGGTGCCGATGCGGTGGATCGCGCGTGCCAGACCGGTCAGCGTCATGGCGTGGACCGGCGCGCCGCACCCGTCGATCGCGGTGTGCGCGATCTTCTCGCCCGTGAGGCGCTCGATGACGTCGCGGATGTGCTGCTGCAGAGGATGAGCGGGATCGAGGTAGCCTGCGGTCGGCCAGCCCGTCGCCACACAGGCGCGCAGCATCGCGGCATGCTTACCGGAGCAGTTCATGCGCACCCGCGTCGGCACACCGTGTTCACGAACGAGCTCATCGCGTGTCGCCGAGTCACTCGGCCAGGCGGCGGGACAGCCCAGGGCGTCCTCCGTGAGACCACCCTCGGTGAGGATGTCGCGTACCACCGAGGCGTGACGGTCGGTGCCGATGTGGCTCGCCGTCGAGATCGCCAGCTGCTCGCCCTCGAGCACCGCGCCTGCAGTGATGCAGGCGATGGCCTGCAGGGGCTTGAGGCTGGAGCGCGGCAGGATCAGCGCATCGGCATTGCCGTGACGGGCGACGACGTCGCCGTCGGGCGAGAGCACGACGGCCGCACCGGCGTGGCGGGATTCGACGAATCCGCTCCTCTCGACGACGGCGAGTTCCACGGAATCCTGAACGGTGAGAGTCTCCAGCACCCGTCAACTCTAGCCCGGGGTGTGCGGCGTCTCGCGTCGTGTCGGAGGAGCCTGACAGACTGATCCCATGGCAGAGACGACCTCGCGCACTCTCGGCGAACACCACTATGCGCTCACCGCGACGTGGACCGGCAATACCGGCACCGGAACCACCGGCTACCGTGACTACCACCGAGACGTGACGATCGAGGTCGGCGGAAAGCCCGATCTGCTCGCCTCAGCGGACAAGCCCTTTCGCGGTGACCCCTCACGATGGAATCCGGAAGACCTTCTGCTGGCATCCCTCTCCGAGTGCCACCTGCTGTCGTACCTGCACGCGTGTGTCACTGCCGGCGTCGTCGTGGTGTCCTACCGTGACCGCGCGAGCGGAGTGATGCGCGAAGACGGCGCCGGCGGCGGCGCGTTCGTGGAGGTGCTGCTGCGCCCAGAGGTCGTCGTCGCCGAGGCTTCGATGATCGAGGCCGCCGAGCGCGCGCACGCTCAGGCGAACGAGTGGTGTTTCATCGCGAATTCGATGAACTTCCCGGTGCGTCACCAGGCGACGGTCAGCGCTCTCGCCTGACCACGCGCTCGCACCTGGCCACGGGCTCTCGCCGCGTCAGCGACGTTCGTGCGGCAGAGCCTGCTTGATCTTCTCGATCGTGCCCTGCGCAGGTGCCTCGTTGTACGCGCCCGCGAGCTCCTGGCCGGAGAGCCCGTGGATCGCGGCCATGATCTGATCCGTGGCGAGTCGACGCGCCCGTCCGCTGGTCGCCGGACCGTGAGGGGAAAGGTCGAGCGGTTCGCCGAAGCGCACCGTGATGCGCTCCTTGAGCGTGGGCATCTTCGCCCCCACCGGCATCACCTTGTCGGTGCCGATCAGACCGACCGGGACCACGGGTGCGCCGGTCTGGAGCGCGAGGAACGCGACGCCCGTGCGGCCCTTGTACAGCCGGCCGTCGGTGGAGCGGGTGCCCTCCGGGTACAGCGCTACGGCGAGTCCCTCGTCGAGGAGCTGGCGTTGCAGGTCGAGGGCATCCAGGGCGGCCTGTCCGGCGCCGCGGCGCACCGGGATCGCGCCGATCGACTCGAAGAACGTCTTGCTCATCCAGCCCTTGAAGCCGGTGCCCTCGAAGTACGTCGACTTCGCCAGGAAGTGCACCGGACGGGGTGCGGCGACCGGGATCGCGATCGAGTCGATGAAGGACAGGTGATTGCTCGCGAAGATGACGGGACCGCTCAGGGGGACGTTCTCGCGCCCTTCGATCCGGGGCCGGTACACCAGTCGAGCGAGAGGGGTGATGAGGCTGCGGCCGAGCGTGTAGGCGAACCCGGCGTGACGCGGCTTCGTCGTCTCCTCTGACGAGGCTTCCTCCGGTGACGAGGATTCGGGCTCGACGGACTGCTCAGAGGTCATCAGAGCAGATTACTCCCGGATCCATGCCAGCGTGGGAATGAAGACTTGCGCCGCGCCTCCCAGCGCGAGCAAAGGGGTATGAGGCAGGATGGAGTTTCCTGCCCGCGATCCCGAGGTCTCACTGTGCGCAAGCGTCCGCTCATCGTTCTGTCCACCGTCGCCGCGGCGACCCTTCTGCTGGCGGGCTGTGCCGGTGGCGCTGCGCCGGAGAGCTCCGGCACGCCTTCGCCGACCGCGTCCAGCGGATGTCTGCTGAACGCGCAGCCCGGTGCGACGTCCGACGCGGTCGTCGTCGACGGCGAAGGCCTCGACGCGAAGGTCACCGTCCCCGCGGACGCGCCGTTCGCCGACGTGGAGCGCACGATCATCTCCAAGGGCGACGGCGACGAGGTCGTCGCGAACGACCTCGTGGGCGTGAAGTTCCAGATCATCGAAGCCGCGACGGGTGAGATCGTCGACTCCTCGGCTCGCAGCGACGGAGGGGAAGCCTCCGTCCTCCTCGACCAGAACAACGCTTCACTGTTCATCGCAGCACTCGAGTGCCAGCCCCTCGGCACCCAGGTGGTCCTGGCGCTTCCCGGCAAGGTCTTCGGCGACGGCGGCACAGCCAAGGTCGTCTACGCCGAAGCGGTCGAGCAGCTCCCGGAGGTAGCGACGGGAACGCCGGTCGACCCGACCCCGGGCATGCCGACCGTCAAGCTCGACGACAAGGGCGCCCCGACCGTGACGATCCCGGACGGCGAGGCGCCGACCGAGACCAAGGTCGCCGTCCTCAAGCAGGGCGACGGCGCGACGGTCGCCTCGGGCGATCTCGTCGTCGTGCAGTACCTCGGCGTCAAGTGGTCCGACGGCACGGAGTTCGACTCCAGCTGGAGCCGTGACGCCGCCCCGGCGCAGTTCCAGACCACCGGTGTCGTCGCAGGCTTCCAGAAGGCTCTCGAGGGCCAGCAGGTCGGCTCTCAGGTCATCGTCGTGATGCCGCCGTCCGACGGTTACGGCGCGAGCGAGGGACACGAGCTCCAGAAGGAGAGCCTCGTGTTCGTTGTCGACATCCTCGCCACGACCCCGGTCCAGCAGCAGCAGTAACCGCGGGGGGAGCCGTGGGCGTGACCTAGGCTGGCGTTATGCGTCGCGTCATCGTCCTCGGCTCCACCGGCTCCATCGGCACCCAGGCACTGGATGTGATCCGGGCCAACCCTCGTCGATTCGAGCTGGTCGGTCTCGCCGCCGGTTCGAACGCAGAGATGCTGGAGGCACAGGCCGCGCAGTTCCAGGTCGAGTCCACCGCTCTCGGAGCCGTCGAGGCCGAGCAGCTCGTCCGCGATGTCGAAGCCGACGTGGTGCTCAACGCCATCACCGGCTCGATCGGGCTCGGCTCGACCCTCGCGGCGCTGAAGGCGGGCCGCACACTCGCCCTCGCGAACAAGGAGTCCCTCATCGTGGGCGGCGACCTCGTGCTCGCCGCGGCAGCTCCCGGTCAGATCGTCCCTGTGGACTCCGAGCACTCCGCGCTCGCGCAGGCGCTGCTCGCCGGCACCCACGCAGAGGTGCGGCGGCTCGTGGTGACGGCATCCGGCGGTCCGTTCCGCGGACGCAGCCGCACGGAACTGACCCAGGTCACCCCGGCGGAGGCGCTCGCGCACCCCACGTGGGACATGGGGCGCATGGTCACGACGAACTCCGCGACCCTGGTGAACAAGGGACTCGAGGTGATCGAGGCGCACCTGCTCTTCGACATCGCGTATGACGACATCGACGTCGTCGTGCATCCGCAGTCGATCGTGCACTCGATGGTCGAGTTCATAGACGGCTCCACGATCGCTCAGGCCTCGCCGCCCGACATGCGCCTGCCGATCTCTCTCGGTCTGGACTGGCCGCACCGTGTCGGCGGTGTCGGACGACCGCTGGACTGGTCGTCCGCCACCTCCTGGACCTTCGAGCCGCTCGATGCAGAGGCCTTCCCGTCCGTGGCGCTGGCGAAAGCCGTCGGACGCGCGGGCGGTACGTTCCCCGCCGTATACAACGCGGCCAACGAGCAGGCCGTCGACGCGTTCCATGAGGGACGGCTCTCGTTCCTCGGCATCGTCGACACGATCGCCCGTGTCATCGACGCGCATGATGCGCCGGACGCGCTCACGGTCGAAACTCTTGCCGCGGCCGAATCCTGGGCGCGTGCGACCGCCGACCGCATGATCGCGGCCGTCTGAGGAGTCCGCCAGGGCGCTTCACCGCCCTGGCGTTCGGATCAGTCCTCGTCGGGGTAGGGCACCGGCCAGCGCGAGTCGGGCACCGGCCAGCCGGCGGCGCGCAGTGCCCGGCGGGCGAGCTCGCGTGCCGAGTAGGGCGTGCGGACCCCGCGGATGTCCCGGTAGTCCTGATGCCCGGGGCCTGCCCAGAGGATCGCATCGCCGTCGCCCACGAGTCCGACCGCGGTGACGATCGCGTTCTCGGGCGGCGAGGCCTCGTGGATCTCGGCATCCGGTCGTGCCTTGCGGGCGCCTTCGATGAGAGTCGCCCGGATGGAGGCAGGGTCCTCGAAGCGCGGGTGGTGGTCGGTGACCACGAGGATGTCGCTGCCTTCGACAGCGGTGCGCGCCATGTCGAAGCGTTTGCTCGCATCGCGGTCGCCATCGGCACCGAACAGCATCAGCACCTTGCCCGGGGTCACTCGGCGGACGGCGGCGAGCGTCTTCTCGAATGCGTCGGGGGAGTGACCGAAATCGACGAACACGGCGGGGCCGGTCGCTCCGGAGACCAGCTGGGTACGACCGGGGAGATAGGCGCGGATACCGCCGTCGCGGGTGAGCGCCTCGACGATGCGATCCCAGGCGTAGCCGCCTTCGAGCAGCATCACGATCGCCAGGGCCGCGTTGGCGGCCATGTGCGGCCCGATCACCGGGACCGTGGTCGTGAGGGAACCGGCGGGGCCGGTCATCGTGAACGTGGTGCCGGCTGCCCGCTCCTCGTCGATCACGACGACCCAGTCCGCGGCGGTGGCGGCCTCGGGGTCTGCGGCGATGGACGGAGTGCCCACCGTGACGACAGGGATCTCGGCACGGTCGACGACGATCGCCCCGGAGGGGGAGTCGAGGCAGATGACGCCGCGCTCAGCACGATCGGGGCGGAACAGCGGCAGCTTCGCCTCGAAGTACTCGTCCATGTCGGCGTAGTCGTCGAGGTGGTCGTGGCTCAGGTTGGTGAAGCCGGCGACGTCGAACCGGATGCCGTCGACGCGGTGACGGGAGAGCGCCTGCGCGCTGACCTCGACGGCGACGGCTTCGACCGCACGTTCGCGCATGAGTGCCAGCAGTGCGTGCATCTCGGAGGCTTCGGGGGTGGTCAGCCTCGAGACGATGACCTCGCCGGCGATATGACGTTCGGCGGTGGAGGAGAGTCCGGTGACGACGCCGATCTGATCCAGGATGCCTTCGAGCAGGTGGGAGACGCTGGTCTTGCCGTTGGTTCCGGTCGTCGCGAACAGCAGCGGGAGCGGGTCGCCTGCCCCGGTGCCGTAGACCCACGCGCTGAGGTCGCCGAGCACAGCGCGAGGGTCATCGACCACGAGGATCGGGAGTCCCGCCGCTTCTGCGATCTCCGCGCCGGCCTCGTCCGTGATGACGGCGACGGCGCCCTTCTCGGCGGCGGTGACGGCGAAGTCCGCACCGTGCCGATTGACGCCCTGGATCGCGACGAACGCCTCGCCGGGGCGGAGATCCGCCGTCGCGAGGGTGATGCCGGTGAGGGCGATCCCGTCGACGTCACCGCGAACGGTGCGGGCGAAACGGGAAGCGAGTTCGGACAGCTCACGCCGGGGCGGGTTCGCGGGGCGGAGCACGGGAGGCAAGCTCGGTTGTTGTTCAATCGACATGGCGGATCCATGATCTCACGACCGCGGTGGGAACCACTCGCGGCACGGCCCCTCGCGCTCCGGAGAGCGCAGCGCGAGGGGCCGTGCAGGCCGTCAGGCGCGGCGTCGGTAGGCGAGGATCGCGACCACGAGGGCGGCGAAGCCGGCGACGAGACCGCCGGCGCCGAGAGCCACCCCCAGGGGGTCGGAGACCGCGGACGTGGCGGTGGCCTCGTCGCCCTTGTCGGCATCTTCGGTCTCGGCGTGCTCGCCGTGCCCGCCGGCGGCGGCCGCGGTGACGGAGACGACCGGGGCGGGTGCGTCGAGGCTGTGCGGGTCCTCGCCGTTCTCGGCGAGCTGCGTCCACTCGGTCGAACCCTCGACGCACTCCTGCACGACGGGGAACGCCAGCGTGTCGGGCGTGTTCTCGTCCAGGCCGACTCCCATGCTCACCGCGCCGCGAAGGTCGGTGGGCACCGGCGCGACGGCGGTGTACGTCACGGCGCTGACGAGGCCGTCATCACCGCGTTCGACCTCGATGTTCCAATTGCTGTCCATGGTCGGTGCCACCGAGGCGAGGCCCTCGGGCATCGTGATGCGCAGGGCGGTGGTGGGGGAGTTCTCGCAGCCGTGGGAGAACGAGAAGGTGAGCACGCCGTGGTCTCCTGCGGCGAGCTCGTCGGGGCTGACGCCCACGTGGGCGCCGGCCATGGCGGGGACGGCGAGGGCGAGGGTGGCTCCGCCGAGGACGCCGAGGGCGGCGAGGCTGAGACGACGGGTACGGGTGTTGCGGGACATGAGAGATCTCCTGGTGCTCGAAGTGCGGGCGCGCCACGACGGCGCGTCTCCGCGAAAGGGGTGATGCCGCCCCGTCGGGGGTCGGCGGACTCCGGTGCGACGGATCAGTCGCGGGCGAGCGCAGGAGGACCGCGTCTGGGCACAGCGGCCGAGACGGCGGCGTCGAAGGAGACGACGGTGACCGAACGCAGTCGAGGCGGTCGGCGATGCATCGCGGGCGCCAGCGCGGATGCGCGTCGGAAGAGTGCGTCGACCCAGCGGGCGACGATCCGCACGACCGCTTCCGCATGCCACACCAGGATCGTGGTGAGCACGGCCGCGACGACGTGCGCGAACAGCATCAGTGCGCCGGGAGCCGCTGCGGGTGCCGTAGACCCGAGAAGCGCCACGTCGAGATGGTGGGAGTGTGCGCCGCCGGCGATCGGCGTCGTACCCGTCGGGGCGCCCAGCAGCTGGAACAGGACGTGGAAGGCGCCCTGCGCGAGGAAGACCGCCAGGGCTACACGGCCGCGCGACTGCCTGACGCCGACCAGCACGGCGGACAGCGGTGTGACCAGAGTCGCGATCGCGAGGATCAGCAGCGCATGCGGAGCCGCTCCGCCGCCCAGAGTGTGGGACAGTGCGGCGAGCAACGTCGCCACCGAGGATACGGCGGCAGCGCGCACGAGTCGCAGCTGCCGGGCATTCACGCTCTCAGCCTAGCTGCGCCGCGGCGCCGGGCGGATTCCTAGCTGGGGGCACTAACGTTGGCACGTGGAATTCCTGCTCTATCTGGCCGGCATCCTGTTCATGCTGATCGGCCTCGGGCTGTCGATCGGCCTGCATGAGGTCGGGCATCTCGTCCCCGCGAAGCTCTTCGGCGTGCGCGTCGGTCAGTACATGATCGGCTTCGGCCCGCGGCTGTGGTCTCGGCGCATCGGCGAGACGGAGTACGGGTTCAAGCTGCTTCCGCTGGGGGGCTTCATCTCGATGTCGGGCATGTACCCGGCGTCGAAGAGCTCCGGTCCGGCCTCCGGCGTCTTCCGCTCATTGATCCAGGATGCGCGTAGCGCGAACGACGAGACCATCGCGGAGGGCGCGGAAGATCGCGTCTTCTACCGCCTGCCCGTGTGGAAGCGCGTGGTCGTGATGCTCGGCGGTCCCGCCATGAACCTCGTGCTCGCCACGGTGATCTTCACCGTGCTGCTGTCGGGGATCGGCCTGCAGCAGGGAACCACCACGATCGCCTCGGTGACCGAATGCGTGGTGCCCGCGGGCTCGACGGCGACCGAGTGCACACCGGATGACCCGGCCTCACCCGCCGCGGAAGCCGGGATCAAGCCGGGAGATGTCATCGTGTCCGTCGACGGACAGCCGGTGTCGACGTTCGCCGAGGCCACCACGATCGTGCAGGCGGCACCGGGCGAGACGCTCGACATGGTGGTGCGACGTGATGGGGCGGAGAAATCGCTGCATCTCACGCCGATCGAGGCAGAGCGCACGATCACCGACGCCAGCGGCCAGCCGGTCCTCGACGACGCGGGAAAGCCTGTCGTCAAGGAGGTCGGCTATGTCGGCATGGGGGCGCAGATGGGCTACGTGCAGCAGCCCCTCACCGCCGGCCCCGAGATGGCCGCGGACAGCACCGCTCGGGTCGCATCCATGATCGTCACGCTCCCTGTGCGTCTGTGGGACGTCGGCGTCTCCCTCGTCACCGGCGGAGAACGCGACCCGAACGGACCGCTGAGCGTCGTCGGGGTCGGACGCCTTGCAGGCGAGGTCGCCGCGACCGATGCGCCCATCCTCAACAGGTTCGCCTTCCTGCTCGGTCTACTGGGCTCGCTGAACATCGCGCTGTTCGTCTTCAACCTCATCCCGTTGCTCCCGCTCGACGGCGGTCACATCGTCGTCGCGCTGTGGGACGGCATCAAGCGCGCATGGGCGAAGCTCTTCCGCAGGCCGCCGCCGGCGCCCGTCGATGCGACGAAGCTCGTGCCGCTGACCGTGGTCGTCGCGGTGCTTCTGATCGCGATGGGAGCGCTGCTGCTCGTCGCCGATCTGTTCAACCCGGTGAATCTTCTCGGCTGAGGTGTCGAAATCGTCCTTGTCCGTTCGCTGAAGGGGTGAAACGGTTCTCAAGACGAAAGGACGAACCTCATGAAGTACGTCATCATGTTCACATCCACCCCCGAGCACGACGCCGCCGTCTCGCCGGAGGTCGCTCAAGACGTGTACGCGCGTGTCTACCAGTGGTTCCAGGACAATGCCGACTCGATCGAGGACAGCGGCGCAGAACTGCAGCCGGTCGATGCGGCGACCACCGTGCGACACGGGGCCACGGGCGCAGTCGTCGTCGACGGTCCCTTCACGGAGGCCCGTGAGGCCGTCGGCGGCTTCACTCTCATCGATGTGGCCGACCTCGACGCCGCGATCGCCCTGGCGCGGACGTGGCCGATGCTCGAGCTCGAGGGCACCTCGGTCGAGATCCGTCCGATCGTGACGGACTACAGCCAGTTCGAGCAGTGAACGCCTCGGATGCCGCGTCATCGGGGGACGCGGCATCCGATCGCGCCCTGGAACGGGTGGTCCGAGCCGAGTCCGCCCGGATCGTCGCGGCCCTCACCACGTCGCTCGGCAACCTCGATCTCGCGGAGGAGTCCGTGGCCGAGGCTGTCGCCGAAGCTCTGGTCGGATGGCGCGTGAGGGGAGTCCCGCCGAGTCCGGCCGCGTGGCTCACCACGGCTGCGCGTCACAACGCACTCGATCGGCTGCGCCGCGACAAGCGCTACCGCCAGAAGCTCGCGATCCTCTCCGACCGGGCACCGCTGGTCGACACCGAAATGGATGAGCGACTGCCTCTGCTGTTCGGATGCTGCCATCCGGCGCTGTCCGAGCCCGCACAGCTCGCGCTCACCCTGCGCGCGGTGTGCGGCCTGACGACCGCGCAGATTGCCAGGGCGACGATGAGCACCCCGACCGCTGTCGGACAGCGCATCGTGCGCGCCAAGCGCAGGATCGGCGCGGCAGGGATCCCGCTGCGTGTGCCGGAGGGCGGGGAGCGGGCACCGCGCCTGGACATGGTCCTCACCGTGATCTCGGTCATGTACAACATGGCGCATCTCCTGCCGGGCGCGGACTCCGGGGCGGATCGCGACGTCGCAGAAGACGCACTGTGGCTGGCGGAGGTCGTGGCGCACGCCCTCCCTGGTGAACCCGAAGCATGGGGGCTGGTGGCGCTGCTGAAGTTCCATCGCAGCAGGGAGCCCGCGCGAGCGCTCGAGGGCGAGATGGTGCTGCTCGCCGACCAGGACCGGACGCGGTGGGACGCCGCGCTTCAACGCGATGCCCATCGAGCGCTCTCGCGCGCTGCCGGGATGCGGCGGTCAGGTCGTTGGCAGTTGCATGCGGCCATCGCCGCGTGCCATTCCGATGCGCAGCACTTCGCCGACACGGACTGGGCCCAGATCGTCGCGCTCTACGATCTGCTTCTCGTCCACGATGCGTCGCCCGTGGTTCGTCTCAATCGCGCCGTCGCGGTGGGGCAGACCGGCGACGTGAAGCACGCGCTCGCAGAGGTGGAGGTCCTTCATGATGATCTGGTGCGCTTCCACCTCTGGCATGCCGTGCGCGGTGACCTGCTGCGGCGAGCCGGACGGGAAGACGAGGCTCTCGCGGCACTCCGCGATGCCCACGAGCTCGCGGTGAACGACGCGGAGCGACGCCTGCTCCGCTCCCGAGTATCGCTCGAGCTCTGACCGACCCCGGTTCGACGGATCAGGCGAGGGCGTGCGACACGAGGCGCTCGAGCGTGCGGATCCCGTCGCGCGAGAGGATCGACTCGAGATGTCCCTGCACCGAGGCGAACTGCGCCCCGCGGAGCGCGTACACATCGCCGGAGTCGGGATCCGCTGACACGTCGGCATCCCCGACGGTCATCGTGCCAGGGCTGACCCGCGCGGTGAAGGTGTTGTAGAAGCCGATCGATGCGTCCTCTCCGAACACCGGCACGGATTTCTGCAGACCCTGATGCGGGGTATCGAGCGGAGTCAGCGAGATGCCGAGCCTGTCGGCGAGGATCTGGTGGCTGAGGCACACCGCGAGCAGCGGTGCGTCGGAATCGAGCCGACGCGCGACCACGGCGCGCATCCTGGCGATGCGGGCGTTCTCCGTATCCCGCGGATCTCCGGGACCTGGGCCTGCGACGACGAGGTCTGCGGCATCCAGATCGGCGTCCCGCACCTCGCTCCAGGGGGCGATGGTCACCGCGAGACCCAGATGGCGCAGCTGGTGGGCGAGCATGGTCGTGAAACGGTCCTCGGCATCCACGACGAGGGCCGAGTGTCCGGCGAACGGGCCCGTGAACTCCTCGCCCTGCGGGTTGAGCCAGAACTCGGCCAGACGGGCGTTGCGCGACGAGAGCAGCTCGGCGATCGCGGGGTCGTCGGCGAGGGCACGTGCCGCGCCCGGAGCGTCCGCATCGCTGCGTGCCTCGGCGACGCGGTCCCGGTCGATCGCTCCGATGGCACCCAGCACACCGGCGGCCTTGCCGTGCGTCTCGGACACCTCGCCCATCGGGTCGGAGTGCCGAACGAGCGTCGCACCGACCGGCACGCGGAGGGTGCCGTCCTGGAGGTACACGGTACGGATGAGGATCGGCGCGTCCAGGTCGTGGCCGCCGTCGGCGTTCGGGGTGAACAGGGCGGCGACTCCGGAGTAGTAGCCGCGGGGCTCGCGCTCGTGGCGACGGATGACGGCGCACGCGTTCTGCATGGGCGACCCGGTGACGGTCGGCGCGAACATGGTCTCGCGCAGGATGTCGCGCGGATCGAGGGAGCTGCGTCCGCGAAGCATGTACTCGGTGTGCGTGAGCCGCGACATCTCCTTGAGGTGGGGGCCGGTGATCCGCCCACCGTCGGAGCACACGGCGCTCATCATCTTGAGTTCCTCGTCGACGACCATGAACAGTTCCTCGGTCTCCTTGGTCGAGGCGAGGAAGTCGATCAGCGTCTCCTTCGTCGAACCACCGGCCGGGTGACGGAACGTTCCGGAGATCGGGTTCATCGTGACGATGCCTTCGCGGGCGACCACATGGGCCTCCGGGCTGGCGCCGACGGCGATGTGCCCGGGAGTGACGACGGCGAAGGTCCAGTAGGCGCCGCGTTCGTGCGTGAGCAGCGCACGGAACCAGGTGAGGGCGGCCGTCCGGTCGTCGACGTCGATGCCGGCGGTGAAATCGCGTCGGATGACGAAGTTCGCACCCTCCCCACGGCCGATCTCTTCGGCGATGACCTTCTCGACGATCGCGGCGTACTCGGCGTCGGCGATGTCGAAGCCGTCGTCGTGGAGCGCGACGGGTGTGCGGGGGAGGGCCGTGAGAAGTTCCGCGGTGGGCAGGTGCAGGTGCTCGTCGACGACCACGCACCGCAGCGGCGCACCGTCGTCCTGGGCGACGAATCCGCGTTCACGCACCTGGCGATAGGGGACCATCGAGAACACCTCGCGAGGGGTACCGTCGATGGTCAGCGGGATGTCCGCGAGCAGATCGACGTCGACGACCTCCCCGCTGAGCAGCTCGACGGTGTCGGCGCCGTCACGTGCGATCAGCACGAAGGACGCCGTCGGATCGGCGCTGAGCTCGGCGAGTCGTGAGAGGGTCATCGATGTCTCCTGTGCTGTGCTCCGGCTCGGCGCAACGAAAAGACCGCCGAGGTCGGCGGTCTGAATTCGTGGGAACGCGAACACACCGCCTAGAAGGCGGGCCACCAGGTGAAGTTCGCGAGCATGGGGCCGAAACTACCACATCGCGCGTGGCGGCCCGAGCGCGATGACGTCACCAGATGCTGCCGCCCGGCTCTTTCGTCTCGGTGTCAAGGGCGTGATCGACGACGAGACGCACCGCGCGAGCCAGCTGCGCCTCGGCGAGATGAGGAGCGTCTGCGGGAGCGGTGCCGGTCGACCAGGGGAGGTGCACGAACCCTGCGATAGCATTCGGCCCGATCGCACCCAGCGCGGTGTACAGCACGTGGTTGCACACGTACGCGCCCGCCGACAGCGAGAGCCGCGCCGGGAGTCCTTCGGCGATCAGCTCGTCGACGAGACGCTTGACGGGAAGCGTCGAGAACCGCGCCGCAGGGCCGCCGGCCTCGCTGGGCACGTCGACGGGCTGAGCGCCGTCGTTGTCGGGGATGCGCGCATCGATCAGGTTCACCCCGATGCGCTCGAGGGCGATGTGCGAGCTCCCACCGGCGAGTCCGGTGGCGATGACGACATCAGGGGAGTGGCGCTCGATCAGGGCGCGGAGGCGACGCGCCGAGGCGTCGAATGCGACGGGAAGAGTCGCGACGACCAGGTCCTGCGGGCCGTCGTAGTCGTCCAGCACGGCGTTCACCGCATCCGCAGACGGGTTGCGCGCGGCGCCGTCGAAGGGTTCGAAGCCGGTGAGGAGGACGACTGCCATTCATCCAGCGTAGGTGCGTCCGTCCAGCCCACTTGCATCCTGGCGGCGTAGGCTTGAGGGGTGCCAGCAGTGAACCTCGGAATGCCGAAGATCCCCGAAGTCCTCGCCCCGCGCCGTAAGTCCCGGCAGATCAAAGTGGGCAAGGTGCTCGTGGGCGGCGACGCTCCCGTCAGCGTGCAGTCGATGACGACCACGAAGACGACCGACATCAACGGGACTCTCCAGCAGATCGCCGAGCTCACGGCCTCCGGTTGCGAGATCGTGCGCGTCGCCGTGCCGCATCAGGACGATGCCGACGCGCTGAAGATCATCGCGATGAAGAGCCAGATCCCTGTGATCGCCGATATCCACTTCCAGCCGCGCTACATCTACACGGCGATCGACGCCGGATGCGGGGCGGTTCGAGTGAACCCCGGGAACATCCGGGAGTTCGACGGCAACGTCGGCAAGATCGCGGAGGCGGCGAAGGCCGCGGGTGTTTCGCTGCGCATCGGTGTCAACGCCGGATCGCTCGACCGCCGCATCCTCACCAAGTACGGCAAGGCGACGGCCGAGGCGCTGGTCGAGAGCGCCGTCTGGGAGGCGTCGCTGTTCGAGGAGCACGACTTCCACGACTTCAAGATCTCGGTCAAGCACAACGACCCGATCGTGATGGTCAAGGCGTACCGGCTGCTGGCTGAGCGGGGCGATTGGCCTCTGCACCTCGGCGTGACCGAGGCCGGCCCGGCGTTCCAAGGCACGATCAAGAGCGCCACGGCGTTCGGCATCCTGCTCGGCGAGGGCATCGGCGACACGATCCGGGTGTCGCTGTCGGCGCCGCCGGCCGAAGAGGTCAAGGTGGGCCACCAGATCCTGCAGTCGCTGAACCTGCGTGAGCGCAAGCTCGAGATCGTCTCGTGCCCCTCGTGCGGTCGTGCGCAGGTCGACGTATACACGTTGGCCGAGAACGTCACCGAGGGACTCAAGGACATGACCGTCCCGCTGCGGGTCGCCGTGATGGGCTGCGTCGTCAACGGACCCGGTGAGGCCCGAGAGGCCGACCTCGGCGTCGCCTCGGGCAACGGCAAGGGGCAGATCTTCGTGAAGGGTGAAGTCATCAAGACCGTGCCCGAGGCGGACATCGTCGCCACGCTGATCGAAGAAGCCAACCGCATCGCCGCAGAGATGGGCCCGGAAGCGCCGCTCGGCACCGCCCAGGTCGTCACGGTCTGAGCCAGGAGGAGCACCACATGTCCGATCACACACTTCCCGCTCCTGTGCAGGCGATGATCGACGCGATCAACGCCGCCGACACCGAGGCATTCGTGGATGCCTTCACCGCCGACGGTTTCGTCAGCGATTGGGGCACGGTCAAGGCCGGCCCCGCTGGGGTGCGCGACTGGGCGGGCAGTGACGCGATCGGCGCCGGTGCGCAGATGACCGTGCTCTCGGCCGAGACCGAGGGCGACACCACGCGCCTCCGTTTCGGATGGGCGAGTCGCGTCTTCAACGGTGAGTCCGACGGCATCTTCGTCGTCGAGGGCGACAAGCTCGCCAGCTTCACCATCCCCCCGTCCCACTGACACGTCAGCTGCGGGCTGTGGAGCCCGCGCGCCGACTGCGTGCCGTCGAATCCTAGGAGAACTATGTCGACGCCCACCATCGTGACCTTCGCGGCAGGGGCCATCGCCGGAGATGGCATCGTCACCCGTGTCGAGAACCACCCGGACGGCCCCGTCGTGGTCGTGGACACGACACCCTTCCACCCCGTCGACCACACCTGGCCGGATCAGCCGGGCGACACGGGGACCATCGCGGTCGCCGGCGACACCGTCCAGGTGACGGAGGCGCTGATGGCCGCGATCTCGGATGAGGGCGAGTTCGCCGTCGGGAGCGACATCCCCGTCAAGCGCGGGGCCGACGGCTGGACCTGGCTCGTCGGGCATCGGATCGAGGGTGCCGCTCCGGCTGCTCTCGTCGAGGGTGCGCGGGTGACGCTCTCGGTCGAGGGTGCGCGTCGTGTCGGCCTCAGCCGCGGCCACACCGCATGTCACCTCGCCTCTCTCGCGCTCGACCGGGCCCTGGCGGACCTCTGGCGCAAGGAACCCGGTGTCGACGCCCTCGGTGCCCCCGACTTCGAGGGCCGCGCCAATCAGTCGAGTCGGATCCACGAGGACGGGGCCGTCGACGAGTACCGTCTGGGCAAGAGCCTGCGCAGGGCCGGGTTCGACACCGAGACGTTCGCGGCGACGCTCACCGATCGGGAAGCACGCGTCAACGACCAGCTCGCGGCATGGGTCGCCGCCGGTGTCTCCAGCAGCGTCGAGACCGAGGGGCCGTCCATCGTCGACCGTCGTCGTTGGCACTGCGAACTCCCCGAGGGCGAGGCCGTGATCCTCTGCGGAGGAACGCACGTCGACTCGCTCGCCGCGTTCGCCTCGATCACGGTGTCGCTCGACCTGAGCGATCCTCAGCTCCTGGTCATGACGACCGTGGCGACGCCAGCCGACTGACGTCAGCCTCACGCCGCGCGACGGTGTGGCGATACGAGGCGTGACCTCAAGGCTCGCAACAGATCCCTCACCGCAGCGCTCCTCTCAGCGTCGTCGAGCTCCTTCCACATCGCAAGCTGATCGCGTCGGCGTTCCAGATCGATCGGGAACGGACCTTCGCCGTACTCGGAGATCAAGAACTCCAACATCATGCGCACCTCCCAGGCCGCCGACGCCGGGGCATCGAGGAGCGGGCTCCTGGCGAACGGGCTGGGGCTTGCCACGCTCTGCAATCGGAGGAGGGTGGAAGCGAGAGGTGAGGGTCCGCCGGTCGAGCCGTCGCTACGACCGGTGATCCCCTCGTCGAGAATCTCCAGAAGATGCTGCCTTCTCTGCTCCATCCCTGCCACGACACGCCCCCGACCTGCGACGCAAGCGGCGACCGCGACGAGCGCAACGGAGATGGATCCACCCACCTCGATCTGCGGGTGGAGGAACCAGCAGGTGTAGGCGACCAGCACGACAGCCGCTGCCGTCATCGCGGAGAAGGACCGACCAGCTTGATGCAGATCGCTCGTCGGAGCGGTGGACAGGAACGGTGGTGTCATCATCAGCGCCATCCATCCCCAGAAAGCCGCCACCACCGCGGTGGTCGTGAGCAGGAGCAGGACCTGCGGGTCGCTGTTCACCCCCGGTGTCATGCCTGCTGCCACCGATCCGAGAGCGAGCACGACGACGAAGAGGACGGAAAGCCCCAGCATCGCATTGCTGATCCAGTGCCGGACCCTTCGCGCGAACCGGGTCACCTTCGTGTAGGCATCGGCTGTCAGGAGCGTCAGCATGAGGATCACTGAGGCGACAGCGCAGGCGACTCCCGCACCGATGAACATCGTGACACCGGGCTCGCGCTGGCTCGGCGCCAGAGCGAAGACCACGACGGACGCACAGGAAAGGGGGACGGCGAGGCAAAGTCGAAAGAACCACCACGGTGCTGATCGCCAGGACGATACCGGGACTTCGATGAATGCAGACGCCAGCGCGAAGAGGTCGGGCTGGTTCTGTGGCGAGCGATCGACGGGTGCGGACGGTGAAGGCATCCCGCCAGTATGGCCGTGGGCACCGACGACGTCAGGCCGCCGACAGGATGTTCAGATCGCGAACTCGACCTCTCCCTTCGCGATGTCAGCCCGAGCCACCCGGAGCTGGACGACATCGCCCGGCTTCGCCCCCATGGGCAGGGGTGCCGTCGCCGTGACCGCGGGGTCGGCGAGTTGGATCGCCGCACGCTCGCCCCGCAGCTCGATCACGGTCGCCTCCATCGTCGAGCCGACCAGCGGCGTCAGGAGCGCGGCTTCGACGCTGTTGATCGTGGCGGCGTTCAGTCGTGAGGCGCGCTGACCGGACTCCTGCATCAGCGCGGGCAGCTCGGCGAGTGAGGCGCGTGCCCATTCGGGGGCAGGCGTGCCGTTCGAGGCGGCGAGGCAGATCGCGAGGGCCCACCGATCGACCAGTCGGCGCAGGGGAGCGGTCGCGTGAGCATAGGGGGCGGCGATGGCGGCTTGCACAGCATCCTTCGGCGTCTCGCCGTCGAACACCAGATACCCCGCTCCGCGGAACAGTGACGAAGCGGCCTCCAGCACGGGGAGCGTCATCGGGTCGGCGCGGTCGAGGTTTCGCAGGTACTCGCCGTAGGTGCCCGTCGTCCACGCTCGACCGAGGGCTTCCGTCTGGTGCCGGAACGTCTCGAACGCAGCGTCATCCGGTTCCGGCATGGTCCGAAGGATCCCCACCCCGGCATCGAGCATCAGGGTCGCGGCTGCCATCCCCGTCATGAGCGAGAGCTGGGCGTTCCATTCCTCCACGGGCAGCGGGCTGCGACGCTCGATCGCATAGGTGCCGTCCTGGGCGCGCACGACCTCTTCATCGGGCAGGTTCAGGCTCGCTCCGCCGCGCAGGCGCTCCTGCTCCATCCGCAGGGCGCCGATCTCGGGCAGCAGCGCGGCTGGCCCGTCTTCGCCGAGATCGAGCGACATCTGGGTCGTGGCGTAGTCGAGCTGGGCGCGCGAGCGGATCGACGCGCGCTCCAGACGGAAGGTCGAGACCACGCCGGCGGAGTCGAGGGCGAATGTCCACACCAATGCCGGTCGATCGACATCGGCGAGCAGCGACGCGCGATCCTCGCTCAGGACCCGCGGATGCAGGGGGATCGAGCCGTCGGCGGCGTACAGGGTCTGTCCGCGCCGCCGAGCCTCGGCATCGACAGCGCCACCCGGGACGACGAAGCCGGGGACGTCGGCGATCGCGTAGCGAACCGTGTAGCCGCTGCCGTCGCGCTCGAGATGAAACGCCTGATCGAGGTCGCGAGAACCCTCGGGATCGAGCGTCGCGAAGGGGATGTCGCGAAGGTCGAGTTCGGGTACGGTCGCCGCCGATGCCTCAGCTTCGGCGATCACATCCTCAGGGAAGTCGACGGGGGCTTCGGCCGACTCGCGAAGAGCGGCGAGCGCCGTGGCCAGTTCGGTCTGGGCGGCAGACGGGGCGACGTGTGATCGGCGCTGAGGCATGGCTCCACCCTAGGCGCGAGTGATCGGGAGGAGCTCGGCGAACCGGCCCTGCGGATGGCAACCCGCGTTAGCGTGGACTCATGACCACTGCAGCCAAGGCCCAGACCCTTGTCGGACTCTATGACGCACCGGAGATCCTCCGCGTCGTGAATGTGTGGGACGTCGTCTCCGCACGGGCGGTCGCCGCTCTCCCCGAGACGAAGGCGATCGCCACGGCCGGCCACGGCATCGCCGCGTCGTTCGGGTATGACGACGGCGCCACCCCGCGCGACATCATGATCGACATGGTGGGTCGCATCGCGGCTGCCGTCGCGGTGCCGGTCTCGGCCGACCTCGATGACGGATACGGCGACGCGGGCGAGGCCACGCGCCTCGCTATCGGCGTCGGGGTCGTCGGCGCGAACATCGAGGATCGCCTCAAGCCGCTCGACGAGTCCGTCGCCGCTGTCGCAGCGATCGTGAAGGCGGCGGAGGACGAGGGCGTCCCGTTCGCCCTCAACGCCCGCACCGACGCGTTCGTGCGCGCCGGAGGGCGCCCGGTGCCGGAGAGCATCGCCGACGCCATCCAGCGCGGTCGGGCGTACCTCGACGCGGGAGCGACGGCTGTGTTCATCCCCGGCATCCTCGACATGAACGTCACCCGTCAGCTCGTCGAGGGCATCGGAGAGCGCAAGGTCAGCGTCATCGGGCTCCCCGGTGCCCTCGCCGCCTCCGAGTACGAGAAGCTCGGCGTCGCGCGCATCTCGTACGGTCCGCTGCCGCAGCGCGTCGCGTTGACCGCGCTGCAGGAGCTCGCCGCCGACCTCTACGCGGGCGGTGTGGTCCCGGGGAACCTTCCGGCGCTGAACTGACACGGTCGAAGACGAGTGACCGCGGCTCACTAGACTTGCTCCGTGGTCACTCGTCTTTCGAACTTCTTCCTCCGCACGCTCCGTGAAGACCCTGCAGGCGCAGAGGTCGCCAGCCATCGGCTGCTGATCCGGGCCGGATACATCCGCCCGCAGGCCGCCGGCATCTTCGCGTGGCTGCCACTGGGGCTGCGCGTCAAGTCGAAGATCGAGACCGTCGTCCGCGAGGAGATGGCTGCTGCCGGCGCGCAGGAGGTGCACTTCCCGGCTCTCATGCCGCGTGAGGCCTACGAGGCCACCGGCCGCTGGGACGAGTACGGCGATCTGCTCTTCCGTCTTCAGGATCGCAAGGGAGGCGACTATCTCCTCGCGCCCACGCACGAGGAGGCCTTCACCATGCTGGTGAAGGACCTGTACTCGTCGTACAAAGACCTGCCGCTCACGATCTACCAGATCCAGGACAAGTACCGTGACGAGGCGCGCCCCCGGGCGGGCCTGCTCCGCGGCCGCGAGTTCACGATGAAGGACGCGTACTCCTTCGACTCGTCCGACGAGGGTCTCGACGCCAGCTACCAGGCGCAGCGCGACGCGTACGAGCGCATCTTCCAGCGGCTCGGACTCGAGTACGTGATCGTCCAGGCCGACGCCGGCGCCATGGGCGGATCCCGCAGCGAGGAGTTCCTGCACCCGACACCGGTCGGAGAAGACACCTTCGTGCGCAGCGCCGGTGGATACGCGGCCAACGTCGAGGCGTTCACCACCGCGGTTCCGGAGGCGATCGCCTACGACGCCGACGCGACCCCGGTGATCTTCGATTCCCCGGACACGCCGACCATCGAGACGCTGGTCGTGCACGCGAACCGTGAGCTCGAGGGCGAGTACACCGCGGCCGACACCCTCAAGAACGTCGTGGTCGCACTCACGCACCTCGACGGCACGCGCGAGCTGGTCATCGTCGGCATCCCCGGCGATCGCGAGGTCGACGAGAAGCGCGCCGAGGTCGCCTTCGCGCCCGCCGAGGTCGAGACGGCGACCGCCGACGACTTCGAGAACAACCCGCTGCTCGTGAAGGGCTACATCGGCCCTTGGTCGCCCACAGGGGCGGTGCTCGGCGAGGAGTCCGCGACCGGGATCCGCTACCTGGTCGACCCGCGTGTGAGCGAGGGCACGAGCTGGATCACCGGCGCGAACATCGACCAGAAGCACGCGCACTCCGTCGTCGCCGGACGCGACTTCGCCGCCGACGGCGTCGTGGAGATCGCGAACGTGCGCGCGGGTGACCCGGCGCCCGACGGCTCGGGGCCGGTCGAGCTCGCGCGAGGCATGGAGATCGGACACGTCTTCCAGCTCGGCCGCAAGTACGCCGAGGCCCTGGGGCTGAAGGTGCTGAACGAGAACGGCAAGCTCGTCACGGTGACGATGGGTTCGTACGGCATCGGTGTGACCCGCATCCTCGCGATCATCGCCGAGCTCAACAACGACGACAAGGGCCTCATCTGGCCGGCGTCCGTCGCGCCGTTCGACGTGCAGGTCGTCGCCGCGGGTCGCGATCAGGTCGCGTTCGAGGTGGCGGAGAGCATCTCCGCGCAGCTCGAGGCCGCGGGACTCGACGTGCTCTACGACGACCGCCCCAAGGTATCGCCCGGTGTGAAGTTCGGCGACGCCGAACTCGTCGGCGTCCCGAAGATCGTCATCGTCGGACGTGGGGCCGCCGAAGGCCAGGTCGAGCTGTGGGACCGCGCCACGGGGGAGCGTGACGCGGTCACCGTCGACGAGGTCGTCGGGCGGCTCTCCACCCGCTGAGCCCGTGCGGCCGCGTCGTCAGCAGACGATGCGGCCGTGGTTCATGATGTCGTCGTCAGGCGTGTCGCGGGTGACGAGGGACTTGAGCGCACCCGCAGCGAGCGCGAGCCTGCCCTTCGAGGGTTCCCAGAACTCCGTGACCTTCGGGGTCACCTTCAGAAGCGCGATGCCGGGAGTGTCGAGGCCGTCGGCGAACCAGATCTCCAGAGACGCGGAGTAGAGCTCCTCCATCTTCGCGCGGTCATGCACGACCTCTGCCGTTCCCGCGACGGACACGTAGCGCATCCCCTTCGCATCGCAGTAGGCGAGTCCGACGTCACGGTGCTTGCGCGCTTCATCGACCTTCTCGGTGTCTTCGGAGGTGAAGAACCAGATGTCGCCGGCATCGTCCATCTGCCGGGTCGACATCGGTCGACTCACGAGGTTGCCGTCGTCGTCGGTGGTGGTGAGCATCGTGATGTCGATGTCCTCCACGAGCTCGGCGACGCGGGCGAGGGCTTCGGGTCCTGTGATCTCGGTCATGGCATCAGCGTGCCGCCTGCCGTGGCGGTGGTCACGGGCATTGACACCGTGGCGGTGCCGTGACAGGGAGGTGCCGGCGTCTCGCAGCGACACCCCGGCGTTGCGGCCCGCGGTCGCACCGTCGCATGACACCCTGGTGACATGATCGACGAACCACTCCCCGAGGCCCTCAGCTCCGAGATCAACGCCGTGCTCGACGACGCGGGAGTGCACGCCGATCGACGATTGATCATGCGCATGCTGCGCACGGCGATCCTGCTCGGCGAGGACGGTGCCGATCGTCTCGACCTCAAGATCGCCTCGGCGGCTCTGGCTGAGATGCGCGATGCGTTCCGGCTGTTCGCGCCGTTCCGCGGAGTCCCCAAGGTGACCGTCTTCGGATCGGCCCGCACCCGGCATGACGATCCGCTCTACCTCACGGCTCGCGATGTGGCGGCGGCCCTGGCGGGCGACGGCTGGATGGTCGTCACGGGTGCCGGACCCGGCATCATGCAGGCGGCGTCGGAGGGAGCGGGCCCCGCTCTCTCGCTGGGCGTCTCCATCCGGCTGCCCTTCGAGGAGAAGCCGAACGGCTTCGTGACCGGTCAGGACCACGTCGTCGCGATGAAGTACTTCTTCACGCGCAAACTCATGCTGATCAAGGAATCGCTCGGATTCATCTGCCTTCCCGGCGGATTCGGCACTCTCGACGAGATGTTCGAGCTGCTCACCCTTCAGCAGACGGGGAAGGCCGAGCCGACCCCCATCGTTCTCCTCGACGAACCCGGCGGCACCTTCTGGCAGGGTCTGCGCAGCTTCATCGACGATCACCTCGCTCCGACCGGAGTGATCTCGGAGGGCGACTTCGACCGCGTCGTGATCACGGATTCGGTGGAGGCGGCGCGCGCGGAGATCACCGGGTTCTGGCACAACTACGACTCGTTGCGGTGGGTGGGCGACGCCCTGGTGCTGCGCCTGAAGGCCGTGCCGACGGATGACGAGATCGAAACGCTCAACCAGCAGTTCGCCTCGATGCTCTCGACGGGCCGGATCGAGCGGACGGCTCCGCGGCAACCCGAGGTCGCCGACGACGACAACCTCGACCTGCCGCGTCTGATCCTGCACCTGGATCAGCGGCAGGTGGGCAACCTGTTCCGGCTGATCGGAGCGATCAACGCGCTTCCGTCTGCTCCCGCGCGGTGATACGGGCCGCGAAGTCCGTGAGGTCGACGGGGCGATCGAGGATGCGCTCCGCGGCCCGGTGCCCGGAGTAGAACGCCGCACCGACGGTTGCCGGTTCGTCGCCCCAGGTGGCCTCGCCGGCGAAGTGCAGTACCCCGTCGACGGGCCCTGCGAGCGCGTCGTGGTCGTGATGCGTGGAACCCAGTGCGAGGTGCGAGTAGGAGCCGTTCGAGAACTCGTCCTCACCCCAGCGGGTGACCCAGTGGGCGAGCGGCTCGCCCACGGCATCCGGGTAGAGGACCCGGAGCGCGCTCACCGCGTCGGCGACGATCTCCGCATCGGGAAGCTCCTGCATACGGCGACCGAAGGGTCCGGCGGCGAAGGTCAGCAGTGTCGGGATGCCGCTGACGGCGGAGACGTCGTACCAGGAGTGCCAGTGCTCGCCGGCCTCGCCGAGGGCACGGATCACGTAGGTCCCCTCGTTCCAGAAGCGCTCGGGGAACTGGACGAACACCTTGTTGAAGACGCCCATCCCGAGCCGGGAGACGGGGCCTGCGACCGCGTCGGGCAGTGCCGGCTCGAACGCGATCGTCCCCGCCTTGAGCACCCCGAGGGGCACGGTCACGATCGCCCTGGCGGCCCGGTACCGCGTCTCGCCCGCGTGCACGACGACGCCGTCGCCCGACCGGCTCACCCGCGTCACGACCGTCTCCAGGCGCACATCGAGGCCGGAGCCGATGCGTCGGGGCAGCTCGTCGTACCCGCGGGGGAAGATCACCTCGTCGCCCTCGATCGCGTCCTCGTCGAGGCCATGGGCGTCGAGGTCGCCGATCCAGGCCCCGCACTGCTCCTCGACCCGATGGCGGAAGAACTCGCGGATGTCGTCGATGCGCTCCGGAGCGAATCCCGACCGGTCGAGGGCACGCTCGGTCACATCCAGGTAGGTGTCGCCGGGGGAGGAGGCGGCGATCTCCTCCACGAGCAGACGATCGGCCATGTCGACGTCGGCGATCCACTGCGCGGTGGCCGCCTCGTCCATCGGATGCCCGTCGCCGTCGAAGTTCTCGATCGGGCGCCCGCCCACCTGGAAGCTCCCCACGGTGTATTCGATCGCCGGGATCCTCAGCGCGTGGACGAGGTTCCACAGAGGCGAGTCCTCGATCCCATGGATCCACGACGCGCCGAGGTCGACCGGGAATCCGGCACCGCGGTCGGTGTGCATCCGACCGCCGATGCGGTCGCGTCCTTCCAGGACCACGACGCTCTGGCCCGCGTCGGCGAGCATCCGGGCGCTCGTGAGCCCCGACATCCCGGCGCCGATCACGATCGTGTCGAATGTGCTCACGTGCTCCTCCTCGAGCGGCTCGTGTATCCCGACGCCGCCGCCGCCGTGCGGGAGCCGGTGGGCACAGGGTATCGTGGTACGGATGTCGCGCGTGCGAACAGGCGCGACGAGAGCTGAATAGAGAGGCCGTCATGGACATCGAACTGAGTCTGCTGCGAGGGATCGAGAAGGAGAAGGCGATCCCCTTCGAAGAACTCGTCGCCATCATCGAGCAGGCGATCCTGACCGCGTACTCCAAGCACGTCGCCGCCGACGGCGTCACGCCCGAGGGCGTTCGCGTCGACCTCGACCGCAAGACCGGCCACGTCGCCGTGCTGCAGGTCGTCAAGGACGAAGAGGGCGCGATCATCGGCGAAGAGGACGCCACGCCGGACGATTTCGGGCGTATCGCGGCCTTCGCCGCCAAGCAGGTCATCAGCCAGCGTCTGCGCGACATCGCGGATGACGTCGTGCTCGGTGACTTCAAGGACAAAGAGGGCGACATCGTCGCCGGCGTGATCCAGCAGGGCCCGAACCCTCGCATGATCCACGTCGATCTCGGAGCCGTCGAGGCGATCCTGCCCCCCGAGGAGCAGGTGCCGGGCGAGGAGTACACCCACGGTTCACGCCTGCGCGTGTACGTCACGAGCGTCGCCAAGGGACTCAAGGGTCCGCAGATCACCGTCTCCCGCACCCACCCGGGGCTCGTGCGCAAGCTCTTCGCGCTCGAGGTGCCGGAGATCGCGGCGGGACTGGTCGAGATCGTCGCGCTCGCCCGCGAGGCCGGCCACCGCACGAAGATCGCGGTCAAGGCGAACGACCCGTCGATCAACGCCAAGGGCGCCTGCATCGGCGAGATGGGTCGTCGCGTGCGCGCCGTGACCGAGGAGCTCGCGGGGGAGAAGATCGACATCGTCGACTACGACGCCGATCTGCCGACCTTCGTCGCCCACGCCCTCTCGCCGGCGAAGGTCACGAGCTCCTTCGTGCTCGATGCCGGCACCAAGGCCGTCCGCGCCCTGGTGCCCGACTACCAGCTGTCGCTGGCGATCGGCAAGGAGGGTCAGAACGCGCGTCTGGCCGCCAAGCTCACCGGTGCGAAGATCGACATCCAGCCGGACAGCGTCCTCGACTGATCCCCTTCGGCCTTCCGCCGCGCCCGGGAACGGGCGAGGCGGGGTGAAACGCAGGTGTAAGATGGAACCCGTACGAACGTGCGTCGGTTGTCGCACGCGTGCTCCCCGCTCCGCCCTTCTTCGGGTGGTGGCCCAGAACGACACCCTCATCCCCGATGAGAGTGCTGTCCTGCCGGGGCGCGGCGCGTGGGTGCATCCGACACCTGATTGCATCCAGGCCGCTCTGCGGCGACGAGCTTTCGGACGAGCACTGCGTGTGACCACTCAGCTGGACACACGGACCTTCGAACAGCACCCACCAAGAAACAAAGGCTGAACAGCTATGGAAACAAAGTGAACGGCTCGAAATGAGACCCGTCCGCGACTAGTGGTCTGCCCTGTCTGGGTGGACCGACTCAGACAGGAGAATTGTGGCTGGTAAACCACGCGTACATGAGATCGCCGCCGAACTCGGCGTCGACAGCAAGATCGCACTTGCAAAGCTCAAGGAACTCGGCGAGTTCGTGAAGAGCCCGTCTTCGACCATCGAACCGCCGGTGGCGCGCAAGCTGCGCGCGGCGATCGAGGCCGACAGCTCGCTCAAGGGCGCAGCCCCCGCCGCTCCTGCGGCGAAGCCTGCCGCGGCGTCCGCGGCGAAGCCCGGTACGGGCTCCGCTGCCAAGCCGGCGCCGACCCCGGGTCCGAAGCCCGGTCCCAAGCCTGCCCCGGAGGCTCCGGCCCCCGCGGCGCCCGCGCCTGCCGCGCCCGCTCCTGCCCCCGCGGCAGAGGCTCCTGCGCCGGCAGCCCCGGAGGCATCCGCGCCCGCTGAAGGCGGCGCACCCACCCCTGGCGCTCCGCGTCCGGGCAACAACCCCTTCTCCTCCGCGCAGGGCATGGGCCAGCGTCCGGCCGGTCCCCGTCCGGGCAACAACCCCTTCGCGTCCGCGCAGGGCATGGGCCAGCGTCCGACGCCTGGCAACATCCCCCGTCCGCAGGCTCCGCGTCCCGGCGCACCCCGTCCGGGTGCACCGCGTCCCGGCTCGCCTCGTCCCGGTGCACCTCGCGGTGGCCAGGGCGGTCGTCCCGGTGCTCCGTTCCAGCAGCGTCCCGGCGGCCCCGGTCGCCCCGGCGGTGCCGGTGGACCCGGCGGTGCCGGTGGTCCCGGAGCACGTCCCGGTGGCGGCGGCGGCTTCGCCGGTCGTCCTGGTGGCGGCGGCGGTCGTGGCCGCGGCCCCGGCGGTGGTACCGCAGGTGCCTTCGGTAAGGGCGGCGGCAAGAGCAAGCAGCGCAAGTCGCGGCGGGCGAAGCGGCAAGAGTTCGAGATGCGGAGTGCTCCGGTCGTCGGTGGCGTCAACGTCACCCGCGGTAACGGAGAGATCATCCGCATGCGTCGCGGCGCATCGATCGCGGACTTCGCCGACAAGATCGAGACGCTGACCGGCTACACGGTGCAGCCCGGAACCCTCGTGACGATCCTCTTCAACCTCGGCGAGATGGCCACGGCCACCGAGTCGCTGGACGAGGCGACGTTCGAGGTCCTCGGTGCCGAGCTCGGCTACAAGATCCAGATGGTCTCGCCCGAGGATGAGGACAAGGAGCTACTCGAGGGCTTCGGTCTCGACCTCGAGGCCGAGCTGGAAGCCGAGAGCGAAGACGACCTCGAGATCCGTCCCCCGGTCGTCACCGTCATGGGTCACGTCGACCACGGTAAGACGCGACTGCTCGACGCGATCCGTCAGACCAACGTCATCGAGGGCGAAGCCGGCGGCATCACCCAGCACATCGGTGCCTACCAGGTCTGGACCGAGCACGAGGGCATCGAGCGCGCCATCACGTTCATCGACACCCCGGGTCACGAGGCGTTCACCGCCATGCGTGCCCGTGGTGCGCAGGTCACCGACCTCGCGATCCTCGTGGTCGCAGCCGACGACGGCATCATGCCGCAGACGGTCGAGGCGCTGAACCACGCGCAGGCGGCGAACGTGCCGATCGTGGTCGCGGTGAACAAGGTCGACAAGCCCGACGCCAACCCCTCGAAGGTGCGTCAGCAGCTGACCGAGTACGGCCTGGTCGCCGAGGAGTTCGGTGGCGACGTCATGTTCGTCGACGTGTCCGCTCGTGCCGGCACCGGTATCCAGGAACTGCTGGATGCCGTGTTGCTCACCGCCGACGCTGGTCTCGACCTCACCGCCAACCCGAACAAGGGTGCTCGCGGTGTCGCCATCGAGGCGAAGCTCGACAAGGGCCGCGGTTCGGTCGCCACGGTGCTGATCCAGTCCGGAACGCTCCGGATCGGTGACGCGATCGTCGCAGGCACCGCCTATGGCCGCGTGCGTGCCATGGCGGATGAGAACGGCGAGCAGGTCCTCGAGGCCTACCCGTCGCGTCCGGTGCAGGTGCAGGGTCTGAACTCGGTGCCCCGTGCCGGTGACGTCTTCATCGTCACCGAGGAAGACCGCATGGCCCGCCAGATCGCTGAGAAGCGTGAAGCAGTCGAGCGCAACGCCCAGCTGGCCAAGGCCCGCAAGCGCATCTCGCTCGAGGACTTCACCCGTGCTCTCGAAGACGGCAAGGTCGAGTCGCTCAACCTCATCATCAAGGGTGACGTCTCCGGTGCTGTCGAGGCCCTGGAGGAGTCGCTGCTCAAGATCGAGGTCGATGATTCGGTGCAGCTGCGCATCATCCACCGCGGTGTCGGTGCGATCACCGAGTCCGACGTGAACCTGGCGACGATCGACAACGCGATCATCGTGGGCTTCAACGTGCGCCCCGACACGAAGGCACGCGAGCGTGCCGCCCGTGAAGGCGTGGACATCCGCTTCTACTCCGTCATCTACAACGCGATCGACGAGATCGAGAGCTCGCTCAAGGGCATGCTCAAGCCGGAGTACGAAGAGATCCAGTCGGGTGTGGCCGAGATCCGCGAGGTGTTCCGCTCCTCGAAGTTCGGCAACATCGCCGGTGTCATCGTGCGATCGGGAACGATCACGCGCAACGCCAAGGCCCGCGTCATCCGCGACGGCGTCGTGCTGGCCGATGGCCTTGCCATCGAGTCGCTGCGTCGCTTCAAGGACGATGTCACCGAGGTCCGTACGGACTACGAGGCCGGTATCGGACTCGGAAAGTACAACGACATCCAGATCGGTGATGAGATCGAGACGACCGAGCTCGTCGAGAAGCCTCGCGGCTGATCAATTCGAAACACCTTCGGGCGTCTCCCTCTCCTGCTCCTTCCGGAGCACGGAGACGGGGGACGCCCTGAGGGTTCCTGGACAGGGAGAGAACAATGGCAGGCGAAAGACAGGCCCGTCTCGCGGATCGAATCCGCGTGATCCTCGCCGAACGGCTGGAGAAGGGGCTGCGCGATCCGCGCCTCGGCTTCGTCACCATCACCGACGTCCGCGTGAGCGGCGACCTCCAGCACGCATCGGTGTTCTACACGGTGCTGGGCACGGAGGAGGAGCGCATCTCCAGCGGTGCGGCGCTCACCTCGGCGACCGGAATGCTGCGCAGCGAGGTCGGACGGCAGCTGAGCACCAGGCTCGTGCCGACCCTCGAGTTCATTCCCGACGCGCTTCCGGAGAACGCCGACCACATCGGCGCGCTGCTGCGTGAAGCGCAGCAGCGTGATGCCGACGTCGCCAAGCTCGCGTCCTCGGCTTCCCACGCCGGCGACGCCGACCCGTACCGTACCGACGACGACGCGGAGTAAGCGCCGTTTGATACGCTCGGCTTCGCGGGACGGCGTCCCGCGAAGCTGAGGGGGATCGGCATCGAGGGTGCGAACACGTCTGGGGGGCCGTTTATCGCGCCCGCTGCCGTCGGGCTCCTCCTGGAGGAGCTGCTCGAGCAGGATCTCGGTTGCGCGCCCCACGTGCTCGCTCGCCTCGCCGATGATCTGGACGCGGACGCGGCGACGATCCGTGAGGTCGTCCAGCGGTTGACGCCGGATCAACGACACGGTCTGCGCCCGGCGCCGACGCCCCTGCCGCTGGTGCCTGCGATCGCGCAGAGGTTCGAGGGAGTGGCATTCGACGAACGCGATCGCAGGCTGCTTCTCGCACTCGCGGTGTGCCTGGACGATGCTCTCGATCCGATTCTCGAATTCGACGGGCGCTCGGCGGCCGAGGTCACCTCCGCCCGCGTCGGTGCGCACCTCGCCGTGCACGCCGGTCGGATGCGCTTCATCGACGCCCGACTGGCGATCTGGCTGCGGGCGACCACCAGTGCGGCAGAGACGGCGGCGGTGCACGGGCGACTGAGCGCGGTCTTCCGCCGTCGCGGCGAACGAGTGAGCGCGGACTGGCATCGGGCGCGGGCGTCGCTCGAGGCAGAGCCGACCGCCGCGCCGGAACTCACCCTCATCGCCAGGGAGCTCAGCGAGGCGGGGTACCCGGATCGTGCGTTGCTGCTCGCCAGGGAGGCCTGCGAGCATGCGGTGGGCGAAGACCAGGACGAGGCGCGCCTCGTCGCCGGCGCGTCGGCGGTGGGCGCCGGGTTCGCTGCGGAGGCGGCCGCGTGGCTGGGGGCCCTGCACCCGCACGGTACCGAGCGATACCGGTTGGCAGGTCTGGGGGCGCTGATCGTCGCCCAGACCGTCGTGCAGGGTGCTGTTCCCGAGGTCGATCCGACGTCGCTGCGGCCGGAGACACCTGACGAGGACGACTGGCATCACTGGACCAGGGCGGCCGCCCTCGCCGCGATACTCTGCGCCGAACGCGGCGACCGTCGCGGTATGCGCACGTGGCTCGACGCGCTCCGCGACGGCGCATCCCGGATCGGTGCCGAGCATGAGCTGAGGGATCCCGTGGTGGCGCTGAGCTGGCTTCTCGTCGGGGACCGCGACATCGAAGAAGTCGCGGGGTCCGGCCCGGTGAGCGGCGGGATGCTGCGCACGCTGCGCGCCGCCCTGGAGGGGGACGTCGATCTGGCGCTGCGTCTCATCGCGACCGACGAATCTGCGTTGTCCGGCGAGCCCGACCCGTTCGTGCCGGGATACGAGCACAGCCCGGTCGTTCAGGCGTATCGCGCCGTCGTCGAGGTACTGCTGCTCGTGTGGCGGGGTGACATCGGTGTCGCGCGGGACCGGCTGATCCAGGCGGCGCTCTCCTTTCCGATCGCGATGCCGTTCGCCGGATTGGGAGTGGTGCTCGCCAGACGCCTCGATCTGGCGGTGCTCGGCGAGCTGGGACCCTTCGCCCGATCACTCACCGTCGCCCTGCCCGGGGGAGCGAAGATCGACCTCCTCGTGGACCGCGGCATCCAGTCATTCCTCGCCGGCTCGTTCGACGATGCCGCCGCCACGGTTCGGCTGTGGTCCGATCTCGGTGGGCCGCAGACCACGATGGCGGTACCGGGTTTGGACGAGTTGGCCTTCATCTCTGCCGGTCGCACCACGACGGAGGCGTCCATCGAGCCTCCGGAGATCGCGCTCGCCCAGCGCCTGCGGGTCCGTGTCGCGACGGCAGGCGACGGGCGGTGGCGTGCCGAGAGCGATGAGGTCCGCGACATCGCACGCACATTGACCTCGCCGTTCGCCAGGGCGCGAGTGGAGACGATGCTCGGAACACAGCATGCGATTCGCGACGATCACTCCTCGGCGAGGATCCACCTCCAGTACGCCGAACGGCTGTTCGAGCTCTCGGGTGCGACGGCGTGGGCGAGGGCGGTGCGCGGCAGACTGGATCGGCTCGATGCGAGAGAGGGGAGCATCGTCTCCTCGGTCGGCGCTCTCTCCGCGTGCCGCGCGGCCTGGTCGCCTCAGCTCACGGCGCGCGAGCTGGAGGTGGCGATGCGCGCGGTCGGCGGTGCGGCGAACCGCGAGATCAGCGAAGCCTTGAACGTCTCCGTCCGCACCGTCGAAGTCCACCTCGGGCGGGTCTTCACCAAGCTCGGCGTGCGGAGCCGGGTCGAGCTGACTGTGCTCGCCCACCGCACAGAGCAGCACCTCTGAGCCGTCGCGCCTGAGCCGGTCGTCGTCACCGCGGCAGGAACAGAGAGACCCCATCGGCTTCGGCGAGTCCGTCGGCGATGAGCGAGTCGATAGCCCGATCACGCTGCCCGGGATCGGGCCAGTCCGGCAGGACGGCGTCGAGCGGGACGGCGTCTGGGTCGATGTTCCGCAGCAGCTTCAGCACCGCGCCGCGGGCCTGTCGGTCGGACCCCTCGTATGCGGCCTGGCGTCGGCGCTCATCACCCGTGTCCGGTCTCCCGGCGGCCAGCCATGCGCAGCTGCCGGCGAGAGGGCACAGCTCGCACCGCGGCGCCCGGGACGTGCACACCGTGGCGCCGAGCTCCATCGCTGCGGCATTGAACACCGCAGCTTCGGCGACATCGTCCGGCAGCAGGTCGGCCATCAGGTCGAGGTCCCGGCGCGAAGGGGGTCCCGGCTGCGCCCTGCCCTCGACGGCGCGCGCGAGCACCCGTCGGGTGTTCGTGTCGACCACGGGATGCCGGTCGCCGTAGGCGAACACCGCGACGGCGCGAGCGGTGTAGTCACCGATACCGGAAAGGGCCAGCAGGGCGTCCACTTCTCGCGGAACGATCCCCCCGTGCCGCTCGGTGATCTCGACCGCGGCACGGTGCAACCACAGCGCGCGCCGGGGATATCCCAGGTTCGCCCACTGCTGCACGACGTCCGCTGTCGATGCGGTGGCCATCTCCGAGGGCGTCGGCCACCGCTCCAACCACGCCTCGAGGTGAGGGATGACTCTCGTCACGGGCGTCTGCTGCAACATGAACTCGCTCACCAGGACGCCCCAGGCGCCGAACTCGTCATGGAAGGAAGGTCGACGCCACGGCAGGTCGCGAGCGGTCGCTCGATACCACGTCGGCAGGGGTGACATCAGCTCGAGAGAGGCCGGTGGGAGAGGCACCCGTCCAGCCTATGCGAGCGGATCGACGGCCAGGAGAGGGGAGCCACCGGGCATCCGCACGCGCAGATCCCGCTCGCGCGCTCGGTAGGCTGGGGGGATGGTCTCGCCCGGCATCCTCCTCGTCGACAAGCCCGCAGGGCTGACCAGTCACGACGTCGTCGCCCGCACGCGACGCGCGTTCGGCACCCGCAAGGTGGGGCACGCCGGAACACTCGACCCGATGGCGACCGGACTGCTGGTGATCGGCATCGAAGGCGCGACCAGGCTCCTGACCTACATCGTCGGTGCGGACAAGACCTACGTGGCGACGATCCGTCTCGGCCAGACGACGGGCACGGACGATGCGGAAGGGGAGATCCTCACCACGGCCGCGCCCGAAGCGTGGGACGCGGTGACCGATGAGGCGGTGTCGGCCGGCATCACGCAGCTCACGGGTGAGATCTCCCAGGTTCCCAGCGCCGTCTCGGCGATCAAGGTGGACGGTCGTCGCGCTTATGAGCGCGTGCGCGCCGGCGAAGAGGTCGTGCTCGCCGCACGCGATGTCGTCGTGTCGCGCTTCGACCTGCTCGCAACCAGGCGAGGTGACGGCCATCTCGATCTCGACGTCGTCGTCGACTGCTCGTCCGGAACGTACATCCGCTCCCTCGCCCGCGATCTCGGGGCCTCGCTCGGCGTCGGCGGTCACCTCACCGCGCTGCGCCGCACGCGGGTCGGTCCGTTCGATGTGTCCGATGCGGTCGGTCTCGACGCGCTGGAGGGCGCCACGACTCTGACCCCGGGCGAGGCGGCCGGCAGGATCCTCCCCGTGCTGGAGATGTCCGGTGACGAGGCACGCGACCTCCGTCACGGCAAGCGGCTGAGCGGCCAGGCCGCGCGCCTCGAAGAGACGATCGGTGCAGCGATCGACCCGGAGGGGCTCCTGATCGGCATCGTCGAGAAGCGCGGTGCCGACCTCAAGAGCGCCATGAACATGCCGGAGGGCGACCGATGATCCTGTGGCTCACGATCGCGCAGATCGTCATCGCCGTCGCCGCCGGCATCTTCTGTCTCGTCGCGGGTCTGATCGGCAAACGGCCGAGCGACTTCAGCGTCGGCGCCCTCGCCCTCGTCGAGGTGCTGCTCATCGTGCAGGTGATCGTCGCCATCGTTGCGCCGCTGACCGGGAACCCTCCGACCGGAGACCTGCTCGAGTACTGGGTCTACCTGGTCTCCGCGGTGCTCCTGCCCGTCGGCGCGGTGCTGTGGGCGCTCATGGAGCGCAGTCGCTGGAGCACGGTGATCCTCGGGGTGGCGGCGCTCGCGATCGCGGTGATGCTGTGGCGTATGCAGGTCATCTGGTCCGTCCAGATCGCGTGACGCGGCGGGTCGGAGCGCAGACCCGACCTCTCCTGCGGCTCTAGGATGGAATGCGCTATGAGCTCCACCGCCCCCTCCTCTCGGATGACCGGAATCGGTCGCGTCCTCGTGATCGTCTATGCCGTGATGGCGCTGGCCGCGACCGGACGCAGCTTCGTGCAGATCGTCCGTCGCTTCGACGAGGCGCCGCTGGCGTACGCGCTCTCCGCACTCGCCGCCGTCGTGTACATCCTCGCCACACTCGCCCTCGTCCTGGCCCGCCGCCGCGGCTGGTACTCGGTCGCTTGGGTCGCGATCGTCTTCGAGCTCACCGGCGTCCTCGTGGTGGGGGTGCTGAGCCTTCTGATGCCCGACCTGTTCCAGCATGAGACCGTGTGGTCGCTGTTCGGGCGCGGTTACCTGTTCATTCCGCTGGTTCTGCCCCTCTTCGGCATCTGGTGGCTGCGCACGCACCGCCCGGCCGACGTCGTGCGTCCGGTCGAGGTCGGCGCGTGATCGTCTTCCGCAGCCCGGAAGAGGTGCCGGACGACTTCGGACCGAGCGCGGTCGCGATCGGCAAGTTCGACGGCGTCCATGCCGGCCACCGAGCCGTGATCGAGCGCCTCGAGGAAGCGGCTGCAGCGACGGGCAGCCGGTCGGTCGCCGTCACGTTCGACCGCAACCCGCTGGCCGTGATCCGCCCCGACCGCTGCCCGGAGAATGTCGTCACGGTCGAGCGCAAGCTCGACCTCCTGGGCGAGCTCGGGCTCGACGCCACTCTGGTGCTCACGTTCGACGAGGAACTCGCCGCCCGCAGCGCTGAGGACTTCGTCGTCGACATCCTCGTCGGAGCCCTTCGGGTCTCCACGGTCCTCGTCGGGCAGGACTTCCGTTTCGGCGCTCGGGGAGCCGGTACCCCCGAGCTTCTGCGCGAGCTCGGTCCTCGTCACGGCTTCTCGGTCGAGGTCATCGACGACGTGTACCTCCCCGGCTCCACGCGACGCGTGTCGTCGAGCTGGATCCGCGAGCTGCTGATGGAGGGCGACGTCGCTGCGGCGACGACCGTGCTCGGACGCCATCCCGATGTGCGCGGAGTCGTCGTGCACGGACTCAAGCGCGGGCGGGAACTCGGGTTCCCCACGGCGAACCTCTCGACCATCGTCGATGCGTTCGTGCCGGCGGACGGCGTGTACGCGGGCTGGCTGGTCGACCACGACACCGGGATCCGGCATCCGTCGGCGATCTCCGTCGGGACCAATCCCACCTTCGACGACGTCCTCGTGCGACAGGTCGAGGCTCACGTGCTGGGAGAGACGGGTCTCGACCTCTACGGGCACGACGTCACGGTCGAGTTCGTGGAGCGGCTGCGGGGCATGGTGGCCTTCGAGGGCATCGACAAGCTGATGGTGCAGATGGGTGCCGATGTCACGGATGCGGCGCGGGCTCTCGGGCTCTCGTCCTAGCCGAGAGCGGATCGCCGGTTCGACCGTGCGGGATGGACGGCTCGGCGTGGGCGATCTCCGCTGAGCGAGCGAGATGGCATAGAATGATCATCGGCTCCCGCCGAACTTCGCGACTCTCGCGTTCCCCGGCGGGAAGAAGATCCACTGTTCGTACGGTCCTGGCTCACGCCACACGCGGACAACGAGAACGGCTCATGGTTTCCTGGGGAAGCCGGAGCCTTCACGCTCAGGAGGAGCATGCCGACTACGGCAACCGCCGCCACGCGGCGCAAGAAGACGTCCCGTCGCGACGATGAGGCACCCCTCATCCCGATCCTCGCGCGCAAGGTGCGCGAGATCGAGGCGAAGTCGCAGCGAGGGAAGCTCGGTCCCACGAATCGAGTGAAGTTCCAGGTGATCGCCTTCCTGGTGCGCGAAGAGCGCGCCAGGGTGAAGGCGGATGCCGAGATCGGCGATCCCGCACGCGCCGAGTTGCTGAAGCGGCTCGACGGCGTGGCCACGATCCTCGCGAAGACGGCCGCCCGTGACACCTCACTGATCCAGCTCCTGGAAGCCGACCAGGCGACATCGCCGGTGGCCAAGCGCATGCGCCGGGACTGGCTGCTCGAATCCGGAGCCGAACTCGCCCCGGAAGAGCTCATCATCGCCGATGCCGCACCGGTGCAGATCTCCGCGATCCCCGCAGCGATCGCGGAGCGCCAGGTCACCCCGCCGTCCGTCGAGGCGCGACAGTTGGCCAACCCCTTCCTCGCTCCCGACCTGACGCCGCGTTCGACGGCCACGCCGCGCCGCCGTCTCGACGGCTGGGAGCTCATGGGTCCGCTGTACAAGGCTTTCGAGACCGGGGCCGGTGGGTCCGCCGCGTCGATGGATCTGCCGCCGGCGCCGGAATTCGACCACATCTCGCCCAAGGGCCTCGAGGTCATGGTGCATCAGTCCCGGTTCCTCGAGGCCGTCAAGGCCGGACACCGCAGCTTCCTTCTCGCCGACGAGCCCGGTCTCGGCAAGACCGCGCAGTCGGTTCTCGCCGCTTCCGTCGCGGGTGCATATCCGCTGCTGGTGGTCGTGCCCAACGTCGTGAAGATGAACTGGGCGCGCGAGGTCGAGCGCTGGACGCCCCAGCGCCGGGCGACGGTGATCCAGGGCGACGGCGATGACATCGACGCGTTCGCCGACGTGTTCATCGTGAACTACGAGATCCTCGACCGGCACATGTCGTGGCTCGCCTCCATCGGCCTGCGCGGGATGGTCGTCGACGAGGCGCACTTCATCAAGAACCTCTCCTCGCAGCGGTCGCAGAACGTGCTGTCGCTGGCCGCCCAGGTGCGCGAGCGCACTCCGGGGCACGATCCTCTGATGCTCGCCCTTACCGGTACGCCGCTGATCAACGACGTCGAGGACTTCGACGCGATCTGGCGCTTCCTCGGCTGGACCACCGGTGAGAAGCCGGGCCCTGAGCTCATGGAGAAGCTCGACGCCACAGGGTTCACCCCGGCAGACAAGGCGTTCTATCCCGAGGCCCGCGATGCGGTGATCTCCATGGGGATCGTCCGTCGCAAGAAGAAGGACGTCGCCGCCGATCTCCCGGACAAGCTGATCGCCGATCTGCCGGTGCAGCTCGACGACGAGTTCGGGCGCAGCATCCGCCAGGCCGAGCGCGAGCTGGGGGAGCGGCTCGCCGCTCGCTACCGCCGTATCATCGAGGCTCGCGGAGACCGTGGGCTCGCGTCGGGAGAGATCGACGAGGACATCGTGCGGCTGGTCGCCCAGAACGAGCTCGAGGAGTCCAAGGCCGCCGGCACCGGGGGAGACAACGTCTTCACCATGGTCCGTCGCATCGGTCAGGCCAAGGCGCCGCTGGCTGCAGACTATGCCGCTCAACTGCAGCGCTCGGTCGGCAAGGTCGTGTTCTTCGCGAAGCACATCGACGTCATGGACCAGGCCGAGGCGCACTTCGCCGCGGCAGGCATCCGCTCGGTGTCGATCCGTGGCGACCAGACCTCCACGGTCCGGCAGCAGGCCATCGACGATTTCAACGGCGACCCCGAGGTCGGCATCGCCGTCTGCTCGCTCACCGCGGCAGGCGTCGGGCTCAACCTCCAGGCCGCGTCGAACGTCGTGCTCGCCGAGCTGTCGTGGACGGCCGCCGAGCAGACGCAGGCGATCGACCGTGTGCACCGCATCGGCCAGGGCGAGCCGGTCACCGCGTGGCGGATCATCGCCGCGCACACGATCGACACGAAGATCGCGGAGCTGATCGACCAGAAGCAAGGGCTCGCGGCGCGCGCTCTCGACGGTGAAGCGGTCGAGGAGTCGGCCGCAGAGCCGGTGCAGCTGGCGGCACTCATGCACCTGCTGCGACAGGCGCTGGGCGGAGCATAGGCGTCAAGAATCACCGTTCTTAACGTCGGATCCGGTGCGAGAACACTCGAGACCGGGAAGTTCGACGATATCGGTGAATCGGGTCGTCAAGATCGACGTTTTTCGCCGCTCCCGAATGGCGCCCGAGCGTGCCGGGGCGCTAGTGTCGATCGAAGGCAGCGTCGCCTGTTCCCCCCATCTCCCGAACGTCTGAAGGCACCAGCATGAAGATCGGCATCCTGACGAGCGGCGGCGACTGCCCCGGCCTCAACGCGGTCATCCGCGGCATCGTGCTCAAGGGCACGACCTCATACGACCTCGAGTTCGTCGGCATCCGCGACGGATGGCGGGGCCTGGTCGACGGTGACTTCATGCCGCTGACCCGACACGAGGTGAAGGGGCTGTCGAAGGTCGGCGGCACGATCCTCGGCACCAGCCGCACGAACCCGTACGAGGGCGAGCGTGGGGGAGCCGACAACATCGCCAAGACCCTCTACGGGCACAAGATCGACGGCATCATCGCGATCGGTGGTGAGGGCACACTGGCCGCAGCGGACCGTCTCGCCAAGGACGGCATCAAGGTCATCGGGGTCCCCAAGACGATCGACAACGACCTGCAGGCGACCGACTACTCGTTCGGCTTCGACACCGCGGTGAACATCGCCACGGATGCGATGGATCGACTGCGTACGACCGGCGACTCGCACCAGCGCTGCATGGTCGCAGAGGTCATGGGCCGTCACGTCGGCTGGATCGCACTGCACGCCGGAATGGCTGCCGGAGCTCACGTCGTCTGCATCCCCGAGGTGCCGATGTCGATCGACGAGATCACGGAGCTGGTGACCAGCGCGCATGATCGCGGTCGCGCGCCTCTGGTCGTCGTCTCCGAGGGGTTCAAGCTCCTCGGAATGGACGAGGCCTACAGCGACAAGGGCCTCGACGCCTTCAACCGCCCCCGCCTCGGCGGCATCGGCGACCTGCTCGCGCCCGAGATCGAGCGCATCACCGGCATCGAGACGCGGGCGACGATCCTCGGTCACATCCAGCGCGGCGGATCGCCCTCGGCGTTCGACCGCGTGCTCGCGACACGACTCGGTCTGCACGCTGCCGACGCGATCGTCGACGGCGCCTGGGGCCAGATGGTCGCCATGCAGGGCACGGATATCGTCCGGGTGCCGTTCGCCGACGCACTGGGCGAACTGAACACGGTCCCGCGCTACCGCTACGACGAGGCGGCGGCGCTCTTCGGCTGAGCCGCCTGAGGCTGAGTCCGCCCTTCGCGGACGAGCTCAGCCTCAGCGATTCACTCCTCGGCGAGGCCGAGAGTGTCCAGCAGCCAAGCGAGTTCGAACGCCCGCTCCTTCCAGGAGTTGTAGCGCCCGCTCACCCCACCGTGTCCGGCGACCATCTCGCACTTGAGGAGCACGTCCTTCGCCCCGGCCTCGCGCAGGCGTGCGACCCACTTCGCGGGCTCCACATAGAGCACGCGCGTGTCGTTCAGGGACGTCACGGCGAGGATCCGCGGGTAGTCCACGCCGTCGCGGACGTTCTCGTAGGGGCTGTACGACTTCATGTAGGCGTAGACGTCCGGGTCATGGAGCGGGTCACCCCACTCGTCCCATTCGATGACGGTCAGCGGTAACGACGGATCGAGGATCGTCGTCAGGGCGTCCACGAACGGCACACCGGCGAGGATGCCGGCGAAGAGCTCGGGCGCGAGGTTCGTCACCGCGCCCATCAGCAGGCCGCCGGCGCTGCCGCCCTCGGCCACCATCCGACTCGGCGTGGTCACACCCGACTCGACCAGGTGCTCGCCGCAGGAGACGAAGTCCGTGAACGTGTTGCGCTTGTGCAGGAGCTTGCCGTCCTCGTACCACTGCCGGCCCATCTCGCCGCCTCCGCGCACGTGCGCGACCGCGAAGATCACACCCCTGTCGAGTTCGGAAAGGCGTGCCACGGAGAAGTCGGGATCGATCGAGTGCTCGTACGATCCGTAGCCGTACAGGTGCACCGGACGCGGCTCGACGCCTGGTTCGCCGAACGAGCGCTTCCACACGAGCGAGATCGGCACGCGCACGCCGTCTGATGCGGTCGCCCACTCGCGTCGCTGGCCGTAGTCGGCGGGGTCGTAGCCCCCCAGCACCGGCACCTGCTTGCGCAGCACCAGCTCCCGGGTCGCGAGGTCGAGGTCGTACACGGTCCCCGGCGTCACGAAAGAGGTGTATCCCAGACGCAGGAACGGCGAGTGCCACTCGGGGTTCCCGCTCACGCCGGCCGAGTAGAGCGGTTCGTCGAACACCAGCTCATCGACCGCATCCGTGGCGTAGTCGAGCAGACCGACGCGCTCGAGTCCCTCGCTGCGGTACTCCACGGTGGCGAAGTCGCGGAACGCATCGACACCGAGGAGTCGTCTGCCCTGCTCATGCGCGAGCACCACGTGTCGCTCGCCCTGCGGCTGGGACGCTGACACCGAGACGAGCTCGAAGTCGAGCGCTCCGTCGTTGTGCAGCACGAGCAGGCGATCCTCGCCGTCTACGACCGCATGCTCGACCGAGTACTCCACGCCTTCGCGACGCGGCCACACGAGCTGCGGCTCCGCGGTTAGCTCGCCCGTCAGATCGACGAGGTACTCCTCGCTCGTGATGCTCGAACCGACCGCGATGACCAGATACCGGCGGCTACGGGTGATCCCGGCACCGAGCCAGAACTTCTCATCCGGCTCGTGGAAGAGCTTCACGTCGTCGGTGACGGGCGTGCCGAGGCGGTGCAGCCACAAAGTGTCGGGCCTCCACGCCTCGTCGCGGGTCGTGTAGATCACACCCCGACCGTCTGGTGTGAAGAAAGCGCCGCCCGTGTTCGGGATCTCGTCGTCGAGCGTGGTGCCGGTGGTGAGGTCGCGCACGTGCACGGTGTACAGCTCGTCACCTTCGAAGTCGGTGGACCACAGCAGCTTCGTGGCGTCGTCGGACGTGTCGAACGCTCCGAGCGAGAAGAACTCGTGCCCCTCCGCCTCGATGTTGCCGTCGAGGAGCACGACCTCGCCGGGAACCGGGACACCGGGCTCGAGACGCGGAGGAGTCCAGTCGTCGGGCTCGGCCGCGGCGCGGCAATGGATGCCGTACTGCGCGCCCTCCTCGGTGCGGCTGTAGTACCACCAGTGGCCACGGCGGGTGGGAACGGAGAGGTCCGTCTCCTGCACGCGGCCCTTGATCTCTTCGAAGAGCCGCTCGCGCAGAGCGGCGAGGTGTGCCGTCTCGGCATCCGTGTGGGCGTTCTCGGCCTCGAGGTGGGACACGACCTCCGCCGACTCCTTTGCGCGGAGCCATTCGTACGGATCGTCGAAGGTGTCACCGTGGTGGGTGCGGAGGGAGGAGCGGCGGTCGGCGGTAGGAGCGTCAGTCACCGTCTCACGCTATCCCAGGTCGAGTTGACCGGCACGGGGGAGGGTGGGAGGATCTACCGGGGCCGGTTAACGGAAGTCAAACCCACGGTGAACTCTTCGTTCATCACGTCGATCACGTCGACATCTCCTTCTTCCTCAAACGACCGAAAGCGAACGGTGGAAACCGCAGCCCTCATCGTCGTGCTTGTCATCGCGCTGGCACTCTTCTTCGACTTCACCAACGGCTTTCACGATACGGCGAACGCCATGGCGACGCCGATCGCCACCGGCGCGCTGAAGCCCAAGACAGCCGTCCTCCTCGCCGCCGTTCTCAACCTCGTCGGCGCCTTCCTGTCGACCGAGGTGTCCAAGACCATCTCCGGCGGGATCATCCGTGAGGATGCGATCATCGAGGCCGGGGCGGATCTGTTCCTGTCGTTGATCTTCGCCGGTCTGATCGGTGCGATCACCTGGAACATGCTCACGTGGCTTCTCGGTCTTCCCTCGAGCTCGTCGCACGCGCTCTTCGGTGGACTCATCGGCGCCACCCTCGTCGGCGCAGGCATCGGCGGCATCGACTTCGGCATGGTGCTCTCCAAGATCGTGCTCCCCGCGCTGATCGCTCCGGTCACGGCAGGCCTGATCGCCTTCGCCGCGACGAAGATCGCCTACTCGATCACCCGTCGCTACGACGGAAAGCCCGACGGTCGCGACGGATTCCGGTGGGGGCAGATCTTCACCTCCTCGCTGGTCGCGCTGGCTCACGGCACCAACGACGCCCAGAAGACGATGGGTGTGATCACCCTCGCGATGATCACGATCGGCTGGCAGTCCGGCGCTCACCACGAGCCCGAGCTGTGGGTCATCATCGCGTGTGCGTTCACGATCGCGCTCGGCACCTACCTGGGCGGCTGGCGCATCATCCGCACCCTCGGCAAGGGCCTGACCGACGTCAAGCCCGCACAGGGCTTCGCGGCGGAGAGCTCGACAGCCGCCACCATCCTCGCCTCCAGCGCCCTCGGATTCGCGCTCTCGACCACGCAGGTCGCCTCCGGATCGGTCATCGGATCCGGCCTCGGTCGCCGCGGGTCCACGGTGCGCTGGCGGACCGCCGGCCGCATCGGCATCGGCTGGCTGCTGACGCTTCCCGCCGCCGGTGGAGTGGGAGCGCTCGCTGCGCTGCTCGTGGTCTGGCTGGGCAACTGGGGCGTCGCGATCGACGCCGTGATCGCGGTCCTGATCATCCTCGGTCTGTACATGCGCTCGCGTCGCAACGCCGTCACGCCCGCCAACGCGATGAGTGATGTCGCCGAGTCCGGCATGGCCATCGAGCTTCCCGACACGCCCCCGCCGACGCGTCGTCAACAGCGCATCGAGCAGGCCAAGGCTGAGGCCAGGGCTCGCGCCGAGGCCAGGGAGAAGGCGAAGGCGCAGGCGAAGAAGGATGCCGCGGCCAAGGCCAAGAAGAAGGCGGAGGCCAAGGCCGGCGCCGGTGCGTCCAAGTCTGCGGCATCGAAGAAGAAGCCAGATGCCGACCGGAACGGGGAGTCCGCATGAACGTCGTGATCGACTGGTTCGCGTTCCTCCAGGTTTTCGCGGCAGCCCTCATCGGCGCCGCGGCCATCGTCACGTTCTACGCGCTGGGTCTGCGTCTGCTCGTGCGCAGCGGTCGGGCTCCGGTGGTGAGCCCGGCGGAGTTCACGGACGCCATCACGGTGATCACCGAGAAGGAGCTCAAGCGCGCCGAGAAGCAGGCGGCGAAGGCCGCGCGCAAGAGTCCGTTGACCGAGGGGCAGAAGTCGCTGGCCCTCGTCGGGGCCTACGGCTGCTTCGCGCTCTGCGCCGCCGCAGTGGTGAGCGGCATCCTGCTCCTCGTCATCGGTCACTGACGACGGCGGAACGGGGGCCCGGTGCGGGGGCCGGTGCGGCCATAGGCTGATGTCATGTCCGCAGGAACCGGCACTCCCTACGTCTTCGGCAGGCACGAGCCCGCGTCGCACGTGCTCATCCATGTCAGCGACCCGCATTTCCTCGCCGGGGGAGTGCGGCTGGGCGGACGCTACGACGTCGAGGAGAACTTCGCCCGCACGTTGGAGGCGATCCGCACCGTGCATCCGCACCCCACGGCCATCGTCGTCACGGGGGACTTGGCCGACCTGGGGGAGCCCGATGCCTATCGTCGCCTTCGGGCCGCGGTCGAGCCGGTGGCCGAGGCGCTGCGGGCCCCGGTCATCTGGGTGGCAGGCAACCATGATGAGCGGCCGGCTCTGCGAGAGGGCCTGCTGGATCTGACGCCGACCGAGGAGCCGGTGACCGGTGTCTGGAACCTCGACGGCCTCCGACTCATCGCGCTGGACACCAGTGTCCCGGGGTGGCATCACGGAGATCTCGACGACGGTCAGCTCGCCTGGCTGGCGGAGGTGCTCGCCGAGCCCGCCCCGCACGGGACGCTGCTGGCGATGCATCATCCGCCGATCCCGAGCCATCTGCCGCTGTTCGACATCCTGGAGCTGCGGCATCAGGACGAGCTCGCAGACATCGTGCGGAGGAGCGATGTGCGCGGCATCCTCGCCGGACATCTGCACTATTCCTCCCACGGCCTTTTCGCCGGGGTTCCCGTGAGCGTCGCCTCGGCGACGTGCTACACGATGAACGTCGCGCGTCCGTCGGCCGAGGTCAACGGCATGGACGCCGCGCAGGCCTTCCAGATCGTCCACGTCTACCCCGACACGATCACGCACACCGTGGTCCCGGTGACCGAGGCCCCGACCGGCGACTACTTCTCCGAGGCCTGGCTGGAGCGCATGGCGAAGCTCAGCCCGGAAGGGCGACTCGAGGCCTTCTCCCGCAAACCCGGACGCTGAGCGGCGTAGACTGGGGGCATCCCCCACCCTTCTCACCCGCCACGACCCACGAGGATGTGACATGGCTTCTGCCGCGCCTACCCCGACCCGCACCGAGACCGATTCGCTCGGGAGCATGGAGATTCCCGTCGACGCGTACTGGGGGATCCACACCGCCCGCGCCGACGCGAACTTCCCGATCACGAAGCGACCCATCTCGGTGTATCCCGACCTGGTGGTCGGCCTCGCGATGGTCAAGCAGGCCAGCGCCCGCGCGAACCGCGAGATCGGAGTGCTCGACCCCGAGCGCGCTGACCTGATCGATCGTGCCGCGCAGCGAGTGATCGACGGCGAGTTCCACGAGCAGTTCACGGTCGGTGTCATCCAGGGCGGCGCCGGCACCTCGACCAACATGAACGCGAACGAGGTCATCACCAACATCGCGCTCGAGATGGCCGGCCGCGAGAAGGGCGACTACGCCTTCCTGTCGCCGATCGATCACACCAACCGCAGCCAGTCCACCAACGACGTGTACCCGACGGCAGTGAAGATCGGCCTCTCGCTGACGCTGCGCTCGCTGCTCGAAGAGCTCGACCTGCTGCGGCTGTCGTTCCTGGGCAAGTCGCGCGAGTTCCACGACGTTCTGAAGGTCGGGCGCACCCAGCTGCAGGACGCCGTGCCCATGACGCTCGGCCAGGAGTTCAACGGCTTCGCCACGACGCTCGGCTACGACCACACGCGCCTCACCGAGAACGCCTCGCTGATGTTCGAGATCAACATGGGCGCCACGGCTATCGGCACCGGCATCACGACCCACCCCGGTTACGCGCCCGCTGTGCTCAAGCACCTGCGTGAGATCACCGAACTCGACCTGCGCACCGCCGGCGACCTCGTCGAGGCCACCAGCGACACCGGATCGTTCATGTCGTTCTCCTCGACGCTCAAGCGCAACGCGATGAAGCTGTCGAAGATCTGCAACGACCTCCGGCTGCTCTCTTCGGGCCCCCAGGCGGGCTTCGGCGAGATCAACCTCCCCGCCATGCAGGCGGGCTCCAGCATCATGCCCGGCAAGGTCAACCCGGTCATCCCCGAGGTCGTGAACCAGGTGGCGTTCGCCGTGGCCGGTGCCGACATGACGGTGACGATGGCGGCGGAAGCCGGGCAGCTGCAGCTGAACGCCTTCGAGCCGGTGATCGCGCACTCGATCTTCCAGTCGATCACCTGGATGCGTCAGGCCATGTGGACCCTGCGCGTGAACTGCGTCGACGGCATCACCGCCAACCGCGACCGCCTGGGGGCGATGGTGGGAGCCTCGGTCGGTGTCATCACCGCACTGACGCCCTTCATCGGCTACGCAGCAGCGGCAGCCCTGGCGAAGACCGCGCTGTTGACCAACCGCAGTGTCGCCGATCTGGTGGTGGAAGCCGGCCTGATGTCCCGCGAAGAGGTCGTCAAGCAGCTTTCGCCCGCACGCCTGTCCGGGCTCGAGACCATCACGGCGGCGATCCCGGTGATCGCGTCGGAGGACCTGATCGAGATCTGATCACGCGGATACGAAGAGAGGGACGGATGCTCCGGCATCCGTCCCTCTCTTCGTATCCGGTGAGGTCAGTCGGTGATCCGGCAGTGGGTGGTGAGTTCACCGATGCCGTCGATGCCGACCGTGACGGTGGAGTGGTCGCGGAGGAAGATCTGCGGGTCGCGCGAGTAGCCGGCACCTCCGGGGCTGCCGGTCGAGATGAGCGTGCCGGGGAGCAGGGTGAGCGACTGCGAGAGGTGCGTGATCAGCTTCGCCACCGAGCGCACCATCTGGTCGGTGCTCGCATCCTGCACGGTGTGACCGTCGACGACGGTCCAGATGTGGAGGTCCTGCGGGTCGGCGATCTCGTCCGCGGTCACGGCGAAGGGTCCGGTCGGGGTGAATCCGTCGAACGACTTGCAGCGGGACCACTGCGCCTCGGAGAACTGGATGTTCCTCGCGGTGATGTCGTTGACCACCGTGTACCCCCAGACGTGCGACAGTGCGTCGGCTTCGGCGACGTCCTTCGCGGGCGAGCCGATGAGCACGCCGAGCTCGGCCTCGTAGTCGACGGCTTCGCTGAGAGCGCGCGGCCACGACGTGGTCTGCTCGTGTCCGGTGAGCGAGTTCGGCCAGAGCGTGAACACCGTGGGTGCGGCATCCGTCTTCAGGCCCAGCTCGCTGGAATGCGCGGCGTAGTTGAGGCCGACGGCCAGCACGGCCGGGGGAGCGAGCACGGCCGAGGCGAACGCCCAGCCGTCGAGAGGGTGCCGCCGGGCGGAACCGGTCGCCAGCGCTGCGCGCAGGGCCTCGAGCGCGTCGTCTCCTCCCTCGATCAGCTGCTGCAGCGTGGCAGGAGGGTCGTTCAGGAGGTCAGAGACGAGGATGGCGTCCGAGCCCTCGACCACGGCGAGAACCGCGAGAGGGGAGTCAGGACGGCGCAGGTGAGCGAACCGCATGCTTCTACGCTACCGGGTGGCTGGTGGTCGCCGGGTGGAGGGCGTCGCCATATCCGGACCGTCTGCGTTGTGCCCATAAGCTTTGCCTATGAGTTCCGGAGGACCGTCCCAGCCGCAGCAGCCCTCGCCCTACGCCCCTCCGCCGGCATCGCCGCAGGTGTCGCGGCAGCCCTACATGCCCGCGCCTCCCGCGAGTCCCCTTCCTGCGCCTGCGACCGGGGCGCCTTCCACCGGGTACGCCTCGTCTCTCGCGCAACCGACCCCGTACACGCCACCGGCTCCCGTGGCCCCGTCGCCGGCGGAGTCTCTTCCCGCATTGCCCGTGCCCACCAGGAAGGGGCGTACGGTTTCGCTCTGGCTCTTCGGAGTACTCGGGTTCCTGCTGATCGCCCTCGTGGGGTATTTCGTCTGGGCGCTCGGATCCTTCGCATCGGTCGTCGGCCTTGTGCTCGCGCTCATTCCGCTGACGATCGTGTTCCTCGGCGTGCGCCTGATCGATCGGTGGGAGCCCGAGCCCAAGCGACTCGTCGCGTTCGCCATCGCCTGGGGTGCGGTGGCGGCGGTCGGGCTCACCCTTCTCGTCGACACGGCACTGACCCTCCTGCTCGACATTCGATCGGAGGAGTTCACCGCCGTCGTGCAGGCACCCATCGTGGAAGAGCTCTGGAAGGGGCTCGGCGTCTTCCTCATCTTCCTGCTCGCCCGACGGGCCTTCGACGGCCCCGTCGACGGCATCGTATACGGCGCACTGGTCGGGGCGGGATTCGCGTTCACCGAGAACATCCAGTACTTCGGGTTGAGCCTGATCGAGGGCGGCGGTGAACAGCTCACCGTCACGTTCGTGGTGCGTGGGCTCTTCTCGCCCTTCGCGCATGCCATGTTCACCGCGATCACCGGCTTCGCGATCGGTCTCGTCGCCCGCCGGCACGGTTCGGCCCAGGCGGCGCTCGGCGCCGGGGCGCTGGGCCTGGTCGGGGCGATCCTCCTGCACGCGCTCTGGAACGGCTCCGCGACGTTCGCGGACTTCTTCGGGCTCTACTTCACCCTCCAGGTGCCGCTGTTCGTCGGATTCATCCTGTGCATCGTCGCCCTGCGTCGCGAGGAGGCCAGGCTCACCAGAGCACGCCTGGAGGACTACGCCGCCGCGGGGTGGTTCACGCCCGAGGAGGTCACGATGCTCGCGACCCCCGCCGGACGAAAGGTGGGACTGGCCTGGGCCTCGCAGCTGCGCGGGGACCGACGGCCTCTGATGCGCGCGTTCGTCAAGGACGCGACCGCACTCGCCGCCGTGCGCCAGCGCGCGATCACCGGTCGGGATCCTCTGGCCGTGGACGACGAGCGCGCTCTCCTGATCCGCACCAGGGCTACCAGGGCGGCTCTGCTCTCCTACTGACACGCAGCGAGGCAGCGGGGCCCGCCCCCGGCAAGACTCAGCGCCCGGTGCTGCGGCGATGCCTGCGAGTCTCCCGGGCGCTGAGTTGATCTGTAAACAGGGTGCACCCGGCCCCGTGCGGGTGTCAAGAGCGTCTTGCCGAGGTTCTACGGTGCGTGCATGAGGTGTTCGCTGTGAGCAGGTGCGCGCGCGTTGACCCCGTCCGTCGGCCTCGGGTTTGATGGAGACATGACTGAACGCACAAAGCCTGAGTTCGACGCCCCCAGCACCCCCGCTCCGGCGGACCTCGTCATCCGCGACATCATCGAGGGTGACGGCGCCGAGGCGAAGCCCGGCGACACGGTGACGGTCCACTACGCCGGTGTGGAGTTCGACTCCGGCGAGGAGTTCGACTCCTCCTGGGGTCGCGGCGAGACCATCCAGTTCCCCCTGCGCGGCCTGATCCAGGGCTGGCAGGACGGAATCCCCGGCATGAAGGTCGGCGGGCGCCGCGAGCTGATCATCCCCCCGCACCTCGCGTACGGCCCGGCCGGTGGAGGGCACTTCCTCTCCGGCAAGACGCTGATCTTCATCATCGATCTCGTCGCCGTCGGCTGACTTCGATCTTCTCCACGAGGCGCCCCTCTCCTTCGGGAAAGGGGCGCCTCGTGGCGTTCCGGAAGTGATTCTCCATTCAGGGGAATACATGCGACTGAATGTAAGTTGTCACAGTGGTCGCGGCAACGCGGCCCCTGTCCCTTGCCGCAGCAGCGGCTGAAGTCTCCAGAGGAGAAGCAATGACCAGCATCGACATCCCCGGCTACCGTCCCGGCACCTGGGTCCTGGACCCTTCGCACAGCGAGGTCACCTTCAGCGTGCGCCACATGATGATCTCAAAGGTGCGCGGCACGTTCGGCGTCAAGAGCGCGACGCTCGTGGCCCCGGAGAACCCCCTCGAGGCCAAGGTCGAGGCGACGGTCGACGTCACCTCGATCGACACCAACGACGAGGGCCGCGATGCGCACCTGCGCTCGGGCGACTTCTTCGACACGGAGAACTTCCCGACCATGGAGTTCGTCTCCACCGGTGCGCGTGTCAAGGGCGATGACCTGTACGTCGACGGAGACCTCACGATCCGCGGCATCACCAAGCCGGTCAGCTTCGAGCTCGACTTCGGTGGCTTCGGCACCGACCCGTACGGCAACTACAAGGCCGGCGCTTCGGCCAAGACGGTCATCAACCGTGAGGACTTCGGCCTCACCTGGAACGCGGCGCTGGAGACCGGCGGCGTGCTCGTCGGCAAGGACGTCACGATCAGCCTCGACCTGCAGGGCGCGCTGCAGCAGGACTGACCCCGTTCGCGCGGTCGCCAGAACCCCGAGCCCGTCAGGGCTCGGGGTTCTCTGCGTCGTAGTCGTGGAACCGACGGCTGCGGCGCGCGAGCATGGCGACGAGCGCGATGACCAGGACCCCGCCGAGAAGCGGCGGGAACCAGAGGGTGGTCAGGGTCGCGAGCGTCCCGGCGTAGAGAGCCCCGACTCGCGGACCCCCGGCGACGACGACGATGAACAGGCCCTGGAGGCGTCCGCGCATCGCGTCGGGCACCGCTGCCTGCATCATCGTGTTGCGGTAGATGGAGCTGACGTTGTCCGAGGCGCCGGACAGGGCGAGCGCGACGCACGCGGCGACGATCAGCGCGACGTGCGGCGCGGTCTCGCTCGCCGGCGCGGAGAAGGCTCCGATGAGCAGCACCAGGCCGAACAGCAGGATCGACGCGCCGTACGCCTGCACAGCCCGAGCGATGCCGCGGCCGTGCCAGCGGTACTGCACGACGCGGCCCGAGAACAGGCTCGAGGCGAACGTGCCGACCGCGACGGCGGCGGTGAGGATACCGGTGGTGAGTGCACCGCCACCGAGGAGCACCGTGCCGAGCGCAGGGAAGAGCACGAGAGGCTGTCCGAACGTCATCGCGATGATGTCGATGATGTACTGCATCCGGATGTTGCCGGCCTTGCGCAGGAATCGCCAGCCGTCGACGAGCGACTCGAGGCCCGGACGGACGACCGCGCCCTCCGGCCTCAGTGACGGCAGCGTCCACAGCCCGAGGAACATCGACAGCATCAGCACGACGTCGATCGTGTAGGTCCACCCGTAGCCGGTGAGGGCGACGAGTAGGCCGGCCAGCGCCGGCCCCGCCATCACCGTGAGTCCGAAGGCCACACCGTTGAGGGCGGATGCGGCCGCGAGCTTGTCGCGAGGGATGAGGCGAGGCACGATGGCGGTGCGCGTGGCCATGCCCACCGAGTTGGCGGCCGAGTTGATCATGCTCAGGACGTACAGCCACCAGATCGTCTCCATGCCCGTCCATGTGAGCGCCGCGAGCAGGGCGGTGGATGCGAAGGTGATCGTCGCCGCGATCAGGGCCACACGGCGTCGGTCGAATGCGTCGGCGAGCATGCCGCCGTACAACCCGGCGAGGATCATCGGCACGAGGCCGGCGACCGCGATCATGGAGACGGCGAAGGTGTTCTGCGTCAGTGCGAACACATGGAGCATCACCGTGACGATGGTGAGCTGGCCGCCGATGCCGGCGAGGGTGGATCCGATCCACATCCGGGCGAATGCCGGGCTGGACCTCAGGGGGGAGAGGTCGATCAGGTGGCCGCGGCGGGCGCTCACTCGTCGAACTTCTTCTGCACCTTTCGAGCCTAGTTGAACCGTGCGGGCCTCCCTCCCGGCCGGTGGCGCCGGAGGCAGTCGCCGGCTGGTAGACTCGTCAGGTTGCCGTTTGATCGGCCGCGGATAAAGAGAGCCCACGTATCAGGCGTCGGGCGCCGCGCAACAAGCAGAGAGGGGATCGAATCTATGGCACTGGAAGCAGACGTCAAGAAGGCGATCATCGAAGAGTACGCGACGCACCCCGGTGACACCGGATCCCCCGAGGTGCAGGTCGCAATGCTGACGCAGCGCATCAAGGACCTCACCGAGCACCTCAAGGAGCACAAGCACGACCACCACTCGCGTCGTGGGCTGTTCCTGCTCGTCGGTCAGCGCCGTCGTCTGCTCGGCTACCTCCAGGACATCGACATCGCGCGCTACCGCTCGCTGATCGAGCGTCTCGGACTCCGCCGCTAAGGCACTGCAGACCTGCGTACAATCGCGCAGAACATTCTTGAGAAGGCCGCCCCACGGTGTGGGGCGGCCTTCGTCATGTAGCGAGGGGTTGACCCCCTCCCGGGTTTCCGATAGGAAAGTAGAAAGCTTTCCATACGGAAAGTGGAGGAGGTTCGACGTGCAGCAGAAGCCGATTCCCGGTCAGGATGCCCTCGATCCGCCCGATGCCGACGTCGCGCGCCAGTATCTGGCGGCCGCGGATGCGGTGGTGGAGCGCCGGGACCGTGCCATCGACCGACGCGCGCTCGCCGGGCTCCAGATGGTCAATGCGGCTGTCACGGCCGGGTATCTCGTCGCGTTCGCGCTCGTCCTCCGGCAGGACGACGTCCTCGCCTCCCAGGTGATCCTGTTCACGTTCCTGGTGTGGGCGCAGCTGGCGAGCGGGATGGCTCAGCGCCACGGGATGCAGTGGCGCTGGAGTGCTTCACGGTGGCCGCTTCTTCTGGGTGGCGGCGTCGTTCTCGTCGGCGCGGTCCTCGTGTTCGGATTCGTGGCGTTGGATACGAGGCTCCCCGTCGGCATGGTGCTCATCCCGGCGGGCTTGGTCCTGGTGGGTATAGGAGGTTACGGCGCGGTTCAGCTCGTGCGCGCGGCCGGTGATCCGCGACCTCCGCGGCCTTCACCCCTCGCGCTCCCCACCGCCCTTCGGTGGGGGACCATTCTCGTCGGCGTCGTGCTCGGTGTGCTGACCATGCTCGCCGGAGCGCCCGACGGTGTGCTCAGGAGCGTGATCACGCTCCTGGTGATGCTGGCGCTGTTCACCTGGCTGGTGGTGTTCAACACACCCGTGGGCCTGCCCGCCGTCGGGGCCTCGTGGCGCTGGCCGCACGTCACGGCCTTCCTTCTGGCGGCCTGCGTCCCCGTGGCACTCGTGCTCGGCGGAGAAGCGCTCGGTGATCGGGGGCTCGCGGGCGTCGTCGGCGGCGCGGTCGTGATGGTGCTCGTCATCGTCGCGTCCTTCATCCCCGGGCGGGCGAGCCGTGGCTGAGTCGCCCCCGAGGCCCCATCCGCGGACGCAGCTGGACGACAACTTCGCCTCACCGATCCGGTTCTCGCTCATGGCCGCGCTCGGTGACGGCATGGAGCTCGACTTCCCGGCGCTCCGCGACATCCTCCAGTGCGGCGACTCGCCCCTGAGCAAGGCCATCACGCATCTGCAGGCAGCCGGCTACGTGCTCGCGCGCAAGGGCACCGTCGGGGGCCGTTCGCGCACCTGGGTGCGGTCGACGAAGACGGGACGTGACGCCTTCGCGGCGCATGTCCAGGCGCTGCGCGAGATCGTCGCCCTCGGCGGCGCACAGATGCTGTGACCCTTCGGTCAGACCGGGGCGCCCACGAGGTCGGCGTGGTGGATGGCGGCGACGTCGGGGTGCGCGCGCAGACGTGATTTGAGCGCGTTCTCCCCGTAGAGGGCGTGGATGGGGTTCCTCGGGTCCTCGGTCACCCCTTTCGCCTCCGCCGCCAGTTCCTCCGGCAGCTCGATCAGCGGCAGGCGCTTGTCGAGCGCAGGGTTGAAGAAGAACGGGATGGAGATCCGCTCGTCCGGTGCCTGCGGCGACACCACGCGGTGGTTCGTGGCCTTCAGGTAGCCGCCGGTGGCGTACTCCAGCAGCTCTCCGATGTTGACGACGAACGCGCCGGGCACCGGGGGAGCGTCGACCCACGCTCCGTCGCGTTCGACCTGCAGGCCGCCCTTGCCCGGCTCCACCCAGAGCAGGGTGAGCACGCCGGAATCCTTGTGGGCACCCACGCCCTGCTGCGGCTCCGGCTCGTGGGTTCCCGGGTAACGGACGATCTTGATGAGCGTCGACGGCTCACCGAAATGCTCGTCGAAGTAGGACTCGTCCGCGCCCAGAGTCTGCGCCCAGGCGCGCAGGAGCTTGCGCGCGACCTCGGACAGCGTTTCGTGCCACTCGGCGACGACGTCCTTGAGCTCGGGCTGCGCCGACGGCCAGAGATTGGGGCCGATGAGCCGGTTGAAGGCGGGGCCGTCGTCGACGGGCTGGCGCTCGGGGCCGATGTCGATCTGCTCGCGCCAGTCGACCTTCCCCTGTGTCCGCTCGCCGCCGATGCGGGTGTAGCCGCGGAAGTGCGGGCTGTTCACGTTCTCGATCGCGAGCTTCTCCTCGTCGGGAAGCGCGAAGAAGTCCAGGGCCGCCCGGTGCAGTCGCTCCTCGAGTTCGGGGGAGATCCCCGTTCCCGTGAGGTAGAAGAATCCGACGTCGTGCGTCGCCGCACGGAGGTCGTCGCGGAATCGTGCCGCGGCGTCGGGGCCTTCGTCGAGCTGCGAGAGGTCGAGGATGGGGAGCGAGAGTTCAGCCATGGACAGAGGCTACGTCGCTCGCCCGGGGGTGCGATCCTCTGTTGCGCTCCGTTACTTCCGGTGCGTGCGTTCGGAGCGCTGTCGTGACGGTGCTAGAGTCTCTGAGGTAAGGGCTGCCTTACCTCAGTCACCGCCAGAGAGTGTTCTTCCGTGCTCGCCACTTTTCTCATCGGGCTCCGCGAGGGTCTCGAAGCCGCGCTCGTCGTCGGCATCCTCGTCGCCTACCTCCGTCGCCTCGGCCGGCAGGATGCGCTGCCGAAGATGTGGGCCGGAGTCGGCCTCGCGATCGCGCTGGCGCTGGGCATCGGCGCGGTACTGACCTTCGGCGCCTATGAGCTCACGTTCCAGGCGCAGGAGCTGATCGGGGGAGGGCTCTCCCTGCTCGCCGTCGCGATGGTCACCTGGATGATCTTCTGGATGCAGCGTGCCGGTCGCAGCATGAAGGCGACCCTGGAGGGCGGTATCGACCGCGCCCTCACCGCGGGCGGCCTGTGGGCGCTCATCGCCATCGGCTTCGTGTCCGTCGCTCGCGAGGGCATCGAGACGACCCTGCTGCTGTGGTCGATGGTCCAGTCGTTCGGCGATGCCCCCTCGGCGCTCCTTGGCGCCCTGCTCGGGCTCGTCGCAGCCGTGATCATCGGCTGGCTGATCTCGCGCGGTGCGCTGCGCCTCGATCTGCGTCGCTTCTTCGCCTGGACCGGCGGCTTCCTCGTCATCGTCGCGGCCGGCGTCCTGGCTTACGCCTTGATGGACCTGCAGGAGGCGGGGGCCCTTCCCGGGCCGTTCACGGCGCTGGCGCCCATCGACGCCGTGAGCGGCGGCGTGGCCGTGGGCTGGGCCGCGTTCCCCTTCGGGTGGGCGTTCGACGTCTCGGCGACGATCGCCCCCGGTGGGCCGCTCGCCTCGATCCTGCAGGCGACCGTCGGCTTCATGCCCGCGATGACGTGGCTTCAGGTCATCGGATGGGTGCTCTACATCTCGATCGTCGGATGGCTCTACATCCGCGGTCTCCGCTCGAGGCGTCCGTCGAAGCCGCACGGCTCGACCGAACCCTCATCCGAATCCCCCTCTCTCTCACAACAAGGAGCAGCATGACCACCTCGCACCGGATCCTGGGGGTGCTCGCCGCCACGGGAGCAGCCGTCCTCGTCCTGAGCGGCTGCGTCGCGAAGAGTGACGCGCAGGCCAGCGAGGCCTTCGACGTCTCGTCGACCGCCACCGACTGCGCCGTGTCCGCGGCGACGGCGAAGAGCGGGACGCTGACCTTCAACGTCAAGAACGACACCGATCAGGTCTCGGAGTTCTACCTGCTGGCCGAGGACGGGCTGCGTATCGTCGGAGAGGTCGAGAACATCGCCCCCGCGGCATCGCGCACGCTCACGGTCGTCGCGCAGCCGGGAGACTACTTCACCCTCTGCAAGCCGGGCATGATCGGCGACGGCGTCGGCAAGACGGCGTTCACCGTCACCGGAGACCGCGTCGCGGTGGACGGCCCTGATGCCGAGCAGAAGCAGAAGGCCGTCGATCTCTACGCGGCGTTCGTGAAGGACCAGGTGGGTCAGCTCGTCCCGGCCATCGAGGACTTCGTCGCCGCCTACGAGTCCGGTGACGACGAGACCGCGCGCACGCTCTTCCCGCAGACCCGCGCGTTCTACGAGCGCATCGAGCCCGTGGCCGAGGCGCTGGGCGACCTTGACCCGCGCATCGACTACCGCGAGGTCGACGCGGTGGCCGAGGGGCTGGACTGGACGGGCTTCCACCGCATCGAGAAGGACTTGTGGGTCCCGGCGCAGGATGCGCTGAACGCCGACGGCGAGACCCCGGCATGGCAGGACTGGGCGCCGTCGACGCCGCAGGAGCGCGCCGACTACGGCGACCTGCTGCTCGCCGACGTGCAGGAGCTGTACGACTACGTGCACTCGGACGCTTTCACCACCGCGCTCGACGATCAGGGCATCGGCGGCATCTCGAACGGAGCGATCGCGCTGCTCGACGAGGTGGCCACCGGGAAGATCTCCGGTGAGGAGGACTGGTGGTCGGGCACCGACCTCTACGACTTCGCCGCGAACGTCGAGGGCTCGAAGATGGCGTTCTCGCTGGTGCAGGACTTCGCCGTCGCGCAGGGTGATGACGGCGAGGCTCTGGTCGCTCAGATCGAGTCGGGCTACGCCGCCCTCGAGGAGTCCCTCGCCGCCCATGGTTCCCTGACCGACGGTTTCGTGGGTTACTCGGAGCTGACCGAGGCGGACAAGCGCGAGTTCACCGATCTGATCAACGCCCTGGCCGAGCCGCTGTCGCAGCTCACCAGCACGGTCCTCGACTGACCAGCGTCGCGCTGGACTGACCGAGTACGATCACGGACGTGAACGAACCAGAAGCGGGTGCCGCACCCGAGGAATCATCGACGGGCGCGGCATCCGCTCCCTCCGGGCTGAGCAGGCGAGGCCTTCTGGGCCTCGCCATCGGCGGGGGCGTCGCAGGGCTTGCAGTCGGCGCCGGCGCCGGGCTCACCGGTGGGGTGGCGATCGGCCGGGCGCGCGCAGCGGAAGACGCGCATTCCGCGTACGAGTTCTTCGGCGCCCACCAGGCGGGCATCACCACTCCGGTGCAGGATCATCTGCACTTCGCGAGCTTCGACATGATGCCGCGGACCGATCGTGAAGACCTGATCTCGCTGCTGCAGGACTGGTCCTATGCCGCATCGCGCATGGTGCAGGGCCTCGAAGTGAGCGCGACGGGTGCGGTGGGCGGGCCGGCCGAGGCTCCGCCGGACGACACGGGAGAGGCTCTCGGGCTTCCGGCGGCCGGACTCACGCTCACATTCGGCTTCGGGCCCGGACTCTTCGAGAACGAGGACGGCGACCGCTACGGGATCGCCGCGCAGCGTCCGGCAGGCCTCGAACGTCTGCCCGCCTTCCTCGGAGACGATCTCGATCCGCAGACCTCCCACGGCGACCTCTGCATCCAGGCGTGCGCCGATGATCCGCAGGTCGCGGTGCACGCGATCCGCAACCTCAGTCGCATCGCCTTCGGGCGCGCACGCCTGCGCTGGTCGCAGCTCGGGTTCGGCAAGACCTCGCGCACCACAGCGGCGCAGGCGACGCCGCGCAACCTCTTCGGGTTCAAGGACGGCACGGCGAACATCCTGGCCGACGACACCGAAGCGCTCGCCGACCACGTCTGGGTGTCCTCGAACGACGAGCCGGCGTGGCTGGCGGGCGGCTCGTATCTCGTGGCGAGGAAGATCGCCATGCTCATCGAGACCTGGGATCGTGTTCGTCTCTCCGAGCAGGACAACATCATCGGTCGCGACAAAGGCGAGGGGGCGCCGCTCTCGGGCGGGGACGAGTTCACCGCCCCGGTCTTCGACTCCACCGCGATCGATGCGAACAGCCACGTGAGCCTCGCGCATCCCGATCAGAACGACGGCATCCGCATCCTCCGCCGGGGCTACAACTACGTCGACGGGAACAATGCGCTCGGCCGGCTCGACGCCGGACTCTTCTTCCTGTCCTATCAGCGCGACCCTGCGCAGTTCATCTCGTTGCAGCGGCGGCTCTCGACCGACCTGATGAACGAGTACATCCGCCACGTCGGCTCCGGGATCTGGGCTGTGCCGGCGGGGGCGAAGCCGGGATCCTTCGTGGGCGAGGCCCTGTTCGCCTGACGGGTCAAGACGCGCGGGTGAGCGTCTCGACCGCGAAGGCGGCGATGTCGTCGGCGCCGAAGTGGTCGTCGGCGGTGATCGTGACCACAGCGTCGTCGAGGAAGATCAGCAGCTGACCGTGGGCGCCGTGCAGTCGCCAGGCCGGGCCGGGGCCGCCCCATCCCGCGAGAGCGTATCTCTCATAGATCGCACCTTCGCCGGCGGCGCCCCAGTCGCTGTGCATCTGGTCGATCCACCCGGAAGCGACCAGCCGGCGCCCCTCCCATACGCCGCGATCGCGGATCAGCAGGCCGAGACGGGACAGTTCCTCCGTGCGCAGAGGAAGGCCGCCCCCGGCGACGATGCGACCGCGGGGGCTGCGCTCCCACTCCACGTCGTCGATGCCGAGCGGAGCGAACAGACGGGGGACCAGATAGTCGCCCACGTCGCCCACGCGTGCGGCCAGGGCGGCCATCGCGGTGTAGGTGCTCGCATTGGAGTACTGGAACGTCCGTCCGCGCGATGGCCGCCGCAGGAACTCGCGTGCGAGGTCGGGCCAGTCGGTCATCATCGTCTCGGACCAGGGCAGGTCAACGCCGCTCGTCATCGAGAGCAGGTGCCGCAGAGTGACCTCGTCGTTGCCCTCTCCGAGCTCGAAGCCGGGAAGATACGTCGACACGGGTTCGTCGAGGGACACGGCGCCCTCGTCCGCGGCCATCCCCGCGGCGAGCACGCAGACGCCTTTCGCGATGGAGTGGACGTCTTCGCGCACATCGGCGGTCCACCGGTGCTGGGCGGTGTCGGACGCCACGCGCACATGCAGGCCGTGGGCGCCGAATCCCGAGGACTCCACCTGTTCGACGATGCGGTCTCGGACGGTCTGCGCGCGGGTCACGCTCTCGAGGTTATCGCCCGCCTCTAGCGCGGTCGCCGCGATCCGGTCGGGTCATTCCTGCGGCCCTCCTTGGAGGCGAGCTCCGGATCGGCGAACAGCCAGCCCGGCCGCGGTTCGACCAGCGGGCGGAACACCCGTCTCACCGGTCTCGTCGCCAACGCGAGCGCGATCACGACCGACAGGATGGTCACGAGCGGGAGCCAGATCCAGGTGGGCTCCAGGTCGCGCAGGATCCCGCTCTCCCGGAACGGGTAGAGCACGAACGAGTGCAGCAGGAACACGTACATCGTGTACTGACCGAACGTCGTCCACCAGTGCGCGCCTCGGGGGACCAGGCAGAAGAAGGCGGCGCTGAGGATGACGGCGAGCAGCATCAGGAGGATCCGGACACCGCCGGCCCACCACTGCTCACCACCGAGGTCCGCATAGGAGTCCTCGTAGAAGAGCCAATGGCGCAGGTCGATGGCCTGCCACACGGGAAGCCAGTTCCAGGCGGCCCAGCCGATCGCCGCGAAGATCGCGACGGCACCGGCGCGCAGCCACCACGGACGGAAGTCGAGGAGTCTGAACCTGTCGACGATGTCGTGCTCGCGAAGCCACCAGCCGAGTGTGAAGAACGGCAGCAGACCCAGGGTGCGCGAGAGCGAGAAGGTGCTGTCGATGTTGGGAAGGTAGCCCACGCCGACCGAGATCACGATGGTCCACAGCAGGGGCCAGCGCAGCAGGGCGAGGTAGGGGAGCACGAGTCGGAAGATGCCGAGGGCGAGCAGGAACCACAGCGTCCAGCTCGGCCGGGTGAGGTTCGGGTCGGCCTGGCCTTCCACGAGCCATTTCGTGAGCGTCCAGAGCGTCTCGAAGATGACGTAGGGGAGGATGATGTCGGTGATCACCCTGGCCATCTGCGTCTTGGTGGGGGAGCCGGACTTCGAGAAGTAGCCCGAGATGATCGCGAACGCCGGCATGTGGAACGCGTACAGCGCCAGGTAGAAGGCGAAGGCGATGTCGGAGTCGTAGATGAGGCGCTGGATGGCATGACCGAGGACGACGAGGACGATGCAGACGTAGCGGGCGTTGTCCCAGAACGGCACGCGCCTGCGCTTGCGGGGAACCGATCCTGTGGGGGGACCTGCGATGTCGGCGCCGGCACTGCTCATCGTTCGAGGGTACAGGCCGGGAATAAAGTTGCTGTGAGCGCGTTGACACAGATACATTCAAATGAATAGAAGCGGATGCGAGTCGTCCGGTTCGGAGACACGGAGCAATCATGAGCGAGCAGTCAGGCGCGCAGGCGATGCAGTTCGGCATCATGTCGGTCAGCGACATCACCCGCGATCCCACCACGGGGATCACCCCGAGCGAGCAGGAGCGCATCAAGGCCACGACGGCGATCGCGGTGCACGCGGAAGAGGTCGGGCTCGACGTCTTCGCGATCGGCGAGCACCACAACCCGCCTTTCTGGTCCTCCAGCCCCACGACCTTCCTCGCGGCCCTGGCCGCGCAGACCGAGCGTCTGATCGTGTCCACGTCCACCACGCTCATCACCACGAACGACCCGGTGCGCATCGCCGAGGAGTACGCGATGCTCCAGCACGTGTCCGACGGTCGCATGGACCTCATGCTCGGTCGTGGCAACACCGGCCCGGTGTATCCGTGGTTCGGCCAGGACATCCGCCAGGGACTGCCGCTCGCCATCGAGAACTACGCGTTGCTGCACAAGCTGTGGCGTGAGGACGTCGTCGACTGGGAGGGCAAGTTCCGCACGCCACTGCAGGGCTTCACCTCGACCCCGCGTCCGCTCGACGGCATCGCACCGTTCGTGTGGCACGGCTCGATCCGCACGCCCGAGATCGCCGAGCAGGCGGCCTACTACGGCGACGGCTTCTTCGCGAACAACATCTTCTGGCCGAAGGAGCACTACCAGCGTCTGATCGAGCTGTACCGTCAGCGCTACGCGCACTACGGACACGGCACGCCCGAGCAGGCGATCGTCGGGCTCGGCGGCCAGGTGTTCATGGCAACGAAGTCGCAGGACGCCGTGAACCAGTTCCGGCCGTACTTCGACAACGCACCTGTCTACGGTCACGGTCCGAGCATGGAGGACTTCACCGAGATGACGCCCCTGACGGTGGGATCACCGCAGCAGGTCATCGACCGCTACGCCGCCATGCGCGAGCACTACGGCGACTACCAGCGTCAGCTGTTCCTCATCGACCACGCCGGTCTGCCGCTGAAGACGGTGCTCGAGCAGCTCGACATCCTCGGTTCGGAGGTCGTTCCGGTGCTCCGCAAGGAGCTGGCGAAGGACCGCCCGGCATCCGTGCCCGACGCGCCGACCCACGCGGCGCGGGTGACGGCCGAGTTCGGCGACGGCCCGACCCGACAGGCGCGTCCCGGTGCGAACCGCGGCGACAATCTGACCGGCGACTCGCCCTACCAGGACAGCCCGGCCCCCGCCGGTGCGGCGTTCGGGCTCGCCCGGAAGGAGGCGTGAGATGACCACGCGTCGCATCGCGGTCATCTCGGCCGGCCTGTCGAATCCGTCCTCCACGCGGATGCTCGCTGATCGACTCGCGGCGGAGACCGTGAACGCGCTCGCCGGGCACGACGTCGACGCGAGCGTTGACGTGATCGAGCTGCGCGACTACGCGCACGACATCACGAACAACATGCTCACGGGGTTCGCGCCCCCGGCGCTGGAGACGGCGATCAACACGGTGGTCTCCGCCGACGCTCTGATCGCGGTGACGCCGATCTTCTCGACGAGCTACTCGGGTCTGTTCAAGTCGTTCATCGATGTGCTCGACCCCGATGCTCTCACCGGCACACCCGTGCTGATCGGTGCGAACGCCGGCACCGCGCGGCACTCGCTGGCGATCGACTACGCGATCCGGCCGCTCTTCGCCTATCTTCACGCGGAGGCCGTGTCGACCGGCGTGTTCGCGGCGTCGAGCGACTGGGGTGGCGCCGGTGACGACGTCGCCCCGCTGGCCAAGCGCGTCGAGAAGGGTGCCAGAGAGCTCGCAGAGGCGATCGTGCGTCGTGAGGCTTCGGCTGTCGTCGATCCGTACGATCCCGCGACCTACCTGGGCGAGGGACGCTCTTTCGGTCATCTGCTGGGCGGTCTCGCAGGCGAGTGAGTCGCGCATGACGCCATCGACGATGTCCGAGGGATGTCGTACGGTGGCGTCATGCCCACGCCCCCCGCGATCATCGCGCTCCAGGAACGATTCTCCGGCACCCTCCTCCTTCCCGATGACGCCGGTTACGAAGAGGCTCGACGGCCGTGGAACCTCGCTGTCGAGCAGCGTCCGGAGGCGGTCGCGACGCCCGCCGACGTCGAAGACCTCCGCGCACTGCTGATCGCCGCCCGGGAGTCGGGCGTGCGGATCGCGATCCAGCCCGGCGGGCACGGAGCCCTCGACTCTCTGCGCGGCGCCGTGCTGGTGCGCATGGGTGCGTTCGACGCTCTGGAGATCGACGTCGAGAGCGGCATCGCGAAGATCGGTGCCGGCGTGCGCTGGGGATCGGTCGTCGAGGCCCTGGAAGGCACCGGATGGGTCGCACCGGCCGGCACCAGCCCCGTCGTCAGCGTCGCCGGGTACACCCTGGGCGGCGGACACTCGTGGTTCAGTCGCACGGCGGGTCTCGGCTCGGACAACCTCCGTGCGGCCTGGGTGCTGCGCACAGACGGCACGCACGAACGCGTCGATGACGATGTCGACCCCGACCTCATGTGGGCACTGCGAGGAGCCGGCGGCCTCGTGGGCGTGGTGACCGCACTCGAGATCGACCTCATCAGCGCGCCCGCCGTCTGGGGTGCGAATCTCACCTTCGACGTCGCGGATGCCCCGGCGGTCGTCCGTGCCGTCCGCGACCTCGCCGCCTCCGCTCCGCCCACGCTGAACGTCTTCCTGGACTCGATGCGCATGCCCGATGCCCCCCAGCTCCCCGAGCAGATCAGGGGGCGCAGCTTCCTCACCGTGCAGGCCCTGTCGACGGACGGGCCGCAGGAGGAGCTGATCGACACGGTGCGCCGGGCCGGCGAGGTGCGCAGCGACGTCACCGGTCCGACCTCGCCGGCGGCTCTCGCTGCCGCCTCCGGCGAACCCACGGACCCGACGCCCGGGGGCGGCGCATCGATGGCGTTGAGCGTCCTCGACGATGCGACCATCGACGCGCTGCTCGAATTCCGCGAGCTCCCGGAGCAGTGGCCGATCATGGGCATCGGCATCCGCATGCTCGGCGGCGCGCTCGACGCACCGCGACGCCAGGGCCTCGCCTCTCTGGAGTCCGTGGGGTGGCTGCTGCACGCTCTCGTGCCGATCATCCCGGGAGTGCCCACCGAACCGGGAGAGGCGAGTCTGGTCGCGTTCCGGGAGCTGCTGGCACCGAACGAGGCCCCGCAGACCGTGACGACCTTCCTCGATCCGGAGCAGACGCTCCAGAACTGCGGGTCGGCCGACGAGATCGCCCGGCTTCGCGATCTGCGGATGCGCTTCGATCCTGACGCCGTCCTGCACGACGGGCGCCTGCCGCGCTGAGGATCAGGTCGCGGGTCCGCGGCTCCGCTTCCAGTGGTACTCGGTCTCCGGCCGTCCGCGCGTGCCGTACCGTGCGGACCGGGTGAGCACGCCTTCCGCGACCAGATGCTCCAGGTAGCGGCGCACCGCCACCCTGGACATGCCCAGACGCTCGGCGGCCTCGCTCGCCGACAGGGGACCGTCGGTGCGCAGTTCTGCGGTGACCCTGTCCAACGAGGCCGCCGAGAGCCCCTTGGGAAGCACGATCGTTCCGGTGGAGCGGCCGAGCAATGCGTCGATCTCCGCCTGCGTGGCTTCGCCGTCTGTGGCACGGGCCTGCTCCCGATGCGTGCGGTACTGCTCCATCCGCTCGCGGAACACCGCGAAGGGGAACGGTTTGACGAGGTACTGGAACACACCGAGCGCCGCCATCTGCCGCACGGCCTCCGCGTCGCGCACGCCGGTGATGGCGATCACGTCCACGGCGGCGGAGCGGCCGCGCAGCGCGCGGAGCACATCGATGCCGGAGCCGTCGGGCATCGTGATGTCGAGCAGAACGAGGTCGAACGTGCCAGGGCGCTCGAGCACGGCCGTCACGGCGGCACGGGCACCCGTGCATTCGCCGGCGACCTCGAACCCTTCGAGACGTGCCACATAGTCGCGATGCAGTTCGAGGGTCAGAGAATCGTCGTCGACGATGAGGGTGCGGATCATTGCTGCGACCTCCGCGGTGACGCGGCCGGAAGGATGACCCGAAATGTCGTCGGGTCGTCGCTCACCGTCACGGAGCCGCCCGCTCCGATCACCACGGAACGCACGAGCGCCAGGCCGATGCCGCGTCCCTGCGCATCGGCGGGCTTCGTGGAGTAGCCCTGGTCGAAGATCCGCTCACGCACGGCCGGCGGGATTCCGGGACCGCTGTCCGAAACCTCCAGCACGATCCCCGCACCCTCGTGCGAGCGGAGAGAGACCTGCACCCAGCGGTCGTCCGACTCGACGGCGGCATCCATGGCGTTGTCGACGAGGTTGCCGAGCACCGAGACGGCATCGACGGGCGACAGCGGCGTGCGGGGTGCGTCCGGCTCGATGTGCACCCGCCAGTCGATGCCGCGCTCCTTGGCCTGGGAGGCCTTGCCCAGCAGGAGCGCGCCGACAGCGGGATCACCGTGACGTCGCGCGGTCACCTGATCGACGAGCGACTGGCTCTGTCGAGACGTCTCCGTGAGGATCTCGATCGCCTCGTCACGGCGTCCGAGCTCGAGCAGCGCCACCGCCGCGTGCATCCGGTTCCCGTGCTCGTGGGTCTGTGCACGCAGGGCCTCTCCGAGGGTGCGGATCGACTCGTACGAGGACACCGCATCACGCACCTGCCCGGGCGGCAGGTCGCCGGCGATGCGACGGGTCACCCGACGGGCGATCACCGCGCCGCCGGCGCCGAGCGCGACGAGGCCCACCGTGATACCGAGCGTGAGCGGCAGGCGGCGGATCAGGGTATCGGTGATGGATTCTGTCGTCACACCGGCGGCGACCCAGCCGATCAGTTCTCCATCCGCTGCGGTGACGGGAGTGATCGTGCGCACGGAGGGTCCGAGGGTTCCGGTGAACTCCTCGGTCAGAGTCTGCGGTGACGCGGGGATCGTGCCCAGGTAGATCCCGCCGATCTGGTCGGCGTCGGGGTGGGTGATCCGCGTGCCGTCCGGGGTCATGACCGTGATGAAGTCGAGCCCCGCGCCGGCGATCACGTCGAGGGAGTACGGCTCGAGCACCTGGGTCGCCGCGCCCTGATCGTTCGAGCGCAGACCGTCGATCACCAGAGGCGAGGCGGCGAAGGAGGCCGAGGTGGCCGCCGTCACCCGTTCGGCCTCGGCGCGGATCGATCGTTGCGCCTCGATGACGAGGAACACCGCGACGAGGGCGCCGATCACGACCGCCGCGACAAACAGCACCACGAAGACGCGTGAGGCGGTGCTGCGGCTGCGGGAGGTGTGCGCCATCGCTTCCTCCGATCGTCGATGCTCAGGTGCCGTGACCAATACGACCACAACTCGCCCCGATGCGTGAAGTCGGACACCGTGATCACTGATCGGCGGCGAAGCAGCCGCCCACCCGGACGAAGACGTCGAAGATCGAGGAGGACGCGATGGCGCTCACAACAGGATTCTCACTGCCGAAGTTCAATTGGCGCCGAGGGAAGCAATCGTGGGATCGGCACACGTGGCTGTATGTGTCCGTGCTCCTCGCGGTCGTGCTCGGCGCCGTCGTCGGCCTCGTCTGGCCGGAGGTCGGACAGGCGTTCGAACCGCTGGGCAAGGGTTTCGTCGCGCTGATCAAGATGATGATCGCGCCGATCATCTTCTGCACGATCGTGGTCGGGGTGGGTTCCATCGCAAAGGCGGCCACCGTCGGCAAGATCGGGGGGCTGGCGCTGCTGTACTTCATGATCATGTCCACCTTCGCGCTCGCGATCGGACTCGTCGTCGGCAACATCATCCACCCCGGCGCGGGACTGGACATGGCCTCCTCCACCTACGACGCGGTCGAAGCGGAGGCCAAGACGACGCAGGAGTTCATCCTCGGCATCATCCCGACCACGTTCTTCTCGGCCTTCACCGGGGAGAGCGTGCTGCAGGTGCTGTTCATCGCGCTGCTCGTCGGCTTCGCCCTCCAGGGGCTCGGGGATCGCGGCGCCCCGATCATGGAGGCCGTCAAGCAGCTCCAGAAGCTGGTCTTCCGCATCCTCGGGATGATCCTGTGGCTCGCGCCGCTCGGAGCGTTCGGTGCGATCGCGGCCGTCGTGGGCAAGACCGGCGTCGCGGCGATCTGGAGCCTGGGCACGCTGATGATCGCGTTCTACATCACCTGCATCCTGTTCATCGTCGTGATCCTCGGGGTGCTGCTGTGGACGGTGACCCGCGTGAACATCTTCGCCCTCATGAAGTACCTGGCCAGGGAATACCTGCTCATCGTCGGCACCTCCTCGTCGGAATCGGCGCTTCCTCGACTGATCGCGAAGATGGAGTTCGTCGGCGTCTCCAAGCCCGTGGTGGGCATCACCGTCCCGACCGGGTACTCGTTCAACCTCGACGGTACGGCGATCTACCTCACGATGGCCTCGCTGTTCATCGCCACGGGCATGGGGCAGCCGATGACGATCGGTGAGCAGATCGGTCTGCTGGTGTTCATGATCATCGCGAGCAAGGGTGCAGCGGGGGTCACCGGTGCCGGTCTCGCCACCCTCGCCGGTGGTCTCCAGGCCTATCGTCCCGATCTGGTGGACGGTGTCGGCGTGATCGTGGGCATCGACCGGTTCATGTCGGAAGGGCGCGCGCTCACGAACTTCACGGGCAACGCGGTGGCGACGCTCCTCATCGGCACCTGGACGAAGCAGATCGACCGCGACCGCGTGCGTCGGGTGCTCAGCGGCGAAGTCCCCTTCGACGAGTCGCTGCTCGACGGCGTGGACGCCCACGGGCAGGTGGATGCCCCGCAGGCCGCTGACGTGCAGGAGCTTCGTGAGGCGGCCGTCGCAGAGATGGCGGCGAAGGAGGAACGGGCCAGAGCTCGCGCAGAACGCGCCTGAGGAGAGGGTGAGGGATGCGGGAGACCGGCTGAGCCGGCTCCCGCATCCGCGCGGTCAACCGCTCTTGCGTCGGAACTCGCGCCGGGTCTGCGGGGCGTTCGCACTGTGCACGGCGGAGTCGCCGTCGAGGTGTGCCTCGCCCTGCCGGTGGTGCGCGTTCTTCTTCTCGAGCGCTTCCTTGAACTTGCGCTTCATCTCCTCGGAGGAGGAGGCGCCTTCTTCGGTGCTCATGCCCCGAGCCTAGAGCACGCGCTCTGGCGGGTCACCCTCGCCGGTGTCGCACACACACGTCGATCAGCGCTCCGAGCCCGATCGCGAGCACGATCGACACGGGCACCGCGACGAGCGGTCCACCGGGGAGGATCGCCGCGACGGCCGCCCCTACGGCGGCCTGGTACAGCGCCCACCCGGTCGCAGCGAGGGCGACGAGGGCGAGGTAGCGGGGAGGAGGGATGCGCGAGGCCCCCGCGACCAGGTTGATCGCCAGTCGCGCGAAGGGCACGAACCGGGCGGTGAACAGCACCGTCGCCATCCCGCCGTCCAATCGGCGTCGGGCCCACGCCAGAGCCTGTTGCACGCGGGGGAGCCGCATCCACCGCCATCGCTGCGTACCCACCGACCGCCCGATCAGGTAGCAGCACGCGTCTCCGACGGTCGCGGCGACCGCGGCACACAACACCACGGCCCAGAGTGGTGGTGAACCGGTCGTCACCGCGATGGCACCGAGTGCGGTCACCGCGACCTCGCCCGGCACCACGACGAAGAAGGCATCCCCGACCACCAGCAGGCTCATCAGCACCAGACTCCACGGGCTCGAGAGCGATGCGGTCAGCAGATCCATCGGCACGTCGCCCACTGTGCCCGCAACGGGTGAACGGGAACCAAAGACCGGATAGCCGGTGACCCGCTCTCCAGCATCCGGTGAACATCTGGTGCGCAGGGGCGTCTGCGGCGAACACGGCCCCCGAGGCCCGTCATCCTGGGGCTGTGAGAGTAGCGATCGTCACGGAGTCCTTTCTTCCGCACATGAACGGCGTCACCGGTTCGGTGCTGCAGATCCTTCGCCACCTCGAACGGCGAGGACACGAGGCGCACGTGATCGCGCCCGCCGCCGTCGGCGCACCGACCGAGATCAGCGGGGCCAGGATCGAAGTGATCCCCAGCCTCCCGCTCCCGGGGTACCGTCACGTCAGGGTGGGCACGTCGAGCGCCCGCCGCGTCGCCGCCTCGCTCGCGCGCTTCCAGCCCGATGTGGTGCACCTCGCCTCTCCGTTCGCTCTGGGCTGGCGAGGGGTGCTCGCGGCCGAACGCCTGGACCTCCCCGCGGTCGCCGCGTATCAGACCGACGTCGCGGCGTACACCGAGCGCTACGGGATCGCCGCCACCACAGGTATCGCCCACACCCACATCACCCGTCTCCACCGGCGCGCGACGATGACTCTGGCGCCATCGGCGGATGCGGCCCAGCAACTCGCCGCGCTCGGCATCGATCGCGTCCGACGCTGGGGGAGAGGAGTCGATGCCGAGCGTTTCCACCCCTCCCGGCGAGAGAGCGCGCTCCGCGCCGGCTGGGGCGCCGAAGTCGTCATCGGCTACGTCGGACGCCTCGCTCCCGAGAAGCAGGTCGAAGACCTCGCCGCGCTCCGTGGCATCCCGGGGACGCGTCTGGTGATCGTCGGGGACGGACCCAGCAGAGCGCGGCTGGAGAGCCGGCTCCCCGATGCCCTGTTCCTCGGCCACCTCGAAGGCGGAGCGCTGGCGGCAACGATGGCGTCGTTCGACCTGTTCGTGCACCCGGGAGAGAGTGAGACCTTCGGGCAGACCCTGCAGGAAGCACACGCGAGCGGCGTCCCCGTCGTCGCCACGGGTCGCGGCGGCCCGCTCGACCTCGTGCGCATGGGGATCGACGGATGGCTGTATCGGCCGGGAGACCTCGACGACCTGCGGATGCGCGTGGCCGACCTCGCCGGAGATACGCGCAAGCGACGCGCGTTCGGCGAGGCGGGCCGCGACGCCGTGCAGGAACGCAGCTGGGAGAGCGTCTGCGATCAGCTCCTCGACCACTTCGCGGAGGCACGACGGTTGCACGCGGCGGACACCGGGGCTCGCGCTCGCCGCATCGTGCGCCCCGAGTCGCCCGCACCGGTCGCTGCCCGCCGATGGCAGCGCTACGTCGCGCTCGGGGACTCCCTCACCGAAGGACTCTGCGACCCGGCCCCGGACGGAGCCCTGCGAGGGTGGGCCGACCGCCTCGCGCTGCTGCTCGCTGCCAGGGGAGGCCTGCACTACGCGAACCTGGCCATCCGCTCGAAGCGCGTGCAGGACCTGTCCGGCCCCCAACTGGCGAGGGCGCTCGAGCTGCGGCCCGACCTCGTGTCGATCCTGATCGGAGCCAACGACCTCGTGAAGCGCCGTGTCGATGTCGCCGCGCTCGCCGCCGAGGTCGAAGGGGCGGTGCGGCAGCTGCGGGGGATCGGCGCCGACGTGCTCCTGGTCACCCCGTTCCTGCCCGGCCGACGCGCTGCAGCCCTCTATACCCGGCGGTTCTCCGCCTTCGCCACCGCGCTGACGGGGATCGCGACCCGCACCGGGGCGATCCTGATCGATACGGATCTGCACCCCTCGCTGGCCGAGCGTCCGAACTGGGGGGAAGACCTCGTGCACCTGAGCAGCCGAGGCCACCGCTTCCTCGCCTACCGGGCCGGTGAGATGCTCGGGGTGCCCGATGCCGACGCGCTCGGAGCGCTCGATGCCGCGATGCACGAGCACGAGCCCATCGGCGCGGGGGTGTGGTGGCGTCGGCACGCGCTGCCCTGGGTCTGGCGTCGTCTGCACGGTCGCGCAGCCGGTGACGGGAGGGTCGCGAAGCACGACGACTACGTCTACCTCGGTCGGTCGTCCGCTGCGCGTTCCGCGTTCGTGGGGTGACCTCGGCCAGGGCGGGCGGTCAGCGTCGCCCCATGCCGTGATACTGCCAACCGGCGGCGCGCCAGGCGGCGGAGTCGAGACAGTTGCGGCCGTCGACGATGATCCGTCCGCGCACGAGAGCGCCGGCATGTTCGGGGGAGAGGTCGCGGCGGTACTCGTCCCACTCGGTGACGACGACGACGGCATCGGCTTCCCTCAGGGCGTCGTCACGGTCGCGGGCATAGCCGAGCTGAGGGTGAAGAGCCGCCGCGTTGTCGAGTGCGGCCGGATCGGTCACGACGACGTCCGCACCCAGCCCCCGCAGGCGGACGGCGACGTCGAGGGCAGGGGAGTCGCGGATGTCGTCGCTGAAGGGTTTGAAGGCGGCGCCGAGCACGGCGATCCTGCGGCCGAACACCAGTCCGCCCAGGGCGTCGACCACGATCTGCACCGCTCGGTCGCGACGCCGGAGGTTGATCGCGTCGACTTCGCGCAGGAAGCCGACCGCTTCCCCTCGACCGAGTTCCTCCGCCCGGGCGGTGAACGCTCGGATGTCCTTCGGGAGGCAGCCCCCGCCGAAGCCGATGCCCGCGCCCAGGTATCGTCGCCCGATCCGGGTGTCGTGGCCGAGCGCGTCGGCGAGCAGAGCGACGTCGGCGCCCGACGCTTCCGCGATCTCCGCCATCGCGTTGATGAACGAGATCTTGGTGGCGAGGAAGGCATTGGCCGCGCCCTTCACGAGTTCGGCCGTCGCGAGGTCCGTGACCAGGAAGGGCGTCCCGGCGTCGATGCTCGAGGCGTACACCTCTCGAAGCACGCCGACGGCGCGCTCTCCGGCGGCATCCGCCTCGGCGCCGACCACGAGGCGATCCGGTGTCAGGGTGTCGTGCACCGCCCATCCCTCGCGGAGGAACTCGGGGTTCCACACGAGTGCGGCTCCGGCGGCGACGACGCGCTCCGCCAGTACTGCGGCTGTTCCCACCGGCACGGTCGACTTGCCCGCCACCACGTCTCCCGCACGCAGGTGGGGGAGCAGGGCGTCGAGCGCCGCGTGGACGTAGTGGAGGTCCGCGGCGTGACCTCCAGGAATCTGAGGGGTCCCGACGGCGAGGAAGTGCACCTGCGCACCCGCGGCGTCCGCCATCCGGCTGCTGAAGCGCAGCCGTCCCGAGCTCAGGCCGTCGGCGAGGAGCTCCGAGAGCCGCGGCTCGAAGAACGGCGCCGATCCGGCGGCCAGAGCGCTCACCTTCTGCTCATCGACGTCGATGCCGATGACGTCGTGTCCGATCGAGGCCATGGCGGCGGCGTGCACGGCACCGAGGTACCCGCAGCCGATCACTGACAAGCGCATGGCTCCACCACAGCGGATGCTCCCCACGCTGGAGCATCCGCGCGGTGAACGGGCTGTGACCGGCCGATGTCGTATCCGCGATGCGTGATGACGCGCAGGATTCGAGGTCCGCGCTGGTAGGGTGGATGAGGTTGACGTGTGTCAACTGCACAATTTCACATCGACTCATGGAGCGATCGGCGGAGAAGCTGGTCCCCTGTGGTGGGTTCCTCGGCGCGTGTCGGGTGGCTTTCTACTGGTGGCCAGCGCAGGCGAGATTCGCGGGAGTGCCCGCGCGCCCGAACCCTTCCGTTCCGCTCCTTTGAACACGCTCGCGCGTCACATGGATTCGCGAGTCTAAACAAAGAAGGAGAGACCTCTTGGAAGGTCCTGAAATCACCGCCACCGAGGCCGTTCTCGACAACGGCCGCTTCGGCACCCGCACCATCCGCTTCGAGACCGGCCGCCTCGCGCAGCAGGCTCAGGGCGCAGTCGCCGCGTACCTCGACGGCGAGACCATGCTCCTCTCGGCCACCAGCGCAGGAAAGCACCCGCGCGAAGGCTTCGACTTCTTCCCGCTGACGGTCGACGTCGAGGAGCGTTCCTACGCTGCCGGCAAGATCCCGGGCTCGTTCTTCCGCCGCGAGGGTCGTCCCTCCACCGAGGCGATCCTGGTCTGCCGTCTGATCGACCGCCCGCTGCGCCCGTCGTTCGTCGACGGACTGCGCAACGAGGTCCAGGTCGTCATCACCGTCATGTCGATCGCACCGGGCGAGTTCTACGACGCGCTCGCGATCAACGCGGCTTCCGCGTCGACCCAGATCTCGGGTCTGCCGTTCTCCGGCCCCGTCGCCGGTGTGCGCCTCGCGTTCATCCCCGGCCAGGGCGAGCACGCCGACCAGTGGGTCGCGTTCCCGAACGCGGAGCAGGTCAGTGAGGCTGTGTTCGACCTGATCGTCGCCGGTCGCGTCGTCACCAAGGCCGATGGCTCGGAAGACGTCGCCATCATGATGGTCGAGGCTGAGGCCACCGAGGGCAGCTGGAACCTGATCAAGGCCGGCGCCACCAAGCCCGATGAGGCTGTCGTGGCCCAGGGTCTCGAGGCATCGAAGCCCTTCATCGCGCAGCTCGTCAAGGCTCAGGCCGAGCTCGCCGCCACCGCGTCGAAGGAGCCGGGCGTGTACCCGGTCTTCCCCGCATACAGCGACGAGGTCTACAGCTTCGTCTCCGAGCGCGCGTTCGCCGAGCTCAGCGACGTCTACCAGATCGCCGACAAGGTCGAGCGTCAGACCGCTGACGATGCGATCAAGGACCGTGTCAAGGCAGAGCTCATCGAGGCAACAGAGGCGGGTTCGCTCCCGGCTGCGGCTCCGCTCGAGTTCTCCGCCGCGTACAAGTCCGTCACGAAGAAGATCGTCCGCGGACGCATCCTCACCGAGGGCGCTCGCATCGACGGTCGCGGACTCGCGGACATCCGTCCGCTCGACGCCGAGGTGCAGGTCATCCCGCGCGTGCACGGCTCCGCGATCTTCCAGCGCGGCGAGACCCAGATCCTGGGTGTCACCACGCTGAACATGCTCAAGATGGAGCAGCAGATCGACTCGCTGTCGCCCGTCACGAGCAAGCGCTACATGCACCACTACAACTTCCCGCCCTACTCGACCGGTGAGACCGGCCGCGTGGGTTCGCCGAAGCGTCGCGAGATCGGGCACGGCTTCCTCGCCGAGCGCGCGCTCGTGCCGGTTCTGCCGAGCCGTGAGGAGTTCCCGTACGCGATCCGTCAGGTGTCCGAGGCGCTAAGCTCCAACGGTTCCACCTCGATGGGTTCCGTCTGTGCATCGACGCTGTCGCTGCTCAACGCGGGTGTGCCGCTGCGTGCGGCCGTCGCCGGTATCGCCATGGGTCTCGTCTCCGACGAGGTCAACGGCGAGACTCGGTACGCCGCGCTGACCGACATCCTGGGTGCTGAGGATGCTCTCGGCGACATGGACTTCAAGGTCGCGGGTACCAGCGAGTTCGTCACGGCCATCCAGCTGGACACGAAGCTCGACGGCATCCCGACGTCGGTGCTCACCGGCGCGCTGACCCAGGCCCGTGACGCTCGTCTGACGATCCTCAACGTCCTGAACGCCGCGATCGACGCTCCTGACGAGATGGCGCCCACCGCGCCCCGCGTCATCAGCGTGCAGATCCCCGTCGACAAGATCGGCGAGCTGATCGGCCCGAAGGGCAAGACGATCAACGCGATCCAGGACGAGACCGGTGCGCAGATCTCCATCGAGGAGGACGGCACCGTCTACATCGGCGCGACCGATGGTCCGTCGGCCGAGGCCGCTCGTGCCCAGGTCAACGCGATCGCCAACCCGACCAATCCGGAGATCGGCGAGCAGTTCCTCGGAACCGTCGTGAAGATCGCCACCTTCGGTGCGTTCGTCTCGCTGCTCCCGGGCAAGGACGGCCTGCTCCACGTCACCGAGGTGCGCAAGCTCGCCGGTGGCAAGCGGGTCGAGAACGTCGATGACGTGCTCTCGGTCGGCCAGAAGATCCTCGTGAAGATCACGAAGATCGACGACCGTGGCAAGCTCTCGCTCGAGCCCGTCCTCGACGACGCTCCGGCCGCTGACGCAGCGCCCGCAGAGGACGCTGCCGCCGAGTAAGCGCACGCTCTGAACCGGAACCCGGGTTCCTCCGCACAGGAGGGGCCCGGGTTCTGTCGCGCCGTGGTGTGATCAAATCGTTATCGGACGTTTCCGCGCCGTTCCCTGGATTGGTCGGGACGTTCGGCGAATTCGCCTACTCTCGAAGTACGCACCGGGGGGTGCAGATCCAGCAGGTACGCAGGTCGGCACGCACCGATCGATGCGGGGGTGAGAGAGTATGCGGTTGTTCAGCGTAGGCGCAGGAGCGTCGGATGAACGCGCCCGACAGGGTGTCGCCGAGCATCCCTCTGCACCCATCCCGATCGTCGGCCCCGGCATAGGGGAGACCATCCGTGTCGCCCTCGGCGAAACCGGCTTCGAGACGTTCCCGCTCATGCTGGGTGCTGCGGAGTTCGGCTGGAACGTCGATCTCGAGACCAGCCACGGCATCCTCGACCGCTACGTGGAGTTCGGTGGCAACGCGATCCACACCGCCGACGGCTTCTCCGGCGGGCGCAGCGAGCACATCATCGGGCAGTGGCTGCGTTCGCGGGGACAACGTGATCGCAGCGTCGTCAGCGTTCGGGTCGGGGCGCATGCCGACAACCCAGGTCTCGGCTCGGTCAACCTCGTGCGCGCGGTCGAGGGCTCTCTGACGAGGCTGGGTGTCGATCGCATCGACGTCCTCTATCTCGACGCCACGCTCGATGCGACCACCAACCTCGAGGACACGCTGGCGACCGTCGAATGGATGACCGAGGCCGGGAAGATCGGTGCCCTGGGTGCCTTCGGCTTCGCGCCGGAGCGTCTGGTGGAAGCCCGTATCCTCGCTTCGGCCGGCTATCCGCGCATCCAGGTGATCGACGCGCCGTACAATCTCGTCCGTCGCCAGCCGTTCGAAGGCGATCTTCGACTCGTCGCCGGTGCGCAGAACCTCGCCGTGACGCCCTCCCATGCGCTCGAGCACGGTTTCCTCTCCGGGCGACACCGCAGCAAGGCGCTGACCTCACGCGGTGTGCGGGGCGAACAGCTGCGCGGGCATCTCAACCGTCGCGGGATCAAGATCCTGCGGGCGCTCGATCAGGTCGCCGAAGAGGTGAGCGCTCCCGTCGCGGCGGTCTCCATCGCGTGGCTGCTTGCTCAGCGCACGATCGCGGCCCCCATCGTGAACGCCTTCGCGAGCGATCACGTCGACGAGCTCGTGCAGGGAGCCGGCGTGTCGCTCTCACGCAGCCAGGTCGCCGAGCTCACCCGGGCAGGGAACTGAGCATCGTCCCACCCGTGACATAGGGTGGAAGGGAGGCCCGGCGGATGCTGGCGATGAAGCGAGCGAGTTGTGACGCACTACATATATCTGGTCAGACACGGTGAACATCAGGATGCAGAGCATGGTCTCGCCGACGGACCCCTCTCCCCTCGGGGACAGCGTCAGGCGGAGTTGATCGCCGACCGGCTGTCGGGGCTTCCTCTCGATGCGGTCTGGCATTCGCCTCTGCTGCGCGCCAACGAGACGGCGCGGGCGATCGCGGCTCGTCTGCCGTCGGTCGACCCGGAGCCGACCGCACTGCTGTTCGACTGCGTGCCCACCGGTATGACCGATGAGACCCCGTCCGTGTTCGAGCCGTTCTTCGGCTCCATCACCGAGGCGGAGATCGAGGCGGGCCGGGCGCAGATGTCCGACGCCGTGAACGAGTTCCTCGTGCGCAAGACCGGCGACGTGCACGAGGTGCTCATCACGCACAACTTCGTCATCTCCTGGTTCGTCCGCGAGGTGCTGGCCGCCCCCGAATGGCGATGGATGACGCTGAACCAGTCGCACTGCGGCCTGACCGTCATCGCCCAGAAGCAGGGGCGCCCGTGGACGCTGCTCACCCACAACGACACCGGGCATCTTCCGGTCGAACTGCGCACGGGCATCCCCGACGCGCTCCTGGTCTGAGCCGTCCGCTCGCGGCGGACGACTGCGTGACGGACCCGCGCGCCCCGGGCCTGACTCGGTCGCCCGCGAAATAGACTGAGCGCATGACCACGCAGGTAGCACTCGTCGGCGGAACCGGGAAACTCGGCTCGATCATCCGTGCGGTGATCGACGAGCTCGAAGGCTTCGAGGTGAGCCGCGTGCTCACCTCCTCGAGTGATCTCTCCGAACTCGACGGCGCCGACCTGGTGGTCGATGCGTCGACGCCCCAGGTGAGCGTCGAGGTCGTGCGGGCCGCGGTCGAGCACGGCATCAACGTGCTGGTCGCCACCTCGGGCTGGTCCTCCGAGCGCATCGCCCTCGTGCGTCCCCTCGTCGAAGCCGCCGGCACCGGCGCGGTCTTCATCCCCAACTTCTCGCTGGGCTCGGTCCTCGGATCCGCACTGGCTTCTGCCGCAGCGCCTTTCTTCGGATCCGCGGAGATCATCGAGGCACACCGTGAGACCAAGATCGACTCACCGAGCGGGACAGCCGTGCGCACCGCCGAGCTGATCGCCGCCGCTCGCGCGGATCAAGGCCCGGTCAGTGCACCGCACGCCGATCAGCGCGCACGTGGACAGCAGGTCGGCAGCGTGCCGATCCATTCGCTGCGCCGTCCCGGCGTCGTCGCCAAGCAGGAGGTCATCCTCTCCGGCCCCGGTGAATCGCTCACGTTCACCCACGACACGATCGACTCGGCGCTCGCCTACGCCCCCGGCATCCGGCTCGCCGTGCCGTTCGCGGTGAAGGCCACCGGTGTGTTCGTCGGTCTCGAGCACATGATCGACATCGGCATCCGGTCGTGATGTCGCGTATCGGCGTCGCGCTCATGGCAGCGGCGCTGCTGGTCTACCTCGCCGTCGCGATCTGGCTCGCGGTGATGTTCATCTCGGTCGGCACCCCGGTCTCGATCGGCATGGGCATCACTCTTCTCGTGCTGGCACCGATCGGAGCCTGGGCACTCGTCCGCGAGATGATGTTCGGCTTCGGTGCCGACCGGCTGGGGCGCCTTCTCGACGCGGAAGGCGGGATGCCACCGGTCGAGACCGAGTTGACCCCCAGCGGAAGGATCGCTCGCGCCGACGCGGATCCGCTCATCGCGCGGTACACCGCGGAGGCGGATGCCGCAGGCGACGACTGGCGTGCGCGCTACCGGCTCGGCGTCGTCCAGGATGCGGCCGGCCGCCGCAAGGATGCCAGGGCCAGCATCCGCGAGGCGATCCGCCTCGCTCGACGCTGACCCCGACGGCATGCTCAGGCGAGCGTGGCCTCGAGGGTGATGTCGATCCCGGCGAGCGCCTGAGACACCGGGCATCCGGTCTTGGCGCCGTTCGCGATCTCCTGGAACGCCTCGGGCGTGAGGTTCGGGACCGTCGCGTTGACATTGAGGTGGCTGCCGGTGATGCCGACGCCGGGCTTGAAGGTGACCGATGCCGTCGTGTTGACGCGCTCCGGCGGGGTTCCGTTCTCGGCGAGGGCGTGCGAGAGCGCCATGCTGAAGCACGACGCGTGCGCGGCGGCGATGAGCTCCTCCGGCGTCGTCGTGGTGTCGCTGCCTTCGCTGCGGGCCTTCCAGTTGATCGGGAAGGTGCCCAGGCTCGACGACGAGAACGCGACCGTGCCGGATCCCTCCATGAGCGATCCGGTCCAGGTGCTGGCGGCTTCGCTGGTGACGGGCATGATTCCTCCGGTTCTCGCACTGCGGGCGCAGCATCGACTCGTGGTCAGCCTAGCGATCGTCCCTCTGCCGGGGAACAGTCGTCAGGAGGCGGGCGCTTCACCTCCGATGAGGCCCGCGCGCTGCAGCAGGAGGTAGAGCTGGCAGCCCAGGCAGAACGCGAACGCGGCGTTGAGGAAGGCGGCCAGGAACGCGGCCGCCGTCGCGATCGGGAGAGCCCACGCGACGCCGAGGAGGTGCAGGACGAGGCCGATTCCCACGACGACGAGTCCGACACCCTGCGAGAACCGCGGCGGACGCGGATCCTCGAGTTCGGTGGGCGGCGTCAGGCGTGGTCGCACCACTGAGCGGAAGAGCGCACCCCAGGGCGCCGTCCGCGGCGACACGAGCCCCCACAGGAACAGCAGCGCGATGACGAGTGCCAGGAGGAAACCGGGGTCGAGGGCACGCTGGGCGAGGGATACCGAGGCGATCGCCCATCCGGACGGCGTGAAGGTGGCATCGGCGAGCGGCTGGTAGGCGAACCAAACGGTGCCGCCCCTGGCCGTCGAGATCCCGATCAGTGCCAGGAACGTCGCCAGCAGCAGCAGGACCGCGGTGATCGCAGCGGCGAATCGTGGGCCTCGGGGGTCGATGCCTGCGGGAATGCTCATGGGGCTCCAGTCTTTCCGCTCACACGGCGGCGAGGGCGTCGGTGAGCGCGTGGCGGTCGGGGACACCGTGGAATCGTGCGCGGACGGCGCCGGAATCGTCGACCACGAAGGTCGTCGGCGTCTGCAGGACTCGGTAGCGAGCCGAGAGATCCGGGCGGTGCGTCAGATCCACCTCCAGATGACGGAGGTCGTCGTGCTCGGCCGCGTAGGCGCCGAGCAACCGTCTCACCTGGGGGCACCGTGCGCACATCTCCGTGCTGAACTGCACCAGTGTCGCTCGGGAACCGAGTTCGGCTGCGGCATCTGCGGGGTCGAAGAGGAGGGCGCCGCCGTCGCGTCGTCGTCCATCGCGACGGCGCAGCACGATGCCGACGATCGTCGCGAGCACGAGGAGTGCGGCGGCGATCCCCAGGGCGGCTGCGGGCGACATAGGTCGAGAATATGTCGTGCGGTGAAGGGGCATGGCCGATGTTTCCGACCATGACGAACGTCCCACGCCCGGGAGCTCATCCGCCCGTGGGAGGTGAGGGTGGCGGTATCGTGGCTTTCATGAGCGCAGCCGTCCCGACTCCTTACGAAGACCTGCTCCGCGACGTGCTGGAGAGCGGCACGCACAAGTCCGATCGCACCGGAACGGGAACGACGAGCGTCTTCGGTCGACAGATCCGCTTCGACCTGTCGAAGGGATTCCCGCTCATCACCACCAAGCGTGTGCACTTCAAGTCCATCGCGTACGAGCTCCTCTGGTTCCTGCGTGGCGATTCCAATGTGGGGTGGCTCCGCGACAACGGCGTCACGATCTGGGATGAGTGGGCAGACGAGTCCGGCGACCTGGGGCCGGTCTACGGGGTGCAGTGGCGGTCGTGGCCCACCCCGGACGGCGGGAGCATCGACCAGCTCTCCGAGGTCATCGAGCAGATCCGCCGCTCGCCCGACTCCCGGCGGCTCATCGTCTCGGCCTGGAACCCCGCTGACATCCCCGACATGGCTCTCGCTCCCTGCCACGCCCTGTTCCAGTTCTACGTCGCCGACGGCAAGCTCTCCTGCCAGCTCTACCAGCGCAGCGCCGACATGTTCCTCGGCGTGCCCTTCAACATCGCCTCGTATGCGTTGCTCACGATGATGATCGCCCAGCAGGTCGGCTTGGAGGCCGGAGACTTCGTGTGGACGGGCGGCGACTGCCACGTCTACGACAATCACGTCGAGCAGGTGCGTGAGCAGCTCAGCCGAGACCCCTACGAGTATCCGACGCTGCGCTTCGCTCGGAAGCCGGAATCGATCCTCGACTACCGCTACGAGGACTTCGTGGTGGAGAACTACCAGCACCACGCGGCGATCAGGGCGGCGGTGGCGGTATGACCTGGGTCGGGCTGATCTGGGCCGAGGCCCACGGCGGCGTGATCGGCGCCGAGGGCGGGATGCCCTGGCACGTGCCGGAAGACCTGGCGCATTTCAAGGACGTCACCCTCGGCGCGCCCGTGGTGATGGGCCGCAAGACCTGGGATTCGCTTCCGGAGCGCTTCCGACCGCTCGCCGGCCGCGACAACATCGTGGTGACTCGGCAGCAGGACTGGTCCGAGGACGGTGCGCGCCGAGCGGCCACGGTCGCGGAAGCCGTGCGCGGGCTCGACAGGGCATGGATCATCGGCGGTGCGGAGATCTTCCGCCAGGTGATCGGTGACGCGGATCGGCTGGAGGTCACCGAACTCGATCTCGACGTCGCCGGCGACGCCTACGCGCCGGCCAAGACGGGCTGGCGACTCGTCGACGAGGGGGAGTGGCGCACCTCACGCACCGGTATCCGCTACCGCTTCCTCGGATACGAGCGCTGATGCCCACTGCACTGATCACCGGAGCCAGCGCCGGACTGGGCGCAGAGTTCGCTCGTCAGCTCGCGCGGCGTCGCGCCGATCTCGTCTTGGTGGCGAGGTCGGAGGAGGCTCTCGCGGAGCTGGGTGCGCAACTGCGGAGCGAGTACGGTGTCGCGGTCGAGATCATCGCCGCCGACCTCGCGGATGAGAGCGGTGTGGAGAAGGTCGCCGAGCGGTTGCGCGACGCGGCTGACCCGGTCGACCTCCTGGTGAACAACGCCGGGTTCGGTCTTCCCCTGCAGTTCGCCGACAACGACATCGACGACGAGGTGCGTCACCTGCGGGTGCATGTCGAAGCATCGATGCGTCTCATGCACGCGGCGCTGCAGTCCATGCGCGGCCGCGGCGGGCGCATCATCAACGTGGCGTCGGTCGCGGGGTTCATCTCGCGGTCGACGTACTCCGCCTGCAAGGCGTGGTTGATCGGTTTCAGCCGCTGGGCGAACGCCGAGTACGGCCGTGACGGCGTCTCCGTGACGGCGTTGTGCCCGGGATTCACTCATACGTCGTTCCACGAGCGCATGGGGCTCGCGGTCGGTGACGAGGGTGTTCCCGCCATCATGTGGCTGAATGCGCGCGACGTCGTCCGCGTCGGTCTGCGTGATGCGGCCCGCGGCAAGTCCGTCTCGGTGCCGTCGCTGCGCTACAAGGTGCTCGTGGCGCTGACGCGCGTCCTGCCGAGCTCGCTGACATCTGGTGTGGCGCGTCGGGGCCGCGTCTGACCCTGGCGCGTGCGATCCGCAGAGGTCAGCGGAAACGGCCGAGCCGGATCCCTGCCTTCGCGATCGCGGCTATCGACTCCCCATCGGTGATCGTGCCGTCAGCGATCATGCCCAGCACGGTCTCGAACGGAACCCATGAGACGGCCTGGATGCCCTCTTCGGCCTGAGTCTCAGCAGTGCGCGCGTCGCCCCCGCCGGACGCCTCTTCGTCTTCTGCGGCAGGTCGGAGGTCGCGTGCGAGGAAGACGTGTTCGGCGGCCTCGGCGATACCGTTCAGCGCGTGCATGGTGCCCAGCGGCACCCAGTCACCGGCCTCGAAGCCGGTCTCCTCGCGAAGTTCCCGCCGGGCCGCGACGAGCGGAGCCTCACCGTCGCTGCCTCCCGCAGGCACCTCGATGGTGGTGCCCACGGTGTAGCGGTCGATCGTGACGAGACAGATGCGGTCGTCGTCATCCACAGCGACGATGAAGACCGCCGGATGCTGCATGGTGACGACACCGTAGATGCCGTCGTCACCGGCCGGTCCTGTCACCCGATCCTCACGCACACGGATCCAGGCGTTCTCGTACTTCGTCTCGCTGTCTCGTGTGACCCATGCCATCCTTCGAGCGTACGGCGCACCTGCGACCTCATCCGCGTCACCGCGTCCGCATGAGCGGCAGTCGAACCTATACGCTTGGGTCTATGACGCATTCGGGCAACCCTTTCGGACAGGTTCTCGTCGCGCTCGTCACTCCGATGACGGCCGACGGTGAAGTCGATTGGCCCGCCGTCGAGAAGCACATCGATGACGTGATCACCGCGGGAGCGGACGGCATCGTCGTGACGGGGACGACCGGCGAGACCTCGACCCTGACGGACCCCGAGAAGCTCAAGCTCGTCGAGGTCGGCAGATCCGTCTCCGCCGGTCGCGCCAAGATCATCACCGGCGGTGGCTCCAACGAGACCGCCCACGCGATCGAGCTCTACAAGGCCAGCGAGAAGGCCGGCGCCGACGGCATCATGATCGTCACGCCGTACTACAACAAGCCGACTCAGGCCGGCATCCTCACGCACTTCCGTCTGGTCGCCGACGCGACCGACCTCCCGGTGATCCTTTACGACATCCCCGGCCGCACGGGTGTGCCGATCAAGTACGAGACCATCCTGCGTCTCGCGAAGCACCCGAACATCCTCGCCGTGAAAGACGCCAAGGGCGACTTCTCCGAGGTGAGCCGCGTGCTCAACCAGACCGACCTGATGTACTTCTCAGGCGACGACGCGAACGTGCTCCCGCACCTCGCGATCGGGGCCACCGGCCTCATCGGTGTGACGGCGAACGTCGCCGCTGCGCCGTACCGCACGATCATCGACGCGGTGAACGCGGGCGATCTCGCCACCGCCACCGCAGAGCACAAGCGCCTCGAGCCGCTCGTGCGCGCGGTGATGACGCACGTTCCGGGAACGGTCGCGGCCAAGTACATCCTGCACGGACTCGGCCGCATCTCGAGCCCGCGCGTCCGACTTCCCCTGGTCGGCCCCGAGGAATGGGAGGCCGCGCTCATCGAAGATGAACTCGACCTGGTCCAGAACGTCCCCGGTGCCGACTTCTCGAACTTCCGCCCCGACCGCAACGCGGCCGCGGGTGGTGCCCTGCCCAAGGTGCACGGCACGACGCGCTGAGTCGCGTCGCCACGAACGAACGGACGCGCGGAGTGTCCGACTGAGGAGACAGCATGTCCATTCCCCTGGTAGAACCGACCGCTCTCGAAGACGGGACGCTGCGGGTCGTCCCGATCGGCGGCCTCGGCGAGATCGGTCGCAACATGACCATGTTCGAGTACGACGGCAAGATCCTGATCGTCGACTGCGGCGTGCTCTTCCCTGAGGAGCACCAGCCCGGTGTCGACCTGATCCTGCCGGACTTCGAGCCGATCCGCGATCGCCTGGATGACATCGTCGGCGTGGTGCTGACGCACGGACACGAGGACCACATCGGCGCGGTGCCGTATCTGCTGCGCCTGAAGAGCGACATCCCGCTGATCGGATCCGGGCTCACCCTGGCACTGGTCGAGGCGAAGCTCAAGGAGCATCGCATCAAGGCCTTCACCCTCACGGTGAAGGAAGGTCAGCAGGAGCGGGTCGGTCCGTTCGACCTGGAGTTCGTCGCGGTCAACCACTCGATCCCGGATGCGCTGGCCGTCGCCATCCGCACGCCCGCAGGCATGGTGCTCGCCACCGGTGACTTCAAGATGGATCAGCTGCCGCTGGATGGCCGCATCACCGACCTGCGCGCATTCGCCCGCCTCGGTGAAGAGGGTGTGGATCTGTTCCTCGTCGACTCGACGAACGCCGATGTCCCCGGCTTCACGCCGACGGAGCGCTCCATCGGTCCCGTGCTCGACCAGGTGATCGCGAAGGCGCCTCGTCGTGTCATCGTCGCGAGCTTCTCCAGCCACGTCCACCGTGTGCAGCAGGTGATCGACGCGGCGCACGCCAACGGTCGCCGCGTCGCATTCCTCGGCCGCAGCATGGTGCGCAACATGACGATCGCGGAGCAGCTCGGCTACCTGAAGGTGCCGGACGGAGTCCTCATCGACTTCAAGAAGGCCCGCGACCTCCCCGACGAGCAGATCGTCTACATGTCCACCGGCTCCCAGGGCGAGCCGATGGCGGTGCTCAGCCGTATGGCGAACATGGACCACGCGATCGAGATCAGTGAGGGCGACACGGTCATCCTCGCCTCCAGCCTCATCCCGGGCAACGAGAACGCGGTCTATCGCGTGATCGACGGGCTCACCAAGCTCGGTGCCAACGTCGTCCACAAGGCCAACGCGAAGGTGCATGTCTCCGGGCATGCCGCGGCGGGCGAACTGATCTACTGCTACAACATCCTGAAGCCGAAGAACGTCCTCCCGGTCCACGGCGAGTACCGGCACCTGATCGCCAACGCCAAGCTGGCGCAGGACACCGGCGTCCCCGAGGAGAACACGATCATCGCCTCCAACGGCACCGTGATCGATCTCAAGGACGGGGTCGCGAAGGTCACCGGTCAGCTCGACCTCGGATTCGTGTACGTCGACGGCTCCACCGTCGGCGAGATCACCGATGCCGACCTCAAGGATCGCCGTATCCTCGGCGAGGAGGGCTTCATCTCGGTGATCGTGGTTGTGGATGCCGGCACCGGCCGCATCATCTCCGGACCGGAGATCCACGCGCGCGGCGTCGCCGAGGACGATTCGGTGTTCGACGACGTGACGCCGAAGATCATCGCGGCGCTCAAGGAGGCATCGGGCAACGGCGTTCGTGACACCCATGCGCTGTCGCAGGTCGTTCGACGCACGATCGGTCGCTGGGTGAACCAGCGGCTGCGTCGTCGTCCGATGATCGTTCCGCTCGTCATCGAGGCGTGACGCTGGGGCGTCTGCTCCCCGCTCACGGGTAGCCGTCACGTCGATGTAACACCGCGGGCCTATGCTCGCGTCATGTACAGGGACTTCTCCCTTCGCAGGGCGGCGCAGGCGGATGCGATGTTCCTCGGCGACATGCTCGTCGAGGCCGCCAATTGGCGTGCCGGGGGAGTGCGTCCGCGGCACGAGGTGCTGACCTCTGCCGACCACAGGCGCTACCTCGCGGGGTGGAAGCGCATGGCCGACGACGGACTGGTGGCCACCGCTTCGGACGACGTCCCAGTCGGGGCCGCGTGGTATCGGGTGCTCCCGCAGGACGCCCCGGGGTTCGGCTTCATCGGCGTCGCCGTCCCGGAGCTGATCATCGGAGTGCATCCCCTCTGGCGTGCGCGCGGCGTCGGACGCTCGCTGCTACGCGGCATCGTGCACCTCGCCGGCTCTCAGGGACATGCGCGCATCAGCCTGAGCGTCGAACGGGACAACTTCGCGCGCAACCTGTATCGCGCCGAGGGCTTCGCCGTGGTGAGGGAGGGCGAGAGCCGGGACACGATGGCGCGCGGCACGGCGTAGCCGCGCCCTCTCGGATCCGGGGAAAGCCGCGTCATTACGCGGAGATGTCGGCTGGTGGACGTAACGTGAGAGCATGGCCAGGAGTACCACGAAGACAGAGAGCGCGTCGACCAGCGCACCGTCGCGCTCCAAGCGGCAGACGGCTCCCAAGGCCCCACCCGCTCGCAAGGCGCAGCCCGCTCCCAAGAAGTACATCGACGAGGCAGACAAGCCGCCGGTCGCTGTCCGGGCCTGGGTCGGGCTGGCGCACGGCGTCGGCGGACTCTTCCGCGCGTTCGGCCCTGAGACCCTCGAGAAAGACGATCGTCGCGACGGTTTCCCTTTCCTCCTCGTGCTCCTCGCCGTGCTGGGCGCGGTCAACGAGTGGTTCTTCATCGGCAACGAGGTCGCTGCGAACATCAGCGCGTACTCCGTCGGAGGGCTGATCGGACGGGTCGCGTTCGTGATGCCCGTGCTTCTGCTCCTGCTCGCCGGATGGTTGTTCCGTCACCCTTCGTCAGTTCATGACAACGGCCGTATCGGCATCGGGTTCGGTCTGTTTGTGCTGACCCTCGCCGGCTTCTGCCATGTCGCGGGAGACGGCCCTCAGCCCAAGGAGGGCATGCTCGCATTGAGCGAGTCCGGCGGGCTGTTCGGATGGATGCTCGGACAGCCGCTGAGCTACCTCACCGACATTCCCGCGTACATCGTGCTGTCGCTGCTTGCGACACTCAGCATCCTGATCCTCACCAAGACACCGCCGAACCGCATCGGCGCCCGCCTCGGCGACCTGTACGCCTGGATGTTTGACGCCGAACGCCCGGAGAGGCCTGCCAAGGACGCTGCGGCGATCGACGACGCCGACAAGGTCGACGACCCCGACGTGCTGCCCTGGTGGCGGCGCAACAAGACCGGTCGGGAAGAAGATCCCGACGAGGGCACCCTCGGCTCGGATGACATCACGGCGCTGCTCACGACCTCCGATCCGACTCCCGCCTACGACCAGGCGGTCGTCGTCGAGAACCCTTATGACGCGGCCACCGAGGTGCTGTCCGATGTGAGGTCCGTCGCCGACTCCCTCGCGGAGCAGCAGACCACGGCGCTCCTCGACGACTCCTCCGACACCGGAGAGGTGCCGGAGCTTCCCGGCCTCGACGGCTTCGGCACCGAGGGCCCTGGCGACCGCGGACCGCAGGCTCCCGTGACGCCGTACATCCTGCCCTCTCCCGGCCTCCTGGTCGAAGGTCCACCGCCGGTGATGCGCTCCGAGGCCACTGACAAGGTGATCGAGCAGATCACCAGTGTGCTGTCGCAGTTCAAGGTCGATGCGAAGGTCACCGGGTTCTCCCGCGGACCGACGGTCACGCAGTACGAGGTCGAGGTCGGCCACGGCGTCAAGGTCGAGAAGATCCTGCAGCTGAGCAACAACTTCGCCTACGCGGTGGCATCGAACGACGTCCGCATCCTCTCGCCGATCCCCGGCAAGAGCGCGATCGGCATCGAGATCCCCAACGCCGACAAGGAGATGGTGGCGCTCGGCGACGTGCTGCGCTCGCCCGTCGCGCAGAAGAGTACGCACCCGATGACGATCGGCGTCGGCAAAGACGTCGGCGGCAACATCGTCATCGCGAACCTCGCCAAGATGCCCCACCTCCTGGTCGCCGGTTCCACAGGCTCTGGTAAGTCGAGCTTCGTGAACTCCATGATCACGAGCCTGCTGATGCGCGCTCGCCCCGCCGACGTGCGCATGGTGCTGATCGACCCGAAGCGCGTGGAGCTCACCAGCTACGCCGGTGTCCCGCACCTGATCACGCCCATCATCACGAACCCCAAGAAGGCGGCGGAAGCGCTGCAGTGGGTCGTGAAGGAGATGGACATGAGGTACGACGACCTCGCATCCTTCGGCTTCCGTCACATCGACGACTTCAACCGTGCCGTGCGTGCGGGCGAGGTCGAGCTGCCGGTGGGCAGTGAGCGCGTTCTGAAGCCGTACCCGTACCTCCTGGTCGTGGTCGATGAGCTCGCCGACCTCATGATGGTCGCCCCTCGCGACGTGGAGGACTCGATCGTGCGCATCACGCAGCTGGCGCGAGCCTCCGGCATCCACCTCGTCCTCGCGACGCAACGTCCGAGTGTCGACGTCGTCACCGGACTCATCAAGGCGAACGTCCCCTCTCGTCTGGCCTTCGCCGTCACCAGCGTCACCGACAGCCGCGTCATCCTCGACAGCCCCGGCGCCGACAAGCTCATCGGTCAGGGTGATGCGCTGTTCTCGCCCATGGGCTCGTCCAAGCCGTTCCGTCTGCAGGGCGCCTGGGTCGACGAGAAGGAGATCGACGCGGTCGTCAAGCACGTCACCCGTCAGGCACGTCCGGACTACCGTCCCGATGTGCAGGAGGCGATGGAGCCGACCAAGAAGAAGGAAGTCGACGAGGACATCGGCGACGACCTGGAGCTGCTGCTCGCGGCCGCCGAGCTCATCGTCTCGTCCCAGTTCGGCTCGACGTCGATGCTCCAGCGCAAGCTTCGTGTCGGCTTCGCGAAAGCCGGTCGCCTCATGGACCTGCTGGAGTCGCGCGAGATCGTCGGTCCGTCCGAGGGATCCAAGGCGCGAGACGTGCTGGCCACGGCCGAGCAGCTCCCGCAGGTCATGGCGAAGCTCCGCGGCGACGACGTGCCGGCCTCGCCGTCGTCATCGGCAACCCCTGCCGCTCCGCCCGTCCCGCCCCTGCCTCAGTCACATGATCCGATCGCGGCCCAGTACGAGGGGCTTCCCGAGGTGGAGGCCGAGGGCGACGAAGACGCCTGGGGCCTGACGGGACGCGACTGATGGCCATTCCTCGGCAGCTTCCCAACGCCATCACCGTCGCGCGCATCCCGCTGGCGGTCGTCTTCTTCATCCTCTTGCTGCTGGGCGGCCAGTACGGCCTTCCCGACCCCGGCCTCCGTTGGGCCGCCGCGATCATCTTCATCGTCGGCATCTCGACGGACTGGGTCGACGGCTACCTCGCACGCAAGTACGACATCGTCAGCGACTTCGGCAAACTCTGGGATCCCATCGCCGACAAGATGCTCACGGGCGCTGGGTTCATCGGGCTCGCCATCCTGGGCGAGGTCAGCTGGTGGATCGTGGCGATCATCCTGGTGCGCGAGTGGGGGATCACGATCCATCGGCTCATGGTCGCCAGCGAGCATGTCGTCGCCGCGGCCTGGATGGGCAAGATCAAGACGGCATTCCAGGGGGTCGCGCTCGGCTGGGCACTGCTTCCGTTGCACTACCTCATCGGTCTCGACGCCTGGACGCTGATCACCTTCATCCTCATGCTCATCGTCCTGGTGCTCACGGTGGTGAGCGGCATCGACTACATCGTGGCGCAGGTGCGGGGTTCGCGCCGGAAGCCATGAGCGAAGAGAGCGCCGCGGTCCTCGCAGCGCTGGGTCGGCGCGGGTGGACGCTCGGGATCGCCGAATCGCTGACAGGTGGCGCTCTGTGCGCGGATGTCGTCGCCATCCCCGGCGCATCCGCGGTGCTTCTCGGGGGCGTCGTGGCCTACGCGACGCCGGTGAAGGCGACCGTGCTGGGAGTGGACGCGGCTCTTCTGGCCGCACACGGACCGGTGCACCCGCAGGTCGCTCTGCAGATGGCCGACGGCGTCAGAGACGTGGTCGGTGTCGGGGGTGTGCCAGCCGATGTAGGCGTGTCGACGACGGGGATCGCCGGCCCGGACTCCCCGGACGGCCAGCCGGTCGGCACTGTGCACATCGGAGTCGTGACCCCTGTAGCGTCGCGGACCACGGCCTTCCACTTCAGCGGGGACCGCGACGCGATCCGGGCGCAGGCCGTGGCAGCAGCACTCCGAGAGGTGCTCGCGGTGGTGGCGGAATAGTGACGCCCTCGGCCTGGTTATCTCTCTTGTGCTCACACTAAAACCACAGAGTGCAGGGGTAGATTCTGTGCAGGCCAGGGGTACTAGACTGGCTGTCTCATCGGGGGAGACCTCGAACGATCACTTGGGGAGGAGGTTCCGATGATTCTTGTTCGACAGGAAATCGGCGATGTGCTGAGGGACTTCCGCCTGCAGAAGGGGCGCACGCTCCGGCAGGTCGCAAGCAAGGCATCGGTTGCCCTCGGCTACCTCAGTGAGGTCGAGCGCGGGCAGAAGGAGGCGTCGAGCGAGATCCTCGCATCCGTCGCCGATGCGCTCGACGTTCCCATCTCGACGATCATGCGCGAGGTCGGAGATCGCATCTCCGTGCTCGAGGGCATCCAGGTGTTCCCGGACGTCGTTCCGGACGACCTCGTGGCCTCGATCGAACCCCAGCTCTCTCTGCACTGACCCACGGTCAGGCCAGCGATGCGTCGTAGCGAGTTCCTCCGCGCCGTCGAGACAGAGTTCCAGGCGCGTGCCTCCTCTCTGGTGAACGACCTCGGTCTCAGCGCCGTCGGCGGCCGTACGGCTGTGGAAGCGCTGGCCGACGGCACTCCACCGCGCGAGATCTGGTTGGCGCTGTGCGCCGAGATGGATGTGCCGGAGAACAGGCGGCATGGCGTCGGCAGGCAAGAGCCGCGCGGACGCTGACCCGTCTCTCGATGTCCGATGCCTACGGGACACGCGATGAGATCCACGGCGTGTCGTCGAAGATCTGTTCGAAGCGGGCGTAGTCTTCTGCACAAGTGGTTCAGGGAATCTGTTCTCCACGGTATGTGAGCTCGCGGCGTCGATGTCGGTGGCCTCTCCTACGGTGGAAAACGAGCCGAAGAGCCATTACGCCTTGTCGGAGAGTTTCTCCCAACCGGGAGAGCCGCGACAGCCTACAGGCGGCATCACGCGCGCAGAAGGAGCACATCATGCCATCACCCGCCGACCGCGAGAAGTCCCTCGAGACCGCCCTCGCCCAGATCGACCGCCAGTTCGGAAAGGGCTCGGTCATGCGGCTGGGCAGCGATGAGCGTGCCCCCGTGGCCGTCATCCCCACCGGCTCCATCGCCCTCGACGTCGCCCTCGGCGTCGGAGGTCTCCCGCGTGGTCGAATCGTCGAGATCTACGGACCGGAGTCCTCGGGTAAGACGACTCTCACCCTGCACGCGATCGCGAACGCTCAGCGCGCCGGCGGCATCGCCGCCTTCATCGACGCCGAGCACGCGCTCGACCCGGATTACGCCGCGAAGCTCGGTGTCGACATCGACGCGCTTCTGGTCTCCCAGCCCGACACCGGTGAGCAGGCGCTCGAGATCGCCGACATGCTCGTGCGCTCGGGGGCCATCGACCTCATCGTCATCGACTCCGTGGCCGCGCTCGTCCCTCGCGCCGAGATCGAGGGTGAGATGGGCGACTCGCACGTGGGTCTGCAGGCGCGACTCATGTCACAGGCGCTGCGTAAGCTCACGGGTGGTCTGAACCAGACCAACACCACGATGATCTTCATCAACCAGCTTCGCGAGAAGATCGGTGTGTTCTTCGGCTCGCCCGAGACCACCGCCGGTGGTAAGGCGCTGAAGTTCTACGCCTCGGTCCGCATGGACATCCGTCGTATCGAGACGCTGAAGGATGGCACCGACGCCGTCGGAAACCGCACCAGGGTGAAGGTGGTGAAGAACAAGATGGCACCGCCCTTCAAGCAGGCCGAGTTCGACATCCTCTACGGCGTCGGCATCTCCCGCGAAGGCAGCCTGATCGATTTCGGTGTCGAGCACGCCATCGTGAAGAAGTCGGGCTCGTGGTACACCTACGACGGAGACCAGCTGGGCCAGGGCAAGGAGAACGCGCGAACGTTCCTGCTCAACAACCCCGACATCGCGCTGGCCATCGAGACGCAGATCAAGCAGAAGCTCGGCATCGGCGGCGCGGCTGTGCCGGCGGCTGCAGACGAGCTCGCCGAGCGTCGTCCGGCCTGATGAACGACACTCGTGGGGGCGATCCGGATCGGGTCGCCCCCATCATCCCTCTCTTCGGCGGTGCATCGAAGAAGCCTGCCTCGACGCGACCGGCTCAGAACCTGGAGCGTGGCCAGGAGGCGGAAGAACCTTCGTCACGTACCGGCGATGCGGCCGTATGGCGTACGACCTGGGACGCGCCGCCCGCGGGGGTTTCCCGTATCGACGAGAGCGACGCAGGCACACCCAGCGATCGGCACCCCGCACGAGGAGTCAGGGGCAGCTCTGCCGCGGCGTCTCGCTCGGCAGGTTCCGCTCCTCGTCTCCGTGCGCTCGGCGACGAGCCGAGCGACGGCATCGACAGTGGAGAGACGGCGTCGCCCGACGAGATCCGAGTCTCCGCAGAAGAGTCGCTCGTGCGCAAGCTGCGGGCTCGGTCGTTGTCCATCTCCGAGTCGCGGCAGGTGCTGAGGGGCGTGGGGCTCGACAGCGGCATGATCGACGATGTGATCGACGACTTCTGTCGTCGTGGCTATCTCGATGATTCCGCTCTCGCGGGGGTCCTCGTGACGTCGGGTGTGGAACGGAAGGGCCAGGGAAGAGTCGCCCTGTCCCGCGCGCTCGCCCAGCGGGGCATTCCGCGCGACGTGATCGACGCTGCTCTCGACGAGCTGCCTGACGATGATGACGAACGCGCGCTCGAGTTCGCACGTGGCAAGGCGCGATCGATGGGGCGACTCGACCCCGACACGGCTCTCCGGCGATTGGTGGGTCAGCTCTCCCGTCGCGGCTACAACGGAGCTGTGGCGATGAAGGCCGCGAAGTCCGCGCTGCGGGAGGCCTCCTTCGGCGGTCCGACCTCCGGCGTCCGCTTCGTCGATTCCGACTGAGGCGGCGACACGCCCCTGCTCAGCAGCGGCTCGTACAATGGGGTGATCATGACTATCCCGCGCAGTGAACCGACGATCATCGGCGCGTCCTCGGCAGCCGTTGACGACGACGGACGACAGCGATCGTATGAAGTGCGCACCTTCGGGTGCCAGATGAACGTGCATGACTCCGAGCGTCTTTCGGGGTCGCTGGAGAGCGCGGGCTACGTACGTGCGCTCGACGGCGCCGAAGCCGACGTGGTGATCATCAACACGTGCGCGGTCCGCGACAACGCCGCGGGCAAGCTGTACGGCACGCTCGGACACCTCGCATCCGTCAAGCGGCGCAAGGACGGCATGCAGATCGCGGTCGGCGGTTGTCTGGCGCAGATGGACAAGCAGGCGGTCCTCGACAAGGCCCCCTGGGTCGACGTCGTGTTCGGCACGCACAACATGGGCTCGCTCCCGGGGCTTCTCGAGCGCGCACGGCACAACGGCGACGCCGAACTCGAGATCCTCGAATCGCTCGAGGTCTTCCCCTCCACGCTGCCGACCAAGCGCGACTCCGCACACAGTGGCTGGGTCTCCATCTCGGTCGGATGCAACAACACGTGCACCTTCTGCATCGTGCCGAGCCTTCGCGGCAAGGAGAAGGATCGGCGTCCCGGCGACATCCTGAACGAGATCCGCCTCCTCGTCGAAGACGGCGCGATCGAGGTCACGCTTCTCGGCCAGAACGTGAACTCCTACGGGGTGGAGTTCGGTGATCGTCAGGCATTCGGCAAGCTGCTGCGGGCGGCCGGCGAGATCGAGGGGCTGGAGCGCATCCGATTCACGAGCCCGCATCCTGCGGCGTTCACCGATGACGTGATCGACGCCATGGCCGAGACCCCGAACGTGATGCCGCAGCTGCACATGCCGCTCCAGTCGGGAAGCGACCGCATCCTCAAGGCGATGCGCCGCTCGTACCGCAGCGAGCGCTTCCTCGGGATCCTCGACCGGGTTCGCGCCCGCATCCCGAATGCCGCCATCACCACCGACATCATCGTCGGCTTCCCCGGCGAGACCGAGGAGGACTTCGAGGACACGATGCGGGTCGTCGAGCAGGCTCGTTTCTCCAGCGCTTTCACCTTCCAGTACTCGATCCGCGAGGGCACGCCCGCCGCGACGATGGAGGACCAGGTGCCGAAGGAGATCGTGCAGGCGCGCTACAACCGCCTGATCGCGCTCCAGGAACGCATCTCTCTGGAGGAGAACCAGAAGCAGGTCGGTCGCGAGATCGAAGTCCTGGTCTCCACGGGCGAGGGCAAGAAGGACACCGAGACCCACCGCCTCACGGGGCGTGCCGAAGACAACAGGCTCGTGCACTTCGAGGTCACGGAAGGCTCTGAGCTGCCCCGCCCCGGTGATGTCGTCACCGTGACCGTCACGCACGGCGCCCCGTTCCATCTGCTGGCCGACGATCCGACGGGGGCGCCGCTGAAGATCCGTCGCACCCGCGGTGGAGACGCCTGGGACCGCTCGCAGTCCGAGTCGTGCGCCGTTCCCGCTCCGAGTGGCGATGGAGGGCCGAAGGCCGTCTCGCTCGGGCTGCCCACGCTGCGTGTCGGCGTGTGACCGGACCACGACTCTGGGCGATCGTCGGGGCGACCGGCACCGGCAAGAGTGATCTCGCGATCGACCTGGCGGAGGCGCTGCGGGAGCAGGGCAATCCAGCCGAGATCGTGAATGCCGACGCCATGCAGCTCTATCGCGGAATGGATGTCGGCACCGCAAAAGTGCCGATGGGCGAGCGGCGGGGCGTTCCGCATCACCTCTTCGACGTCCTCGATGTCGATGAGGACGCGGCCGTCGCGTGGTACCAGCCGCGGGCACGTGCTGCGGTGGAGGATATCCATCGCAGCGGCGGTGATGCGATCCTCGTCGGCGGTTCTGGCCTCTACGTGTCGAGCGTCGTGTTCGACTTCCGGTTCCCTCCTCGCGATGCGGAACTGCGCGAGCGCCTCGAGCGGGAACTCGAGACCCACGGAACCGCGCAGCTGCTCGAACGTCTGCGCATACTCGATCCCGAAGCGGCCGCGCGTGTCGATCCGCGCAATCCTCGTCGTGTCGTGCGTGCCCTCGAGGTGCTCGAGCAGGGGAGTGCGACACACGGTGCGACCCTCCCCGAACGTCCCGTCCTCTGGCATCCGCACACGCGTCTCATCGGTCTCCGCGTCGACCGCGCAGCTCTCGTCGAGCGCCTCGATGCCCGCGTGGAGCGCATGTGGGACGGCGGGATCCTCACCGAGGTGGGGGAGCTACGCGCACGGGGGCTCGAACGCGGTACGACGGCGCCGCGTGCGATCGGCTATGCGCAGGCGCTCGCCCAGCTCGAGGGGACCCTCACCGAACGCGAGGCCATCGCACAGACCCAGGCGCTCACACGGCGGTATGCCCGCCGGCAGGTGTCGTGGTTCAAGCGCTATCCCGACCTCGAATGGTGGGATGCTCCGGCGGAGGCCGCCACGCTCCTAGGCGCCTGACCATCTCCATGTCGGTGCCTCCTGCGATGCTGGCCGCATGACGAAGACCCACTTCTATACCGCTTCCAGTCTCGACGGGTTCATCGCCACCGAGGAGCACTCCTTGGACTGGCTGCTCACGCAGGACATCGACCAAGACGGACCGATGGCGTACACAGGGTTCGAGCGCAGCATCGGAGCTCTGGCGATGGGGTCGTCGACCTACGAGTGGGTGATGCGCCACGAGGAGGGGCGGTGGGGCTACACGCAGCCCACGTGGGTGTTCACGCACCGTGAGCTGGAGCTGCCGACCGGCGCTGACGTCAGACTGACCCAGGCCGATGTCAGCATGGTGCATGCAGAGATGGTGCAGGCGGCAGCGGGGAAGGATCTCTGGGTCGTGGGCGGGGGAGACCTGGCAGGCCAGTTCGCCGACGCGGGGCTGCTCGACGAAGTGTGGGTGCAGTACGCACCCGTGACGCTCGGCTCGGGCGCTCCACTGCTTCCGCGCAGGCTCGACCTCGAGCTGCTCGAGGTGGCTCGCAACCGCAACTTCCTCTGCGGGCGTTACCGACTCGCGCGGCACTGAGTGGTCGTGCGTGATCCCTAGACTGGAGCCATGGTCGCATTCACCAAGGGTCACGGCACGGGCAACGACTTCATCATCATCGCTGACCCGGACGGCGAGCTCGATCTGACCGTCGAGCAGGTCGCGGTGCTGTGCGATCGTCATTTCGGCATCGGCGCTGATGGAATCCTTCGCGTCGTGAGGTCCTCGGCCATTCCCGAAGGCGGTGCGACCCTCGACGAGGAGCCGCAGGCGGAGTGGTTCATGGATTACCGCAATGCCGACGGATCGATCGCCGAGATGTGCGGAAACGGCATCCGCGTGTTCGCTCACTACCTCGTGCGCTCCGGTCTCGCGACGATCGAACCCGGCTCGACCTTGCCGATCGGCACGAGGGCGGGTGTGCGCGACGTCACCCGAAGCGCCACCGGATACCAGGTGGATCTCGGTCGCTGGAAGCTCTCCGGTGACGACCCGCTCGTACGCGTCGACGGGCTGTCCGTCACCCGGCCGGGGCTCGGTATCGACGTGGGCAACCCGCACGTCGTTGTGGCCCTCGCCTCGGAGGCCGAGCTCGCGTCTCTGGAGCTGCACCGCGCGCCTGACCTCGACCCGCTGCTTCCCGCGGGCGCCAACATCGAGTTCGTCGTTCCCGGTGAACCGCTCGTCCGCGACGGCATCGGCCATGTGAGCATGCGCGTCTACGAGCGTGGCGTGGGAGAGACGCTCAGCTGTGGCACGGGGGTCGCCGCGACAGCCCTGGCGGTGCGGTACTGGGCGGGCGAGAAGGCTCCGAACAACTGGCAGGTCGAGGTGCCGGGAGGTACGCTCGGCGTGCGCATGTTCCCTGCGGAGGACGGCGAGCACGTCGCCCTCTCGGGGCCCGCGCAGCTCGTGTTCCAGGGCGAGGTCGACCTCGCCTGAGCACCCGACTCGGGTGCCACCGAGAATCGGAGAACCGCAGGCTCAGCTGAGGATGATCGGCTCCGTCGGCGGGTTTCCGTGCTTGCGTACCTTGAGGATGCGGTAGCCCTTGCCCGTGGCGGTGCGGAAGACGCTGTAGCCGGGGTGGAAGGTCGATCCGATCCATCGCTGAAGCGAATCGGCACCGAGGTTGCGCTGCACGACGAGCCACGCGTCGCTGCGCTCGTCGAGGCGCGGGATCCAACGCTCGAGAAGCCCGTGCAGCTCGTTCTTCCCCACGCGGATCGGCGGGTTCGAGCGGATCGTGCGGAAGGTGACGTGCTCGGGAACATCGTCGGGCAGAGATGCGTTGACATTGGTGAGCCCGAGAGCTGCCGCGTTTCGACGCACCAGATCGAGGGCGCGCTCGTTCACATCGACGGCCCACACCGTCGCGTGGGGGGCGGCCAGGGCCATCGAGAGCGTCACCGGACCCCAGCCGCTGCCGAGGTCGAGAAGATCGCCGCCCGGGGGAACCGGGGGCATGTTGGCGAGGAGCACTGCAGTGCCGGCATCCAGACGATCCGGGCTGAAGACTCCACCGGCGGTGGTGACTTCCAGCTCTCGACCTGCGAGCGATACGCGGATCTTACGCAGATTCTCGGGGCTTGCCGGGGCCGCAGTGAAGTAGTGATCTGACCCCATACGGTGAGCGTACCGGACAGCGCGGGCTAAGGTTAAGGCTCGCAACAAAACCCAGAGATAAGGAACGGATGACGGAGACCACCACACCCTCCACCGGCGACCACACGGTCGATCGTGTGCTCGCGAACGCGGAGAAGCGCTCGGACGTCCACGTCTTCGGCGCTGCGCAGGCGCTGCAGGATGAATCGACGGCATCGCACACGAGCTCGGACGGCGCGCAGTGGGATCTCGAGGACCGTCATGCGCTTCGACGCGTCGGGGGGCTCTCGACGGAGCTCGAAGACGTCACCGAGGTCGAGTATCGACAGTTGCGCCTGGAGAACGTCGTCCTCGTGGGCGTATATCCCCAGGGGGCTCAGGAAGACGCGGAGAACTCGCTCCGGGAACTCGCCGCGCTTGCGGAGACCGCTGGTGCGGTCGTGCTCGACGGTGTGCTGCAGCGTCGTCCGCACCCCGATGCCGCGACCTACCTCGGCCGAGGCAAGGCCCAGGAACTCAAGGACATCGTCGCCGCCGTCGGAGCCGACACCGTCATCGCCGACACCGAGCTCGCACCGAGCCAGCGTCGCGCACTCGAGGACGTTGTCAAGGTCAAGGTCATCGACCGGACCACGGTGATCCTCGACATCTTCAGCCAGCACGCGAAGAGCCGCGAGGGCAAGGCCCAGGTCGAGCTGGCCCAGCTCGAATACCTGCTGCCGCGTCTGCGCGGCTGGGGCGATTCGATGAGCCGCCAGGCCGGTGGCCAGGTGGGCGCCGGCGGCGCCGGAATGGGCTCCCGTGGCCCCGGTGAGACCAAGATCGAACTGGATCGCCGACGGATCCGCACCAAGATGGCTCTGCTCCGACGGCAGATCCGCGACTTCGGTCCTGCCCGTGACGCCAAGCGCGCGGAGCGCAAGCGGAACACGATCCCCTCCGTGGCGATCGCCGGATACACGAACGCGGGCAAGTCTAGCCTCCTCAACGCGCTCACCAGCGCGGGAGTGCTCGTGGAGAACGCGCTGTTCGCGACGCTGGATGCGACCGTGCGTCGCACTGAGACGGAGGACGGCCGCGTCTACACCTTGACCGACACCGTCGGATTCGTGCGCAACCTCCCGCATCAGCTCGTGGAAGCATTCCGTTCGACGCTGGAAGAGGTCGGCGAGGCCGACGTGGTCCTCCACGTCGTCGACGGGTCGCACCCGGATCCGGCAGGTCAACTGCAGACCGTGCGAGATGTGCTCGGCGATGTCGGCGTCCGCGACCTCCCGGAGATCGTCGTCTTCAACAAGGCGGATCTGATCGACGAGGACGAGAGGCTCGTGCTTCGCGGTCTCCAGCCCCACGCTCACTTCGTGTCGTCACGATCGGGCGAGGGAATCGCGGAGCTTCGCGCTGCGGTGGAGGAAGCACTCCCGAAGCCTGCCGTCGAGGTGCATGCCGTGATCCCCTACGATCGCGGCGACCTGGTCGCGGCGATCCACGAGTCCGGCATGCTCCTCTCCGTGGAGCACACGGAGGACGGCACTGCTGTGCACGCTCGCGTGTCGGAGCGTCTCGCCGCCGAACTCGCTCCGTTCGCCGCACAGAGCTGAGCGGATCTCATCGGGCGAGGAAGCGCGCCTCCACCGTGGCGGAGATCACGATCTCCTCGGGTTCGTATTCCATGGACGGTGCCGCGTCGGCGGCGAACGCCACCCCACCACGCGCTTTGAGCATCGGTGCACCCGGTGACGGCTGTCCGCTGGAGATGAGACCGACGTCGGCGATCTCCAGGGGAGTGACCTCATCAAGGCCGAGCGCGCCCGCGTAGGCCTCGGCTCGTGTGACCGCGACACCGACGGCTGCGGCGGCCACATCGCGCTCGATCTGCGCGCGCCTGGCGGTCGTCAGATGCCAGTCCACCCAGCCCACCTCGACCCCGTCCCAGGGGGAGATGTCGGAGACCCAGATGGACAGGTCGGAGGCCTCCGCGAACGTGGCGGTGAAATCGATGCTCGCGTAGTACACGGGAGCGAGACGCTTGCCGTCGTTGCTCCACGGGCGTTCGGCCCGCACCGAGAGCCGCTTGCTCGTCCACTCGACGACGCTGCCCGTGTCCGCACGGTCGGTGATACTGCTGCGCACCGGTTCGGCAAGGCGCATCACGTTCTCGACGACGGCTGTGTGCTCGGGCCCATCCGCACGCACTCCGACGCGGATGGTGGCGCGCTCAGGGGCGACCCGCGCCTCGTGCTCGCCGCGGACGGTGACGGTGACTTCGCTCATGGGGCGACTCTACGCCAGCCGTCGGACCGGATGCGGAATGGCGTAGCCGCGGAGAACGTTGTAGTCTGTGATGCTCGGGCGTTCACCGCTCGGGCTGGTAATTCCACAGTGTGACAGCGGCTCCTTCGAGAGAAGGACCACGGGGCTGATCGGTTTCGACAGCGCCTGTGAATCCACGAGAAGCGGGCCGAGGATGCAGAGTTATCTCGTAAACGCTCTCTGCAAAACAATAGTTGCCGAAACCAAGCGCAACGACTTCGCCCTCGCTGCATAAGCGAGCCCGATAGTCCGTCAGGCCGTATGTGATTCCGATACGGATCCTGGCGTCATCTAGGAATCTTGCTGCGTGATGGCGTCTGGACGTCACGTGGGACTCTTCCCAGGCTGGGCTTGTCGACTTAGGTGTCTGTGACAAAGGTCGGAGCCGAGTAGAACGTCTTCACAGACTGCGCCCGGAGAAGGCGTGGAGACTCAGCGTTGGACGGGGGTTCGATTCCCCCCAGCTCCACCACGTCGCTGTCACACAAAATGAGGCCCGCCTCTCCCAGGAAACTGGGGGAGGCGGGCCTTTCTGCGTCGGGGCGGCAACACGAGAACGACCCCGCGCCGTCCCTCCGGCGCGATGGCATCGCGACGCACTCGAAAACGGCCGGGGGCGCTCTATATTGAGGTCTGTGGACAACACTTCGGAACCACCCACGAGCGGTCTCACCAGGACCGAGGTCGCCGAACGCGTCGCCGCCGGCAAGACAAATGCGTTCGTCACCGACACCAGCCGCAGCGCGTGGAGCATCGTACGCGCGAACGTGTTCACCCTCTTCAACGGCATCGTCTTCGCCTGCTTCTTCGTGTTGTTCCTCGTCGGGCGATGGCAGGATGCCCTCTTCGGACTCGCGGCGTTCGCGAACGCGATCATCGGGTGCGTGCAGGAGTTCCGGGCGAAGTCCGCACTCGACCGTCTCGCGCTGATGAACGCACCGCGCGCGCTGGTCCTCCGAGACGGTGAGGAGGTCGAGGTCGCGCCGGGAGAGGTCGTCCTCGACGATGTCCTCGTGTTCCGGGCCGGAGAGCAGGTACCGGCCGACGCGCGGGTCCTCACCGCGCGAGGGCTCCAGATCGACGAGTCGATGCTCACGGGGGAGTCGGACCCGGTGGAGAAGCAGCCCGGCGACGACGCGCTCTCCGGAGCCGTGGTCGTTGCGGGAGAAGGAACCGCGACCGCGACACGCGTGGGCGCCGACTCCTATGCGAACCACTTCGCGGGTGAGGCCAAGCGCTTCTCTCTCGTCTCCAGTGAGCTGCGCACATCGGTCAACCGGGTCTTGAAGTGGGTCAGCTGGATCATCGGCCCGGTCGGGCTTCTCGTCCTCAATGCGCAGATCATCGTTCTCGGCGGTTACTCCACGGTCTTCTCGAGCGGTGCCTGGGTGCAGGCGGTGGTGAACACGATCGCGTCGTTGACGGCGATGATCCCGCTCGGCCTCGTGCTCATGACGAGCATCGCGTTCGCGGTGGGAGCGTCACGGCTCGCCCGCAGGCAAGTGCTGGTGAACGAGCTGCCGGCGGTGGAAGGCCTCGCGCGCGTCGACGTGGTATGCCTCGACAAGACCGGCACGCTCACAGTCGGCGAGATCGGGTTCGACGAGGCGCACCGCCTCGACGGGCTCACCTCGCCGCAGGAGGAGGACGCGGCGGCGGTATTGGCGTGGTACGCCGCGTCGCCCGATGCGAACGCGACCGCACGGTCGATGCGAACGGCCTACCCTGTGATCTCGCCTGTCGTCGTCTCGGGCTACATCCCGTTCTCGTCCGCACGCAAGTGGAGCGCGGTCTCGTTCGCCGAGGTCCCTGGGACATGGGTCATGGGGGCGCCGGAGATGGTGTTCGGCGATGCGGCGACGTCGTCGGCCACGCAGCTCGGTCGCACCGTGACCGCGTTGGCCGAGACCGGCCGACGCACGCTGGTCCTCGGTCATGCCGACGCGGTGCTCTCCGAGGCCGATGTCGATGCCGAGCGGCTCCCTGAGGGTCTCAAGGCCATCATCGTGCTCACGTTCCGGGAGCAGGTGCGCCCCGACGCCGCACAGACCCTCGCGTACTTCGGGCGCCAGCAAGTCGGCATCCGCATCATCTCGGGCGACAACCCTCGCACCGTCGCAGCCATCGCGCGCGAGGTCGGTCTCGACGTCGCCGAAGGGTTCGATGCCAGAGGGCTTCCCGACGATGATGCCGAACTCGCCGACGTGCTCGACCGGCACGCGGTGTTCGGACGCGTCACCCCCGAGCAGAAGAAGCGCATGGTCACGGCGCTGCAGAGCCACGGGCACACCGTCGCGATGACCGGCGACGGCGTCAACGATGCCCTCGCCATCAAAGCGGCCGACATCGGGATCGCGATGAACTCGGGATCGCCGGCCACCAAGGCCGTCGCAAGGCTCGTGCTGCTGGACGGACAGTTCTCGCACCTGCCGGATGTCGTCGCCGAGGGGCGCCAGGTCATCGCGAACATCGAGCGCGTGTCGATGCTGTTCCTGAACAAGACGGTCTATGCGACGCTCTTGGCGATCATCTTCGGCGCATTCGTCCTGGAGTTCCCGTTCCTGCCGCGTCAGCTCTCGATCACCGACGGCCTCACCATCGGCATCCCCGCGTTCTTCCTCGCGCTCATGCCGAACGCGGCGCGCTACGTCCCGGGGTTCCTCCGGCGCTCGCTCAGCTTCGCGATCCCCTCGGGCATCGTCGTCGCCCTGGGACTGACCTGGTACACGTTCGTCGCGCACGGACTGGGCGTGCACGAGGAGCAGCTGCGCACAGGAGCCACGGTCATCCTCGCCGTCGTGGGCATCTGGGTGCTGGCCGTCCTCGCGCGCCCGCTCAATCGGTTCAAGGTGGCCGTCGTGGGGGCGATGTTCATCCTGCTCATCGCCGTGTTCAGCATTCCGCTGGCCAGACAGTTCTTCGTGCTCGTCGATCCCGGGCCGGAGCTCGCCGTCGCGCTCACCGGGATCACGATCGTCATGGTCGCAGCGATCGAGGTCGTGCGGCTGCTGCACCGCCGCCTCGTGCTGTCACCGCCGCCGCGGAAGGATCCGAGCGTCGCCACCAGCGCATCCGAACCGCCGGTATCCGCTCCCCGTGTCGTCGCCGGCGTCATCATGACCGTGGTCGCCGTCCTGGCTTACGCTTTCGGCGCCCTGGCGACCGGGTTCGGCATCCTGGTGTTCCTGGGGCGCTACGACCCGGATGTGAGCGCCTCGGTGTTCTCCCTCACCGGGGCGGCCATCGCGCTGTTCGGCCTCCTCGTCTTCGCAGTCGCCGCCGGCATCCGCCGGGGGAGCGGACTCTCGCGCCTCATGCTCACGATCTTCCTCGGGCTCGCGATCGCGCTCAGCGTGATCGTGCTCGTCTTCGGAGACCGCTGGGACTGGGGAGCCGCCCTGACCGCCGCGTTCGCAGCCGGGATCATCGTTCTGCTGTGGACTCCGCCGGTGTCGCGAACCTTCGGACGCATCCACGAGAGCTCGATGGGCTCAGCGGCCCCGTAACGGGCGCTGACGTCGGCTCATCCTCAGCGAGGCCACTCGATGAGGATGAGCCCCTGCCGAGTATCGGCGAGGCGCACCCAGCCGTCGCCGAACAGGTAGGTCATCCCGTAGCCGTCATCATCCGTACCCATCGCGTATCTGGGGTCTTCGGTGAAGTAGACACCGTCCGCTCCGTCCTCGCGCTTCCAGCCCTCGGCGAGGAGAGCGGACTGCGCCGAGGCGGCATCGGCGTCGTCGATGGCCGACCAGCCGTAGAGCTGCCCGTGGTCGGAGCCGACGGTGTAGTCGGCCCAGAAGCACAGCAGCCCCTCGGTCAGCTCGACGCCCCCGGCGACGAACTCCTTCGTCTCGGCCGTCCAGCCGGCCTCGGCGAGGGCCGCGACCGTGCCCGCCGAGATCATCGATTCGCAGGTCAGCTCCGTTTCGGGCGCCTCGGGTGTCGGAGAGCTCACGGGGGCGGTGGTCTCGGTCGGGCGGGGGTCGACGGCTTCAGGCGTCGACGAGGGCCGTGGTTCCGGTGCAGAGCACGCGCTGAGGGCTGCGGCGAGCAGCAGCACGCCCGCAGCGGCGGACATGATCCGGGAGTTCATCGCGGTCCTCGTCGTTCGGTTCAGCTCTGCATCAGGGTCAGGAAGTCACCGTGAAGGGTTCCGTTGGTGGCAAGTGTCGAGCGCGCGGAGATCGTCTCGGTTCCGTCGACAGCCGTCATCCGTCCGCCGGCTTCGCGGACGATCGGCACCGCTGCGGCGATGTCGTACTCCTTGACGCCGAACTCGGCGACCATGTCGATGCGCCCCTCTGCGAGGAGCATGTAGGAGTAGACGTCTCCGTAGGCGCGGTCGCGCCAGACTCGTTCAGCGACGGTCAGGAGCGTGTCGAGGCGGTCGGCCTCCGCCCACTGCGCGATGCTCTGGAAGCTCACACTCGCGTCGTCGAGAGAGGAGACGGACGAGGTGCGCAGCCGGCGCGCTTCGCCCTCGACGATCGTCCAGGCGCCTTGTCCTTCTGATGCCCACCAGCGTCGTCCGAGCGCCGGCATGCTGACGACACCGATCTGGGGGACGCCGTCGATCGCGAGTGCGATCATCGTGCCCCAGAGCGGGACGCCACGAAGGAAGTTGGCCGTTCCGTCGATCGGATCGATGATCCACTGTCGCTGTGTGCTGCCCTGAGCGCCGAACTCCTCGCCGAAGATGCCGTCCTCCGGACGCTCGGTCTCGAGGATGCTGCGGATCGCACGCTCGGTGGCGAGATCGGCGTCCGTCACGTGGGAGTTGTCGGCCTTGGTCGAGATCTCGAGGTCCGAGGCATCGAACCGGGGGAGCGACTGCGCATCGGCGGCATCGGCCAGGCGGAGGGCGAGCTCGAGGTCGTGGCGCAGGGCTTCAGCGTGGGGGGAGGTGGTCACGGTCTAAGAATAGTCGTCGGGTCCACGCCGTCGGAGGGCCGAAAGGCCATGTTTCGACGCCGTTTCCGGGGCGGCGCGCCCGGGGTCCGAGCTCGATTTCACATGGACCCGGTCGGCTGGTAATGTAATTCCTCGGTCGGGGTTATCCCGGGCCACGCACCTCTAGCTCAATCGGCAGAGCAACTGACTCTTAATCAGTGGGTTCTCGGTTCAAGTCCGAGGGGGTGCACGGAATAGCCTCGATGACTCTCGCCAGTCATCGGGGCTTTTCTGCGTGCGGCGGCAGAGACCGCTCGACGGCGTGCGCAACGATCCCCTCCGAAACCCCTCCGAGCGTGGCGTCAACCTCTCAACGGTCCTTTCGGTCATCATGGGTCCATGAGCTGGGTACCTATGGGGATGACTCCTGAAGAACACGCCGTGCTCGTCGACGGTGTGAAGCCGTGGATGCGCGATGACATGACTGCCTGGCTGTTTCTGGCCGTTACCCTTCCCGGAGCGAGCCGCGAGCGGAGAAACGACATCGATCTCGTGATGGACTTCGACCGCCGCGCACGCTCGAAAGATCCGCTGGCCACCTATCTGCGGCGGGGCTTCCGTCAACTTGAGCAGGAGCTCTGGATCGATGACGACAAGTACATTCGCTTTCTGGACTTTCTCGTTTGGATAAAGTCTCAGGATCTCGCCACCCATCGCGATCTCCTGAACGAGTTGGACGCTGTGCTACTCGCTGGCGGTTCTCGCTGGAAAGTGGGAACTCGTCGGCAGGGGCCGGGTCTCGAGGATCGGGTTCCCCTTGGGGTGCAGGAGGCGGCCGATGCAGTGATGTCCCACCCCGGCCACGCGGGGGAACTGCTGTCGGAGGCGTGGCACGCGGCCTTCGGGCTCACTCCCGACTTCGAGAAGGCGTACGCGAAGTCGATCAAAGCGGTTGAGGCCGCGGCGATCCCGGTTGTGAGTCCGAAGAACACGTCGGCGACTCTAGGAACGGTCGTCGGACAGATGCGCGGTGATGGAGATTGGAAGCTCGACCTAACGCGTGAGCACGGCACGCACACATCGCAACACGTCGTTCTAGGCATGGTGCAAGCGCTTTGGACCGGTCAGAACGATCGACACGCAGGGCAGGCCGGATATAGGCCCAGCTCGCAGGCAGAGGCTGAGGCCGCAGTGATGCTTGCAATCCCGCTTGTGCAGTGGTTCACATCCGGCACGATTCAGCGTCGCCCCTAGCTACTTCCAGTCGATCATCGCGCCGCTGATGATGTTGTTGATCAGTCGCTCGATGAAGATCACGACCTCCTCGCGTCCGACGGTGTACCCGGTCGGGTGGCCGCACCGGTTCCGCGTCTTGAGAGCGTCATCCAGGATGCTCCTGGCGTTCTTGTTGAAGACGCCTGCGTCTTCGCAGAGCAGGAAGAAGTTCGCATCGTTAACGTACAGGAGATCGTTCTTCTTGCTGATCTTTCGATAACCGTTGGACTTCTCAAACCGCTTGAAGTTCTCCGCCTGCATCAGCTTGAAGCCTTGCTGATGCCCTTCAATCACCGAGTACAGATGCTCGATCGTGGCTGCCCAGACCATCAGCACCGCACCGCGATACGCCGACGCTTCGTAGCAATCGATCGCCTCTTCCAGGTACTGCCGGTAGTTGGCAGGAGCTCGTCCCGCTGAGTCGCGAAGCGAGTGAAGGGCCTGCGCCGGGGCCTGGCGAGCGATGTCGGAGACTGGGAGGCGATAAGCCTCCTGAAACTCCCGCAAACGTTCGAGATTTGGCGCCCAGTCGTTACTTGTCGTCATCTGCAATTTGCTTATCGAGGACGTACCGGGCCATGTTCTTGAATATCTCGCGCACAGTTTCGGCAGTGGCGTCGGCGGCGATGTGAATTTCCACGTTGACGTGCACACTGGGACTCGCGGCGACTGTCACGGTTGGCGGCACGGCGGGCGCTGGAAGGTTCTGCGTGGCTGAGGAGGATGGTGCAGCCGGTGCCGCTGCCGCAACTTCTGCCGGAGCTTCTTCCGTCTCCCCTGCGGGCTCAGAGGAAGTGGTCGGCGTCGAACCGTTCACCAAGCCATCGACCGCCGACAGGTCGAACGTGATTCGGGTTTCTTTTCCGCCGCGACCCACCAGAAAGGTTCCCAGCCCTGCGCCATCGACCACTCGACCAAAGGTCACTGCGCCAGAGCCAAGCGTGGAGCCGCTTAGACCGCCGATCGTGTCCTTGTGCGAGGCCTCCCAATACTGGCCGACCTCGGCGGCGGTGGCCTCGGCTTTGTTCCCGTAATGAACCCATTCGAGAGTCGCGCGGTACAGATCGACAGATTCGAGAGCCTGGCGCAGAGCGGCCTTCGGGTCAGCGTTGAACAGCTGGCCGCGTTCTGTGGTGCGCAAATTTCCACCGTCGCGCAGGATCAACCCGAACTCGACCATGGCTCCGAGCTTGCGGTCGTCCTGCGAGCCGAGTGCCTTCTCGACCTTCGGAACGTCCACCCATCCGATCTGCTTGCTGAGGTAGCCCAGCAACTTTGTGATGTCCTCAACTGAGGTCTTGACCGGAACCATGGAACTCCCCTTTGAACGATGTTGCCGTAACCATATCGTCAAGGAGGCATTCCGAGGGAGACTCGTGCACTCGTTTCAGTGCTCCAATCTGCACCGCCTAGGTCGCTTCGCCGAGAGACGCCGGCATCGAGGCGGTCCACATCTTCGCCTTGAGAGCGGTTGAACGGGTGACCACCAACAAAGATCGCAATAAGGTGAGCAGATGAGCGCTGAAGAGTTCGCGACGGCGATCGAGCCGTTGCTGCCCGTCTTGACGATCCTCGCCACCGGTCTGATCTCGATTCTTGTCGCGTGGCTTACCGCCGTCATGACCCGCAGGAGCGAGCAAGCGAAGATCACCGCTGACAACGACCGCGAGGCAAAGCGACTTGCCCACGAGAAGGCCTTGGCGGACGCGGACCGGAATCAGGCGAAAGAGGTGGCTGAGCAACAGCGTGCTGATGCCGCTGCAGAGGGGCAACGCGCGGCCGCAGCCGAGGAGGCGCGGCGGGCGAAGGACACTGCCGAACTCTTTTTCGGGATGGCTCTCTACATCGAGTCGCAAGATCCCAGCATGGGTGACGACGCTCGATTCGAGCACTACTTTGCGGAACGATGGCCCTCGTTCGAGATTGACTTGCGCCGAGCAGCGGGCACCCTGACGGATGCCCAGCTTCGCAACAGACTTCTAGCTCTAGTCTCCGCGATCACGGACACGGAAGTGGCGTCGTTCCATGGGTCGAATCCCAAGGGGTGGGCATCGTGGCTGACCGACATGGGCGCGGACCTGTCGATGACTGCGTCGCGCGGAGAAGAACCCGATAGCGAACTCCTAGAGCGCTACGACTCGTTCTTCGGTTCGTTCACCGAGGTCAACCAGTACAGGGAAGAGCTCTGGGAAACGCAGCGTAGCGAGCGTCAGGATCAGCTCCGTGACATCTCAAGGCAGGAGAGGGGCCGCTAGCTGCCTTGTTCAGCGGCCGTCGATCACGCGAAGCGGCGCAACGTCCAGGCCGCGCAGAGCGGCGGCGTCTAGGCGGTCCATGTCGTCGTCGTCGGTACCGTCGAACAGGTGCGTGTAGATCGAGTCCGTGGTGTTGATGTTCGCGTGGCCCATCCAGCGGCTGACCTTCCTAATCTCGATGCCTGCCGCCGCGCACACGCTCGCGTAGTAGTGGCGGAGGTCGTGCCAGCGCACGCCGGTGATGCCGAGGTCAGCGAGTGCAGGCTTGAAGTAGTACCGGATGAGGCTCGCCACATCGAACTGTCGGTCGTAGTCGAGCGTGCGCACGTCGCCGTTGCCGCCTGGCACTCGCCCTGGCCACAGTGGCGCGTCTGGCTCGCTCCGGCGCGGGTGCTGGGCCAGGTACTCGGTCAGCTCTCCGATGAGCGAGCGGCCCAGCGGCACGTCGCGAGTGCTACGCGCAGACTTGGGCGTGCCGATCTCCCACCACTCTTGACGCGGTGCAGGGTGCGCCGCACTGAAGCGCCCTGGGTCTGATGGAGACTGCGCTATTTGATTCCCACCAGCTGATCGCTCGCAGTTTGGTCAGCATAGAACGTCTGCTCGAACTCCGCAGGTGGGACGTCTCTGAGGTAGCCGTGGAGGCGCTCGGCGTTGTGCCAGTGCACCCATCCGAGGGTCGCGAGCTCTAGGTCCTCGACCGTTCTCCAGGGTCCGGGTCGTGCAGGTCCGCGGACGAGTTCGGTCTTGTAATAGCCGTTGACGGTCTCGGCCAGGGCATTGCCATAGCTGTCGCCGACGGTCCCGATCGATGGCGTCGCGCCGATCTCGGCGAGTCGTTCGCCGTAGCGAATCGACGTGAACTGAGACCCCGCATCGCTGTGACACCGGAGATCGTCGTGGTGGGTGCCGCGGGTCCAGCGCGCCATCTCGATCGCGTCGAGGACCATCTCGGTGCGCATGTGAGACGCGCACCGCCACCCCACGATCATCCGCGAGTACGCATCGATGATGAAGCAGACGCAGGCAACGCCCGCCCAGGTCGGCACGAACGTCAGGTCAGTGACCCAGAGCCGGTTCGGGGCGGTCGCGGTGAACTCGCGTTTCACCAGATCAGGGTGCCGTGCTGCAGCAGGATCCGCTCTGGTGGTCCTGACTCGCTTCGACCGGGTGGCGCCCTCGATGCCAGCAGCACGCATCAACGGACCGGTCTGGTCGCGCCCGATATCGATTCCGTTGCGGCGGGCCGTCTTCCAGAGCTTGCGGACCCCGTAGACGCAATAGTTCGCGTTCCAGAGCGTCACCAGCTCCGGCGTGAGGACTGCGTCGCTGATCGCCCGCGCGGAAGGCGCACGGTCCTTCGCGGCGTAATACGTGCTCGGAGCCACCTGCAACAGCTTGCAGATGGGCTCGACTCCGAGCGGGCGACCTTCGACGACGTCGTTCTTGTTCGCGTCGATGAACGCGACTACTTCCTGTGTTGGCGGTCGAGCTCCGCCCCGAAGAAAGACGCAGCCCTCTTCAAGATCTCGTTCGCCCGGCGAAGCTCGCGATCCTCCTGCTCGTGCTCCCGAACCCGACGCGTCTCCGCGGTCGTTACGCCCGCGACAACCCCATCGTCGACGTCCGCCTGCTTCACCCAGGTCCGCACCGACTCGACCCCGTATCCGAGCTGCGTGGCGACCCGATGCACCGTCCCGTGGTCGGTCCCGAGCTCTGCTCGCAAGGTCCGTACCATCCGGACCGCGGCGGCCTTCTCCTCCAGCGAATATCGACGCGTGGTCGGCTTCCCCGATCCCTGATTCGACACCATGACTCCATCCTCGTTTCCAAGGTCAGGAGTCTCCAACACTCAGGGCGCTTCAGTCTGCCATTGTCCAGGCTTCTTCGATCGCTATTGCCAGGTCGTCGAGGTCATCGAGCCGAGCGTCGTCAACCAACTCAGCGAGCAGAGCCGGTGTATCGTTGCGGCCGAGCATGCGCTCGTACTTCTCATGCTCCCAAGCCGACTCCATCCAAGCATCGTAGCGACCCCTCGGAACCCCTCCAGAACCCCTCCGACCATGCCAGCCCGTGTTGGTCCCCTCTAGCCCGGAGCGGACTCCCGGTCGCTGGAACTTCCGCAGAATTGCGGGCTAGGACGGCTCAGAGTGGGCCGCTATGGGTTACCAAGGGCTGTTGAAGAACCGCCCTCCGCACTCTCTCTTGATCAGTGGGTTCTCGGTTCAAGTCCGAGGGGGTGCACGGAATAGCCTCAGTAGATCTCGCCATCTACCGAGGCTTTTCTGCTTTCTGCGCTGCGTCACGCGATACGTCGAGTCCGACTCCGGTCGCGTCTGATGCAACTAGCTGCCTCCGTTCCCGAGGCGCTGCTGTCGATCCTGTCGTGGTTCTGAATAAGGTCCGCGTGCAGAATACTGCGGTGTCGCGTAATGGATCGCCCTCGACGTGGTCTCTCAGGTGGGGACACACGCCTCGCGCCTTCGGAGGCACAGCTGCGCAGCAGCCGCGCCGGAGGAGTGGGGCCATCAAGAAACTGGGGAAGATCTTGCACGAGAGAAGAGGCGGCGCCGGCGTGCGCCGAAAGACGACCGCGATTATCGCCGCGGCAGCTGCAGTGCTCACCACCGTGATCACTCTCGCGGGGGCGGGGGCCGCTTCGGCGGCGGAGTACGACTATCCCGCGGCCATCGATCCGTCGTCGATCACCGTGACGACCGTGGGTGGTGGCGGCGGCGTGTCGCAGTGGGACCGGGTGCGTGTCGACGCCGACTGGGCGGTCCCGGACGGGGCCGTCGGCGGTCAGACCTTCGGATTCACGCTCCCGAAGGAGTTCGCCAGCGCCGGGACGACGTTCTCCGTGCCCTCGGCCGAGGACCCGAGCAAGCCAATCGCCGAGTGCACCGTGAGCTCCGATGCCTCTCCGGTCGTGACATGCACGCTCACCGACTACGTGAACGGGCGCACCGGGGTGACCGGATCGCTGTGGTTCGTCGCCTCGGCTGACGAGCAGACGACGGAGAGCACGGTGGAGTTCACGGTCGACGGCACCATCACGCCGGTCGAGATCCCCGGTGGCGGTATCGGTCCGTCCTCGCCGCTGCCCACCGACCCGCAGAAGTGGTCGTGGCAGACCGCTGACGGCAGGATCGCGTGGCAGCTGATGCTGCCCGGTGCGAGCTTCGAGGGTGCGGAGTCGATCGTGGTCGACGACACCCTCACCAGTGCGGGCGACGGGCTCGCGGAGCATCACAACGAAGACGGTCAGCTCGTGGTGTGGAGCACGACGATGCAGGATCAGGATCCGCAGCCGATCACGAACTGGACCGGATCCTGGAACGCCGACGGAACCTCCTTCCACCTCGAGATCCCGGGACCGGTCGACCCGACGCGGATGTACTTCGTGAAGTACTTCACCGTGCCGAGTTCGCAGGCGGACGGCGCGACCTTCGCCAACACGGCCGACGTCAACGGCGTCAAGCTCAAGGAGACGAGGGCGTGGACGGTCACGGGCGGAGGGACCGGGGACGGCGACGCGACCGGTGCGTTCACCGTGACCAAGCTCGTCGGCGGATCCGGTGCGTCCGGCGTGCCGGCCGATGCCGAGTACACGGTGCGATACAGCTATGGTGATCCGGTCGTCGAACGCACCGTCACCGTCACGGCCGGGGCCACTGCGCCGCTCATCCAGCTGCCGGCGGGGACCGTGGTGACGTTGTCGGAGCTGACTCCGCCGGCCCTCGACGGAATCGAGTGGGGTGCGCCCGTGTTCTCAGGAACCGGGGTCACCGCGCTGGCCGATGGGGGAGCCCAGCTCACCGTCGGAGCTGGCACCACACTCGCAGTCACCCTCACCAACACAGCCACCACGACGCCGCCGGTGATTCCGCCGACGACGCCGCCGACCGTCGTCACGCCACCGACCGAGCTGCCGCTCACGGGCGGATCGTCGCTGGCCACCACCGGAGGGAATGTACCCGCCGGGATGCTCTGGGCTGGGGGCGCGGCGCTGGTGCTCGGTATGGCGCTCACCGTTCTCGGAGCCGTGCGCGCTCGTGCGCGCGTCACCCAGGACTGATCGATCGCACGAGGCCGGTGCCGAGGAGCTTCCGCTCCTGGGCGCCGGCCTCGCCGTTTCCGCGGGTGCCTGCGGCTCGCGAGGGACCGCGGTGCTGCGCCAGTCAGACCACAGAGATGACCGTGCCGTCGGTGATGGTGCGGAGCTGTTCGAAGGTCAACGGCATGACGGTGTGAGGGTGCCCCGCGGCCGCCCAGAGCGTCGCGTGCTGCTGCAGCTCTTCGTCGATGTAGGTGCGAAGCGGTGCGGGGTGTCCGACGGGCGCGACGCCACCGATCGCCTGGCCCGTGGCAGAGCGGACGATGGACGCGGGGGCCATGGACACCTCGTCCACCCCGATACTGCTCGTCAGGGTGACGAGATCCACGCGGTGTCCGCCGCTGGTCATCACCAGAACGGGCGCGCCGTCGGCGAGGAAGACGAGGCTGTTGGCGATCGCCGATACCTCGCATCCGATCGCCGCTGCGGCCTCCGCCGCCGTGCGCGCCGAATCGGGGAGCACACGGATCACGGTGTCGACGCCCGCTTCCGCGAGGTGTCGCTGCACGATCCTGCTGCGTTCGGGGAGAGAAGCCGTTTCACTCATCGCCCCACGATATCCAAGGAGCGTTCGGCCGTGCCGACTCAGGCGGCGTCACCGACGAGGATCGCTGCGGCGTCTTCCGTCGTGGTGTCCGCGGGCTCGTCGTCGATGTGGGCCAGTGCTCGGCGTCCGAGGAGGACGGTGAGGGCGGCGAGCAGCACCGAGGCGGCGGCGAAGAGGTAGGGCACCGTCGCGTTGAACGCATGCCACAGCAACGCCGCGATCGGGGGAGCCATCGCGCCGCCGAGGAAGCGGACGGCCGAGTATGCCGAGGAGGCGACGGAGCGGGGGAGGTCGGTCGCCTCCATCACCGCTTCGGTCAGCACGGTGTTCATCACGCCGAGGAGGAGTCCACCGACGACGATGCAGGTGACCAGCGCGGCGGCGTTCGCCACCAGGAGTCCCGCGGCGATGAGATCGATCGCCAGCAGGGGGAGCACGACCAGGATGATGCGGGTGCGGGCCATCCGGCGCATGAGGAGCGGTGCGACCCAGACGCTGGTGACGGCGAGCGCGACACCCCAGCCGAAGAACGTGAGGCCGATGCCCATCGCCCCGAAGCCCAGGGGGAACGGTGAGAACGCGAGCAGGACGAAGAAGCCGATGTTGTAGAACAGGGCCGTGATCGCCAGTACCGCGAGTGCGGGGCGTCGCAGGGCGGTGAACGGGGCGGAGAACTTCACGGGGACCCGCTTCTCCCGGGGGCCGCGCAGGAGGACGAGCACGGCGACGAAGGCGATCGCCATCAGCACGACGACGCCGAAGAACGGTCCGCGCCAGCTCTGCTCACCGAGGAGACCGCCGAGGAGCGGACCGATGGCGATGCCGAGGCCGAGCGCCGCTTCGTACAGGACGATCGCCGCGCTGCTGCCCCCGGAGGCTGCGCCGACGATGGTCGCCAGCGCCGTCGAGATGAACAGGGCGTTTCCGAGACCCCAGCCGGCTCGGAATCCGATCACCGCATCGACGCTGCCGCTCAAGGCGCACAGCAGCGCGAACACCACGATCAGCGCCAGTCCGATGAGCAGGGTGGCCTTCGCGCCGATGCGGCTGGAGATCCAGCTGGTCACGAGCATCGCGAGCCCAGTCACCAACAGGTAGCTGGTGAACAGCAGCTCCGTCTCGACCGGGGATGCCTGGAGCGACTCGGCGATCGCGGGAAGGATCGGGTCGACGAGTCCGATTCCCATGAAGGCGACGACGCAGGCGAAGGCGACGGCCCAGACCTGTGCCGGCTGCTTCCACACCGAGGGGGTGGCGGGGGTGTTCACCGAGATTCTCCTGTTCGATCAGTGGCGGTGTGCGCGGCGAGGATCTCCGCCGCGCGGGTGAGGGCAGACCATTCCGCTTCGGTCAACGCGGCGAACCTCGGCGCGAGCGTCTCGCGGAACTCGGCGCGCCACGAGGCGAGCGCTGCAGTGCCCCGGGAGGTGATGTCGACGACGGTCGCGCGGGAGTCGTCGGGATCGGGGGAGCGGCGCACGAGTTCCTCGCGCTCGAGCGCACCGAGCAGACGCGTCATGCCCGGTTGCGTGGTCCGCGCTGCGTGGGCGAGTTCACCCACTCGCCTGGCTCCTGCCTGCTCGAGCAGACTCAGCACTCGCCACTGCGCCGCGGGGGCGTCGTTTCCGGCGTCCTGAGCGGCGATGCGGCCGAGTGCGTATCCCGAGAGGACGAGGGAGGGGATGACATCCGCACGATTCATACCAGCGAGTATATACCCGATGGTATGTAATCGGATCACCGCCTCGTGCTGGAGATCCGCGCGGAGAGCTGATGTGCGTGCGCGAGGAGGGTCCGCCCGAGCTCGGCCATGCGGTCGGGGCCGAAGCGGAACGCGACGCCGGTCAGGCTCAGCGCCCACTCCGGGCGGCCGGAGCGATCGAAGACCGCAGCGCCCAGGCCCCAGCTGCCCTCGACGATCAGACCGGGGTTGACTGCGTATCCCCGTTCCTTGGTCTCGGCGAGACGTGTCCGAAGGGGCCGCTGACCGTGGGCGCGTCCCCAGGAGCCCTCGAGCTCGGGATGACGTTCCAAGTAGGCATCCACATCGTGGTCAGAGAGGAAGGCGAGGATGGCGAGCCCGGCGCTGGCGACACCGAGCGGGAAGCGCACTCCTTCACTGAGGACGAAGGATCGGATAGGGAAGGAGCCCTCTTCGCGGAGCAGGCACACCGTCTCGTCTGCGCGCCGGACGGAGAGGAACGCGCTCTCCTCGGTCTTGACCGCTAGTGAGCGCACGATGTCCCGGGCCAGTGCTGTCACGTCGTACCGCGCGGCCGCCACCGATCCCATGAGGAACAGCTCCGGACCCGGCATCCACCTGGTGCTCGCGCCGTCGCGGTCGACGAGGCCCTCCGACTTCAGAGCGCTCAGGAGCCGGTGGGCGGTCGAACGCGAGAGGTCGGCGGCTGTGGCGAGCTCCTGAAGTGAGGCCCCGTCGGAACCTGCGGCCGTGACCAGGCGCAGAAGACGTGCGGCCCTGGCGATCGCCTGAGTGCCGGGCACCGAGGTTGTGGGTTCCATAATGTGGACGCTACCTCTGGGTTCGGCCACATCGCAAGATCCGGCTTTCCCGGACGGCTCCCCCGGACGGATGCTGAGGAGAGCACGGAACCGAAGGAGCCGACGTGATCGACAAGCAGTGGGAGTCAGCGGAGGCGGCCGTCTCCGACATCGAGGACGGATCGTCACTGGCGGTCGGCGGGTTCGGCCTGTCCGGGAACCCGATCGCCTTGATCGAGGCTCTTCTGGCGCAGGGGACGAGAGACCTCAGCGTCGTGAGCAACAACTGCGGAGTGGACGACTGGGGCCTCGGCGTCCTGCTCGCCGCCCAGCGCATCCGCAAGATGACATCGTCGTATGTCGGGGAGAACAAGGAGTTCGAGCGCCAGTTCCTCAGCGGTGAACTCGAGCTCGAACTCACCCCGCAGGGCACCCTGGCCGAGAAGCTCAGGGCCGGCGGCTCGGGGATCGCGGGTTTCTTCACCCAGACGGGCGTCGGCACGCAGGTCGCCGAGGGGGGCCTGCCGCGCAGGTACAACCCGGACGGCACGATCGCGGTCGCCTCGCCGGTGAAGGACGTGCGCAGCTTCGAGGTGAACGGGGAGGCGAGGGACTTCGTGCTCGAGGAGGCGATCACCACCGATTTCTCTCTGGTGCACGCCGCCCGCGGAGATCGCCACGGCAATCTCGTGTTCAACAAGGCGGCGCGCAACTTCAATCCGCTCGCCGCGATGGCCGGTCGCATCTGCATCGCCCAGGTCGAGCAGCTCGTGGAGCCGGGGGAGCTCGATCCCGACAGCATCCACCTCCCCGGCGTCTTCGTGCATCGCATCGTCGAGGTCGGCACCGACATCCCCAAGCGCATCGAGCGGCGCACGGTCGCCGCGGAAGGAGCCTGAGATGGCACTCACCCGTGAGCAGATGGCCGCCAGAGCGGCCGCCGAGCTGCAGGACGGCGCCTACGTGAACCTGGGCATCGGCTTGCCCACGCTCGTGCCCAACCACGTGCCGCGCGGCATCACCGTCGTCCTGCAGTCGGAGAACGGCATCCTGGGCGTCGGTCCCTATCCGAGCGAGGAATCCGTCGACCCCGACCTCATCAACGCGGGCAAGGAGACGGTCACCACTCTTCCCGGCGCCGCGTTCTTCGACTCGGCGACCAGCTTCGGCATGATCCGCGGAGGCAAGATCGACGCGGCGATCCTCGGGGCGATGCAGGTCTCCGCGACCGGCGATCTCGCGAACTGGATGATCCCGGGCAAGATGGTGAAGGGGCCCGGCGGTGCCATGGATCTCGTGCACGGGGCCGGCCGGGTCATCGTGCTCATGGAGCACGTCGCGAAGGACGGTTCGGCGAAGATCGTCGACGAATGCTCGCTGCCCCTGACCGGTCGCGGTGTGGTCGATCGGATCATCACCGACCTCGCCGTGATCGACGTGACCGCAGAGGGGCTGGTGCTCGTCGAGACCGCACCCGACGTCACGGTCGACGAGGTCATCGCCGCGACCGAACCACCCCTCATCGTCTCCCACGCTCTGCTCACCGGAAGGATCATGGACCATGACTGAGAACGACGTCGTCATCGTCGCCGCTGCTCGCACCCCGCAGGGACGCCTCAAGGGGCAGCTCGCCGCGTTCACCGCCCCCCAGCTCGGCTCGTTGGCCATCCGTGGAGCCCTGGAGCAGGGCTCCATCGCACCCGCAGACATCGACGCGGTGATCGTCGGTCAGGTGCTGGCCGCCGGATCCGGGCAGAACGCAGCCCGTCAGGCGGCCATCGGCGCGGGCATCGGCTGGGACGTCCCTGCGCACTCCGTGAACAAGGTGTGCCTCTCGGGGCTGACCGCGGTCATCGACGCGGCGCGGATGATCCGCACCGGAGATGCCGAGGTGGTGGTCGCCGCCGGGATGGAGTCGATGACGCGCGCACCCCACCTGCTCATGGGATCGCGCGACGGCTGGGCATACGGGAGCGTCGAGGTGCTCGACCACATGGCCTACGACGGGCTCACGGATGCGTACGACCGGGAGAGCATGGGGGCATCCACCGAACGGCACAACGCGCGTTTCGATCTCACCCGGCAGGCGCAGGACCGCGTCGCCGCGCTCTCGCATCAGCGCGCCACCGCCGCGCAGGAAGCGGGTGTGTTCGATGTGGAGATCGTCGCCGTCGACGTTCCCCAGCGCCGCGGCGAGCCCGTGCGTGTCACGAAGGACGAGGGCGTGCGCCCCGACACCACGGTCGAGACCCTCGCGGGGCTGCGCGCAGCTTTCGCCGAAGGCGGTTCGATCACCGCGGGGAACTCCTCACCGATCTCGGACGGCGCCTCGGCCGTGGTCGTGACCACTAGACGGACCGCCCAGGCCAAGGGATGGCCCGTGCTCGTGACCGTCGGCGCGAGCGGGCAGACGGCCGGGCCGGACAACTCGCTGCAGGCGCAGCCGGCGCGGGCGATCGAGCGCGCGTGCGAGAAGCAGGGCATCGCCCCCTCGGATCTCGACCTCGTGGAGATCAACGAGGCGTTCGGTGCGGTCGTCGCGCGTTCGCAGGTCGAACTCGGCCTCGACGAGGCCATCGTGAACATCCACGGCGGCGGCATCGCGATCGGCCACCCGATCGGCGCTTCCGGCAACAGGCTGGTGGTGCATGTCGCGCACGAGCTCGCGCGTCGAGGCGCAGGCACGGCAGCCGTCGGCCTGTGCGGCGGCGGCGGTCAGGGCGAGGCGCTCATCCTCACCCGGTGACGGGAGTCGCGGGCGGGACCGCGCTCAGGGACGCGCGTCCTTGGCGTGGTCCTGCGTGTCGGCGAGGGCCTTCTGCGAACGGAACTGCAGTCGCTGCGCTTTCTTCGCCTTCTTGACCGACTGCGGGGAATCGGCGTCGACCCGCACTCCGCGACGCTCGCGGTTCATGTCGACCACGGCGCCGACGGCGAGAGCCATGGTGATCGCCCAACTCACCCAGGACAGGACGGCGCGCCAGGTGACGGGCTGCTCGCGGGTGCCGCGCAGCAGGGAGACCCCGGCGGAGATCGCAGCGACAAGTCCGGTGCTGAAGAGGTAGCGCATTCCCCCACGGTACCTTCCCGCACCCCCGGTCGCACCGAGCCTTGACAAGCCCTCCCCGATCCTGGCAAGGGAGGGGCAGATGAAGCGCAGCGTCCGCAGACGAACGAGTCGAATGCGGCGTGCGTGTCGAGCGCGGGCGGAGAGCACGGACCCGGAGTCTCCCTGCCGATCCCCGGGTGCACCCGCTATCATGGCCAGGTCGCGGCTCGCCCGCGGCCGCACAACCGTGTATCTACCGGCCGTCGGCATTCCGACGGACAGCGGCGGCACCCGACATCGCGTCTTCGACGCGCGAGAGCCATGACACGCGCAACAACATCGCAGCAACTCGCCGAGCCGAGCCTTCTCCGTCTCGCCGGCCTTCCCTACTTCCTCATCGCCTTCATCGCGCGACTACCGTTCGCCATGATGGTGGTCGGCGTGCTGACGGTGGTCGTCTCCGCTCGCGGCTCCCTGTCGCTGGGCGGGCTCACCTCCGCGGCCGTCGGCCTCGGCACCGCCTGCTTCGGGCCGCTGCTGGGAGCCGCGGCCGACCGGTTCGGACAGCGGACCGTGCTGCTGGTGCTCGCCCTGGCGAACGGGGCGATGCTCCTGCTGTTCACGTTCGTCGTCTACGGCACCGCCGCCGACGGCTTCGTGCTGCTCGCGGCGGTCGGCATCGGGGCCACGGCTCCGCAGGTCGCGCCGCTCTCGCGGTCGCGACTGGTGACGATCATCAGCGACCGGATGCCCGAGGGGCGCCGCGCCAAGACGGTATCGGGCACGATGGCCTACGAGTCGGCCGCCGATGAGACCGTGTTCGTCTTCGGGCCCTTCCTCGTCGGCATCCTCGCCTCGGCGATCGCGCCGTGGGCGCCGCTGGTGGGAGCCGCCGTGCTGACCGTGGTGTTCGTGGGGGCTTTCGCCCTGCACCCCAGCGGACGGCACGTCTCGCAGGATCGGGATGCGGATGGCAAGGCGCCGTCGACCGTCTCCGAGCTGTTCCGGCCCCAGTTGCTGATCGTGGTCGTCGGCATCCTCGGTGTCGGGATCTTCTTCGGAACGATGCTCACCTCGCTCACATCGTTCATGGCCGACCGCGGTGCACCAGAGCAGGCCGGCCTCCTCTACGGCGTCATGGGCGTCGGCTCCGCGATTCTCGCGCTCGGTGTCGCGTGGCTTCCCGCCGCGTTCTCGATGCGTGCGCGGTGGCTCGTCTTCTCGGGCATCCTGCTGGCGGGAACACTCCTGCTCGGCTTCGTCGACACGCCGGGAACCATGATGGTGGCGCTCGCGATCATGGGCATCGGCATCGGCCCCACACTCGTCACGCAGTACAGCTTCGGCGCCGCTCGCAGCCCGCGCGGGCGCTCGGCCACCGTCATGACCATGTTGGGCTCCGGCGTTGTGGTCGGGCAGTCGATCGGCGCCGCCTTCGCGGGCGAGATCGCCGAGAGCGTCGGGACTCCGGCTGCGCTCCTGCTGCCGATGGTTGCCGCGTTCATCGCGTTCGCTGCGGGAGTCGCGAACTGGATCCTCAGCGGTGAGAAGCGTCGAGCGGCTCCCGTCAAGCCCTGACGATCGATCCGCGGAAATCGAGGTTCCTCGATAGCCTGGAGGAAACCCCCGGGAGGAGCCCTCGTGGCCGCAGCAGATTTCGTCGTCGTCGCCAACCGCCTGCCCGTGGACCGCGTGGTGGGCCCCGATGGCGAGGAGGCGTGGCGCACATCCCCCGGCGGCCTCGTCGCGGCCCTCGAGCCGATGATGCGCAGCGTGCACGGCGCCTGGGTCGGTTGGGCCGGTCAGGCCGACCTGGAGCTCGCGCCCTTCGAGGCCGACGGCATCGATCTCATCCCGGTCGCCCTGAGCGCCCAAGAGGTCGCCGAGTACTACGAGGGCTTCGCGAACGACACCATCTGGCCCCTCTACCACGATGTGATCGCACCGCCGCAGTACCACCGTGAGTGGTGGGACGCCTACGTCACCGTGAATCGCCGTTTCGCCGAGGCGGCGGCTGCTGCTGCGGCGCCGGAGGGCACGGTCTGGGTGCACGACTACCAGCTGCAGCTCGTGCCGCAGATGGTGCGTGAGCTGCGCCCCGACGTCACGATCGGGTACTTCCACCACATCCCGTTCCCCGCGCACGGTCTGTACGCGCAGCTGCCCTGGCGCGATCAGGTGCTGCGCGGCCTGCTCGGTGCCGATGTGATCGGCTTCCAGCGCGCGCAGGATGCCACGTACTTCCTCACCGCCGTGCGCCGCCGACTGCGCTACGAGGTCAAAGGTCCGCATGTCGCCGTGCCCGAAGGGGAGGGCGAGGGCACGCGCACCGCGATGGCGCGGGCGTTCCCCATCTCCATCGACACCACTCCCTACCTCGAACTCGCCGCTCGCGAGGACGTGCGTGCGAGGGCAGCGGAGATCCGCGCGAGCCTCGGCAATCCGAAGCGCATCCTGCTCGGGGTCGACCGGCTCGACTACACCAAGGGCATCCGCCACCGCATCAAGGCGTACGGTGAGCTCCTCGCCGAGGGCCGGCTCAAGGTCGAGGACGTGACGCTCGTGCAGGTCGCCAGCCCCAGTCGCGAGCGTGTGGACGCCTATGTGCACCTGCGTGACGAGATCGAGCTCGCCGTCAGCCGCATCAACGGCGACACCGACACCATGGGCCACTCCGCGATCCGATACCTCCACCAGGGATACCCGCGCGAGGAGATGGTCGCGCTGTATCTGGCCGCGGACGTGATGCTCGTCACCGCTCTGCGCGACGGCATGAACCTGGTCGCCAAGGAGTACGTCGCCACCCGTGTCGACGACCGCGGCGTGCTCGTGCTGAGCGAGTTCACCGGCGCGGCGGATGAGCTGCGCCAGGCCGTCCGGGTCAACCCGCACGACATCGAGGGGCTCAAGGACGCGATCATGACGGCGGTGGAGATGCCGCCCGCCGAGCAGGGTCGCCGCATGCGGTCGCTTCGCCGACGTGTGCTCGACAACGACGTGAACGCCTGGTCGTCGTCGTTCCTGAAGGCCCTCTCCGAGGTACGCGGCCGCTGAGCACCCGCGACACCGAACCCGAGCCCACACGCACGACCCCTGTGATTGGAGCATCCATGACGCGCCCCTGGATCCCCGGAACCGCTGACGAAGACCTCAAGGCCCTGGCCGCCACGCCGCGGCTGGTGGTCGCCCTCGACTTCGACGGCACAGCCTCTCCGCTGGTCGCCGACCCGATGGCGGCGCGGGCGCTCCCCGAGGTCGCCGTCCAGGTCGATCGTCTTGCAGCACTGCCCGACACGGTCGTCGCCTACGTCTCCGGACGCAGCATGCACGATCTCCGCGTCATCACCGAGCACTCCGACGACTCCGCGATCGCCCTGGCAGGTTCGCACGGCGCGCAGTACTGGTTCCCGGGCGAGGGCGACGTCGACGCTCCGGGCGAGGCGACAGAAGACGGTGCGCGCGAAGAGCTCTGGGCGGCGGCCCGGCCGATCATCGACCGCTACGACGGTGCCGAGTTCGAGCCCAAGACCTTCGGCATGGGTGTGCACACCCGTCGCGCCGATGCCGAGACCGAGCAGCGCGTCTTCGCCGAGATCGACGCCCTCGTGGCCGAGCGCTTCCCGCACTGGAGGCGCCGCTCCGGTCACCGGGTGCTCGAGTTCTCCTCGCGGACCGAGGGCAAGGATGCCGCGATGGCGGCCCTCCGCGACCGGTTCGATGCGACCGGCATCCTGTTCGCCGGCGATGACGTGACCGACGAGGACGCGATGCGCGTGCTGGAGCCCGGTGACCTCGGCGTGCGCGTGGGGCCGGGGGAGAGCGTGGCGACCCTGCGTGTGGACACTCCACAACAGATCGCCGAGCTTCTGGAGGCGTTGGCGGACGAACGCACCTCCGCACGGCAATAGACTTCCGTCATGTCCTCGCATGATCCCGCCAGCAGCGCGCCCATCGACATCAAGCCCCGCAGCCGCGTCGTCACCGACGGCATCGAGGCCACGACCTCCCGCGGTATGCTCCGTGCCGTCGGCATGGGCGACGCCGACTGGGACAAGCCGCAGATCGGCATCGCCTCGAGTTGGAACGAGATCACTCCCTGCAACCTGAGCCTCGACCGGCTCGCGCAGGGCGCGAAGGAGGGTGTGCATTCGGGCGGCGGCTACCCGCTGCAGTTCGGCACCATCTCGGTCTCCGACGGCATCTCGATGGGCCACGAGGGGATGCACTTCTCGCTCGTGTCGCGCGAGGTCATCGCCGACTCGGTCGAGACCGTGATGATGGCAGAGCGCCTCGACGGCTCGGTGCTCCTGGCCGGGTGCGACAAGTCCATCCCCGGCATGCTCATGGCCAGTGCGCGCCTCGACCTGTCGAGTGTGTTCCTGTACGCCGGATCGATCGCTCCGGGCTGGGTCAAGCTCTCGGACGGCACCGAGAAGGACGTCACGATCATCGACTCGTTCGAGGCCGTGGGTGCGTGTCGCGCCGGCCTCATGAGCGAGGAGGACCTGAAGCGCATCGAGTGCGCCATCGCTCCGGGTGAGGGCGCGTGCGGCGGCATGTACACCGCCAACACCATGGCTTCGGTCGCGGAGGCCCTCGGGCTCAGCCTCCCGGGCTCGGCGGCTCCGCCCGCAGCGGACCGCCGTCGCGACTACTACGCTCACCGCTCGGGCGAGGCCGTCGTGAACCTGCTCCGTCAGGGCATCACGACCCGCGACATCCTCACCAAAGAGGCGTTCGAGAACGCGATCGCCCTCGCGATGGCCCTCGGCGGCTCCACGAACGTCGTCCTGCACCTGCTCGCGATCGCCCGCGAGGCCGAGGTCGAGCTGAGCCTGCACGACTTCAACCGCATCGGCGACAAGGTTCCGCACGTCGCCGACATGAAGCCCTTCGGCAAGTACGTCATGAACGACGTCGACCGTCACGGCGGCATCCCCGTGATCATGAAGGCGATGCTCGACGAGGGACTGCTGCACGGCGACGCGCTCACGGTCACGGGCAAGACGCTCGCCGAGAACCTCGCCGACCTCGACCCGCAGCCGATCGACGGCGAGGTCATCCACACGTTCGACAACCCGATCCACGCCACGGGCGGCCTCACGATCCTGCACGGCTCGCTCGCTCCCGAGGGTGCCGTCGTCAAGACCGCCGGCTTCGATGCGGCCATCTTCGAGGGTCCGGCCCGCGTGTTCGAGCGCGAGCGTGCCGCGATGGACGCCGTCGCCGAGGGGGAGATCGAGCCCGGCACCGTCATCGTGATCCGCTACGAGGGCCCCAAGGGCGGACCGGGCATGCGCGAGATGCTCGCCATCACGGCGGCCATCAAGGGCGCTGGGCTCGGAAAAGATGTACTACTCTTGACTGACGGACGATTCTCAGGCGGCACAACCGGCCTGTGCATCGGCCACATAGCACCCGAAGCGGTGGACGCAGGTCCTATCGCCTTCGTGCGCGATGGTGATCTGATACGGGTCGATATCGCAGCTCGCTCTCTCGATCTACTCGTCGACGAGGCAGAGCTCGCCTCCCGCCGTTCTGGCTGGGAGCCGCTTCCCCCGCGCTACACCCGAGGCGTTCTTGCCAAGTACTCGCGTCTCGTGCGGTCCGCCGCCGAGGGCGCGACCACCGGCTGACCCGGACGCTCCGGCATCCGGCGTCCTGCACAGATCATCAGAAGGAAACCCATGACTGCTGATTCCGCCCCGGCCGTGCCGAGGCCGCCCGCCCGTCAATCCTCTGCGCCGGAGATCACCGGTGCGGAGGCCGTGGTCCGCTCGCTCGAGCTCCTCGGCGTGACCGACGTGTTCGGTCTTCCCGGCGGCGCGATCCTCCCGGTCTACGACCCGCTGATGGACGCCTCCGAGCTCCGCCACATCCTGGTGCGCCACGAGCAGGGCGCCGGCCACGCGGCCGAGGGTTACGCGTCGGCATCCGGCAAGGTGGGCGTGTGCATCGCCACCTCGGGCCCCGGTGCGACCAACCTCGTCACCGCGATCGCCGACGCCTACATGGACTCCGTGCCCATGCTCGCCATCACCGGCCAGGTGTTCTCGACGCTGATGGGGACGGACGCGTTCCAAGAGGCCGACATCGTGGGCATCACGATGCCGATCACCAAGCACTCGTTCCTGGTGAAGGATGCGTCCGAGATCCCCGGTGCGATCGCTGCGGCCTACGAGATCGCCGGTACCGGACGCCCCGGTCCTGTGCTGGTCGACATCACGAAGGACGCGCAGCAGGCGACCGCCCCGTTCGTGTGGCCGCCCAAGATCGACCTCCCCGGCTACCGCCCGGTGACGAAGGCGCACGGCAAGCAGATCCAGGCCGCGGCGACGTTGCTCGCCGAGGCCAAGAAGCCGGTGCTGTACGTCGGCGGTGGCGTGATCCGCGGCAAGGCGTCGGCGGAGCTCCTCGAGCTCGCGGAGTCCACCGGTGCACCGGTCGTCACGACGCTGATGGCGCGCGGCGCGTTCCCCGACTCTCACCCGCAGCACCTCGGCATGCCGGGCATGCACGGCACGGTTCCCGCGGTGCTGGCGCTGCAGGAGGCCGACCTGCTCGTGTCGCTCGGCGCACGGTTCGACGACCGTGTCACGGGCAAGGCGGCACTGTTCGCGCCGAACGCGAAGGTCGTCCACGTCGACATCGACCCGGCTGAGATCTCCAAGATCCGCACAGCCGATGTGCCGATCGTCGGCGATGTGCGCGACGTGCTCACCGATCTCGATGCGGCCTTCCGCGGAGCGACTGCAGGCACCAAGCCCGACATCGACGAGTGGTGGTCGTACCTCGACGGTCTGCGCACCGAGTTCCCGCTCGGCTACGCGCCGACGACGGACGGCCTCCTCGCCCCGCAGTACGTGATCCAGCGGATCGGTGAGCTCACCGGCCCCGAGGGCATCTTCGCCTCGGGCGTCGGCCAGCACCAGATGTGGGCGGCGCAGTTCATCAAGTACGAGCGTCCGAACGCCTGGTTGAACTCCGGCGGCGCCGGCACGATGGGCTACTCGGTGCCCGCAGCGATGGGTGCCAAGGTGGCGCAGCCCGAGCGACCGGTCTGGGCGATCGACGGCGATGGCTGCTTCCAGATGACCAATCAGGAGCTCGCGACCTGCACGATCAACAACATCCCGATCAAGGTCGCGATCATCAACAACTCGTCGCTGGGCATGGTGCGGCAGTGGCAGACACTGTTCTACGACGGCCGTCACTCGAACACCGACCTCAACACCGGTCACGGCACGATCCGCATCCCCGACTTCGTCAAGCTCGCCGAGGCCTACGGCTGCCTCGCGATCCGCGTGGAGAAGGAGGAGGAGGTCGACGCCGCCATCCAGCTCGCGCTAGAGACGAACGACCGCCCCGTGGTGATCGACTTCGTCGTGAGCGCCGACTCCATGGTGTGGCCGATGGTGCCGCAGGGAGTCAGCAACAGCTATGTCCAGTACGCCCGCGAGCACGCGCCCGCATTCGACGAGGAGGACTGATCCATGTCGACCCACGTGCTGAGCCTGCTGGTGGAGAACACCCCCGGCCTGCTGACCCGTGTCGCGGGGCTCTTCGCCCGCCGCGGCTTCAACATCGACTCCCTCGCCGTCGGCGTGACGGAGGTGCCGGGGATCTCCCGCATCACCGTCGTCGTCGACGTCGACGAGCTCCCGCTCGAGCAGGTCACCAAGCAGCTCAACAAGCTGATCAACGTGATCAAGATCGTCGAGCTCGACTTCGCCACGTCGGTGCAGCGCGAGCACATGCTCGTGAAGGTGCGCACCGACAATGCCACGCGATCGAACGTGATCGAGGTCGTGAACCTCTTCCGCGCCTCGGTGGTCGACTACGCCTCCGACGCCCTCGTGATCGAGGTGACCGGCGACAAGGGCAAGGTCGACGCCATGCTGCGCGCGCTCGAGCCCTTCGGGATCAAGGAGATCGCGCAGTCGGGTCTTCTCGCGATCGGCCGTGGCGGCAAGAGCATCACCGAGCGCGTCCTGCGCGGCTGACCAACCTGAGTACCGAGTTTTCGCCGCTCATCGAGCACGCGAAGCCAGACGAAACGCAAAGAACAAGGAGAAACACAAAGTGAGCACCGAGATCTTCTACGACGCCGATGCAGACCTGTCCCTGATCCAGGGCAAGAAGGTCGCGATCGTCGGCTACGGCTCGCAGGGCCACGCCCACGCGCAGAACCTGCGCGACTCGGGTGTCGAGGTCGCGATCGCCCTCAAGGAGGGCTCCAAGTCGGCCGCCAAGGCCGAGGAGGCCGGCTTCCCGGTGAAGACCGTCGCCGAAGCCACCGAGTGGGCCGACGTCATCATGATCCTCGCGCCGGACCAGCACCAGCGCACGATCTACAGCGAGTCGATCGCGCCGAACCTCACGGCCGGCAAGACGCTCGCCTTCGCGCACGGCTTCAACATCCGCTTCGGCTACATCGATGCTCCCGAGGGCGTCGACGTGATTCTGGTCGCCCCGAAGGCTCCCGGCCACACGGTCCGTCGCGAGTTCGTCGCCGGCCGCGGCATCCCCGACATCATCGCCGTCGAGCGCGACGCATCGGGCAAGGCCTGGGACCTGGCGCTCTCCTACGCGAAGGCCATCGGTGGCACCCGCGCCGGTGTCATCAAGACCACCTTCACCGAAGAGACCGAGACCGACCTGTTCGGTGAGCAGGCTGTTCTCTGCGGCGGCGTGAGCCACCTGGTGCAGGCCGGCTTCGAGACCCTGACCGAGGCGGGCTACCAGCCGCAGATCGCGTACTTCGAGGTTCTGCACGAGCTCAAGCTGATCGTCGACCTGATGTGGGAGGGCGGCATCGCCAAGCAGCGCTGGTCGATCTCCGACACCGCCGAGTTCGGCGACTACGTCTCGGGTCCGCGCGTCATCGACGAGCGCGTCAAGGAGAGCATGAAGGGTGTGCTGGCCGACATCCAGTCCGGCGCCTTCGCGAAGCGCTTCATCGACGACCAGGACAACGGTGCCGAGGAGTTCCTGGCGCTGCGCGCCAAGGAGGAGCAGCACCCGATCGAGGTCACCGGCAAGGAGCTGCGTTCGCTCTTCGCATGGAAGCAGCAGGACGAGGACTACGTCGACGGCAGCGCTGCTCGCTGATTCGATTCTCGAAAGAACGGGCGTCCCCTCGGAGGCGCCCGTTCTTCGTTTTCTGATGAACCCCAAGGCGCAAACATCCGATGTCTATGCCAGGATGGGAGACATGCGACAGGAATGGTTTGACCGGGCTCGGTTCGGCATGTTCGTCCACTTCGGCCTCTACAGCGGCGCCGCCAGGCACGAGTGGGTCCAGAACTACGAACGCCTCACCGACGAGGATTACCGGCAGTATTTCGAGCACTTCGATCCGGATCTCTTCGACGCCCCGGCCCTCGCCCGCACCGCGAAGGAGACGGGCATGGGATACGTGGTGCTCACCACGAAGCACCACGACGGCTTCTGCCTCTGGGACTCGAAGCTGACCGACTACACGTCGGTGGCGAACACCGGACGCGACCTCGTGCGCGAGTACGTGGAGGCGCTGCGGGCCGAGGGGCTCAAGGTCGGGCTCTACCACTCGGTCATCGACTGGCATCACCCCGACTTCACCGTGGACTGGAACCACCCGCGTCGCGATGACGAGGGCGCCGCCGAGCTCAACGTCGGCCGCGACATGGCGGCGTACCGCGCCTACCTTCACGGGCAGGTGCGCGAGCTCCTCACGGACTACGGCGACATCGACTACCTCTTCTTCGACTTCACATACCCCGAGGCGAAGGACGGCTGGGCGGGCAAGGGACCCGACGACTGGGACGCCACCGCGCTGCTCGCGCTGTGCCGGGAGCTGCAGCCGAACATGCTCGTCAACGACCGTCTGGGCATTCCGGCCGACTTCGTTACCCCCGAGCAGTACCAGCCGACCTCGCCGATCGTGCGTGACGGCGTGCCGCTGACCTGGGAGGCCTGCCAGACGCTCAACGGGTCGTGGGGCTATCACCGCGACAACACCGATCAGAAGTCCCCCACCATGCTCGTGCAGATGCTGGTCGACTCGGTCTCGATGGGTGGCAACATGCTGTTGAACATCGGCCCGGACGGACGCGGGGCGATCGCGCCCCGCGATGCGCAGACGCTGGGGGAGATCGGTGAGTGGATGCGCCTGCACCGTGGCGCCGTGGTCGGCGCCGGGCATGCGGCATTCACTCCGCCGCGCGAGGGCGTGTACACACGCAGCGGGAACCGCCTCTACCTGAGTCTGTTCAGCTGGCCGATGGGCTTCGTGCATCTTCCGGAACTCGCCGGCAAGGTCTCCTACGCGCGACTGCTCAACGACGGTTCATGGCTCGAGACGAGCGTGTCCGATCCCGAGCGCGAGGCGGAACTGATGACGCCGGCCGGCGAGGCGGAGGGAACTCTGACCGTGCACCTTCCGGTGCGTCGCCCTGACGTTCTGGTGCCCGTGATCGAGCTGACCCTGATCGGGGAGTGACCCTGTCCGTGGCGGCGGCTCAGGCTGTCGCCACGGGGAGGTCCATGCCCTCCAGCGCGAGGCGTGCGGCACCGTGCAGGATGGCATCGGCGCCCGTGGTCGCCGACTCGATCCGCAGATGCTGGGTCGCCAGCGGGTGGCACGCCTCGTACACCCGGCTGCGGACGGCGGCGATGAACGGCTCGGAGGCGCTCATGCTGCCCGTGAGGAACACCGCGTGCGGGTTGAAGAAGTTCACGACTCCGGACAGCGCCTGTCCGAGGTGAGTGCCGGCGGTGCGCACCAGAGTGGTGGCCAACGGATCGGCGTCGCGGGCGAGGCTCAGCACGTCGGTCGTCGTGTGCACGGAGTCGCTGCCGCGCTCGCGCATCTGCCGCACGAGGCTCGCGCCGCTGGCCACGGTCTCCAGGCAGCCGGTGTTGCCGCACGAGCACGGGATGTCGCCGCTGCCGTCGATGCGGGTGTGGGTGATGTCACCCGCGGCTGAGGTGGCTCCTCGGTGCACCCGTCCGTCGACGATGATGCCGCTGCCGATCGCGGTGCCGGCCTTGACGGTGATGCTGTGTCCCGTGTGTCCGAAGCGCTCACGGTGCTCGCCGAGAGCCGCGAGGTTGGCGTCGTTGTCGACGGCCACGGGGACGCCGTAGCGCGCCGAGAGGTGCTCGCCGACGCGGAATCCTGGCCAGCCGGGCATGCGAGAGGGCTGGTCGACCGATCCGGTCGCGATGTCGACGGGCCCGGGGAGGCTGATGCCGATCGCATGGACCCTACCCGTGCTCGTGAGGCGGTCGAACACGACGGCGAGGCGATCGAGCGTGGCCTCGGGCCCCTCGGTCACGTCGACGGCGATCGACTCGCTGTCCAGCAGTGCGCCGCTGAGGGAGTGCCTGCCGATCCGGGCGTGTCCGCCGCCGAGGTCGGCCGAGAGCACGAAGCCGTCTGCGGCGATCTGCAGCACCCGGGGACGTCGACCACCGCGAGATGTGCCGTCTCCCGCTTCCCTGAGCACCCCGGCATCGAGCAGGGACTGCACGCGGAGCCCGACCGTCGACGCGGCCACACCCAGCAGTGCGGCCAGCTCTGTGCGTGAGCGCGCCTCGCCGCGGGCGACGAGGTCGAGGATCCGCCGCGTGTGCGGATCGTCGACGGTGGTGTCTGCGGAGTTGGTCATGGGAGCACTTTCCTGTCGGAGCATCGTCAGCGTAGCGGGGGATCGTCGTGTTTCCCGGGAGTTACGAATTATCAAGGTCCGATAAACATCGGATGTTCAGCTTGCGGCCCCTTGCGAAGTATGAAACGGTAACTTCATACGAAATCCTACTAGGTTAATTCGAACCTCGAAATAACCAGTTCCCTTCCAGGAGGCATTCAATGAAGAAGTTGCGTGTAGGGGCTGTGGTCGCCGTCGCCGGCGTCGCAGTCGCGATGACCGGCTGCGCGAGCGGCAGCGGCACCGGTGGTTCCGCCGACGGCGACACCATCGTGGTCGACATGTGGGCGGGTAGCGAGTCCGACGTGGATGCCCTCGAGGCGCAGGTCGCGTTCGCTCAGGAGCAGAACCCCGATATCAAGATCAAGCTGCAGACGTCGCCGTGGAGCGACTTCTTCACGAAGCTGACCACGAACATGGCCAGCGGCAACATGGCCTGCGTCACCGGCATGAGCGGTGCGCAGCTCGGCGGCTACACGGGCGGCTTCCGCGAGCTGAGCGACGCCGACCTCAAGACGGCCGGCATCGACTGGGCGGACTTCAACCCGAGTGCTGACGGCATCCTCAGCTTCGAGGGCAAGGTCTACGGCGTGCCCTTCGACGTGGCCACCATGCTCGTCTACTACAACCAGGACATGCTGACCGCGGCCGGCGCCCCCACCCCGGAGATCGGCTGGACCTTCGACGACTTCGACAGCATCGCCGCTGCCGCGACGAAGGACGGCAAGTACGGCTTCGGTATGGGCATGGGCGGCTACCAGTGGATGTCGATGCCCATCGCGTACTCCGCGACGCAGCCCGCTTCCGAGGACGGGACGCTGCACATCGACGAGAAGGCCTTCGTCGACGCGTCGACCTGGTACGCCGAGCTCGTCACCGAGAAGAAGGTCGCCGCACCCGTGGCATCCGCCTCCGACACCGGATGGGGCGAGAACCAGTACACGGGCGCCAACGCGGCGATGGCTGTGGACGGCACGTGGAACGCCGTGAGCTACCTCGACAACGAGTCCGGCTTCGCGGCCGGCATGGTCCCGCTGCCCGCCGGCGCGAACGGCAACCCCGGTCCGATCCTCGGCTCGGGCTACGGCATCTCGGCCAACTGCAAGAACCCCGAGGCCGCGCTCAAGGTCATGGGCTCGCTTCTTGGCGAGGACGCACAGGACTACATCGCGTCGTCCGGCCGTTCGTACCCCGCGCGCACGTCGTCGCAGCCGCTGTACTTCGAGTCGATCGACGAGCAGTACCGCGACCAGGTCCAGTCCGTCTTCGAGGCGGCCTTCGGTGACACGGTCCCGCTGTACATGACGAAGAACTGGCAGAAGCTCGACAGCTACATCCAGCCGAACCTGGTCAGTGTCTACAACGGCCAGATGACGATGGAAGAGCTGCTCTCGAACGCGCAGGCGCAGTTCGGCGAGTGACCCGGCTCCGGCCACCGCAGCAGCAATGCAGTAACAGAGAAAGAAACTGAGATGACGATCACGACGAGACGTCGACGATCGCTCGCCAAGGTGGAGGCCGGTCAGGCGCTGGGATTCGCAAGCCCAGCCCTGATCGGGCTCGCCCTGTTCACGATCGTGCCCGTCGGGCTCTCGATCGTGATGAGCGTCTTCGACTGGCCGACCTTCGGCGAGCGGACCTTCAACGGGGTGGACAACTACGTCAAGCTGTTCACCAGCAGCCCCGACTTCTGGCCGGCGCTGCGCAACTCGGCGGTGTACACGCTGCTCTACGTGCCGCTGAGTGTCGCTCTCTCGCTCGTGCTCGCTCTCGGCCTCGGTTCGCGCATCCGCGGACGAGGCGCCCTGCGCGTGCTCTTCTTCATCCCCGTGGTGACTCCCATGGTCGCCAACGTGCTGGTGTGGAAGATGATGCTGCAGCCGCAGGGTCTGTTCAACGGTCTCTCGCAGACCTGGTTCGGCATCGAGCTGCCGAACTTCCTCGCAGACCCGTCATGGGCCATGATCATGGTCGTCGTGATGAGCGTCTGGCAGGGGCTCGGCTACAACATGCTGATATTCTCGGCAGCCCTCGAGCAGCTTCCCGAGAGCGTGCTCGAGGCGGCCAGCATCGACGGCGCCAGAGGGTTCCGACGGGTGTGGAGCATCATCATCCCGATGATCTCGCCGTCGATCTTCTTCGCCACGATCATGACGATGATCACGTCTCTGCAGGTGTTCGTGCAGCCGCAGATGCTCACCGGTGGCGGTCCGGGTAACGCCACCAAGCCCCTGGTGATGTACATCTGGGAGCAGGGATTCACCTTCGGCGACCTCGGCCTCGCCGCCGCAGCCGCCTGGATCCTCTTCGCGATCATCATCGCGATCACCGGGCTCCAGTTCGCAGCGCAGAAGAAGTGGGTGCACTATGAGCACTGAGACCCTCGTCCGGCCCACCGGCCGCGCCGGCCGCACCGAACGCGAGCGGGCTCGCGGCGCGGCGACGACCCCCGGCGCCCGCGCCCGGCTCATCCTCGCCCACGTCGGGATCTACGTCGCCGCGCTGATCTTCATCTCCCCGCTGATCTACGCCTTCTTCTCGGCGCTCAAGCCGAACGCCGAGATGTTCTCGATGCCGCCGACGCTGGTCGGTTCGGAGCTGCGGTGGAGCAACTTCGTCGACGTGTTCGCCTACGGACCGTTCCTGACCTACATCATGAACTCCTTCATCGTCGCGATCGGCGGAACGCTGGTCGTGCTGGTCGTCTCGACCACGGCCGGATATGCCTTCGGGCGTCTGCGGTGGAAGGGGCGCGACGCCGTCTTCGTCCTGTTCCTGGCCACGCTCATGGTGCCGGCGGAGGTGCTCGTCATCCCCATGTTCCAGGTGATGCAGTGGTTCAGCTGGGTCGACACGTACCAGGCGCTGATCCTGCCCTTCGCCTTCGGCGCCTTCGGAACCTTCCTGATGCGGCAGTTCTTCCGCGGCATCCCGTACGAGCTCGAAGAGGCGGCCCGCGTCGACGGCGCAGGCCCCGTGCGCTCGTTCCTGCAGATCATCCTGCCGCTGTCGAAGTCGGCCGTCGCCGTCCTCGCGGTGTTCACATTCCTCTCGTTCTGGAACAGCTACCTGTGGCCGCTGATCGTGACGGTCGACTACAACGCGCACGGCACGCTCCCGGTGGGACTCGCCAGCTTCGCCGGACTCACCGGCACCCGGTGGGACCTGCAGATGGCTGCAGCCATCATCTCGATGGTCCCGACCACGATCCTCGTGATCGTTCTGCAGAAGCACCTCGTCAAGGGCATCGCGATGGCAGGACTGGGCGGGCGCTGAGCATGATCGGTCAGGAACACGGGACCACCATGCCCATCGCCACCTCTTCGGCCCGCGGTGCGGGACTGGTCGGGATCGATATCGGGGGTACCAAGATCGCCGCGCTTCTGGTGAGCGACGACGGTGCCGTCCTCGCCCGGGGCAGTGTGCCAGCGCCGGCCGCCCTCGGCGGCGGTGCGATGGCCGATGCGGCCGCCGATCTCGCGAGGGAACTCGCGGCGCAGGCCGAGGTGTCGCTCGCCGCGGCAGGCGTCGGCGCGGCCGGAGTCATCGACCATGAGACCGGCACCATCCGCGCCGCATCGGCGACCTTCGTCGGGTGGGCGGGATTCCCGCTGGCCGACGAGCTGGAGCAGCGTCTCGGAGTGCCGGTCCGCGTCGAGAACGATGTGAACGCGTTCCTTCTCGGCGAGGCGGCGGCCGACGGCAGGACCGATAGCGACGTGCTCGGCGTCATGCTCGGCACGGGCGTCGGCGGTGCACTCATCATCGATGGAGATCTCCACCACGGTCCGCACGGCGCGGCGGGGGAGATCGGGCACACACCCGGCTACAGCGAGCTGGTGTGCACCTGCGGCCAGATCGGTCACCTGGAGACCCTGGCCTCCGGTACGTCGATCGCGCTCCGCTATCAGGAGCGCACGTCCGCTCCCGTGCGCGACGCGCGAGAGGTCGCCGACCGTGCCCGTGGCGGCGACGCCGAGGCGATCGCGGTGTTCGATGCCGCCGGGCGCGCCCTCGCCCTCGCGTGCGCCAGCGCGGCGACGATCCTCGACCTGCCCTGCGCGATCGTCGGCGGCGGAGTCACCGCGGCCTGGGATCTGCTCGAGCCGTCCATCCTGCGCACGCTCGACACGGATTCTCCGGTGTCGGGTATTCCGCTGCGCATCATCCCCGCCGTCCTCGGCTCCGATGCGGTCGCGCTGGGCGCGATCGAGACCGCTCGCCGCGCGCTCGTGCCGGCGGGAGCACACTGAGTCCGAACCTCTCGTTCAGGCCCCGCCGTCCGACCCGCACCGACAAGGAGCACATCACGTGACCGCACGTCCCGAAGCCCACGAGATCTGGATGGGCCCCCTTCCGACCATCGCCGACGGCGGGCTGTCGAAGCCCCGGATCGGCATCGCCGGAATCTCGATCGAGTCGAGCACGTTCTCCCCGCACATCTCCGGCGACGAGGCCTTCACGGTCCGTACGGGGGAGACGCTGCGCGGGTACTACCCGTTCCTGGACGACGGACGCGAGCTCGCCGGCGCCGCGGAGTGGGTGCCGCTGACGCATGGACGCTCGCTGCCCGGCGGTGCCGTGGCGCCGGAGACCTATCGACGGATGAAGGAGGCGATCGTCGCCGGTATCCGCGAGCAGGGCCCCTTCGACGGGTTCTTCTTCGACATCCACGGAGCGATGAGCGTCGTCGGCATGGACGACGCGGAGGGCGACCTCGCTCTCGCTGTGCGCTCGGCTCTCGGCCCCGACACGCTGGTGTCGACGTCGATGGACCTGCACGGCAACGTCTCGGAGGTGCTGCGCGATGCGGTCGATCTGCTGACCTGTTATCGGATGGCGCCCCACGAGGACTGGATGAACACCAAGGAGCGGGCCGTGTGGAACCTGCTCGCGCGACTGCGGGGTCCGCACGGCGCCGACCCGCTGCGTCGTCGTCCGTTCTCCGCATGGGTGCCCGTTCCCGTGCTGCTGCCGGGGGAGAAGACCAGCACCCGGCTGGAGCCGGCGCGCAGCATCTACGCCCAGCTTCCCGAGATCGAGGCGCTCCCCGGCGTCGTCGACGCCTCGGTGTGGATCGGCTACGCCTGGGCGGACGAGCCGCGCTGTCAGGCGTACGTGGTGGTCACCGGTGACGACGAGGAGCTGATCGCCCGTGAGGCCGAGCGCGTGGCGCGGATGTTCTGGGACGCCCGCGAGGACTTCGTCTTCGTGGCCGAGACCGGATCCCTCGATGAGGCGCTCGAGAAGGCGCTCGCCCCGGGAGCGCCGCATCCGTACGTGATCTCCGACTCGGGGGACAATCCGACAGCGGGCGGTGCGGGCGACGTGACCTGGACGCTCGCGCACCTGCTGCAGCGTGCGCAGCTCACCGACGGCAGCCGCACGACCCTGGTCGCCTCGATCTTCGACCGCGAGGCCGTCGCGCGGGCGGTCGCCGCCGGAATCGGCGCCACCGTCACCCTCGACGCCGGTGCAGGGGTAGACGCGGGCCCGCACGGCCCTGCGAGGATCACCGGGACCGTGTTCTCCATCACCGACGGCGACCCGGATGCGGGCACGCAGGTCGTGATCGCGGTGGGCGGGTTGCACGCCATCATCACCGAGCGTCGCAAGCCGTTCCATCACCTCTCGGACTTCCGGATGCTGGGGCTGGAGCCCACGACCGCCGACATCGTCGTGGTGAAGATCGGCTATCTGGAACCCGAGCTGTACGAGCTCGCCGAGGGCTGGACCCTCGCCCTGACACCCGGCGGCGTCGACCAGGACCTCCTGCGTCTGGGGCACCACCGCCTGCAGCCCGGTGTCTTCCCGTTCGACCAGGACGGGAACCCCGACCTGAAAGCGGTGGTCGTCCGCCGCGGAGTCTCCGAGGAGCAGAACGCATGATGAACTTCGAGAAGCGCACCGGTCCGGACTTCGGAGCCGACGCTCCGGTGTACCCGGCCAAGGATGTGCCCGAGTGGTACCGCGATGCGAAGCTCGGCTTCTTCGTGCACTGGGGGCTCTACTCCGTGCCGGCATGGGCGGTGCAGCACGGCGAAGGCGTGAACATCCCCACCGAGGATGCCTATGCCTGGCACCAATACGCCGAGTGGTACGGGAACACCGTGCGGATCGCGGGCAGCCCCACCTGGGAGCGTCATCAGCAGCTGTTCGGCCCGGGGACCTCCTACGAGGACCTCGCGGATCAGTGGGACGCCTCGGCCTTCGACGCGGACGCCTTCGTGGGCGAACTGGTCGGTGCGGGGGCGAAGTACATCGTCCCCACCACGAAGCACCACGAGGGTTTCTGCTTGTGGGACACAGCGACGACCGGCTTCAACGCGGCCGCTCGCGGTCCGCGCCGCGATCTGATCGCCGAGTTCCATGACGCCACCCGGCGGGCGGGGGCGAAGTTCGGCGTGTACTACTCGGGTGCGCTCGATTGGCACGTGAGCGACTTCCCGCCGATCGAGTCGGACACCGACCTCTTCCGCTTCCGCCGCAACGACGAGCACTTCGCGCGCTACTCGGCCGCGCAGCTCGACGAACTCGTCTCGCGCTTTTCGCCCGACGTCCTGTGGAACGACATCGAGTGGCCCGACGGCGGAAAGGGGCGAGACGAATACGCGGTCGCGGCCCTGCTGGAGCGCTACTTCGCCGCGGTGCCGGACGGCGTCGTCAACGACCGCTGGGGTGTGCCGTACCACGGCTTCCTCACCCGCGAGTACACGGACATCCCCGAGATCATCCCGCAGCCGTGGGAGTCGACGCGCGGCCTCGGCTTCTCGTTCGGCTTCAACCAGGCCGAGGACGAGCGGCACTCGCTGTCGGGCGCTGCGCTGATCCGCCTGCTCGTCGACGTCGTGGCGAAGAACGGCAACCTGCTGATCAACGTGGGCCCGGCGGCCGACGGCTCGATCCCCGAGCTGCAGCGTCGCGCGATGCGCGAGCTGGGCACGTGGCTGGAGGCGAACGGCGACGCGATCTACGGCACACGTCCGTGGATCCGCATGGGGGAGCGCACCGGCGCCCCGCGTCGATACACGACCACCGGGGCGACCGTGCACGTGCACGCCCTCGACCCGAGCATGGGCACGCTCGAGCTGCCCGAGGAGCTCCTGGGCTCCGACCTGCGCTGGACCGACGGCAGCGTGGTCGAGAGGCAGGCGCACGACCAGACGGTCGCGGTGATCCCGGCCGGGCTGCGCGAGGAGGCTGTCGCGGTCCTGTCCGCAGGCTGAGACGGATCGGACCGCGACGAGGCGAGGGCCCTCCCGAAGACGATTCGGGAGGGCCCTCGCTGTGTTCGCCGGCACTCAGGGGCGGGTGAGCTCCTCGAGCACCTCGATCACGTGGCGGTACGGCCGGCCGGTGGCGCGGGTCATGCCGATCTCGCACGTGCGGTTCGCCGACACGAACGCATCGAAGCCGCCGCGTGCGCTCTCGGCCTCGGCGATCTCCGCGGATTCCTGGGCGGTCGCACTGGCGGTGAGTTCCGGATGCAGCATGCCGCGGTCTCCCGCGAAGGCGCAGCAGCCCCAGCCCTCGGGGATGAACACGTCATCGGCGACCGCCCCGGCGATCGCCGTCAGCGCCCCGGTCGCTCCGAGCGCGGTCGTGGAGCAGGTCGGATGCACCGCGACGGTGGGGAGCTTGGCCGACACGCTCAGCCGGGGGAGCACCTCACGGGCCACGAACGTCGTGGCATCCTCGATGCGAAGCCCGGCGTAGCGCGGGTTCTTCGCGACGGACTGGGCGAGCATCACATCCAGACCCTCGGTGCACGACGCGGCGTCGCACACCACGGGAAGCTCGCCGTGGCGGCTGGCCTCCCAGAGCGAGTCGAGCACCCGGTCCGACATGAGGGCGTAACCGTCGAGGTGGCCCTTCGACTTCCACGGGGTGCCGCAGCACAGGCCGCCGTTCTCTTCGGGGATCACGACGGGGATGCCTGCGCGGTCGAGCAGCTCGCGCAGCGCGTCCCGAGAGCCCTGGCCCTCGCCTTCCGCGCCGAACATGGTGCCGATGCAGGCGCCGAAGAAGACCGCCTGCGCATCGGCCGGTGACACAGGGCGAGGTGGCTTCGAGCCGCCGTGGGGGAGGCCGCCGTCGTAGAGCGGCACGGTGTCGGCGCCGAGCACCGCCCGGCCGAGGTGCGTCACTCCGCGTACGAGCGGAGCGGGCAGCGCATCGGCGACGGTGAGCGCGACACCTCCGGCGCGGGTGACCGTGCTCCAATGCTTGGCCGCGGTGCCCCACACGGCTCCCTCGAGCGCATTCGACTGCTCTGCCCTGAGCCGGCGCACGAGGTCACCGGTGTTGATGTCGACGGGGCACGCCACACCGCACATGCCGTCGACCGCGCAGGTCTGCACGCCGTCGTAGTCGTAGTCCTTCTGCAGATCGCGGAGCAGTTCGGTGTCGCCCTGCTCCTCGGCCCACGCCATGTCGCGGCGGATCACGATGCGCTGCCGCGGCGTGAGGGTGATGCTCTTGCTCGGACAGGTCGGCTCGCAGTAGCCGCATTCGACGCAGCGGTCGACTTCCTTCTCGACCGTCGGCACCCGCTTCAGGTCGTGCAGGTACGAATCGGGGTCATCGGAGAGGACCACTCCGGGGTTCAGGATGCGGTCGGGGTCGAGCAGGTGCTTGATCTCCCACATCATGTCGGTGAGTTCGTCACCGTACTGGCGTCGCACGAACGGCGCCATGATGCGTCCGGTGCCGTGCTCGGCCTTCAGGGATCCCTGCTGGGAGAGCACGAGGTCGACCAGGTCGTCGGTGAAGCGCCGGTAGCGCGCGACGCTGTCGGGATCGTCGAAGCGCTCGTTGAGCAGGAAATGGATGTTGCCGTCCTTGGCGTGCCCGAAGATCACCGAGCCCTCGTAGCCGTGCGCGGCGAACAGCTCGATCAGGCGCTCGCAGGTGTGCAGAAGTCGTGGCACCGGCACCACGATGTCCTCCAGAAGCGCGGTCGTGCCGGAGGGACGCGCACCCGCTACAGCGGTGTAGAGGCCTTTTCGCACGTGCCACAGCGCGGCGCGCTCGCTCGCATCCGTGGTGAGGCGGGGTGCCACCGCCAGAGGCAGCGCCTCGAAGTGCGTCTGGGCCGCAGCGCTCGCCTCGACGAGGGCCTCCGCGTCGGCGGCGTGGACCTCGACCAGGAGAGCGGCGTGTCCGCGGACCTCGATCTCGGCGATGGCCGCCGGGACGTCGCTCAGCCCCTGCGCGACGCGCAGCGACGCGGCATCCAGCAGCTCGATGGTGGCGAGACCGAGCCGGGTCAGGTCGGGAAGAGCGGTCATGGCCGCGGAGAGCGTCTCGAACACCAGCAGACCGGTGGCGATCGAGGGGCGCACCTCGATCGTGCGGAAACGGGCCTCGGCCACGAACGCGAGCGTGCCCTCGGATCCGATGATGAGGTGCTCGAGGATGCGCACCGGATCGTCGAAGTCGAGCAGTGCGTTCAGGCCGTAGCCCATGGTGTTCTTCATCGAGAACTGCTGGCGGAGGAACGCGACGTGCTCGGGCGAGGCGAGCAGACGTGCCCGCAGATCGAGAAGGCCGTCGGCGATCGCGGGCTCTGCCGCGCGCAGCACCTCGTTCGCATCCGGGCGACCCGTGTCGAGGATCGTCCCGCTCGGCAGCACGATCGTCATCGACTCGATGGTCTGGTACGAGTTCTCGGTGATACCGCACGCCATGCCGCTGGAGTTGTTCGCGACGACTCCGCCGATCGTGCAGGCGATCTCGCTCGCCGGGTCGGGGCCGAGCTTGCGGCGATACCGCGTGAGCCTGGTGTTGACCTGGCGCACGGTCGCGCCGGGTCCGACGCGCACCATGGCACCGTCGTCCTCCACGCGGATGTCGCGGAAGTTGCTGCGTGTGTCGACGAGGATGTCGCCGCTCACGCTCTGCCCGGACAGGCTGGTACCCCCGGAGCGGAACGTCATGGTGCGTCCGGCGGCGCGGACGGCGCCGAAGGCGCGGGCGACGCCCTCGGCATCCGCGGGGGAGAGCACGGCGTCGGGGATCAGCAGGTAGTGCGAGGCATCATGAGCGCGGGCGAAACGATCGATGGAGCGCGAGTGGACCTGTGTCGTGGAACCCAGCAGTGCGGGATCCAGCGGCTCGGCGAGGGTGGTCGTCACGGTGCTCCTCTGCTCCGTCGGAAGATTGTCTGACAAGTGTACCGACATGGTGCGGCTTCGATAGGCTGACCGGATGACCAGCACACCGGAGACACCGCTGGGAATCGTCGGCGTCGTGGATGCGGTGACGGCCCAGCTGCGTGGTCGTATCCTCAGCGGCGAGATCCGTTCGGGAGATCCGCTGACGGAAGCCGCGGTGTCACAGTCGTTCGGCGTCGCCCGTCCGAGCGCGAAGGCGGCGATCGAGCAGCTCGTGGCGAGCGGGCTCCTGGTGCGTACTGCGCATCGGAGCGCGCGTGTGGTCGGGATCGATCCCGAGGCCGTGCGCGACGTCTACCGGACCAGGACCCGCCTCGAGAGCGCCGCGCTTCGCGACCTCGCCGTGACCAGGACCGTTCCGCGTGCCGCGCTCGAGGCGAATGCGGAGATCCTCGCGATGCCCCCCGGCCCCGACCCGGCGACCGTGGATCCGGACCTGCGGTTCCACACCGCTCTCATCGATGCGCTCGACAGCGAGCGCACCGGACGCATGTACCGCAGCGTCCTCGACGAGGTGCGGCTGTGCATGGCGCAGGTGCAGGGGCGTCGCCTTCTCGACGCTGCGGCCATCGCCGCTCAGCACGCCGACATCCTCGCTGCCGTCGCCTCGGGAGACGGGGAGCGCGCCGCAGCCCTCCTCGATGCGCATCTGTCGTCGGCGGAGGAGCGGCTCGTGGAGGCGCTCGACGCGGACTAGCGTCGAGCCGTCGTCACTCGGCCGGTGCTTCCTCGACCACGATGGGCGCCTCGGCCGGGTCAGCCCATACCGGGGCGGGGAGCACCGTGTCGACCTGGCCGGCCTGGATCGCGCGCAGTGCCTCTGCGATCGCCTCGTCGTTCTCCGGCACCGGAAGATCGCACGCGCGCAGTTCGGAAGCGAACTGCAGTGTCAGACGGATCTTCCCGGCCTCGACGGCCTGAGCGGTCGTTCCGGTCCGGATCTCGCTCCCGGTCTGGATGGCCGAGACCTCATCGCAGACGTGATAGACCTTGCCGCCGTCGACCCAGACGACCTCGTCCTTGCCCAGGAGCTGGATCACGGCGGACTGGTCGGCCGTGTACTGCTCGACGGAGGGCGGCGTGAAGTCGACGCCGACGAAGACGGCCAGTGCCGCGAGGACCACGCCGACGATTCCGGCGGTGGTCTTCTGGCCCTTGTCCATGTCCTTGTTGAGGAAGATCAGGATGACCAGAGGAAGAAACGCGACGACCGCGATGATCGCCCCGAGCTGGTTCTGCACGAAGAACCGCGTCTTGTCCGCCTTGCGCGCGGGGTCGAGACGGTTCGCCTTCTTCCACAGCACCGAGCCGGTGATCGACAGGGCCGCGATCACGACGAGCAGCACGAGGAGGGCGATGAACGCCCACTGCGGGAACGTCGCGGTGACGCCCTGCTCTTCGAGCAGGCCGGTGTCGGGGTTGCGGAGGAGTTCGCCGTCCTCGCCGACGAACACGCGCTGACGCAGGAGCCAGAAGATGCCGACGCCCTCGCCGACGATCGCGACCGCCCAGAGGATGCCGGCGATCCAACGGAAACGCGTGGCCCTGGCCTTGGCTTCGGGAGTGGGGACCCAGCCGGCGGGCGGTTCCGCGGCTGTGCTCTTCGCGGACCGTGCGACGCCGGTGTCGGTGTTGTTGCTCTGGGCGTTCTCGCTCGCAGCCACGGTGTTCCCTTTCCCCTCCGGTGCCCGCCGTTCCGGCTCAAGGCAACCCCGATCCTAGTGGACCTGGTGTCCTACGCTGGGGACATGACTTCCGATTCCGACGACGCCCTCAACTGGGACGGCGACGAGGCCCCGACGCCGAAGGACCGCGCTCTCCCGCACGGCTGGAACGCCGTCGGTAAGGGCAGCGACGACGTGGGAACGATCGAGGACGACGGCACCGTGACTCCTGCGCCCGTCGACGAACCGGTCGGCTTGAGCACGCCGATGCTGCTCCTGGTCGGAGTGGTCGGCGGGGTGTACCTCCTCTACACGATCGGCTGGATCGTCGGCGGGCTGCGACTTCAGCCGCTGGCGTCGTTCCTGGTCTCCGACGTGATGTTCCTGCCGTGGTTCGTCCTCGCGATCGCCGCGCCCGCACTGTGGTTCCTGGCGAGCTGGGTGCTCACGCGGGGGAGGGCGGCGTGGATCCGCGTCGCCGTGCTGCTCGCGGGAGTCGTGCTGCTCGTTCCCTGGCCCTTCGTCACCGTGGGGGTGATCGGATCATGACCACGTCGTCGACCGAGGCGCAGGCGTCTGCGGGTTCTCCGCGCTGGCTCGTCGGGCTCGTCATCGGCCTGGCGGGACTCTTCTACGCCTATGCCGTCTGGAATGCCGTGGCGCATCTGATCACGATGGCGCAGACCGGGCTGACCGGCGGCGGCTGGGCGACCCTGTTGTTCGGCGTCGCTTTCCCTGCCATCGTGTTCGCCTTCGCGTATGTGATCGGTCGGCGGCGGCGAGTGGGCGAGCTCGCGCTCGTCTTCCTCGCAGGACTCGGTGTGGTCGCGGTGTTCTGGATGAGTCTCATCGCGCTGAGCCTCACCATGCCCAGCGCCTGAGCCGCCTGTCCTGCCGCGTCATACGGCACGGAGGCCCGCGTCCGCTCCGGTAGAGTTGACGCGATCGCGCCCCCATGGTGTGCGGCGCATCGGCCCCTGCCGCGCTGCCCCGAAGGATCCACTGTGCCGAAGCCTGTCGTGCTTATCGCCGAAGTACTCTCTCCCGCCACGATCGACGCTCTCGGTCCCGACTTCGACGTCCGCGACGTCGACGGCACCGACCGGGAGGCGCTGTTCGCGGCGCTCGCGGACGCGGACGCCGTGCTGGTCCGCTCGGCGACCCGCATCGACGAGGAGGCTCTGACTCACGCCCCGAAGCTGAAGGTCGTCGCCCGCGCCGGCGTGGGCCTCGACAACGTCGACATCAAGGCGGCCACCGCGGCCGGTGTCATGGTCGTGAACGCGCCGACCTCGAACATCGTCTCGGCCGCCGAGCTCACGGTCGGCCACATCCTCAGCCTCGCTCGCCGTATTCCCGCCGCGCACGCCTCGCTGTCCGCCGGCGCGTGGAAGCGCAGCTCGTTCACCGGCGCCGAACTGTTCGAGAAGACCGTCGGCATCGTCGGCCTCGGCCGCATCGGTGCCCTCGTCGCCGCCCGACTCGCGGCGTTCGACATGCGCGTCGTCGCCTACGACCCTTACGTCACCTCGGCACGTGCCCAGCAGCTGGGCGTGCAGCTGCTCTCGCTCGACGAGCTCGTGGCCGAGTCCGACTTCCTGACCATCCACATGCCCAAGACGCCCGAGACGACGGGCATGATCGGCGCCGAGCAGTTCAAGGCCATGAAGCCGACCGCCTTCGTGGTCAACGTGGCGCGCGGTGGGCTCATCGACGAGGAGGCGCTGCACGCGGCTCTCGTCGCGGGCGAGATCGCGGGTGCCGGCCTCGACGTCTTCACCTCCGAGCCCCCGGCAGAGGGGGGCACCGCCCGCCCGCTCCTGGATCTTCCCAACGTCGTCGTCACCCCGCACCTCGGTGCCAGCACGGAAGAGGCGCAGGAGAAGGCGGGCGTCTCGGTCGCGAAGTCCGTGCGCCTCGCGCTCGGCGGCGATCTGGTGCCGGACGCGGTGAACGTCGCCGGTGGTGTGATCGATCCCTACGTGCGCCCCGGCATCTCGCTCGTCGAGAAGCTCGGACAGATCTTCGCAGCGCTCGCGACCTCGCCGCTCACCAGCCTCGACGTCGAGGTGCACGGTGAGCTGAACGACTACGACGTGAGCGTGCTGAAGCTCGCGGCGCTCAAGGGCGTCTTCACGAACATCGTCAGCGAGACCGTCTCGTACGTGAACGCTCCGCTGCTCGCCGAGCAGCGCGGCATCGCGGTGCGTCTGCTCAAGGACGATGTGAGCGACGAGTACCGCAACGTGATCACGCTGAGCGGTGCGCTCTCCGACGGCTCGCAGCTCTCGGTCTCCGGAACGCTGACCGGTCCGAAGCAGACCGAGAAGCTGGTCGGCATCAACGACCACACCCTCGAGCTGCCCATCGAGAAGAACCATGTCGTGATGCTCTACACCGACCGTCCCGGCATCGTGGCCGTCTACGGCCAGAAGTTCGGCGAAGCCGGCATCAACATCGCGGGCATGCAGATCGCCCGTCAGGCGGCCGGCGCGCAGGCGCTCAGCGTGCTGACGCTCGACTCGCCCGTGTCGGAGGAGCTGCTCGAAGACGTGAGCGCCGCGATCGACGCCGACCTCTTCCGCCAGATCGAGATCACCGAGGTCTGATCGGCGACAGACGAAGGAGGGCGGGAGCGCGATGCTCCCGCCCTCCTTCGCGTTTCGACGGGTTCAGGCCGTCGCCTTCAGTACCAGTGCGATCAGCTCGGCGAGTTCATCGCTGCGAGGGACCAGTCGCTCCGGTCCGTGCACATCGAGCGAGTTGTTGAAGTAGAGCCCGTCGCTGACGAGCATCACGAGATCGAGGCTCGCACTGTCGCGCACGTGCGGGCGAATCGTCTCCGCCCAGCGACGCCTCGTGTCGCGGAGCATGTCCGCCGCGGGGATCGAGCCGCCCTGTGCGAGGCGGGTCGTGGCGATCAGCACCCGATCGAGCGCGTCGTCCTCCATCACCGAGGTGCGCACGTAGTAGGCGACGGGGCCCTCGTCGGCAGTTGTCATGCGCTCGAGGTCGAGGGTCGTGAGGCGATCCAGCCGCTCGACGAGCCCGGCCTCGAGCTCATCCTTCGACCCGAAGTGGTACAGCAATCCGCCCTTCGAGACGCCGGCCGCCTTGGCGGTGGCTTCGAGAGTGGCGGCACGCTCTCCCTCTTCGATGAGGATCGCTTCGAAGGCGTCGAGCACCTTCTCGCGGGCGAGGGGAGGTCGGGGCATCGTGGATCCTCTGCACAGGGAAAGGGAGGGAATTCTGTTACTATACCATCCGGACGGTTCACTAACCGTGCGATCACGATCCTGAGAGGTGTTCCATGACCCGTACTGCGTCGATCCCGACGACAGAGACGGATGCTCCCCGCGTCGGAGCCCGCGGCTGGGCGGCGCTCGTCGTCCTCATGCTGCCGGTGCTGCTGGTCTCGGTGGACAACACGGTGCTGAGCTTCGCGCTCCCCGAGATCTCCATCGCGCTCGCCCCCACGGGCGCGGAGCAGCTGTGGATCATCGACGTGTACCCCCTGGTGCTCGCCGGACTCCTCGTCACGATGGGCACGCTGGGCGACCGCTTCGGTCGACGCCGGATGCTGCTGATCGGAGCGACCGGCTTCGCCGCGGTCTCCGCCCTCGCGGCGTTCGCCCCGACCGCCGGGCTGCTCATCGCCGCCCGCGCGCTCCTGGGCTTCTTCGGCGCCATGTTGATGCCGTCGACCCTCTCCCTCCTGCGTTCGATCTTCCAGAACCGCGACCAGCGCCGCATGGCCATCGCGGTGTGGGCCTCGGCGTTCTCCGCCGGGTCGGCACTGGGCCCGATCGTGGGCGGCATCCTCCTCGAGCACTTCGCCTGGGGATCGGTCTTCCTGATCGCCGTTCCCGTGCTCATCCCGTTGCTCATCGCCGCGCCGCTGCTGGTCCCGGAGAGCCGTGACCCGAACCCGGGGCGGATCGACCTGATCAGCATCGCGCTGTCGATGGCGACCATGATCCCGGTGGTCTACGCGATCAAGTCCCTGGCGGTGGACGGCCCGAGCCTCACGGCCGGCGCGTGGGCACTGCTCGGCTTCGGGATGGGCTACCTGTTCGTCCGTCGCCAGCTGCGGGTGAAGAGCCCGATGCTCGACATGGCGCTGTTCCGTCGCGGTTCGTTCTCCGGAGCGATCCTGGTGAACCTGCTCAGTGTCGTCGCACTCGTCGGCTTCCTCTACTTCGTGTCGCAGCACCTGCAGCTCGTCCTCGGGCTGTCACCGATGATGGCCGGTTTCGCACTGGTCCCCGGCATGCTCGCGATGATCGTCGCCGGGCTCTCGGTCGTGCCGGTCTCGCGTCGGGTGCCTCCGCACATCGTCATCCCCGCCGGGCTGGCGTTCTCGGTGGCCGGATACCTCATCGTGGCGTTCACGACGCATGAGCACGGTGTCCTGCCGCTCGTGGTGGCGTTCGTGGTGCTCGGCATCGGCATCGGCGCGGCGGAGACGATCTCCAACGAGCTGATCCTGTCGAGCGCTCCCGCGGCCAAGGCGGGGGCGGCGAGTGCCGTGTCCGAGACCGCGTACGAACTGGGCGCCGTGCTGGGCACGGCCGTCCTCGGCGGCATCATCACCGCCTTCTACCGCGGGGCGCTCGTGCTTCCGGAGGGGCTGCCTGCCGACGTCGCGCATGCGGCGGGCGAGACGCTCGCCGGTGCCTACACCGCCGCTCAGGAGCTGCCCGATCAACTCGGGACCGCGTTGTGGGATGCCGCAGCCGCGGCGTTCGGCTCCGGCGTGATGGTGACGTCGCTCATCGGTGCGGGGCTCGTGGTCGTCGCCGGCGTGATCGCCGCCGTCACACTGCGCAAAGCCCCCTCGCACTGACCAGTACGCTGGGAGGACCGGCTCGTTCGCCCCGCGGCGGGCGCGGGCCGGTCCATCCCCGTGCAGTGCGCAAGGAGTCTCATGTCGCGTGTCGTGAAGCTGGCCGTCATCCCCGGTGACGGCATCGGTCCCGAGGTCATCGCCGAGGCGGAGAAGGTGCTCGACGCCGTCACCGCCGACAGCGGAGTGGTCTTCGACAAGACCCGCTTCTCGCTCGGTGCCGGCCGTTTCCTCGACACGGGGGAGACCCTCACCGATGACGACCTCGCCGCGATCGCCGCGAACGACGCGATCCTGCTGGGCGCGGTCGGCGGAAAGCCGGGCGACCCGCGTCTCAAGGACGCCAACATCGAGCGCGGTCTACTCCTCAAGCTGCGCTTCACCCTCGACCACTACGTGAATCTGCGGCCGTCCAAGCTCTTCGCCGGCGCCCCGGGCCCGCTGTCCGACCCGGGTGAGATCGACTTCGTCGTGGTGCGTGAAGGCACGGAGGGGCCGTACGTCGGCAACGGCGGGGCGATCCGCAAGGGGACCCCGCAGGAGGTCGCGAACGAGACCTCGGTGAACACCGCCTTCGGCGTGGAGCGCGTGGTGCGCTACGCGTTCGACCTCGCCGAGCGCCGCCGCAAGAAGGTGACGCTCGTACACAAGACCAATGTGCTCGTGCACGCGGGGGCCATCTGGCAGCGCATCGTGAACGAGGTGGCGGCCGAGCACCCCGACGTCGCCGTCGACTACCTGCACGTCGATGCCGCCACGATCTTCCTGGTCACCGATCCCTCGCGCTTCGACGTGATCGTGACCGACAACCTGTTCGGCGACATCCTCACCGACCTCGCCGGTGCCGTCACGGGCGGCATCGGTCTCGCCGCGTCGGGGAACATCAACCCCGATGGCGCCTTCCCGTCGATGTTCGAGCCCGTGCACGGCTCGGCACCCGACATCGCGGGTCAGCAGAAGGCCGATCCGACCGCTGCGATCCTCTCGATCGCGCTGCTGCTGGACCACCTCGGCCTCACTGAGGAATCCGCGCGTGTGAGCGCTGCGGTCGAGGCCGACATCGCCGCCCGCACCGCGGCTCGCACGACGGCGGAGATCGGCTCCGCGATCACTGCACGCCTCTGACTGCAGGCGTAGGCTGAACGGGCGCGAGGATGCGCCCACCCACGAGGAATGGATGATGAGATGACGACCATCGATGCCGAGGCGACCGTGGCTCCCCTGGAGTTCGCCGTCACGAAGAACCTGACCGCAGCGTCGCCCGCACGGCTGGCCGAGGTGCTGGAGAACCCGGGCTTCGGCGTGGTCTTCACCGATCACATGGTCGACATCTGCTGGTCGGCCAAGGGCGGCTGGCACCGTCCGCGCGTGCAGCCGTACGGCCCGATCCCGCTCGACCCCGCAGCGTCTGTGCTGCACTATGCGCAGGAGATCTTCGAGGGCATCAAGGCCTACCGTCACGCCGACGGCTCGATCCACACGTTCCGCCCCGACCGCAACGCCGCGCGCCTGCAGGCCAGCGCCCGCCGCCTCGCGCTGCCCGAGCTTCCGACCGAGTACTTCATCCAGTCGCTGCGCGAGCTCGTCGCCGTCGACGGACGCTGGGTGCCCACGGGTGCCGACCAGAGCCTCTACCTGCGTCCGTTCATGTTCGCCAAGGAGGCGTTCCTGGGCGTCCGCGCCGCGCAGAAGGTCGCGTACTACGTGATCGCCAGCCCCGCAGGTGCCTACTTCTCCGGTGGAGTGAAGCCGGTGCGCATCTGGCTCTCCGAGGAGTACGCCCGCGCCGGCAAGGGCGGCACCGGCAAGGCCAAGACCGGCGGCAACTATGCATCGAGCCTGCTCGCGCAGAGCGAGGCCAGTGCCAAGGGCTGCGACCAGGTCGTGTTCCTCGACGAGAAGCGCAACGTCGAGGAGCTCGGCGGCATGAACGTCGTCTTCGTCTTCAAGGACGGGCGCGTCGTCACCCCCGAGTCCGACAGCATCCTCGAGGGCATCACCCGCGACTCGCTGCTGCAGCTGGCGGAAGACCGCGGCTACACGGTGGAGAAGCGGCCGATCTCGATCGACGAGTGGCGCGAGGGCGTCGCGTCGGGCGACATCGTGGAGGTGTTCGCCTGCGGCACGGCCGCCGTCGTCACCCCGATCGGCGCTCTCGTGGGCGACGGGTTCGACGAGCCGCAGCCACTGGGTGAGCTCGCGCTCTCGCTGCGCGAGGAGCTCACCGACATCCAGTACGGCCGCCGTGAGGACAAGCACGGCTGGCTGCTGCGCCTCGACGCCTGAGTTTCCAGTTGCCGAGACCCACGCTCCCCGCCGAGACCCACTCTGTGTTTCTTCCGGGAGGGTGGGTCTCGTCGCGTGCCGTGGGTCTCGGCGACCGCCGGGCGCGCTCGGTAGGCTGGATCCCATGAAGATCGCCCGGTTCAGCCACGACGAAGCCATCATGTACGGGATCATCGACGAGCGCGAGCTCGTGGTGCTCGCCGGCGACCCGATGTTCACCGGGTACGAGACCACCGGCGCTCGGGTGCCGCTCGCGGATGCCGCCCTGCTCGCCCCGGTGATCCCGCGGTCGAAGGTCGTCTGCGTCGGCAAGAACTATCACGATCATGCCGCCGAGATGGGGGGAGAGGCCCCTGAGGAGCCCCTGCTGTTCCTCAAGCCGAACACTGCGGTGATCGGCCCCGGAGACGCGATCGTGCGGCCGACGCTCTCCGAGCGCACCGAGTACGAGGGCGAACTGGTCGTCGTGATCGGCAAGATCGCGAAGAACGTCAAGGCCGAGAATGCGCTCGACTACGTGCTCGGCTACACGATCGGCAACGACGTGACCGCTCGCGACCTCCAGCGCAAGGATGGTCAGTGGTCGCGCGCGAAGGGCTTCGACACGTTCTGCCCGCTGGGACCGGTGATCGAGACTGACTTCGACCCGGCGAACGCGACGATCGAGACGCGCGTGAACGGCGAGGTGCGCCAGCACGCCCCGCTCACCGACATGATCCACTCGGTACCGGCGATCATCGAGTACGCCTCGGCCGTGTTCACCCTGCTCCCCGGCGATGTCATCATGACCGGCACCCCGGCCGGTGTCGGCACGTTCGCGGCCGGTGACGTCGTCGAGGTCGAGATCTCGGGATTGGGCATTCTGCGCAACACCGCGCGCGACGCCGTTCCCGCGTCATGACCGATGTCGCCCTGACGGCGGCGCAGCAGACGGCGGTCCAGCGGCGCACCGTGCTGGTGCTGTCGTTCGGGCAGGTGCTCGGCGGTATCGCCTTCGGGGCCACGGTCTCGCTCGGCGCGCTTCTTGCTGCCGACATCTCGGGGAACGACGCGCTCTCCGGTTTGGCGACGGCTTCCGTGACGCTGGGAGCGGCGGCGTGCGCCATCCCGCTCGCCCGCCTCGCCGCGCGCGTCGGACGCCGCCGCGCGCTCACGCTCGGCAACCTGTTCGCGCTGGTCGGCATCGCGGTGGTGATCCTCGCCGCTGCCCTGCGGATCTTCCCCCTGCTGCTCGCCGGGATCCTGATGATCGGCGCAGGCAATGCGGGAAACCTCCAGTCGCGATTCGCGGCGACCGATCTCGCCGCCCCGCAGCACCGAGGCCGCGACCTGTCGATCGTCGTCTGGTCGACGACCATCGGCGGTGTCGCCGGCCCCCTGCTGCTGGGCCCTGGGGAGATCGTCGGGCAGGCGGTCGGGATGCCACCGCAGACGGGCTCGTATCTGTTCTCCTTCGTCGCGCAGTGCGCGGCGCTGCTGCTCTACATCGTCGCGCTGCGTCCTGATCCGCTTCTGGCGGCCCAGCGGCTCGCGAAGGCGTCGACCGCGGACGCCGGAACGGTGGCGGTGGATCGCCCGCGGGTCGCCCGCTATGCGATCTTCGCGATCGCCGGCTCTCATGTGGTGATGGCCTCGGTCATGGCCATGACTCCCGTGCACCTGTCGCACATGGCCCACGGCGCCGGGGGCATGGCCGCGAGTCCGGCAGATGTCTCGGCGCTCGTGGGGATCACGATCGCCCTGCACGTCGGTGGCATGTACGCCCTGTCCCCGGTCTTCGGTGTGCTGGCCGATCGATGGGGCCGACTGCAGGTCGTTCTGCTCGGACAGGTACTGCTCGCCGGAGCTCTCGCGTTCGCCGTGTTCACCGGTACGGAGGCGTGGGGCGTGATGGTGGCCCTCATCCTGCTGGGGCTGGGGTGGAGCGCGGCGACGGTCGCCGGCGCCGCACTGCTCACCGAGGCTTCGGCGCCCGAGCTGCGCACCCGCAGGCAGGGGCGCAGCGATTCGCTGATGAGCCTCTCGGCTGCCGCCGGGTCTGTGCTTGCCGGTGTGGTGCTGTCGAACTTCCAGTACTCGGGACTCGGCATCGCGGCTTTCGTCCTGGTCGTCGTGATCGTAGCGCTCTCCCCGCTCGCCCGCTCCGGCGTCCGATGAAGGACTGGGTCGGCGTCGGCGAGGCATATTCCGCTTCCTACGCCGCACTCTGCGCAGGGACCTTCTCGGCGATGCAACGCGCACTCGGCGCACCGGGAGGGCGCAGCCTGCTCGATGTCGGCGCGGGCGACGGCAGGCTCGCTGCACTGTGGGCGGAGACGGGATGGAGCGTCCAGGCGTGCGAGCCGGAGGAGTCGATGCGTAGGGTGTCGCGCCGCGAGCGACCGCAGGTCGACACGATCGATGCGGGGCTGCCGGATCTGCCGTTCGCCGACGGTGCCGTCGATGTGGTGGTCGCGAACTTCGTCCTGAACCATGTCGCCTCTCCGCGCAGGTCAGCCGCCGAGCTGCGGCGCGTGAGCCGTGGCGCCGTGGTCGCGACGACCTGGACGCTCTCGCCCTCCTGGTTCTGGGCGGAGGTCACCGAGCGCGCGAGGGTGACCCCGTTCGCCGGTGCGAAGCTCCCGGCCGACGAGGATTTCGAGCGGACCGCCGACGGTTTCGCGCGGATGCTGCGGGACGCGGGTCTGGAGCGCGTGGTCGTCACCGAGCACGGCTGGACCTGGAACGCGGACCCGGATGTGCTCTGGCATTCGGTCGAAGGGGGCGTCGCCGGGGCGGGTGCTCTCTATGCCCGTCTCGACGCCGATGATCGTCGGCGATTCCGTGCGGCGTTCGAGCGCGTCGTGGATGAGCGCGCTGCGCACGGCGCGCTCCCGCTCGAGCATCGTGCGGCCGTGGCTGTGAGCCCATTTTCCTGAGGGCCCTCCGCCCACCCGCGATGCGACGGCCGTCCCCGTAGAATCGAAGGGCTATGGCTACCCCTCACCCCCTCACCACGACTGTCAGTGGTGCCGACGTCCGCGTCCGCTTCTGCCCCTCGCCGACCGGACTGCCGCATGTCGGCATGGTCCGCACGGCTCTCTACAACTGGGCCTACGCCCGTCACAACGGCGGGAAGATGGTGTTCCGCATCGAGGACACCGACGCTGCCCGTGACAGCGAGGAGAGCTTCCGCCAGCTGGTCGATGCTCTGACCTGGCTCAAGATCGACTGGGATGAGGGCGTCGAGGTCGGCGGACCGCACGCTCCGTACCGGCAGTCCGAGCGTCATGACATCTATCGCGAGGTGATCGACAAGCTCATCGCCACGGGCGCACTCTACGAGAGCTTCTCCACGGCCGAGGAGATCGACGCGCGCAACGAGGCCGCAGGCCGCGCCAAGCAGCTCGGCTACGACAACTTCGACCGCGATCTCACCGACGAGCAGAAGGAGGCGTTCCGCGCCGAGGGTCGCCAGCCTGCGCTACGCCTGCGGGTACCGGACGAGGACGTCACCTACGTCGACCTGATCCGCGGCGAGGTCACCTTCCCCGCCGGCTCGTTCCCCGACTTCGTGGTCGTGCGTCCGAACGGCGTGCCGCTGTACACCTTCGTGAACCCGGTCGACGACGCCCTGATGGGTATCACCCACGTGCTGCGTGGCGAGGACCTCATGCCCTCGACCGCACGCCAGCTCTCTCTGTACGCCGCGCTCATCGACGCGGGCGTCACGACGTTCGTGCCGCGCTTCGCGCACATGCCCCTGGTGTTGGGAGAGACCGGCAACAAGAAGCTCTCCAAGCGCGACCCGCAGGCCGACCTGTTCCTGCACCGGGACCGCGGCTTCATTCCCGAGGGGCTGCTCAACTACCTCGCGCTGCTCGGCTGGTCGATCGGTCCCGACCGCGACGTGTTCTCGCTCGACGAGTTCACGGCCGCGTTCGACATCGTCAACGTCAACCCGAACCCGGCCCGTTTCGACCAGAAGAAGGCCGAGTCGATCAACGGCGATCACATCCGGATGCTGGGGGAGAAGGACTTCGCCGAGCGCACGATCCCGTATCTCGCCGCGGCCGGTCTGTTCGACGAGCCCACGCACGAGCAGCTGGTGACGGCCTTCCGCGTCGCACCTCTCGTGCAGGAGCGCGTGCAGCTGCTGGGCGAGGTCCCCGGCATGGTGGGCTTCCTGTTCGCCGACGAGGTCACGTACGCCGAGGATGCGCTCAAGGGGCTGCCGGCGAACGCCGCCGAGGTGCTCGATGCCTGCGTCGTCGCGCTCGAGCCGCTGGAGGAGTTCACACCGGAGAAGATCCAGGAGGCCCTGGCCGCGGAGCTGGTCGAGAAGCTCGAGCTCAAGCCGCGCATCGCCTACGGCCCGCCGCGCGTGGCCATCACGGGCCGCCGGATCTCCCCGCCGCTGTTCGAGTCGATGGAGCTGCTGGGCAAGGAGGAGTCGCTTCGTCGTCTGCGCTCCTTGTCGGCGTTCCTCGCCAGCTGAGGCGCGACGCGCCCGGGCGGCGGATCACGGCCCACTGGTTTTGGTGTTCCGCCGCCGCTCGGGTAGGCTTGATTCTCGGTGCGAGGCTCCGGTTTCGCCCTTGGGGTATGGTGTAATTGGCAACACGACGGTTTCTGGTTCCGTTATTCTTGGTTCGAGTCCAGGTACCCCAGCAAGTCGAAAACCCCCGCTCAGGCGGGGGTTTCGTCGTTTCCGGCCCAGTATCGCCAGAGCAGTTCGGCTGCGTGTCCACCGCGACCACGAAAGCCCCCTGCATCCCGTGTCAGCACAGGATCCAGAGGGCTTTCGTGATGGCGCGTCAGACCGAGCGGCGGCGCAGGTGGAACAGCCACGCGCCCGCGGCCAGCAGAGTGAGGGCAAGGCCCGTCCAGACCCAGCCGATCGTGCCGTCTGCGCCGGTCGTCGCCAGGGGGTCGGGAGAGCTGTCGGCTCCGGGGTTCGTGTCGGTGCCGTGGCCGTCGCCGGGGCTTCCGTTCCCGGTGCCTCCGTCGCCGTCCTCTCCAGGCGTTCCCGCGTCGACCGCGGCGAACTCCACCGAGGCCAGCACTCTGCTCTGGACGCCGGTCAGCACCAGGTCCGACCCCTCGATGGCGAAGCTGTCGACGCCGCTGGCCGTGACCGTGGAACCCGCGATCCGGAAACCGGCCGCCGGGGTGAGGGTCAGCCGCACCTGGCCCCCACGATCGGCGACGCCCTCTGCGGGCGAGACGGCGCCCCCGCGCACCTCGGTGCGATAGCTGAAGCGCACGGTCTGGGCCTCCACCGCGTCGACGGCGGCCTTCAGCGCGTCGAAGCTCGTACGAAGCTGCTCGCTCGTCGGTGCCGCTGCGGCACGTCGGTCGAGCGGGGCTGCTTCCCCTGCGAGCAGAGCGGCACTGTTCGACGTCGCGGTGGCGAGCGCCTCGCCGAGGGTCTGATCGAAGACCCGGCCGTTGGCGGCCTCGACCTCGTTCGCGTTCATCAGCTCGGTGGCGTACTCCACCGCCTGGGAGAGCGCGGCGTTCTCGGCGGTGGAGTCGCCCGCCGCGAACAGGGCGGCGACCTCGGTTCCGGTCAACGCCGTGTCCCACATCCGCAGGTCGTCCATGTCGAGACCGATGCCGTAGCTCTTGCTCCCGTCGACGCCCACGAGCATGTTCAGACCACTGGTCATGCTGCCGATGCCCGCGATGCTCATCTCCTTGGCCAGCACGCCGTCCAGGTAAGTGCTCGCCACGTTGCGCGTGCGATCCACGGTCACGGTCATGTGGTGCCACGAACCCCGGTAGTCGCCGACATCACCGGTCGCGTATACGCCGTTCGCGCCGTCGCCGAGCGTGAACTCGAGCTTGCCGGTGTTGGTTCCCTCCGGCGCGAGGTTGATGCCGGAGCGGTACCAGTTCGCCCAGTTCTTGTTGCTGATGATCGCGCCGTAGCCGCTGACTCCTGTGACCTTCGTCCAGAAGCCGATGGTGAGGTCCTTGTCCGTGCCGAGATCGAACTCGGGGCGGGACCCGAGGTCGATGTAGTTGCTCGCGCCGCCGCCGATGCGTACCGCCGTTCCCGACGCGCCGGGGCGGTCGGTGTCGACATAGGAGACCGATCCGACCGGCTTCGCCGCGGGAGCCGTGCCCGCATGTGCGCCGGTGTCTCCGAGGTCGCCCTCGAAGGCGAGGTGCAGGAATTCGCCGTCCGGCGCAGGCGCGGGCGCCGCCGGGAAGTCGGGGAAGACGAGCTCGCCGGCCGTGCGCACGATGCCGGTGAGCGGCTCGGACGCGTTCTGGAAGTCATCGTAGGCGGTGACCGTGACGGTGTAGTTCTTCGCCGCCTTCAGGCCGCGGATGTCGAAGCCCATCGTGTTCGGGGTCATGTAGAACCGCGAGTACGCCTTGAACGAACCGGCGACGGACTTCGGGGCGTTGCTTCCGAAGTCGGGCACCTGATTCGCCGTGAACGGCACGGGGTTGCCGGCCTGGTCGCGGATCTCGACCTCGTAGTGGTTCACGAGCTCATCGTCCTTCGCCTGGTCGAAGCGCAGCGTGAGGGACTGCTCTGCGATGTCGCTCGCGGTCACGGCAGCGGCACCCCACCATGGTGCGACCGTGCTGCGCTGATCCGCGGTGTACGTGAAGCCGCTCTTGCCCTCGGTCGTGTCGATGACCCAGGGCATGCCGATCCACCGCTGATGGGTGACATCGAAGCGGCGGATGACCGTGCGCCCGTCGGTGAGCACAGACACGAAGTTCGCGCTCTTCTGCGGGACCCCGGCGGCGGCATCGCCCTGGTTGCCGCCGAAGTAGCCGCCGCCGATGAAGTCAGCGGGGACATCTTGGTAGATGTAGTTCATCGACGCGTTCTCGTAGACGGTGAAGTCCTTCTGGAAGATGCTCGTCTCCGGGTTCGATGAGAAATGAGTGTGCGCGGAACCCAGCATCACCTGCGGGTAGTCCGCGAGGATGCGCTGCAGATCGGGTCCTGCCATGTCGTAGTCGGCATGGAAGGGGCCACCCAGCGAGGTGCCGGCGTACCCGCTGTGGATCGAGACGAAGATCGGCGAGGCCGGGTCGTAGTCGGGCTTCGCCGCGATCTCCTGGAGCGTGCTGCGGAGGTAGGCCTGGTAGCCGGAGCGCTGGCCGCTGTATCCGAACGTGTTCGTGCCGTTGTAGTCGAGGCCGATGAAGTCGATGCCCTCGATCGTCGTGTGGAAGTTGCTCACGTAGCCGGTGTCGGCGTTCGGGTAGAACCACTCCGGCGCACCGGCGGGCGCGTTCGAGCGTGCGGCCTCGAACGTCGTGCCCATCAGATCGGCGATGTCGTGGTTGCCCTGTGTCAGAAGCACCTGCGACTCCGGGAACGTCTCGCGCATGACGCGTTCGACCGCGCGGTACCAGCCGGCGACCTTCTCGCTGTCGCCGGCGAGGTGAGCGGAGTACTCGGGATCGTTCGCGCCGACGACGTCGCCGTTGTCGACGACGACGCGGGGTTCGAACCCCTTCGCCTCTGCCCAGGAGCGCAACGCCTGGAAGTGCGGCTTCGCCCCCTCATAGGCGACCTGCTCCGATGTCTTGTCGGCCGTGGCGGAGCCGCCGAGCTCGGTGTCGGACATCGTGATGAACTCGAGCGTCGCCTCCGCATCGTTGTAGGCGTCGTTCGCGGCCTCGATGCGCTGCGGGGTCATCGGCTCGGTGGCAGGAAGGGAGGCGGGGTCCGCCATCGGTGCGATCGCCGCGGCGGGCAGGGCGGGCAGGAGCAGGGTGAGCGCTGCAGCGGCGGCGATCACCCCTCCGCCCAGAGCACGGCGCCGTGCCGGTTCGGGGCGGGGGTGCGTCTTCATCGGATCATCAGGGGTCAGCATGGAGCTTCCTCACGGGGTGTTGGTCGGGTGCGAACGGGGAGAGATCGGACGAGCAGGTCAGGGGAGCGCGGGCTCGAGGGCCATCACCGAGGCCACCCACCCGGCGGTCACAGGGCGGAGGTCGGGGATGCACGCGGTCGCGCCGCTCGTGGCGCGCAGGTCGGCTCGCACCTGTACGACCCGGCCTCCGGCCGCGACGGCGGCCAGGACTCCGACCTCCGAGTCCTCGAACACCAGACCGGTGCCGGGGTCGATGCCGAGCAGATCGAATGCCTGCAGATAGGGCTCGGGCTCCGGCTTCGTGTGCTGCACGTCATCAGCCGTGACGACGACGTCGAATGCGCCCAGAGCGAGGCTTTCGGCGACCGCATCGACCCAGCGGTGCGTCGAGCTCGTCACCAGCGCGATGCGGATCCCTTCTCCGCGGAGGTGTCCGAGCGCCTCCTCGGCGCCGGACACCCACGACAGGCGGTCGGCGAAGGCGTCGATCGTGAGCGCCTCGAGGTCGGCGGCGACCTCGGCGGCTCGGGCGGACAGGCCGCCGACCTCGATCAGCGCGTGGGCGGCCTCGATGCTGGAGAGACCCTCGAACTCGACGAGCTGTGCAGACGAGACCGCCGCGCCGTCGAGCGCGAGCCGGGCGCGGATCGCGTCGAGCCACAGCCGCTCGCTGTCGACGAGCGTGCCGTCGAGGTCGAAGAGCACGGCAGCGGGCTGCGCGGGAACGCGGTGATCGGAGGAGGGCGTCGACGGGGTCACGGGTTGATTACCCCTTCTCACGGTGTGCAGAGGAGGGCGCGCAGATGAACGACGACGGAACGATCGGTGTCTCCGGGCGCGACACGCGGGACAACTGTGAACTGCTGTCCCGTTCGCGCGATCGCGGGCCTCGTGGCTCACCTAGTCTGAGATGGTGCCACCGGCGAACCCGCGCCCCCATCGCGAGATCATGAGCGATCTGATGACCAGGATCATCGACGGAGAGTTCGCCCCGGATTCCCGGCTTCCGTCCGAGACGAAGCTGGGGCACCATTACGGCTCGACCCGGGGAACGGTGCGCCGAGCACTCGCGGGGCTCGAGGAGCGAGGGCTGGTGTCGCCGGTTCAGGGCACGGGCTGGATCGTGCGTTCGGGGCGTCCGAGCCAGTCGTTCGAAGAGCTGCGGTCGTTCGCCCAGTGGGCGCGGTCGAAGGGGATGACACCCGGAGGGCTGGTGCGACGCAAGGAGTTCGGAGAGGCGACAGCAGCCGAGGCACGCCGTCTGTGGGTGAGCCCGAGGGCACGGGTGCTCCGCGTGACGAGGACGCGCAGCATCGACGGGCGCGACGTCATGCTGGAGCGCACCTCCTATCCCGACTGGATCGCCGATCGGGTCGCCGCGATCGCCGACGACGAAGCCTCGGTCGTCGAGGCGCTCACTCGCGACTTCGGTGTCGTGACCGCCTTCGCCGAGCACGCCATCGACGCTGTCCCGGTCTCCAGTGCGGACGCCACCCTGCTCGGCGTTCGTCGCGCGAGCCCGCTGCTGCGTGTGCGCCGGGTGAGTTACGCCTCGGCCGGTGAACCGATCGAGTACGGGGAGGATCGCTACCTTCCGGATGCCGTGACGTTCCTGGTCACGGCATCGCGGGAGAGCACGCCGCTCACGCGTACCGAGTTCTCGCGGTAGATCCGGGGCCTGCCCGGGCACCAGGCCCGCGTCGCGTCCGGCGACGTCGAGGGCGCCGAGTAATGTGAATACGTGACAGGAACACGAGCAGAAGCGGCATTCTCCCGCGCTGTCACCGCATTCAGCACTCCGACGCTCGATCTGCTGCACGGTCGCTTCGCGCCCTTCGTGGTGGCCTCGCTCTCGCTCCTGTTCACCGCCGACCGGGCATCCATCCCGATCGCCGATGCGCAGGCTGAGCTCTCCGAGATCCTCGACGAGTTGCGGGGAGCGGGCGACGATGAGGACGACCGTCGGGTACCGGCGGGGACGGGACGCGACGTCGCCAGGAACTGGGTGCGGCTGGGCTGGCTGGTGCAGCAGATCGATGAGGACGTCGAGGTGTACCGGCTGTCCGCGCACGCGGTGGAGGCACTGGAGATCGCGGGACGCACGGGAGGAGGCCGCACGCGTGTCTCCAACTCACGGGTGCGCACGCTCCTCGAAGCCGTGGAGCATCTGGCCGACAGTGCCGAGGCCGATCCCCTCCGCCGGCTCGCCCGTCTGCGTGAGGAGCGCGCCGCGCTCGACGCCGAGATCGACCGGATCGAGGAATCGGGCCGGGCCGATCCGCTGGACGACGAAGAGCTCTACGAGGAAGCCGAGAACGTGCTGCATCTGGCGCGCGAGCTCCCGGCCGACTTCACACGGGTCGCCGAGTCCCTCAAGCTGATGCAGCGCGACGTCGTCGCCCATCTGCGCCGCGACGAGCGGCCGACGGGTGAGGTGCTCCGCGAATACCTCCAGCGCGCGCAGGACGTGATGAACTCGACGCCGGAAGGGCGCGCGTTCGCCGGTGCCCTGAGACTCATCGGCGATCCGGACCGCATCGATGCGCTCACCGAACAGCTGCACGGCCTGCTCCGGCAGCCGTTCGCCCGCATGCTCGACGCCACCCAGCGTGCCGAACTCGATGCGATCGGGCGTCGGGTGGAACTCGGCGTCGAGGAGGTCCTCGCCGCGCAGCGGCGGGCATCCCATGTCATCACCGGCCAGGTGAAGACCCATGATCCGCTGCGGGACCGTCAGATCGACGACCTGCTCCGCGACGTCATCGCCGCGCTTCACGTCTGGGATGGCACGGGGGCGAGCGCCGCGCCGGTGCGCAGCCTCCCACTCATCGATCTGGGTCACCTCAGACAGACGGTGAGCAGCATCCGCCCTCCCGCCGTCCCCGCCCCGCTCGCGGATGCCGAGGATGTCGAGTTCCCCGATATCGACACGCGAGCGTGGGGTGGTCCGAGGTATGCGGAGCTCGAAGAGTACGTCTCGAACCTCGGCCCGGAGTTCGATCTCGCGACCGCGTTCGAGGATGCCGCCGACGACACCCGCCGGCCCGTCGACCTCGTCGGACTGCTCGAGATCGCTCATCGCAACGGCATGACCGAGAGCGATGCGGTCTCGGTCGTCGAGGCGCTGCGTCCCGACGGCTCGACACGACGTTTCGCGTTCGGCGCCGTCACGGCGCGCAACCCGAAGGAAGAAGCACATGCCTGAAGAGAGCCTCGTGACGGAAGCGCCGGTGGACGACGCGTTCATCGCCCCCGTCCCGATGGAAGACGACATCGAGGAGCACTTCGCGGGTGATCGAGGGACGCTCGATCCCGAGATCCGACGGCTGCTCGCGCACATCCTCCAGCGTCGTTTCATCGCCGCGGAGCGCAATCGTCGGGAGTGGACGCTTCTGCTCGACCACCAGCAGGTGATCGAGTCGCGGCTGAACGACCTCTACCTCCGCCTGGTCGTCGACCACGGTCGCGGATTCGCCTACAAGCAGCAGCTGCGCTCCGACGAGATCGACATGCCGGTGCTGCTGAAGGACGCGCCCTACACGCGAGCCGAGACCCTGGTGCTGGTGCATCTTCGCACGGTGTATCAACGCGAGTCCGCCGCCGGTGAGGCATCCGTGCGCATCGACATCGAAGACCTCGAGCAGACGGTGCTCAGCTACTTCACCGACGTCGACGGGGGCACGGCCCGACAGCAGAAGGCCATCCGGAACGCGATGGACCGTCTGGATCGAGAGGGCATCGTCCAGGAGGAGACCAGTGGGCGCTATCGGATCAGTGCGCTCGTCGAGGTCGTCCTCAGCGCCGAGACCCTGAAAGAGCTTCGCGATTGGCTGCGGTCGCAGGAAGTGGTGGAACGATGACCATGGTGGACACGCTCTTCGGACTCATCCCCGCGGGGTCGCGGGGACAGCAGTGGGTCGCGGAGGAGCTGCAGCTGATCAACTGGGGCGGATACGACGCCGGCCCCCATCGTGTGCGCTTCTCACCCGACGCGACCCTGCTCTGCGGGGGCTCGGGTTCCGGCAAGTCCACCCTCATGGATGCGTACATCGCCTTGATGATGCCCCACACGACGCCGTTCAACGGCGCCTCGAACGGCGGAGTGACGGGTCGCCCTCGCGGCGACGAGCAGCGGAACATCCTCTCCTACGGGCGCGGGAAGATCGACGAATCCCGCACCGAGGACGGCACGAAGCTGCGTGTGCTGCGCGGCGACGGCGAAGACACATGGAGTGCGATCGCGACGACGTGGCTCGACCACGACGGATCGCGTTTCACCGCGGTGCGCGCGTGGTACATCCCCGCGGATGCTCGCACTCTGGAGGACACGACCCGGGTGCGGGCCACCGTGAACGGGGCATTCGATCTGGGGCTTCTGGAGAAGGCGGCCACGCAGAGGCTCTCCGATGCGTCGGTACGGGCGACGGGACTGGAGACCCTGGCGACGGACCGCGAGTTCTCGGCGCGGCTGCAGGCGGTTCTCGGCATCGGGGCGGCAGGTTCCGGTGCGAAGGCGATCAGCCTCCTGGCGAGGATCCAGGCGGGGCAGCAGATCACGACGGTCGACGATCTGTACAAGAAGCTCGTGTTGGAAGAGCCAGAGACCATGGCCACCGCCGATGCCGTGGTGGCGCATTTCGACGAACTCGAGAGCACGCGCACGAGGATGCTCACCGCGAAGCAGCAGGTGAGCGCGCTCGAGCCGATCCGCGGGATCAAGGACCGCATCGCCGCGGCCGCCGAACGCGTGCGGGTGATCGACGAGGTCGGCGTCTTCACCGATCCCTCCTCGCTCGCCGCGCTCTGGAACGCGCAGCGGCGCCTGGATCTGCTGCGCGAGGTCGAGGTCGAGCTGGGGGATCGCACCCGCGCGCTCAGCCTCGCCGTCCGCGAGAAGCGCGCCCTCGTCGATGCCGCCGATCTCGAGCGTGAAGGCCTCCTCGATGTGCTGCGGCAGTCCGGCGGCGACCGCCTGGAGACCGCACAGCGTGAGCTGCGCGTGGCCGAGCGTCGTCTGGAGGACGTCCGGCGGGAGAGGGCGAAGTTCGACGCGATCGCCGAGGAGCTCGGGGTGGAGGTCGAGACCGCCGCGCAGTTCGATGCCTTCGTGGCCGGCGCCCGGGGCTCGACGCCGAAGTCCGACATCCGCGACGCGCGTGCGGCCTTCGCGGATGCGGAGACGGCGCGCAGGACCGCCGAGGCCGAGATGCGGCGTCTGCGCGACGAACGCGAGAGGACCATCCGCGTGCGCGGCAGCATCCCCGCGCACCTCGACGAGTCACGCGCACTGCTCGCACAGGCGGTCGGACTCGCGCCATCGGATCTTCCGTTCGTCGGGGAACTCATCGAAGTGCGCACGGAGTTCGAGCCATGGCGCGAGGCCTTCAACCTCGCGCTCGGTGGCTTCGCGAGGACGCTTCTGATCGACGTCGAGCATCTGGCAGAGTTCCGTTCGGCCATCAACGCGGTGCGCACCCCGGAACGGCTCAACTACGAGGGCGTCCAGACGGGGCTCCCCGAGATGCGGGGCGCCGACCCGAAGACGCTCCCCGGGCGGCTCGACCACCTGCCCACGCCCTTCACCGGCTGGCTCCAGCAGAGACTCCAGGAGCGCTTCGGGTACGTCTGCGTGGACTCGTCGTCGCAGCTGGGCGCGCATCAGAGAGCGCTCACCATCAGCGGTCAGGTCTCGCAGGGGAGTCGCGGCGCGCACGGCGGGCAGGGCCGCGCCAACATGCTGGGCTTCACCAACGACCGTCGTCTGCGTGAGATCGATGAGCAGCTGCGGCAGCTGAGCGCTCGGCATGACGAGTGCGCCGCCTCTGCGGCGGACGCCGAGGCGGCCCTCGACCGGATCGAGGCGCGGTCGACCGCGTTCGCGAGGATCGATGACCTGACCTGGGAGCAGATCGATGTCGCCGCGGTGGAGGCGGAGCGAGAGCGCTGGGTCGCCGTCGAAGCCGAGGTCACCACGGCCAGCCCCGAGATCGGCCAGCTCCGGCACCAGGCCGACGACCTGAGGACTCGGGCGGCCCGGCTCCGCGACGACGAGGCGCGACTGAGCAATGAGCTCGCACAGACGCAGGATCACTGGGGCCAGGTCACCGACGACGTCGACGCGTGTCAGAGCGTCATCGATGCGGCCGCGGCATCGGGACTCGAGATGGGGGAGCGGCACGCATCGTTCCTCGATGGTCGATTCCTGCATTCCGAGACGGGGGACACCCCGTCCGCGGCGGAGCGACTGGCGCACCTGGACACCGCGCTGAGAACCGCGGCCCAGCGCCTTCACGAGGATCGCCGCGAGGCCGCCGAGGCCCACGAGCAGCAGCGCGAGAGCATGCGACGACTCATGACCGGGTTCCTGGAGCGGTGGGACAATCTGACGCTCCTGCCGGATCCGGACGCGTCGGTCGGGGAGTTCGAGAGCATTCTGGAGGCGCTCCAGACCAATGGACTGCACGAGCTGGAGACCGAGTGGCGCGACAGCCTCCTCAAGCTCTCCGGCAACGATCTGACGAGTCTCGACTCGACTCTCAGCCGTTCGCTGCGCGAGATCAAGGATCGCATCGATCCCATCAACCGCATCATGGAGGAGCTGCCCTTCTACGATGACGATCACCGCCTGCAGATCACCCCGCGGGAGAATCAGACGGAGGCGCGCAAGCGCTTCCGACGTGAGCTCCGCGAGGTGCGGGGACTGATCGATGCGGCCTCGACCGATGCGGAACGGGAGGCTGTGTATCGCAAGATGAGCCGCCTCATCGCCCGGATGCGTCGGACGGCGCCCGACTTCGCCGAACTCATCGACGTGCGAAACCACGTGCGGGTGAGCGCGGAGCGGGTCACCGCCGCGACACGAGAGCACGTCGCGCTCTACGATCACATCGGCGAGAAGTCCGGAGGGGAGTCCCAGGAGCTCGTCGCCTTCATCGTCGGCGCTGCTCTGCGCTACCAACTCGGAGACGCGGGGGCGGCACGGCCGCGCTACGCGCCGGTCTTCATGGACGAAGCTCTGATCAAGGCGGATGCCCACTTCACCAAGCGCGCGATCGGCGCCTGGAGAGGACTCGGCTTCCAACTCGTGATCGGTGCGCCGAACGACAAGTACAGCGCGATCGAGCCGCACGTCGATGTCGAGTACAACATCCTCAAAGACACGCGCGGTCGCTCCTGGGCGAAGGCGAAGGTGGGGCTTCCGCAGGAGGCGGTCTGAGGAGAGGCGGTCTGAGGCGGCCGGTCGTCCTCCGCGCCGCTACTCGCACTCCCCGAGGAAGCCGAGGTAGCAGACAGCCTCGTGGGTGACCGCCGCTTCATAGTCGTTGTTGGACACCTGCCGCGTCGCGGTCTCGGGCGTGCGGGTGAGGTGGCCGAAATCGCCGAGCGAGGCGACGACCGAACCCTCCGAATCCTCCGCGCGCATGCGGTCGATCTCGGCGCGGTGCTGTCCGCAGAGGGTCACGGCCGCAGGAACGAGTTCTACGCCGGCGCAGGCTCCGGCGTAGTTGACCTCCATCGCATCGATGCAGTCCGTCCAGTCCTGGTCGACAGCGCACGGGCTCACTCCGTCGTCCGACACGAGGTACAGGCCGGTCTCGTACTCCTCGCTGTGGAACGTCTCCGGCTTCTCCGGCGAATCGACCTTCGTCCAGTGACGAGCGGTCGTGAAGGCCACCACCACGATGATGACCGCGATCAGCAGCAGTGCACCGACGATCGAAAGCGCCACCCAGAGGCCGACCCGGCTCTTCTTCTGCGGCTCGCCGGGGGTCGGAGGAACGGCGTGGCCGGCGTATTCCGCCGGGCCTCCGCCGTAGGCCGGGGGAGCGGATGCGAACGCGGCCGCCCGCGCGAAGTCATGCCCGCCGAGGGGAATCGTCTCGGCGGTCGGCGAGGCGTCCGGCGTCGAGGAGGCGTCGACGGCAGGCGCCGTCTGCGGGTTCGTGGACAGCCAGTACTCGTACCAGCTCCGGCTGGCCTGCGGGTCGGTGGCGACCTGCTGCGCCTGGGCATCCGTGAGCTGGATGCCCAGTCCCTGCCGGGAGACGGCGTCCAGCAGGGAGGAACGGAATTCTTCGAGAGACAGCGCCATGCTCGTGATGATGGCAGATACCGGGTCGTCCGACAATCCGCTCCCGAACGGCGATGTCGCAGGCATCGGGAAGAATGTCGAGGTGATCGGTATGAGGAGCTTCTGGAACGCGCTGCCCACCGAGGGGCGCTGGTTGCTGTCGACCGTGGCCGTTCAGACGCTCGGGCGCGGCATGACACTGCCGTTCACGATCATCTACTTCCACGAGGTGCGCGGTTTCGACCTCGGCATCTCGGGGGCGCTGATGAGTCTCATCGCGATCACGGGTCTGGTCGTGACCGGTCCGGGGGGAACCCTGATCGACCGCTTCGGCGCACGGCGGGTGCTGATCGTGGGGCTGCTGTCCATGATCGCCGGATGCACGCTTCTCGCCTACGCCACGCACCCGGCGGTCGCCGCGGTCGCCGTCATGCTCATCGGCGTGAACTTCGGTGTGTCCTGGCCGGGGTTCAATGCACTCATCGCCACCGTGGTCGAGGGGGAGGTGCGCCAGCAGTACTTCGGCGTCAACTTCGCACTGGTGAACCTCGGGATCGGCGTCGGAGGAGTGATCGGCGGCTTCTTCGTCGATGTCACCGATCCCGCCACCTTCACGACGATCTTCCTCGTCGACGCCGCGAGCGGCCTGATCCCGCTCGCTCTGATTCTCGGGCCGCTCCGCCACGTGCGCACGCAGCATGAGGCAGCGGTCGACGCCCCGCCCGTCGGGGGATACCGGGAGATCCTGCGTCGCCCCGCCGTGCTGTGGCTGACCCTTCTCACGTTCCTGTCGGTCTTCATCGGATACGGGCAGATGGAGGCCGGCTTCCCGGCTTTCGCGCGACAGGTCTCCGAGGTCTCCACCCAGGTCGTAGGCATCTCTTTCGCCGTGAACACCGCGGTCATCGTGCTGCTGCAGTTCGCCGTCCTGAAACTGATCACCGGCAAGAGGCGCACCAGGGTCATGCAGGTGATGGCGCTCATCTGGGCGCTGTCGTGGGTGCTGCTCGGCGCGACCGGATTCCTGCCGGGCACTCTGGTCGCGGCCATCGGGGTGATCGCCTACATGGGCGTCTTCGCGTTCGGGGAGACGATGCTGCAGCCCACCGTCCCCGCGATCTACAACGACCTGGCCTCCGACCGTACGCGCGGTCGCTACAACGCCATCAACTCCGCGGCGTTCCAGGGCGGTGCCATCATGGGGCCGCTCGTCGCCGGCGTCCTGCTCGGCGGCGGGCTGGAGGGCTGGTTCATCGGCCTGATGATCGCGGGGAGCCTCGCTGTCGGGCTGCTGGCACTGGTGCTCGAGCGCGCGGTCGACCCGGCGGCCAACGGAGTGGTCGACATCCATCGAATGGAGGAGCCCGACGAGGTCCGCACGCAATAGGCTCCGATCATGGCTCTGGAGTCTCTTTTCCTCCGACTGGATCGGATCGCCGGCGGGCGGCAGGCGGGCGTCGCCATCAGCGAGGCCGACCGCACGCACCCCAAGACCGTGCGTGCGTTCACCTGGATCATCTGGCTCCTGGTCGTCGAGCTGATCATCGGGGTCGGCGCCGTCGCCGTCGCACTCGCGTTGGCAGTCGACGGCGCGTCGGTCTCGTTCGCCGTCTGGATGCGCACGCTCGTCGTGCTGGCGATGACCGCGACCCTGTTCTACTTCGCGTGGCGGGCGCAGCGCGGATGGCGGTGGGCGTATCAGCGTCTGCGCCTGTTCGCGCAGATCTTCCCGGTGATCACGCTCGTGATGGCAGCGATCCCCGGGCTCTACCCACTCTGGATGGTGTCGGAGCAGATCGTGTTCAGCCTGATCATGATCGGTATCGCCGACTTCCTGACGAGCGATCACATGCGCAGCACCTTCGCGGCGCCCCGCGCCGAGCCCGACGGGGAATAGCACGACGGCACCCCGCCACGCCACTCCCTTCCGCTGGTAGACACGGCCGGGCATCCTCGATCGCAGACAGTCGAGGAGGGGAAACACGATGGCAAGACTCATCCGGGTGGTACCGGGGCAGGATCCGGGCTTCCGGCGCGTGCGATCGGGGTCGGGGTTCCGCTACGTCGATCCGGCAGGGGACACGGCGCCCGAGGCCGATCGTGAGCGTATCCACGATCTCGTGATCCCTCCCGCCTGGCAGGACGTGTGGATCGCGGCCGACCCGCTGGCGCACATCCAAGCTGTGGGGGTCGACGGTGCCGGGCGCAAGCAGTACCTGTATCACCCGCTGTGGCGTGTGACGCGGGACCGCCGGAAGTTCGTACGTGCGCTCGATCTCGCGGCCGCCCTTCCTCGTGCCAGAGCCCAGGTCACGAGGGCGCTCGCGCAGGAGGGGCAGACGAGGGAGCGCGCTCTCGCCATCGCGTTCCGTCTTCTCGACGATGCGGCCCTGCGCATCGGGTCGGAGCGATATCTGGTTCGGCACGGCAGCCGTGGTCTCACGACGCTTCGACGGCGTGATGTGCGCGTGGCGGGCAGCGAGGTCGCCCTGTCGTTCCCGGCCAAGAGCGGTCGCACGGCATCGATCGAGATCACCGACGAGTCACTCGCCGACGCGCTCAAGGACTTCGCGGCCGGGAAGTCGGGGGCCTTCCTGCTCGCGTACCGCCGGGGGCGCCGTCGCATGCGGATCACACCCGCCGAGGTCAACGCCTACTTGCGGGAGGTCACGGGAGCGTCCTTCACCGCGAAGGACTTCCGCACGCTTCACGGGACGATCATCGCCGCGGATGCCCTCGCGCGGATCGGTGAGCTCGACAGTCGCAACCACCGGAGCCAGGCCGAGCGCCTCGCCGTGCAGGCGGCGGCGACGGCGCTCGGCAACACCACCGCCGTCGCGCGCGGCAGCTACATCGATCCCCGGGTGTTCAGCCAGTACGCCCGAGGGCGGACGCTCGATCTCTCGGTGACGCCCGAGACGGCCATCCGTCGTCTCCTCGGCGGCCCGGAGATATCCCGGAAGGTCAACCGGCGAGCAGGAGCCAGACGACGGCGATGAGCATCGGGACGAGAGGCGTCGCCACGGCAGCCAGGACCGGCCACCACCGCACGCGTGTGTCGACCCGGCGCGCCCTGGCGGCGAGCGCGTCGCCGTCGCGGCGGTAGGCCTCCGGATCGAGGGGAGCGGCGGCTTCGTCGCGATAGAGCAGGGTGCGACGTCCGAAGCGGTCATGCAGTGCTGCGATCACGGTGAGGAACCGGTGCAGCTCTGCGTCGTCGGTCAGGTCGACGGCGGGGAAGTACACGTGCAGCGTGCTGTCGACGATCTCCAGGTCGAGGTCGGCGCTCGCATCGAGGAGGATCACCATGAGGTCGGGAGTGAGCACATAGAGCGCATCCGTCTCGTAACCCGTCGGTACCGACACGTCGAAGACGTCGCTGAAATCGCCCTCGAGTCGGAACCGCGATCGGCCGGTCGGGCGTCGTGGGAGCACACTGAGTGCTCCTCCGCCGCGCCGCGACCGGAGCGTGATCCGCGGCGCCTCGGACGGCAGTGGGATCCGCACCGCGCGCACCGTGTGCACGGTCGCCCCTTCGCGGTCGCCGACGACGAAGGTGCGCTCGACGCTGTCGAAGGGGATCTCGGAGCGACGCCCGTCGAGGTGGTCTCGTGCGGTGCGACTCCCGCGATCGATCTGCTCGTCGATGGAGCCGCCCCACACGTGGTCACCGATGTCCGCGCGATACTCCCAGCCGAGCGCCGCGGCGACGGCGGCGAGGGCGGCACGTCGCCGCTGGTGCCGGCGGATGGTGATCGTCGAGGAGGCGACAAGCGCTGCACCGAGGAGAATCGCCCCCACCTGGGCGAGCGCGAGGATCGCGCCCGTCAGGCCGAACCCCACGGGCAGCAGGTAGAACGCCAGTGCTCCGGCGATCCCGAGGGTGGCAAGGGACGCCGCGACGAGGATCAGAGCGCCCCGCGCGCCATCCTCTGCGCGCGGGGCGGTCGCGCCGACCGAGAGCGTCGGCACCGTCAGGGCTTGTACACGATGGCGATGTTCAGCTGATCGCCCTCGCGGGCCCAGGCGAGCCATCGGGGTTCGCCCGTGCTGGTGAGCCGTTGGATCGGGATGACGTAGACGCCCTGCTCGGCGCGGCTCAGTGCGCGGAACTCGGGCTTCTTCGAGATCCAGATGGTGCCGCCACCGTCCCAGGGCTCGAGGCAGGTGTAGACATAGCCGTGCGCGCGCAGGTTGACCCGGTCCGTGAGGGCTTCCGCCTGCTGCTTCAGCTCCGAGATGATCTCCTCGGGGACCTTCCCGTCGAGGGTGAAGGCCGCCACGTCGTACACGTTTCCCTCGCCGTAGTCCCTCGTGGTGAGCAGCGTCAGCTCGGTGACCCCCTTGTCGGAGGCGCGGGTCCACAGCGCGTGCGAGTTCTTCGCGCGCTTGTTCATCAGGAACCCGCCGAAGTTCATTTTCTGGAAGGAGAAGTCGTCGAGCTTCGCCGCGATCTCTGCGCGTGTCGTCATGGGTGTCATGTCCTTGTCCGGGAGGTCGGATGGCCTCTCCGTCGAGTGAGCCTAGGGGTGCGGCGCGTCGGTTCGTCCGACTCCGAACGACCCCGAACGAGCCCCGTCCGCAGACGCGCGACAGCGTGCCATAGGCTCGACTCATGCCCGCCCCGAGCACCCTCGATGAGCTCTGTCTGGGCCTCGGACGGATGCGTGCGGACGCGGGATCGCCGTCGTATGCCGAGATCGCCCGAAGGATCGGCAGCCTGCGCGACGGCGCCGAGCCTCCCAAGGTGACCGTCTACGACTGCTTCCGCCCCGGACGGCGGCGGGTCGACGATCGTCTGGTCGGCGATATCGTGCGTGTGCTCGGCGGTGGGCGCACCGTGGCGGCTCGCTGGCGTGAGACCGCACGCGCCCTCAACGGCCAGAGATCGGGAGTCCACGTCGAGGTGACGCTCGGACCACGAGACGCCACCGGTGCGGATGTCGGACGAGAAGCGCTGCTGGCTGCGGTTCCCGCAGCGGACGTCCTCATCCTCACGGGCCTGCCAGGAGCGGGCAAGACCACTCTCGCCTCTGCACTGGCCGGCTCGTCGCCGGTGCTCACCGTGCACCTGCGGGAGTCGGAGCCCGACCGTCCGCACGCCGACCCGATCGACATCCTGCGGCGCATGCTCGGAGCGCTCGGCGTCCGCTCTCTTCCCTACGAACTGCCTCGTCTGCGGGAGCGGCTGCAGGCGGCAGCCCGCGACATCTCCGTGATCATCGAGGACGCGGGCGATGCCGGCCGCCTCGCGGCGCTGCTGGTTCCCGGTGTGCGCTTCATCGTCACAGCCCGCGTCGACCTGGCCGACCTCGAGCAGCGCCTCCCGTCGTCAGACGTGCATGTGGCGAGGGTCGTCGTCCCGCCGATGTCGAGTGGCGAAGCCCGCCGCCTCCTCGCTCGTCTGCTGCCTGTCGAGGAGGGGACATCCGCGAAGGGCGCAGAGGCAGCCCTGCGTGCGGATGCGCTGCGCCGCATCGTCGCGGTCGGAGGGGGACTCCCGCTCGATCTCGTGATGCTGGCGGGAATCGTCCGCGAACACGAGGGCTGGTCGTTCCAGGACCTCGCATCGAGATTCGAGCACGAACCTCGCGACGCGCGCATCCGTCCGGTCCTGGAGGCGGCGACGCGTTCCCTCTCTCCGGCAGAGGCCGACCTTCTCGCCGATGCCGCGCTGCTGGACAGGGACATCGAGGAGGGCGTGCTCATCGCCGCGGCCGGTCCCTCCGCCGCGCGGGATCTGCGCCGCCTGCACGCCCGTCATCTGGTCGAGCTGCGTGAGGGGCATGTGCGCATGCACGACACGGTCTTCGCCTTCGCGGCAGAACGGTCACGGTCGCTCCGGCCGTCGTCGGTGCGCCGACGGTTCGTGGACAGATCCGCGTCCGAGGTGCTGTCCCGGATCGGGGAGGACCCCGACTTCGCCGCACGTGAAGTCTCGACCGTGCTCGCAGTCGCGACCGCAGCCCGCGAGCACGGCCTCGACTCCGCCGTCGAGCAGGTGGCGATCGCGGCGCATCCCGCGCTCTCGCGCTGGTCGCTCTGGAGCGAATCCCTGCAACTGCACGACTTGGCGGCGCGAGGGGAGGGGCTCGATCTCGTGCCGGACATCGCGCTCGGCGTGGCGCATTGCGCGGAGAAGCTCGGACGCCTCGACGAGGCGCTCATCACGCTGCAGCGGGTGCGCCGCATAGCCGCGGGATCGGCTCTCGCCCGCACCTGGAACCAGATCGGCAACGTCCAACGGTGGATGAGTCACCTCGATGAGGCGCTGGAGTCGTATGAACGCGCGGTCGCACATGCGCGGGATGCGCGGGACCGTGTCGTGGAGGGACGCGCCGCCGGCAACCATGCAGACACCCTGCGCATCCTCGCCCGTTATCCGGAGGCGCTGGAGGAGTACGCCCTCGCCCTGTCGATGGCGCGGGCGGAAGGCGACGATCTCAATGTGGCCGTCGTGCGCGGCAATCGCCCGCTGCTGCTCCTCGCGATCGGGCGGCTCGACGATGCGGAGAGTGAGCTGCACGAACTGCTGGACGCGTCCGGCGGTGAATCCCTGCCTTTCGTCCGACGCACGCTCGCCCTCGTCGCCGAGGCGCGGGGTGACGACAGGCAGGCCAGCGACCTGTCCGCGGTCGCGATGCAGAGCCTGCAGACGGCGAGGGAGTTCGCGACCTCGGCCGATCTCGAGCTTCTCGACGCGCGGATCGCCGGACGAGCCGGAGATGTCGTGAGGGCGAGGACCGCAGCGGAACGGATCCTCCGAGAGGCGGAGCGTGCGGGCTCGCCGCTGATCGCGACGGAGGCGGCGAACTCGCTCGCCGAGATCCTGGTGTCGGCAGCCACGAACGGGGCAGAAGATGCGGATGATCTCCTGCGTGAGGCCGAGCGGCACGCCCAGGAGGCACGGAGCATCGCCGAGGCGACCGGGGATCGTGCAGAAGTGGCTCGCAGCGATGCGATCCTCGCTTCTGTCGCGCAATCGAGAGGCGACCAGCCCACCGTTCTCGTGCGCGCGCAGGCCTCCGCACAGGTCTACGCCGAGATCGGACACCGCCTGCAGACCGCGTGACGTCTCGGTCCACGGCGGTTCGTGCGGCATCCGGATGCCAGGATGGATGCATGGACACCGCCAACCTCACCCGCGAGGAGACCGCAGCGCGATCCGCTGCCGTCACCGTGCACCGCATCCGCGTCGAGCTCGACCTGACCGGAGCGCCGGAGCGCGCTCGCACCGGGTTCCCGACCGTGACGACCCTCGAGTTCTCGTCGACCGTCGACGCGACCTGGCTCGACTTCATCGGCGAAGGTGTCCAGCGAGTCTGCGTGAACGGCGTCGATCAGGAGATCGTCTACGACGGTGCCCGCATCTCGCTCTCGGGCCTGGTGGATTCCAACGTCGTCCGCGTCGAGGCGATCGGCGCATACAGTCGCTCCGGTGAGGGTCTGCACCGGTTCCACGATCCGGTCGACGACGAGACCTACCTCTACACGCAGTACGAACCGGCCGACTCGCGGCGGGTGATGGCCTGCTTCGAACAGCCCGACATGAAGGCCGAGTACACCTTCGTCGTCGACGCCCCCTCCGGATGGGAGGTGCTCTCGAATCAGTCTCCGACGCACACCGATCTCGGTGTCGGCGTGCAGCGCGTGGAGTTCGCACCCACCCTGCCGATCTCGAGCTACATCACGGCCGTGGCTGCGGGACCCTACTCGCGGGTGGACGGCGAGTGGCGTCGCGACGATCAGAGCGTCGCCCTCGGCGTGTTCGTCCGCCGATCACTCGCTGCGCACCTCGAGGCCGAGGAGATCCTCGAGGTCACACGCCAGGGGCTGGACTTCTTCACCGATGCCTTCGCCTATCCGTATCCGTGGGGCAAGTACGACCAGATCTTCGTTCCGGAGTACAACCTCGGTGCGATGGAGAACCCGGGACTGGTGACGTTCACGGAGTCGTATCTCTCCCGTGGGGCGGCGACCGACGCGCAGCGCGCCGCGCGAGCCAACACGATCCTGCATGAGATGGCGCACATGTGGTTCGGCGACCTGGTGACGATGACCTGGTGGGACGACCTGTGGCTCAAGGAATCTTTCGCCGACTACATGGGCGCCCATGCGTCGGCAGTCGCCACGCGCTATCACGATGCGTGGGTCACCTTCGCCGCCAGCCGCAAGGCGTGGGCGTACCAGCAGGACCAGCTGCCGACGACGCACCCCATCGTGGCGGACATCACCGATCTCGAGGCCGCGAAGCTGAATTTCGACGGGATCACCTACGCCAAGGGTGCCGCCGTGCTCAAGCAGCTGGTCGCCTTCGTCGGGGATGAGGCGTTCTTCGAGGGCGCCCGTCTCTACTTCGCCGCCAACGCGTTCGGGAACACGACGCTCGACGACTTCCTGGTGCAGTTGAGCGCCGTCTCGGGGCGGGACATGAGCGATTGGTCGGCGGCCTGGCTCCAGACCTCGGGCATGTCCACGCTGTGGACCGAGACCGAGGCGGACGGGCGGAGCATCCTCGTGCAGACCGACCCTCGCCCGCATCGACTGCGCATCGGGCTGTACGAGCGTGTCGACGGCCGGGTCGTGCGGCGCGAGCAGCGTGAGCTCGACGTGGTCGGCGAACGGACCGAGATCGACCTGCCCGATGCCGATTTGGTGCTGCTCAACGACGACGACCTCACCTATGTGAAGGCTCGTCTCGATGCGCGTTCGCTCGCGACGGTCGAGGAGTCCCTCTCTGCGATCGACGACCCGCTGGCGCGCGCCCTCGTCTGGTCGTCGCTGTGGAACGCCACCCGCGACGGCGAGCTCGCGGCGGCGCGGTACCTCGAGATCGTGCGCACCCATGCGCCCGCGGAGTCCAACATCGGGCTGTTGACGGGCGTCCTCGCGAACGCCAGCTACACGATCCGCCACTTCGTCGCGGAAGCGAGCCGCGACCAGGAGCAGCAGCGCTGGGTCGAGACCGTGTGGAGCACGCTGGAGGCTGCGGACGCCGGGAGCGACGCGCAGCTCTCCTGGGCCCGGGCGTTCGCGACGGCATCCGCCTTCGACGACGGGCATCAGGAACAGGTGCGGGCACTGCTGGACGGGCAGGCACCCGAAGGCCTCGTCATCGATCCCGATCTGCGCTGGCAGCTCCTCACGTCTCTGGTGACCACCGGGCACGCCGATCTTGCGGATGTGGCCGCAGAGCAGCAGCGGGACGACACGGGCGACGGACGTACAGCCGCACGGCGGGCGCGTTCGTCGCGACCGGATGCCACCGTGCGCCGCGAGGCATGGGACTCCGCTTGGAACGACCTTGCGCTCAGCAACGATCACCTCGATGCCGAGATCGGGGGTTTCCGCGCCGGCGGGCGCCGTGATCTCGTCTCCGGCTTCGATGACGAGTACTTCGCGCGGATCGGGCAGGTCTGGGGCGCGCGCAGCATCGAGATCGCGCGACGGCTGGTGGTCGGGCTGTTCCCGGCCGGCGATTCGTTGGAACCGGTCGATGCATGGCTGGCCGCGAACGCCGAGGCGCCGGCCGCTCTCCGGCGGCTCGTGATCGAGCAGCGTGATCACCTCGCGCGTGAGCTGAGGGTCAGGGTCGCGCAGGCCTGAACCTGTGTGCCGTGTGCGGTCCGACGGTCGCCGGCCTCTCGACGATCGCGCCCGACGGGTGTGGTCGCGGGTGAGCGGAGTGCTCACCGGCGCGCGGCGTCAGGTCGTCGGGGCCGTCCGCAGCTGAGCGGATGTCTCGTGCCCGAGCGCGCGCAGATCGGGGCGGTCATCGCTTGAATGGCAGAGGATGATCGCGATCGCGGCCGCCCAGGCGCGTGCCCGCACCCAGGTCTCCTCGTCGTATCGGCGTCCCGTGGCTCGGCGGAACACATGTCGGCCTTCCGCGTCGAAGGCGAGCCATCCTGCGGCGAGGTCGTAGGCCGGGTCGCCGGCTGTGACGTCGCCGAAGTCGATCAGAGCCGACAGCCGATCACCGTCGACGAGGATGTTCCCTGGGTGCAGGTCGCCGTGGATCCAGACGGACTCGGTCGCGGGGGCGGCGTCGAGCCCGGTCTGCCAGATGTCGGCGAGATTCTCGGCGATCGTCGCGGGAAGGTCTGCGAGGCGGGAGCGGATGCTGTCGTCCCGCACCGCCAGCGGCACCCCGCGGACCGGGTTCCGGGGTGCGTCTGCGGGTGCATCCCGGTGGAGGGTGAGCAGGACGGCAGCGAGTTGAGCGGCCCAGACGGTGTTGTCCCGACGGGGGCGACCGAGAGCCTGGCCGCCGGGCAACCACGGCACGATCGACCAGGGCCAGGGGAAGTGCGGGGTCGGCGAACCTGCGAACACCGGTAGGGGCGTGCGGACGTTCGCCGCGGCCAGGTGCATCGCGATCAAGGGGAGCGCACGCTGCTCGTGCCGGATCAGCGGCGCCGCCTGGAGCCTGCGGGGGATGCGCACCGCGAGATCCGCCCCGAGACGCCAGGTGACGTTGTCCCATCCCTCGGCAGACCGCGTCAACGGAAGTGCCGCCAGCTCCGGTGCGACGGTGCGGACGAGTTCGCGGACGTCGCGCTCATCGAGTGCGACCTCCGCGCCGGGGGAGTCCGCCATGCTCAGAGATCGAGGGAGTCGCCGGGCTCCAGCACGAAGAACTCGCCGCCGCCCTGTTCCGTTGCCCACTGCAGCCGCTGCCTGTGCATGTTCTTCCCGATCACCGACAGCGTCATGTCGTGGGTCCCGAAGGAGCGACGAGGGGCGACCGCGAGCACGAAGTCCATCGCCTCGCCGATCTTCAGCCAGGGAGCGCCGAGCGGTGCGGCGAGAGTACCGACCGCGACGCCCTCGGGGACCGCGTAGGAGTCGCCGGGGTAGTAGAGCTCGTCGTTCACGAGCACGGCCACGTTCTCGACGGTCGGGAGGGAGGAGTGGATGACTTCGTGGGTACCCCCGAAGAATCGCAGGGTGAATCCGCCGACGTCGACGGTGTCGCCGGGAGAGACGACGGTGATGTCGTATCCCTCTGCGGCGCGGGCGACCCCGGCGGGGGCGAAGATCGGTGTGCCGGGTGCCGCGCGCAGGAGTCTGTCGAAGTGGTCGGCCGTCCAGTGGTCCGGGTGCTCATGGGTGATCACGATCCCGACCAGATCGGCGAGGTCGTTCAGGGGTGTCGTGAACGACCCGGGGTCGATCAGAAGGGTCTTCTCGTTCGCATCGAGACGGAGGGCGGCATGTTCGAACTTGGTGACGCGCATGGGAAGAGTCAACTCCTTCCGCTCGCGCACGGCAAACGTATTCGGCGTCGGATTCGGTGCGCCACGCCCGGGATTCGGGAGAGGGTGGCGTCGATTTGGCGCAGTGAGAATCGCCGTGGCATACTTGAACGGTTGTCGCGGGACGGAAACGTTCCGCCAGACGGCCCCATCGTATAGCGGCCTAGTACGCTGCCCTCTCACGGCGGTAACGCGGGTTCGAATCCCGCTGGGGTCACACAACAGAGAAAGCCTCCGGTTCGCCGGAGGCTTTCTTGTTTCTCCGCCTCAGTGCCGGGGGTTCAAGGACAGGGTGCGGAACGTCCGGTTCCTCAACGGCAGGATCATCAGGGCCATCATCGCGCCCCCGAAGAGTGCGAACGGCACCCCGACGGTCGTTGCCGATGCGAGGGCGCCGAAGCCGGCCATCGCGAGCGGCATCAGACAGTCGTCGCCGAGGCGCGTGAGCGCGCCCATCCGGCCGAGGTAGGCCGTGTCGACGGTCGCTGAGAAGGTGGCGCTGAGCAGCACCGAGGCGTATCCCGCGGTCGCACCGATCACGAACGCGGCTGCAGCGACGGTCCAGGCCGGACCGAACCCGAGCGCCACGATGCCTGCCCCTTGCACGACCAGCGCCCAGAACCCGGCGCGCGCCTCGTGACGTGGCCGCCACTTCGCCACGGAGACGGCCCCCAGCGCCGCGCCGACACCGAGGAGCGCTTCGAAGAGCCCGACCGCTTGAGCGCCCCACCCCTCGTCGTGAGCACGGAGGGCGAGTCCGAGCCCGATCGCCGGGCCGACCGCCAGATTCAACCCCGACAGTGCGATCACGAGCGTGCGGGTCGTGGGGTTCACGGAGAGATGAGTGAACCCGCGGGCGATGCCGCGCAGCGCGGACTCCTTCTCCGCGCGGGCGAGGCGGAAGCGCGGGCGCAGCCAGATCGCGATGAAGGCGACCACCACGGTGAAGGTCAGGGCGTTCACCGACGCGCTTGCGGCAAGGCCTGCGTGCGCCACGACGAACCCGCCTATCGCTGCACCTCCCATGGTCCCCAGGCGTGACGCCGTCTGGGCCGCAGCTCCGTAGGCCGGAAGATCGGCGGCTCTGACCAGCTGGCGGGCGATCGTGCCGGCTGACGGTTCGTAGAACGCATCGCATACCCCGAACGCGATGGCGGCGAGGAGGAGGACCGCGACCGAGGGTGGTGTCGTGAGCACCCACACGGCCACGGCGACCAGGACACCGACCCGGAGCACGTTGAACGCGAGCATGATGCGGCGGGCGTCCGCACGGTCGGCGATCACCCCTCCGAACAGGAGGATCACCGCGCGGGGCACCGTTCCTGCGGCGACGATCAGCCCGGCGACCGCGGGGGAGGCGACCTGCACGGCCGTCCAGGCGAGGGCGATCGTCCACAGGGCGTCACCGGCATCGGAGAGCGCCTTCACACCGATCCATGCATGCGCGAGGTGGTCCCGGCGGAACGCAGGAGGCGCGGTCACCTCGACGGGCTCGCTGACCGTCGCCATCACGGCTCCGTGGGGAAGGCGTGCGCGAAGACGAAGACGGGGACGCGCTCCTGACCGTCGTCGAGGTCGATGCCCTCCTGCCACTCGCGGATCGTCCCGAGGATCCGCGCGGAGAGGTCGCGCAGCTCGTCGGCCGATGCCCAGGCGGTCGTCTCCGTGTTCGAGCCGTCGTATCCCGCGTACGCGGGGTCTCGGCGACTGCGGTGCCAGCGCTGCAGCCGGTCTATCTGCATCCGGATGCCCTGCCGCTGGGCTTCGCGCGCGAGCAGGGCATCGGCGGGGGAGTCCGCGTAGTCGTCGGTCGACCAGGTCAACCCGCGTCGAGCCACCTTCCACCAGCTGGCGCGTTTGTCACCGGCGGGATCCGGTGCGCGTTCGACGACGCCTGCGCGCTCCAGCATCCGCAGATGATGGCTGATGCTGCCGACCTGACTGTCGAGTGCGCGGGCGATCGCGGTGACCTGTGCCGTGCCGTACAGGAGCAGGTAATCGTAGATGCGTCGGCGCAGCGGGTGATGCACGGCGGTGATCACGGAGATGTCTTCCACGGGAGAAGACGCTAATCCCGCGGTGGTAGACGCACAAGACTTCTTGTATACCTCGGAATATCAACGAGAAGGCTCGCCCGGAAGCATCCGGGCGAGCCTTCTCCTACGGGGCGGCGTCAGTTCTCTTCGACGGATGTCCCGCTTGAGGATCCCGCGGCGTCACGGCGGTTGCGACGCGTCCGGCGCAGGAGCCAGACGAGGAGCACGACCACCCCGGCGAGTGCGAGCCACGGGAGGATGAAGCCGAGGGCGATGACCAGTGCGTTCAGCGACACCACGAGACCGTTCCAGCCGGCCAGCAGGCCGTCGCCGAAGCCGGCCGGGTCGGCGGTCGTCGGTGCGCTCGCCTTCGTCAGCTGCACCTGCAGGGAAGACATCGCGACCTGGTCGTCGAGAGCGGCGAGCTGCTGTTCGTAGGATTCGAGCTGGGCCTGGCGGTCGGTCAGTGCGACCTCGGCCTCGATCAGCTCGGACACGCTTCCCGATTGCGCCATGAGCTGCGTGAGCCGCTCGACCGATGCCTTCGTGGAATCGACGCGGGCGCGCAGATCGATCGCGGCAGACGTCACGTCCTGCTTCGACGTCGACGACGAGAGCACCTCTCCGGTGTCGGCGAGAGCGGCGATCACGTCGGGAAGATCCGCCGACGGCACCCTGATGCCGACCCAGCCGTACGCCGAATCGGCGGTGTCGGTGGCGGGATCGGTGCGGCCGTCGAGCGGGACCGACTTCCCGATCTCCGTGCTCTCGACGTAGCCGCCGTGCTCCTCGGCGAGGGCCGCGATCGCCGTCGCCGCCTCGGGGATGCTCTTCACCTGAACGGTCGCCTGCGCGGTGGCGATGATCTCGCGCCCGCTCTCCGCGTCAGCGGCACCGGGGAGCGTCGCCGCGTTCGCATCGGAGCTCATGGCGCCACCGTCCGACAGCGACTCGGGAGCCACGCCCGTGAGCCGCTCGGGCGATGAGGGCGCGGAGTCGGCGACCGTGCCGCTGGAGAAGCCGATGCCTTCGGCCGTCACGGAGGTTCCCCCGCCTACGGCGCCGAGGATGGGGGGCGTCACGAGCACGCCGACCACGAAGGCCGCGGCGATGCCGCCGCCGGTGAGCCACCGCCGCCGACGAGCACGGGACTTGGCCTCGGCCGGGCGCGCCGGCGCGCGCTCGGAGGCGATCTCGGCGAAGACGGCGTCTTCGATACGGGCGATCGCCTCGTCCGAGAGGGCGGGCAGGTCGCTGCCGCTGGTCTTGTCGTTCATGCGTCTCTCACTTCCGTCACGGCTCCACGCAACTGCGTGCGTACTCGAGAGAGACGGTTCCTGACGACGGCGTGGGTCACCCCGAGCTCTTCCGCAGCCGCCTGATAGGCATAGCCCTCAGACGCGCACAGACGGAAGATCTCACGATCGAGTTCGCTCAACGTGCCCACTTCTCGGGCTATCCGCGCCGCCAGCTCGGCCGTGATGACCTGCTCCTCGACGCTCACCGTGTCCGGCAGCAGGGTCTCGTCCACGGCCTCGGCGGTGTGCGCCTGATCGCGCCGACGCTGACGGAGCCGGTTTGCTGCCTGGAATCGGCAGATCGTGGTCAGCCACGGCAGGATCGACTCGCCCTGGAGCTCGAGGTCGGGGATCTTCCGCCAGGCGACGACGAACGTCTCCTGGGTCACATCCTCGGCGTCGGACGGCGAGGCGAGGATGCCCTGCGCGATCCAGTACACGGGACGCACGTGTGCGCGGTACAGCTCGCGAAAGGCGTTCTCGTCGCCGGCCGCGGCCTGCGCCGCCCATCTCTGATCAGTTGTCTGCAGGGGCATCCTGGTTCCGTTCGGTGTCTCTCACGAGGAGAGTGTCGATCGATGCCCCATCGTCTCAGATCCGGTGCAGGGGATTGCGTGCGGGCCGCAGGGAGTTTCCGACGACATCCGTTCCCACTGATGCCACGGCTCCGGTAGCATTGCCCGGGCGAGAGGGAGTATCCCGAATCCGCGCGTAACGTCATCACGAGCACCGTCATCGCTGCTCCGGGCGCGCGCCGCACCTGTGTGCGGGGGAGAGACTTTCGACTCATTCCCGACCCCTCCGCGAAAGGTGCAGTGCGCCCTTGGAAATCCCCGTCTGGTTCGAGATCACCTCGATGGTCGTCCTCACGATCATCCTGATCGGCGACCTGCTCCTCATCCGGCTGCGGCCGCACATCCCGTCGACGAAGGAGTCCACTCTCTGGGTGGTCTTCTACGTCGGGCTCGCGCTGCTGTTCGCGGTGCTCCTCGGCAATGTCGGAGGTTGGCAGAACGCGGGTGACTTCATCACCGGATGGGCGTTGGAATACAGCCTCTCCATCGACAACCTGTTCGTCTTCGTCCTGATCATGGCCCAGTTCGCCGTGCCGCGGCGGCTGCAGCAGCAGGTGCTCATGGTCGGCATCATCATCGCGCTCATCCTGCGCGGCCTGTTCATCCTCGCCGGTGTCGCGATCGTCGAGAACTTCTCGCCGATCTTCTACATCTTCGGCGCCTTCCTCATCTGGACGGCGATCCGTCAGGCCATGCCGGACGGCGATCACGAGGGCGAGGTGCAGCGCGAGAACTTCATCGTCCGCCTGCTGCGTCGCCGCGTCGACATCAGCGAGACGTACGACGGGTCCAAGATCCGCACCACGGTCGACGGCAAGCGCATGTGGACGCCCATGGTGATCGTCTTCATCACCATCGGTGTCACCGACCTGATCTTCGCGATCGACTCGATCCCCGCGATCTTCGAGATCACCACCAACGGCTTCCTCGTCTTCTCGGCCAACATCTTCGCGCTGATGGGGCTGCGACAGCTCTACTTCCTGCTCGGCGACCTGCTCGACCGTCTGCGCTACCTGCACTACGGCATCGCCGTCATCCTCGGTTTCATCGGCGTCAAGCTGATCCTGCACGCTCTGCACGTCAACGAGCTGCCGTTCATCAACGGCGGCGAGCACGTCGAGTGGGTGCCCGACATCAGCAACATGGTCTCCCTCGGCGTGATCCTCGCCTCGATGACCATCGCGACCGTCGCCAGCCTGATCGCCTCGTCCCGCGAGAAGCGCGCGGCGAGGTCCACGACGACCGTGGAGTGAGATCATGGCGGCATGACCCGCCACTGGACACCCCTCGCCCTCGTCTATCTCGTGCTGGCGGTGGTCGGTCTCATCGGCACCTGGACGTTCAACGTGCTGGCCATCACGCAGATGGTGGACTTCGTCGGCGATCTCGTCGGCAGCGGTCCGGCGGTGTCGTCGATCACGGTCGATCTCCTGATCGTGGCGATCGCGGGGAGCGTGTTCATCATCGTCGAGGCGCGACGGATCGGGATGCGGAGGGGCTGGCTCTATGTCGTGCTGTCCGGAGTGACGGCGTTCGCCTTCACGTTCCCGCTCTTCCTGGCGATGCGCCAGCGCCACCTCACCCGTCTGACCACAGAAGCTCGGCGTCGAGCGTGAGGTCGATGATCTGACGAAGCAACGCCCCCACCGTGGCGGACTGCAGCAGCGCGTATCTGTCGTAGTCGCCGAGGGGAGCGATCGCGGCGAGCTGCCACGCGGCGGCGATCGGATCGTCCGAGAGCTCGGTGTCGGCATCCCACTGCGCCTCGGGCGCGCGGGCGAGTGTCCGTCGCACGATCGCCTCCGCTTGCGTGCGCAGCGGGGTGAGCTCGTCGCTCCAGTCGAGCTCGGGCAGTGGCGTGACCTCGGCGCGGGGATAGGGGTCGTCATCCAGCCACTCATCGACCGTGAAGCGATCGGTGCCGACGGCGACGGCCAGCAGAGCGTCGGCACCCGCGGAGACGCTGACCAACCGCGCCATCGTCCCGATGCGACTGCGCCGATCGCCACCGCCGACCTCATGGCCGCGTTCGATGAGCACGACACCGAACCGCGGGTCCTCCTCATCCAGGAGCCGCCCGATCATCGTGAGGTACCGCGGCTCGAACACGCGAAGCGGAAGCGGGGTGTGCGGGAAGTGCACCGAGCCGAGCGGGAACATCGGGATGGCGGTCATGGCACCAGTCAACACCGAGAGACGTAAAGTGAACAGATGCGCAGACCTCGCCCCCTCACCCCGTCCGCCGGGCAGGAATCCGTCTGGGACTATCCGAGGCCGCCGCGCGTCGAACCGGTCGCCGAACGCATCACGATCCGCCTCGGCGGTGACCTGATCGCCGACACCTGCGATGCCGTGCGCGTGCTGGAGACCAGCCACCCTCCCGTGTACTACCTTCCGATCGCCGACTTCGTCCCCGGTGCGCTGGTGGAGGCCCCCGGCGCCTCGTTCTGCGAGTTCAAGGGCACCGCCCGCTACTTCGATGTGCGCGGTGGAGACACCCTTCGCCCTGGAGCGGCCTGGAACTATCCCCACCCGTCTCCCGGCTTCGAGGCGCTGACCGACCGGGTCGCCGTGTACGCGGCGCCGATGGACGAGTGCACCGTCGGGGACGAGGTCGCGGTCCCGCAACCGGGCGGGTTCTACGGCGGGTGGGTCACGTCTTGGGTCGTCGGTCCCTTCAAGGGCGTTCCCGGCTCCATGGGCTGGTGACGTTCGGCCTGACCGCCGCTCAGAACGCGCGCAGGTTCGCCTGCAGGCCGCCGTCCGCGTGTTCACGACGAAGGATGCCTCGCCGGCGGAGCACCGGCACGAGCTCGTCGAGGGTGCGGTGCAGGGTGACCGGATGGAAGTCCCCCCACAGCAGGACGCCGTCATTGCCCCATTCGCCGAGCTCTTCGATCAGGTCGGCGAACTCCTCGGCCGTTCCGACGAAGCCGGTGCGGTCCGAGATCCGACCCGCACGGGCGAGCGCGCTGAGGTGTGCGCGCAGCGGCGCCTCCTCGCCCCGGTCGCCGATCAGACGCTGGATGCTGCCGCGGGAGACGTGCGCACCGAAGACAGAGAGGTCGAGCGGACGGTCGAGGTCGAGCGACGTGAGATCGGTCTCGAGGTCGCTCGACTGCTTGCGGGCGATCTGCACGAGCGCGGCATCGTCGGGGTGTGCGGACGCGGCCACGATGCGGTCGGCCTCCTCCACCGACGGGGTGATCACGGGCTGGATGGCGAAGAGGATCTTGATGTCCTCCGGACGTCGTCCTCTCTCGGTCGCCGCGTCGTGCACTTTGGCGCGGTAGTCCCGCACGGACTTCTCGTTCAGCGGCGCCAGAGCCAGTTGGACGTCGGAGTTCGCGCCGGCGAAGCCGAGCCCTCGGCCCGAGCCGCCGGGTGAGACGATCGCGGGGTCCCCGTCGGTGAACGGCACGGCGTTGAGCGGGCCGTCGAAGGCGAAGTGCTCACCGCGATGCTCGACCGCACGCAGGCGGGTGCCGTCGGCGTAGACATCCGTCTCCCGATCAGCGAGGAGAGCGCCGTCGTCCCAGCTGCGCCAGAGGGCGCGGATGCCGTCGAGCCATTCCTCGGCGCGGTCGTAGGCCTCGTCGTGCCCGAGCTGCGGGGCCGCGGAGAAGTGCCGTGCGCTGCCGGTGTCGGTGACCACGTTGAGACCCAGACGATGGCCGCTGAGGTGCTGCAGCGTCGCGAACTGCCGGGCGGCCGTGTAGGGGAGGTACGCCGCGGGATTCACCGTCGGCACCACGCCCAGGTGCCTGGTCGCCTGGAACAGATAGGGAGCCAGCAGGAGCGGGTCGTGCTTCGGGCCGCCGAACGCGTGCCGGACGCGCAGATCGATCGTCGAAGGCGATCCCAGGGAGGGCGCATCCTCGATGATGACCAGATCGAAGCCGGCCTGCTCCAGGGTGCGCGCGGCGTCCTGATAGATCTCGGGGCGCGTCCAGTCGTAGTCCCATTCGAGGGACGGATAGCCCCAGCCCTGCGGTCCGAAGCCGCGCGCGAGGAACCAGCCGAAGTGCTGAGGGCGGCTCATGCCACCGTCTCCCGTACGTTCTGGAGCACATGGGACAGATCCGCGATTAGATCGTCGACGTCCTCGATGCCGATCGACAGCCGCAGGGTGCCCGGCCGCACGCCGAGAGCCTCGCGCTCCTCCTCGGTGCGCTGGGCATGACTGGTGGTCCCGGGGTGCAGCACCAGAGAGCGCACATCTCCGATGTGGGTCATGTGGGTGAAGACCCGCACATGCTCCACGAATCGGCGTGCCGCAGGGAGCCCGCCCCGCAGAGTGAAGGTGAAGATCGATCCGGACCCGCCCTCGAGGTAGCGTTTGCCGACCTCGTGGTCGGGGTGCGAGGGGAGCCCGACGTAGTCGACACTCTCGACCTCCTCGTGCCGTTCCAGCCACTGGGCGATCTGCAGGGCGTTGCGAGACTGTCGCTCGACCCGCAGGCCGAGCGTCTCGACGCCCTGTCCGATCAGGAAGGCGTTGAGAGGGGACGGCGATGCGCCGAATCGCGGGGCGACGGATTCGCGGGCGTAGGCGATGCGGGCGCGGCCCCCGTGGCGGGCGAAGACGCTGGGTGCATCCCCCCGGCCGGGGAGGACGAGATGGGGCGCGTTGTGGCCAGCGAGAGCGGCGTCGAAGCGCCCGTCATCGATGATGACGCCGCCGAGCACGGAGCCGTGCCCGGCCAGGAACTTCGACGCGGAATGGACCACGATCGCCGCGCCGTGCTCGAGAGGGCGCAGCAGTGCCGGCGTCGCCAGCGTGTTGTCGACGATCAGTGGGATCGCGTGCTCATCGCCGACGTCGCTGATGGCGCGGACGTCGAGCACATCGTTGCGGGCGTTGGCGAGCGACTCGGCGAACAGCGCGCGGGTGTTCGGGCGGATCGCCGCCCTCCAGGCATCCGCATCGGCGATGTCATCGACGAACGTGGTCTCGATGTCGAGTCGAGCGAGGTTGTCCAGGAACAAGCCCCTGGTGCCTTCGTAGATGTGGGTGGACGACACGATGTGATCGCCCGCGCCGGCGACGGTCAGAAGGGCCGTCGCCACTGCCGCCTGGCCGCTGGCCACGAGCACGGCGTCGGCGCCGGACTCCAGGGCGGCGAGCTGGCGTTCCACGGCGCGCACCGTGGGGTTCCCTGTGCGGGTGTAGCCGAAGCCGGTGCCGGTGCTGAAGTGGTCGGCCGCGTGATCGAAGTCGTCGAACTCGAAACCCGCCGTCAAGTAGATGGGCGTCGCGCGGGAGCTGGCCGTCTCCCGGCTTCTCGCCGCGTGGACCGCTCGGGTGGCGAAGCGGGCGGTGTCGACGGTCATGCGGTGCCTCTCGGTCGTTCGGGTGCTCAACAGAGTGTCATGACGGGTCGGAGCACGTCTCAGCGGTGGTAATCTGACGTCATGCGGACCGTGCTCCTTCTTCTTAGGCGCCGCGACGAGACCTCGATCTGAGCCCCTCCTCGTCGCGGAGTCCATCGTGGGCCGAACCGCCAGCCACAGGAGACACGCAATGACCACCCCCGCAAACGGTGCCGATTCCGCACGCCGCAGGACTCTCGCCGAGAAGGTCTGGGACGACCACCTCGTCGTCAAGGGCGAGAACGGCGAGCCGGACCTCATCTACATCGACCTGCACCTCGTGCACGAGGTCACCAGCCCGCAGGCCTTCGATGGCCTGCGCAGCGAAGGGCGGCCGCTTCGTCGCCTCGACCTCACGATCGCGACGGAGGACCACAACACTCCGACGTGGGACATCGACAAGCCGATCGCCGACCTGACCAGCCGCACGCAGATCGAGACGTTGCGCCGCAATGCCGCCGAGTTCGGGGTGCGTCTGCACTCGCTCGGCGATGCGGAACAGGGCATCGTGCACGTGGTCGGGCCCCAGCTCGGGCTGACCATGCCCGGCATCACCGTGGTCTGCGGCGATTCGCACACCTCGACCCACGGCGCGTTCGGCGCGATGGCGTTCGGTATCGGCACCAGCGAGGTCGAGCACGTCATGGCCACGCAGACCCTGCCGTTGAAGCCGTTCAAGACCATGGCGATCAACGTCGAGGGCACGTTGCGCCCCGGTGTGACGGCGAAGGACATCATCCTCGCGGTGATCGCGAAGATCGGTACCGGCGGGGGACAGGGCTACGTGCTCGAGTTCCGCGGCAGCGCCATCCGTGCGCTCTCCATGGAGGGCCGCATGACGATCTGCAACATGTCGATCGAGGCAGGCGCCCGCGCCGGCATGGTCGCCCCCGACGAGACGACGTTCGCCTACCTCGAGGGTCGCCCGCACGCGCCGAAGGGGCAGGACTGGGAAGACGCCGTCGCCTACTGGCGCACGTTGCCGACCGATGAGGGCGCGACCTTCGACGCCGAGGTGTTCATCGATGCCGACCAGCTCGAGCCGTTCGTGACGTGGGGGACCAACCCCGGTCAGGGCAGCTCCCTCTCGGCCGCCGTGCCCGACCCCGCCGAGATCGACGACCCGAATGAGCGCGCAGCCGCGGAGCGGGCGCTGGAGTACATGGACCTGAAGCCGGGGACACCGCTCAAGGAGGTTCCGGTGGACGCGGTCTTCATGGGCTCGTGCACCAACAGCCGCATCGAGGACCTCCGGGCGTTCGCGTCGATCATCGAGGGCAAGAAGAAGGCCGACGGCGTGCGCGTCATGGTCGTGCCGGGATCGGCGAGGGTGCGGCTGGAAGCCGAGGCTGAGGGCCTGGACAAGGTGATCAAGGACTTCGGGGCGGAATGGCGATTCGCCGGATGCTCGATGTGCCTGGGCATGAACCCGGATCAGCTGGCTCCGGGCGAACGCTGCGCCTCGACCTCCAACCGCAACTTCGAAGGACGCCAGGGCAAGGGAGGGCGCACGCATCTCGTCTCACCTCTGGTCGCCGCAGCGACCGCGATCCGCGGCACCCTGTCCAGCCCGAGCGACCTGACGGAAGGGTTCTGAATCATGGAGAAGTTCACCACTCACACCGGTATCGCCGCTCCGCTGAAGCGTTCGAACGTCGACACCGATCAGATCATCCCTGCGGTGTTCCTCAAGCGCGTCACCAAGACCGGATTCGAGGACGCGCTGTTCCATGCATGGCGCCAGGATCCCGATTTCGTGCTCAACCAGCCAGCGTTCCACGGGGCCTCCGTGCTCCTGGCCGGCTCCGATTTCGGCACCGGTTCGAGCCGCGAACACGCGGTGTGGGCGTTGCGGGACTTCGGCTTCAAAGTCGTGCTGAGCCCGCGCTTCGCCGACATCTTCCGGGGCAATTCGGGCAAGCAGGGGCTGCTCGCCGCGACGATCTCGGAAGAGGATCTCGAGCGGTTCTGGGCCGAGATCGACCGGAATCCCGGGGTCCAGATGACCGTCGACCTCGAGGCGCGCACCGCCTCGATCGGTGACGTCCAGGCCGAGATCGGGATCGACGATTACACTAGATGGCGGCTCCTCGAAGGGCTCGATGACATCGGGCTCACGCTGCGCAACGAAGACAAGATCGCGCAGTTCGAGGCCCGTCGCGAGTCGTGGCGGCCCCGAACCCTTCCCGTTCAGTAGACGGTGGGGGCGGGGGAGCCAGGGGCAACCCGCCCCCGAAATCCGTAAATGAAGTGAGGCTCCGAATGACGACACCTGTGCGCGACGCTCTTCCGGACGGAGTCCCTGCACTCACCGGAGACGTCCTCGCCATTCGAGGCGGACGCCCGCTTCGCGGTCGGGTCGACGTCAAGGGGGCGAAGAACCTGGCGACGAAGGCCATGGTCGCCTCGCTCCTCGGCGAGACCGTGAGCACCCTGCGCGACGTACCGGCGATCAGCGATGTCGCCGTCGTGCGCTCGCTGCTCGAGGTGCACGGTGTGCGTGTGTCCGAAGGCGATGAGCCCGGTTCGCTGGTGTTCGACCCGAGCGACGTGGAATCCGCGCACTTCGAGCAGATCGACGCTCACGCCGGTGCTTCGCGCATTCCGATCCTCTTCTGCGGCCCGCTGCTGCACCGTCTCGGTCAGGCGTTCATCCCCGACCTCGGTGGATGCCGCATCGGTGACCGCCCCATCGACTTCCACCTGGACGCTCTGCGCAAGTTCGGTGCGATCGTCGAGAAGCTCCCCAGCGGCATCCGCCTCTCCACGGGGGGAAGCCGCCTGCACGGGGCGAACATCCACCTCCCGTACCCCAGCGTCGGTGCCACCGAGCAGGTGCTCCTCACGGCCGTGCGCGCCGAGGGCGTCACGGAGCTGCGCAACGCCGCCATCGAGCCCGAGATCATGGACCTGATCGCCGTGCTGCAGAAGATGGGCGCGATCATCTCCTACGAGCCGAACCGCGTCATCGTGATCGAGGGCGTCGAGAAGCTCCGCGGCTACGACCACCGGTCGATCTTCGACCGCAACGAGGCCGCGTCCTGGGCCTCCGCCGCGCTCGCGACCGATGGCGAGATCTTCGTCGGCGGCGCGAAGCAGCAGGAGATGCTCACCTTCCTCAACATCTTCCGCAAGGCCGGCGGCTGGTTCGACATCCAGGAAGACGGCATCCTGTTCCGTCGCGACGGCGAGATCAAGCCCGTCGTGATCGAGACCGACGTGCACCCCGGCTTCATGACGGACTGGCAGCAGCCTCTTGTCGTCGCCCTGACCCAGGCGCACGGCCGTTCCGTGGTGCACGAGACCGTGTACGAGAACCGCATGGGCTTCACCGACGCGCTGGTCAAGATGGGCGCCGACATCGTCGTGCACCCCCGAGGCCTCCAGGACGGTCCGCGTCGTGTTCCGCGTCGCGACCTCGAGCAGGCCGCGGTCATCACCGGTCCGACGCCGTTGCACGGCGCCGACATCGTGGTTCCTGACCTGCGCGGTGGCTACAGCCACGTGATCGCGGCGCTGACGGCCACCGGCGAGTCGAAGGTGTCCGGTGTCGACATCCTCAGCCGCGGCTACGAGAAGTTCCTCGCCAAGCTCGACGCGCTCGGCGCCGACTTCGACGTCATCCGGTGACCGCGGTGACGTCCCGGTCATCGGAGACGAAGCGGCCGAGCATCTTCTGGCCGCTCGCCGCGCTGATCATCCCTCCCGTCTCGCTGATCGCGAAGATCCGCGTGAGCGGCGCGGAGAAGCTGCCGCGCGAGGGATCGTACGTGCTCGCCCCGAACCACTACTCGGAGTTCGATCCGCTCATCGTCGCCGTCGCCGTGTGGCGGTCCGGTCGCGCGCCGCGCTTCATGGCCAAGGAGAGCCTGTTCAAGGTGCCGGTGCTCGGCTGGTTCCTGCATCGCACCGGGATGATCCCGGTCGCGCGCACGTCGTCGGCGTCGTCCGCACGGCAGACGATGAAGCAGTCCGAAGAGCTCGTCGAGCACGGTCGGGGCGTGATCGTCTACCCCGAGGGCACGCTCACGCGCGATCCCGATATGTGGCCGATGCGCGGCAAGTCCGGCGCGGTGCGTCTGGCCCTCGCCGACGGCATCCCCCTGATCCCGATGGCGCAGTGGGGTACCCAGGCGATCATGGGGCGCTATCAGAAGGGCCTGAGCCTGTGGCCGCTGCGCAAGCCGGTCAGAGTGCTCATCGGCGACCCCGTCGACGTCTCCGATCTGCGCGAGCGGGCAGGAGAGCCTGCGGCGCTCACCGAGGCGACGAACCGTCTGATGAACGCGATCACCGCACTCCTCGAAGAGCTGCGCGACGAGAAGGCACCCGCGGAGCGCTGGAACCCCGCGAGCCACGGACAGAAGGAGACCGGACGCCTTGACTCCTAAGAGAACCGCTGCGGCCGGGCCGCGGGCCGCGGTCGTAGGATCTGGCAGCTGGGGAACCACGTTCGGCAAGATCCTCGCCGACGGTGGCGCTCAGGTGACGATGTGGGCTCGGCGCCCCGAGCTGGCCCAGGAGATCAACGAGGCCAAGCGCAACTCCCGCTATCTGCCCGGCATCAACCTGCCGCGCACGATGGCGGCGACGCACGAGCTCGCAACCGCTCTGGACGGCGTGGATCAGGTCTACCTGTCGGTGCCGAGCCAGTCGCTGCGGGAGAACCTGAAGGCGCTGCGGCCGCTGCTCGCCGACAGCGATGCCAAGATCATCAGCCTCATGAAGGGCGTCGAGCGCGGAACCGGACTGCGCATGAGCCAGGTGATCCAGCAGGAGCTGCGCTGCGACCCCGATCGCGTCGCCGTGGCCTCGGGGCCGAACCTCGCTCTCGAGATCGCCCGCGAGCAGCCGACCGCCGCCGTGATCTCCTCGCGCAGTCAGGAGACGGCGGAGATCGTCGCGCGCGCAGCTCGGAACAGCTACTTTCGCACCTTCGTGAACACCGATGTGATCGGCACGGAGTTCGGCGGCGTTCTGAAGAACCTGATCGCGGTGGCCATCGGCATCGTCGACGGCGTCGGCTACGGCGAGAACACCAAGGCGTCGATCATCACCCGAGGTCTCGTCGAGATGACCGACTTCGCGGTGGCGAACGGGGCTCACCCCGAGACGCTCCAGGGGCTTGCCGGGCTCGGCGACCTGATCGCGACCTGTCAGTCGCCGCTGAGCCGGAACAACACCGCAGGGCGACTGCTCGGTCAGGGCTACAGCTTCCAGGACGTCGTGAAGCAGATGCAGCAGACGGCCGAGGGCTTGGCCTCCGTCGCGCCCGTCCTGCAGCTGGCGCGCGAGGCCGAGATCGACATGCCCATCGTCGAGCAGGTGAAGATGGTGCTCGACGGCAAGATGAATCCGCGGGACATCGCACCGCACCTGACGACGGACGACGACACCCCGCAGGGTGAGAGGACCAACCATGGACAAGCAGACGGTGGTGGTGCTCTTCGGCGGGCGCTCCAGCGAGCATTCGATCAGTTCCGCAACGGCGGGGGGCGTGCTGGGCGCGATTGACCGCGACCGCTACGCCGTGATCCCGGTCGGGATCACCCGTGAAGGCGCGTTCGTCCTCGAAGACGACGATCCCGCGAAGTTCCCGCTCGACGCGGCGCATCTCCCCGAAGTGGTCGACAACGGCACGCGCGTGCTCTGGCCGGAGCCGGGCGGTGACCGCACGCTGCGCGTCGTGCAGACGGACGGCACCGTCGAGGGGCTGGGAGAGATCGACGTGGTGCTGCCGATCCTGCATGGACCGCACGGCGAGGACGGCACCATCCAGGGCTTCTTCGACACGCTGGAGGTCCCTTACGCGGGCGGTGGGGTCCTCGACTCCGCACTCTGCATGGACAAGCACTTCATGAAGATCGCGCTCGAGGCCTCCGGCATCTCGGTCGCTCCCTGGGTGACGGTGCGCCGCACGGACTGGGATCGCGATGCCGCAGTCGTGCGTGCGCGGGCCGCGGAGCTGGGCCTGCCGGTGTTCGTGAAGCCCGCACGTGCGGGCTCGAGCGTCGGGGTGTCCAAGGTCGAAGCCGCCGACGAACTGGACGCGGCCCTGGCCGTGGCCTTCGCCGAAGACGACAAGGTGCTGATCGAGACCGGCGTGAGCGGTCGCGAGATCGAGGTCGCGGTGCTCGAGAGCGCCGACGGGGTCCGGGCATCTCTTCCCGGCGAGATCGTGCTGACCTCGCGGGGCTTCTACGACTTCGAGGGCAAGTACCTCGGCGGCGACGGTGTGGATGTCGTGTGCCCGGCCGAGGTGACCGACGCGGAGCTGGCGGCCATCCAGCAGGCGGGTATCCGCGCGTTCGAGGCCGTCGACGGTCGTGGGCTGGCCCGCGTCGACATGTTCCTGACGCCGTCGGGCGAGCTCGTGGTGAACGAGCTCAACACGATGCCGGGCTTCACCCCGATCTCGATGTTCCCCAAGTGCTGGGTCGCCTCGGGCCTGAGCTACGGCGATCTGATCACCGAGCTCGTCGAAGCCGGTCTGCGCCGCTGAGCGCGCGGTTCCCCGCGGCGATCAGCTCGCGGGGAACTCGACGCGGTCCGTGCACTGTCCGGTCGCGGGCTGGAGCCCGGACTGGATGCTCGCGGAGATCTTGTCGACGATCGCCTGGAAGTCGATCTGCTCGCCGCGGCGGATGGTCACCTCGACCGCGGGGTCGCGTCCGAACGTGACCAGCCTCTGACGCTCCTCTTCCTGCTCGAGGACCAACCAGTCGACGCCGCCGAGGGTGGTGCACACGAGTGCAGACGGTGCGGGGGGCTCGACACCGCAGCGCAGCACGACGGTGGGGTCGCCCCAGGCACCTGTCGCCTGCGCGTCGGTCCAGACCCGATCGAATCCGCCGACGGTCTCCGGCAGCAGCACGGAGACGTTCGCGCATGCGGGGTTGTTCGCATCGGCGGCGGGTTCGAGGTGCACGGTGGTCGAGCAGCCGGCGAGCATCGCGGCCAGGGACACCGCGCCTGCGAGGACAGCGAGGCGACGGGAACGGGGCATGCTTCCAGGCTACCTTTGACAGCATGCCCTCCCGACCCGATACCGACGATCCGCGCCTGGGAGATGTGTCCGAGGGGCGTATTCTCCAGGCGATCCTGACCCGGACCCCCGCGGCCTCGCACACGCTGATCGGTCCGGGCGATGATGCGGCCGTCATCGCCACGCCCTCCGGCTCGGTGGTGGCGACGACAGACACGCTCGTGCACGGTCCCGACTTCCGTCTCGCATGGTCGAGTGGGTACGACCTCGGCTGGAAGGCCGCGGCGGTGAACCTCGCCGATGTCGCGGCGATGGGTGCCCGCCCGACCGCGCTGCTCGTCGCTCTGGCCGTCCCGCGGGAGCTGCGTCTGTCGTTCGTCGAGCGCCTCGCCGACGGCTTCCGCGACGCCTGTGCATCTCTCGCGCCCGGATGCGCCGTGGTCGGCGGCGATCTGACGGTGTCCGATGTGCTGACAGTCGCGGTGACCGCTCTCGGCGACCTGGAGGGGCGTGTCGCGGTGACGCGGAGCGGTGCGCGAGCTGGTGATGTCGTCGCGGTGGCCGGGGAGCTCGGGCACGCCGCTCGCGGTCTCGCGGTGCTGTTCGGGCGGTTCCGAGACGGAGATGTCCCCGTGCCGGTGGACCCGGCGAAGCTCGCTTCGGGCGAGAGCGCGGCGCTGGCGGCACAGCTTCGACCCGCACCGCCGATCGGCCTCGGTGCGGTCGCGGCCACGGCGGGCGCCACGGCGATGATGGACGTCTCCGACGGGCTCGCTCTCGACGCACGACGGATGGCCGCGGCTTCGGGCGTCACGATCGCCCTCGACCGCTCTCTTCTCGGAGGCGACCCGGAACGCGCGCTGGCGGGGGGAGAGGACCATGCGCTGCTCGCGACGTTCCCCGAGGGAACGCTGCCACCGGGATTCCGCGTCATCGGTTCGGTTCGGGCTCGCGGAGAAGAAGACCTGCTCTGCGACGACCTTCCTGTCGACCTCTCCGGGTGGGACCCCTACCGGGACTGGGACTCGGTCGCCGGCTGATCGAGCCGCTCGGAGTCCTTCGCCTCCGGGGCAGGTTCAGCCCACCACACTGTGGTGTCGCCGTAGCTCTTCTCGCGGAACTGCTCCAGATTCGCTGCTCCGAAGTCGGGCGGCGTGGAACGGCGGGCCCGCTCGACGACCACCACGGCGTCCGCCGACAGCAGCGGAGCGAGCGCGACGAGATCGGCGGTCATGGCGGTGTCGTCGAGATCGTAGGGCGGATCGGTGAAGACGAGGTCGAAAGGTCCCGTCGCGCGCTGCAGGAACGCGTGCGCGGTGCTCTCGTGGACGCGACCGGGCGGCAGACCGCCCGCCTTGGCGACGACGGCGGCGTTGCGTCGGACGATGGCCGCGGCCTGGCGTGCGCGTTCCACGAACTCGGCACTCGCCGCTCCGCGGCTGAGCGCCTCGAGCCCGAGGGCGCCTGATCCGGCGTAGAGGTCGAGCACTCTCGCGCCCTCGATCGCGCTCAGGGATTCCAGCGCGCCGAACAGCGACTCGCGCACCCGATCACTCGTGGGGCGTGTGCCCGAGCCCGGCACCTCGAGTCGGGCGCCTCGGGCGCTGCCTGCGATGATCCTCGTCACCCGTTCACGATACGACAGCCTGCGTGCCGGCTGTGTCCGTCGTGTTCCCTAGACTCGGAGCATGTCGCTCACGCTCGATTCCTCGTTGGAGGATGCGCTCGGTGCGGCGTCTGCCAAGACGCTCGGTCGCGCCTTCGGCATGCAGAGCGTCGGAGACCTGCTCGCGCACTATCCGCGCCGCTACGCCGACCCTGGCGAGCTCACGCCGATCCGCGACCTGCCCCTCGGAGAGACGGTGACCATCGTCGCCGAGGTTCTCTCCTCGAGCTTCCGTCGCATGCGCAACCGTCCCGGTGCCATGGTCGACGTCGTGATCGGCGACGGGATCGGACGCATGTCGCTGACCTTCTTCGCCAAGAACGTCGGCGCAGCCGAGTGGCGGTCGAAAGATCTCGCAGTGGGACGACGCGGTGTGTTCTCCGGCAAGGTCGGGGAGTTCAACGGGGTGACGCAGTTCGCGCACCCGGAGTACGAGCTGTTCGACGATGAGGATTCCGCTCGGCGCAGTGCCGACGCGCGCGCAGCCGTGCCGATCCCGATCTATCCCGCGACCTCGACGATCCAGACCTGGCAGATAGCCAGACTCATCGGTCGCGTGCTCGACGACCTCTCGGAAGCCCCCGACCCGTTGACCGCGGAGATCCGAGAACGCGAAGAGCTGCTCACCGCTCGCGAGGCTCTCGAACTGGTGCACCGCCCCCGCACCCGGAACGACATCGACCCGGCCGTGCGCACCCTGCGCATGCATGAGGCGCTCACCCTGCAGACGGCGCTCCTCCAGCAGCGGGACGCGATTCGTGCGCTCTCCGCCACGTCGCGGCCTGCGAGCGCGGGCGGGCTGCTGGAACGCTTCGACGCGAGCCTCCCGTACACGCTCACTCCCGATCAGGAGACGGTGGGACGGCAGATCGCCGCTGACCTCGTCGGTGCCTGGCCGATGAACCGTCTCGTTCAGGGCGAAGTCGGATCCGGTAAGACGCTGGTGGCCCTGCGAGCGATGCTGCAGGTGGCCGAGAGCGGCGGCCAGGCCGCGCTGATCGCCCCCACAGAGGTCTTGGCCGGTCAGCATCTGCGCTCGATCGCCAAGATGCTCGGTCCTGATCTCGCGCCGTTGCTGATGCCGACGCTGCTGACTGGTCAGATGCCCGCGGCCGAGCGCCGCAAGGCCGCCCTGCGGGTCGCGTCCGGGCAGGCGCTGATCGTGGTCGGGACCCATGCCCTGCTGGGGGAGAAGACGACGTTCGCCGACCTCGGTCTGGTCGTGGTCGACGAGCAGCACCGCTTCGGTGTCGAGCAGCGCGAGGCTCTGCGGGCGAAGGGCTCGAGTCCTCACGCCCTCGTGCTGACGGCGACGCCGATCCCGCGGACGGTCGCGATGACGGTCTTCGGCGACCTCGACACCTCTGTCATCCGCACCATGCCGGCGGGCCGCGCCGGCATCGAGTCGTTCGTGGCTCCGCTCGCGGAGCACCCCGGGTGGTTCAATCGCGTCTGGGAGCGGGCCGCGGAGGAGATCGCCCAGGGGCGGCAGGTCTTCGCGGTGTGCGCGGCGATCGACACGACCAAGAAGACGGCCGAAGCGGGGGAGCAGCCCGCGCTCGCGCCCGAGGGTGCCTCCGGGCCCCGCTGGGGGGTCGTCCAGCTCGATGAGGCTCTCGCGACCCACCCGACGCTCGGCGGGCTGCGGCGCGCCGTGCTGCACGGTCGTATGCCGTCGGATGAGAAAGACGCCGTGATGCAGTCTTTCGCCCGCGGCGACATCGACCTCCTCCTCGCTACCACGGTGATCGAGGTCGGCGTCGACGTGCCCAATGCGTCGACGATGATCGTCCTCGATGCCGACCGGTTCGGCGTCTCGCAGCTGCACCAGTTGCGCGGGCGAGTCGGTCGAGGCGGCGTCCCCGGGCTCTGCCTCCTCGTGACCGAGGCCGAGGCGGGGTCGCTCGCGCGGGACCGCGTCGATGCTGTCGCCGCGACTCTCGACGGTTTCGCCCTTGCCGAGGTCGATCTGGAGCTGCGCGGTGAGGGTGATGTGCTCGGGGCGGCGCAGGCGGGCGTCCGCTCCTCCCTCAAGCTCCTCCGCGTCGTGAAGGACGCCGGCCTCATCGCCCGGGCGCGTGAGCTGGCCGAGGGCATCCTCTCCGCCGACCCCGACATGGCCGATCACCCGGGCCTTCGCGAGGCGATCGCACGACGTGTGAGCGATGAGGATCGCGCGGCGCTGGCGAAGAACTGACGCGGAACCGACGTGCCCTAGGCTGGAACCATGAGCAGCCGGATCGCCGTCGTCCCGGGTTCCTTCGATCCGCCTACGCTGGGTCACCTCGATGTGATCAGGCGCGCGGCCGCTCTCTATGACGAGCTGCACGTGCTGGTCGTGCACAACCCGGGCAAAGAGGCGATGCTGCCGATCGCGCAGCGGCTCTCCCTGCTGGAGAAGTCGATCGCCGACGACGGCATGCAGGGCAACATCGTCATCGGTTCGTGGAGCATGGGTCTCCTGGTCGATTACGCCCGCGATGTGAACGCCGGTGTGCTGGTGAAGGGCATCCGCTCCCAGATCGACGTCGCGTACGAGTCTCCGATGGCGATCGTGAACCGACACCTCGCCGGCATCGAGACCGTGTTCCTCCTGCCCGACCCCTCGCACGCCATGGTCTCCAGCTCCCTCGTGCGCCAGGTCGCATCTCTCGGCGGCGATGTGACGCCCTTCGTCCCCTCGGCGGTCGCGGCGTTCCTGGACACCGGGTCCCGCGGGCTCTGACGCCCTTCCCTGAACGCGCGGTCAGAGCGACCGCGAGCCCTGGCCGGTAGCATGGAAGCGTGCGCTCTCGAATGAACGGCCCTTTTGTGCTCCCTGCCCGCGACATCGTCCGGCGACCGGGAGAGATGCGCGAACACGAGTTCACCGTCGCTCTCTCCGAGGCGTGGGGTGAGGGGATCGTGTCGTACGAGGCCGGGTCCGAACTCGATCTCGATGTGCGGTTGGAGTCCGTCCACGAGGGCATCCTCGTGTCGGGAACCGCTGATGCGGAATACGCCGGCGTGTGCGGAAGATGCCTGATCGACATCACTCGGCCCGTCGAAGTCGAGTTCCAGGAGCTTTTCGCGTATCCTGGTGAGGAAGAAACTGACTTCGAGGTTCAAGACGACCACGTGGATCTTGAAACTCTCGTCAGGGATGCGGCCGTACTGGCACTTCCTTTTCAGCCGGTGTGTCAGCCGGATTGCCCGGGTCTCGACCCGAAAACGGGTGAACGACTGACCGTGAGCACCGGAACGGAGCAGGCCGCTCCCATCGATCCTCGGTGGAGTGCGCTCCAGAACATCACAGACCAAGACGGCACGGAAGAATCTCGTGCCGCCGAGAAAGAAGAGAGCTAGTCATGGCTGGTAACCCCCCGAAGCGTAAGGTATCCCGTTCGAACACCCGCTCGCGCCGCGCGCAGTGGAAGGCGGCGCCCGTCGCGCTCGTCAAGACGATCGAGAACGGCCAGGTCGTCTACAGCCGTCCCCACCAGGCGAAGGTCGTCACCGACTCGCAGGGCACGGAGCTCTTCCTGGAGTACAAGGGCCGCAAGGTCGCCGACGTCTGAATCGCGTACGGTGACGGAGGTCCCCGGGGGGATGAGGCCTCTCCCAGATAAGCTCCGCGTCGATATCGACGCGGAGCTTCTGGAGTTGGCCCTCACTCATCGCTCGTACGCGTACGAGCACGGCGCCATCCCGCACAACGAGCGTCTCGAGTTCCTCGGGGACTCGGTGCTCGGTCAGGCAGTCACCGTCATGCTGTTCACCACACACCCTGATCTCGATGAGGGCGAGCTGGCCAAGCGACGCGCGAGCGTCGTGTCGACCGTCGCCCTCGCCGAAGTCGCCCGCGGGATCGATCTCGGCAGTCATCTTCTGCTCGGACGCGGTGAGGAGCAGACGGGCGGTCGCGACAAGGACTCGATCCTCGCCGACACGATGGAAGCCGTCATCGGGGCCACCTACCTCTCGGCCGGGCCCGAAGCCGCGACAGAGCTCGTGCTGCGTCTGACGAAGCCGCTGCTGGCCGACCCGGAACGCTACGGCGCCGCGATGGATCCGAAGACCAGTCTGCAGGAGCTGGCCGCCCGTGTCGGTGCGACGCCTCCCCGCTACTCGGTGGAAGCGAGCGGGCCCGATCACGACCGGCGGTTCGTCGCCACCGTCATAGTGGGCGATGTGAGCATGACCGGCGCGGGCAGCAGCAAGAAGACGGCCGAGATGGCTGCGGCCCTCAGTGCCTGGCGCACCCTCAGCGAGCGTGCCTGAGCTTCCTGAGGTCGAGGTCGTCCGTGCGGGCCTCGCCCCGGCTGCCGTCGGATCCCTGATCACCGCGGTGAGCGTGTTCGATGAACGCGCGCTCACGCGGCACGTCGCGGGTGCCGCTGATTTCGTCGGTCGGCTCGAAGGACGCACCTTCACCGCAGCGTCCCGCCGGGGCAAGTTCCTCTGGCTCCCGCTCGACGACGGCGACTCCGCGCTGATCGCGCACCTCGGGATGAGCGGCCAGATGCTGCTTCGTGCTCCCGATGCGGGCGCCGAACGCCATGAGCGCGTGCGCATCGGCATCGAGCATCCGACCCACGGCGAACTCGCGATCGTGTTCGCCGACCAGCGGACCTTCGGCTCGCTGGCGGTGGACGCACTGATCGACGACGCAGGATCGCGGATCCCCACCCAGGTCGCGCATATCGCCCGTGACCCGCTGGATCCTCGTTTCGATGATCCAGCTTTCCGCGCGGCTCTGGCCAGACGGGGGAGCGCGATCAAGCGCGTGCTGCTCGACCAGGGGGTCGTGAGCGGGATCGGCAACATCTACGCCGACGAGTCGCTGTGGGCTGCGCGCATCCACCCGGAGACGCCCGCCGCCAGCCTGTCGACACAGGCCGTTCGCCGGCTGCTCGCCGAGGTGCGCCTCGTGCTCGCGAAGGCCCTCGCCGAGGGCGGGACCAGCTTCGATGCGCAGTACGTCAACGTCAACGGTCAGGCCGGCTACTTCGCGCATTCGCTCAATGCGTACGGACGTCAAGGCGAGCCGTGCCCGCGCTGCGGAGCGCCGATCGTCCGCGAGAGTTTTATGAATCGCGGGTCGCACTTCTGTCCGCGGTGCCAGCGACGGCCGTGAGGAGGTACTGAGGCTCAGCCGTTGAGCAGTACCGATGCGATTGTGCTGTCTTTCATCGTTGCGACCGCATACACTCCGTCGTCGAAACCATAGGCGAGGGAAACGCTGGGAGCATTCGCCTCTGAATCCCAAACGGCGCTGAGCGAGCTGAGCTCACACCTGACGAACATGTTCCGGTCTGCCTCGCAGGGCAGTTCGGCCGCGACTTCGGCATGCAGTAGCGACGGCTCTTTCTGCTGCACGAACGCAAAGGCTGCGCCTACAGCCTGCAGCGCTCTCTTCGTTTTCTCGTCGTCAAGCGGGCAGTCGAAGATGACGCCGGATGAATATGTGCTGTCAGCGATTTCTATCGTGCAACGGTAGAACGTGGGCCCCAAAGCTTCGAACTGGAGGTCGGCCATCGGCTCAGTCTAGAGGTCGTCGCCTCGCCTGGTTTGAGGATCAACATCCTCCGTGTAAGGGGCCCTGCGATGTTCGCGCTTCTCCGGTGGCTCGGACCCATGAGGACAAGCTCGCCAGGTCAACGTGACTAACTGTGCCAGTCGGGCTACTTCGCGCACTCGCTCAACGCCTACGGGCAGCAGGGCAAGCCGTGCTCTCGATGCGGCACGTCGACCGTGCGCGAGAGCTTCATGAACCGGGGTTCGCACTTCTGCCCGCGGTGCCAGCGGCTGCGCACGTAGAGCGGCTACCCGCGCGGGACCGCGGCGATCATGTGCTGCCCCGTTCCGGGGAGAGCTGCGAGAGGACCGCCCTCGTCGAGGATGACGTCGGCGAACAGTATCGGTAGGCCTTGAGCCGTCCACGGCGATGCTCTATCCATGAGCTGCGCGTGGACATGCGGTTCACTGCTGTTTCCGGAGTTCCCACAACGTGCGATCCGGGTCCCGGCGCGTACCGTCTCACCGACCTTCACGGCGACGGACCCCTGCTCCAGGTGAGCCACGGTCGCGAAGTCGCCGTTCGCCCCGCGGATCGTCACGTGGTTGCCCAAGATGAATCCGGGTCCGCCGAGCTCGCGCACCGCTCCCTCGATCAGCATGTAGGCGATCGCCAACCCGCTCGATCGGGCTCGATGGTCGCGCCGCCAGTCGGTGGCGCGCACGACGACGCCGTCGATCATGGCGAACACCGGCTCGCCGAAGGCGGGGTACTCCCGCGCCGGCCGCATGGCGGACCCGCTGCCGAACGACGGGCGGGCGGTGTCGTCGGGTTCGTGCACGAGATCGATGGCGTACGCCTGTCCGTACAGACGGATGCCGTGGCTGGGAACCTTGGTCGCAGGACTGTTCACGCTCAGCCACCGCCCGGACACCGGAGCCGAGATCGCCACGGCGTCTCTGGTCGGAATCAGGCGTGGCCCGATGAGGACCAGAAGCACGCAGACCGCCAGCACACCGACCGAGATGACGGCGACGATGCTCCTCGCCTGACGAGCGCCATCGCCCAGGCTGATCCCACTGGTGAAGGCGATGGCGACGAGGATGAGAGCGGTGACGCCGTAGAGAGGCCCGCGCACACGGTAGAGGGCGAGCAGAATGTGCCTCATCGTTCTGCTCCCAGCACGCACGCGAGCAGGGGCACGATGCGTGCGGCCGGTACCTCATAACTGCCGCGCCCACTCTGGCGCACCCATCCGGCCGACACGAGCTGGCGCAGATGATGATGCAGCTGTCCGGTCGTCCCGAGGCCGTCGACGGCGGCGAGCTCCGACGTGGCGTGGGTTCCCGAGACGATATGACGAAGGAGCTCGAGGCGCACAGGGTGTCCGAGCGCCGCGAAGACGGATGCGCGTTCCGCCCACGTGGCCTCCAGCTGTCCTGCGGTTCCCACGGTCTGCTGCCAGGACACCGGTGCTCCCGTCGGCAACGTCAGCGCGCCGACGAGCATCACCGCTCCCTCTGTCGTCGAGGCGTCATCGGGGAGGCGCGCCTGCAAGCCGTTCAACGCCCAGAAACCGCCCTCGTCGAAGGGTGCGCTGTGTGAGACGTGGCGCGTCTGCTCCAGCACTGCCACCCGCTCGGTCAGAGCAAGCAGTGCTTCGCGGAGATGGGAGATCTCATCACTCATGGTCGAATAGTACGTTATTACGTTTTATTCGACCATGAGTCGCTCTCACACGGTCTGGAAGGAACGCTGCAGCAGTGGGCGCGTGGCCCACGTGGTGGCCCAGACCACGCCGATCCCGACCGACACGACGGCGGCGATGGTCATCAGGGAGAGTGGGGCCGTGATGAGCGCGATCCCGACGAGCGGGAAGACCAGGACGGCTGCGACCAGCGCCGACCCGATCGCCGTGACCAGCAGAGGCGACATGATCGCGCGACGACGCGCCCGATCCACGGTCTCGATCGGCATGCCCAGGTGGTGCAAGCTGCGGTGCAGGTCGCGCTGGTCGAGCACATCGGACGCCTGATTGACCCCGACCGACGCCGCAACCATCAGGAACGAGCCGATGAGTGTGATGATGAGCCCGGTGCGGATGTCGTCGGCGAGGGCGATGTCGGACGCGGCGGCGTCGGAGGTGCTCATCATGTTCAGCAGGGCGACTCCCGTGCCGGCGAACACGGCCATGAAGCTCGCCATCGCGATGCCTCCGACCTGACGCCAGGCCGCCTTCGGAGAATCCAGCACGATCCGCGCGGCGAGCAGTCGCTCGGGACGTTCGGCGCGGCGCAGCTGGCGTCCCGCTGAGACTTTGAGCACCCACGGGCCGACCAGATTCAGCACCGCCAGCGCAGCTGCGAACAGCCCGGCGAGGATGACGATCGTCATCAACAGGCCGCCGACCGAGGGGAACACCTTGATCAGCACGAAGGCGATTGCGATCGCACCGGCGGCGATCACGGCGCGAATCCAGTGCACCGGTGGCACATCCGTGCGCGTGCGCACGCCCAAGGGCGAGATGACGACGCGTCGAAGGCCGATGACGGCACTGGTGGCTGCGAGTGCGAGCACGGCCGCGACGACGATCACGGTCTGCAGCGGCGGAAGAACGACGGCTGCGAACCCGAGTGCTTCGCCCCGGAACGGGATCAGCCCGATGAGAGGGCTGATCGCGACGTGCCCGATGACACCGGCGAGAGCGCCGACCGCAGCCACGAGCACCGACTCCGCGACGGTGGCGATCGTGACTCCGGCCGGTGACACTCCGAGCAGGCGGAGGGTGGAGAGCCGCTCGTCTCGTCGACGTGCGGAGAGCCGGGCCGCCGCGCCACCGAGGGACATCAGCGGCACCACCAGCAGGACCAGCGCGATGGCCGCGAGGGCCTGGTAGAGGGGAGCGATCTCATCCGTCCATCCCCAGAAGGACTGCGCACCCCCGATGACCGTGAGGACCAGCATCGTCACCACGGCGAAGGCGACCACCGGCAGCGCGAGGACGCTGTTCTGGCCGGGAGCAGGCCGCAGCAGGAGGGCGAGGACGTTGCGGTTCATGCGGCCACCGCCGACGAGATGATGCGTCCGTCGCGCACGGCGACCGTGCGTGTGCAGCGGGCGGCGACGTCGGGATCGTGCGTGACCACGACGAGTGTGCGTCCCTGCCCGGTCGTCGACCACAGGAGGGCGTCCATGACCTCGGAGGACGTCGTCGAATCGAGGGCGCCCGTGGGCTCGTCGGCGAAGACGAGCTCTGCGCCGGTCGCCTGAGCGCGGGCGATGGCGACGCGCTGGGCCTGTCCGCCGGAGAGCTCGCCGATGCGACGATCCTCCATCCCGGCGAGCCCGAGAGCCGCGAGCCACGACGCCGCGTGCTGCACGGCGTCCTGGCGGCGGACACCGTTGATCATGGACGCCAGCGCGACGTTCTCCACTGCCGTCAGCTCGGGAATGAGAAGACCCTGTTGGAAGACGAACCCGAACCTCTCGCGACGCAGACGGGAGCGTGCGGACTCGCTGAGCGCGGTCACCTCGATGGGGGCGCCCTCGGCGGGGCGGAAGACGACGCTGCCGGCATCAGGCGCCGTGATTCCAGCCAGGACGTGCAGGAGCGTCGTCTTGCCGGAGCCGGAGGCGCCCATGATCGCCACGGATTCGCCTCGATGGATCGCCAGATCGACGCCGGCGAGAGCGCGCGTGGTCCCGAAGGTCTTGATGAGGGCGTGGGCTTCGATCACGGGAGTGTTCATGCTTCCAGCCTCGCCACCCGCCGCGGTGCCGTCATCGCTCCGGCGGATGACGGTGCGGACCCGACGTCATCCCGAAGAATGAGATCGGGTCCGCGCGCTCGTCAGATCATCTTCTGCCACGCCCCGGCGTACGAGACGGGCACGAAGCCGATCGCCTCGTTGATGCTCAGCATCGGCCTGTTCTCCTCCGCATTGAAGGTCGAGACGACGGTGGAGTGCGGCATCAGCTCGCGCCAGCGAAGCAGGTTCGCGCACTTCACGATCGTGCCCAGACGATGCCCGCGGTGGTCCTTGCGCACCAGGGTGCCGTACTGTTCCGTGACACCGGTGCGGTCCGCGGCGATGACCAGCTCGTTGTAGGCGACGAGCTCTCCCGTCGGAACGTGCTGTACCGCGACCACGGAGACGGCTTGACCGGAGCTCAGGATCCTCGCCTCCCGGCGGGCGACGCGATCGGCGTCCCAGCTCTCCTCGGCGAAGTCCATGTCGCCGCTCGGCGCATCCGTCGACAGCCGGGCGAGGACGTCCGCGAAGCCGTCCCGGAGTTCGGGCGGAGTCGGCATATCCCATTCGAGGACGCGGTAGTCGGGGCCGGCGAACGCGGTCGCGTCCGTCAGCGCTGCGCGCAGGGGAGCGGGGTCCGCGTGGAGGTCGTACTCGCTGTTGCGCTCGACCTGCTCGAGCACGTAGCCGTCGCTCTCGACGAGGTCGGAGAGCGGAGTCGCCGGGATCCGTCCCCACTTCGTGCGCGGCACGAGCATGCGCTCCGCGCCCTCCGGACGATGCAGCGTCCAGGTCTGCAGGACGTTTCGATCATGTACCCGCGCCTCGGCTTCTGCCTGCGCGAGCAGGGCATCCTCGATGCCCTGCCCCCAGTGTTCGCGCGGCACCAGCAGGTCGAACTCGATCGCGTGAGCCTCATCTTCGAGGGCGATGTAGATCGTGATCATGCCGACGATCTGCCCGTCGATGCGGGCGACGAACCCCCGGTGGAGTGCGTCTGTCTGGTCCTGCCATCCGGGCAGCATCTGCTCGGCTGTGGAGGCGAGATCGGGGAGGCCGACCAGTTCATCGCAGATCTGGCGGTTGAGTGCGGCGCAGGCGCGGAAGTCGGCCGCGTCATCGGCGTCCAGGGAGACCGGCACGATCAGCGGCGTGATCGTCGGTTCGACGGTCGTCATGTGATGTTTCCTTCGTAGGTGTTTCCAGCGGGTGAGCTCCGCGACGGGCGGAGCGGGGGAGAGTGCCGGCGGTGAGGCCCCGGCGATGGTTCCCCGCCCCCGCCCGCACGGAGCAGGCGGGGGTGGGGAACCATCGGAGGAGAGACGAGCATCACCGACGCCCGATCATCAGCGCATTCCGCGCTGCAGGTCGAACATCAGCAGTGCCTGGGATTCCGCGGCGGAGCGATGACGCTGCTCACCGAGCAGAAGCATGTCTGCCGGATCGATGTGCAGGCCGCGGCGCGGACGCCGGGGGCGCTGCGCCCTCTGGAAGAGCCAGAGGCCGATCCGGAGGGAGAGACGATCTGCGAGCGACAGGCGACGCAGCTCGTCGGGGTGGGGGATCTGGAGGACCTCGCGGTCCTCGATATCGGGCGGGTGGATGTCGCTGCGATGCAACGTGGTGTTCACGATGGTTCCTTCGAGAGAAAGGCGGTGATGGATGCGGAAGCACCGCACGTCGACCGAGGAAGCGGCCAGGAGCGATGCGGAAGAACGCGGGGCGACGGGGTCACGCAAAAGTGGCCCCGCACGCGGGGATGAGCCGTGACCTGGGATGCAGGTCAGCAGACGGGGCGCGGAAGAGCCGACCGGATAGAGCCCACTACGGGCACGGAATCTCGGTGTGCGGTTCTACGAGAGAGCGCTGATGCGGACGCCGGCGGTTACCGAGAACGCGTGGCGCGGCGCGAAGTGCGCGGGCGCGGCGAGGCCAGTGGCCTGTGCGTTGAGCTGAGTCGTAATCATCGGTAACCTCCTTTCGTGTGGCGATCCGGACGCAACCGTAGCGAATCCAGCGGGCGGGCGTCAAGCACATGTGGTCCCGCTCGGCGTGTCGTCTGGTGCTCGAGTTCTCTCGCCGCCCGCGCGGGATAAGGCTGAAACCGCGTGATTCCGGTAGCGTAGCCGCGTGATTCTCCCCGGACGAGCGGTGCCCGCATGCATCTGAAGAGCCTGACTCTCAAGGGGTTCAAGTCGTTCGCGCAGCCGACGAGTTTCGTCTTCGAGCCCGGTGTCACCTGCATCGTCGGTCCGAACGGCTCGGGCAAGTCGAATGTCGTCGACGCCCTGGCCTGGGTGATGGGCGAGCAGGGTGCGAAGACGCTGCGTGGCGGCAAGATGGAAGACGTCATCTTCGCCGGAACGTCGACGCGCGGTCCGCTCGGTCGCGCCGAGGTGCAGCTGACGATCGACAACGCCGACGGCGCGTTGCCGATCGAGTACGCCGAGGTGACGATCAGCCGTACGCTCTTCCGCAACGGTTCCAGTGAGTACGCGATCAACGGCGAGGGATGCCGTCTCCTCGATGTGCAGGAGCTTCTGAGCGACTCCGGCCTGGGCCGCGAGATGCACGTGATCGTCGGCCAGGGCCGTCTCGACACGGTGCTCCAGGCGTCTCCGGAAGATCGCCGCGGGTTCATCGAGGAAGCGGCGGGAATCTTGAAGCACCGCCGACGCAAGGAGAAGACCCTCCGCAAGCTCGATGCGATGGAGACCAACCTCACCCGCCTGAGCGACCTCGCCGGCGAGATCCGCAGGCAGCTCAAGCCGTTGGGACGCCAGGCCGAGATCGCCCGGGAGGCGCAGACGATCGCTGCGGTCGTGCGCGATGCCAAGGCTCGTATCTTCGCCGATGACGTCGTCGCCCTGCGCGCCGCACTCGCGGATCACACGCGCACGGAGCACGAGCGCCACACCGAGCGGCTGGTGCTCTCGGACCAGGCCGAGACCGTGCGCGCGAGCATCGCGCGACTGGAGCAGGATCAGAATTCCGTCGCCGTCGACGAGGCACGCAGCGTGGCGTTCGGCCTCGAGCAGGTGCAGGAGCGCATGCGTGGCCTCTTCACGCTCGCGAATCAGCGGCTCGCCCTCCTCGGTACCGAAGACGACGACGCCGCGGTCACCGCGGTCACGGTCACGCAGGCCACGATCGACGAGGCCAAGGAGGAGATCGATCTGATCTCGGCCGGTCTCGGAGATGCCCAGGATGCGGCGGCAGCGGCCAGTCGCGAAGTGGTGCACGCGCGTGCCGAACTCGACACGCTCGACGTCGACATCGCCGAGCAGAGCGCCCTCGTCTCCGCATACGACATGCGGGTGTCGGCTCTGCGCGGAACTGCGGATGCCGCCGCATCCGCCCTCGCTGCTGTCCGGGGAGCGGTGCTCCGTCAGGAGAACGCCCTCGAGGCGGCGAACGTGCGCCGACGCGAAGCCGCGCAGGCCCTCGAGTCCATCGACGACGCGGAGGCGCCCGAAGGAACGGCGGCCGAACACGCGGCCGCCTACGAGAGCGCACAGCGCGCCGCGACGGCTGCGGAGTCCGAGCGCGAGGCCCTTCGGGAGCGCCTGCACGCCGCCGAGCGCGAAGTCGACTCTCTGACGGCGAAGGCATCGGCTCTGAGCAGCGCGCTCGCATTGTCGGGTGGCGCTGCCGAGATCGTCAGAGCGGGTGGCAAGGGCGTGCGCGGCCTCGTCGGCGATGCCGTGCAGGTGCGCGCCGGTTTCGAGGCCGCTATCGCCGCGGTCCTCGGTCCGCTCGCGGAGGGCGTGCTCATCGACACGGCTGCCGACGCTTTCGCACTGGCGATGGATGCAGCGGAGCAGCGGAGGGGCGTGGTCGACTTCGTCATCGCTGACGCGTTCAGACCCGACCCGGTGCTCCCCGTCGTCGCAGGGGTCACGCCCGCCGTCGACACGGTCACGGCTCCCGACGGCGTGCTCGGCGTGTTGTCCCATGTGCTGATCGCCGACGATCTGGACTCGGCGCGGGCGGCACGAGCGGCTCTCGATGCGACGGGCGACACCTTCACGACCATCGTCACGGTCGCGGGTGAGGTCGTCACGGCCCAGACCTTGCGCACTGGTTCCGGGGGAGAGCGCTCCCGCTTGGAGCTCGCTGCCGAGAGGGACGCCGCGACCGAGCGGCTCGCCGAGATCCAGATCGTCGTCGACTCACTCCGCGAAGCGCGCGAGGAGGCGAACGAGGCGGTCGAGACGACCAGACGTCAGGCCAAGGACGCGTTGCGGGCACTTCGGGAGCACGATGCGGCTCTGGCCACCCACGCCGAGCAGGTCAACCGCGTCACGGTGCGCCACGAATCCGCTGTCGCCGAGTGCGAGCGCCTCGAGACGGGGCTCGCACAGGCGCAGTCCGCCGTCGCCGAGGCCGAGGCCAAGGCCGAGTCGGCGAAGGCGGCGCTGGACGACGCGATCTCCGCGCCGCGTCCCGTGCTCGATGCCTCCGCGCGAGATGGGCTGCTCGAAGCTTTGGAACTCGCACGAGAGGGTGAGGTACGGGCACGGCTCGAGATCGAGACCCTGCGTGAGCGCGTGCGTGCGGCGCAGTCGAGGGTCACGAGCCTGGAGCGGCAGCGCGAGCACGAGAGGGATGCCGCGGCCGAGGCTGCGCGCCGAGCGGTCATCCGCCGTGCGCAGCGAGAGGCGGCGTCGGGTGTGGCCGAAGAACTGCCTCGCATCCTCGACTCACTGGATCGCTCGGTCACGGAGGCGCGCCTCGCTCTGCGCGAGGCTGAAGCTGCGCGATCGGCGCAGAATCAGGAACTCGTCGCCCTGCGCGCGCAGGAGAGCTCTCTTCGGGAGCGGCTCGCCGGACTCACCGAGAGCGTGCACGGACTCGAGCTGCAGATCCACGAGAAGAAGCTCCACCTGAACAGCCTTCTCGAGCGCGTCGCTTCCGAGCTGGCTCTCGACGAAGATATTCTCGTTGCGGAATATGGTCCTGACCAGCTGGTCCCGCGCGATCCGGGCGTGGCGCCGCACGACGGCGATGAGCACACGGATGACACCGCCATACCGTTCGACCGTCGCATCCAGCAGCGTCGTCTCGCCGAAGCGGAGCGCAAACTCGCCCAGCTCGGTCGCGTGAACCCGCTGGCACTCGAGGAGTTCGCCGCTCTCGAGCAGCGGCACGCCTTCCTCACCGAGCAGCTGGCCGACCTCACCCAGACGCGCCAAGACCTCCTGACGATCATCACCGATCTCGATGAGCGGATGCAGACGATCTTCGCCAGTGCCTTCGAAGACACGAAGGAGGCGTTCGGGCAGGTCTTCCCTCTGCTGTTCCCCGGTGGGACAGGGAGCATCTCGCTGACGGACCCCGACAACATGCTGACGACGGGCATCGAGGTGTCCGTCCGGCCGGTCGGGAAGAAGATCGAGCGCCTCTCCCTCCTCTCCGGCGGGGAGCGGTCGTTGGCGGCCGTGGCGCTGCTGGTCGCGATCTTCAAGGCGCGGCCGAGCCCGTTCTACATCCTGGACGAGGTCGAGGCCGCTCTGGACGATGCGAACCTCGGCCGGCTGCTCACCGTCTTCGAGCAGCTGAGGGAGAGCTCGCAGCTGCTGGTCATCACGCATCAGAAGCGCACCATGGAGATCGCCGATGCGCTCTACGGCGTCTCGATGCGCCAGGACGGCGTCTCGGCGGTCGTGGGGCAACGTGTCGGAGATCGAGCGGCAGCGGCCGTTTAGCGGATCGAACCGCCTCGCGCGGAGCATCCACCCGCGCAACCCGTAGGCTGGAGTGATGGCGGAGAAGTCCTGGTCTCTTGGTCGCGCACTGCGCGGCATGTTCGTCAAGCCCACCATCGATGAGACGACCTGGGAGGACCTCGAAACGGCTCTCATCACAGCCGACTTCGGACCTGACATCAGCGAGCGCGTCGTCGACGAGCTGCGCGCGAAGGTCGAACGGTACCGCACTACCGACCCCAAGGACCTTCAGCGCATGCTGCGGGAGACCCTCGAGGAGCACTTCGCCAAGTTCGACACGACGCTGAAGCTCACGGAGCGTCCCGCTGTCGTGCTCGTCGTCGGTGTCAACGGCGTGGGCAAGACGACGACGATCGGCAAGTTCACGAAGTTCCTCCGCGGCTATCAGCGCAGCGTGGTCGTGGGCGCGGCCGACACCTTCCGCGCGGCAGCGGTCGAGCAGCTCGCGACGTGGGCGCAGCGCGGCGGGGCCGCGATCGTGCGTCCGCAGCAGGAGGGCCAGGACCCGGCATCCGTCGCCTTCCAGACGGTCGAGTACGCCAAGCGTGAAGGCATCGAGATCGCCATCATCGACACGGCGGGGCGTCTGCACACCAAGGGCGGCCTCATGGATGAGCTCTCGAAGGTCCGGCGCGTGATCGAGAAGCAGGCCCCGATCAGTGAGGTGCTCCTCGTGCTCGATGCCACCACGGGCCAGAACGGCGTGATGCAGGCCGAGGCTTTCCTCGAGCACGCCGGCGTCACCGGACTCGTCCTCACCAAGCTCGACGGCTCTGCCAAGGGCGGCTTCGTGCTGGCCGTGCAGGAGCGCACCGGGATCCCGGTCAAGCTGCTCGGCCAGGGCGAGGGTATCGACGATCTGACCGGTTTCACCCCCCATGTGTTCGTCCAGTCATTGGTCGGTTGATGACGGGACTACCGCAGTGAGCACGAGGCTGGTTTCATAGCGTTATGGCGATCGAACACGACTACTTCGGACTCCTGTCCTCGGGTCCCGACGGCTCGATCTTCTGGTCGGAGACCGTGGAGCTCGGCGACCAGAGCGTCACCGTCGATCTGACCGCGCCGGATCAGGACGACGTGTCCGCCGATGCGCTCGACATCGCCGCCTCGCTCATCGCTGGCTTGGAGAGCGTCGACGACACCGCCCGGCGCGGCATGCTCGCCGAAGTCGACGACCGCACCAGTGAGGTGACCGAGTACATCCTTCAGCAGCAGGAGACGTACGGCGATGATCTTCCCGACGTCCTCGTCGACGTGTCCGGCGACGCGGCGGTCGACATCATCCGTTCCCTGCGCCTGATGAGCATGACCATCCTCGCTGATGAGCACGGAGGGTCCGAGCCCTTCGCGGTGCTCGAGTACGCCCTCGACGACAGCTCGACGGACGACGTGCTGCTGGTGAACCTCGGCTCGGACGGCAGCGTGCAGTCCGTCATGAGCGCGGACTGAGCCACACCTCGGAGCGCGTCCGGGTCAGACGGCCTGGGCGAAACCGAGGTCTGCGCTGTCCGCGATGTGCGACAGGTGGGCGGGGATCTCGCGGCCCTTCGACCGCATCGACTGCGCCCACAGACGCCCGGCCCGATACGAGGACCGCACAAGGGGACCGGCGAGGACGCCGAGGAAACCGATACGCTCCGCCTCCTCCTTGAACTCGACGAACTCCGCGGGCTTCACCCACCGCGAGACCGGGAGATGACGAGGTGAGGGGCGCAGGTACTGCGTGATCGTGATGATGTCGCATCCGGCGTCGTGCAGGTCGTTCAGCGCCTGGACGACCTCTTCCGGCTCCTCGCCCATCCCGAGGATGAGGTTCGACTTGGTGATCAGCCCCGCGTCTCGCGCCTGGGTGAGCACGTTCAGGGACCGCTCGTAGCGGAAGGCGGGACGGATGCGCTTGAAGATGCGGGGTACGGTCTCGACGTTGTGCGCGAACACCTCGGGACGGGCGTCGAAGATCTGGCCGAGGAATGCCGGATCGGCGTTGTGCTCGTTGGCGAGCAGCTCGACCCCGGTGTTCGGATTGAGCTCGTGGATCTTGCGCACCGTCTCGGCGTTGAGCCATGCACCGGTGTCTGGCAGGTCGTCGCGCGCCACGCTCGTCACGGTCGCGTAGCGCAGGTTCATGCGGACCACGCTCTCGGCGACACGACGCGGCTCATCGGTGTCGTAGTCGGCGGGCTTCCCGGTGTCGATCTGGCAGAAGTCGCACCGGCGCGTGCACTGAGAACCGCCGATGAGGAAGGTCGCCTCCCGGTCCTCCCAGCATTCGTAGATGTTCGGGCAGCCGGCCTCCTGGCACACCGTGTGCAGATCCTCGCTCTTCACGAGGGAGTGCAGGGCCGTGTACTCGGGGCCCATCTTCGCCTTGGTCTTGATCCACTCCGGTTTGCGCTCGATCGGCGTCTCGGCGTTGCGGATCTCCAGGCGCAGGAGCTTGCGCCCCTCGGGTGCGGCGGTCATGCGGTGGCTCCTGTCAGTTCAGTGGTCGCGTACTCGGCCAGGAAGGCGCGGGTGACGGCGTCGACGAGGTCGAGCGGGGAGACGGCGGAGCCGACCACCTCGCTCACCGTCGTGACCCCGGCGTCGGTGATCCCGCACGGGATGATTCCGCGAAACGCCGTCAGCGAGTTGTCGCAGTTGATGGCGAAGCCGTGCATCGTCACTCCCTGTTGCACGCGCACCCCGATCGCTGCGACCTTGTCTTCGGAGAGCGGCCGGCGCACCCAGACGCCGCTTCTGCCGTCCACTTGATAGCCGTCGACGCCGAACGGGCGCAGCACATCGATGAGCACGCGCTCGAGCCGGCGCACATGGGCGACGACATCGATGGGCTCGACGAGGCGGACGATCGGATATCCCACGAGTTGCCCGGGGCCGTGCCAGGTGATCTTGCCGCCGCGGTCCACGTCGATCACGGGAGTCCCGTCCTGTGGGCGCTCCTGCGGTTCCGTCCGCTTTCCCGCGGTGTACACCGCCTCATGCTCGAGGAGGATCAGTGTGTCCGGACGTGTACGTCCGACGACATCGGCGTGGATACGGCGCTGAAGATCCCATCCGTCGAGGTACGGTACGGGCGTCGGAGCGAATCCAGGGGTGAGGATCTCGAGCATCGCAGAACCGCTTTCCTTGAGTAAATGGACTGGGAACAACAATACCCCTCCGCACTGCCGACGGCGTCGTCGTGGTGGTCCTCGCGGTAGCGTGAGGGCATGAGTTCCCCTGGCAGGGCCGGTCGCCCCAAGGCGTCTTCGCGAGAGACGCTCGCAGAAGCTGCGTGCGAGCTCTTCCTCGAACGCGGATACGACGCCACGTCAGTCGCTGACATCACCCAGCGCGCCGGCGTCAGCCGATCCAGCTTCTTCAACTACTTCGCTTCGAAGAGCGACGTGCTGTGGTCGGGTGTCGACGAGCGCATCGGTCAGGCCATCGCTTCTCTCGAGCGGCTCGACAGGGCAGCGACCGGGGACGAGGTTCGCGACATCCTGCTGCGTGTGGTGCACGACTTCGCCCCTGATCCGCTCGCGCTCGCTCTTCGGAACGCTCGGGCGATGGGGTTGGAGGACGAGCTCGTCCGCGACACCGGACTCCGCCTCGCCCGCCTGTCCACGGCGGTGTCGCGTGCGGCGTCCGCCGCCGGGGTCGATGTCATCCGCGCCGATATCCTGGGGGCCGCTCACGCGGCGGCGGTGCTGTCATCCTTGCGGGTCTGGGCGGAACAGGGAGCCGGACGCGGCACTCCCGAGACCGTCCTCCGGGAAGCGCTGGGGACGATCCACGACCTGCCCTGGTCCTGAGTCCGCACGGCGCTGAGCAACCGGCCGCCGCTCGCGTAGAATCAGAGCACCATGGCTACATTTGGCACGCTCTCCGATCGGCTCACCGAGACCTTCCGCAATCTGCGCACGAAGGGAAAGCTCACCGCGGCCGACGTCGACGGCACCGTGCGCGAGATCCGACGCGCCCTGCTCGACGCCGACGTCGCGCTCGTGGTCGTCAAGGAATTCACGGCGAAGGTGCGCGAACGCGCCCTCGGCGACGAGGTCAACAAGGCGCTGAACCCGGCCCAGCAGGTCGTGCAGATCGTCAACGAGGAACTCGTGCAGATCCTCGGCGGAGAGCAGCGTCGTCTGCAGTTCGCGAAGACCGCGCCGACCGTGATCATGCTCGCGGGCCTGCAGGGCTCCGGTAAGACCACCTTCGCAGGCAAGCTCGCCAAGCAGCTCGAGGGTGAGGGGCACACGCCGCTGCTCGTCGCGGCTGACCTCCAGCGCCCGAACGCGGTCACCCAGCTCCAGGTCGTCGCGGAGCAGGCCGGCGCATCTGTCTACGCACCGGAGCCGGGCAACGGCGTCGGCGATCCCGTGAAGGTGTCGCGTGACGGCGTCGAGTACGCGCGACGGCAGCAGCACGACGTCGTGATCATCGACACCGCCGGCCGTCTCGGCGTCGATGCCGAGCTCATGAAGCAAGCCGCCGACATCCGCAAGGCTGTGAACCCGGATGAGGTCCTGTTCGTCATCGACGCGATGATCGGTCAGGACGCCGTGAACACCGCCAAGGCGTTCCAGGAGGGTGTCGACTTCACCGGAGTCGTGCTGTCGAAGCTCGACGGCGACGCCCGCGGTGGCGCCGCACTCTCGGTGGCCTCCGTCACCGGCCGCCCGATCATCTTCGCCTCGACGGGCGAGCGTCTCGAAGACCTCGAGCCGTTCCACCCCGACCGTATGGCGAGCCGCATCCTCGACCTCGGCGACATCCTGACCCTCATCGAGCAGGCGCAGCAGGCCTTCGATGAGGAAGAGGCCATGAAGATGGCCGAGAAGCTCGCGACCGAGGCCTTCACGCTCGAGGACTTCCTCGACCAGCTTCAGCAGATGAAGAAGATGGGCTCGATGAAGAAGATGCTCGGGATGCTCCCGGGCATGGGGCAGATGAAGCAGCAGCTCGAAGATTTCGACGAGCGTGAGATCGACCGCACCGAAGCCATCATCCGCTCGATGACGCCGGGCGAGCGACGCAACCCCAAGGTCCTGAACGGATCACGCCGTCTGCGTATCGCACGCGGTTCCGGGATGACGGTCACCGATGTCAACCAGCTCGTGCAGCGCTTCGAGCAGGCCGCGAAGATGATGAAGACCGTTGCTCGTGGCGGCACTCCCAACATCCCCGGTATGGGAGCCGTTCCCGGCATGGGGCGTCCCGGTGCATCTTCCAAGCGCGGCAAGAAGGCCAAGTCCTCCGGCGGCTCCCGCTCGGGAAACCCCGCCAAGCGCGCGGCCGAGAATGCGGGGATCGCGTCATCCGCGACGCCCACCGGTTCCGGGTTCGGTCTCGGCGGCGGAGCGGCGAAGGCTCCGAGCGAGGCGGACCTCGCGGAGATCCAGAAGCTCTTCGGCAAGAGCTGAGCTCTTTCAGCGCGGCGCTGTGAGAGACGGCGACACCGTCGCCTGCGTGCTTCGAGCGTGAGGCGGCTTCGGCCGCGAGACGAGCTGTCCCAGCACCAGAGCGCCGAGGGTGAGCACGAACCCGGTCGCCTGCAGCGGCGTGAACCGCTCGCCCGAGATCAGCACGCCCAGGACCGTCGCGACGATGGGGGAGAGCAGGGCCAGAAGGCCCGGGGCGATCACCGGCAGCTGCTGCACACCGCGGAACCACAGCGTGTAGGCGACGATCCCCCCGGCGGTGGCCAGCCACAGGTATCCGAGGGCTGCACCGCCGTCGATCGTCGCCGGCACGCCCTCGACGATCAGCGTGAGCGGCAGCAGCAACAGGCCGCCCGCGCTGAGCTGCCAACCGGCGTAGGACACGGGGCCCACCCCGATGGGACGGCCCCAGCGCTTGGTCAGGATCATCCCGACACCCGTCGCCGTGACGCCCCCGAGGGCAGCCAGGATTCCCCAGAGGTCGAGCTCGGCGGCGGGCCCCAGGACCACCAGAGCCACTCCTCCCGCGCCGACGGCCGCTGCGGCAGCGGTGAGCGGTCGGATCCGTTCGTGCAGTACCAGAGCTCCGAGTGCCAGGACGATGAGCGGCTGTGCACCGGCGACGGCGGCGGCGACGCCTCCCGGGAGTCGCTCGGCGGCGAGGAAGAGCAGCGGGAAGAAGGCGCCGATGTTGAGCGCTCCGAGTGCGAGAGACTTCCACCACCAGGAGCCGTGGGGGAGTCGACGACTGATGAGGACGGCGAGCAGCCCCGCGGGGAGTGAACGGAGGAGCCCCGCGAACAGCGGATGGCCGGCGGGAAGCAGATCTGTGGTGACCAGGTAGGTGGTTCCCCAGGCGATGGGGGCAAGTGCGGTCGACAACACCAAGGTCAGGCGGTTCATGATTCCAGCCTGCGTCCGCGACGTAGATGAGTCCAACGCATGGTTGTCACGTCATCGATGACCCCACATCATGGAAGCATGGAACTCCAGCAGCTTCGCTATGTCGTGGAAGTCGCCGACACCCTGAGCTTCACGCGAGCGGCCGAGCGGTGCTTCGTCACGCAATCGGCGTTGAGTCACCAGATCGCATCGCTGGAGCGAGAACTCGGTCGTCGATTGTTCGTCCGATCCAGCCGGAGCGTCCGCCTGAGTGAAGCAGGGGCGGCGTTCGTCGCCCACGCGCGCATCGCGCTTCGTGCCGCGGAGGAGGCGAAGGAGGACGCTGCCGCCGCCGACGGTGTCGTGGAGGGCACGCTCCGGATCGGTGTGATCCCGACGGTGACCGCCGTCGATGTGCCTGCGCTGCTCGTCACGTACCGTGCGGCGCATCCTCGGGTGCGAGTGGAATTGCAGGTCGGCAACAGCGACACCCTCACGACGAAGCTCCGCAGCGGCGAACTCGACGTGGCCCTGCTCGGTTTGCGTGAAGGGGTGCCGCCGAAAGGTGTCGCCTCACGCGTGCTCTCTCGTGAGCGCCTCGTCGTGGTGTTCCCGCCGGGGCATCCACGGGGCGGCTCGAGTGCTGTGGAACTCTCGGACCTGGCCGGGATGACCTTCGCCGACTTCCCGGCCGGCACCTCCGGCCGTGCGCAGAGCGATGGCGCCTTCCTCGCGGCGGGGCTGAGCCGTGACGTCGCGTTCGAGGCCGATTCAGCGACCCTCATCCTCGGTCTGGTCGAGGCGGGCCTGGCAGTGACCCTTCTCGCACCGGGGACCGTGGCCCGCTCTGCGGCGCACGTGGTCACAGCCCAGGTGCACGGCGGCCCGGTGCGCGTGGAGTACCTCGCTTGGGACGCTGCGGCAGCGCGTCAGGTCGCTCGAGCATTCGTCGCGGTCGTGGATGCCCTCGTGGATGCCCCCGCATACGACGAGGCGGGTCCGGAGATGAACTCCGAACCCGCCTCGCACTGAAGACGACTACTTCACGTCGTCGTCGACCCAGTCCATCGACTTCGTGATCGCCTTGCGCCACAGACGAAGCTGACGGTCGCGTTCGGCTTCCTCCATCGACGGCTCCCAGCGCTTGTCCTCCTGCCAGTTGGCAGAGAGGTCGTCCAGACCGTTCCAGAACCCGACCGCGAGTCCCGCGGCGTAGGCCGCACCGAGTGCCGTGGTCTCGGCGACGACCGGCCGAACGACCGGAACACCGAGGACATCCGCCTGGAACTGCATGAGCGCGTCGTTCGCGACCATGCCGCCGTCGACCTTGAGCTCGGTGAGGTCCACGCCGGCGTCCGCGTTCACGGCGTCCAGCACATCACGCGTCTGGAAGGCGACGGCCTCGAGCGCTGCGCGAGCGATGTGGTTCTTGTTCGCGTAGCGGGTGAGACCGACGATCGCGCCGCGGGCGTCCGGACGCCAGTACGGAGCGAACAGACCCGAGAACGCGGGCACGATGTACACGCCGCCGTTGTCCTCGACCTTCTCGGCCAGCTCCTCGACCTCGGGGGCCGACGAGATGATGCCGAGCTGGTCGCGCAGCCACTGGATCAGGGATCCGGTGACTGCGATGGAGCCCTCGAGCGCGTAGTGCGTCGGCTGGTCGCCGAGCTTGTAGCCGACGGTCGTGAGCAGCCCGTTCTTCGAGTGGACGATCTCCTCGCCCGTGTTGAAGATCAGGAAGCAGCCGGTGCCGTAGGTGTTCTTGCTCTCGCCCTTCTGGAACGCCGCCTGACCGAACGTCGCCGCCTGCTGGTCACCCAGGATGCCGGCGATCGGGGTCTCGCGCAGCAGGGAGGAGTCCTCCGCGGCACCGTAGACCTCGGAGGAGGAGCGGATCTCCGGCATCATCGAGCGCGGCACGCCGAACGCTTCGAGGATGTCGTCGCGCCACTCGAGCGTCTCGAGGTCCATGAACATCGTCCGCGAGGCGTTAGTGACGTCGGTCACGTGCACACCGCCGTCGACACCGCCGGTGAGGTTCCACAGCACCCAGCTGTCGGTGGTGCCGAAGATCAGGTCACCGGCTTCGGCCTTCTCGCGTGCGCCGTCGACGTTCTCCAGGATCCAGGCGATCTTGGTACCAGAGAAGTACGTCGCGAGCGGCAGTCCGACGACGGGCTTGAACCGCTCGACTCCACCGTCCGCAGCCAGACGGTCGACGATGTCCTGCGTGCGCGTGTCCTGCCACACGATCGCGTTGTAGGCGGGCTTTCCCGTGGTCTTGTCCCACACCACCGCGGTCTCGCGCTGGTTGGTGATGCCCACCGCCGCGATGTCGTGACGGGTGAGGTCGGCCCGGCTGAGGGCCAGACCGATGACCTCCTGGACGTTGCGCCAGATCTCGGAGGCGTCGTGCTCGACCCAGCCGGCCTTCGGCAGGATCTGCTCGTGCTCCTTCTGACCCGTCGCGATGATGCTGCCCTTCTTGTCGAAGATGATCGCGCGGCTCGAAGTCGTTCCCTGGTCGATGGCGAGGATGTAGTCAGCCATTGTGTTCTCCTTTGAATTCAGGTCGTTCAGGCGAGGTGCAGCAGGACGGGCGCTGCGGCGGCGGCGAGTGCACCACCGATGAACGGACCGACCACCGGCACCCACGAGTAGGACCAGTCGCTGGAGCCCTTGCCCTTGATCGGGAGGATCGCGTGAGCGATGCGCGGACCGAGGTCACGAGCGGGGTTGATCGCGTAGCCGGTCGGACCACCGAGAGAGGCGCCGATCGCGACCACGAGGAGCGCGACGGGAAGCGCGGTGAGCGGTCCGAGGCCTCCGGGCGTGCCGACCTCGATGTCGCCGTAGTCGGCGAACGCGAAGATCACGAAAACGAGAACGAAGGTGCCGATGATCTCGGTGACGAGGTTCCAACCGTAGGAACGGATCGCGGGGCCGGTGGAGAAGACGCCGAGCTTGTTGGCGGCCTCCGGCTCCTCATCGAAGTGCTGCTTGTACGCGAGCCATACGACAATCGCACCGAGGATCGCTCCGACGAGCTCCGCGGCCGTGGCCGTGAGGAACATGACGAAGCTGATCTTGCCAGCCAGCAGAAGGCCGATACCGACGGCCGGGTTGAGGATCGCACCGGAGTACGCGGAGACGAGCACACCGGCGAAGACCGCGAGGCCCCATCCCCAGTTGACCATCAGGAAGCCGCCGCCGAAACCCTTGTTCTTGGCGAGGGCGACGTTGGCGACGACACCACATCCGAGCAGGACCAGCATCGCTGTGCCGACCAACTCGGAGAGGAAGTAGAGACCGAGATTCACATCAGCCATGTCTTCTTTGACCTTTCTTGTGTGTCGGGGCCCCTCTGCCCCGACACGTTATGGGAGTTGCGCCGCGAGGAGGGCGGCAGTCCGAGACCCCGTCAGCCGCGGGTGCGGGACGGGATATCGAGTCCGTGTCGTTCGTTCAGCAGCTGGCGCGTCTGATCGAGCTCGGCGTCGTGGCGCGAGCGATCCCAACCGAGCATCGGCGCGAGGGCGTCGGCGATCTCGTCGAGGACCTCTGCGTTCGCGCCGCCGGTGAAGGCGATGCTGGTGCGACGGAGCACGACGTCTTCCAGGCGTGCCACCATCTCGTTCTGTACCATCCACTCGAGTTCACGCGTGGAGAGGTCGCCGCCGGCGAGCGGTGCGTCCGTGCCCTGCTCGACATACTCCCAGACCTGAGCGGCGCGGGTACCGTAGCGGGCGAGAAGCTGATCGGCGCGAGCCCCGGCTCCGGGCAGGTTCTCCTGGATCCAGATGCGCTTGGCCTTCTCGGTGCGCGGGAATTCGCGACCGCCGCCGATGGCCCGTCCAGCGGTGGAGACGGTCCTGGTGCGCTCGATGAGACCGAGCACGACGTCGGACAGCGACTCACCGAGGGCGCGGAACGTGGTCCACTTGCCGCCGACCAGGCTGACGAGAGGGACGGCGCCCTTGTCGTCGACCTCGATCCGGTAGTCACGGGAGACGAAGCCGGGAGCGGTGTCCTCGTGGCGCGGGAGCGGGCGGATGCCGGAGAACTTGTAGACGATCTGGTCACGGGCCACGGGAATCGTCGGGAACACGTGATGGATCAGGTCGAAGAAGTAGTCGACCTCCTCCTCGGTGCACACGGGGACCACGCGAGGGTCGGCGTCGATGTCGGTGGTGCCGACCAGGACGCGCCCCTTGAGCGGGTAGATGAGCACGATGCGCCCGTCGGAGTGCTCGAAGAAGATCTCGCGTCCCTGCGTCGCCTCGAGCAGCTCGGGGTGATCGAGGACGATGTGCGACCCCTTGGTGCCGCCCATGAAGCGCGTGTCGGTGCCCAGCGCATCGTTGGTCAGGTCGGTCCAGGGGCCGGAGGCGTTCACGACCACGTCGGCCTGCACGCTGAACTCCGTGCCGCTCTCGCGGTCGCGGAGCACGACCTTGTCGCCGTCACGGGCGATGGCCTCGACGTAGTTGAGGGCATGCGCTCCGGGGTGCGCCGTGCGCCCGTCCTGCAGGACGTCGAGGGCGAGCCGCTCCGGGTCGTGCATCGAGGCGTCGTAGTAGGTCGCCGTGTACTTGATCTTCGGGTCGAGCGACGGCAGCTCGGCGAGAGACTTCTTGCGGCCGAGGAAGCGATGCCGGGGAACCATCCCGCCGTCACGCGAGAAGGTGTCGTAGATGGTCAGGCCCACCTTGATCAGGAAGGCCCCGCGCTCCTGGGGCTTGCCGCTCTTGTGCGTCAGGAACCGCAGGGGAGCGGAGAGGATGCCCGAGAAGGTCGAGTAGATCGGGATCGTCGTCTGCAGCGGCTTGACGTAGTGCGGGGCGATCTTGAGAAGCCCGTTGCGCTCCTCGACCGACTCGCGCACCAGGCGGAACTCACCGTTCTCGAGGTAGCGGATGCCGCCGTGGATCATGTGGCTCGACGCGGCGGATGCCCCGGAGGCGAAGTCCCCCCGTTCGACCAGCACGACATCGACGCCCTGGAGTGCCAGGTCGCGGAAGGTGGAGATGCCGTTGATCCCACCACCGATGACGAGGACGCTGGTGCGTCCGGATTCACGGACGGCGCGGATCTCTGCGCGCTCCGCTGACGAGTGTGTCGAATCGATCATCGTCGACCCTCTCTTCCTTACTTGCCAACCAGCATCGACCTGTGTGGCATCCCGCGCAAGCCCACTGCACATATGTGCAAGGATCGGGGTGGAGGAGGATGTCATGGTCGGTGCAAGTGCGGAATCCCGCGACAGCAAGCTGATCGCGGCGCTCACCGCCGCGCAGCTCTACTACATGCAGGACAAGACGATGGAGGTCATCGCGAAGGAGCTCGGCACCTCGCGGTCCTCGGTCTCGCGTCTTCTGAGCTTCGCGCGGGAGAGCGGTCTGGTGGACATCCGGATCAATTCACCCTTGGAGCGTCTGGGCATGCTCGAGCACAGGATCCGCGATCGGCATCGCGTCGCCGCTCACGTCGTCCCGATGCCGGAGATCCTCAGCGAGGTCGAGCGGCTCGAGCGCGTCGCGCTGACAGCCGGACGTCTGCTGTCGCAGTTCGTCGACTCGAACATGGTCATCGGCGTCGCATGGGGATCGACCATCAGCGCCGTGAGTCGCGGGCTCACGCAGAAGGAGACCCACAACACCACCTTCGTGCAGCTCAACGGCGCTGGCAATACCCAGACGACGGGGGTCGAGTACTCCAGCGACATCCTGCAGCGGTTCGGCAGCGCCTTCGGCGCGCAGGTGCAGCAGTTCCCGGTTCCGGCATTCTTCGACGACCCCGCCACGCGTGAGGCGATGTGGCGGGAGCGGAGCACTCGCCGTGTTCTCGACCTGCAGGCGAAGATGGACGTCGCGGTGTTCAGCCTCGGCTCTCCCGCCGCCGAAGTACCGAGCCGGGTCTATGTCGGCGGATATCTCGGGCGCGACGACTACCGCAGCCTGCGGGAGGATCACGCGATCGGCGACGTCGCGACGGTGTTCTTCCGCTCCGACGGGTCGTGGCGGGACATCCGGGTCAACGCGAGGGCCACGGGGCCCGGTCTGGACCGTCTCCGCCGAGTTCCGCGTCGCGTGTGCGTCGTGTCCGGGATACCGAAGTTGGTCAGTCTTCGCGCGGCCCTGGCCGCGGGACTCATCACGGACGTGGTCCTGGATGAGGGTCTCGCCAGGCGCCTCGTCGAGGACTGATCACTGCACCGGCTACGGCTCCTCCGTGGAGGATTCGGGTCCTGAGCGGAACTCGCGGATCAGATGCTGTACCACCGCCGAGAGTTCGCCACCAGCCGCATCCGCGACCGCCAGCTGACGCGCATAGCTCGCCCCGCCGTCGAGGATCGTGGCGATGCCGCCGAACTCCCGACCGCAACCGAGCTCGACGGCGGTCGGGGTGAGGGCTTCGAGTGTCTCCGCGAGATGCTCGCGCACAGGGCGCTGGGTGCCGGCCGCATCGACGATCACTCTCGCCTCCAGCCCGTAGCGCGCCGCGCGCCACTTGTTCTCGCGATGGAACCAGGCGGGAAGCTCCGGAAGGGTCTTGCCCTCGTCGAGCTGGCGCGAGAAGTCCTCGACGAGGACCTGCACGAGCGCCGCGACCGAGGCGAGCTCCGGCAGCGTGGAGAGTCCGTCACACGCGCGGACCTCGATCGTCCCCCAGCGAGGTGCCGGGCGGATGTCCCAGCGCACCTCGGTGGCATCCGCCATCACGCCGGTGCGCACCATGTCGTCGAGGTATGACTCGTACTGCGACCAGTCGTGCAGGGGCCACGGGAGTCCCGCGGTCGGCAGCTGCTGGAACACCAGCGCGCGGTTGGAGGCGTAGCCGGTGCGCTCGCCCGCCCAGAACGGGCTCGAGGCGGCGAGCGATTGCAGATGGGGGAGGAACCCGGCGAGAGCGTTGATGATGGGGAACACCTTGCGCTGGTCCTCGACGCCGATGTGGACGTGGATTCCCCAGATCATCATGTTCCGCCCCCACCACTGGGTGCGCTCTATCAGGGTGTGGTACCGCGACTTGTCGGTGACCTGCTGGTCGAACCACTGCGCGAATGGATGGCTTCCCGCCGAGAGCAGCTCGACTCCTGCCGGGTCGGTCGCCGCACGCACCGCGGTGATGGCGTTCGCGATGTCGTCGACCGCATGGGCGACCGAGTCGCCGATGCCGCTCGTGACCTCGATCGTGTTCGTGAGCAGTTCGCCCGTGACCGTGTGGCGCTCATCGGCGCTCTCGGCTTCGAGGGCTGCGAGCAGTTCGGGCGCACGTCCGACGAGATCACCGGTCGCGGGATCCGCGAGCATGATCTCCCATTCGAGGCCGACGGTGGACCGGGCCGAGGAGGCGAACTCGAGCTTCACCCGCACAGTCTGGCACGGGCGAGGCGCGACACGGCAACGGTCGTTTCGCCACGTTTCGCGCCTGGCGCGCGCTTCTGGCAGAATAGAGGGTCGGACGACCTGCTCGACCCTCTATCCAGCAGGTGTCCACACTCATTTGAGCTTCCGCCGGGTGTGCACCCCACTCTCCAGGCGATCAGTTCGTTTCCTTCCACACAATTCAGGAGAATCGTGGCTGTCAAGATTCGTCTCAAGCGCCTGGGCAAGATCCGTGCGCCGTACTACCGCATCGTCGTCGCCGACTCGAAGACCAAGCGCGATGGTCGCGTGATCGAGGAGATCGGCAAGTACCACCCCACCGAGGAGCCCTCGTTCATCGAGGTCGACTCCGAGCGTGCGCAGTACTGGCTCTCCGTCGGCGCGCAGCCGACCGAGCAGGTCGCCGCCATCCTCAAGATCACGGGCGACTGGGGCAAGTTCAAGGGCGACAAGGACGCCAAGTCCACGCTCAAGGTCAAGGAGCCCAAGGTTCCGTTCGAGATCGACGCCGCCAAGAAGTCCGTCGTGAAGCCCAAGGCCGAGAAGAAGGTGGAGGCCCCCGCTGAGGAGGCTCCCGCCGCTGCCGAGGCCGACGCGGCTCCCGCCGCCGACGCAGAGTAATCCGTCGTGCTCGCCGCCGCGCTCGAACACATCGTCAAGGGGATCGTCGATCACCCGGAGGATGTCCGTATCAACGAGTCCACATCGCCGCGAGGCGACCTCCTCGAGGTGCGTGTGCACCCCGATGACCGTGGACGCGTGATCGGGCGCGGCGGCCGCACCGCGAAGGCCCTTCGCACCCTCGTCAGCGCGCTCGCTGACGGGCGTCGGGTCCGTGTCGATGTCGCGGACGACTGACGTGGTGGCGAAGGACCGCAACCAGGGCAAGAACCAGCTGCGTGTCGGGCGCCTCGTCAAGGCGCACGGACTCAAAGGCGGGCTCAAGCTCGAGCTGTACACCGACAACCCTGAGGGACGATTCGTCCCCGGTGCCGGTTTCACGTTGCAGGTGCCAGAGGCATCTCCGTGGCACGGCAAGGAGATCACGGTGCGCGAATACCGGGTCATGAACGGCAATCCCGTCGTCTTCTTCGACGACGTCGAGGATCGCGACGCCGCAGACAGCCTCGTCAGGGCGATCCTCTGGATCGACCAGGACGTCGATGAGGTCGAGGACGATGCGTGGTTCGACCACCAGCTCGTCGGCCTCGATGTCGTGCGCGACGACACCGTCGTCGGCCGGGTCGTACGCGTGGAGCACTTTCCCGCGCAGGACCTCCTCATCGTCAAGGCCGGGGAGAATGAGGTCATGGTGCCGTTCGTCTCCGCCATCGTCCCGACGGTCGACGTTCAGGCAGGGCGCGTCATCGTGACCCCGCCCCCCGGACTCTTCGAAGAGCTTCCTGATGCTGCGGACGCGGAGCCGCAGACGCCCTCGGACGCCGAAGCGGCCGAGTGAGCGCTGATACGGTTCCCCCGTGCGCATCGACGTCCTCTCCATCTTTCCGTCCTACTTCGACGGCCTGACGCTCTCCCTGCTCGGGAAGGCCCAGGAATCCGGCCTGATCGACCTCCGTGTCCGGGATCTTCGGGACTGGACCTCGGATCGGCACCGCACGGTCGACGACACCCCCTACGGCGGCGGCGCCGGCATGGTGATGAAGCCCGAGCCGTGGGGTCTCGCCCTCGATGAGATCGCCGGGTCGTCCGAGGGAGCGCCCACCGAGCGACCCACCATCATCTTCCCGTCGCCCGCTGGTGAGGTGTTCACGCAGAAGACCGCGCGAGCGTTGGCGACCCGGGAGCACCTCGTCTTCGGTTGTGGCCGTTACGAGGGCATCGACGAGCGGGTGTTCGAGTACGCCTCGGACCTGGGCGAGGTGCGACTGATCAGCCTCGGCGACTACGTCCTCAACGGGGGAGAGGTCGCGACGATGGCGATGATCGAGGCCATCGGCCGGCTCATCCCCGGGGTCGTCGGCAACCCGGAGAGCCTGGTCGAAGAGTCGCACGAAGATGGTCTTCTGGAGTACCCCTCGTACACGAAGCCCGCATCCTGGCGAGAGCGTTCCGTGCCGGATGTGCTCCTGAGCGGGAACCATGGCGCGATCGCCTCCTGGCGCCGCGAGCAGCAGATCGAGCGCACGAAGCGGCGTCGTCCCGATCTCCTGCCCGGTGACGAGACGTCCCCTGTCTGATCGAAGCCGAGAGCCGATTCCGTCACGCGGAAGGCGTCAGAGCATCCGCTCCGAGCCGCCGTCGATCTCGAAGACCACGCCGTGCGGATGCCGGAGTCCGAGGGCGTTCGATGCGTCGAGGCCCCGCAGTTCCGCCCGCAGCATCCGTCCGATCATCTCGTGGCTCACGAGCAGCGGCGCACCCTCCGAAGCCCACCCGCAGGCACTGAGTGCCTTTCGCGCCCGTGCCCTGGCCTGCGCATAGCTCTCCCCGCCGGGAAACGCCCAGCCGTAGCGATTCGCGGCCCGCTCTTCTCTCGCCGTCGGGTACGCCGCCTCGATCTCGTCCCAGGTCATGCCCGCCAGCTCCCCGTGGTCCAGCTCCGCGAGCTCGGGGACTTCGATCAGCTGCGCTCCGACCCGCTCGGCGATGATGATCGCGGTCTGCATCGCCCTGCCGAGAGGGCTGGAGCACACGGTGAGGACCCCGCGGCCCGCGAGGAGGTCCGCGATGGCATGCGACTGTGCCACGCCCTCGTCGGTGAGGGGCGAGTCGAGCTGACCCTGCAGGCGATGTTCGACGTTCCACACCGTCTGACGGTGCCGAGCGAGCAGCAGACGCTCCGGAACATGACGATCCTGCGGAATCATGGACTCAGGATGGCATACCGCGCCCCTTCCGGTCTCGCGGTGTCGCAACGCGCCGCTGATAGCGTCGAGCCATGCCTGAACAAGCGCTCGCCCGGTCGTTCGAGAGCATCGGCGACGACTACGACCGATACCGTCCCGGCTTTCCCGATGAGGCGGCAACGCTGATCGTGCCAGCCGCCGTGGATGCGGCGTTGGATCTGGGCGCAGGTACGGGCAAGTTCACCCGACTGCTCGTCGCTCGCGCACGACGCACCTACGCCGTCGAACCGTCGGAGCGCATGCTCGACGTTCTGAGGTCCACGCTCCCCGGAGTGGAGGCGTTGGTCGGCACCGCCGAGCGCATCCCTCTGGTGGATGCGTCCGTTCAGGTGGTCACCGTCGCCCAGGCCTTCCATTGGTTCGACCGGGGCCCGGCGTGTGCCGAGATCTCACGCGTGCTGGTCCCCGGAGGAACACTCGGGCTGCTGTGGAACCGCGCGGATCCGGAGTGCGCCTGGGACCGGGACTGCCATCGCATCGCGCATCCCGCCGACGCCTCGACCGACAGTGCGGACGAGGAGCTTCCCGGATTCGAGCTCGTTCTTCGAACCCAGCTCCGCTGGACGGAGCCCATCTCCCGAGAGCTTTACCTTCGCCGATGGACGACCGTCAGCAGCGTTCTCATCGCCGATGAATCGACGCGCACCCGCATGCTGGGCGACATGGAGACCGTGCTCGACGAGTCGGAGCAGACCCGTGAGCGAGACCTGTTCGACCTTCCGCACATCACCGAGATCTACGTCTACCGTCGCGCCTGAGTTCTGCGGATAGGGGAGTGGCGCAGCTCAGTCGACGCCGAGGAACGACCGATCCGTCAGGATGATCGGCCCCTCGTCCGTGATCGCGATGGTGTGCTCCGAGTGCGCTCCGCGGGAGCCGTCAGCGCTGCGCAGCGTCCATCCATCGGGGTCGGTGACGAGTTCATCGGTCGTCGCGAGGAACCAGGGCTCGAGCGCGAGAACCAGACCGGACCGCAATGGGAAGCCTCGGCCGGCGCGGCCGTCGTTGGGGACGTGGGGGTCTCCGTGCATCGTGCGTCCGACGCCGTGTCCACCGAAGTCGGTGTTGATCGAGTACCCCTCACCGTGCGCGACAGCGGCGACGGCTGCGGAGATGTCGCCGATGCGGTTGCCGACCGTGGCGGAGTCGATCGCCGCGGCCAGTGCGCGCTCGGTGGTGTCGATGAGCCGGAGGTCCTCTTCGCGCGCTGATCCGACGACGAACGACACCGCGGAGTCGGCGACCCAGCCGTCGACCGCGACCGCGAAGTCGAGGGTGACGAGGTCGCCGTCGCGCAGGGTGTAGTCATGGGGGAGCCCGTGCAGCACCGCGTCGTTGACCGAGGTGCAGATGACCTTGCCGAACGGACTCGCCCCGAAGGAGGGGTGGTAGTCGATGTAGCAGGACTCCGCTCCTGCCTTGCGGATCATGTCGTGTGCGCGGCGATCGATCGAGAGGAGATTCGTCCCGACCTTCGTCTCATCGCGCAGCGTCGCCAGCGTCTCGGCGACGAAGCGTCCTGCTGCGCGCATCTCATCGATCTCGGCAGGGGTGCGCAGTTCGATCATCGGTTGTCCTCTCGTCCTTTCCATTCTCCCTGATCCCACGCCTCGGGATCCCCGACCGCTGTCAGCGAACACCCGGACATGGGAACGGACGGCGTCGTACGATCTGAGCATGTGGTTGCGACAGGCCTTCTTCCGCTGGCTTCTTCCGGCGGCGTTCCTGCTGCCGCTGTGGCTTCTCATCGGGTGGGGCGTCTTCCAGGGAGGATGGTCGATCCTCTGGGTGCTGCTGATCGCGATGCCCTCGGTCTTCCTCGGCCAGCTTCTGCTCACCCTCCTGACGCGCTCGCGTCCCTCGGTCCGCATCGAACGGGCGGTCTCCTGGTGGGACGTCGCGGGATTCACGGTCTGGAACGGGTTGACGATCGCCGTCGGGTTCTTCATCGACGGGGCGTTCCCATGGTTGCTCACGGGTGCCATCGTCGCCGGTATCGCCCTGATCTGGTTGCAGCTGTGGCAGCTGTGGAACGAGGCGAAGGGGAGCGGAGCGCGTCTGCGAGAGACCATCACCTGGTCGACGATTCCGACGGTGGATGAGCCGGCACCGCCCACGCGTGCCCACGAGGTCATCGTGGTGCGGGAGACCGATAGTCGCGACTGACGTCGGCGTTTTGGCCGGGCGTCGCATCCATGGCAGAATGAGTGTTTGTGCTGTGACCGGTTCTGCCACAGGGGAGCCCGCGGACGCTTGAGCGCCGTACAGTTCAATCCTTTTCTTGTTCCTTTGAATACATGCATGCGACCTGTGGCGGGTGCAGAGAGAGACGATCATGCAGATCCTCGACGCCGTCGATGCGGCTTCCCTCCGTTCGGACATCCCGGACTTCTTCCCCGGCGACACCGTCAAGGTGCACGTCAACATCACCGAGGGCAGCCGCTCTCGTATCCAGGTCTTCCAGGGCGTCGTCATCGGCCGTCAGGGCGACAGCGTGCGCGAGACCTTCACGGTCCGCAAGATCAGCTTCCAGGTCGGCGTCGAGCGTACCTTCCCGGTGCACTCCCCGGTGATCGACCACATCGAGGTCGTCACCCGCGGTGACGTGCGTCGCGCGAAGCTCTACTACCTCCGCCAGCTGCGCGGCAAGAAGGCGAAGATCAAGGAGAAGCGCGACCGCTGAGTCGCAGCATCTCCACAGCACCCCGGGACACGATGTCCCGGGGTGCTTTGTTCTCCCTGCGGTGTGCGAACCTAGATACCGTCGCCGCACGACGGTGCTTGATCGTGAAGGAACCTGATGACTGAATCCCCGTCCGCGCCCACGTCCAGAAGACGTCGCGGGTTCCTGGTCTTCCTTCGTGACGTCCTGGTGATCGTCGTGATCGCCGCGCTGGTCTCCTTCGTCGTCAAGAGTTTCGTCGTCCGTTCGTTCTACATCCCCTCCGCGTCGATGGAACGCACGCTGCTGATCAACGACCGTATTTTGGTCGACGAGCTCACGCCCCGCTGGACGGATTACGAGAGGGGCGACGTCGTCGTCTTCAAGGACCCGGGCGGGTGGCTCGACGGGCAGCCGCAGACTCCTGCGCAGCCGCCGCTGGTCGAAGCCGTCGACTGGGTGCTGAATTTCGTGGGCATCTCCGCCACCGACTCGCAGGACCATCTCGTCAAACGCGTGATCGGTCTGCCCGGCGATCATGTCGTCTGCTGCAACGCGCTCGGTCAGATCACCATCAACGGCGCGCCCATCGATGAGCTCAGCTACCTCAACCTCCCGCCCGGCGACACTGCTGCCTCGAACGAGCCCTTCGACGTCGTGGTGCCCGAGGACTCGGTGTGGCTGCTCGGGGACAATCGCGACCGTTCGCGCGACGCCCGCGCGCACCAGGATCTCCCCAGCGGCGGCTTCGTCCCGATGGGGAACATCGTGGGCAAGGCGTTCCTCACGACCTGGCCGTTGGACCGGCTGGGGCCGATCGACGGTCATCACGAGATCTTCAACGGCGTTCCGGCTCCGGAATGACCGTCGTCGCGCCGAAGCTGACTCTCGAGCGCCGGCTCCTCGGCGAGTGCGAGCTGATCATCTCTCTGGACGAGGTCGGTCGGGGGGCACTCGCCGGACCGGTCGCCGTGGGAGCTGCAGTGATGGATACCGCTGGTGCTCGCCGTCGCGTGCCCGAGGGGCTGCGGGATTCCAAGCTCGTGACGGAGCTGCGCAGGCCCGAGGTCGCTGCGCGCGCGGCGGCGTGGGTGCAGGCGTCCGCTGTCGGGTGGGCGAGCGCGGCGGAGATCGATGAGGTCGGCATCATGCGGGCGCTCGGTCTCGCCGCATCGCGGGCGGTTCAGGCCGTCGCCGATCAGGGCGCGGCGCTCGACGGTGCTCTCGTCCTGCTCGACGGCAATCACGACTATCTGTCGAAGGTGCATCCCGCCCCGCTCCGGGTGCGTCCGGTGGTCAAGGCCGACCGGGACTGCGCATCGGTCTCGGCGGCATCCGTGATCGCGAAGGTCGCGCGGGACACATACATGACCGAGCTCCACGAGACGCATCCCGCGTATCAGTGGGATCGCAACAAGGGCTACGCCAGCACAGCGCATCGCGACGCGATCCGGACTGTCGGGCTCTCCCCGCACCACAGGGCATCCTGGGCGATCGCGGACGTGCCCACCCTGTTCTGAGCGGATCGCACTGTCCGTGCCCGAGCGGTCGATGACGCGCCGAGGTGCCTGCGACTCTAGGATGGAGACATCATGGATGAGGAAGCCTTCGACGACTACGACCGCGAGCTCGAGCTGGCACTGTTCCGGGAGTACCGGGATGTGGTGTCGCAGTTCCAGTACGTCGTGGAGACCGAACGCCGGTTCTACCTGGCCAACGAAGTCAATGTCGTCCGTCGGGACACCGAGCATGACTTCTACTTCGAGATCTCGATGACCGACGTCTGGGTGTGGGACATCTACCGTGCCGATCGCTTCGTCAAGGCTGTGCGCGTGCTGACGTTCAAGGACGTCAATGTCGAGGAACTGCAGCGCCGGGAGTTCGAGCTCCCGCAGGAGCTCTCCCTCGACGGCGAGTGACGGTTCCTCTCGGCCCGCCGCCTTCGCACGCCCTCCACACGATCTCGGAGAGCTGACTTCTCCCCAGATGCCGCGGAAGCGGCATCGAATCGCTCCTTTCGGAACGCACCCCGCGTGATGCTGGGCACATGGCAGCGAAGGATGAACTCGGAAGAGCAGGCGAAGAGCGCGCCGCACAGCATCTGACGGGCAACGGGTACACCGTGCTCGCGCGGAACTGGCGGTGCGCGCAGGGAGAGATCGACATCGTCGCCGCGCGCGACGGTCATCTCGCTGTGGTCGAGGTCAAGACGCGACGGACGACCGCCTACGGCCACCCGTTCGAGGCGATCGACGCCCGTAAGCGACGTCGGCTGTGGCAACTCGCGCAGGCATGGGTCGCGGAGAATCCGGAAGCCGCCCGCGGTCGACGTGTGCGACTCGAAGCCATAGGCATCATCGGACCGGATCCGTCCTCCGGCGCGCTCGAGCATCTCGTGGACATCGCATGACCACCGCGCGCACCTGGGCGGTCGCTCTCACCGGAGTCGACGGGCATCTGGTCGAGGTCGAGGCCGACATGTCGAATCAGACTCCCGAGTTCCGCATCATCGGGCTGCCGGACAAGTCGCTGGGCGAGGCCGTCCAACGCGTGCACAACGCCTGCAAGAACGCCGGATTGGACCTGCCACGGCGACGACTCACGGTGAACCTCTCACCGGCGAGCCTTCCTAAGCACGGGGCCGGATTCGATCTGGGGATAGCCATGGCCTGTCTCGCTGCCGGCGGATCCATCGAGGCGCGTTCGATCGCCGCGACGGTCCATATCGGCGAGCTCGGCCTCGACGGCAGGGTCCGTCCCGTTCCCGGCGTGCTTCCCGCAGTTTTCGCCGCGGCGCGAGCGGGATTCGAGACGGTGATCGTGCCTCGGGGCAACGAAGCGGAGGCACGGCTGGTTCCCGGCGTCGAGATTCGCGCGGCAGCCTCTCTCGCCGAGGTGGCCGTCTGGCATGGCGCCGATGTCGAGGCGCCCGATGTGGAGGCCGTCGAGGTCGCAGGGGCCGTGCACACTCGGGGCGACAGCCTCGACCTGGCCGATGTCGTGGGTCAGGACGACGCTGTGGACGCACTCGTGGTCGCAGCAGCCGGTGGTCATCACATGCTTCTGAGCGGCCCCCCGGGAGCGGGGAAGACGATGCTCGCCCGCAGGCTCCCGGGGATCCTGCCCGCGCTCGACGAACAGGAAGCCCTCGAGGTCGCGTCCGTGCGCTCGCTCAGCGGAGAGGCGGTCGTAGCTCTCGATCCGCTTCCGCCGCTCGAAGCGCCGCATCACAGCGCGTCGGTCGCCGCTCTCGTCGGCGGCGGCTCCCGCACCGCGAGACCGGGAGCGATCGCGCGGGCGCACCGCGGCGTGCTGTTCCTCGATGAAGCCGCCGAGTTCTCGCGCGTCGCGCTCGATGCGCTGAGACAGCCGCTCGAGTCGGGGGTGATCGAGGTGCATCGAGCAGGATTCACCGCCATTTTCCCCGCCCGTTTCCAGTTGCTCCTCGCGATGAACCCCTGCCCGTGTGGGAATCATGGTGTTCGCGGTGCCGAGTGCGTCTACCCTCCCATGTCGATCAGGCGATACTCCACTCGGTTGTCCGGACCGCTCCGTGATCGCATCGACATCGATCTGCAGGTGAACCGTGTCGCCGCATCGCGAGCGATGGCGGGCAAGAGAGGCGATCTCTCCACGGCGCAGGCGCGTGATCGTGTCGCTGCCGCTCGGGCGCGGGCAGCCTCCCGATGGAACGGAACCCGCTGGCGTCGTAACGGCGATGTTCCGGGCACGTGGTTGCGACAGGGACCGCACCGGCTGCCTGCGGTGACGCGCTCTCCCCTCGATCGCGCGCTGGAGCGCGGGGCTCTCACGCTCCGTGGCTACGACCGGGTTCTGCGCGTCGCCTGGACGATGGCGGATCTGGCGGAGATCGAGCGGCCGGGCATCGACGAGATCGGACGCGCACTGCACCTTCGACGGGGGCTGCCGCGATGATCGACCTGCTGCTGGCCGAGTCCGAGATCAGCGATCTCGCGCGTCGCATCCATCCGGGGGAGAACCCGGAGGAGTGCATCGCGCGCGCCGCGTGGACGGTGATCGCTGAGCCTGGTGACGCGGTGGCCGGTGCACTGATCCAGTCGGCGGGAGCGGTGGAAGCCCTCGCGCTGGCCGTCGGAGATTCCTCATCGCTGCTCGCACCGGGCGGTGCGAGCGCCGCCGCGTCGCGCGCACTCCGCGAGGGACGCGCTCGATGGCGCACGCGCGCAGACCCCCTTGCGGTGGGCGCTGCTCTGCGCAGCGCCGCCGACGTCGACGCAAAGCTCGTGATCCCCGGTGACGTGGCGTGGCCGGCTGCTCTGGAAGACCTCGGTCCCCACGCTCCGAGCGCGCTCTGGGTGCGAGGGCGTACCGAACTGCTCACCCGCGAACCTCGCGTGTCGATCGTCGGGGCGCGAGCGTCCAGCGGCTACGGCGAACACGTCGCGACAGAACTGGCCAGTGATCTCGCTGCTACCGGGGCGGTGATCGTCTCGGGCGGTGCCTACGGGATCGATGGTGCAGCGCATCGAGCGGCTCTCGGCGTACAGGGTGCGACCATAGCGTTTCTCGCTGGGGGAGTGGATCGTGCCTACCCGGCCGGACATCAGTCGCTCCTGAGACGAATAGCGGAGGAGGGGGCGCTCGTGAGCGAGCCGCCCTGCGGCGCGGCGCCCACGAAGTGGCGGTTTCTTGCGAGGAACCGTCTGATTGCGGCGCTCGGGCACGCGACGGTCGTCGTCGAGGCAGGGTGGCGCAGCGGATCATTGAACACCGCCGGTCACGCGGCTGCTCTCGGTCGCCCTCTGGGCGCTGTCCCCGGGCCTGTGACCTCGGCTTCTTCGGCCGGATGTCATCGTCTCCTGCGCGAGTATGACGCGCAATGCGTCACCTCAGCCCGGGAGGTGAGAGAACTGCTCGGCTCGCTCGACGACGGATACGAGCAGGGAGCGCACGTCCGGGAGTCGAGCCATACCCGTGTTCTCGACGCCCTGGGAACCAGGTCGCGACTGCCGATAGATGAGGTGGCCCGTCGCTCTGGTTTGTCGCCGGATCGCGTCCGGGCGGTGCTCGGCCTCCTGCACCTGGAGGGGGACGTCGCACTCGACGGCGGGGGGTGGTACCGAGCGCCCGCGTCCCCATCGCGCTGATTGCCGGGCATCTCGACGGCGAGGCTGCCTGAGACATCTGGGGAGCGGTGCAAGCTGGAGTCATGGATCTCGCGACCGCGGTAGACGAGTTCGCCGATCACCTGGAGCGGGTGCGTCGGCTGTCTCCCGCGACCGTGAAGGCCTATCGATCCGACCTGCGCGACCTCGACGCATCGGCAGGGGGTGTCCCGCTCGAAGCCGTCGATTTGGAGGTTCTGCGGGATTGGCTCTGGCGTGCGACGCAGCGGGGTGATGCGCGATCGACGCTGGCGCGGCGGGCGGCCACGGCCCGATCGTTCTTCAGCTGGGCGCAGGAGCGCGCCCTCATCGCCCATGACCCGAGCCTGCGTCTGGTCGCGCCGAAGAAGGGGAGGACGCTCCCGACGGTCGCCTCACGAGACGCGATGTCCGCGCTCCTCGACACGCTCCGCGCTGCGGCCGAGGAGGGGGACGCGCTCGCGCTGCGGGACCACGCGATCCTCGAGCTGCTGTACGGCTCCGGTATCCGCGTCTCGGAACTGTGCGGATTGGACATCGACGACCTCGATCTCGATCGCGGCACTGCGCGCGTGCTCGGCAAAGGAGCTAAGGAGCGCGTGGTTCCTTACGGCTCGCCCGCGCGGGACGCGCTCACCGCGTATCTGACACGCGGAAGGCCGGTTCTCGTGGCCAGGTCGCGGACGTTCACCGCCGCAGTGATCCTCGGAAGCCGGGGGGCGAGAGTGGGACCGCGCACCGTGTACGAACTCGTCGCACGTGAGCTCGCTCCGATCGTCGGCACGGAGACGATCGGCCCTCATGCCTTGCGGCACACCGCTGCCACGCACCTTCTCGACGGTGGAGCCGATCTCCGGGCCGTGCAGGAGATCCTCGGACATGCGAGCCTCGGAACGACGCAGATCTATACACATGTCTCCACCGAGCGGCTGACTGCGACCTATCGGCTCGCCCATCCGCGGGCGTGAGCCGGCGTCTCCCGCGCACCTTCGCTCAGCGTGCGAGGCAACACGGGAGAAGCACGGCGCGAGGAACCTCGCCGAAGAAGAGCATGGGGTTCACGTAGTCGCCGTTGCGTCGAACACCGAGGTGCAGTGCGCCGGGTGAGGTGTGTCCGCCCACGTCGACGAATCCGATTTCCTCGCCGGAGACCACGACGTCACCCGGAACCAAGGGGGAGCGAAGCGGTTCGAATGTGGTCACCAGTCCATTCGCGTGTTCGATGGTGAGGATCGGGCGATCCACCACGGTGCCGCGGAAGGCAACGGTCCCGTCGGCCGGAGCGGACACCACCGCGCCGACGGATGCGCCGAGATCGACTCCGCGATGCCCGGCTCCGTACTCGTGCGCGGGGGCGCGATAGGGCTCCAGTACCAGGCGCGGACCGGCCAACGGCCAGCTCCAGTGGGCCCCGTCGGCGTCGTCGGGCGTCGGGGCTTCGGTCGCGCCGGCGCCGGCCGACGGGGACGAGGCGGCGATGACGAACGCCATCAGCAGTGTGGAGACGGTTCTGGAGGATGCGCGCATGGCAGGAGTCTCGTCGCTCATGCACGGTCGTTCGCGTACGAAGCGACGTCGGGGCCACCTCTGCGGGACAAGTCAGGCAGGCGAGCGTGAGTGCAGGGTCAGTGGACGCGCGATCCTGTATGCTGGGGGAGCACCTCGAAATCGAGGTGACTACGCGTGCCCAAAGCGATTCAGATCGCGGCATCCATTCCCACAGGTCCTGTTCTTCGAGCGGGCGGGCGTGAGCCGGGCACCAGGAAGTCCGATCATCCGATCGGCTTGCAACCTCAACGGCGCAGGAACGCGCCAGAACAAGGAGACGACCATGGCTGTGGTCACCATCCGCCAGCTGCTCGACAGCGGCGTGCACTTCGGACACCAGACCCGTCGGTGGAACCCGAAGGTCAAGCGCTTCATCCTCACGGAGCGCAGCGGCATCCACATCATCGACCTGCAGCAGTCGCTGGGGTACATCGACAAGGCCTACGACTTCGTCAAGGAGACCGTCGCCCACGGTGGAACGATCCTCTTCGTCGGAACCAAGAAGCAGGCGCAGGAGATCCTCGCAGAGCAGGCGACCCGTGTCGGCCAGCCCTTCGTGAACCAGCGCTGGCTCGGTGGACTCCTCACCAACTTCCAGACGATCTCCAAGCGTCTCGCTCGCATGAAGGAGCTCGAGGAGCTCGACTACGAGACCCCGGCGAACAGCGGCTTCACGAAGAAGGAGCTGCTCCTCAAGAAGCGCGAGCTCGACAAGCTGCACAAGTCGCTCGGCGGTATCCGCAACCTCACGAAGACGCCGTCGGCCATCTGGGTCGTCGACGCCAAGCGCGAGCACCTCGCCATCGACGAGGCCAAGAAGCTCGGCATCCCGGTGATCGGCATCCTCGACACGAACGCCGACCCGGACGACTTCCAGTACCCGATCCCCGGCAACGACGACGCGATCCGTTCCGTCTCGCTGCTGACGCGCATCATCGCTGACGCCGCGGCCGAGGGCCTGCAGCAGAAGCACAACCCGGAGACGGGCGACGCCGAGCCGCTCGCCGACTGGGAGAAGGAGCTCCTCGAGACTCCTGCCCAGGAGGTTCAGGAGTCCGCTGACGCCGCCGAGGTCGTCACCGCAGATGACGCTGCTGCCGTCGTCGAGACGCCCGCCGCCGACGAGACCGCTGCCGGCGAGGCCGGTGCTGAGGCTCACGACGAGGCGATCGCCGCCGCTTCCGGTGAGGAGACCGCTGAGGTCGCCGCCGCCGAAGCTGCTGACGCCAAGTAATCCCCTCGTACACACACCTAACGAAGCAAGGAGCCACCACACATGGCCAACTTCACCATCGCTGACCTCAAGGCGCTGCGTGAGCAGCTCGGCACCGGAATGGTCGACACCAAGAAGGCGCTCGAGGAGGCCGACGGAGACGTCGCGAAGGCCACCGAGATCCTGCGTCTCAAGGGTGCGAAGGGCAACGCGAAGCGCGCTGACCGCTCGACCAGCGAGGGACTGATCGTCGCTCGTGAGCAGGATGGCGCTGTGACGCTCATCGAGCTCGCTTGCGAGACCGACTTCGTCGCCAAGAACGAGCGTTTCATCGCGCTGGCCGACAAGGTCGCCGACGCCGCAGCAGCAGTGAAGGCCGACTCGGTCGACGCTGCCCTCGCCGCGACCGCTGGCGACAAGAGCGTCGAGCAGGTCATCTCGGAAGAGGCTGCGATCATCGGCGAGAAGGTCGAGCTGCGCCGGGTGCGCACGATCACCGGCGACAAGGTCGAGGTCTACCTGCACCGCACGAGCAAGGACCTGCCGCCGCAGATCGGCGTCGTCGTCGCCTACTCGGGTGACGACGCGGAGACTGCGCGCAGCATCGCCCAGCACATCTCGTTCGCCAACCCGTCCTACCTGTCGCGTGAGGACGTTCCTGCCGACGCGGTCGAGAAGGAGCGCGAGATCGTCACCGAGATCTCTCGCAACGAGGGCAAGCCGGAAGCGGCTCTCCCGAAGATCGTCGAGGGCCGCGTCTCTGCGTTCATCAAGCAGGTCGCCCTGCTCGAGCAGGACTACGCCAAGGACAACAAGCTCTCTGTCGCCCAGGTGGCGAAGGACGCCGGTATCACCGTGACGGACTTCGCGCGCTTCAAGGTCGGCGCGTAGCAACGTCGAAGGGGTTCGGATCGCGAAGATCCGAACCCCTTCTTCATGCCCACAAGGCACTATCTTGAATCGGGACGAGAGGACACACCCACCCATGACTGAACGCACCGGACGCCGCCGCGTCCTTCTCAAGCTCTCCGGAGAGGCATTCGGAGCGGGGCAGCTGGGCGTCAGCCCCGATGTGGTGTCCCAGATCGCGCGCGACATCGCGGCCGCCGTCGACCGCGTCGAGGTCGCGATCGTCGTCGGTGGGGGCAACTTCTTTCGCGGAGCCGAGCTGAGCCAGCGCGGTATGGACCGCGGACGCGCCGACTACATGGGCATGCTGGGCACGGTCATGAACGCCCTCGCGCTGCAGGACTTCCTGGAGCAGGCCGGAGCCGCCACCCGCGTGCAGTCGGCGATCTCGATGACGCAGGTCGCCGAGCCGTACATTCCGCGTCGCGCCGAACGCCACCTCGAGAAGGGCCGCGTCGTCATCTTCGGTGCAGGTGCAGGCCTCCCGTACTTCTCCACCGACACCGTCGCCGCGCAGCGCGCGCTCGAGATCGGTGCGGACGAGGTGCTCGTCGCCAAGAACGGCGTCGACGCGATCTACACCGCCGACCCGAACAAGCACGCCGACGCGGAGCGCATCGAGCGCGTGACCTATCGCGACGCCCTGCAGCGCGGTCTCAAGGTCGTCGACTCCACGGCGTTCAGCCTGTGCATGGACAACAGCATGGACATGCGGGTGTTCGGCATGGAGCCGGCAGGCAACGTGACCCGTGCGCTTCTCGGCGAGCCGATCGGAACCCTCGTCACCGCCTGAGCGTGTGACACGGCGGAGACGACTTCGCCCGATAGAATTTGCAGAACACCCCGACGATAGGAGTCACCGTGATCGCGGACGTCCTCGCTGAAACCACCACTCGTATGAACCGGGCGGTCGAAGCTGCCAAGGAGGACTTCTCCACGGTGCGCACCGGTCGTGCGAACCCGCAGATGTTCCAGAAGGTCCTCGTGGACTACTACGGCACTCCCACCCCGATCGCGCAGCTCGCTTCACTGGCGAACCAGGAGGCACGCACGCTCATCATCACGCCGTACGACAAGTCGGCGCTGAAGGCGATCGAGCAGGCCATCCGCGACATGCCGAACCTCGGCGCCAATCCCACGAACGACGGCAACCTCGTTCGCGTGACGATGCCGGAGCTCACGGCGGAGCGTCGCAAGGAGTACGTCAAGCTCGTCAAGACCAAGGCCGAGGACGCGAAGGTCCACGTCCGCGGCATCCGTCGCAAGGCGAAGGACGAGCTGGACGCGCTCAAGAGCGAGCTCGGCGAGGATGAGATCGCGCGCGGCGAGAAGGAGCTCGACGTCCTGACGCGTCAGCACGTCGATCTCATCGATGACGCGCTGAAGCGCAAAGAGGCAGAACTCCTCGAGGTGTAGTCAGGATGTCTGACGAAACGCGAGATGCCGAGGACGACAAGCCGTTCACGCGTCACGACGCGCACGACGGCCTGCCGTCCGACAGCGTCCCGCTCGGGGACGAGGCATTCCCGTCCTTCGACGCCGCCGCCGTTCCTCCGCGCCCCCCGCTGCCGGTGTCTCCGGATGGTTCGGCAGCGGGTCACGCCTCCCCATTGGACACGGCGGATCACAATGCGATCCGCGAGCAATGGCGTGCGGCGCGGGATGAGCTGGGCACCCATGTCTCCCACGCGCGCGACCAGCTCGACCAGGCGAACGAACGCATCAAAGAGCGCACGGGGCGGGATCTGATCCTCGCGATCCTGATCGGTCTCGCGTTCGGCGCTGCGCTGCTCGGATCGCTGCTGTTCCTGAAGGTGCTGTTCGTGCCGTTCGCCCTCGCGGCCGCACTGCTGGGCGTCTACGAGCTCTCCAGAGCACTGCGGAGCTCCGGCCGGCGGGTCGACGTGGTGCCGCAGCTGATCGCAGCCGCCTTCCTCGTGCTGTCCGCCTACTTCGCCGAGCCCTGGCTGTGCTGGGTCATGCTCTTCGTCTCGGTGGCTTTCGTCATCGTCTGGCGCCTCATCGCACAGATGGTCGAGAGGGACGGCCGTACCTACGGCGACGTGCTCGCCGACGCGGTGATCAGCGGCTTCGTCCAGGTGTACGTGCCCTTCCTCGCAGGCATCGCGCTCATCCTCCTCAAGCAGGAGGGTGGACAGTGGTGGGTGCTCGGGTTCATCGCGATCGCCGTCGCCGCCGATACGGGCGCCTATGCTGCGGGCCTGGCGTTCGGACGTCACCCCATGGCACCGAAGATCAGCCCGAAGAAGACCTGGGAGGGCTTCGGCGGTGCCGTCGTCGCCTCACTCGCGGTGGGTGTGGTGCTGGCGCTCTTCCTCCTGGAGCTGCCGTGGTGGTGCGGACTGATCTTCGGCGCGTCTATCCTCTTGTCCGCGACGCTCGGAGATCTCGGCGAGTCGATGCTCAAGCGCGACCTCGGCATCAAGGACATGAGCTCCTGGCTGCCGGGGCACGGCGGGCTGCTCGACCGTCTCGACAGCATCCTGCCCTCGACGATTCCCGCGCTCTGCCTGTACTTCCTCTTCTCTCCTTGGGTGGTTCTGTGATGAACGATGACGAGCTCGACGTGCAGACGACACAGGCACCGCCTGCGTTCGCGGTCACTTCCGGACGCGTGCGCGGGTATCACCGTGCGGCCGTGGACACCTTCCTCTCGTCGGCTCGCCGCGCGTTCGAGACGGGCGGTGATGAGCTCACCGCTGAGGATGTCCGCACCGCGTCGTTCCCCCTCGTGAAGGGCGGCTACGTGGTCGCCGACGTCGACGCGGCACTGGGCCGGGTCGAGGATGCCTTCGCGGCGCGCGAGCGCGATCGCGTGGTGCGCACGCAGGGAGCGGGCGCCTGGGTCGAACAGGCCAGAGCAGATGCGCAGGTCATCCTCGACCATCTCGCCCGCCCGCGCCGACACCGCTTCGCTCGGACCGGAGTGCTCACCTTCGGCTACCGTCTCGACGAGGTCGACCATGTATCGACGCGCATCGTGCGGTACCTCCGCGACGGCGATCCGTTGACGGCCGAGCAGTTGCGCTCGGCGGCGTTCCGCATGCAGCGCGGCGGGTATCGCGAAGAGCAGGTCGACGCGCTCCTCGACGCGACGATCGACGTGATTCTGGCTGTTCGCTGAGGTTCCTGATGGTCGATCCAGGCTCTGTTGCGTAGACTGTCCCTCATCGTGAACTCCCGAAACGACATGAATCTCGAAAGAAGCGACCTCTCGCCTGTGCCCGCGGCGAAGGGTGGCGCCGCGCGCGCGGGTGCTCGACGCCGGTCCCGCAGCCGAGGCGTCGTCAGCGTCGTCAGTGCCCTCGCGGTCGTCGGTTTCGCCGGCGCGTTGGTCGCACCGACCGGAGTGGCACTTGCCGCACCCGCACCCCAGGAGTCGCCGGATTCGGCGTATTCACTCGCACTCGCCGACACGCAGAACTTGACTGTCACGGTCGAGGGCGCCGCGATCGCGCCCGTCGTGCGCGGCAGTTTCGAGGTGTACGTCAAGCCGAAGCCCGCTCCGGAACCCACCGTCGCGGCTGCGCCACGAGGGGGCTCGTCCGGTGGTTCGTCGGGTGGCTCCCTTCCGCCCTACACCGGCGGCGGAGCCCCTGCGGAGTGGATGGCGGCAGCCGGTATCGCGGAGAGCGACCGGCAGTATGTCGACTACATCGTCTCGCGGGAGAGCGGTTGGAACCCGAACGCGACGAACAAGTCGTCGGGCGCCTGCGGTCTCGTGCAGGCGCTTCCCTGCAGCAAGGTGCCAGGTAACGGGTATGACCCGGTCGACAACCTTCGTTGGGCGACCGGCTACGCCACCGGACGCTACGGCAGCTGGTCAGGGGCCTACAACTTCTGGATCAACAACCACTGGTGGTGAGCAGGCACGATGCCCCGCTCCCGCAGACGCCCTTCGGCGCGCCCTGAGCCCGAAGACTCCTTCGATCGTCTTCTCGCCGGCTGGAAGCGCACGGAGACCCGGCGCGGTGGTGAGTGGACCGTGCAGCCCGTGTCCGCGGCGCAGGCGCAGAAGGAGTACCTCTGCCCCGGATGCGGGCGGGGGATCGAGGCCGGTACGGCACATCTGGTCACCTGGCGCGCAGACGGGGTGCTCGGTGACGCGGCCGACCTCGCCGCACGTCGGCATTGGCACACACACTGTTGGAGACTTGCATGAGCATCGAGATCCGAGGACCGCTGGAGCTGCCGGCGCGACGCGAAGACATCGAGCTGAAGACCGCTGACGGTCTGACGCTGGTCGGAGAGCTCTCCGTGCCGGAGCACGTACCGCCGACGGCGACCCTCGTGACGCTGCACCCGCTGCCGACGGCCGGTGGCTTCATGGACTCGCACATCATCCGCAAGGCCGCCGCTCGCCTCCCCGCGCTCGCGGACCTCGCCGTCCTGCGTTTCAACACACGGGGGACCACATCCCCCCGAGGCACGAGCGATGGCGCCTTCGACGGCGGGGCTGCCGAGAGGCACGACGTCGCGGCGGCCATGGACTTCGTCCGTGATCGCGCGCTTCCGCGTCCCTGGCTTCTGGGGTGGTCCTTCGGTACCGAACTCGCACTGAAGTACGGCCGGGACCACGACATCGAGGGGGTCATCCTCCTCTCGCCGCCCCTCCACCGCGCGACGCCGGAGGAGGTCGCCGCCTGGGCGGCGACCGGACTCCCCGTGATCGTCCTGGTGCCGGAGCTGGACGACTACCTGCGCCCGCCAGAGGCTCGGGAACGATTCGCAGCGATTCCGCACGCCACCCTGATCGCGGTGGATGGCGGGAAGCACCTCTGGGTGGGCGAGACGCAGACGCGGCGAGTGCTCACGGAGATCGTGGCGGCGGTGAATCCCTCAGCCCTGCCTCTCGCGACGCAGTGGCCGGTCGCCGAGTAGGCGTCTCCGACGGTGGGATCTATCGGCGCGCTGAGACCGCGCTCGGCTAGTGTGCTCCCGTGATGCGCGGGGGCTCCCTGTTCGTCGCCTACCCCGGCCCGGACGATGCTGATGAGGCCGTAGCGGTGGCAGACGATCACGCTGGCGCTCCGACCTTGCGTGAAGCGGTGAGTACCGTCGACGCGGGAGCTGGTGGGCTGTGGCTCACGGACTACACGCAGCTGACGATGGCCGCTCAGTTCGACGACGAAGCGCCCACTGCCTCGGATCAGAGCTCGTTCATCCGGGGGATGAGCACCTGACGGTAGATGATCAGGATGCTTGCCGCCACGGGGATCGCGATGAGCGCGCCCAGCAGCCCCAGGAGGCTTCCTCCGGCGAGGGCGGCGACGACGACGACGGCTCCCGGCACCGAGACGGCACGGCTCATGATGCGTGGGGAGATGATGTAGGCCTCGATCTGCATGTAGATCAGGTAGTAGATCGCGGCGGCGATGGCCGTCGCCGGCGATCCGAGCCCGGGGATCAAGCAGACGAGCACGATGATCGTCGAACCCGTCAAGGTTCCGACGAGGGGGATGAGCGAGAAGAAGAACGCGATCACGGCGAGGACGGCCGGGAACGGTGCATCGATGATGGAGAGATAGACCGCACTCAGCACACCGTTGAGGACGCCCTGCGAGACCTGGCCCATGACGTAGTAGCCCACGGAGTCGGTGATCTGCTCGGACAGATCGATGAAGCGGTCGCGCTTGGACGCCGGGGCGAGCTGGTAGACGGCTCGCTTGAGGGAGGGCGTCGAGGCCGTCAGGTAGATCGTCAGGATGAGCACGATGAACGCGCCGAACAGGCCACCGAGCACGGCGCCACTGGCGACGAGCACACCCTGGCCGATGGATCCGCCGATCTCCGCGAGATTGCTCGTCAGCCAGTTGGTGATGTAGGTGAACACGTCATCGACGAGCAAGTTCGGGAAGGCGTCCTGGATCCATTCCTTGAGGTCAGGGATCAGGTTTCCTCGCTGCACGATCGCCGAGATCTGGGCGACCAACTGGGAGATCTGATCCACGAGCACCGGCAGCACGATGAGCACGATCCCCGCGAAGACACCGAGTACCGCCAGGATCGTCACGAGGACGGCCGCCCAGCGCGGAAGCCGTCGACGCTCGAGGAACGATACGAGGGGATCGAGGCCCAGACTCAGGAACAGCGCCGTGCCGAGGTACAGCAGCACGGTGGACAGATTCTCCACGCTGTTGATCAGCAGGATGCCCAACCCCACGCCGAGCGTCGCCACCAGGGCGGTGCGGAAGGGATTGTGGATCTTCATGTGCAGACTCCTCGTGACGGCTGCAGCAAGATTATCCAGCCGTCCGGCCCCGGCACCGACGACGTGCCGATCCAGCGGGCACTGCACCTGCTCGTGGGCAACACACAGCTGATTTCGCTAGTCTGAAATGTCGAGTGTTGCGTCGCAGGCAGGTGCCGGTGATGCGTGAGGAGACTATTCGTGCGTTTCGTATGGGCCGTGGTGGCCTTCGTGCTGGCTGCGGTGCTGATCGGTGCGGGGATAGCCCAGCGCACCATCTTCATGGGACCTGACACTCAGAAGACCCAGGTCGAGATCAGCGAACCGGCGCCGTTCGTGCTCATCGACGGCGATGTCCTCCGCGCGAATCCCGGCGCGCAGACCCTGATCGTTCGCGGACAGGGCGAGATCTTCGGGAGCTACGGTCGGACCGCCGACATGAAGGCCTGGCTCGCCGACTCCGACTACAACCAGGTCACCCTGAAGAAGAGCGGCGATCTGGCCGTAGAGCATGTCGAAGCGGAGACCGAGGCGAGCGAAGACGGCGCGACCGACGCTCCGGATGACGGCGCGACCGAAGCCCCTGTCGACGGCGCGACCGACGCTCCGGCGGAGGGCGATGCCGGTTCCGCAGGGCGCGATCCGCGGGGATCCGACCTCTGGCTCGACTCGTTCGACGAAGACAACCGTCTCGTCGCCGACAACATGCAGCTGCCCGAGGGCACGAGCCTGCTGATCGCCTATGACGGCACCGCTGATGCGCCGGACGACATCGTGGTTTCCTGGCCGCTCGACAACTCGACACCGTGGGCCGGACCCCTCATGGTCGCCGGCGGCATCGTGCTGTTGCTCGGCCTCATCCTGTACGTGCTCGCGATCCGCCACCAGCGCCGCGGACGCGGACCCCGACGCAAGGGACCCGGCCCGCTGCCCGCGACCGAGCCGATCGACATCGCCGTGCTTCCTCCGTCGGAGCGTGCGGCGATCGAGGAGTCCGGATCTGCCGTCAGCGCGTCTCCACCCGAGACCGCCGCGCCGGCAGACGGAGACGTCGAAGAAGCGGAGATCGTGGACGAGAACAAGAATCCCGACGCCAAGACCTCCATGCGCGTGGCGCCGGCCCCGCGGCGACGACGCATGCTGGCACTCCCGGTTCTGGGGCTCACGGCCATTCTCGCCGCCGGGTGCTCGTCGGATTCCTGGCCGCAGCTGGGGGAGGCCTCGCCCACCCCGTCACCCAGCCCGACCGTGATCGCGCCGGAGAACCAGAAGCCGCCCGCTGTCACGGAGGCGCAGGCCAAGCGCATCCTGAAGTCGCTCGCCGGCACTGTCAGCGAAGCCGACGCGGCGCTCGACCTCGACCTTCTCTCCACACGCTTCGAAGGACCGGCACTCGCTGCACGGACCACCGAGTATGCCCTGCGCACGAAGCTCCCGGACACGGCGCCTCCCGCGGCGATCCCGACCGATGACGTCGAGGTGGTGCTCCCGGAGTCGACCGACCAGTGGCCGCGCACCGTGCTCATGCTGTCGAAGACCGGCGATGACACCGTGCCTCCCGTCGTGCTGACGATGACGCAAGCTGACCCCTGGTCGAACTACAAAGTCTCGAACATCGCCGAGATGTCGGCTGACGCGGTCTTCCCCGAGGTCGCCGCCGCGTGGCTCGGCACGTCTCTCGTCCCGTCCGACTCCGCATTCCTCACCATCGCGCCCGCCGACCTCGCCGCGACCTTCGCCGACGTGGTGGATCAGGGAGAGCAGAGCGAGTCGTACGACACGTTCGACGATCTGGCGCTCAGCTACGCGAAGTCGATCACCGACAGCCGTCAGGCCGTGATCCAGGCGCTCGCGGACAAGGGCGCTGCCGACACGTCGAAGGCCGCGTTCGACATGGCCTCGACGACGGACGCGCCCATCTCGATGACGACTCTCGACAGCGGTGCGATCGTCGCGGTCACCCTCACCGACACCGAGACCGTGACGCCGACGGGAGAAGACGTGTCGATCCGTTTCGGCGACAACGCCCAGGCCAAGGCGCTCACCGACGCGACCGAGTCCGCGAAGGGCGTCGAGACGACCTACGAGTTCCAGCTGTTCTTCTCGGTCCCCGCCAAGGGATCGACGGAGCAGATCCGCCTCCTGGCAGCACACCAGGACCTCCTGTCCGTGAAGGTGATCAAATGAGTGAGATCTCTCCCGCCGCACTCCGCGGCGCCGTCGACCTGTCGAGCCTGCGCAACCGACCGACACCGCCTGCCGAGGGCGCGCCGGCTCCCGGGGTCGTCGATCTCGTCGTGGACGCCACCGATGAGACCTTCGGACAGATTCTCGAGCTCTCGCGTACCGTTCCCGTGGTCGTCGACCTGTGGGCGGAGTGGTGCGGTCCCTGCAAGCAGCTGAGTCCGATCATCGAGAAGGTGACGCGCGAGCTCGGCGGGCGCGTCTTGCTCGCCAAGGTCGATGTGGATGCGAACCCGCAGCTGGCGCAGAGCTTCCGTGCGCAGTCCATCCCGATGGTCGTGGCCCTCATCGCGGGTCAGCCGGTGCCGATGTTCACCGGTGCCGTCCCGGAGCAGCAGGTGCGCGACGTGTTCGCGCAGTTGCTTCAGGTGGCGGCGCAGAACGGTGTGACCGGAACACTCTCGGTCGCAGAGGCGGGCACGGAACCCGCGCCTGCTGCGGAGCCGGAGCTTCCTCCGCTGCACGCAGAGGCCTTTGCAGCAATCGAAGTCGGTGACTACGCGGCCGCCATCAAGGCGTACGAGAAGGCCCTCGCAGAGAACCCTCGCGACGAGGATGCGCTCGCTGGTCTCGGACAGGTGCGTCTTCTCGACCGCGTGCAGGGGCTCGACCTTCAGTCGGCACGGGCCGCGGCCGCCGAAGCCCCTCTCGATGTCCAGGCGCAGTTCGACGTGGCTGACCTCGACCTCGCCGGCGGGCACGTCGATGACGCTTTCGGTCGTCTTCTCGACCTGTTCGCGCAGCTCCCGTCCGACCAGCGCGCGCCCGTGCGGGAGCGTCTGGTGGAGCTCTTCGGGCTCATCGGCGCGGAGGATCCGCGGGTGGTGTCGGCGCGCAACCGTCTCTCGTCGCTGCTGTTCTAGAACAGCAGCGCGGCAGGCGCCGACGCGCGATCAGCCGTGGCTCACGGTCGGCACGTGGGCGTCGGACTGGTGACGCAGCCAGAGTGTCGACAGAGCGGGCAGCGTCAGAGTGGCCACCGGTGCGGCGCCGTCTGACGGCTTCGCGTAGACCAGTCCGAGGTTGCCGGATCCGCGTCCGCCGTAGTCGGCGGCATCCGTGTTGAGCACCTCCTGCCACACGCCCTCCCGCGGAAGCGCGAGCTGGTACCCGGTGCGCTCCACTCCGGCGAAGTTGCTGATGACGACCAGACGCCCGCCGTGGGCGTCACGTCGTTCGAAGGCGATCACCGTCGGGTCCCAGCTCGGCGCGCCGAGACGGCTGAAGGACGACGCGTCGTTGTCCCGCTCCCACAGGGGAGCCTGAGCCCGGTACGTGTGGTTCATCACGCCCACGAAATCCTGCAGCTGGGCATGGGAGGGCTGATCGAGGAGCCACCAGTCCAGCTGCCGCCCCTCCGACCATTCGGCGAGCTGGCCGAACTCCTGCCCCATGAAGAGCAGCTTCTTGCCCGGATGCCCCCACATGTAGGCCAGATACGCGCGCACGTTCGCCAGCTTGTGCCAATGGTCCCCGGGCATCTTCGCGAGCAGGCTGCCCTTGCCGTGGACGACCTCATCATGACTGATCGGGAGCAGATAGTTCTCGCCGAACGCGTACACGAAGGAGAATGTCATCTCGCCCTCGTGGTGGCCCCGGTACATCGGGTCCCGCGAGATGTACTGCAGCGAGTCGTTCATCCAGCCCATGTTCCACTTGAAGCCGAAGCCCAGACCGGCGTGATCGGTCGGCGCGGTGACTCCGGGGAAGCTGGTGGACTCTTCGGCGATCATGAGGATTCCGGGATGCAGCCGGTACGCGGTGGCGTTGACTTCCTGCAGGAAGCGGATCGCCTCGAGGTTCTCGCGTCCGCCGTGGATGTTCGGCTCCCATTCGCCGGGCTCGCGGGAGTAGTCGAGGTACAGCATCGAGGCGACGGCATCGACGCGGAGACCGTCGACGTGGAACTCCTTGAGCCAGTACAGGGCGTTGGCGACCAAGAACCCCCGGACTTCGGGGCGGCCGTAGTCGAAGATGAGCGTTCCCCAGTCCTGGTGCTCTCCGCGGCGAGGATCCGGGTGCTCGTAGAGCGGCTGGCCGTCGAAGCGCGCGAGGGCGAAGGCGTCTTTGGGGAAGTGGCCGGGGACCCAGTCCATGATCACGCCGATACCCGCCTGGTGCAGCCGGTCGATCAGGTAGCGCAGGTCATCCGGGCTGCCGAAGCGACTCGTGGGTGCGTAGTATCCGCTGACCTGATATCCCCACGATCCGCCGAACGGATGCTCCGCCAGCGGCATGAACTCGACGTGCGTGAAGCCCGCATCGGTCACGTGCTGGATCAGAGGATCCGCGATCTCGCGATAGCCGAGCCCTTCGCGCCACGAGCCGACGTGGATCTCGTAGATCGACAGCGGCTGGGCGACGGCGTGGGTGGCCGCCCTTCGCGTCATCCATGCCCCGTCCGACCAGGTGTGAGCGGAGGTCGCGACGATCGATGCCGTGGCGGGCGGCACTTCAGCGGCCAGCGCCATCGGGTCGGCCTTGAGGATCCACGCGCCGTCGCGGGTGCGGATCTGGTACTTGTACCTGGTGCCGACCGGGAGTCCCGGGATGAAGATCTCCCAGACGCCGCTGACGCCCATCGAGCGCATCGCGTGGGCCTCGCCGTTCCAGTCGTTGTGGTCACCCACCACGCGCACGGCAGTGGCGTTCGGGGCCCAGACGGAGAACGAGACGCCGATCTCCCCGTCGGACGTGCGCACATGCGCCCCCAGCGCCTCCCAGAGACGTTCGTGACGTCCTTCGGCGATGAGGTGCAGGTCGAGGTCGCCGAGGGTCGGCCCATGGCGGTACGGGTCCCCGGACAACGTCTCGTCGTGGTCCGAGTATCGGGTCGCGATCCGATAGGGGAGCGGAGGGCCGCTGTGCTGCCCCTCCCAGATGCCGTGCGCGACGTGGGTGAGCTCCAGTCGGCTGCCGTCCCCGAAGACGGCGGCGACCTCGGAGGCGAGAGGCCGTCGCACGCGGATAGCCGTGACGGTGCGATCCGCGGCGTCCTTGTGCGCGTGCGCGCCGAGCACGGAATGCGGGTCATGGTGGGTGGCTGAGGAGATCGCCTCCCATTCGGTGGATGCGGCGACGTCTTCCGTGTAGCTCATGATCGGTCCCTCACCTTCAGGATGTGCACCGGCTCGGCGAAGGCGTCGAGCCGCACGTAGTTGTGGTCGCTCCAGGTCCAGACCGCACCCGTGAGGAGATCCTCCACCTCGAAGGGCTCGCCCAGCGGTACGCCCCACTGCGTCGTGTCGAGGTGCACGGTCGTCTCACGCACCGAGTGCGGGTCGACATTGGCGACGACGATGATCGTGTCCGCACGTCCGGTGCCGGTGAACGGCGCCGCCAGGTGCTTGCTGTAGACGAGGACGGCGTCGTCGTCGCTCCAGTGCGTGCGGAAGTTGCGCAGCTGCTGCAACGCGGGGTGCGCGGCGCGGATCTCGTTCAGTCGCCGCAGCAGGGGAGCGAGGGACTCACCGCGGGCTTCGGCCCCCGCCCAGTCGCGGAACTTGTATTCGTACTTCTCGTTGTCGATGTTCTCTTCGGATCCGGGCCTTGCGACGTTCTCGAACAGCTCGTATCCGGCATACACGCCGTACACGGGGCCTGCCGTCGCGGCGATGCAGGCGCGGATGCGATAGGCGGCCCGGCCTCCGAACTGCAGGTACTCGGTGAGGATGTCATGCGTGTTCACGAAGAGGTTCGGACGCATGTAGTCGGAGGTCTCGTGGGACACCGAGGTGAGGAACTCCTCGAGCTCGGCCTTGGTGTTGCGCCAGGTGAAGTAGCTGTAGCTCTGCTGGAACCCCACGGCGGCGAGCGCGCGCATGACTGCCGGCCGGGTGAACGCCTCAGCGAGGAAGATCACGTCGGGGTCGACCGCATTCACCTCCGCGATGAGCCACTCCCAGAACTGCAACGGCTTGGTGTGCGGGTTGTCCACGCGGAAGATCTTCACGCCCTGCGCGACCCAGTGCTGCACGACCCGCAGCATCTCGGCATAGATGCCGGCGGGATCGTTGTCGAAGTTCAGCGGGTAGATGTCCTGGTACTTCTTCGGCGGGTTCTCGGCGTACGCGATCGTCCCGTCGGGGAGAGTCGTGAACCACTCCGGGTGTTCCCTCACCCAGGGGTGGTCGGGGGAGGCCTGGAGGGCGAGATCGAGAGCGATCTCGAGTCCCTCTTTCCGCGCCGCGCGCACGAAGGCGCGGAAGTCCTGGGCTGTGCCCAACTCGGGGTGGATGGCGTCGTGACCACCGTCTGCGGCGCCGATCGCGTAGGGCGAGCCCGGATCGCCGGGCTCGGTGGTGAGCGTGTTGTTGCGTCCCTTGCGGTTGGTGCTCCCGATCGGATGGATCGGCACCAGGTACACGACATCGAATCCCATGGCTGCGACCTCGGGCAACCGTCTCGTGGCCGTGCGGAAGGTGCCGCTCTTCACGGTGCCGTCCTTCAGGCGCTTCGCACCTTCGGATCGGGGGAAGAACTCGTACCAGGCGCCGACACCGGCTGCGCGCCGGTCGGCGTTCAGGCTCTGCGTGCGTCCGGCGGAGCGCAGAGTCCTGACGGGGCGGTCCCGGAAGACCTGAGCGAGTCCGGCGTCCGTCGACACGGCGATGGTGGTCGCGGCGTCGCCGTCGCGCAGCGAGGCGGCCTCGGCGAGCAGCCGCTTGCGCTGTGCCGCGGGGCGGTCCTTCTCCGCGGCGGCACGGGTGAGCAGATCGGCGCCGAGCGCGGCCATCACCGGTACATCGACACCGGCCGCCACCTTCAGCTCTGCCGCATGTGCCCAGGTCGCGAAGTCGTCGGAGAACGCCTCGAACCGGAAGAGCCACGCCCCCTGCTCGTCGAGGGCGATGTCTGTGGTCCAGGTGTCCGTACCGTCGTCGAGGGGGGAGAGTCGGTGCAGGCTCTCTTCGCCGGATGGCGACGTGAGCCGGAGGTGCACGCCGATCATGTCGTGCCCCTCACGGAACGCGATCACGCTGAACGGAACGACCTCCCCGACGAAGGCCTTCGGCGCGAATCCGCCCGGAACAGCCGGGGAAGGATCGAGCAGAGGGATGCGGGTCGTCCGCAGCGCACCGGGGGCATCCGCTTCACCCAGGGCGCGCGCCGGGATCTGAGCGGGGCTCCGAAGAGCCGAGGACCGAGTACCAGCACGTGCAGCCACCTCCCGAATGTACCGCGCGGACGTGGTCGCGGGTAGCGCGCCGCGTGGTGCGTCGGGAGCAGGGGTCATTCGACGCGGAACAGCCTCATCGAGGTTCCGGAGACGGGCAGCACATCACCCGGCGCGAAGACCTCTTGCTCGTCGGACGGGCGCTCGTGGGCGCTCGACCACAGCGACACGAAACGAGTCGCGCCTTCGATCTCTTCGGGGAGACGCACGTCGATCGGTGATTCGGTGCCGTGCACGATGAGCAGGATGCGGTTGTAGGCCTCGGTGTCGGGTGTGGAGGCAGCTACGTACTGCAGCGTCCGGTTCCCGGGGTCGGCCCACTTGCCCTGCTCCATCGTCTCGCCGTTCTGGTCGTACCAGTCCATCACCGAGGCGTTGGGGATGTGTTCGCCGAGTCGCGCGTAGCGGCTGGGACGCAGCGCAGGGTTCTCCTGACGCAGGCGGATCAGCCGGGAGACATGGGCGCGCAGATCCTCCTGCCAGGGCTCGAACTCCCAGCCGAGCCAGGTCAGCGCCGAGTCCTGCGCATAGGCGTTGTTGTTGCCGCGCTGGGTGCGTCCGACCTCGTCGCCGGCGGTGAGCATGGGGATGCCCGCCGAGAGCAGGAGAGTGCCGAGCAGGTTGCGCATGGCTTTGCGGCGCGCGGCGAGGATCGTCGGGTCGTCGGTCGGCCCTTCGATGCCATGGTTGAACGCACGGTTCATATCGGCGCCGTCGCGGTTCTGCTCGCCGTTCGCCTCGTTGTGCTTGACGTCGTAGGAGACGAGGTCGTGGAGGGTGAAGCCGTCGTGGGCGGTGACGAAGTTCACGCTGGCGAGCGGACCACGATCCTCGCTGAAGGTGTTCGAGGATCCGGCCAGACGCGTGGCGAACCCACCGATGCCGACCGGGGCCGAGGCACGACGCGCGTAGTCGATGTCGCTCAGCCAGAAGTTGCGCACCCTGTCCCGGTAGCGGTCGTTCCACTCGTGCCACCCCGCCGGGAAGTTGCCCGTCTGCCAGCCGCCGAGGCCGACGTCCCACGGCTCGGCGATGAGCTTCGTGTCGGCGAGGATCGGGTCGGAGGCGATGGCGGTGAGGAGCGGATGCTCCGGCGTGTAGGTGTGGGCGCCGTCGCGGGCGATGGCCGTGGCGAGGTCGAAGCGGAACCCGTCGATCTGCATCTCCTGCGCCCAGTAGCGCAGGGAGTCCAGCACGAGCCTGGCCCCGGCGTCGGTGGCCGTGTTGAGGGTGTTGCCGCATCCGGTGGTGTCGATGTAGACGCCGGACTCGTCCTGGCGGTAGTAGGTGGCGTTGTCGATGCCGCGCAGGCTCGATCGAGGTCCGCCGATGCCCTCTTCGGAGGTGTGGTTGTAGACGACGTCGAGGATCACTTCGAGGCCGGCCTCATGCAGGAGCCGCACCATGCCCTTGAACTCGGCGAGGACCGCTTCGGGTCCCTCCTTGCGGGCCTCTTCGGTCGCGTACGCGGTGTGCGGCGTGAAGAAGTTGAGCGTGTTGTAGCCCCAGTAGTTGGTGAGGCCGCGCTCGAGGAGGCGAGGCTCCGGTACGAAGGCATGTACCGGGAGCAGTTCGATCGATGTGATCCCCAGGGAGCGGAAGTGCTCGATCATCGCGGGGTGTGCGAGACCGGCGTAGGTGCCGTGCAGAGCAGGCGGAACATCGGGGTGGCGCTTGGTGAGTCCCTTGAGGTGGCCTTCGTAGATGACCGTGCGGTCCAGCGGGACCCGGGGCTTGTGCGAGTCGCCCCAGTCGAACCCGTCGACGATGACCACCGAGCGCCACTCCTCGTAACCGTCGCCCTGTGCGAGGCCGCGGGCGTACGGGTCCAGCAGCAGCGTCTCCGGGTTGAAGGTGTTCCCCGGGCCGTGCGGGCCGCCGACGCGGATCGCGTAGCGGACTCCCGGCTGGAGGAGCTCGGTGGTGACCTCCCAGATACCTCCGGCAAGGCGTTCGAGAGGCACTTCGTCGGTCGCCCAGTCGAGGTCGGTGGCGTCGAAGACGACCAGTTCGATCGATGAGGCGTTCTGCGACCAGACACGGAGTGTTCCGACGCCGTCGTGCAGACGAACGCCGAGGTTGTCGAGGGCAGATCCGCCGGGCATGGCGAGGTCTCGGGACGCGGGCATGAGTACACACTAGGCGTGATGTGCCGCAGTCTCGCGCCAGGGCGTACCCGGTTCCAGGGGGGAGCACCCTCTCACTGCGGTTTCGCGAGAGAATCGAGGGATGCGGCACTATCTCGACCACGCGGCGACCACGCCCCTGCGCCCCGAGGCGCGAGATGCCTGGCTGGCCGCGTCGGAGACGGTCGGCAACGCCTCCTCGACGCACGGTCCCGGGCAGGACGCCCGTCGTCTGCTGGAGGAGTCACGGGAGCGTGTCGCCGCGGTGGTCGACGCCGACCCGATCGAGATCGTGTTCACCTCGGGTGGCACCGAGTCCATCAACCTCGCGCTGCAGGGACTCTGGCACGCCCGCCCTCCGGGATCATCGGTCATCGTGCTGCCCGACGGCGAGCATCACGCGACGATGGACACGGTCGCGGCGCTCGTGGATGAAGGGGCTGAGCTGCGACGGGTGCTCGTCACCCCCGAGGCGCGGATCGATCCGGAGGAGTTCGCCGCCCTGTTACCCGGTGCCGCGCTCGCGACCGCCCTCGCAGCCAACAACGAGGCCGGGACGATCAACGATGCCCGTGCCCTCGCTGCGGCCGCAGCGGTGTCGCACGTCCCCCTCCATCTCGATGCCGTCGCCGCGCTCGGACACGTGCCGCTGTCGTTCCGCTCCCTGCGCGGCGAGGCCGCAAGCGGCGTCGGACTCGTCGCGATGAGTCTCGCCGGGCACAAGATCGGCGCCCCTGTCGGCGTCGGAGCGCTCGTCACCGCCCGCTCCGCCCGCGTCACCGCGCTGCTTCGTGGCGGCGCGCAGCAGCGCGGTCTCCGCGCGGGTACGCAGGACATAGCTGGAGCCGCCGCGTTCGCCGTCGCCCTCGAGCTCGCCGAGAACGAACGCGAGGACGAGGCGGCCCGACTGCTCCTGCTGCGCGACCGTCTCGTCAGCGGGATCCGCGCGGCTGTGCCCGCCGCCGAGCTCCTCGGAGATCCCATCGGGCGTCTCCCCGGCAACGCGCACCTGCTGTTCCCCGGGGCTGTGGGTGAGAGCCTCCTGTTCCTCCTCGATGTCGCCGGGGTGGCCGCATCGACGGGTTCCGCATGTCAGGCGGGAGTCGCCGAACCCTCGCATGTCGTCATCGCGATGGGACGCAGCGAGCGAGACGCCAGGAGCGTCCTGCGTTTCTCCCTCGGGCGCACCTCGACGGACGCCGACGTCGACGCGGTGCTCGGCGTGATCGCGGAGGCATACTCGCGCGCATCCGGCGCCGGCACAGCCGCACGCTCGTAGACTGGTCCCATGCGGATCCTTGCGGCGATGAGCGGTGGAGTCGACTCCGCCGTCGCGGCCGCCCGAGCCGTGGAGGCGGGGCACGACGTGGTCGGAGTGCATCTGGCACTCTCCCGGGCCGGAGGAACCTTGCGCACGGGCAGTCGCGGCTGCTGCACCATCGAGGATGCGCTGGACGCCCGTCGTGCCGCTGACGTGCTCGGCATCCCGTTCTACGTGTGGGACTTCTCGGAGCGTTTCCGCGACGACGTGATCCAGGACTTCATCTCCGAATACCAGGCCGGCCGCACCCCCAATCCGTGCATGCGGTGCAACGAGAAGATCAAGTTCGCCGCGCTCCTGGAGCGCGCGATCGAGCTGGGTTTCGACGCGGTGTGCACCGGGCACTACGCGACACTGATCGACGGCGATCGGGGTCTCGAGCTGCACCGCGCGTCCGACAACGCCAAGGACCAGTCCTACGTGCTGGGAGTGCTGACCGCCGAGCAGCTCGCGCACACCTACTTCCCCCTCGGCACGACGCCGTCGAAGGCGATCGTCCGCGCGGAAGCCGAGGCACGGGGTCTGAGCGTCGCGCAGAAGCCGGACAGCCACGACATCTGCTTCATCCCCGATGGGGACACCCGAGGCTGGCTCGCCGAGAAGGTCGGCACGGCGACGGGCGAGATCGTCGATCGCAGCGGAGAGGTCGTGGGCTCGCACGAAGGGGCCCACGCCTTCACAGTGGGACAGCGCCGCGGCCTCAAGCTCGGAGTCCCGGCAGCGGATGGCAAGCCACGGTTCGTCCTCGAGGTGCGCCCGGTCTCGAACACCGTCGTGGTCGGTCCGAAAGAAGCCCTCGCGATCGCCGAGATCGCCGGGGAGCGGTTCAGCTGGGCCGGCGCCGCACCCACCGAGGCATCCTTCGAGTGCCACGTGCAGATCCGCGCCCATGCCGAGCCGGTCGCCGCGCACGCCGCGATCTCCGACGGAGGGGTACGCGTCACCCCGGAGCGGCCGCTCGACGGTGTCGCACCAGGGCAGACCGCCGTGCTCTACATCGGAACCCGTGTGCTCGGGCAGTTCACGATCGACACCACGGTCTCGGCCGTTCCCGTCGGCGCGTAGACGCTTCGGGTGTCGGTGCCCGCTCGTAGACTGACGGGGTGCCGGAGAACATCTCGCTGGAAGACGCCCGAACCGAAGCCGAGGAGCTGACCACTCGCATCCTCGATGCGAAAGAGGCCTACTACGGCCGTGACACCTCATTGGTCGACGACTTCACGTATGACGGATGGATGCACCGGCTCGAAGAGCTCGAACGTCTGCATCCCGAACTGCAGGGACAGGACTCGCCGACGCAGATGGTCGGAGCCGCCGAGGCGACAGGGCTCGCAACCATCGAGCACGCGGAGCGGATGCTCAGCCTCGACAACGTCTTCTCCATCGAAGAGCTGAGGGAGTGGGCGGCGAAGACGAAGGCCTCGGCAGGGCGCGAGGTCGCCTGGCTCACCGAGCTGAAGATCGACGGACTGGCGATCAACCTCCGCTACGAGAACGGTGTTCTCACCTCTGCAGCCACCAGAGGCGATGGGCGTGTGGGAGAGATCGTCACCGAGAACGCTCTGCGTCTTCCGGAGATCCCGTACCGGCTGAGCGGGGAGGGCCACCCCTCGATCGTCGAGGTGCGCGGCGAGGTCTTCATCCCCGTGGCTGCGTTCGAACGGCTCAATGCGGCGCAGGCGTCCTTCCGCGAGCGCGCATATGCCGATGCTCTCGAGCGGTGGGAGTCGCGTGGGGGAGTGAAGAAGCCCTTCGATGAGGAGAAGGCGAGGACCGCGGCGGCCCGACGATTCCCCGCCTTCGCGAATCCGCGCAACGCGGCCAGCGGAGGTCTCCGCCAGCAGATCGACAAGAAGAACGGTCTCGAACTCGAAGCAGGCCTGCTGCGGATCGAGTCGCTCGCCCTCTACGTGCACGGCGTCGGCGCATGGGCGAACCCTCCCGTGGCGGCGCAGAGCGAGGTGTACGATCTGCTCGCACAGTGGGGGCTGCCCACGAGCCCGCACACGAAGGTGTGTCGCACCGTCGACGACGTCGTATCGTTCGTGGAGTACTTCGGCGAGCACCGGCACGACATCGAGCACGAGCTCGATGGGATCGTGGTCAAGGTCGACGAACTCGAGCTGCACGACGAACTCGGTGCGACGAGCCGCGCGCCGCGCTGGGCGATCGCCTACAAGTACCCGCCGGAAGAGGTGCAGACGAAGCTGCTCGACATCGTCGTGTCGGTCGGTCGCACCGGTCGTGCGACCCCGTTCGCAGTCATGGCCCCCGCTCACGTCGCCGGTTCCGTCGTCCGCCAGGCGACTCTGCACAACAAAGACGTCGTCAAGGCGAAGGGGGTGCTGATCGGCGACACCGTCGTGCTGCGCAAGGCCGGCGACGTCATCCCCGAGGTCCTCGGACCGGTGGTCGAGAAGCGCGACGGCAGCGAGCGGGAGTTCGTGATGCCTGTCGACTGCCCGGAGTGCGGCACACCGCTGCGGGCGATGAAGGAGGGCGATATCGATCTGCGGTGCCCGAATGCGAGGTCGTGCCCGGCACAGGTGCGCGGCCGCGTCGAGCACATCGGCTCCCGTGGCGCCCTCGACGTCGAAGCGCTGGGCGAGGTCACCGCTGCCGCGCTGACGCAGCCCACGTCTCCCGCGGTGCCGCCGCTCGAAACCGAGGCGGGTCTTTTCGCGCTCACCCTCGAGCAGCTCGTTCCCATCGAGCTCTTCGTGCGCGACGCCGAGACGGGGCTCCCCAAGGAGGACGAGGACGGGATCGTGAAGACCCGAGCACCGTTCAGACGAAACCCCACCCCGACCGAGAAGAAGGCCGGTCTCGAGGGTCCCCAGCCCTCATCCCAGGCGCTCACTCTGCTCGCTGAGCTGGAGAAGGCGAAGACCAAGGATCTGTGGCGACTGCTCGTGTCACTGAACATCCGTCATGTCGGCCCTGTCGCCGCCAGGGCGCTTGCCCAGTGGTTCGGTTCCCTCGACGCGATCCGCGCGGCCTCGCGTGATGAGCTGGCCGCAGTGGAGGGCGTGGGCGGGATCATCGCCGATTCGCTGCTCGCCTGGTTCGACGTCGACTGGCACCAGGAGATCGTGCAGCAGTGGACGGATGCGGGTGTGCAGTGGGCGACGCCCGGCCACCCCGGCCCTGGTGCGGCTGTCGCCGAGGGCGGCGTCCTCGAAGGTCTGACGGTGGTGGCGACCGGCTCGCTCGACGGATATACGCGAGAGGGTGCGCAGGAAGCCATCCTCAAAGCGGGCGGAAAGGCGGCCTCCAGCGTCTCGAAGAAGACCCACTTCGTCGCTGCCGGACCCGGCGCGGGGTCGAAGCTCGCGAAGGCGGAGGAGCTCGGTCTGCGCATTCTCGACGCGGCGCAGTTCCACATCCTGGTCACCGAAGGGCCTGACGCGCTCCCGCCCGTGGCCGAAGAGTCGTGAAGCGCTACGGACCGCTGATCGTGGTCCGTGAGGCGCTGGCTGTCGGAGACCCCGGTCGGCATCACCTGCGACTGACCCCTGACGCCGTGATCATCCGCGAGGGCGTCGAGAACCGTGGCATCGTGCGATGGGCCGACATCGAGGAGATCGCGATCGACGTCCCCACGACCAGGTTCCGCCTGCCGGGTCTGGTCAGCACCCTGCTGCTCGGAGCGCTGACCGCGGCGATGCTGACCGACCCCGGGGTCGATCCCGACGACGGTGCGGTGACTCTGACCGTCGACGGCGAGCCGCGCACTCTCCCGCTGAGCCGGCACCATGTCGGCGGCTATTGGGCGCCCACGGTCGCCGGCGCGCAGCGACTGATCGCCCATCTCATCGCGCACCCGGAGCAGCGCGCGCTTCTCGCACACCCGGAGCCGCTGATCGACGTGGCGGCACGACTCGCGCGCGGAACGGGCTAGCTCGTCCCGCGCGCGAGTGCGGTCAGCTCTTGTGACGCGGCTTGCGGAACGGCTTCTCGTCGCGCGTGTCTCGTGCCGGACGCTCATCGCGATCCCGACGCTCGAAACGATCGCTCCGTCCGCCGTCATCGCGGCTCTCACGGGGACCTCCCGCGCGTCGTGCGCCGGGGCCGCGGTCGGGCTTGATCTCGATCAGACGACCGGAGATACGCGTGTCGCGCAGCTTCTCGAGGACGGAAGCATCGAGGTTCGACGGCAGCTCCACGGTGGAGAAGTCGGGGCGGATGTTGATCGCGCCGAAGTCGTCGCGCCCCAGTCCACCCTCGTTGGCGAGCGCGCCGACGATCTGTCGCGGCTCGACACGGTGACGCCGGCCGACCTCGATGCGGTAGGCGGTGTAGTCGCCCCGCCCGCGTCGCTCGGTACGCGGTTCGCGAGCGTCGCGGCCGGCGCGCTCTCGCGGCGGACGATTGTCGGCTTCCACCGCCCTGGTGAGGGCATCGTTGGCGGGGTCGAGGAGCAGCGGCTTGTCGCCCTGCGCCACGACGGCGAGGGCCGCGGCCACATCGCCCTCCGGCACGTCGTGGTGACGGACGTAGTGCGCGACGATGTCGCGGAACGCCTCGATGCGCGCGGTCTCCGACAGCGCCGTGGTGATCGCGTCGTCGAAGCGGTTCAGGCGGGTGGTGTTGACGTCTTCCGTGCTGGGCAGCTGCATCTGCGTCGGGACCTGACGCGTCGCCTTCTCGATGTGCTTGAGCAGGTAGCGCTCGCGCGGCGTGATGAAGCTGATCGCATCACCGCTGCGACCCGCACGGCCCGTGCGTCCGATGCGGTGCACGTACGACTCGGTGTCGGTGGGGATGTCGAAGTTGATGACGTGGCTGATGCGCTCGACATCGAGACCACGCGCGGCGACGTCGGTCGCGACGAGGATGTCGAGCTTGCCGTCCTTGAGCTGGTTCACGCTGCGTTCGCGCTGCACCTGGGGCACGTCGCCGTTGATCGCGGCAGCGGAGTAGCCACGGGCACGCAGCTTCTCGGCGAGCGTCTCGGTCTCGTTCTTGGTGCGGACGAAGACGATCATGCCGTCGAAGTTCTCGACCTCGAGGATGCGGGTGAGCGCGTCGACCTTCTGCGCGTACGACACCACGAGGTACCGCTGCGTGATGTTCGTGCCGGTCGCGGTCTTCGACTTGATGCTGATCTCTTCCGGATCGCGCAGGTACTTCTGCGCGAGGCGACGGATCTGCGGGGGCATGGTCGCGGAGAACAGGGCGACCTGCTTCTCGACGGGCGTCTGCGCGAGGATCTGCTCGACATCTTCCGCGAAGCCCATCTTCAGCATCTCATCGGCCTCGTCGAGCACCAGGTACTGCAACTGCGAGAGGTCGAGAGTGCCCTTGGCGAGGTGGTCCATGATTCGCCCCGGCGTGCCGACGATCACGTGCACGCCGCGGCGAAGAGCAGAGAGTTGCACGCCGTAGGCCTGGCCGCCGTAGACGGGCAGCATGTGCACGCCCTTCATCTTGGAGGCGTAGGACTCGAAGGCTTCACAGACCTGGAGGGCGAGCTCGCGCGTGGGAGCCAGCACGAGGGCCTGCGGGGTCTTCTGCGAGACGTCGAGGCGCTCGAGGACGGGGAGCGCGAATGCCGCGGTCTTCCCGGTACCGGTCTGCGCCATGCCGACGACATCGCGGCCGGCGAGAAGAGTCGGGATGGTGGCCGCCTGGATGGGCGACGGGGTCTCGTATCCGAGATCCTTGATGGCTTTGAGGACGGGCCCGGTGATGCCGAGCTCCTCGAATCCGGGGGTCGCGGGAGTGTCCTCGGGGGCGTCGGTCAGCACTGCATCTTCAGGGGTCACTTCCCAAGGGTAGCGCGCCGGGACGATCGGCGCCTGTGAGGGCGTCCTCAGACGCCTGTCGTCAGCGCGATCAGCTTGTCCTTCACCTGGCGCCGGAGCACCTTCCCGATCAGAGACTTCGGGAGCTCATCGACGACGAAGACACGACGAGGGACCTTGTAGGGCGTGAGGATGCTCCGTGCGAAATCGCGGATCGCCTCGACGTCGACATCTGTTCCCTGGTCGACGACGATCGCCGCGACCACCTCTTCGCCGGAGTGCTCGCTCGGCAGACCGACGACCGCAGCATCCGCGACCTGCGGGTGCTGGCGCAGAGCGTTCTCGACCTCGGTGGGGGCGACGTTGAAGCCGCCCGTGATGATGAGTTCCTTGATGCGGTCGACGATGCGCACGAAACCGGCGTCGTCGATCGTCACGATGTCGCCCGTGCGGTACCACCCGTCGACGAAGACGGCCTCTGTCTCCTCGGGCTTGCCGTAGTAGCCCGAGAACACCTGCGGACCGCGCACGACGAGTTCTCCGGCCGTGCCGGGCGGCACGTCTTCGCTCGGGTTCTCCGGGTCCACGACGCGGCATTCGGTGCCCGGAAGGGGGAGTCCGACGGTGCCGGGAACGCGGTTGTCCGCGACCGGGTTGGCCATGAGGACGGGCGAGCACTCGCTGAGTCCGTAGCCCTCGACGAGATAGCCGTGTGTGGCCTCCTCGAACGGAACGACCAACTCGTGCGGCAGGGCCATGGCACCCGAGATGGCCACCTCGATGCCGTCGAGCGACACGCCCTCGGCCTTCGCGGCGGCGAGGAGGCGATCCGCGATGGGCGGCACGAGCGGCAGGAATGTCGCCGGGTGCTTCTTGACGACGTCGAGAACGAGTTCCGGGTCGAACTTGGGGAACAGCACCAGTCGTGCACCCATCGACATCGCGAACGTCAGACAGAGCGTGAGGCCGTAAGCATGGAACATCGGCAGGACCGCGTAGACGACGCATCCCTTGCCCCGTTGGATGGAGGGAACCCACGCCTGGGCCTGCGCGGCGTTGGCCAGCAGGTTGCGGTGCGTGAGCGCCGCTCCCTTCGGTGTCCCTGTCGTTCCGGAGGTGTACTGGATGATCGCGAGATCGTCGGTCAGCGGCTTCGGGTGCGACGCCGGGAGTGGCTCCGAGGCGAGCAGCGTGTCCCAGACGACCGTGCCGCGCACCCTCTCCGTGAGCGCGGCTCGCGACTCGCGTGCTTTGGTCACCGGCAGCCGCAGGGCGAAACGGGTGAGGAAGGGCATGGCGCGGGTCACGTCCACCGAGACGAGGTTCGTCACCGCAAGATCCGCCGGGAACTCCTGCACCGTGGAGACGACTTTGTTCCAGACGATCGCGTGCTTAGCGCCGTGGTCTTCGAACTGCTTGCGCAGCTCGCGCGGCGTGTAGAGCGGGTTGTGCTCGACGACGACGGCGCCGAGACGGAGCACCGCATAGAAGGCCACGATGTGCTGCGGGCAGTTCGGCAGCACGATCGCGACGGGGTCGCCGGCGCGGACACCGAGATCGCACAGACCCGCCGCCGCGCGGTCGATCGCCGACTGGAGCTGCGCATACGTCGTCTCCCGACCGAAGAACTGGAGGGCGGGGGCGTCCGGATAGTCGCGCGCCGAGGCGGCGACGATGTCCACGAGCGATCCGTCGACGGGAGAGAGGTCTTCCGGGACGCCGTCGGCATAGCTGGCGATCCACGGGCGAGGAGGCTGGAACGTGCTCACCCGCCCAGCATAGGGCGAGCCGCGTGAAGAGCATGGGACTGCGGAGCGCGCCAACTAGACTGGGGGAGTGTCTGAAATCACCCCTGAACTCGTGCGCCATCTCGGTGTGCTCGCACGCATCCAGCTGAACGACGACGAGGTGTCGCGGCTCACGAGCCAGCTCGACGCGATCGTCGACAACATCGCGAAGGTGTCGGAGGTCGCAACCCCCGACGTCGTCGCGACGAGCCACCCGATCCCGCTGAGCAATGTCTTCCGTCCCGACGTGGTCGGGCAGACGCTCACGCACGAGCAGGTGCTTCAGAACGCACCGGATGCCGCCGACGGCCGCTTCCGCGTGACCGCGATCCTGGGAGAAGAGCAGTGAGCGACATCATCCGGCTGGATGCGGCGGATCTCGCCGCGAAGCTCGCCGACGGCGAGGTGTCGAGCGTCGAGGCGACGCAGGCGCACCTCGACCGCATCGCTGCGGTCGACGGCGACGTTCACGCGTTCCTGCACGTCAACGAGGGGGCGCTCGAGGCCGCAGCGGCGATCGACGCACGACGGGCAGCCGGTGAGGTGCTCGGCCCGCTCGCAGGCGTACCGCTGGCCATCAAGGACGTGCTGGTCACGACCGACCAGCCGACGACGAGCGGCTCGCGCATCCTCGAGGGATACCGCTCGCCGTACGACGCCACGGTCGTGGCGCGATCACGCGCAGCGGGCATGATCGCCCTCGGCAAGACGAACATGGACGAGTTCGCCATGGGCTCCTCCACCGAGCACTCGGCGTACGGCCCCACGCACAACCCCTGGGACCTCGATCGGATCCCTGGCGGCTCCGGCGGTGGCTCGGCCGCCGCGGTCGCCGCGTTCGAGGCGCCCCTCGCGCTGGGTTCCGACACGGGAGGCTCGATCCGTCAGCCCGCCCACGTGACCGGCACGGTCGGCGTCAAGCCGACATACGGCGGTGTGAGCCGTTACGGAGCCATCGCCCTCGCCTCGAGCCTCGACCAGGTGGGCCCGGTCTCTCGGACCGTGCTCGACTCCGGTCTGCTGCACGACGCGATCGGCGGGCACGACCCGAAGGACTCGACCTCGCTGCGCGACACCTGGCCCTCGTTCGCCGAGGCCGCACGAGAGGGTGCGCGCGGAGACGTGCTCAAGGGTCTCAAGGTGGGCGTCATCCGCGAGCTCCCGGACAGTGGATTCCAGCCCGGTGTGGCATCGTCCTTCCGCAGCGCGCTCGCGCTCATGGAGTCGCAGGGTGCCGAGATCGTCGAGATCGGCGCCCCCCACTTCGAGTACGGTGTCGCCGCGTATTACCTGATCCTCCCGGCCGAGGCATCCAGCAACCTCGCGAAGTTCGACTCGGTGCGGTTCGGCCTGCGGGTGACTCCCGATGGCAACCCGACCGTCGAGGACGTCATGTCCGCGACACGCGACGCCGGATTCGGCGACGAGGTCAAGCGACGCATCATCCTCGGCACCTACGCGCTGTCCGCCGGTTACTACGACGCCTACTACGGCAGTGCGCAGAAGGTCCGCACCCTCATCCAGCAGGACTTCGCGAACGCCTTCGCCGAGGTCGACGTGATCGCGACGCCCTCGGCGCCGACGACGGCGTTCAAGCTCGGCGAGAAGATCGACGACCCGCTGCAGATGTACCTGAACGACATCACCACGATCCCGGTGAACCTCGCTGGCGTTCCCGGCATCTCCATCCCCAGCGGCCTGGCAGACGACGACGGTCTCCCCGTCGGCATCCAGTTCATCGCCCCGGCACGTGAGGACGCCCGACTCTACAAGGTCGGCGCCGCGCTCGAGACGCTGCTCGTGGACTCGTGGGGTGCGCCACTGCTCACCCGTGCACCGCAGCTCGCAGGAGGGAAGCGCTGATGGCCGCCGCCAAGCTCATGGACTTCGACAAGGCGCTCGAGATGTTCGAGCCGGTCCTCGGATTCGAGGTGCACGTCGAGCTCAACACGAACACGAAGATGTTCTCGGATGCGCCGAACCCGGCGAACGAGGCGTTCCACGCTGCCGAGCCGAACACGCTCATCGCCCCGGTCGACCTCGGGCTGCCCGGGTCGCTGCCGGTCGTGAACGAGACGGCCATCCGCTCCTCGATCAGCCTGGGGCTCGCCCTCGGCTGCTCGATCGCGGAATCGAGCCGATTCGCCCGGAAGAACTACTTCTACCCGGACCTCGGCAAGAACTACCAGATCTCGCAGTACGACGAGCCGATCGCCTACGAGGGATCGGTCGAGGTCGAGCTCGAGGACGGAACGCTCATCACGATCCCGATCGAGCGCGCGCACATGGAGGAAGACGCCGGAAAGCTGACCCACATGGGTGGGGCGACCGGACGCATCCAGGGCGCCGAGTACTCGCTGGTCGATTACAACCGTGCCGGCGTGCCTCTGGTCGAGATCGTCACCAAGACGATCTTCGGTACCGACCACCGTGCACCCGAGGTCGCCAAGGCGTATGTGCAGGCCATCCGCGACATCGTCCGCGGACTCGGCATCTCCGAGGCGCGTCTCGAGCGCGGCAACCTGCGATGCGACGCGAACGTCTCCCTCCGCCCCCGCGGCCAGGAGAAGCTCGGCACGCGCACGGAGACGAAGAACGTGAACTCCATGCGGTCGGTCGAGCGTGCGGTGCGGTACGAGATCCAGCGCCAGGCGCAGATCCTCGCCGACGGCGGGACCATCACGCAGGAGACCCGGCACTGGCACGAGGACACCGGCACGACCTCGCCCGGCCGTCCCAAGTCCGATGCCGACGACTACCGCTACTTCCCGGAGCCCGATCTGCTGCCGGTGGAGCCTGCCGCCGAACTGATCGAAGAGCTGCGCGCGGCGCTGCCCGAGCAGCCGGTGGCACGCCGTCGCCGCCTGATGGCGGAGTGGGGCTTCACCGACCTGGAGTTCCAGGATGTCCGCAACGGCGGACTGCTCGAGGTCGTGGAGGCGACGATCGCCGCTGGGGCGACTCCGGCCACCGCGCGCAAGTGGTGGACGGGTGAGATCTCCCGTCTCGCGAACGCCCAGGAGAAGGACGCCACCGAGCTCATCAGCCCGGAGAACGTCGCAGCCCTGCAGCAGCTCGTCGACGCCGGCACCCTCACCGACAAGCTCGCTCGTCAGGTGCTCGAAGGCGTCATCGCCGGCGAGGGCAACCCGCAGGAGGTCGTCGACGCCCGTGGACTCGCGGTCGTGTCGGACGACGGCGCATTGATCGCCGCCATCGACGAAGCACTCGCCGCGCAGCCTGACGTCATGGCGAAGATCAAGGACGGCAAGGTGCAGGCCGCCGGTGCCGTCATCGGAGCGGTCATGAAGGCGATGAAGGGCCAGGCGGACGCCGCACGCGTCCGTGAACTCATTCTCGAGCGCGCTGCGCAGTAGCGTGCGACCCCGGGCCTCATGTCGGAGGCCCGGGGGAGGATGGATGCATGGGACACGGTGACGGCAGCGGACGCATCGTCTCCGCCATCGATGCCGACGACACCGGCACGAGGATCCTGCACGTCGACATGGACGCCTTCTACGCGGCGGTCGAGGTGCTCGATGATCCCTCTCTCTGCGGTCTGCCGCTGATCATCGGCGCGCCGGACGGCCGTTCGGTCGTCTCGAGCGCGTCGTATGAGGCCCGCCGATACGGCGTTCGCGCGGCGATGCCGGTTTCGCAGGCCCTCAGGCTGTGTCCGTCCGCGCGTATCGTCCCCCCGCATTTCCACCGGTACCAGGAGGTCTCTCGGCAGGTGATGGCGATCTTCGAATCGTTCACACCGCTCGTGGAGCCGCTGTCCGTCGACGAGGCGTTTCTCGATGTCCAGGGTGTGCGCCGTCTCTGGGGGAGCCCCGCGCGCATTGCCGAACTCATCCGAGCGCGCGTCCTCGATGAGGTCGGGATCACGTGCAGCGTCGGCGTCGCCGCCACCAAGCACGTCGCCAAGATGGCTTCGACGATATCCAAGCCCGACGGGATGCTCGTCGTCGCGGCGAAGGACACGCTCGACTTCCTCTCGCCTCGACCGGTCCGTGCCATGTGGGGCGTCGGGCCGAAGGCCGCTGAAGCGCTGGAGGCTCGGGGGATCCGAACGGTGCGAGATGTGCGAGATGCCCCGCGCGAGATGATCGAACGCGCTGTCGGGCCTGCGCTGAGTGCGCGACTCGCACAGCTCGCCCGGGGAGAGGATGCGCGCGTCGTCGACACGGAGCGCGTGGAGAAGAGCATCGGTCATGAGGAGACCTTCGACGCCGACATCCTCGACCGCTCGTTCCTGCGCGCGGAACTGCTCCGACTGGCCGACCGCGTCGCTGCCCGGCTCCGCCGAGCGGAGTGGGAGACATCGACCGTCGCGATCAAGATCCGTTTCGATGACTTCCGTACGCTGAGCCGGTCCCAGACACTGAGCGAGCCCACAGCAGTGGGTCAGCGTATCGGAGAAGCCGCTCAGTCCCTGTTCGAGCAGATCGACCGTCGTGATCCGGTGCGACTGGTCGGTGTCCGTGCCGAGAATCTTCGACCAGCCGGCGGAGGCGCCCTCGGGCTCTGGGACGACGACGAGGACTGGCGCCGAGTCGAGGGCGCGATGGATGAGGCCGTCGCCCGGTTCGGCGCGGCGACGATCAGTCGCGCCCGACACATCGGCCGCGGCGATGGCAGAGGCGCCGCACAACACCCGAAAGCCCACGGCCTGGATTGATCCCATAGGGCATGGTTCCTCGGCTAGCGTGGGGTTATGCCGAACATTGCACTGGAACTCGGAAAACAAGCTGCGTCCTTCGGCGTGAAGAGCGCGTACGGAGAGCCGCAGGACGTCGACGGTGTGAGCATCACGCCGGTCGCGTTCACCTACTCGGGCTTCGGCGGTGGCAGCGGAGACGGTGCCGAGGGTGGCGGCGGTGGAGGCGTCTCCGTTCCCGTCGGCGTGTATGTGCGTCGCGAAGAGGGCTTGCGCTTCGAGCCGAACATCGTCACGCTTCTCGTGGTCGCCGTGCCGTTCGTCTGGGTCGCCGGACGGGCGCTCACCCGCATCATTCGTGCCCTCAAGAAGTGACGACCCGGTCTCAGCCGCGCTGGAGCAGGCTGCGACACTGATCGAGCAGGATGTCCGCGCCGTCGCCGCTGTCAACCCGGTCGTGCTCATCGACGGGGGAAGCGGAGCGGGGAAGTCCTCTCTCGCCTCCCTGCTCGTGCGTCGCTGGCCCGTGGTCGGCCATGTGCAGCTCATCGCGCTGGACTCGCTGTACCCCGGCTGGGATGGTCTCGAAGGCGGCGTCGAGCGCGCCCTGGAGTGGATCCTCCGCCCGCACGGCCGCGGTTACCTCGGGACCTGGCGGCGGTGGGACTGGGAGGCTCAGGCTGAAGCGGAAAGCCACGCCGTCGATCCGGCCCTCGGCGTGATCGTCGAGGGCAGCGGGATACTCCGGGCGTCGACCGCCGGCCTCGCCGACGTCAGAATCTGGGTGGAGTCCGCGGAGGCGTCGCGCAAGGCGCGAGCTCTAGCCCGCGACGGCGACAGCTACCGCCCGCACTGGGACCGCTGGGCTGCGCAGGAGCGTCTGCACCGGGAGCGGGACGATCCTCGTTCCCTCGCCACCCGAGTCGTCGAGGTTCCCTAGCGCCTTCCATCGGCGTCATCCGCCGCCTGGATGAGAACTTCCAGGCGGTAGCCGAGCCAGTCGTACACATCGTGACGACCGTCGGTTCCGGTCTCTTCGTCGGAGGTGATCCCCAGGCGAGCCGCGATCACGAGTCGAATGGCGGTGAGCGTGCGGAGCCAGGAGTCGAGGTCTGCAGTGGGGACCGAGAGTTCGCGCGTCAGGAGGGCCTCCGCCTCCTCGAGACCGTCACCACCCTCGGGGAGTTCTCGGAGCGCCGTCCGCATCAGGCGCGCATCGCTGAGTCGCCGATCGAGGAGGTCGTCTCGCGTGCTCTCCGCGAAGCCGGCAGCGGAGGCGGGATCGTCGGGGTAGGGGTTCGGTGCCAGCCGGTCGATCGCGGGGTCCCCGACGTCACGCGAGGTGACGAGCAGCTCGAGGAAGTCATCCACGAGCTTCGCGAGGTGGTGCTCCTCGATGGCGGTGATCGGGACGATCACGGTGTCAGAGGTCATGACGTCGCCTTCCTGACCGTGGCCCAGAGCCCGAAGTCGTGCATGGCCTGTGCATGCACCTCCATGGTCTCGCGCGGTCCGGTGGCCACGATCGCATGCCCGTCGTGGTGCACGGCGAGCATCAACGCCGTCGCGTGATCGAGGGAGTACCCGAAATACGTGCGGAAGACGCGCACCACGTAGCTCATCAGGTTGACGGGGTCGTTCCAGACCACCACCTGCCATGGCTCGAGGGGAGCAGCGCTCAGGTCGGTCACCTCATCGAGGTCGGGAACCGCTGTCGGGATCGTCACGCCCAGCCCATCTCATGCAACTGCTCGTCGTCGATTCCGTAGAAGTGCGCGATCTCATGGACCAGTGTGGTGTGGATCTCGTCGCGGAGCTCGTCGTCGGTCTCGCACTGCGCGAGGTGCGGTTCGCGGTAGACGACGATGCGATCGGGGAGTTCACCCATTCCGTACTGCGTCCGCTCGGTCAGCGCCAGGCCGTCGTAGAGCCCGAGCAGATCGAGGCTGCCGTCCTCGGGCCGATCCTCGACGACGAACACGACGTTCTCCAGCCCTTCGACCATGTCGTCGGGGAGGCGGTCGAGCTCGTCGATCACGAGCTCTTCGAAGGCGGCGGCATCCATGTCCATCATCTCCAGCCTAGGGGCGACGGATGGTCAGTGGAGGAGAACGAGAATCGCGGCCACCACGATGAACAGGGCGCCGAAGACCGTGTTGAGGACACGCTGCCCTCGCGCCGTGCGCGTGAGGCGACGGAAGGGGCGCGCGGCTGCGGCGAAGAACCCCCACATCACGATCACATCGACGACGATCACGGTGACGATGAGGGTGAGGTACTGGGGCAGTGGCGGCTCATCCAGCCGGACGAACTGCGGGATGAACGCCAGGAAGAAGACGATCGCCTTCGGGTTCAGCAGGTTGACCCAGAACCCCCGGCGGATCATCGACCAGTGGCTCTCCCTGGAATCGACCGGAACGGGAACGTCGTCGACCACGACCGCCGGCTTCGTGAGGATGAGACGTATCCCGAGGAACACCAGGTACGCCGCGCCGGCATAGCGGATGCCGTTGAAGAGCACCTCCGAGCGAGAGACCAGCAGTCCGACGCCGGCGGCCACGACAGCCACATGGACGATCAACGCGATCTGCTGCCCGACGATGCCCCATATCGATCGTCGCCACCCTTGATTCATGGCGTTCGACATCGTGTTGATCGCACCGGCGCCGGGCGTGAAACTGATCACGACGGAGGCGGTCAGCAACGAGAACCAGACCGCGAGCGACACCCCGTCAGTCTAGAGCTCAGGAGGGGAACAGGCCGATCATGCGGAGATGCGAAGAAGGCCCGAACCTTGCGATTCGGGCCTTCTTCAGGAGGGTGAGTAACGGGACTCGAACCCGCGACATCCGGCACCACAAGCCAGCGCTCTACCAGCTGAGCTATACCCACCATGTGCCCACCGGAGCAGGCAACCATACGAGTGTATTACATGTTCGGAGTGAACTCGGACACCGTGCGCGAAGCGATCTCCCGAGCCTCGTCGCTGGACGGCCCCGGCTCATCGACGAACACTGCTTCGCGGTAGTACCGGAGCTCCCTGATCGACTCGAGGATGTCGGCGAGCGCACGGTGACCCCCGTCTTTGGAGGGGGCCTGGAAGAACACCCGCGGGTACCAACGGCGCGAGAGCTCCTTGATGCTGGAGACGTCGACGTTGCGGTAGTGCAGCCACTGATCCACCTGCGGCATGTACTTCGCCAGGAACATCCGATCCGTGCCGATCGTGTTCCCGGCCAGAGGCGCTTTGCGCTCCAGCGGAACGAAGCGCTTGATGTACGCGAGGGTCTGGGACTCAGCCTCCTCCAGCGACACTCCACCGGCGATCTCCTCGATGAGTCCCGATGTCTCGTGCATCTTCGTGACGAAGTCGTTCATGTGCTCGAGGGCACTCTCATTGGGGCGGATCACCACCTGGAATCCCGGATCGATGGGGTTGAGCTCGAAGTCGGTGACGACGACGGCGATCTCGACGAGCTCGTCGACCGCCAGATCGAGGCCCGTCATCTCGCAGTCGATCCATACGAGACGATCATTCTCGGACGCAGATACCATGCCGCCATACTATCGACGGGCCCGACATCGCCGACCGGAGCGTGCTTCACGAAACGCCTCCGGGACCGCGATACTCTAGAGATGTGCGCCTCCGTAGCTCAGGGGATAGAGCAGGAGCCTTCTAATCTCTTGGTCGCAGGTTCGAATCCTGCCGGGGGCACCACACGAGTCGAATGCCCCGCGACACACGGCGCATCGAGGCATTGGCCGTCGAATCTCCGCCTGCGTCGTCGACCGCGCTGAACTCGTCAGGAATAGCGGAGGGCCGCGACGGCATCGTCCGCGCGCCAGAACTCACCGACGACCCGGAAGACGCCCGTCGCGAGATGAAGGCGCTCCGCGCGGTATCGAAGCCCGAGCGGATCCGCGACGATGCGCAGGTGACCGAGCACGTGCTCCCGCTGATCCTGCACTCTCCAGAGGTGATCTGCGGCGCGGACCAGATGCTCTCGTGCGGAAGCGAGTCGAGGCGTGGCGTAGGGGATCTCGGGGAGGGAGGTGATCAGGTTGTCGGACATCGGGGCTCCTTTCGTGATTCGAAGATATGACCGACCTCCGACATTCGGGCCGGTGAGGTCCTCCCGCCCTCATCGGGGCTTTCTCTCCACAGACGCCATCTGAACGAGGCTGTCCACCACTTGCACGATTCGGGCGATCGGCTCCCGTCGTCGCGCCCCACTCTGGAGGGGCCCGGAAGAGATCCGGCGATCGAGAGGATGAGCACATGATCGACACCCTGACCATCGTGGGGAGAGTCGCGACCGACCCGACGCAGGTCCAGACAGGGGGCGGCGTCTCTGTCACCAATTTTCGCCTCGCCAGCACGCACCGCCGCTTCGACGCCGTGACCCAGACGTGGACGGACTCCGGGACCAATTGGTTCTCCGTGGCCGCATTCCGACAGCTCGGCGAGAACGCGAAGGCGTCACTGCGCACCGGTGACAGCGTGATCGTGACCGGTCGCCTGAAGATCCGAAACTGGGAGAGCAACGGCAAGCACGGCACCAGCGTCGACATCGAAGCGGATGCGATCGGACATGACCTGCGCTGGGGGACGACCGCCTACCGACCGCAGGCGCGTGCGCAGGCGAGTGCCACGGAGACGTCAACCGACTCCGCGCACGCGTCATCCGGCCATGAAGGGGTCGGCGTCCCCGATGAAGAGAAGGACTCCTCGACGATCGACCTCTCCTGGGCTGATCCGGAGGCGGAGCTGACGGGGAGGGGCTGACCTGTCGAGTTCGGAGGGATGAGGGCGCGGGCCGGCTGTTCGGGCGAGACGAAGGGGAAGGCGACGTAGACTCGGCACGTGCTTCGTCGATCGGTCCTCTCGCCCGCGCGTGCAGCCGGCGTCCTCGCCGCCACGGCTGCGGCCGCCCTCCTTCTCTCCGGGTGCACGCCGAGCCCCGCTCCGTCACCTTCCCCGTCGGTCTCAGCCTCGCCCGGTGCGGAGTCGACGATTCCCGCGGCCCCCGTCCTGGTGCCCGATGGCACCGCCGAGGAGAACCTGCCTGTGTTCACGGCGACCGCGGAAGGCATCTGGGCGACCGATCAGCGGGGGTTCGGTCGCGCCTACATCGACGCTCTGATCAGTGCAGGGTTCGATCGCGAGGCGATGCAGGTGACCCAGGATCAGACCACGGTAGGGAATCCGGCGGAGAGTCTGCAGTTCTCCGTGCGCTGGGGCGACGATGAGTGTCTCGTCGGCCAGGTCGGGCCCTCCACGGGGCAAGTCGTCACCGCGGTTCTGCCGCAACTCGCCGAGGGGCGCTGCCTCATCGGTGCCACACGTCCTATCGACTGGTGACACGCCAGGGGGCCGGTAGGCTGGAGTGTCGATCTTCGACGCCAACAGAAGGAGCGGTTTTCGGTGGCTGAGTACATCTACTCGATGGTTCGTGCACGCAAGGCAGTGGGCGAGAAGCTCATCCTGGACGACGTGACCATGGCGTTCCTCCCCGGGGCCAAGATCGGTATGGTCGGTCCCAACGGCGCCGGTAAGTCGACGATCCTCAAGATCATGGCGGGTCTGGACACCCCCTCGAACGGGGAGGCGAAGCTCTCTCCGGGGTTCACCGTCGGCATCCTCATGCAGGAACCGGAACTCGACGAGACGAAGACCGTGCTCGAGAACATCCAGGACGGCATCGCGATCAAGGCGAAGCTCGACCGCTTCAACGAGATCTCGGCACTCATGGCCGATCCCGATGCCGACTTCGACGCTCTCCTGGCGGAGATGGGTTCGCTTCAGGAAGAGATCGACGCGGCGGACGGCTGGGACCTCGATTCGCAGCTCGATCAGGCCATGGATGCGCTGCGCACCCCTCCGGGCGACGCGGCGATCGCCCCGCTCTCCGGTGGTGAGAAGCGTCGCGTGGCGCTGGCGAAGCTGCTCCTGCAGAAGCCTGACCTCCTGCTCCTCGACGAGCCGACCAACCACCTCGACGCCGAGAGCGTGCTGTGGCTCGAGCAGCACCTGCAGGCCTACAAGGGTGCCGTCATCGCAATCACCCACGACCGGTACTTCCTCGACCATGTGGCCGAGTGGATCGCCGAGGTCGACCGCGGCCGCCTGATCGGCTACGAGGGCAACTACTCGACCTATCTTGAGAAGAAGGGCGAACGCCTCGAGATCCAGGGCAAGAAGGACGCCAAGCTCGCCAAACGCCTCAAAGAGGAGCTGGAGTGGGTCCGCTCGAGCGCGAAGGGGCGTCAGACCAAGTCGAAGGCGCGACTCGCTCGCTACGAGGAGATGGCGTCCGAGGCTGAGCGCACCAGGAAGCTGGACTTCGAGGAGATCCAGATCCCCGCAGGACCGCGTCTCGGTAGCGTCGTCATCGAGGCCAAGAACCTGAAGAAGGGCTTCGACGGACGCTCGCTCATCGACGGACTCAGCTTCAGCCTGCCGCCGAACGGCATCGTCGGTGTCATCGGCCCGAACGGTGTCGGAAAGACGACGCTGTTCAAGACCATCGTCGGCCTCGAGCCGCTCGACGGCGGAGATCTGAAGATCGGCGAGACGGTCAAGATCAGCTACGTCGACCAGTCGCGCTCCAACATCGACCCGAACAAGACGCTGTGGGAGGTCGTCTCCGACGGCCTCGACTACATCACCGTCGGCAAGACCGAGATCCCGTCCAGGGCGTACGTCTCCAAGTTCGGCTTCAAGGGTCCGGACCAGCAGAAGAAGGCAGGTGTGCTCTCCGGTGGTGAGCGCAACCGCCTGAACCTCGCGCTGACCCTCAAGGAGGGCGGCAACCTGCTGCTCCTCGACGAGCCGACCAACGACCTCGACGTGGAAACCCTGAGCTCGCTCGAGAACGCGCTGCTCGAATTCCCCGGCTGCGCCGTGGTCATCACCCACGACCGGTGGTTCCTGGACCGCATCGCCACGCACATCCTCGCCTACGAGGGGACCGATGAGAAGCCTGACCAGTGGTACTGGTTCGAGGGCAACTTCGAGGCCTACGAGGAGAACAAGATCGAGCGCCTCGGGGCGGATGCGGCCAAGCCGCACCGCTCGACGCACCGCAAGCTGACGCGCGACTGAGCCTGTCGTGACCGCATCGCCGGGGCCCCGTCTGCACATCCCGATCCAGCTCCGCTGGGGCGATCTGGATGCGTTCAACCACGTCAACAACACCTCGATGCTGAAGCTGCTCGAGGAGGCTCGTGTGCGAGCATTCTGGCGTGCGGGCCCCGGCGAGGAGGCACCCTCGACGGCAGTGCTCGACTCGGGCATCGACGAGGGCATCCTCACGCTCATCGCTCGCCAGGAGATCGAGTACCTCGCGCCCGTGCCGTACCAGCGGCGACCGCTCGAGGTGCAGATGTGGTTCGGGAAGCTCGGCGGGTCCAGCGTCGAGGTCTGCTACGAGGTGCACAACGACCCGACGGCGGACCCTCGTCAGATCTATGCGCGATCGACGGCGATCATCGTGCTCGTCGACGCGAAGACCGGACGCCCCACCCGCCTCACGCAGGAGATGCGCGACGCCTGGGAGCCGTACCTCGGAGAGTCGATCCAGTACAGTCATCGCTGAGCCGCTCTCGGTCAGCGGCACCGAGGGGCACGTAAGGCTGTGCCTCGTAGTCGGTCGGGAGCGGATACTCCCGACCGACGCATCAATCCTGGCTGTCGGGAACCCGGATCATGATCTCCTGCGCGACGCTTGCCACGAGGGCTCCGTCACGCGTGAAGATCCGTCCGGTGGCGAGCCCTCTGCCGCCGCGGGCGTTCGGCGACTCCTGCACGTACAGCAGCCACTCGTCCACGCGCGCAGGCCGGTGCCACCACATCGCGTGATCGAGGCTGGCGACCTTGAGACCGGGGAGCGCCCAATAGACGCCGTGGGCGCGGAGAATCGACTCCTGGATCGTCATATCGCTGAGGTAGGCGAGGGCCGCCCTGTGCAGACGCTGGTCGTCGGGTAGCGGCGCGCGAAGACGCATCCACACGGCCTGCTGCGGCGTGCGCGCATCGTCGCTCGGCAGATACAGAGGCGAGTCGACGTGGCGGATGTCCGCGGCGCGCTCGCTCAGCATCCGGGCGGTACCGCCGGGGAGACCCTGAACCCGATCCTCGTCCGGTGCGAGTGCCTCAGGAGCGGGAATGCCCTCGGGCATCGGCTGTGCGTGCTCGACGCCCGGGTCGGCGTCCTGGAAGGAGGCGATCATCGAGAAGATGGGCACACCGTTCTGGTAGGCCTGGGCACGGCGCGTGGAGAACGAGCGTCCGTCATGGATGCGGTCGACGGAGATCGTGATGCCTTGACTCGCGTCGCCTGGACGCAGGAAGTAGCCGTGCATCGAGTGCACCGCACGGTCTTCGGGAAGGGTGCGCTCCGCAGCCAGGAGTGCCTGGGCGAGAACCTGTCCGCCGTAGATCCGGCCGGTGGGCATCGGGTGCGAGGAGCCGGTGAAGATGTCCTCCGTCGTCCGTGCCTGCGTCGAATCGAGATCGATGACCTCGAGCAGTCGCTCGACGGTCTGGATGGCGTGGTCTTCCGCGCTCATGGATTCCTCTCTGCGCCCCGGGGCGCCGCTCCGTTGGTAGTTTAGAACGCGTGCCGCATCACCTTCTCCTCGCCGACTCCCACACGGCGAAAGACGTCCTGACGTTCGTGGGCCGAGCGGCCAGGATCACCGACGAGGGCGTGCGGCTGCAGGCGGCAGGCGGCGTACTCGCCCTCACGACCGCGGCACTCGCCCCCCACGGCCTGTTCGATCAGACACCGACGATCCTCGCTATGCGCATCGTGCATGCTGATCCCGAGCTCGAGTGCGATGTCGTCGTCGATCAGCTCACGAAGACAGACGAGCCACAGCGCCTCGAGCTCCCGGACACCGGACTCTCGCCGGCGTGGGCGGGTGTGGCGCCGCCTCGAGGCGGGTGGGAGCCGGTGTCGGCGCTCGACGCCTCCGTGATCGCCCAGCGGGCGCAATGGGGGATCTCCGCCGTGGCCCGTGGCACCGCGCCGGGCTCAGGAGAAGAAGCCGTGCGAGCCCTGCGGGCCGCGATCTGGGGCGAGCCGGATGAGGACCTCGGTGACGTCCCGCGAGGCGTCGCCTTCGCCGCGGATGCGATGGGCTTCATCTCGGGGGAGGAACAGGTGGCCGTTTCTCGATCCGGTCGATGGACGCGACTCGCCTTCCGGCGCGGTCATGTGCTTTCCCGTGGCCCGGTCGCCTCAGGTCTCACGAGTGTGCGTGACACCGGCTCCGCCGGCTGAGACGACCGCCGCCGCCCGCGACGCCGAAGCACGTGGCCGCGCTGCAGCGCGACGATCCTGCTCACGAGGGCGCTGATCCCTCCCAGCACCAGGACCGCGCCGAGAAGGTCCAGAAGCGGGAACAGCCAGAGGTCGATCACCCAGTACTGCCAGTTGACGGAGCCCCCGAGCAACGCGGGAGTGAGGGGGATGACCAGCCCTGCGACGATCACGAGGATGAGCGGGAAGAGTCGGAGCAGGAGTCGCGGTGTCCGTGCGGACCGCCTTTCCGCCGCCCAGCGGGGAACGCGAAGAGCCGTCACGAGGAGCAGGGTCAGAGCGACCGCGGCAAGGACCGACAGGATGCTGTTCGCGACGCCCAGAGGGTTCTCGTAGGGCTTCGGGGGCACGCCCTCGGATTCCGCGATCAGATTCTGCGCCAGCTCGCCGGGGGAGCCGACTCCGTTCGTGAGCACAACGACAGCTCTTCCCGTCTCGGGGGCGAAGGCCATGGACCCGGTGAACGTGGCCAGAGTGCCCCCGTGCGAGACGAAGCCAGATGCATCCCCTCCATCCGGGGCGAGGTGCTGCCAGCCGAGACCATACGGTGCAGCGTTGGGCTGCACCGCGTGGAGCTCGTCGAGCAGCGGGCGCTCCAGCAGTGCCGCACCGACCGTGCCCTGGTTGAAGCGGAGCCACTGCACCATGTCGGCGAGCGTCGACACCACGCCGCCGTTGCCTCCGCAACGCCCCGGCATCTCCGGCATCACGTACGCGAGACCCAGCACCACGGAGAAGCCGGGCGCGAGCTCATCCACAGTCCGGTCGCAGGCGTCCACGCTCAGCGAGTCGTGCATGCCCAGCGGCACGAAGAGACGCTCCCGAAGGAAATCATCGAGAGGCTGCCCCGACACGATCTCGACGATGCGGGCGGCGAGCGAGTAGTTCGTGTTGTGGTACTCGAATCGCACTCCCGGTTCCGCGACCAGTCGGCGCTCCCTGAGCTCGGCGATGACCGCCCGCGTGGTCCGCGGCGCGGGCAGCGCGAACTCGTCGTTCGTCTGCAGCGACAATCCCGAAGTATGGGACAGCAGCTGGCGGATCGTGATGTGCTCGTACCTCGCATCGGCCATCGTGAACTCCGGCAGGCGCTCGACGACGCGGTCATCGAGTTCCACTGAGCCGTCCTGGACCAGCAGCATGATCGCCGTCGCCGTCATCGACTTGCTCATCGACGCGATCCGGAACCGCGTCTCCGGCGTGATCGCCGCTCCGGCGCCGTCACGACCGCGCACGATCAGATCGACGTCTCCGTCGGAGATCACGGCCGCGGCGATCCCGGGAGTCGCGAACGTCTCCGTGTACGCCTCGACCGTCCTGGAGGCAGTCGTCGGGGTGTCCGCGGTGACAGTGGGAACAGCGCAGCTCGCGAGCAGTGTCGACAGGAGTCCGAGGAGCAAGAGGATGCGCACGAGCCCACCGTAAGCGGCACGGCCGGGCGGTTCGACGTGGAACGCCATGTCTTCGGGATACCCCGAACAAGTGCGACGGATCCCCGGAACGACGCCACCAGGAGAACTGGGGCCCGTGCCTCGGACCTCGCCCCGCGACTCAGACGGCGAGTGCGGCTGCGCGCCCCGCGGTGCGACCGGAGAAGAGGCAGCCGCCGAGGAAGGTTCCCTCGAGTGCCCGGTAGCCGTGCACGCCGCCTCCGCCGAAGCCGCTCGCCTCACCGGCCGCGTAGAGACCCGGGATCGGTTCGCCTGCGGCGTTCAGGGCGCGGCCTTCGAGATCGGTGTTGATACCGCCGAGGGACTTGCGCGTGAGTACATGCAGCTTCACGGCGACGAGCGGCCCCGCCGCAGGATCCTGAAGGCGGTGCGGGGCTGCGGTCCGGATGAGCTTGTCGCCGCGGTAGCCGCGCATCGACCGCAGCATGCCGATCTGCGCGTCCTTCGTGAAGTCGTTCTCCATCTCGCGGTCGCGAGCCTCGACCTCGCGCCGGACGTTGTCGAGGTCGAGGAGCTCGCCGCCAGGATGCTTCTGCATCTGTTCGAGCAGCGAGTCGAGATCGTTCTCGACGATGAAGTCCTCGCCCTCGTCGAGGAAGGACTGCACCGGACCCGTCGGTCCCTTGGCGAGGCGGGATTTCAGGAGGAGTCCGACATCCTTCCCGGTGAGGTCGGGGTTCTGCTCGCTGCCGGACAGGGCGAACTCCTTCTCGACGATCTGACGCGACGTGACGAACCAGGAGTGGTCGTGGCCTGTCGTTCGCAGGTGCTCGAGGGTGCCGAGGGTGTCGAAGCCGGGGAACAGCGGCACGGGGAGCCGTTTTCCCGTAGCGTCCAGCCACAGAGACGAGGGGCCGGGCAGGATGCGGATCCCGTGCGAAGGCCACACCGGATCCCAGTTGGTGATGCCCTCCACGTAGTGCCACATGCGGTCGCCGTTGATCAGGCGGGCACCCGCGACTTCGCTCACACGGTGCATCGAACCGTCGACATATGCCGGCACCCCCGTGAGCATGTGGGCGGGTGCGGTGCCGAGCCGTTCGGGCCACGCTGCTCGCACGAGGTCGTGGTTGCCGCCGATCCCTCCTGAGCAGACGATCGTGGCGGTCGCCGAGATCTGGAACTCGCCGATCACCTCGCGAGACGATGGCACCCCGCGCTCCGCACCGCTGGTTGCGAGGATGTCCCCTCGTGCACCGGTGACGGTGCCGTCCGCGACGGTCAGCTCGCCGACGCGGTGACGCGGAAGGATCGTGAGCCGTCCGTCCCGCTCGCCCTGCTCGACGGCTGCCGCGAAGGGGGCGACGATGCCCGGTCCGGTGCCCCAGGTGATGTGGAAGCGGGGGACGGAGTTGCCCGGTCCGATCGCCCCGTAGCCGCCGCGCTCCGCCCAGCCGACGACGGGGAAGAAGCCGACGCCGCGTTCTCGAAGCCAGGCGCGCTTCTCGCCGGCAGCGAACTGCAGGTACGCCTGCGCCCAGCGGCGGGGCCATTCGTCTTCGTCGCGATCGAATCCGGCATTTCCGAACCAGTCCTGGGTCGCGAGTTCGAGGGAGTCCCTGATGCCGAGGCGTCGCTGCTCTGGGGAGTCGATGAAGAACAGGCCCCCGAAAGACCACCAGGCCTGACCGCCGAGATTCGTGCGCGGCTCCTGATCCACCAGGATGACGCGCCGCCCGGCATCGAGTGCCTCCGCCGCCGCGACGAGGCCGGCCAACCCCCATCCGATCACAAGGACGTCTGCAGACAGGGGTGTCGTCGTCATGAGTTCTCCGTTGATTCCTGACGTGATCGGGCCTCGAGCGTCGGGCGACCACCCGGACCGGCACCGATCCCGGAAGGCTCGAGTGAGTTCACCATGGCATAGGCGGCCCGCTCCAGGTAGTCCCACAGCGTGGTTTCGTGCAGGGGGGACAACTGCGCCTCGTCCACAGCTGTCCGCATGTGACGAAGCCAACGATCGCGCGCGTCCGCGTCGATCCGGAAGGGCATGTGCCGCATACGGAGCCGCGGGTGTCCGCGCGTCTCGCCGTAGGTCGTGGGACCGCCCCAGTACTGCTCGAGGAACATCCGCAGGCGATCCTCCGCGGGGCCCAGGTCTTCTTCGGGGTACATCGGCTTCATCACCGGGTCGAGCGCGACCTCGCGGTAGAACACCGAGACGATCTTCGCGAACGTGTCGTGCCCGCCGATCTCGTCGTAGAAGGTCACTTCTGGGTGCTCCCGTCGTCGTTCGGCTTCTTGCGGCGCCAGATCCCGCGGTCGGGGATGATCGGGACGCCGGTCACGGCATTCGGCCGGGTCTTGGGCGGATTCGCTCCGCGCACGCGACGCGCCCCGTCGAGGCCCGTCGGCACGACATCGACCATGCGCGGAACGCCGATCTCCTTCTCGAGCAGTGCGGCGCGCAGTCGACGCCGCAGCTCCTGCGCGACGTCGTCCTTCGCGTTGGCGCGGGCCTTGATCACGATGCGCACCACGAGCGCATCGCCGTCGATGGACTCGAGCCCCCACAGCTCCGGCTTCTCGATGATGCGCGTACGCCACTTCGGATCCTTCGCCAGCCCCTGCGCCGTCTCGAGCATGATGTGCTCGACCTGCTCCAGGTCGGAGTCGGCGGGGACGCCCAGGTCGATGATGGAGCGCGCCCAGCCCTGCGACATGTTGCCGATGCGGGTGACCTCGCCGTTGCGCACGTACCAGAGGGTGCCGTTGACGTCGCGCACCTGGGTGATGCGCACGCTGACGTACTCGACGACGCCGCTCGCGAGACCGAGATCGACCACGTCGCCGATGCCGATCTGATCTTCGGCGACGATGAACATGCCGTTGAGCACGTCCTTGACGATGTTCTGGGCGCCGAAGCCGAGGCCGGCGCCGACGGCAGCGGTCAGGAGGGTCAGGGAGCCGAGGAGGCTGTTGTCGATCGCGTTCACGATGAGCACGATCGCGATGACCACGAGCATCACGTTGACGATGTTCTGCAGGATCGTCCCCAGCGTGCGCGTGCGCTGCACGAGGCGCATGTCGGCGAGGGGAGATCGTTCGAGGGCCTGCGTGTCGTCGACCGACGCCTTGTTCTTGGCGCTGTCGACGATACGGTGCACGACACGTCGGATGACTATGCGCAGAACGAGGCCGATCACGACACAGCTGGCGATGATGATCGCGACGGTGAGGGCCTTCATACCGGCCTCACCGAGCCAGACGAGCAGCGCCTTCACCCAATCGGGGAGGGGGATTTCCGCGGATGGGTCGGTGTCAGCGAGGGGGAGAATCATCACTCACGATCTTAGCGATCGGGTCTCTGCGCGGGCTGGGTGGATGTGCCCGACGAGAACGGAGACCACCCGTCCCGTCTCGTCGTGTCGTTCATGGCCACGGCGAGTGCGGGACCGATGGTCTCCGTTTTCAGGGGTGCTTCGGGATCAGTCCTCGGCGTCGCGTGCCTGTGCGGCCAGAGCGCGCTCCACGTCCGCCAGGTTCTCGAGCACGAGACGGCGCAACGCGGGCGCCGCGTCCTGGTGGGCGGCGAGCCAGCCACGGGTCGCATCGCGCAGCGCGACGTCGGCCAGAGCCGTGGGGAAGAGTCCGACGATCAGGTACTGCGCGATCTGGTAAGTGCGCGATTCCCAGACCGGGAGCAGCATGTCGAAGTAGGCCGGTACGAACTCACCCAGCACTGCGGCGCCGGCCGGGTGCGTGAACCCGAGCGCTGCGGAGCGGACGATCGTGTTGGGGGCGTCGTCGCGTTCGATGAGCGACGCCCACGCGGCCTTCTTCGATGCCGAATCCGGAAGCGAGGCACGGGCCTGAGCGGCGAACTCTCCGCCCTTGGCCGTGTTGTCGGCCGCGAGGGCGGCATCGATCGTGGCGGCATCGGTCGCGCCGATCGATGCCAGCCCGACGAGGAGCTGCCAGTTCAGGTCGGCGTCGACCTCGAGCCCGGGCAGCGTGTCCTCACCGGAGCGCAGACGCCCGACGATGCCGGCGTGCTCTGGGGTGACCAGGGCGTTCGCGAACGCGGTGACGAACTGCAGCTGGCTGTCGCTGCCCGGCTCCGCGGCCTCTGCGAGGCTCCACAGGCCGTCGGCGACCTTGAGTCGTGCCGCCTCGCGATCCGCGGGGACGACGTAGAGAGTCGCTGCGGTGCGCAGCTGGCTCAGCGTGGTGCGCACGGTCGTCGACTCGGTCTCGCGGCCGATGTTGCCCAGCACGAGGTCGATGTACTCCGAAGCGCCGGTCTCGGCGTCGCGGGTCTGGTCCCACGCGGCGCCCCAGACGAGCGAGCGGGCGAGCGGGTCGTGGATGTCGGCGAGGTGGGCGATCGCCGTGGCGAGCGACTTCTCGTCGAGGCGGATCTTCGCGTAGGCGAGGTCGTTGTCGTTGAGCAGCACGAGGTCGGGGCGGGCGAGGCCCTGCAGCTCGGGCACCTCGGTGCGGTCGCCGTCGACGTCGACCTCGAGGTAGTGAGTGCGGGTGAGCGAGCCGTCCGTGAGCGTGTAGAAGCCGATGCCGAGGCGGTGCGGACGGATCGTCGGGTAGTCCGCCGGGGCGGTCTGCGTGATCGCGAAGCGCGAGATGGTGCCGTCGTGGCTCTCGGCGATGACGGGCTCGAGCGTGTTGACGCCCGCGGTCTCGAGCCACTTCTTCGACCACGTGCTGAGGTCGCGGCCACTGGTGGCTTCGAGCTCGGAGAGCAGGTCGCTCAGCTCGGTGTTGCCCCAGGAGTGCTTCTGGAAGTACTGCGAGACTCCGGCGAAGAACGCCTCGATGCCCACCCACGCGGCCAGCTGCTTGAGGACCGAGCCGCCCTTGGCGTAGGTGATGCCGTCGAAGTTGACCTGCACGTCTTCGAGGTCGTTGATCTCGGCGACGATCGGGTGGGTGGAGGGGAGCTGGTCCTGGCGGTAGGCCCAGGTCTTCTCCATGGCGTTGAAGGTCGTCCAGGCCTCTGTCCACTCGGTGGCCTCGGCGGTGGCGATGGTCGACGCCCACTCGGCGAACGACTCGTTGAGCCAGAGGTCGTTCCACCACTTCATGGTGACGAGGTCACCGAACCACATGTGCGCCAACTCGTGCAGGATCGTGACGACGCGACGCTCCTTGACCGCGTCGGTGACCTTGCTGCGGAACACGTAGGTCTCGGTGAAGGTGACGGCACCGGCGTTCTCCATCGCGCCGGCGTTGAACTCCGGCACGAAGAGCTGGTCGTACTTGGCGAAGGGGTACGGGACGCCGAACTTCGACTCGAAGTAGGCGAAGCCCTCGCGGGTCTTGTCGAAGATGTAATCGGCATCGAGGTGCTGCCACAGGCTCTTGCGGCCGTACACGCCCAGAGGGATGACACGTCCGGAGGCGCTGGTGAGCTCCGAGAAGGTCGACTCGTACGGGCCGGCGACGAGCGCCGTGATGTACGAGGAGATACGCGGGGTCGGCTCGAAACCCCACGTGGCGGTGACGTCGTCGTCATGGACGATGGGCTCGGGGGTGGGGGAGTTGGAGACGACCTTCCATGCGGCAGGGGCCGTCACCGTGAACTGGAACGTCGCCTTGAGGTCGGGCTGCTCGAAGACGGCGAAGACACGACGCGAGTCGGGCACCTCGAACTGGGAGTAGAGATAGACCTCCCCGTCCACGGGGTCGACGAAACGGTGGAGCCCTTCGCCGGTGTTCGTGTACTCGCAGTCGGCGTCCACGACGAGGATGTTCTCGGCCTGCAGACCGGTGAGCGCGATGCGCGAGTCGGCGAAGACCTCGTTCGGGTCGAGCTGCTCGCCGTTGAGCGAGATCTCGCGCACGTCGCGGGCGATCAGGTCGATGAAGGTGAAGCCCTCCGGCGTCGCGGTGAAGCGCACCACGCTGCGGGAGCCGAACACCTCGGGGCCCTTCGTCAGATCGAGGGCGACCTCATACGACTGCGTGTCGATGACGTCGCGGCGCTCCTGCGCTTCGATACGGGTGAGGTTCTCTCCAGGCACAGCTGTACTCCCAGGGGTGAGGGGATGTCACCGGGGCTGGGCGCAGTTGGCGCCGACGGCAACCATGACAGCCTACGCCTTCGCGACGGATGCCTCCTCGCATCGGCCACGGGAGCGCGACGTCGGGAAACGACGCGTGCGCGCACGCCCGGACCCCTCCGAGGTGGGAAGATGGATGCGTGACTGCGATCGAGCCGAATGTCGTCCCCTTTGCCTCGCCTGCTACCGCCGGTGGTGCCCCCTACGTGAACACGCCTGCCACCTACGACGCGATCCTGCTCGCCGGGTTCGGCGGGCCGGAGGGCCAGGATGATGTGATCCCGTTCCTCAGGAACGTGACGCGCGGTCGGGGAATCCCCGACGAACGGCTCGAGGAGGTCGCGCACCACTATCGCCACTTCGGCGGGGTGAGCCCGATCAACGGCCAGAACCGCGTCCTCAAGGAGGCGCTGGAGAAGGCCCTCATCGAGCGCGGGATCACGCTCCCCGTCTACTGGGGCAACCGCAACTGGGCCCCGTACCTCGAAGAGGTCGTGACCGAGGCCTCGGCCAACGGTCACAACACCCTCCTCGCCTTCGCCACCAGCGCCTACAGCTCGTTCTCCAGCTGCCGTCAGTATCGCGAGGACTTCGCCCGCGTCCTGGAGGAGACCGGCCTGGGTGAGACGGTGACGATCGACAAGATCCGTCCGTTCTACGATCACCCCGGCTTCGTCGAGGCTTTCGAGACCGGCGTTCGTGAGGCTGTCGAGGGCTTCCTCGCCGAGGGCATCCCGGCAGCGGACATCCAGATCCTGTTCTCGACCCACAGCATCCCGACCGCCGACGCCGAGCGTTCCGGAGCCCGAGACATCGAATGGGGAGAGGGTGGCGCATACGCCGCGCAGCACCTCGCCGTCGCCGCGTGGGTCATGGACCGCGTTCGCCAGACCGTTCCGGCGGCCGCCGATGTGTCGTGGGAACTCGTGTACCAGTCCCGCTCCGGCCCCGCTTCGCAGCCCTGGCTCGAGCCGGACGTGTGCGATGTGATCGGCGAGCTGCCCGATCGTGGCCGCAAGGCCGTCGCCGTCGTCCCGGTCGGATTCATGAGCGACCACATGGAGGTGCTGTGGGACCTCGACACCGAGGCGGCGGAGGCTGCGGAGGAAGCGGGCCTCTCCTTCACACGCACTCCGACTCCTGGAGTGTCGCCGGCATTCGTCTCCGGCATCGTCGACCTGATCGAGGAGCGCCTCCAGGGACGCCCCAACGAAGAGCGTGCGCACGTGACCTCTCTCCCCGGGGGCTTCGATGTCTGCCGGCCCGGCTGCTGCGAGAACATCCGCGCGGGCTTCAAGCCGGCCGCTGCCGGTGTCGCCCCGTGACCTCTCGCTGACCCGCGCACGCTTCTAGGATGGGAATCATGCGCATCCACATCGCCACCGACCACGCGGGACTCGACTTCTCCACCCAGCTGCAGGGACATCTGCGCGCTTCCGGACATGATGTCGTCGATCACGGGCCGATCGAGTACGACGCTGTCGACGACTACCCCGCCTTCTGCATCCGAGCGGCGCAGGCGGTCATCGCCGACCAGCGTGCCGGCGTGGACGCACTGGGTGTCGTTTTCGGCGGCTCGGGCAATGGTGAGCAGATCGCCGCGAACAAGGTCGAGGGCGTGCGTGCGGCACTCGTCTGGAATCTGTCGACGGCGGAACTCGCGCGAGAGCACAACGACGCCAACGTGATCTCCATCGGCGCCCGTCAGCACACGTACGACGAGGTGACGTCGTTCATCGACCGCTTCATCGAGACGCCGTTCTCCGGTGACGAGCGCCACGTGCGCCGCATCGGCCAGATCGCGGACTTCGAACGAGACGGCTCTCTGCTCCCGGACCCGCGGGCCTGAGATGCCCGAGGGTCATTCCGTCCATCGGATCGCTCGTCAATTCGACCGCAACTTCGTCGGAAAGACCCTGAGCGCTTCCAGTCCGCAGGGACGATTCGCCGAGGGCGCCTCCGTTCTCGACGGTCGCGAGGCGGTCAGTGTGCAGGCCGTCGGCAAGCAGATGTTCCTAGAGACGGAGGGCGACCTCTGGCTCCGGGTGCATCTCGGTCTATACGGGGCGTGGGATTTCGCGGGTGAGATCATCGTCGACCCGACCATCGCCTCGGCCAACGGACGGATGGGCCAGACGAATCAGCGGGGGACCGTGCTCGACCAGCCGATCCTCGACGAAGCTGGCGAGAACTCGCTCGCGTCGATCGGGGCCCCGCGGCGCACCCGAGTGCACGTGCGCATGTCGGAGCAGACGAAGGGGCTGGCCGACGACGGGATGCAGTGGCCTCCGCCCGTCGTCGGGCAGGTCCGTCTGCGGCTGCTGACCGATATCACCGCGGCCGATCTTCGAGGGCCCACCGCCTGTGTGCTGCAGACTCCCGAGGAGATGCTCGCCACGGTGGCCAAGCTGGGACCGGATCCCCTGGTCGGCGACCCGGTCGAGAACGAGGAGCGATTCGTTCGCGCAGTCAAGAAGAAGTCGACGGTAATCGCGCTGCTGCTGATGGACCAGTCGGTCGTGAGCGGGATCGGCAACGTGTATCGGGCAGAGATGCTCTTCCGCCAGCGGTTGAACCCGCACACTCCGGGGAGGGACGTGCCGGAAGACGTCGTGCGCGCGCTCTGGGCAGACTGGGTGCGCCTTCTCGCGATCGGTGTCGAGACCGGCCAGATGATGACGATGGACGGCCTCACGGGCGACGACTACCGGGCGGCCATGGCCAATCGGGACGACCGGCACTGGGTGTATCACCGTGCGGGACTGCCCTGTCGGATCTGCGGAACGGAGATCGCCCTCGAGGAGATCGGTGCGCGCAAGCTCTACTGGTGCCCTCGTTGTCAGGCGTGAGCCCGCTCGAGCTCCCTGCACCGCTCTAGGCTGATCCCATGCGACAGAACCCCAGCTTCACGCTGGCCGATGAGACCGAGATCCGCCGTGTCATCGAGGCGAATCCCTGGGCGACGATCATGAGCGCAGGCGATGACGGACTCGTCGCCTCGCACTACGCCGTGCTGCTCGACGACGCGTGCGACGACCTCACCGTCGTGGGACACGTCGGGCGCCCGGACGACCTCATCCACGGGATGGGGCACCGAGAGATGCTCGTGGTGTTCCAGGGCCCGCACGGCTACGTCTCGCCCGGCTGGTACGGCGATGTCCCTGCGGTGCCGACCTGGAACTACACCGCGGTGCACCTGGCCGGCGTGCCCGAGATCCTGACCGATGAAGAGAACCTCGTCGTGCTGGATCAGCTCGTGGCACGCTTCGAAGCCCGGATGCCCGAGCCGCGACGGATGTGGGAACGCCCGAACGACCCGGCCTACATCGAGCGCCTCGCCTCGGGAACCGTGGGCTTCCGGTTGCGGCCGACCCGCGTCGTCGCCAAGAGGAAGCTCAGCCAGAACAAGCCGCCGGAGACGATCGAGACGGTCATCGCCGCGCTCTCGACCGACGGACCGTATTCGAACCCGGCTCTCGCCGCGGAGATGCGACGCGCGCAGGATGCGCGCCGAGGAGGACGACAGCAGTGACCGAACGTGGAGTGGCGATCGACACGATCACCGGCGTGCGCATCGCCGGCCCCGGGCGCGAGTTCCTCATGGATGAAGAGCCCGTGGACATCTTCATCGCCGACGGGCGCATCGTCGACATCGCCCCGACAGGTGCTCTGCCGGCACACGGCGCGGTCATCGACGCCGACGGCGCGTGGGCCGTTCCCGGGCTCTGGGACAACCACGTCCACACGGTCCAGTGGGCGCTGACATCGGAGCGGGCGCCGCTCGGCGGGGCGGAATCCGCCGCCGGCGCCGCTGCGGCGATGAGGGGCATCGCCCCGCTGCCGGATGGACGACGCGTCGGGACCGGCTTCCGTGATGCGCTCTGGTCGGATCGGCCCTCCCTCGAGCTCCTGGACGCCGCGACCGGCGATGTTCCGACGTATCTCATCAACGCCGATGTCCACAGCGTCTGGTTGAACAGCACGGCTCTCGCGCGCGAAGGTTTCCGCAGTGAGGACGGCGTGCTGCGCGAGACCGACGCCTTCGAGATCTCCCGGCGCCTCAACGCCGTCGACTCAGCCCACGGCGATCGCGCGATGATGCGTGCAGGCGAGCAGGCGGCCGCACGCGGTATCACCGGGCTCGTCGACTTCGACATGGCGTGGAGTGCGGAAGCCTGGCCGCGACGGGTCCAGGCCGGTTTCTCCTCGCATCGCGTCGAGTTCGCGATGTACCCCTTCGACCTCGAACGGGCGATCAGTGCCGGGCTGCGCACCGGAGAGCTCCGCGAAGAGGGCGATGTCCCGGCACCCGCACGAGGGCTCGTGCATGTCGGACCTCTCAAGGTCATCACCGACGGTTCTCTGGGCACACGAACGGCAGCGTGTTCGCACTCGTATCCGGGCGATCCCGACAACTTCGGGATGCTCACCGTGCCGTCGGACGAGCTCGTCGCACTCCTCACCCGTGCGACCGGTGCGGGGCTGGGCGTGGCCGTGCACGCGATCGGCGACCGGGCGATCACTTCTGCTCTCGACGCGTTCACCACGACGGGCGCCGTCGGCTCGATCGAGCACGTGCAGCTCGTGCGGCACACCGATCTCGCCCGTTTCGCCCGTCTGGGCGTGATCGCCAGCGTCCAGCCGCAGCATGCCGTGGACGACCGCGACCTGGTGGATCGTCACTGGGCCGAGCAGACCGCCATCGGCTACCCGCTCGCCTCGTTGCGTGACGCCGGTGCGCAGTTGCGCTTCGGGTCGGATGCACCGGTCGCCGAGCTCGACCCCTGGCACGCCATCTCAGCCGCGGTGTCGCGCACCGACGACGATCGGGCCGCCTGGCATCCGGAGGAGCGGATCACCGTCGACCAGGCGCTCGAGGCGAGCGTTCGTTCGTCGCTGCGTCCCGGCGAACCCGCCGACATCGTGCTGTGCGCCGCGGATCCTCGAGCGGCGACGGGGGAGGGGCTGCGGTCCATGCCCATCGTCTCCACCCTTCTCGCGGGGTACGTCACACACGTCCTCTGATCGTTCCTGCAACGAAGAAGGGGCGGTGCTCGGAGGACCGAGCACCGCCCCTTCTCAGGTCAGGCGATGTCTGAGATCACGCAGCGATGTGCGAGACGAGGAACCAACGGTCCTTCTCGAGACCGCGCTGGATCTCGATCGCGACGTCCTGGCTGGTGAGGTCGACCTCGTCGAGTCCTTCGACAGCCGCCTTGACGTCGACCAGGATGGCGTCGATGTCCGAGATGACGGCGCGGATCAGCTCGTCGGACTGGGCGAAGCCGGCCGCGACCGAGGTGGATCCCGCCTTGTCAGCGACAGCGCTCACGCGCGCGTCGATCGGGAGTCCCAGCGCGACGATCCGCTCAGCGGCCGTGTCGGCGAAGTCGCCGGCGTGGGCGACGATGGTGTCGAGCAGCTCGTGGACGCCGATGAAGTTCGCGCCACGCACGTGCCAGTGGGCCTGCTTGCCGTTGACGGTCAGCGCCTGCAGGCCGAGGACGACAGGGGAGAGGAACTGGGCCGCCCCTGCAGCCACGGTCGGGTCGATGGCGGTAGTGGAAACGGTCTGTGCCTTGCTCATCTTGTGCTCCTCCGGAACGGTTACTCGTATCTGATGGAGACAACGCTACTCAGCCTCAGACATTCCGCAAGCAAGCTGAGGCTCGGCTCACTTCCGCGTGATTCCGCGGAAGTGAGGGTAGTCTCCCCTCATGAGCATCGCGTCCGGAGCCTCTGTCCTCTCCCTGCCGAACACCACACCGTCGATCGACGCGACGGCGTTCGTCGCCGACGGCGCGCGCATCGTCGGCGACGTCTCCCTCGCCGCCGGATGCAGCGTCTGGTACAACGCCGTCCTCCGGGGAGATTCCGCGGGGATCGTCATCGGACCGGGCTCCAACGTGCAGGACAACGTCTCGGTCCACGTGGACTCGGGTCACCCCGTCGTGATCGGCTCGAAGGTGTCGGTGGGCCACAACGCGGTCGTCCACGGCTGCACGATCGGCGACGGCACACTGGTCGGGATGGGATCGGTCATCCTCAGCGGTGCGGTGATCGGTGACGGCTGCCTCATCGCGGGGGGAGCGGTCGTGCTCGGAGGGACGGAGATCCCTCCCGGTTCTCTCGTCGCGGGCGTCCCCGCGAAGGTGCGACGGGCCCTCACCGACGAGGAACGCGCGGGGCTCATCGCCAACGCCGACATCTACCTCGGGCACTCGCAGACGCATTCCGCGGCTACGCGGGTGTGAGCGCCCGGCCGCTAGGCTGAGAGGGTACGGGGCGGTGGCCAAGCTGGTTAAGGCAGTGGGCTCATAACCCAACGATCGCGGGTTCAAGTCCCGCCCGCCCTACTCGAACTCTCGCCGAGCGCCACACCACCGCCCGCACTCCCGTGCCGGCACCATGGCTGAAGCCCCGCCCTGAGGAAGACGATGACAGAACACAGCACGGCTCACCCACCGGGGCTCTTCGGCCACATCGGCGGTGTCGAGGTCGCACTCCTGTCCATCACGCAGGCCGGAACATTGGGCGCCCCTGTCGACTACGTCACCGCGCGCCGAGCGGATGTGCCCGCTGGGACCCCTGAAGTGTCGGTCGACCGTACGGACTCTGCCGATCTGATCCGGGTGCCGATCTCTGTGGTGGATCAGCTCGCCCGCTGGTGGTGGATAGTGCGGCTCGATGGCGGCGAGTACCAGGCGAGTCAGATGCGCGATGGACAGGTGCTCATCGGGACCTCCGACAGTCGTTTCGTCTGGGGCGACGGGTGGGACGGGAACGTCCGTGACGGCTGGCAGCGCTGGGTCGATGCGGAAGGGCTCGACGCGACGGCGACGCGCCACCCGCTCCAAGCCGTGGCGTGGAAGGCGATGAATGCCGCTGAGCTGTGCGACACCATGGAATTCTGGGCGAGCGCGTCCTGGCCGCTGACGCGGGACGAGGCGCAGAAGTTGGCCGTCGATCGCTTCGGGTGGACGATCGAGGTCGAAGACGGCACCTCTTATCTGATGAACACCGTGTCGAGGTTCACGGTCACCGATGTGATGATGATCGATCTCAAGGACGTGATGATGGATCTGAGTCTCGACGTGTCCGACACGATCCGCGATGTGACGCCGGAATCCACGGCCTTCCTCGGCGACGCGTTCACGCTGATGGTCCGCGAAGGTGAGAGCCGCTGGGGCACGCCGACGATGACGGACTTCGAAGACACCGTGGCTGCGCACTGGGATGTCGCCGGCGGAGCTCGGATCGAGTTCACCTTCCTGCCCAAGGGGCTCACGGCGATGTACGAGACGCCTCAGGGCGCCGAGCTCTCACGCAAGAGCGGCAACCGTTGATGGCCGACGGCAGTGAGCTCGAGAGCCGCTTGCACCGTGCGCTCCGTGAGGTCTGCGATCGGGTCTTCCTCGTCGCTGTGCGCTGAGCCAGTACCCGGCCGGAACAGGTGTGGTCAGGCGCCTGTCACTCGGGGTGGGCGCCGCGAGGCGGCCACGGCGAGAGCTTTCGCGTCGAAGTAGTCTGACCCGTCGACACGGAAAGGCTGTTCGTCCAACCACACCGCGTCGCCGTCGACCCGGAGTACACCGACGTACATGATCCGGTCAGCGCCAGATGACCAGATGGAAAGGAGCAGGTCGTCTCCGAGGCTGTCCTGCGCCGCGGCGAAACCCTCGGTGATCTCGGCAGCGTCGGTGCGCCCGTTCCGGATCGCCTCGAGAAGCGGGCGTATCGGGAACGAGCCGTCGACGCCGTAGATCACCGGATTCGTCAGCACACCACCTCCCTTGACCCGCCATCGGCGAGAGCCGACGAAGATCATCACGATGCTGACGACGAGCAGCACCGGGGGGAGCGCGAACGCCCCGGCGATCGCCAGGCCGCCCTTCACCCGGCCGCCGAGGAGCGCAACGGTCGCCTCCGCATTGAGGTAGATCACCAGTGACAAGACGACCATGACCACGGCGACGACGGTCCAGACCGCCCTCTTGCGCGGTGACGACTCCGACGCGAACAGATCAGGGCGCGTGGCGAACTAGGAATACAGATTGCGGTGCGTGGACCTCAACGGGGCGAAACTCATCTGACCATCCCTTCTCCACCATTCTCGCGTGTCCGACAGGTGGCAGGGCCCGCGATCGTCGTCACGGCATCTGCACGACGGCAGGTCGACCGGTGGTAGGAGCTTGCCGGAAACCACCGGAACGCGCGGTTCGTCGGCTGTCAAGCCCCTCCCGCCCGGTTGGACACCGCGCCATTGTTCGAAGGTGCGGCACCGCGCCGCAGAACGGGAGGCACCATGAGCATCGGCAGCGGAATCGCGCTCTTCGTGATCGGGGCGATCCTCGTCTTCGCGATCAACGTCGACGTCGCCTGGGTAGACCTCGACATGGTCGGCTACATCCTGATGGGCGCAGGAGTGGTCATATTCCTGCTCGGCATCGTCCTGCTGGCGCGTCGTCGTCGGACGGAGACGGTCTCGCGCACCGTCGTCGACCCCGCGACGGGAGCGCCGACGACTCGTCGCTCCGTGAGCTCCACCGGCGACGAGGCGGTGTAGCCCGGTCGGCTGGCGGCGCCGACCCCGGAGGGTGACGGGCGCCGTCAGTCGGCGTGGACGCTCTCGAGGTGTTCCTCGACGAGGGTGATCCCACCGCTGGAGCTCGCGGAGTGCGCGAGTTCCTCGATCCATCTCCGGCTCAGGTCCGGCGTCTCCGCGTCCTGGAACACGAACCGCAGCGGGATCGAGGGGTGCAGCCACAACGTCGAGCGACCGGGCGCATCGCCTTCGGGGTGTCGCCACGAGAGCGTGAAGCTCTCATTGCGGCGGAGCTTCGTGGCGATGACGACCTTCAGGTGCGCAAGCGCGCGATCGTCGATCTGGATCGGGGTCTTCGCGTCGCCGTAGTAGAGGCTGCCCATCAGCAGGGGGACGATTCGACGATGTGCGGGGCACAGACCATGGTTCTCCTCGACGGCGTGCTCGGAGGACCGAGAAGGCGGTCCGGGATATTCGAACTCTAGCCAACAATGTCCCGCGGCGACCGGCGCAGGGTCCGACGCGCCGTCCGATGCGAACAGAGTCTTCGTTCCCTGTCACGCAGACGGCAGTGAAGGCGCAGCCCCATAGGCCTCGCGGTAGGCCACGGTGAACCGGGAAGAGTTGTTGAAGCCCCATCGCCGAGCGATCTCACCCACGGAGCGGCCGTCTCCGTCGCGGAGATCCCGATGGGCACCGTCAAGGCGCGCTCGTCGCAGGGCATCGGCAGGCGTGATGTCGAGAGCGCGCCGGAATGCGTACTGCAGACCCCGTGTAGAGATGTAGGACGCGGCCGCGACATCGTCGATCGTGATGGCGAGATGGGCGTTCGCATCGATGTAGGCGAGTGCTCGACGCACGGACGCAGGCGCGCCGGCGCGCTGTGCCGGACGCTGCAGCGAGTGCGTGAACGTCGTCGGGAACGCCGAGAGGGTCACCGTCAAGGCATGACGCTCGAGCTCGGCGATCAGCAGCGGTTCCGTGTCTCCCGCCGCCAAGGACTGGTCGAGGTACGCGAACATGCGCTCCCAGCGCTGGGCGTCGGCTGCGGAGTGCGGCACGAGCCCGGTGGTGCGCAGCTCTCGGCGATCGTCGCCGGTGATCTGCCGCGCTCGATTCTCTGCCGCCTGATGATCGAACACGACGGCTCGAACGCGAGCGGAGCGGTCCCATCTCGCCTCGACCTCGGTGCCATCCGACATCCACACGGATTGCGCATCCAGCGACTCCCGCCCGGACCAGACGCGCGCGTCAGGAGCCTCCACACGGCACACCAGGAGCTGCTCCAGCGGCTCGGCTCGCGAATGCACCTGCGCGGCGAGGCGATAGTCGATCAGGGACGCGGTCTCGAGCTCCTCGGATCGCCAGTCGAATCGGAACCTCCGCGGGTCCGCCTTCTGCAGCGACGAGGAGGGGACGAATTGCTGCCACGTGGACTCCACCCGCTCCAGATCGGCGGATGTGAACTGCATGGGTTACTCCTTGTGCTTCGCGCCCCGATCCCACTCGAAAGCGCACCACCCGGAGCGTATCCCACCGCAACTGGGCCCCGGCCGTAGAGCACTGATGCGCTCGAGGAATCGGTCAATCTGAGAGAGGGGAATCCGTGTGAGGGGAAGGGGATCGAACGGGCCAGCTACCGTCGAGCGCGTCATCGGGGTCGAGCCGGCCGATGCTCACGAAGTACTCGGTGAGGCTCGCCGCCTGCGATCGGGCCCACCCGATCTGACGCGTGTGGAGTTGCACGGGAGATTCGGGGAGGCTGAACTGACGCGCCAGCGCCTGCGCGACACGTCCGGCGGCGATGGCGTCGGCAGACGCTTCATGGGCGCTCTCCAGCGGCACGGCATAGTGCGCCGCCACCACTTCGAGCGTGCGCCGGCCACGACGGTAGCGGTCGAAGGCCTTGTCGATCACGAGCGGATCGATCACGGGGGCCGGGTCTGTGAGGGGCTCGACTCCGTGACGGATCGCTTCACAGGCGAGCAGGGAGAAGTCGTACGACGCGTTGTAGGCGACGACCGGCACCCCCTGATCGAACAACGATCGCAACGCGGCGGTGACTTCGGCGACGACCTCGTGCGCCGGCCTTCCCTGCGATCGTGCGTGCATGGTGGTGATGCCGTGCACAGCGGTCGCTCCTTCGGGAATCGGGACTCCGGGGTCTGCGAGCCATGAGCGAGCCGCGACCTGGCGTCCCCCCGCATCGAGCACGCCGACATAGGCGGTGACCACGCGATCCGACTCGACGTCGACGCCCGTCGTCTCAAGGTCGAACACACCGACGCGCGTGAGCCACGCGGGGAGCGGAGATCCGGATGGCATGCCCTCACGCTACGGCCGGCCGCGGACATTCAGGAGAAGGCGCACGGCGGCTCGTAGACTCGGACCATGACCGTGCCATCTCCCTACGCGGACCGTCTTCGTCGCCTTCCCGTGCAGCGCCACGAGGTCGAGGTGCGCGGTGCCACCACGGCATATTGGGTCTACGGCCCTGAAGACGCCGAGACCACGGTCATCGCGGTGCACGGCTTCCGTGGCGAGCACCACGGCCTCGAACCGGTTCTCGCCTACCTCCCCGAAGTTCGCGTGGTCGCCCCCGACCTTCCCGGATTCGGCGAGTCGGCGCCTCTTCCCGGCCGCCGACACGATCTCGACGAGTACGCCGGATGGCTCACCGACTTCGCCGCGGAGGTCGCACCGGGCGCCGTGATCCTCGGTCACTCGTTCGGCTCGATCGTCACCGCGGCGGCCGTCGCGCGCGGACTGCAGACCCCTCGTCTGATCCTGCTGAACCCCATCGGGGCGCCGGCGTTGGAAGGCCCGAAGGGACTCATGACCCGTCTCGCGGTGCTGTACTACGCGCTCGGCGCCCGACTCCCCGAGGCCTTCGGAACCGCGCTGCTGCGCAACCGGGTCATCGTCCGCGTCATGAGCATCACGATGGCCAAGACGAAGGACTCCGAACTCCGTCGGTTCATCCACGACCAGCACGACACCTACTTCTCGCGGTTCTCCGACCGCGACGTGCTCCGCGACGCCTTCGTCGCGAGCGTCTCCCACGACGTCCGCGAGTTCGCACCCGAGATCGAGGTCCCGACGTTGCTGGTCGCGGCTGAGCGCGATGACATCACGCCGATCGAGGCGGAGCGGAAGCTGGCGAAGATCTTCCCCGACGCCTCACTGGTCGAGATCGCGCACGTGGGGCATCTGATCCACTATGAGACCCCGGCCGAAGCGGCGGGGGCCATCCGGCGCTTCCTCAGGATTCCCGTCGCGCGAGGCCGATGAGTCCGGCGACCCGGAACGGGATCACCTCGCCCATCGCGAGTGAGGTCTCGGTGCGTTCCACGCCTTCGATCGACAGGATCCGCGCGTCGGTGTCGAAGAGGTGGCGCGCATCCCGGCAGGCCACACGTGCGAGCAGATCGATCGATCCGCTGAGGCCATGCGCCTGCACGACCTCCGGAATCCGGGCGAGTTCGTTGATGATGCGGGGGAGCTCGGTCTGTCGCACGCCGATGCTGACGAATGCCTGCAACGGGAATCCGAGCACATCGGTCGAGAACGACCGCTCGTACGACAGGAAGATTCCACTCTGCTCCAAGCGCGCCATTCGCGCCTGAATCGTGTTGCGCGAGAGCCCCAAGTTCTCCGCCAGCGCCACGATGGTGGTCCTGGGGTCGTCGGCGAGGGCGGCGAGAAGCTCGAGATCGATGCGGTCCAGTCCTGGCATAGTGCCAAACCCTAGCAGCACCTCATCCCCCCAAATTGAGCAACATGCTCAAGCCGCTTCAGAATGCTTGAGCGAGGTGTTGACCAGACGTACTCTCAGACCATGCCCGTGATGACGCTGGCATCAGTGCGCGGAGCCTCACGAGGGCCGCCGAGGACGAGGAGGACGACGATGTCACCGCAGATCACCCCCATCGCAGACACCGCCCAGGATCTGGAGCTCTCGGAGCGCATCCTCAACCCGGATGGAAGTCGCATCGCGAACCCTCGGCTGGACCCCTTCGTCGCCGACGTCGATGCCGAGCAGCTGCGCTCCCTGCTGCGTGACATGGTCATCCTCCGGCGGATCGACGCAGAAGGCGTCGCCCTCCAGCGTCAGGGACAGCTCGGTCTCTGGGCTCCCTGCCAGGGCCAGGAGGCGACGCAGATCGGCACGGCGAGGGCCATCGCTGCGCAGGACTTCGTGTTCCCCAGCTACCGCGAGACCGGAGTCATCTACGCGCGAGGCGCCCAGCCCGGCGACTATGTGCGCATGTGGCGCGGAGAGGAAGGCGCCGCGTACGACCCCGCCGCCCTCGGGGTCGCTCCTTTGCAGATCATCATCGGCGCGCAGACCCTGCACGCCGTCGGCTACGCCCTGGGCATCCAGCACGACGGCGCCGACGAGGTCGCCGTGACCTACTTCGGAGACGGCGCGACGAGTCAGGGCGACGTCAACGAGGCGATGATCTTCGCCGCGTCCTACCAGGCGCCCGTCGTCTTCGTCTGCCAGAACAACCACTGGGCGATCTCCGAGCCTGTCGCCGTGCAGTCGCAGTATCCGATCGCCGGACGTGCACCCGGCTTCGGCATCCCCAGTGTCCGCGTCGACGGCAACGACATCCTCGCCTGCATGGCGGCGATGCGCTGGGCGCTCGAGCACGCACGGTCCGGCAAGGGCCCCGCCTACATCGAGGCGGTCACTTATCGGATGGGTCCGCACACCACGGCGGACGATCCGACGCGGTACCGCGACGAGGCCGAACTCGAGTCCTGGCGCCGGCGCGACCCGATCGCGCGACTGGAAGCGCACCTGCGCGCCACCGGAGCACTCACGGATGAGCACCAGGCGGAGACCCAGGCGGCAGCCGACGTCGTGGCGAAGGAGATGCGCGCCGCATGCCTCGGCATGGTGACGCGCCCGCCCCTCGCGGTCTTCGACGGTGTCTATGCCGAGCCGCACACCGGACTCGAGCGTCAGCGCGGCGAGTACGCCGCGTATCTCGCATCGTTCGAGAGCGAGGCATCGGCATGACCGAACTCACTCTCGGAAAAGCACTCGGCGCGGGCCTGCGTCAAGCGATGCGCGACGACGACAAGGTCGTGCTCCTCGGTGAGGACATCGGCAAGCTCGGCGGTGTGTTCCGCATCACCGACGGGCTCCTCGACGAGTTCGGCGCGGCACGGGTGATCGACACACCGCTGGCGGAGTCCGGGATCGTCGGTACTGCTGTCGGTCTGGCGTTCCGCGGCTACCGCCCGGTGGTGGAGATCCAGTTCGACGGCTTCGTGTACCCCGCGTTCGACCAGATCGTCGCCCAGGTCGCGAAGCTGCACTACCGCACGCAGGGCCGCGTGAAGATGCCCATCACCATCCGGATCCCGTGGGCGGGAGGCATCGGCGCAGCCGAGCACCACTCCGAATCTCCGGAGGCCTACTTCGTGCACACGGCAGGACTGCGCGTGATCGCGGTGTCGAACCCGGAGGACGCGTACCGCAGTCTCCGTCAGGCGATCGCGTCGGACGACCCGGTGATCTTCTTCGAGCCGAAGCGTCTGTACCACCACAAAGGCGAGGTCGGCCTCGAGGCGCCGCTCGCGGATGCGCCGCCGATGGGACTCGCGCGCGTCGTGCGCACCGGAACGGACGCGACACTGATCACCTACGGGGCAATGGTCTCCACGGCGCTGCAGGCGGCGGAGGCCGCCGACGACGAGGGGATCTCCCTCGAGGTCATCGACCTGCGTTCGCTCTCACCCGTCGACTACGACTCGGTCGCCGCGTCCGTGCGCAAGACCGGTCGGGTGGTCGTGGCGCACGAGGCCTCCCGCGAGGCGGGAGTCGCCGCCGAAGTGATCGCGAGCATCACCGAGCGCTGCTTCGAGTACCTCGAGTCCGCGCCGCTGCGGGTCACCGGCCATGACATCCCATACCCGCCCGCGAAGCTCGAGAAGTACCATCTGCCCGACCTCGATCGGCTTCTGGACGCCGTGGATCGCGTGCTGGACCGACCGAACAGTCTGACGGGAGCAGAGGCATGATCGCGGAGTTCCGTCTTCCGGATCTCGGAGAAGGCCTGACCGAGGCCGAGGTGGTGACCTGGCTCGTCGCGCCCGGTGACACCGTGACCCTCAACCAGACGCTCGCCGAGGTCGAGACGGCCAAGGCGGTCGTCGAGCTCCCCTCTCCCTACGAAGGCACGGTGTCGACGCTGCACGCCGAGGCCGGCCAGACCATCGCCGTCGGTGCCCCTCTCATCGCTTTCGACGTGGTGGGAGAGGAGCCCGATGCATCGGCATCGGCATCCGACTCCGCCGAGAAGGCCCAGCCGAACCTCGTCGGCTACGGCGCCGCCCCCACGAGTGCAGGTCGTCCCGCACGGCGCGCCCGCCGGATCGCTGGCACGCCGGTCCCGGTGGACACGGCTGTCCTCGAGGCGGCGCCGCACGATGCCACCCCGTCGGCGGCCGTCGACGTGGTGATCGAGCGCCCACGCTCAACTCCGCCGGTGCGTGCGCACGCCAAGCGCCTCGGCATCGACCTGGTGCTGGTCGCGGCAGAGGTGGGGGACCGGGTCATCACCCGGAGCGACGTGGATGCCTATGCGGAGCGAGTGGGCCGCGCTGGTGCGACGGTGGACGAGACGTCGGGCATCCCCGCGACGACGCCCTCGACTCCGGCGGTGCTCGGAGACGCGGAGCGTGAGACGCGCATCCCGATCCGCGGCGTGCGCAAGCACACGGCGGCCGCGATGGTGCAGAGCGCATTCACCGCCCCGCATGTCACCGTCTTCCACACGGTCGATGTGACCGCCACGATGGATCTATTGTCGAGTCTTCGCGACGATCGCGCGCTCAGCGCACACCGGATCGGCCCGCTCACAGTGGTCGCGAAGGCGGTGTGCCTGGCTCTGGGCCGGACCCCGGGACTCAACTCTCGGTGGGACGAGGCTGCGGGCGAGATCGTCCAGCACAACTACGTGGATCTGGGGATCGCCGCGGCGACGGATCGCGGACTGATCGTCCCGATGATCCGGGATGCGGAGCGGCTGACGCTGCTCGGCATGGCGGACGCGGTGCGGTCGCTCGCCGAGGTCGCGCGTTCGGGGAAGACCTCGCCCGCCGAACTCGCCGGCGGCACGTTCTCGATCTCCAACATCGGCGTCTTCGGCGTCGACGCCGGAACTCCCATCCTCCCGCCGGGCCAGTCGGGGATCCTCGCCGTCGGCGCGGTGCGTCGCCAGCCCTGGGAGCACCACGGCGAGATCGCGCTGCGGCAGATGATGACGCTCAGCCTCTCCTTCGACCACCGCCTCGTCGACGGAGCCGAAGGAGCACGATTCCTCAAGGACGTCGCCGACATCCTCGAAGAGCCCGGACGGGCGATGCTCTTCAGGTAGTCGCGCGCAACGCCGCATCCGCCATCGCGATCAGCACGGTCGCGGTGGCGGAGTGCCGCCTGGCGGCAGTGCGCGTGCTGTGCGGCGTCGAGTTGATGAGCCCGAAGCAGGCCTGCACGCGCAGACGCAGCTCGTCCTGATCGGCGCCGCCCTCGGGCGCCTGCAGCGGCGACAGCGCGGCCATCCACAACTCGATGTACGCACGCTGGAGGCGTCGGACCTCGGCGCGATCGGCCTCGGACAGGAACGCGACATCCCTGTCCTGCACCTGGATGACCTCGGCGTTGCCCAGGGCGAACTCGACGTGGAAGCCGATCAGCGCGCGCATCCGCTGATCGGCAGTCGGCGACTCCGCAGCGACGCGACGACCGCCCGAGATCAGGTCCTGACTGACCTTGACGAGCACGGCGCCCAGCAGAGCCTGTTTTCCTGCGAAGTGGCGGTACACGGCCGGCCCGGAGACGCCGACCGCTGCGCCGATGTCTTCGAGGCTCACCCCGCTGTATCCGCGCGCGGCGAAGAGGCGCGCGGCGGCGTGCAGGATCGCATCGGAGCGTTCGGCCTTGGCGCGGTCTCGGGCTGTGACCGGGCTTGTCATCTCAGTTAATCCTCGCTAACCTGAATCAACGGGTTAGTGAACACTAACCGAAAGTGCATGCACCGCGCCAGGGTCCGCCCGCGCGGACGTGGGTCAAGGAGGACATCACGATGCCCGCAACCCAGGAATCACTGGCGCACGAGCTGCGAGCGCGGCTCGCGACCGCGGCGCGCGGCGGACCTGAAGCTTCCCGCGAACGGCACATCGCCCGTGGGAAGATGCTCCCTCGCGACCGCGTCGCCCGTGTGCTCGATGAGGGCAGTCCGTTCCTCGAGGTCGCCCCGCTCGCCGCCGACGGACTGTATGGGGGAGAGGCGCCGGGAGCCGGCGTGATCGCCGGTATCGGCCTCGTCCACGGTCGACACGTGATGGTGGTCTGCAACGACGCGACGGTGAAGGGGGGCACGTACTATCCGCTCACGGTCAAGAAGCACCTGCGCGCACAGGAGATCGCCCTCGAGAATCGGCTGCCCTGCCTTTATCTGGTCGACTCGGGAGGAGCGTTCCTCCCGAAGCAGGACGAGGTCTTCCCCGACCGTGAGCACTTCGGCCGGATCTTCTTCAACCAGGCGCGCATGTCGGCAGAGGGAATCCCTCAGCTCGCCGCGGTGCTCGGGTCGTGCACCGCGGGTGGCGCCTATGTTCCCGCCATGAGCGACGAGACCGTCATCGTCCGCGGTCAGGGGACGATCTTCCTCGGCGGACCCCCTCTCGTGAAGGCCGCGATCGGGGAGATCGTGACCGCCGAAGAGCTGGGCGGGGGAGAGCTGCACGCACGGCGCAGCGGTGTGGTCGACCATCTCGCCGAAGACGATGAGCACGCGCTCGAGATCCTCCGCGACATCGCCGCGACGCTTCCTCCTCCCGCGGCGCCCGCCTGGGAGGTGCTGAACAGCCGCCCACCGTCCGAGTCGACGAGCCTGTACGACGCCGTCCCCGTCGATGTGAACGCCGCATACGACGTGCACGAGGTCGTCGCCCGTCTGGTCGACGGCGACACCTTCCTCGAGTTCAAGCCCGAGTACGGCACGACCCTGGTCACCGGATTCGCCCGCCTGCACGGGCACCCCGTCGGCATCGTCGCGAACAACGGCGTGCTGTTCAGCGAATCGGCGCTCAAGGGAGCGCATTTCATCGAACTCTGCGACCAGCGGGGTATTCCGCTGCTGTTCCTGCAGAACATCACGGGGTTCATGGTCGGCTCCGATGCCGAGGCCGGCGGCATCGCGAAGGACGGTGCGAAGATGGTCACCGCCGTGGCCGGCACCCGGGTGCCGAAGCTCACCGTGATCATCGGTGGATCGTTCGGGGCCGGAAACTACTCGATGTGCGGTCGGGCCTATTCGCCCCGGTTACTGTGGACCTGGCCCGCGAGCCGCATCTCCGTGATGGGTGGCGCACAGGCCGCGTCCGTGCTCGCGACCGTCAAGGAGGATCAGCTCTCCGCCCGGGGCGACTCCTGGACGAGCGAGGACCGCGCGGAGTTCGAGGCTCCGATCCGTGAGCAGTACGAGCACCAGGGTGAGCCCTATTACGCCACGGCACGACTCTGGGACGACGGCATCGTCGACCCCGAACAGACCCGTGACCTCCTGGGCCTGGCCCTCGATGTCGTCTCCCGCAGTCCGCTGCCCGAACCGCGCTTCGGCGTCTTCCGGATGTGAGTGCCATGTCCCTGTCTGCACCGTCTCCTTCGAACACCGGCACCTTCCACACGGTTCTCGTCGCCAATCGCGGGGAGATCGCCCGCCGCGTGATCCGCACCCTCCGGGCGCTCGGCATCCGCAGCGTCGCCGTCTACAGCGACGCCGACGCCTCGGCCCCCCACGTGCGTGAAGCGGACGAGGCCGTGCGGATCGGCCCCGCGCCCGCGGCCGAGTCGTATCTCGACATCGATGCCGTGATCGCCGCTGCCCGCAGCACCGGTGCGCAGGCCATCCACCCCGGGTACGGGTTCCTGTCCGAGAGCGTCGGGCTGGCCGAGGCCTGTGCCGAGAGCGGCATCGTCTTCATCGGTCCCTCCATCGACGCCCTGCAGATCATGGGCGACAAGGCCCGCGCTCGCGAGCACGTGCAGCGCTACGGCGTTCCGGTCGTCCCCGGCTTCGATGCGAAAGGCCTGTCCGACCTCGAGATCGCCGAGGAGGCGGACGGCGTGGGCTACCCACTGCTCGTCAAGCCCAGCGCCGGCGGGGGCGGTAAGGGCATGGAGGTCGTTGCGGACGCCGCGGGCTTGCGGGGAGCTCTCGCCTCCGCGCGCCGAGTGGCATCGGCAGCGTTCGGCGACGACGCGCTCATCCTCGAACGCCTCATCCGACGCCCGAGGCATATCGAGGTGCAGGTCTTCGGAGACGCGCACGGCACGGTCATCGCACTCGGCGAGCGCGAGTGCACCCTGCAGAGACGGCATCAGAAGGTCATCGAGGAGGCGCCGTCGGCGGGCATCCCCGCCTCCACCCGTGAGCGACTGCTCTCGGCAGCGGTCCTCGCCGCAGAGAGCGTCGAGTACGTCGGCGCGGGCACCGTCGAGTTCCTCATCGATGCCGATGCGCCAGACGAGGTGTTCTTCATCGAGATGAACACCCGCCTCCAGGTGGAGCACCCCGTGACCGAAGAGGTCACCGGCCTCGATCTAGTCGCTCTCCAGCTCCGCGCGGCCGCGGGGCTGGCGCTGGAGGTCACTCCGCGTCTGCGCGGCCACGCGGTCGAGGCACGTGTGTACGCGGAGTCGCCGGAACGCGGGTTCCTTCCCTCCACCGGGACGGTGCTGCTGTTCGATCCGCCGTCGGGCGTTCGCGTGGATGCGGCGATCGAGACCGGGAGCGAGGTGACCGGGTTCTACGACCCGATGATTGCGAAGGTGATCGCTTTCGCCGACGACCGCGCCACCGCGCTCGCGCGACTGGACGAGGCGCTCGCCCGCACGGTCGTCCTGGGCGTCGAGACCAACATCGCCTTCCTCCGCACGCTCTGCCAGGACCCGCGCGTCATCGAGGGCGACCTCGACACCGGGCTCATCGAGACCCTGCTTCCGCTCGGCACGCTGAGGCCGTCGCCGGCACAGCTCGCGGCGGCGAAGGACGCGGTCGCGGGAACCGCCGCGCCGATGCGGACCACCGCCCTGTGGCGGGACCTTCCCGGCTGGCGCCTGGGGGCCGGGGATGCGGCACCGCCTCTGTTCGTCGCCCTCACGGATGAGGACGAAGAGGTCGCGCTCGACGAAGGATCGGCTACGAGATCGCGAGGCGCCGTCCACGCCGCAGTGGACGCGGACGGCGCTGTGTGGGTGGCCGAGGACGGTCGCACGGTTCGCCTCCGCCCCCTCGACAGGGAGCAGCGGATGAAGCGACGGCTGTCCGCGCGCGAAGCGGGATCCGCGGCGACGGAGCCGGAGGGTCGCGCCCCCATGCCCGGAAGCGTCGTGGCCGTGCACGTCGCGGACGGGGATTCGGTCTCCGCGGGCGACGCGCTCGTCTCGATCGAGGCGATGAAGATGGAGCATCCCGTGCTCGCGCCCCACGACGGTGTGGTGCATCTGCTGGTCGCCGTGGGTGACCAGGTGCGGCGTGACCAACCGGTCGCCCGCGTGACGACGGAGGAGAGTTGAACATGGAAGACCTGTCCGCAGAGGAGCGCGAGCTCGCCGCCATGGTGCGGGAGTTCGCCGACACGGTCGTTGCACCGCAGGCCTACGAAGCCGACCGCACGCATACCCTGTCGATGGACGTCGTGGCGCAGATGGGCGATCTCGGCCTGTTCGGTCTGCCGTTCCCGGAGGAGTACGGAGGACAGGGCGGTGACTACATGGCTCTCGGCATCGCGATCGAGGCGCTGGGCCGTGTGGACCAGTCCATCGCGATCACGCTCGAAGCGGGGGTGAGTCTCGGCGCGATGCCGATCTATCGCTTCGGTACCGAGGAGCAGCGCCGGGAGCTGCTCCCTGATCTGCTCGCGGGGCGGGCGCTGGCCGGTTTCGGGCTCACCGAACCGGAGGCGGGAAGCGATGCGGGGGCGACCAGGACCACGGCGCGCCTCGACGGCGACGAATGGGTGATCGACGGCTCCAAGCAGTTCATCACCAACTCGGGAACACCGATCACGCGCTTCGTCACGGTCACCGCGGTGACGGGGAACGAGAACGGGCGCAAGGAGATCTCGACGATCATCGTCCCCAACGGCACGCCGGGGTTCACCGTCGAGGCACCGTACGACAAGGTCGGCTGGAACGCCTCGGACACCCATCCGCTGACGTTCGACGGCGCTCGCGTGCCTGCCGGCAACCTCCTGGGCGAGCGAGGGAGCGGCTTCCGCAGCTTCCTCAGCATCCTCGACGAAGGACGCATCGCGATCGCTGCTCTCTCGACGGGCGCGGCGGAGGGCTGCCTGGAGGCGGCGGTCGAGTATGCGAAGAGCCGCACGATCTTCGGTGCCGCGCTCAGCACCCGCCAGAACGCCCAGTTCACCCTGGCCCGCATGCGTGCTCGGGTGCACACCGCCCGTCTCGCCTGGCACCACGCTGCGCGACTCCGCGATGCGGGGAAGCCGTTCGCCGAGGCCGCGGCCATCGCGAAGCTGGTCGGCGGGGAGGCCGCGATGGACAACGCCAGGGACGCGACGCAGATCTTCGGCGGGAACGGCTTCATGAACGAGTTCCCGGTGGGGCGTCACTACCGCGATTCGAAGATCCTCGAGATCGGCGAGGGCACCACCGAAGTGCAACTGCTCGTCATCGCTCGTGGACTCGGACTCGCCGGGTAGCGTGGCGGTATGACCACGCACGACATCCTCCAGAGGGGTCTGTACTACGAGGAGTTCGAGGTCGACGCCCGCTACCTGCATCGGCCGGGGCGCACGGCGACCGAGGCCGACAACGTGCTCTTCACCACGCTCACCATGAACACGCAGGCCCTGCACCTGGATGCGGCCTTCGCCGATGCCCAGGACCCGTTCCGCGCGCGCCTGATGAACTCGATGTGGACGCTGTCGACCATGGTGGGTGCCTCCGTGGCGCAGCTGACCCAGGGGACTCTGGTGGCGCAGCTCGGATTCGGCGACGTGGCGTTCCCTCATCCGCTGTTCGCCGGCGACACGCTCTACACCGAGAGCGTGGTCACACAGAAGCGCCTCTCCTCGTCGCGCCCAGGGCAGGGCATCGTGACCATCGCGCACACCGGGCGGAACCAGGACGGCACCGTCGTCGCCACCGCCGTACGATCGGTGCTCGTGCACTGCCTTCCGGAAGGGACCACCTCATGACGTTCGACCTGGGTCCGGCACTGCTGTTCTGCCCTGCCGACCGTCCTGAGCGCTTCCAGAAGGCGTCCGAGCGGGCCGATGCGATCATCCTCGATCTCGAGGATGCGGTGCTTCCGGATGCGAAGGATGCCGCGCGGCGCAATGTGATCGCGGCCGACCTCGACCCGAACCGTGTGATCGTCCGTGTCAACGCACCAGACAGCGGTGCCTTCGCAGCCGACCTCGCGGCTCTGGCGCAGACCGACTTCCGTACGGTGATGGTGGCGAAGACGGAGGACGTGGAGAGCCTGGCGGCCTTCGATGAGCGATACTCGCTGATCGCCCTGTGCGAGACGGCGCGCGGCATCCACGCGGCCGACCGCATCGCCGCACACCCGCGGGTCTCGGCCATGATGTGGGGCGCCGAGGATCTCGTGGCCTCACTCGGAGGGACATCATCACGGCATGCGGACGGCGGCTATCGCGACATCGCCCGCTACGCCCGCGCTCGCGTTCTCCTCGAATCCGGGGCGCACGGCAAGGCCGCGATCGACGCGGTGCACATCGACCTCGAGGATGCAGACGGGCTCCGACACGAGGCTGTCGACGCCGCCGCGTCCGGCTTCTCGGCGACGGCCTGCATCCACCCGAACCAGGTGGCGGCGATCCGGGCGGCCTATCGTCCCGACGAGGCGACCATCGCCTGGGCCCATGCGGTGCTCGCCGCCGCCGAGACCGAGCGCGGAGTCTTCCGATTCCAGGGACGCATGATCGACGAGCCGGTGCTCCGCCATGCACGCGCGGTCACCTCCCGCGCCCTCTGATCAGAGGACGGGCGACTCTTCGAGCAGACGCAGATAGCCCGGCGCCGCGACGAAGCGGTGCACCGAGCCGTTCTGGAGGACCTCGCCGTCGCGAGGGAGCGTGCCACCGGAGACGTGGTCGATCACGGCGCGGATCACACCACCGTGCGCGACGACGATCACCGACTCCGCGCGGGGTGTCGATCGCCGTCGGGCCTCACGCGCGATCGCGTGCAAGGCCGCGATGGCCCGTTCTCCGACCTCGTGCAGGGATTCCGCGCCCGGGACCTCGGCGTGCCAGTCGCCGTAGGTTCTGATGTAGTCGGGCACGAGCATGCCTTCGCCGTCGCCGAACTCCCGCTCGCGGATGTCGGGGACGATTCCGGCGATCTCCAACCCCAGGCGATCGGCGATGATCTCGGCGGTCTCCTTCGCCCGCAGCAGCGGGCTGGTGTACACCGCGTGATGCGTCGTCGCGGCGAGCTTCTCCGCCGCCCACCGGGCATCCTCACGCCCGGTCTCATTCAGGGGGATGTCTGTGGAGCCCTGGATGCGCTTGGCGAGGTTCCAGTCGGTCTGACCGTGGCGGACGAGAGTGAGGTGGGTCACGAGAGGAGTTCCTGGAGGGCGGGGAGCACGTCGCTGGTGCCGGCGGCGATGGTGACATGCGCCCAGGCATCCGCGCGCGTCGGCTCACGGTTGACGATGATCAGGGGGATGTTACGACGGCGGGCACGCTCGACCAGGCGCACACCTGAGTTCACGACCAGCGAGGATCCGGCCACGATCAAGGCGGTGCTGGAGCGCAGCAGCGACTCCGCCGCACGGAAGCGGTCCTGTGGCACGTACTCGCCGAAGAACACCACATCCGGCTTGAGCATGCCGGCGCAGACGGTGCACACGGGGACGATGAACCCCTCCGTGCTCTCGGGGAGGACGTCGCCGTCCGGGGCGAGCGCGATGTTCTCGGGCACGGTGATCCAGGGATTGAGCTCCTCGATCTGCACGGCGATGTCGCGGCGGTCGAAGACCTGTCCGCATTGCAGGCACAGCACGCGGCGCATCGTCCCGTGCACCTCGATGACGTGCGTGCTCCCGGCTCGCAGATGCAGTCCGTCGACGTTCTGGGTGATGACGCCGGACACGGTGCCCGCTGCTTCGAGCTGCGCGAGGGCGGTGTGCCCGGCGTTCGGCTCCGCCCTGGCGAAGGCGCGCCAGCCGAGGTGCCCGCCCACCCAGTACCGGCGCCGCGCAGCCTCGTCGCCCAGATAGGTCTGGATCGTCATCGGATCGCTGCGGGTCCGTGCTCCTTCGCCGCGATAGGCGGGGATGCCGGAGTCGGTGGAGATGCCGGCGCCGGTGAGGAGTGCGATGCGCTTCTCACGCAGCAGCTCGGCGGCGTGGGCGATGGTGGCCGACAGCTCGGCGGGATTCGACACGCTCACAGGACCTCCTCGAGCGAGTCTACGGTGCCCGGGCGTGCGGCGGACCCGACCGACGGGGGTGGCTCTCGGAGATGTCGGTGCGGGACGACCCCCGGGCGGTGGCAGAGTGGAGCCCGTGGAACTGCTGCCTGTGACCGACGCCTGTGACCGACGCCTCGATGACTACCGTGCACTCACGGATACCGCCCTGCGCACTCTTTCCGAGCCGTCCGGCGGGCTGTACATCGCGGAGTCGACGAAGGTGATCGCGCGCGCCGTCGCCGCGGGCCACCGTCCACGCTCCCTCCTGGTGCAGGAACGCCGGATCGACGACATCCGGGAGATCGTCGGCGATCTCGATGTGCCCGTGTACGTCGTGCCGGACGAGATCGCCGAGGCGGTGACCGGCTTCGCCGTGCACCGCGGGACGATCGCGTCTATGCATCGACCCGAGTTGCCGGCCGTGCACGACGTGATCGAGGGGGCGTCCCTCGTGCTGATCCTGGAGAACATCGGCGATCACACCAACGTCGGGGCCGCCTTCCGCGCCGCCGCCGGACTCGGGGCCGATGCCGTGCTCGTGTCGCCGGGTGGCGCCGACCCGCTCTATCGTCGCAGCGTCCGCGTGAGTATGGGCACCGTGTTCCAGGTGCCGTGGACACGGATCACGGACTGGGAATCCGCCATCGCGGATCTTCACGCCGCAGGTTTCGACATCGCCGCCCTGGCGCTGCGCGATGACGCCGTCACCCTCGACGCCTACGCCGCCGAACGCCCGTCCCGCGTCGCCCTGGTCATGGGGTCGGAGGGCGACGGTCTCTCGCGGGAGGCCATGGACGGCGCGGACACCGTCGTCACCATCCCGATGAGCGGGGGAGTGGACTCGCTGAACGTGGCATCAGCGGCTGCGGTCGCGCTCTGGTCGATGAAGGCCTGACGCGCTCAGTCCCGCTCGGGGAGGAACACCGGCGAGGGGTCGGGGCGCTTCGCCGCGAGGTTGTCTCCCGATGACTGGTGCCGCAGCCGCCGAAGCACCCAGGGCACGAGGTGCTCGCGCGCCCAGCCGAGGTCTTCCGACCGGGCCTCGCGCCACGTGCGCAACGGGAACGGCTCGGGCTGCATGGCCTCGAGGTCGTTCGGCACGTTCAGCGCGCGCAGCGCCATACGGGCCACCTCGTGGTGGCCGAGGGCGTTGTAGTGCAGGCGGTCGTCGTCGAAGAACCGCATGTCCTGCACGACCTTGAGCGCCCATTGGTCGGCGACGATGCAGTCGTGGCGCTCGGCGATCGCACGGACGTTCTCGTTGTAGATGGCGACCTTGCCTCGGAAGGCTCGGAAGACGGGAGTGAACCCGGTGTCGATGCCCGTGAAGAGCAGGATGGCCGCGCCCGTGGACGACAGGCGCACGACGGCGTCTTCGAGCTGACTCGCAATGGCATCGGGGTCGGTGCCGGGGCGGATCACGTCGTTGCCACCCGCACAGATCGACACCAGGTCGGGGTGCAGTGCGATCGCCGGCTCGATCTGGTCGGCGACGATCTGGGCGATCAGCTTGCCGCGGACCGCGAGGTTCGCGTAGGCGAAGTCGTCCACCTGCGCCGCGAGCACTTCGGCGACGCGGTCGGCCCACCCGCGGTGGCTGCCCGGATGTGCGGGGTCAGGGTCGCCGATGCCCTCGGTGAACGAATCGCCGATCGCGACGAAACGGCGCCACGGGTGCGCGGTCTCGTTGGGGACATAGGGGGTCCGAGTCGAATCCTGGTCGGTCATCCAGCGCTCCTTCACGAACGTCGTGCGACGCGGCGGTGACCGCGACGCAGTGACAGAGCCTACCCGCGCGTGCCCATCCCGGGGAGGGCACGCGCGGGAACTGCCGCGAGTGATCCAGTGTCCGCGGCAGCGATTATCGTGGACTCGATGCTCTCTCCGTCCTTTCCTCAGCGTGCCCCATGGGGAACCGCGAACAAGCTGCGCGCCTGGCAGCAGGAGGCCCTCGAACAGTACTTCGCCGCGGATCAGCGCGACTTCCTCGTGGCGGCCACGCCCGGCGCTGGAAAGACCACCTTCGCGCTCACCCTCGCGGTCGAGCTCATGCGCATGGGCGAGGTCAACCGCATCATCGTGGTGGCGCCGACCGAGCATCTCAAGACGCAGTGGGCCGATGCCGCCGCGCGCGTGCACATCCGCCTCGACCCCCGCTTCCGCAACAGCGATTGGGCACCGGCGCGGCACTATCACGGCGCGGTCGTGACCTATGCGCAGGTCGCGGCGAAGTCCTCGGTGCACCGCCATCTCACCGAAGACGCCCAGACGCTGGTGATCCTCGACGAGGTGCACCACGGCGGCGACGCGCTCAGCTGGGGCGACGCGATCCGCGACGCCTACGGACCTGCCAAGAGGCGCCTCCTCCTCTCCGGAACGCCGTTCCGCAGCGACACCGCGCCGATCCCGTTCGTCGAGTACCACCCCGACGAGTCCGGCGCCCGCATCTCGCGCACCGACTACAACTACGGCTACGGCCGGGCGCTGGCCGACGGTGTCGTGCGCCCCGTGCTGTTCCACATGTACGCCGGCAAGATGCGCTGGCGCACCACCACAGGTGACGAGCTCGAGACGCACCTCGGCCAGGACAACACGAAGGACGTGACGTCGCAGGCCTGGCGAACGGCGCTCGACCCCGAGGGCGACTGGATGCCCGCCGTGCTCTCGGCCGCCGATCGCCGCCTCACCGAGATCCGCCATCACGTTCCCGATGCCGGCGGGCTCGTGCTGGCGACCGATCAGACCGTGGCGCGCGCCTACGCGAAGATCCTGCACAGCATCACGGGTCAGCAGCCGACGATCGTGCTCTCCGACGACGCGACCGCTTCGGAGCGGATCGAGAAGTTCAGTGCCAACGACGCCCGGTGGATGGTGGCCGTGCGCATGGTGTCCGAAGGCGTCGACGTCCCGCGCCTCGCCGTGGGCGTGTACGCGACGTCGTCGTCGACTCCGCTGTTCTTCGCGCAGGCCATCGGCCGCTTCGTGCGCGCCCGTCGTCGCGGCGAGGCCGCCAGCGTCTTCCTTCCGCAGGTCCCCGTCCTGATGGGGCTCGCGAACGAGATGGACAAGCAGCGCGACCACGCCCTCGACCGGCAGTCGAAGGAAGACGACGGCCTGGAGGACTCGCTGCTCGAGAGCGCGAACCGCGAGGAGGAGACCTCCGATGCTCTGACGCAGGAGTTCAGCTATCAGGCGCTGTCATCGGTCGCCCACTTCGATCGGATCGTGTTCGAGGGGCAGGAGTTCGGGCAGCTCGCAGAACCGGGCACCCCGGAAGAAGAGGAGTTCATCGGGTTCCCCGGTCTTCTCGAACCGGAACACGTGCATGAGCTCCTCATGCAGCGTCAGTCCCGTCAGTCCCGACTGCGCGAGGCGCGCGAGGCCTCTGCAGACCCGGCGGAGACGACGACGCTGCCCGCGCCTCTGCACCGCACGCTCAAGGAGCAGCGGCAGCTTCTGAACAGCCTGGTGGGACTCTACGCGCGGCAGAAGGGCGAGCCCCACGGCGCGGTGCACGCCGAGCTGCGGCGCATCTGCGGAGGACCGGCGGTTGCGCAGGCGACGGTGACCCAGTTGCAGTCACGCATCGAAGTTCTCCGCAAGCGCGTGCGTTCCTGACGTCCGCACGGGCCCCCACCCGCGCGATGCGAGCGCTGCTTCGGATCCCCGAAATGCTGTCAATCCGCGTCTGAGCGAGGTGTGCGCGGGGGTCCGCGGCTAGCGTTGAACGGTTGCCCGCGCACCGGGCACCGTTACACCTGGAGGACTCATGACAGCCCCTGCTGCAGCCGACCCGACGCCCGCCGATCGCCGGCGCTGGGCGCGATACCTGGTCGAGGAGCGCGCGGAAGGCGCCGTGTATCAGAAGCTCGCCGCGCGCAGAGAGGGCGAGGAGCGTGACATCCTGCTCCGTCTCGCCGACGCGGAACGCCGCCATGAGCAGCACTGGCTCGATCTCCTCGGTGCGGAGCCGAAACGACTCCCTCGTGCCGGTGTCCGCTCGCGTCTGCTCGGCTGGATGGCCGGCCGCTTCGGGTCGATCTTCGTGCTCGCGCTGGCGCAGAGCGCCGAAGCCCGATCGCCCTACGACTCGGAGCAGTACGCCACGCCCGCGATGCGCGCCGACGAGAAGGTCCATTACGAGGTGGTCCGTGGACTCGCAGCGCGAGGCCGCAGGCGTCTCTCCGGTTCCTTCCGCGCGGCGGTCTTCGGAGCGAACGACGGTCTCGTGAGCAACCTCGCGCTCGTTCTGGGCATCGGTGCGACGGGGGTGAGTTCCGGGTTCGTGCTCTTCAGCGGGATCGCGGGACTCTTGGCCGGGGCTCTGTCGATGGGGGCGGGAGAGTTCGTCTCGGTGCGCTCCCAGCGTGAGCTGCTCGCGGCGACCGAGGCGAACGAGGACGCCCACGCGGCCGCCAGGGATCTCGACATCGACGAGAACGAGCTCGCGCTCGTCTACCGGGCACGCGGCATGGAGCCGGAGGAGTCCCTCTCCCGTGCCCGACGCATCGTGACCGCTGCGCAGGCCGGAGTGCGCCGGGCCGCCACCGGACCGATCAACACCCAGGGCGGCAACGACCACGAGATCGTCGGCAGCGACTGGACCGCAGCGATCTCCAGCTTCCTCCTGTTCGCCTCCGGGGCGATCATCCCGGTCCTGCCCTGGATCTTCGGGCTCCAGGGCACCACGGCCGTGATCGTCGCCCTCGTGCTCGTCGGCATCGCCCTGCTGAGCACCGGCGCCATGGTCGGTGTCCTCTCGGGCGGCCCGCCCCTCCGACGCGCCCTCCGTCAGCTCGCCATCGGTTTCGGCGCGGCTGCCATCACCTACGTTCTCGGCCTCGTGTTCGGCGTCAGTGCGGCGTGATCGGAGTGCGCGCACTCACCCCGCCGATCGTGTGATCGCCGGCACCGTGTAGTGCCCCTCGAGCACGGCGGGGGCGGGCTCGTACATCCGCATCACCGGTCGGAAGTCTCCGGCCGGTGAGGGAAGCCAGTTCGCCGCCGCCCTCTCGTCGGCGGGGCGCTCATGGCTGATGGTGATCGTGAGGGCGCCGTCCTCGTCGCGCACGAGACCAGGAGTCCGGTCACCGATCGAATACCGCTCGATCGGGTTCTCGACGAGGTAGAAGTCGGGAACCGAGTACATCGTCAACGACCAGAAGGCGGATACGGGCGGCTCGGGATCCAGACGCAGCGTGTAGGTCCGCTCGCCGGTCAGCTGATCCCCATGATCATCGACATAGCTCACGATGTACGCCGCCTCATAGGGGTGGTTCCCCCAGAGGCCACCGAGCGCGGCGGCGGCGCGTTCGGGAATGCGCACTTCGGGGTCGATGATCTTGAAACGGTCGTCGTCGAGGGCTCCGATCTCGAAGTAGTCGAGGTTGTAGTCGAAGGCGTGGAAGGTGAGCTTCCACCCGTTCACCTCCGGGCTGGAGCCGTGCGTCAGGAACGAGTGGAGCGACTGCTGAGCAGCTTCCAGATCGCCGACCAGACGCGCGGCGTCCGAGAGCGCGATCGATGCATACGGGGAGTCGCCTACGACGGCGATCCCTGTCGAGGCCAGCGAGGCCTGCAAGGGGCGATCCCGGGGTGCGGGCGGGAACTGCTGCGACCAGACGCGGAGCTTCTCGAGGAAGAGCGCGCTCTCCGGTACGCCAGGATCCGGGAGGGCGAGCCCCGCGGGCACGGCGTCCGGGTTTCGCGGCGTGAGGGTCGTCGCGTCCTGGAGCGCATGCACGGCGGGGAGTTCGTCGTCGCCGCTCACAGCCCACCGGCCCACGATCGAGGCGACGGTCGTCGGGAACCGGATGACGACCGCGTCGCCGGTGTCGCCGTCCCACGAGGGCGGGACCAGCAGGAACGTCCCCGCGCGTGTCCCCGTGGCACGGTGTCCGACGTACGCGAAGTTGTTCGTCCACGCGTCGACGAACTGGAGGACGTAGTAGCGGCCCGCGGTGTCCGGGACCCGCAGCTCGACCGGGCCGACGCTGAGGTCCACCTGGGCCATCGAGTAGAGCGTGTCGTTGTTGATCGTCACGAACGTGTCCGCGGGGCCGGCGAGCGTTCGGGCGTGACTGAACGCATTGAACGGGGCGGCAGGGTTGGAGCCGACTCCCGTCGTCGTGTAACGCGTCACCTGATCGAGGTTGAACACGAGGGGGAACCCGTAGAGGTAGGCCTGAATGATCGTCTGACGATCGGCTTCGAGGGCGGTCATGGCGATCAGGCTATCCAGAGCCGCTCCCACGCAGGGGAGGAGGTCATCCCTCCCGGATGAGCCCCCGCGGGTGCGTCGCGCCATCGATGGGAGACGACGAAGGCCCCGGATCCGTGGATCCGGGGCCTTCGCCTTCCTGTGCGCGGAGGGGGACTTGAACCCCCACGCCCTTACGGGCACTACGACCTCAACGTAGCGCGTCTACCATTCCGCCACCCGCGCAGGTTTTGGATGATCGTTGCCGACCGAAGAATGACATTACCACGTCCTCCGCGGCCTCTCGAACCGAGGCGCACGCCCGGGCGTGGCGCACGGTTTCGATAGCCTGGAGCCATGACTGATCCGTCCCTTCCGGAGGTCGTCCGCATCGCGAGCGACCTGATCCGATTCGACACGTCCAACTACGGCGGAGGAAACGCGAAGGGCGAGCGCGAGGCCGCGCAGTACGTCGGGGCGTACCTGGAGGAGCTGGGGCTCGAAGTCGAGTACTACGAGCCGATCCCGCGGCGCACGAACGTGATGGCACGCGTGCCAGGACGCGACAGGGACAAGCCCGCGCTCGTCGTGCACGGCCACCTCGACGTCGTGCCGGCCATGGCCGAAGACTGGAGCGTCGACCCCTTCGCCGGCCTCGTGCAAGACGGGATGCTGTGGGGACGCGGCGCCGTGGACATGAAGAACATGAATGCGATGATCCTGACGTCGGTGGCGGAGATCCTTCGCGCGGGCGAACGACCGGAGCGGGATCTGGTGCTGGCCTTCTTCGCCGACGAGGAGAACGGCGGCGTCGAAGGCTCGGCACTGGTCGTGCAGAATCGCCCGGAGTGGTTCGAGGGGGCGACGGCGGCGATCAGCGAGGTCGGCGGCTACTCGATCACGGTCGACGACCGACGCGCCTACCTGTTGCAGGTGGGGGAGAAGGCCCTGATCTGGATCCGGCTGGTGGCGAAGGGGCGCGCGGGTCACGGCAGCCGTCTGCACGACGACAACGCGGTCACGAAGCTCGCAGAAGCCGTCGCGGCGATCGGCCGCACGCGCTGGCCGATCCGGCTGACGTCGACCACGAGAGCCCTGCTCGAAGGACTGAGCGCCCTGAGCGGACGCAGCGTCGATGATCCCGATGCCCTCGCCTCCGCCGCTGGCCCTGCCGAGGCCTTCCTGCGGTCCTCTTTCCGCACGACGACGAACCCGACCGCGCTGACCGCCGGCTACAAGCACAACGTGATCCCCGAGCGCGCAGAAGCGCTCATCGACGTGCGGGTGATCCCCGGGACCGAGGACGACGTCTTGGCCGAGCTCCAGCAGATCGTCGGCGACGAGATCATCATCGAGACGGTCGTCCGGGACATCGGCATGGAGACGCCGTTCGAAGGCGAGCTCGTCGAGGCGATGGTCGCCAGCATCGGTCGACACGATCCCGGCGTGCCGGTCATCCCGTATCTTCTCGGGGCCGGCACCGACAACAAGGCGCTGGCATACCTGGGCATCACCGGCTACGGCTTCGCCCCGTTGAAGCTCCCCGCCGACCTCGACTTCACAGGCATGTTCCACGGAGTCGATGAGCGAGTACCCGTAGACTCGCTTGTCTTCGGCCAGCGGGTGCTGACCGATCTGCTGCGCACGTACTGAGCGTCGCGCGCTCCGTGCCTCCTCCGAACTGAAAGCTCTCCATGCACCTGCTCGAAGCACTGATCCTCGGTGTGGTCCAGGGACTCACCGAGTTCCTTCCGATCTCCTCCAGCGCTCACCTGCGCATCCTCGGCACGTTCCTGCCGTCGGGTGAAGACCCGGGTGCGGCGTTCACCGCGATCACCCAGATCGGCACAGAGGCCGCGGTGGTGGTGTTCTTCTGGCGCGACATCGTGCGCATCGTGACGCAGTGGTTCCGGTCGCTGGTCGGCAAGGCTCCGCGCAACGATCCGGATGCCAGGATGGGCTGGCTCATCATCATCGGCAGCATCCCGATCGTGGTCCTGGGGCTGCTGTTCCAAGACCAGATCGAGACCGTGCTGCGGTCGATGTGGATCGTCGCGGTGATGCTGATCGTCTTCGGAATCCTGCTCGGCGTCGCCGATTATGTGGGGGCGAAGCGCCGCAAGCTCGACGACCTCACCTACCCGCACGGCATCGCTTTCGGTTTCGCGCAGGCGCTGGCGCTGATCCCGGGTGTCTCCCGCTCGGGCGGCACCATCACGATGGGGCTCTTCCTCGGCTACGAGCGTGCCGCTGCGGCGCGCTATGCGTTCCTGCTCGCGATCCCCGCGGTGTTCGGCAGCGGCTTCTACCAGGTCTTCAAGAGCTGGGGCGAGCCGTCGTTCTTCTCCTTCGGCGACACGCTCGCCGCGACCGGGATCGCATTCGTCGTGGCGCTCGGGGTGATCGCGTTCTTCATGAACTGGATCTCGAAGCGCAGCTTCCTGCCCTTCGTGATCTACCGCATCCTGCTCGGCACCGTCCTGCTGGTCCTGCTCGGCACCGGTGTGATCGCGGCCTGAGCCGGGCTCAGCGTTTGCGGTCTCCAGGGCCGTCGTCGCGGCGGCGCAGGTAGCGCTCGAACGCCTGGGCGATCGCGTCGCCTGATGCCTCGGGGGAGTCCCACGTGTCGCGGGTGCGCTCGAGCTGACGGATGTACTCCGCCATGTCCTCGTCCTCGGACGCTGCGGCGTCGATCGAGGCTTCCCAGGTCGCGGCCTCGGTCCGCAGCGTCTGGCGATCGACGTCCAGGCCGGTGAGCTCCTCGAGGCGGTCCAGCAGCGCCAGCGTCACCTTCGGCGAAGGGGTCGCCGAGGCGACGTAGTGCGGCACGCTCGCCCACAGACTGGCCGTGGGGATGCCCGCGTTCTCGGCGAAGTGCTCGAAGACGGTGAGGATACCGACCGGCCCCTCGTACAGCGAGCGCTCGAGACCATGCGCCTCGCGCACCTGCTCGTTCTGGCTCGAGGCGAAGATCGATATCGGTCGGGTGTGCGGGACATCGGCCAGCATCGCCCCGAGAGTCACGAGACCGGTGATGTCGTCGCGGAGAGCGATGTCGATGAACTCGGAGGCGAAGGCCTGCCAGGTGCGCGCAGGTTCGGCGCCCGTGAGCAACCAGAACTCGGGCCCGGGCGCAGGATCGCGCGGACGCCACAGTCCGGCCTCCGGCCACGTCAGCTGGCGGCGGCCCTCGGCATCCATCCGCGTCGAGGGACGCGTGTACTGGTAGTCGAAGTACAGCTCAGGGTCGACAGAGTGCACGAGGTCGTACTCCGACGATGAGCGCAGCGCCTCGATGGCGCTGCTGGCCGCTTCACCCGCATCGTTCCAGCCGTCGAAGGCGGCGATGACGATGCGCGGACCGAGAACATCCATCGAGGGCTCCCTTCGAGATCGCGGTCGTGATCCTTCCAGGCTAGTCCGCGAAGGCGGGATGCGGGCGGCACCACGGCTACCATGGGTTCAGTGAGCAGAAAGCCCAGCGCGGTCCTTTGGGACATGGACGGAACACTCGTCGACACCGAACCGTATTGGATGGCCGCCGAGACGGCGCTGGTCGAATCGTTCGGAGGTTCCTGGACCCACGAGGATGCGCTGCAGCTGGTCGGAAGCGGCTTGCTCGACAGCGCGGTGATCCTGCAGAACGCCGGTGTCGCTATGGAGCCCGAGGCGATCGTGTCCCACCTGACCGACGTCGTGCAGGAATCGCTGCGCACGCAGGGCGTCCCGTTCCGCCCCGGCGCCCGCGAGCTCCTCCGTGACCTCCGCGACGCGGGGATCCCCACAGGCCTGGTGACCATGTCGCTGCGTCGCATGGCGCTCAACGTCGTCGAGCTCATCGAGTTCGACGCCTTCGACATCGTCGTCGCCGGCGATGACGTCGACAACCCCAAGCCCCACCCCGAGCCCTACCTGCAGGCGGCCGCGCTTCTGGACGTCGACATCGCCGAGGTGATCGTCATCGAGGATTCGCCGACCGGCGTGCGCGCCGGCCTCGCCTCCGGGGCGCTGACCCTCGCGGTTCCCCACATCGTGCCCCTCGATCACCTCGGTGCCCACGAGCTGTGGTCCACCCTCGCCGGCAGGGGCGCCGACGATCTCACCGATCTCTTCGGCAGCAACACCGCCGTGACAGGAGCCACCCGATGACCGATTCCCGCGTACAGCGGCCGAGCGGTCCGTTCCGTGCGGGCGATCGCGTACAGCTGACCGGGCCGAAAGGCCGACTGCACACCGTGACGCTCCGCGAGGACGGAGAGCTCCACACGCACCAGGGTGTGCTTCGTCATCGCGACCTCATCGGGCTTCCCGACGGCTCCGTCGTGGCCAACAGCTCCGGGCACGACTACCTGGCGCTGCGGCCTCTGCTGCGGGACTTCGCGATGTCGATGCCCCGCGGCGCGGCGATCGTGTATCCCAAGGACGCGGCCCAGATCGTGATGCAGGCCGACATCTTCCCCGGGTCGGTGGTGGTCGAGGCCGGCGTCGGCTCCGGCGCGCTCTCCCTCTCGCTCCTGCGCGCTGTGGGCCCGGCCGGGAAGCTGATCTCCTTCGAGCGTCGCGAGGACTTCGCCGATGTCGCCCGCGGAAACGTGGAGACCTTCTTCGGTGAGCACCCGGACACCTGGCACGTCGTCGTGGGCGATCTCGTCGAGGCCCTGCCGAACGAGGTGGCCCCGGCCTCCGTCGACCGCGTGGTGCTCGACATGCTCGCGCCGTGGGAATGCATGGATGTCGTGGCCGACGCCCTCACCCCCGGCGGCGTCGTGCTCTGCTACGTGGCGACCGCGACCCAGCTCTCCCGTGTGGCGGAGTACATCCGCGGCACGGGACTCTTCACCGACCCCGACGCCTCCGAGACGATGGTCCGCGGCTGGCACGTCGAGGGGCTCGCCGTGCGCCCTGATCACCGGATGGTCGCGCACACCGGGTTCCTCCTCACGGCCCGCCGACTCGCTCCCGGTGCCATCGCGCCGTCGGTGAAGCGGCGTGCGTCCAAGAGCAGCTACGGCGATGAGGACGTGGAGGCGTGGACGCCCGGCGCCGTCGGTGACCGTGAGATCAGCGACAAGAACCTCCGCAAACGCGCACGAGAAGCGGAGAAGGCGGCCGAAGGGGCGCGCCTTGCCGCCGCATCGCGCGATTCCGGGCACGCGACGGAATAGACTGGAGCGCGTGCGTAAAACGTCCGCCGTTCTGGCATCCCTCAGCCTCGCCGTCCTCGCCCTGACGGGCTGCACCGCGACAGCATCCGACGGTGTCGCCGCGTGCGACCGCGGCGGCAACGACAAGATCCTGAACGTCGCCGACGTGAGCGGTGACCTCGGCTCCGTCCCCGATGTCGACGTCTTCGGACCGGTCAAGACCGACAAGACCTCGTTCGCCGACGTCACCGTCGGAGACGGTCTGGCACTGGGATCGGACTTCCAGCCCGTGGTGCTGGACATCGCCTTCTACGGCGGAGACAGCGGCAAGGCGCTCTACCAGTCCGAGTTCAACGGCGACCCGAGCCGCGTGCACAGCATCGACTACTGGGCTCAGCGTTCTGCGGGTCTCGCGGACGTTCTCGAGTGCGCCACCGGTGGCAGCCGTGTCCTCGCCGTCCTGACTCCGGAGGACTTCGGGGCCCAGAACGTCCAGGCGTTCGGTCTCGACAAGGGCGAGAACATCGTCGCGGTCATCGATGTGCTCGATGTCATGCCGGCGAAGGCATCCGGTGCACTGCAGTTCAACGACGCACGCGGCCTTCCCAGCGTCGTCCGCGCCCCCGACGGCACTCCCGGCATCATCATCCCCGATGTTCCCGCGCCGACCGAGATCGTGACGCAGACGCTCATCAAGGGCGATGGCCCGAAGGTGAAGGAGGGCGACATCGTCGTCTCCAACATCATGGGTGTCGGCTGGGACGACAAGACGGTCACCACGAGCTCGTGGGGCAAGGACGCGAGCGTGAGTGTGGCCGCCGAGCAGCTCGTGGGCGCCACCGTCGGGTCGCAACTGCTCGTCGTCTTCCCTGCTGCCGAGAGCGCTCCGGCCACGGCGATCGTCGTCGACATCCTGGGCGCAGTGACGGCGCCCACGCAGTGATGGCCGCCCGTATCCCCGCGGAGGAGCGCCTGACGAATCTCGTCGTGGCGCTGATGGCCACGGAGATCGGGTTGACCAAGCAGCAGATCCTCGACAACGTCTCCGGGTATCGGCAGCGCGCAGAGGCGGGCACCCGATCGGACGCCCTGGAGAAGATGTTCGAGCGGGACAAAGACGAGCTGCGCTCGCTCGGCGTGCCCATCGAGACCATCGGGGACGCTGCGGATCCCAACGACCTCCGCGAAGCGCGCTACCGCATTCCCCAGGCGGAATACGATCTTCCCAGCGACATCGAGTTCTCGCCGGCCGAGCTGGCAGTGCTCCAGCTGGCCGGAAGCGTCTGGAGCGCCGAATCCGTCTCCGGGGACGCTCAGTCAGGTGTCCGCAAGATCCGCGCCCTCGGGATCGACGGCGACGAGCCGATCATCGGTTTCGCCCCTCGCATCACGGCCAGGGATGCCGCGTTCTCTCCGTTGCAGGATGCGATCGAACGATCCCGAGTGGTCGCCTTCGACTACCTGAAGCCCGGCGAGGACGCCCCTCGCCGGCGCCGCGTCCGCCCGCTGGCGCTGGTCGACTACGAGGCACGGTGGCATGTCTTCGGCGTCGACGTCGATGCAGAGGAGGACCGCACCTTCCTGCTCAGTCGGATCGTCGGGGATGTGCGGGTGAGCTCCCAGAGCTTCGACCCCGCCCTGCGCGACGGTGCGGGGGATCGCGCACTCGCAGGGTTGGAACGGGTCGCGTCCGAGAACTCGGCTCTCCTGGAGATCACCCCGGGTACGGAGGCCGCACTGCGCCTGGGCCGAAGGGCCACATCAGCTCCTCAGGGCATCAACGTGCCCTTCGTGGACCTGCACATCCTCGCGGACGAACTCGCCTCGTACGGTCCGGAGGTTCGCGTGGTCGAGCCCGCACCGTTGCGCGACGCCGTGATCTCGCGTCTTCGCGCCGTCGCCGAGCTGCACACCGACGAGGAGGAGGCGAGATGACCGCCAAATCGAAGCCGTTGCTCGCCGCCGACCGGGTGCGGTTGTACCTGACCCTTGTTCCTTATGTGCTCGAGCACGGACAGGTGTCCCTCGAAGAGGCCGCGGCGGAGTTCGGCGTCACGTCGCAGGAGATGCGCGGCATGGTCGAGAAGCTCACCGTCATCGGGCTTCCCGGTGAAGACGGCTATTGGCAGCAGCCGCAGGAGATGTTCGACATCAACTGGGACCTGCTGGACCTCGAAGACGTCATCGAGATCACCAACGATGTTGCGCTCCGTCGTGTGCCGCGCTTCACCGCGCGAGAGGCGGCCGCCCTGCTCGCAGGTCTGCAGATGGTGGCCGCGGTTCCCGCCGTCTCGGACTCGGGCCTGGTGGCCGGGCTGATCTCGAAGCTGTCCCGTGGCGCTGCCGACGCGCCCGCCGACGTGGTCGTCGCGCCCAGCGCCGTCGACGAGGTTCGTGAAGCGGTGGCTCGAGGCCTGCACGAAGGTGTCGCGATCGCCTTCACGTATCAGGCTCCCGATGCCGCGCCGACGACGCGCACCGTCGATCCGATGCAGATCCTGATCACGAACGGACAGTGGTATCTGCAGGGGTGGTGCCACCTCCGGCAGGCGATGCGCACCTTCCACCTCGACCGGGTGAGCGCACCGACGCTGACAGAGATCCCGATCACCCACAGCGGAGATCAGGTTCCGGAGGCGTTCGCCGGACTCGACGAGGAGCGCGAGGTGACGGTGCGCGTCGCCGAGCGTCTCGCACCCCTGCTCAGCGGATTCGTGCCCACCGGGGCGACTGAGGCGGTCGACGGCGCAGTGACCACTCGGCTGCATCTCGCCGACCCGCGCGGCATCAAGCGGCTCGCGGCGCGCTTCGGGGGATCCATGGAGGTCCTGGAACCGGGTGTCGCCCGCGCGGCGACCAGGGAGTGGGCAGCCGCAGGACTCGCCCTCTATCGCCAACCCGAAGCAAAGGTTTGATCTGTAGACTGGATCGAACGCTCACCGACGACGGGAAACCTGACATGTTCGCTGGAATGCAAGGCTGGCACCTGCTTATCGTGCTGGCAGTGATCCTCCTTCTTTTCGGTGCGGCGAAGCTGCCGGCCCTCGCCAAGAGCATGGGTCAGTCCGCCCGCGTGTTCAAGGGCGAGATGAAGGCGATGAAGGACGATGACGCCGCTCGCACCGAGTCCGCAGCCGTCGACCCGACCACGGTGAAGGACTCGGGCATCGACCCTGAGACTCCGCCCCGCGCCTGACCGGCCGTGGCAGCCATCGAACCGACCGTGATGCCGAAGGCGGATCGGGATCGACGGATGTCGCTCGGCGCGCATCTCGTCGAACTGCGCAAGCGCCTCATGTTCGCTGCGCTCGCTCTCGTGGTCGGCATGGTCATCGCCTTTCTCGTGGCTGACCCGATCATCAACTTCATCACCGAACCGGTGCGCATCATCGCCGAGAAGCGCGGAGACGACTTCAGCGCGCTCAACTTCGGAACCATCACCTCGGCGTTCGACATGCGCATGCGCATCGCGTTCTCCATCGGCATCTTCCTGTCGGCTCCGGTCTGGCTGTGGCAGGTCTGGGCGTTCATCATGCCCGGCCTCACTCGCAAAGAGGTCAGGTACACGATCGGTTTCGTCGTGGCTGCGGTTCCGCTTTTCTTCGCCGGCTGCTACCTCGGGGTGATGATCATGCCCCACATCATCGAGCTCATGTGGAGCTTCACCCCGGCCGGAGCGACGAACCTCTACTCCGCCCAGGAGTACTACGACTTCATCTTCAAGCTGATGATCGTGATCGGCATCTCGTTCGTGCTGCCGGTGTTCCTGGTCGCTCTCAACCTCGCCGGCGTCATGTCGGGTCGAGCGATCCTCAAGGGATGGCGGGTCGCCATCATCATCGCAACGGTGTTCGCCGCTCTCGCGACGCCGGCCGCCGACGTCGTCAGCATGCTCATGCTCGCGGGTATCCTGATCGTCCTCTTCTTCGCGGCCGCGGGTCTCTCCCTGATCTTCGATCGACGCAAACGCAAGCGCGACGAGGCATCAGGGCTTCTGCCGGATCCGGCATGAGTTCACCCTCGGAGAGGTACGCGCGCGCGCAGGAGGCAGTGGAGCACCCGCAGTCCACAGCGTTCGCGGCGTTGCAGAAGTTCCAGCTCGACCCCTTCCAGGTCGCAGGGTGCCACGCGCTCGAGAGCGGACGCAGCGTACTGGTCGCAGCCCCCACGGGTGCGGGAAAGACCATCGTCGGTGAGTTCGCGATCCACCTCGCGATGCAGACCGCGAGCGACAAGGCGTTCTACACGACGCCGATGAAGGCGCTCTCCAATCAGAAGTTCAGAGAGCTGGTCGACGTCTACGGAGCCGATCAGGTGGGTCTGCTCACCGGCGACACCAACATCAACGGCAACGCCCGCATCGTCGTGATGACCACCGAAGTCCTGCGCAACATGATCTACGCCGACTCCTCGGCGCTGCGGGACCTGCGCTACGTCATCATGGACGAGGTCCACTACCTCGCCGACCGCTTCCGCGGTGCGGTGTGGGAAGAGGTCATCATCCACCTGCCGGCGCGCGTGCGCCTGGTCTCCTTGAGCGCCACCGTGTCCAACGCCGAGGAGTTCGGTGATTGGCTGGACACCGTGCGCGGCGACACCGAGGTGATCGTCTCGGAGATCCGGCCTGTGCCGCTGGAGCAGCACGTGCTCGTCCGCGACGACCTCCTGCCGCTTTTCGACGATCGTGCCGGCCCGGCCACCGCGCAGGTGAACCAGGAGCTGATGCGTATCCGCTCCTCTACGGGCACGACATACGAGAACAACCGTCAGGCGCAGTCCTACCGCAGCGACCGCCACGCCGGTCGTCAGGCGAAGCGGCCTCAGCGAGGCGGACGTCGTCCGGTACGCGCCGCCAACGCACGCCGGATCGAGCGGATGGATCGCCCCGACGTCGTGCGACTGCTGGAGCGGGCGAATCTGCTCCCGGCGATCTTCTTCATCTTCAGTCGGGTCGGGTGCGAGGCCGCCGTGCAGCAGGTGCGTCGGGCAGGGATCCGGCTCACCTCGAACGAGGAGCGTTCCGAGATCCGCGCCATCGTCGAGGAGCGCACGCGCACCCTCCAGGAGGAGGACCTCGGCGTGCTCGGCTACTGGGAGTGGCTCGACAACCTCGAGCGCGGCGTCGCATCGCACCACGCGGGGTTGCTGCCCGCGTTCAAGGAAGTCGTCGAGGAGCTCTATCAGCGCAAGCTCGTGAAGGTCGTCTTCGCCACCGAGACGCTCGCGCTCGGGATCAACATGCCGGCGCGTACGGTCGTGCTCGAGAAGATGGAGAAGTTCAACGGCGAGGCCCGTGTCGCCATCACCTCGGGGGAATACACACAGCTCACCGGGCGCGCCGGGCGTCGAGGCATCGACGTCGAAGGTCACGCCGTGGTGCAGTGGACCGAGGGCATGGATCCGCAGGCGGTCGCGGCGCTCGCTTCCCGCAGGACGTATCCGCTGAATTCGAGCTTCCGCCCCACGTACAACATGGCCGTGAACCTGATCGACATGTTCGGCAAGGTCAGGGCCCGGCAGATCCTGGAATCGTCGTTCGCGCAGTTCCAAGCGGACCGTGCCGTCGTCGGGCTGGCGCGTCAGGTGCGCGAGGCCGAGGAGTCTCTGGCCGGCTACCAGAGCGCGATGGCATGCGAGCACGGAGATTTCCCCGAGTACGCGGCCATCCGGCGCGAGCTGAGCGACCTCGAGAAGAAGAACCGACAGGATTCGAACGCGCCGCGTGCGTCGCGCGACAAGCGCATGAAGCGCATGCAGTCGTTGCGCACGCAGATGCAGCGCCACCCCTGCCACCGCTGTCCCGATCGTGAAGCTCACGCGCGGTGGGCGGAGCGCTATTGGAAGCTCAAGCGCCAGAACGACCGGATCCGTCGTCAGATCGAGACGCGCACCGGTTCCGTCGCGCGCGTCTTCGACCGTGTCATCGAGGTGCTGGAGACACTCGACTACATCGTGGACGACGGCGAGGAGACCACTCTGACCGAGGCCGGACGCACCATGCGCCGTATCTACGGTGAACGCGATCTGCTGGTCGCCGAGTCCCTGCGCCAAGGCCTGTGGGCCGGTCTCGACGCCCCCTCACTCGCCGCCATGGCGTGCTGCCTGGTGTACGAGCCCCGCCGCGACGAAGCGAATGCGGGGGAGCGGGGTCTGCCGCGCGGTGCCTTCCGCGCGGCGTACGAGAAGACGACGACGCTGTGGGCCGAGCTCGACGATCTGGAGCAGGACCATCACCTTCCCGGCAGCGAACCGTTGGCGGCCGGGCTCGCCGGGGCGATGCACTCGTGGGCGCGCGGCGGAATGCTCGACCGGGTGCTGATCGACGCCGACATGGCGGCCGGTGACTTCGTGCGCTGGGCGAAGCAGACGATCGACCTGCTGGATCAGCTCTCGATCGTGGCGGAGGACGCCACGATCGCGCGGACCGCGCGGGCCGCGCTCGACGGCGTGCGCCGGGGCATCGTCGCCTACTCCTCGATGTGAGATGGATGCGATGACCGACAAACGAGCGCCCCAGCGCGCCCTCCTGCCTCTGTGGGCCGCTGTGCTCTCCGCCGGACTCGCCGCGGTGATGATGGACCTGGCCTATCCGGAGGCCGCCGTATGGATCCTCGCCTTCCCGGCGACCGCTCTCGTTCTGGTCTCACTGATCGGACGCCGTTTCGGGGGAGCGCTGCTGGTCGGAGTCGTCTACGGGATCCTATTCTTCGGACTTCTCGTCTCCTGGACGTCGCGCTACCTGGGCCCGGTCCCGTGGGCCGCGCTCAGTGTCCTCGAGGGAGTTCTGACGGGAATCGCCCTCGTCCCGATCGCCCTCGCCTACCGGTGGCTCCCGAAGGCCTTCCCCGGGACCGCAGGACGCCTCCTGGCGCTTCCCGCTGTCGTCGCCGCCCTCTGGGTCGGCCGCGAGCTTTTCGTCGGCTCGTGGCCCTACGGGGGCTTCCCCTGGGCGCGCATCGGCATGAGTCAGGCGGAGAGCCCGCTGGCACCGGTCTCCTCATGGGTGGGCGTCAGCGGACTCAGTTTCCTCATGGTCTTCGTCGTGGCGATGCTCATCGAGGTCGCGCGCATGCGGGCATGGCGACGGCCACTCCTCGTGATCGCGCCCGCCGCCCTCGTGGTGGTGCTCCTGTTCACCCCGCTCTTTCCCACGTCTTCGAGCGGTTCCCTGCGGATCGCAGCGGTACAGGGAAACGGTCCGACCGGCTACTTCGACGACCGCGAGCCGTTCTCCGTGATCCAGGCGCAGACCGACGCGACCGCGCCTCTCCACGGCGAGGATGTCGATCTCCTGGTGTGGCCGGAGGGGTCGTTGGACGGCGACCCGTTCCAGATCGACGCCCTCGCTCGGCGGATGACTCTGCTCGCCAACCGGATCGACGCCCCGCTGCTGGCGAACGCGGCCACCGGCCGAGACGACCGATACTTCAACACGTCGATGCTGTGGAATCCCGACGGCACGGCGACACAGCTGCATGACAAGCGCCACCCGGTCCCGTTCGGCGAGTACGTGCCGGATCGCGCCTTCTTCAACGCGCTCGCTCCCGACCTCATCGGACTCATCCAGAGGGAGTACACCCCGGGCTCGAACCCTCCGCTGGTCACCGTCGAGGGTGTCCCCGTCGGTCTCGCCATCTGCTTCGACGTGATCTACGACGACGTGATCTGGCAGGGCCTGAACTCCGGCGCTGAGGTGCTGGTGTTCCAGACGAACAACGCGGACTTCCGTGGCACGGACGAGAATCTCCAGCAGCTGGCCTTCGCCCGGATGCGGGCCATCGAGACGGGCCGCAGCGTGGTGAACGTCTCGACCGTCGGCACGAGCCAGATCATCCGCGCCGACGGATCGACCGTCACGAGCCTGGACGCAGATGAGGCCGGAGCGATGCTCGAGGATGTCGAGCTCCGATCCGGCCTCACAGCTGGTGTGGTGCTGGGCCCCTGGGCGCAGGCGATCCTGCTCTGGGGCGGTCTGGGCGCGCTCCTCGTCGGGTGGTGGCGCGCCAGGAGGCGCTAAGCGCCGATCTTCTCCCGGGTCGGGTCTTCGCCGGCACCGCGGCGGGCGCGGATGAAGGCGAGGCGCTCCTCGAGGAGTTCCTCGAGTTCTGCGCGGCTCCGACGCTCCAGCAGCATGTCCCAGTGGGTGCGGGCAGCCTTCTCGTCGGTGACCTCGAGCGTGACGGCCTGGCCGTCGACGTTCAGGCGGGCTTCGGCGCCGCACGCGCGGCACTCCCAGGTCTGGGGCGGTTCTGCGTCCGCCGCGAACATCAGGTTCGTGACGTGGCCGCAAGTGTCACAGGTGTAGGTGGTCTCACGGCGCTCCATGAAAACGACGCCCTCTTCGCTCTGTAGGCTCTGGGCGCCGAGTCGGATGCCGCGCAGGCTGCGATCTGCCATTGTGTGGTCCTCTCGTCGCTGTCAGGTATAACGCTCCAGCCTGTGCGCTTCATCCACGCGGCCGCCTTCTCGGCGGAACTCACAGGTTAATCCCAGCACCGGAGGTTATGGGGCGCGTCGGAGGTCAGCGAGGGATCAGCGCTTTGAGTGCCACGTCCGCGCGATCGGAGACGATTCCGTGGGCGCCGAGAGCGATGAGGCGCTGCATGTGTTCGGGCTCGTTCACCGTCCATACGTGGACTTCGACGTCATGCCGTCTGGCAGCGCGGACGAGTGCCGGCGTCATGACCTTCAGCGCACCGTAGCGCTCGGGTATCTGCAGAGCGTCGACCTCCCGGAGCACACGAGCGGGGGAGAGGCGCAGCGCCGACAGAGCCCTCAGCGCGGCGATCGTTCCGCTCCCACCGGATGTGGCGGGGCGAAGTGCTGCTCCGGACCGCAAGACCGAGGCGAGCGCGGCTCGACGGGTCGCGTCGGAGAAGCTCGTCAGGAGCACCCGGTGCGTGTGCTCGACCAGTATCGGTCCGAGCGGATCGACGGCTGCGGGGGTCTTCACATCGATGTTGAAGCGGACGTCCGGGAAGGAAGCCAGTGCCTCGGCCACCGTCAGGAGCCCGCCGTGGTCCGCGAAGAGCATCCGGAGCTCTCGAGTGCGCACCTCCCGCACGCTGCGGCTGTCGCCGACCAGCCGGGTCAGTGTCTCATCGTGGAACAGGACGACATCGCCATCAGCCGTGACCTGGCAGTCGGTCTCGATGTAGTCGATGCCTGCCGCATGCGCAGCGGCGAATGCCGCAGCGGAGTTCTCCCAGACGCCCGAGTCCTCGCCTGCCGCGGTGATCAGACCGCGGTGGGCGAGGACTCGGGGATGCCGCGTCTTCGAGAAGTACGGGTGCGTCACGCGCCCGGCAGCGTGTTCGTCGGGCCCTGGCCCGGCTTCGGGGTGAATGCACTGCCGATGCCCTTGAGCGCCTCGGTGAGTTCGCTCGGGATGATCCACAGCTTGTTGGACTGACCCTCGCTGATCTTCGGCAGCATCTGGAGGTACTGGTAGGCGAGGAGCTTGTCGTCCGGCTCGCCCTGATGGATCGCGCTGAAGACGTTCTGAATGGCCTCGGCCTCACCCTGCGCACGCAGCACGGCGGCCTGCTTGTCGCCCTCTGCGCGGAGGATCTCGGCCTGGCGAGCACCTTCGGCTTCCAGGATCGCGGACTGCTTCGTTCCCTCTGCCGTCAGGATCGCGGCGCGGCGGTCACGCTCGGCGCGCATCTGCTTCTCCATGGAGTCCTGGATCGAGATGGGCGGGTCGATCGCCTTGAGCTCGACGCGACCGACGCGGATGCCCCACTTGCCTGTCGCCTCGTCGAGGACGACACGGAGCTGACCGTTGATGTTGTCGCGGCTGGTGAGCGCCTCTTCGAGGTTAAGTCCACCGACGACGTTACGCAGAGTGGTGGTCGTCAGCTGCTCGACCGCGCCGAGGTAGTTCGCGATCTCGTAGGTCGCGGCGCGCGCATCGGTGACCTGGAAGTAGACGACCGTGTCGATCGACACGACGAGGTTGTCCTCGGTGATCACCGGCTGCGGCGGGAACGAGACGACCTGCTCGCGCATGTCGATCAGAGGGCGCAGGCGATCGATGAAGGGCACGAGGACGTTGAGCCCGGGGGTGAGGGTCTTGTGGTAGCGCCCGAGGCGTTCGACGACCCCCGCTGTGGCCTGCGGGATGATGCGGATCGCGCGAGCGACGGTGACCACCACGAAGATGATCACCGCGATCACGAGGACCCACAGGATCGCGGTGGGGATGAACGATGCGTCGTTCACGGGGTTCTCCTAGTCGTTGACGGGACGGACGATGGCGGTCGCGCCGTTGATCGCACTCACGGCGACCGGAGCGCCCTGGGGGATCGGCACGGGTGTGGCGGTGCGTGCGGTCCAGGTGTCGCCGTTGGCGAGCTTGACCTGACCCGAGATCTGCGTGATCTCGTGCAGCGCGATGCCGCGGAGGTCGACGAGGGCGTCGACGTTCGACTTCGTCGGATCCTCCCCGCGCCGCAGGCGCTTGAGCAGCGGCGGCCGCAGGAAGAGGATGAACAGCGCGGCCGCGGCGGCGGCGATGATCACCTGCACCCACACCGGGACGCCGATCAGGTCGGTGACCAGACCGACGACGCTGCCGAAGCTCAGCATGAGGAAGGTGAAATCCAGCGAGAGCATCTCGATGACGAGGAAGACGGCGATCAGGACCAGCCAGCCGATCCAAGCCCATTGGTCGATGAACGTGACGAATGTCGTGAAGTTGTCCATGCGGCCTCCTTTGTGGTCAACGTATCACGCGGGCGTGCGCGGATCCGGGTGCCACAGCGCGCGCTTGGTAGTGTGTGAGGGCCGTGCGATCACGGCTTTTTCACGCATCATGAGGAGTCACCGTGACCGACGTTCTTCCCGCAGGATCCCTTGACGGCAAGGTCGCCCTTGTCACCGGTTCATCGCGGGGCATCGGCGCCGACACCGTGCGCTACCTCGCTGAGGCCGGTGCCGACGTCGTCATCAACTTCCGCAACAAGGCACCGCGTGCCGAGAAGCTGGCCGCGCAACTGCGCGAGCTCGGTCGTCGTGCGCTCGTCGTGGGTGCCGACCTGACCGACCCCGAGTCCGTCGCCGAGATGTTCGACGCCATCCGCGCGGAGTACGGGCGTCTCGACGTGCTCGTGCTCAACGCGTCCGGCGGCATGGAGTCCGGCATGGCCGAGGACTACGCACTCACCTTGAACCGCGACGCCCAGCTCAACGTTCTGAACGCGGCCACGCCGCTGCTCGGCGAAGGCGCGCGCGTCGCGTTCGTCACCAGCCACCAGGCCCACTTCATCCGGACCACCCCGACCATGCCGGAGTACGAGCCCGTGGCACTCTCCAAGCGCGCAGGAGAAGACGCGCTGCGCGAGCTCATCCCCGGTCTGGCCGCGAAGGGCATCGGGTTCACGGTCGTCTCCGGCGACATGATCGAGGGGACGATCACCGCGACGCTGCTGGAGCGGGCGAACCCGGGAGCGATCGCGGAGCGCCGGGAATCGGCGGGCAAGCTCTACAACGTCTCGGAGTTCGCGGCAGAGGTCGCCAAGGCAGCCGTCGACCCCGTGCCCGCGGACAACACGCGCCTCGTGGGTGACGTGAGCGCCTTCGCGGCCGAGTAGTACGACACAGAGAATCGGCCCCGTCCTGCATCATGCAGGACGGGGCCGATCGTGTTTCAGGCGATGAGCGTCAACTCGCCGCTCCGCCCTGGACGGCGGAGACGAACTCCTTCGCGTCCCGACCGAGCGTGATGGCACGCACGATCTGAACGATGCCGAGCACGACCAGCGAGATGCCCAGCAGGAGCCAGAACGCGAAGCCGGCGATCAGCGGCGAGAACAGGACGATGATTCCGGCGACGATGCTGAGGATCGCGTAGAGGACGGTCCAGACCCGCGACCCGTCGCTGCCGAGCAGCGTGAGGGCGACGATCCCGTCGACGATCCAGCTGACGCCGATGAAGATCACGACGACGAACGCGAGCGTGGCTGCGGCGGCGTTCAGGTTGAAGAACGCGATGACACCGGCTGCGATGTACAGCAGGCCGAGGACGATGTGGCCGACGCGGGCCCATCCTCCCTTCGCGCTCGAGAAGATGCCGAGCCCGACGTAGACGAGACCGGCGACGACCAGGTACGACGCGAAGATCGCCGTCACGATGACCGCGGACTTGATGGGCCAGACGAGGAGGACGATTCCGGCGATCAGCGCGATGACGCCGGCGACCGCCAGCGTGACCCGGATTGACTTGAACAGAGACTTGGCCTCCGTGAGTGGTTCAGACATGGTGGGGAGCCCTTTCTGAGAAGATGCTGTGAGGATGCATCCTCAGGGTAGCGCTCCCGTGGTCCGGGATGGGGGAGAAGGTCCCACCCGCGTTTCGCTCCGTCACGCCGCGACTTCCGGCGACATGGCAAGATCGAGTCGTGCCCGCCGTCGACGAAGATCGCCTGCGTGAGCTCGCCGTGATGAGAAGGGTCAGAGACCGCATCGACCGCGAGTACGCCAGGCCGCTCGACGTGCAGGCTCTCGCGGACGGCGTGCACATGTCGGCCGGGCATCTGAGCCGACAGTTCCGCGAGGCCTACGGCGAATCGCCGTACTCCTACCTGATGACTCGGCGGATCGAGCGCGCGATGGCGCTGCTACGGCGCGGTGACCTGACGGTGACGGAGGTGTGCTTCGAAGTGGGGTGCTCCTCGCTCGGCTCGTTCAGCACGAGATTCTCGGAGCTGGTCGGTGTCGCACCCAGCGTGTACCGTGAACGCGCCGCCACCGTCGAGGGGATTCCCTCGTTCCACGCCAAACAGGTGACCAGACCGATCAGGAATCGAGAAGCGCCGCGCACCGACGCGCACCTACCGTGAACACCATGAACATCCGCATCCATTACGCATTCCTTCCGCACACCGACGCCGAAGCGGCGCTCGGTTTCTACCGCGACGCCCTCGGCTTCGAGGTTCGCAACGACGTCGGCTACGACGGGCTGAGGTGGCTCACGGTCGGCCCGCCCGGCCAGCCGGAGACGTCGATCGTGCTGCATCCGCCGGCGACCGACCCCGGTATCACCGACGTCGAGCGCCAGACGATCCTCGAGCTCATCGCGAAGGGCAGCTACGCGGCGCTGACACTGGCCAGCGACGACGTCGACGCGCTGTTCGAACGCCTCGTCGAACGCGGCGCCGACGTCGTCCAGGAGCCTATCGACCAGCCCTACGGGGTTCGCGACTGCGCGTTCCGCGACCCCGCGGGCAATCTGCTGCGTATCAATCAAGCCGCCTGATATCTCCACCGACCACACGAAGGACGCCGATGACCACGGACGAGCACCCCGCCGACACCCACGACCTGATCCGCGTGCAGGGCGCGCGCGAGAACAATCTGAAGGACGTCAGCGTCGACATCCCGAAGCGCCGCCTCACCGTTTTCACCGGCGTCTCCGGTTCAGGGAAGAGCTCGCTCGTCTTCGACACGATCGCTGCGGAGTCGCGGCGCATGATCGATGAGACCTACAGTGCCTTCGTCCAGGGCTTCATGCCCTCGGTTCCACGACCCGACGTCGACGTGCTCGAGGGACTGACGACGGCGATCATCGTCGACCAGGAACGCCTCGGCGCGAACCCGCGATCGACCGTCGGCACCGTGACCGACGCGAACGCGATGCTGCGCATCCTGTTCAGCAAGCTCGGACAGCCCTACATCGGCGGGCCGACGGCATTCTCGTTCAACATCCCGACGCAGAAGGCCAGCGGCGTGATGACCGGCCCTGGAGGGGCGAAGAAGATCGTGAAGGACGCGATCTATCTCGGCGGCATGTGCCCACGATGCGAAGGCAGGGGAGCGGTGTCCGACATCGACCTCGCCCAGATCGTCGATGAGACGAAGTCTCTCGACGAAGGTGCCATCATGGTGCCCGGCTACACCGCCGAAGGATGGATGGTGAAGGGTTTCTCCCAGTCGGGGTTCTATCCGGGCGACAAGCCGATCTCGCAGTTCACCGAGAAGCAGCGTCACCTCTTCCTCTACGGCGAGGTCACGAAGGTGAAGATCTCCGGGATCAACATGACCTATGAGGGTCTCATCCCGAAGATCACCAAGTCGATGCTGTCGAAAGACCTCGATGCGCTGCAGCCACACGTCCGCGCCTTCGTCGAGCGTGTCGCCACCTTCGCGGTCTGCCCGGAGTGCGACGGCACCCGCCTGACCGAAGGTGCGCGCTCCTCGAAGATCGAGGGCGTGAGCATCGCCGACGCCTGCCGTATGCAGGTTACGGATCTGGCCGACTGGGTGCGCGGACTCGATCTTCCCGAAGCGGGCCCGCTTCTGCAGGCGCTCAGCGCCAACCTCGACGCCTTCGTCACGCTGGGGCTCGGTTACCTCAGTCTGGAACGACCCTCCGGCACGCTGTCCGGGGGAGAGGCGCAGCGCATCAAGATGCTCCGGCATCTGGGCTCTTCACTCACCGACATCACCTACGTCTTCGACGAGCCGACGATCGGCCTGCACCCGCACGACATCCAGCGCATGAACGGGCTCCTGCTCCAGCTGCGCGACAAGGGCAACACCGTGCTGGTCGTGGAACACAAGCCCGAGACCATCGTGATCGGCGACCACGTGGTCGACCTGGGGCCTGGTGCGGGAAACGCCGGTGGCGAGATCTGCTTCGAGGGCACGGTCGAGGGGCTGAAGGCGAGCGGCACGAAGACCGGCGAGCATCTCGACGACAGGGCACAGTTGAAGGATGCGGTGCGCTCGGGCACGGGAGCCATCGAGGTGCGAGGGGCGACTGCGAACAACCTGCAGGCCGTCGATGTCGACATCCCGACCGGCGTGCTCACGGTCGTGACGGGAGTGGCTGGCTCCGGCAAGAGCTCGCTCATCCACGGATCGGTCTCGAACCGCGACGGTGTCGTGTCGATCGATCAGGCGGCGATCAAGGGGTCCCGCCGCAGCAACCCCGCGACCTACACAGGGCTTCTCGAGCCGATCCGCAAGGCGTTCGCGAAGGCCAACGGCGTCAAGCCCGCTCTGTTCAGCGCGAACTCCGAGGGCGCCTGCCCGTCATGCAAGGGTGCGGGCGTCATCATCACCGAGCTCGGCTTCATGGACACCATCGAGACGCCGTGCGAAGACTGCGGAGGCAAGCGCTTCCAGGTCGGCGTGCTCGAGTACAAGCTCGCGGGCAAGGACATCACCGAGGTTCTCGACCTCCCGGTCTCCGAGGCCCGGGTGTTCTTCAGTGAGGGAGAGGCCAAGCTGCCTGCGGCCGCGGCCATCCTCGGCCGGTTGGAAGACGTGGGGCTCGGGTATCTCTCGCTGGGACAGCCGCTGTCGACGCTGTCGGGTGGCGAACGTCAGCGCATCAAGCTGGCGATCCAGATGGGGGAGAAGGGGGACGTGTACGTGCTCGACGAGCCCACCACGGGCCTTCACCTGGCGGATGTCGACAAGATCCTCGGCCTCCTGGATCGACTCGTCGACGCCGGGAAGACCGTGATCGTGATCGAGCACCATCAGGCGGTCATGGCGCACGCGGATTGGATCATCGACATCGGGCCCGGAGCCGGTCACGACGGCGGCAAGATCGTCTTCGAGGGAACACCGACGGATTTGGTATCCCAAAAATCGACGTTGACGGGGGAGCACCTCGCAGCCTACGTCGGCGTGTGAGAGGAGTAGGGGCGCATCACCTGAGGCGCCCCCGGCGCTCGGGGCCGCCGCGGAAGTCGCCTCAGTCCCGCCGGGCGATGATCGTGTAGGTGCACGGCATCAGATCGCGTTCGGCCTCGGGCCAGGCATAGCCACCGGCGACCTCGACCATGCGGTCGCTGAACTGCCATGGCAGGGTCCGGCCCTCGTCGAAGTGCAAGAGGCGTAGACCTGCGCGCAGCAGCGCGCCGAGGATCTCGGACAACGAGTGGGGCCACTCGTAGGTGCGCGCGTGGGAGATGCGACCGTCGCCGGCATAGGTGGATTCGTCATCCCACTGCTGTGCATGCCCGGTCGCGAAGTACGGATATCGCGTGGTCAGACTTGCGGCGTCCTCATCCAACGCATAGAGGGCGGGATGGCCGTCGCGGATGAAGAACACGCCGCCGGGGCGCAACAGCGCGACGATCTGCGCGGCCCAACGATCCAGGTCATCGAGCCAGGTGATCGTCCCGATACTCGTGTAGACGACGTCGAAGTCGCCGACGACGGCGGCCCGCGCATCGAGGACATCAGTCTCCACCCACGTGGCCTCGACGCCCAGACGCGTCGCGAGCTCACCTGCCGTGTGAAGCGCCGACGGCGAGAAGTCGACGCCGGTGACCCTCGCGCCGGCGCGGGCCAGTGAGACGGTGTCGGTGCCGATGTGGCACTGCAGGTGGCACAGGTCGAGTCCGGACAGACCGCCCGACGGAAGGAATGCAGACATTGTGGCGAGATCGTCGCGCACGACATCACTCAGATGATCCGGATCGTCGAACGCTTCGAGTCCGTACGCTTCCTCGTGCACAGGAACGCGATCTTCCCAGTTCGCCTGGTTCGCCCGCCGTGCAGATTCCCAGTCGATGTCGACATTGCTTCCATTCACGGTGCGAGCCTATCGAGTGCCGCATTCCGGCGAGGAGCAATATCCGATAATGCACATTATGTCAGCTCATGGAAAACCGACCTATCCCCGATCACCGAAGATCTGCCGTGCGCGGGCCACGATGTCGTCGAGGCGGGATTGCAGATAGGGGCCGGGGCATTCGGTCCCCGACCACGTTTCGCGGTGAGAGACGACGTGGGCTCGGTCGATCGTGAACGACACCGGCACGCCGTCCAGACTCTTGCCGTCGAAGGTCGCAAGCCACGCGATCATCTGCGCGAGTTCTTCGAGTTGCGCCTCCGTCACCGCGTACTCAGGTGCCCCGCTGGCGTTGAGAGTCTCCACCGCGACGGACCGCCAGTTCCAGTCAGCGCCGGTTGCGGACGGTTTCGCGGACGGACGAATCAACTCGATGACGGAACCGTCGTTGCGTAGGTAGAAGGTCGGTGCGGATGATCGCTTGTTGCAGCGGGACAGGAAGTCCAATTGGTCTGCCGTCGTCCCCGTGTGGTGGATGATGAACCGGTCGATGACCGGTCTCACCACGTGGCCGTCGCTTCCCGCGGTGTCGCGGTTGGCCCGGTTCGTGGGATTCGCACAGTCCGTGAACCCGAGAGGCGCCTCGAGGCCGCGAACCGCCCGCTCGTAGACAGGGTCGTACTCCGGCAGCCCCCTCGGGTTGTTCAGATCCCGGATCGTAGCCTCACTGACGGGCGCTCCCGGGGCCGTCGCGAGGCACATCCCCGCCGCGGTCGCCCCGATCCCCACACCCGCAGCGAGGAGAAAGCGCCGACGTGTGTGTGTCGAAGGTGCGGCGGGGTCGGGCTGCGGGGAGTGCGACATCCGCCTATTCAACACGCGCCCGCCGGGAACGGGGTGATGAACGCAGCTCCACGGAACCGCCCCCTCCCCATGCGATGATCGTTGCGTGCATCCGACCGCCCATGAGCCGCCCGGTTATGCGTGTCCGTTCTGCAGGTTCCAACACGGTCTGTTCGACGAACTCAGCATGCCCTCAGACGTGGTCGCCGTCACCGACCGCGCATTCGCCCGGATCGCCCCGAAGTGGTGGCCGGGAAACCCCGGAGCTGTCCTCGTCATCCCACGGACGCACGTGGAGAACATCTACGAGCTGTCGCCGGAGGACGGCTTCGCGGTGTGGGATCTGACGCAGAGAGTGGCGATCGGCGTCCGGTCATCGTACGAATGCGAGGGGACCTCGATCCGACAGCACAATGAACCCGCAGGAGACCAGGACGTCTGGCACCTGCACGTGCATGTGTTCCCGCGCTATCCGGACGATCGGCTGTACCAACGACACGGTGACGCGGAGTGGGTGGATCCCGACCGTCGCAGAGCATTCGCATCGAGGCTCAGGGCCACAATGGGGATGCCGTTCACGCTCGATTGATCGCCGTCTCGACCCCGCCGGGCGGGCGCTGCGAGAATGGACCGATGACTCCAACCGGCAGCGACTCCACCCGGCTCGTCATCTTGCGCGGCGATGCGGCCTCGGGCAAGACGACGACGGCGACGGCGCTGCGGCCGAATCTCGGTGAGCGGGTGGCTCTCATCTCGCAGGATCACTTTCGCCGGGAGCTGCTGCACGACCCCGATCGGCTGAGGCGGTCCAGGGATGCCAGCGTCCTGATCGTCGGCGCTGCCAGACAGGCACTCAACCTCGGATACGACGTGATTCTCGATGGGGTCTTCAACCTGCGCGACTACTCCGACGTCTTCGAGAGCTTGTATCGCGACCACCGCGGGACGACGTGCATCTACCAGTTCGACGTCGGTCTCGACGAGACGATCCGGCGCCACGCGGGGAGGCCGCTCGCGAACGACTTCGGTGAGGACAGGATCCGCGAATGGCACGACGGGTGGCAACCACTCCCCTGGTTCGATGAGCGGCGGGTCGGACCGGAGACGACTACCGAAGAACTCGTGAAGATCATCGTGGAAGACCTCGGCGGCGGCATGCCCATGTGATTGCGCCACACACGATCACCGGACGGCGAGACGACCGACATCGACGAGTCCGCCTCCTGCGCTACCGCGGTCGCAGCTGGCTGTAGACGAGCATGTCCTTGCGCTCATCACCGATCGTCTGCCACGTTCCCGGAGGAGTAGCGTTGGGGAGGTGCAGCAGGTCTCCCACTCCCCCGTCTCGACACCGGGGTGGCGAGCATGGCTGATCTGGTCCGTCGGAGTCGCGGCATATGTGCTCGCGATCACGAACCGCACATCTCTCGGCGCCGTGGGCGTCGAAGCGGCGGACCGGTTCCAAGCGGATGCGTCGACGCTGGCGCTGTTCGCCGTGGTGCAGCTCGCCGTCTACGGCGGCATGCAGATCCCCGTCGGTATTCTGCTGGATCGCTTCGGGTCGCGTCCGATCATGACGATCGGCATGTTGCTCATGGCCGCGGGCCAGCTGACCATGGCGCTCTCCCCCAGCATCGGCGTCGCGATCTTCGCACGCGTGCTGCTCGGCGCAGGCGACGCCGCGATCTTCCCCGCTGTACTGCGTCTGGTGGCGACCTGGTTTCCTGCGCAACGAGGGCCGATCATGGTCCAGTTCACCGGCATCATCGGCCAGACCGGCCAGCTGATCGCCCTGGTTCCCGTCGCTGCACTCCTGCACGCCACCAGCTGGAGCATCACCTTCGGCAGCATCGCCGGCCTCGGCGTGCTCTTCACGATCCTCGTCGCCTTGGTCATCCGCAACCATCCCGCAGAGCGCGGTGCCGACGTGACAGTGAACACCGATACCGGCGTCATCCGCGTCGTCACCTCCGCGATAGATACCGGAGTCGGCATACGCGCAGCCTGGGCGCACCCGGGAACGCGTCTCGCGTTCTGGTCGCACTTCACCACGCCGTTCGCGGGCACCGCGTTCGTTCTCCTCTGGGGTATGCCGTTCCTCACCGCTGCGGAGGGACTCGATACCGCGCACGCCGCAGGCATCATCTCGGTATATGTCATTGCAGGCATGCTTCTCGGACCGATCATCGGCGATCTCTCCCGCCGGCTGCCGAATCACCGCTCCCTCGCTCTCGTGCTCCCCGCCGTCGGAGTGCAGATGGTCGCCTGGATCGCCGTCATCGCCCTGCCAGGCACCGCACCGAGCTGGCTCCTCTACGTACTGGCCATCGCGCTCGCGACCGGCGGACCCGCATCGATGATCGCCTTCGATCACGCGCGCACACACAACCCGTCCCACAGGCTCAGCACGGCAACCGGGGTGACGAACGCCGGCGGCTTCATCGCCGCACTCATCGCCATCTTCCTGATCGGACTCGCCCTTGACCTCCAGGGCGCCGGCACTCCCGAGACCTATTCGCTCGATGCCTTCCGGATCGCGTTCCTCATGCCGATCCCCCTCTGGATCATCGGCACCGTGTTCATCCTCATCGAACGCAAGCGGACGCGGATCCGCATGGGTCTGGATCCCGAACGGCGGCGCTGAACCTCAATCCGCACAGCGTTTCCCGCTGCGTGGCTCGAAATCGGCGCGCGGAGTCCGGTGCGGTCACGGCGGGGCTGACGACGGGGAGGTCAACGACCGCGCGGGGTCCACCCGGAGGGAAGCGGCCCCTCCTGCACGGCTCGCTCCCGGTCGGCCCGTGCGGACCAGCCCTGTGCACGGTCGACCGTGTCGAACGCACCCCGAGCCAGTCGGAGACCGACATCCTCATGATGCATGCGCGGTGCTCCCCCACGGCGGACAGATGCCCGCACGCTCCAGGCGTCGTCGGCGAACCCGCCGCCACGGAACACGCGGTAGTCGTCGTAGCGGGCGGGGTCCAACAGGTCCCAGCACCATTCCCAGACGTTGCCGAGCGTGTCGAAGAGACCGTGGAGGTTCGGCAGTTTGCCGCCGATGTCCTGCGGCGACGAGACGCCGTCCGCGCTCGTCCACGCGGCGTCGGCCAGAGGCGCATAGTGCGGTCCGGTGGAACCGGCCCGGCACGCGAACTCCCACTCCGCTTCGGTGGGCAACCGGTACCCGTCTGCGGTCGTGTCCCAGGCGACGTCCTCACCATCGAACAGGTAGACCCGATCCAGGCCCTCCCACTCGGATGCGGCGTTGCAGAAGTGGATGGCGCGCAGCCAGCTGAGGTCGGATGCGGGGCGACGAGGGTGGCGCACCGGGATGCCGAGCACCTCTGCGAGCTGCTCCTCCGTCACCGGATACACGCCGATCTCGAAGGGCTCCAGCGTGACCACGCGCTGCTCCTCGCGACGTGCGTCCCGCAGTGTCAGCACGCCGGCGGGGATGCGGGCGAACTCGAAATCGCTCACCGGTCCCCCGCGTCCGAGCGACGGACTCGATTCACGAGGGCACTCGCTCTACCCAGGACGGGAACTTGGCCGTGCGACCGTCGCCGGAGGATGTGCGGGTCACGCGCCGACGGACCCAGGGGCCCACGAACTCCCGATAGTAGGCAAGCCCCGACGGCCCCGCACCGAGGCGATCGCTCGGCGCCCACCAAGTCTCCGGCGGCTCGAAGCCGAGAGCATGCAGCACCCGAGCCGCCACGCGGTGATGGCCCGCCGCGTTCATGTGCAGCCGGTCGTCCGCCCAGTAGGCGCCACGGGAGAGCTCACGATCCGGCCAGTTGAATGCACGGACCACATCGGGGCGCTCTTCGATCCGTCGAAGCACGGCATCAGAGAGGAGATCTCCGCGCCGTTGAACGAGGGATCCCATCGGAAGCTGTCCACTCGGGTTCGCCCCGGAGAGCAGGATCATGGTCACCCCCTCCTCGTCGCACCGGCGCAGCACGCGGCTGAACGCATCGGCGATGTGCTCGACATCGGTGCGTGGGCGAAGCATGTCGTTGCCTCCGCCGTTGAAGGAGAGATGTGTCGGCCTCAGCGCGAGCGCGGGCTCGAGCTGCTGCTCGACGATCGGCCAGGCGAGCTTGCCTCTGATCGCGAGGTTGGCGTACTGGATCGAGTGTCCTGCGGCATCCGCCCACCCTTGAGCCGCGAGATCCGCCCAGCCGCGCTCACGCCCATCCGGGAGGACATCGCCGACCCCCTCGGTGAAGGAATCGCCGATCGCCACGAACCGCACATCTGCCATCGTCCCAGCCTATTGCGGCAGACGAGAGCAGGCGTCAACGATCGTCGAGCGCCTGCCCGCCGCGGTCGACGAGCCCCCATGCTGCGGCCGCAGCACCGAGGAAGCACACCCCGAACACCGCGAACAGCAGCGGCGCTCCACCGGCGAGCAGCAGCACCGGAACGGAGAGCGGCGCCACGATCGATGCGATGCGACCCACTCCTGCCGCCCAACCGGCGCCCGTTCCCCGCAGCGAGGTGGGATAGATCTCGGGGGTCACGGCGTACAGGGCTCCCCAGGCGCCCAGGTTGAAGAACGACAGAGCCATGCCCGCGGCGATGATGGCGCCCTCGGTCGTCGCCGTGCCGAAGACCACTGCAGACACCGCAGAACCGAGCAGGAACACCGACAGCGTCAGCCGACGCCCCCACACCTCGATCAGCCACGCCGCGACAGCATAGCCCGGCAGCTGGGCCAGCGTGATGATGAGGGTGAAACCGAACGAACGCACCAGATCGAACCCGGCATCCACGAGGATGCTCGGTATCCAGATGAACGCCCCGTAGTAGGCGAAGTTCACGCCCAACCACACCATCCACAGGCACAGTGTGCGCACTCGGAACTCCGGGTTCCAGAGCGTTGCCAGCCGCGCGCGTGCGGTGACCGCGATCGCACGTGATGCCGGCTCCTTGCGGATAGCGGGGGCACCGCCCACCCCGGCATCGGCCTCGAACGCCGAGACGATGCGGTCTGCTTCCGCGATGCGTCCTCGCGAGGCGAGCCAGCGGGGCGATTCCGGCATCCGCCACCGCACGAAGAGTGCGTACACGGCAGGGATCGCGCCGAGCGCGAAGGCCCAGCGCCACCCGTCATCGGAGGCCGGTATGACGAGGAAGCCGATCACGGCGGCCGCGGTCCATCCGAGTGCCCAGAAGGCCTCCAGCACCACGATCAGCCGGCCACGGATCCGGGCCGGAGCGAACTCGCTCACATACGTCGATGCGACCGGGAGCTCGGCGCCGAGGCCGAGACCGACCAGGAAGCGGAGAACGAGCAGTGCCGCGAGACCTCCGACGAGCGCGCTGGCACCGGTCGCGATGCCGTATACGAGCAGCGTGAGCGCGAACACCTGCCGTCGTCCGAAACGATCCGCCAGCAGGCCACCGAGCGTCGCGCCGATGGCCATGCCGATGAACCCGACCGAGGCGATCCAACCGGCTTCGCCCTTCGTCAGCCCCCACTGCTGCGTGAGCGCGGCGAGGATGAAGGAGATCAGACCGACATCCATCGCGTCCAAAGCCCAGCCGAGCCCCGACCCCGTCAGGAGGCGCAGGTGGCGACGGGTGAACGGCAGGACGTCCAGGCGCTCGGCCAGAGATGAGCGGCTCGGCAAGGCGGTGTTGGCCATGCTCTTCATCGTAGAGCCGAGCGCCCGACGTCCCGCGCCCGATGACGTCAGTCCTGAGCGTCGAGGATCCGCTTCACCCGCGGGATAACCTCGGTGCCGTACAGCTCGATGCTGCGCATCATCGACTCGTGCGACAGGGTGCCTGTGGCGTACTTCAAGTCGAACCGGCCGAGTCCCAGCGTCGTGATCGTGTCGGCGATCTTCGCCGCGACGCGATCCGGCGAGCCCGCGTAGATCGCTCCTTCAGGACCGATGTCGTTCTGGAAGCGCGCGCGGCTGTATGCCGGCCATCCGCGCTCACGTCCGATCGTGTTGTTCATGGCCTCGAAACCGGAGTACGCGGCGTCCCAGGCCTCCGCATCCGTCTCGGCGATGTGGCCGGGCGAATGCACCGAGACGGGGTGCGACGTCGTGCCGAAGGAGGCCACGGAGCGGTGGTACAGGTCGACGAAGGGCTTGAACCGCGCCGCCGATCCCCCGATGATCGCGAGCATCAGGCCGAGGCCATGGCGTGCGACACGGACGACCGACTCAGGGCTGCCCCCCACACCGACCCAGGTGCGCAGACCCTTCTCGGTCTTCGGGAACACGTTCGCATTCTCGAGCGAAGCGCGCATGGTGCCCGACCACGTCACCGGCTCCTCCTTGAGGAGCTCGACGAACAGCTCGAGCTTCTGCTCGAAGAGTGCGTCGTAGTCACGGAGGTCATAGCCGAACAACGGGAACGACTCGATGAAGGAGCCGCGGCCGAGAACCACCTCGGCACGACCGTTCGAGAGAGCATCCAACGTCGAGAACCGCTCGAAAACGCGCACAGGGTCGTCGGACGAGAGCACCGTCACCGCCGTGCCCAAACGGATGTGCGTGGTGCGGGCCGCGATAGCGGCCAGCACCATCTCCGGGGCAGAGACCGCGAACTCCGCGCGGTGGTGCTCCCCCACCCCGAAGAAGTCCACACCGACCGTGTCGGCCAGCTCTGCCTGCGCGACGATGTTGCGGATCGTCTGCGCGCCGGTGAGGAGCTCTCCGTCCGCGTTCCTGGTGATGTCGCCGAACGTGTCCAACCCGAATTCGATGCCCATGTCATCCCTTCCTATTCAGATGAATGAACACGCCTCGGCCGGACCGCATTCCCGTCAGCGCGGAAGCAAGGCGCTGCGCAGCGTGTCGAGGCCGACACCGCCCATGTCGAGTGCGCGCTTGTGGAAGTCCTTGAACGAGAACGCATCGCCTTCGGCTGCGCGGACGCCGTCACGGACCTGTTCCCAGATGCGCTGACCGACCTTGTAGGACGGCGCCTGACCAGGCCAGCCCAGGTAGCGATTCACCTCGAACTGCACGAACTGATCGGACATGTTCACGTTCCGGCGCATGAAGTCCAGTGCGTACTCGGCGTCCCAGACACCCGTACCGTCGAGTCGAGGCTTGCCCAGGTGCACGCCGATGTCGAGCACCACGCGGGCGGCCCGCATACGCTGCCCGTCGAGCATGCCGAGACGGTCAGCGGGATCGTCGAGGTAGCCCAGCTGCTCCATCAGACGCTCGGCATACAGAGCCCAGCCCTCGGCATGACCCGAGGTGCCGGCGAGCAGACGGCGCCAGGAGTTGAGCTCGGCCCGGTTGTACACGGCCTGCGCGATCTGGAGGTGGTGTCCCGGCACGCCCTCATGGAACACCGTGGTCAGCTCGCGCCAGGTGTCGAACTCGGTGACGCCCTCGGGGACCGACCACCACATGCGGCCGGGGCGGGAGAAGTCGTCCGTCGGCCCGGTGTAGTAGATGCCGCCCTCCTGCGTGGGGGCGATCATGCACTCGAGAGTGCGGATGGCCTCCGGGATGTCGAAGTGCGAGGCGCCGAGCTCGGCGACAGCGCGGTCGCTTGTCTCCTGCATCCACCTCTGGAGCGCGTCGGTGCCGACGAGCTTGCGGGCCGGGTCGGCCTCGAGGTGGGCGACGGCCTCTTCCACGGATGCACCGGGCAGGATCTCGTTCGCGATCGCGGTCTGCTCCGCCACCATGCGCGCGAGCTCCTCGCGCCCCCACTCGTACGTCTCATCGAGGTCGATCGTCGCCCCGAGGAAGCGACGGGAGTTGAGCGCATACAGGTCGCGTCCGACTGCGTCGACCTCGCCCGTCGCGGGAGCGAGCTCTTCCACGAGGAAGCGACGAAGCTCGTCGTAGGCGACCCGTGCCGCGGCGGAGTTGTCGGCGAGGCTGCGCGCGAGCGAAGCGGGCAGCTGCCCCTCGTCGGGATCGGCATCGGCCACGAAGGCGGCGAAGAAGCCGTCGTCGGCCGTGTAGCGGTCGATCTGCGTCGCGACCTCGACGACCTGGCGTCGCGCCGGCGTCACGCCCTCGGCGATACCGGTCCGCAGGGTCTCGATGTAACCGCGCAGTGCCTCGGGGACCGCGGCGAGCCTCGTCGCGACCACATCCCAGTTCTCGACGGTCGCGGTCGGCATCAGATCGAATGCCGCGCGCACATCCTGTGCGGCCGAGGCGATGACGTTGAGGTCCCGCAGATGCCACTTCGCGTCGTGCAGCTCGAGGTCGAGACGCAGCTCGGCTCCGAGGTCGGTCTTGGTGACCTCGTCGATCGCATCGACCGGCTCGAGTGCGGAGAGCTTGTCGAGCGTCGCGCGGGTCGCCGCGGCGATCTCCTCGTGCCCCGCCGGGCTCAGGTCACCGAAACGGTCGTTCACCTCATCGCGGCCGATATACGTCCCGAGCGTGGGCGCCAGGACCGCGATCGTGTCGACCCATTCATCGGCGACGGCGTCGATGGCGGAGGGGGTTCGGGGAGCTGAAGTCATAGCTGTCAGCCTAATCCCCGGCCCCCTTCCGCCGCCGGACCTCAGTGCGCGGCTTCGTTCCAGTCGCGACCGCGTCCGACCTGCACGTCGAGCGGCACCGACAAGTCGGCGGCGTCACCCATCCGCGCCCGCACGATGCGCTCCGTCGCTTCCCACTCCCCGGGAGCGACCTCGACGACGAGCTCGTCATGGATCTGGAGCAGCACGCGCGAGGAGAGCTGCTCGGAGCGGAGATCATCGTGGATGTGCAGGAGCGCGATCTTCATGATGTCTGCGGCACTGCCTTGGATGGGGGCGTTGAGGGCCGCGCGCTCGGCGTTCTCGCGCAGCACCCGGTTCGGGCTCGCCAGGTCGGGGAATGGACGGCGGCGGCCGAAGATCGTCTCGGTGTAGCCGACCTCCTTCGCCTTCATGACCGACGCGCGCAGATAGTCGCGCACCGCGCCGAACCGAGCGAAGTACTCGATCATGAGCTGCTTGGCCTCGGACTGCTCGATGCGCAGCTGCTTGGAGAGGCCGAACGCGGAGAGCCCGTACACAAGGCCGTACGACATCGCCTTGACCTTGGTGCGCATTGCCGCTGTCACCTCGCTCGGCTCGACGCCGAAGACCCGCGCACCGACGAAACGGTGCAGGTCTTCCCCGCTGTTGAACGCCTCGATGAGGCCTTCGTCGCCGGAGAGGTGCGCCATGATGCGCATCTCGATCTGCGAGTAGTCGGCGGTGAGAAGCGCCTCGTAGCCCTCGCCCACCTCGAACGCGCTGCGGATGCGACGGGATTCCTCGGTACGCACCGGGATGTTCTGCAGGTTGGGGTCGGTGCTGGAGAGACGCCCCGTCTGGCTTCCGGTCTGCACATACGTCGTGTGCACCCGGTGATCGTCGCCGATGGCGGTATCGAGCGACTCGATGATCTGACGCAGCTTGGTGGCCTCACGGTGCTGCAGCAGCAGGTTCAGGAACGGGTGGGGGTTGCTCTCCTGCAGGTCGGCGAGAACCGCGGCATCCGTCGAGTACCCGGTCTTGGTCTTACGGGTCTTCGGCAGCTGCAGGTCTTCGAACAGGACCTCCTGCAGTTGCTTGGGCGAGCCGAGGTTGAACTCGCGTCCGACCACGGAGAAGGCCTCCTGCGCGAGTGTCTCGGCGCGGGCGGCGAGCTCTCCGGAGAACGTGGACAGCACGTCGTGCGAGACCGCCACGCCCGCGACCTCCATGTCGGCGAGGGTGAGCAGCGTCGGCAGCTCGATGTCGACCAAGACCTTGGCGACCGGCTCGGGGATGTCCTCCCGAAGAGCATCGGCGACACGCAGCGCGAACCACGCCTCCTGCGAAGGCGTCGCGCCCTCGGTCTCGGGCACGAGCTGCGACGGGTCGGCCTCGGGGAGCTTCTCGCCCAGGTAGCGCTCGACCAGGTCGGAGAGGGTCTTGTCCGGGAAGCTGGGTCGCAGCAGCCAGCCGGCGAGACTCGTGTCGTAGGAGAGGCCGCCGAGGCGGATGCCTTGACGGATCAGCGCCTTCACCTGCGCCTTCGCGTCGTGGAGCACCTTCGGCGCGTCGGACTCGAGCCATCCGCGCAGCGCCTCGGGCGCGGCTTCGGTCCAGTCGGATTCGCGGAGCTCGGTCAGGGTGGCGGCACCGATGCGCACGGGCACTCCGCCCTGTGTCGTGACACGGAGGGAGACTTCGCCTTCCTGTGCCGAACCCCAGGCAGCGAGCTCGGCGGGCGTCACCTCCACAGGCACAGGAAGGACGATCACGGATGCGGGATCGTCGGCGACCTCGCCCGCACCGACGGCCTCGAACACCCGCGGGAGCAGTGTGCGGAACTCCAGGCGCGCGAAGATGTCACGCACGGCCTGGGCATCGATCGGCGCGACCGCGAGATCGGCAGGGCCGACGGGAAGCTCCACATCGGTGAGCAGCCGGTTGAGCTTGCGGTTGCGGCGCACGTCGTCGATGTGATCGCGGAGGTTGCCGCCGACCACACCCTTGATCTCGTCGGCTCGGGCGATCAGTTCGTCGAGCGACCCGAACTGCGTGAGCCACTTGACGGCGGTCTTCTCCCCCACCTTCGGCACACCGGGCAGGTTGTCGCTGGTCTCGCCGACGAGAGCGGCGATGTCGGGATACTGCTCCGGCCGGACCCCGTAGCGCTCCTGGACGGTCGTCGGGTCGTAGCGCTTGAGCTGGGAGACGCCCTGCACCGACGGGTACAGCAGCGTGACATCGTCGTTGACGAGCTGGATCGTGTCGCGGTCGCCCGAGACGACGAGCACGTCGAAGCCCTGTTCGGCACCCTGAGACGCCAGCGTGGCGAGGATGTCGTCGGCCTCGATCCCCTCCTTCGTCAGCACCGGGATCGACATCGCGGTGAGGCACTCCTGGAGCAGGGGGATCTGCCCCTTGAACTCCTGAGGCGACTCGGAGCGCGTGGCCTTGTACTCCGGGTACTCGTCGGTGCGGAAGGAGTGACGCGAGGTGTCGAAGGCGATCGCCAGGTGCGTCGGCTGCTCGGCCTTGATGAGGTTCACCAGCATCGACAGGAAGCCGTAGATGCCGTTCGTGTGCTGGTTGTCTTTGGTCGTGAAGTTGTCGACCGGGAGGGCGAAGAAGGCACGATAGGCGAGCGAATGGCCGTCGACGACCATGAGGGTAGGCTTTGCGGAGTCCGTCACCCTGTCAGCCTAACGAGGACGACAGACACCCGCTGAGGAGGATGCATGAGCGACGTCGCGACGAGCGAGGGACTCGACTGGGCCACAGCCCGCGGAATGGGCGCTCTGGCCGAGAAGATGGGCATGGAGTTCGTCGAATTCAGCGTCGACCGCTGCGTCGCGACGATGCCGGTCGAGGGCAACACGCAGCCTGTCGGACTCATGCACGGCGGCGCCTACGTGGTCCTCGGGGAATCCCTCGGATCGATGGCGGCCAATCTGCACGCCGGTGCCGGACGGCTCGCCGTCGGCGTCGACATCAACGCGACGCACACGCGTTCGGCGACGTCGGGCGTCGTCACCGGCGTCTGCACCCCTGTCCACCTGGGACGCAGCATCACCGTGCACGAGATCGTGGTGACCGACGATCAGGGGCGACGTTGCTCCACGATCCGCATCACCAACATGATCAAGGACCTTCCCGCCGGGCGCTGAGCGGTTCCTCCAGCAGTCGCTGGAAGAGGAGGTGGTCCTGCCACTCCCCCGCGATGCGGAGGTACTTCGGCGCCATCCCGATGCGCTCGAAGCCGTTTCCTCGCAGCACGCTCTGGGAGCCGAGGTTGTGCACCAGTGTGGCCGCCTGCAGCCGATGAAGTCCCAGTTCCTTGCGCGAGTACTCGATGATCTGCGCGACGGCGCGGTGCGCGAGCCCGCGACGCAGCCGCGAGACGTCGACCCAGTAGCCGAGATCGGCGCTCCAGAACGCACCACGGACGATGTTGTTGATGTTCATCCGTCCGCGGATCTCACCGTCGTCGGACGCGATCACGAAGCGGACGCTGCGACCTGCGGACGCATCGTCGGCGCACTGCTGCGCGTGCTGCTCCTGCGAGGCGACGGTGAAGAACGCCTCCGTGCGTGAGGGCTCCCACGGTGCGAGGTGCTCGCGGTTCGCCAGATACGCCCGCGAGAGCGCGGCGCCATCTCCGAGGCGCACGGGCCGCAGGATGTGCTCGGTATCGAGCCGGATGACCCCGGCGCTCACCCTTACTTCTTGGGCGCGAGCTGCTCGATGATCGCCTTGGCGACGTCCTGCATCGTCAGACGGCGATCCATGGAGGCCTTCTGGATCCAGCGGAACGCCTCGGGCTCGCTCAGACCCATCTTCTCGTTGAGCAGACCCTTGGCCCGATCGACGAGCTTGCGGGTCTCGAAGCGCTCGACCATGTCGGCGACCTCGGCCTCGAGCGTGATGATCTGCTCGTGCCGGGCCAGCGCGATCTCGATCGCCGGCAGGAGGTCGTTCGGAGTGAACGGCTTCACGACGTACGCGAGAGCACCGGCCTCGCTGGCACGCTCGACGAGCTCCTTCTGGCTGAAAGCCGTGAGGAGCACGACGGGGGCGATGTTGCCCTTGTGCAGCTTCTCGGCGGCGCTGATGCCGTCGAGCTGAGGCATCTTGACATCCATGATGACGAGGTCGGGGCGCAGCTCGGTCGCCAGAGCGACCGCGGTCTCTCCATCACCGGCCTCACCGACGACATCGAAGCCGTTGTCGCGGAGGATCTCGACGATGTCGAGACGGATCAGCGACTCATCTTCGGCGACGACCACGCGTCGGGGTGCGGATGACGTGGGCTGCTCAGCCTGCTCTTCTTGCTCTGTCACAGAACCATCCTAGTGGAGTGCCCCTGTCTGCAGGCCGTAACCACTCGGCGCGGAGGATCACTCCCCCTCCCCTGCGCTAAAGTCATAGACGCGACACACGAGCCGGCGTGGCGGAATGGCAGACGCGGAGCACTCAAAATGCTTTGTCCGAAAGGGCGTGTGGGTTCGAGTCCCACCGCCGGCACCCTTGATAGATGACCCTCGAACTGGGTTTTCCTCCTCAACACCGAGGTCGCCGGCTCACAGGGACGCGGCGGTCCCGTCGTGCGTCGGGACGACATCGGCGGTGTGATACTGGAACACGAGGCGGGCCGGCACGGTCCCCGCCAGCACCTCGTCGACCGATGCGTTGACCTGGTCCAGCTCACGGGGCTCGGTGACGACCCGCGTCCGTCCGGCGGCGTGAAGGTCGAAGACCTCGGCCAGATCCTGCCTGGTCCCGACGATGGAGCCGATGATGCTGATCCCCTTGAGCACGGTGTCGAAGATCGGCACCGTGAGCTCCCCACCGGCGGGGAGGGATACCAGCACGAGCCTGCCGCCGCGGTTCAGAGAGCGGAACGCCTGGTCGAAGACCGCGGGCGCGACCGCGAGGACGACGACGACGTCGGCACCACCGAGATCTCGGATCGCAGCGACCGGATCGGCGTCGGCGGCGTTCACGACGTGGTCTGCACCCAGCTCGGATGCCAGGTCGAGTTTCTCGTCGGTGACGTCCACCGCGATGACCTTGGCGCCCACCAGGCGGGCGTACTGCACCGCAAGGTGCCCGAGCCCCCCGACACCGAAGATCGCGACCGTCTCGCCCGGCGTGACATGCGCGTTCTTGATCGCCGCGTAGGTCGTGATTCCGGCGCAGGTGAGCGGCGCGGCGTCGATAGCGGTGATGCCGTCCGGAACGGGAACGGCGAAGCGGGCGTCTGCCAGCATGTACTCGGCGTAGCCGCCGTCGACGGCGTAGCCGTTGTTGTACTGGCTCTCGCAGAGGTTCTCTCGACCATCGACGCAGTACCGGCATTCGCCGCATGCGTGGCCGAGCCAGGGCATCGCGACTCTCTGTCCGACCGTGCGGCTGGTCACGCCGTCACCGAGCTGTTCGACGATGCCCACGCCTTCGTGCCCCGGGATGAGCGGGAGCGGGGGCTTGACCGGCCAATCTCCGCGCATCGCGTGAATGTCGGTGTGGCACAGTCCGCATGTCTCCACCCGGACCAGGACCTGTCCCGGACCGGGCTGTGGGATCGGACGCTCTTCCACCTGCGCCGGTGCACCGAACTCTGTGACGACTGCTGCTCGCATCATTCCTCCTGGACGGGACTCGTGGATGCTTCAAGCCTGACGCCGCCGGACCTTCTTCCCCGGGTCGAAGGTCCCACCGTGCCGGGCGCTCACCGGACGAGCACGGTGACAGTGGAGGGACTCGAGAGGACCTCTTGGCTGGTCGAACCGAGGAGGAATCGGGCGATCGCGCCACGGCCGTGAGAGCCGATGACCGTGAGACGCGCGTCCCGCGAGAGGCGGTTGATGACGGTTGCGGCATAGCCGCGCTCGACGACTCGATGCACCTCGAGCTCCGGATACAGGCGAGGGATCCCCTTCAGAGAATCCGTCAGCGCCTCCTCCGTCACCTTCTGCATGCCGGAGAGATAGTCCGCAGGATAGGCCGACATGTTGAGCGGCAACGGGACCGTGACCCAGGTGTTGACCACGGTGAGCGGATCGCCGGTGCGCGCGGCTTCTGCCGCGGCGAAATCGATGAGCTTCCCGGACACCGCGGATCCGTCGACGCCCACGATCACGCCCCGCCGACCGGCGAGATCGATGTCGGGAACGACGACCACCGGGCAGTGGGCACCTGCTGCCACACGGATGCCGTGGTGGATGCTGCGCGCACCTGCATGATCCCCCCGGAAGTCGCTTCCGATCACGAGGAGATCGAACACCATCGATGCGCTGATCAGTTCCTCCACCGGGTTTCCTCGCGAGACCACGGTGTCCGCCTTCACCCCGTGCGCCCTGACCCGCTCCGCTTCGCGTTCGAGCAACGTCTGCGTCAGGCTGATGGCCTCGGCGACGACCGCCCCTTCGCCGACCGTTCCGATCGCGCCGCCCACCACAGAGAGGAGTTCCACCCTGCTGAGCCGTTCATTCGCGCGGTGCGCCGCCCACTCGACGGCTCGACGGGAAGCAGGAGTATCGACGACTCCGACCAGGATGCTCTCTTGCATGAGTGGTTTCCTTTCAGGGGGCGAAACGTGCGCGGGGTCGGTGCTTGGGACTGATCGGTACTTCTTCTCCGTGGGCGGGAACGCGCGCCGGCCACCCCAGCTCGTGTTCGATCCGAAGCCGCAGGGCGTCGGCGGCGGCGGGTTCGCCGTGCGTGACGTACACGGCACCGGGCGCGTGCGAGGCGCCCCGCATCCAACGGAGCACGCCATCGGCATCGGCATGCGCGGACATCGAGTCGATCGCCACCACCTCGGCTTCCACGGCGATCTCTCTGCCGAATACGCGCAGCGTGCGCGCGCCGGACAGGAGACGAGCTCCGCGTGTACCGCCGGCCTGGTACCCGGTGAGGACGATCGCATTGCGCTCATCGGGGGCGTAGGCCTGAAGATGGTGGAGGATCCGCCCGCCTGCGAGCATTCCGCTGGCCGAGATGATGATCATCGGCCCTCCGCGCAGATTGAGCAGTTTCGAGTCGTCGACGCTGTGGATCGGCGTCGCGAGCCCATACAGCCGATCGACCTCTTCTCGGGACAGCCGATGTTCCTCAGGGTGGCGTCGATACACCTCGGCGACGCTGATCGCCATCGGGCTATTGACGTAGATCGGCACATCGGGGATCTCACCGCGGTCCCGCAGGCGGGACAGATGCAACAGCACCGTCTCGGTGCGTCCGACGGCGAAGGCGGGGATGAGCACCACACCGTTGCGACGCACCGTGCGCCGCACGATGTCCCCCAGCGACGTTTCCGGGTCGACAGTGCTGTGTGCGCGATCTCCATACGTGGATTCGGTCACGAGGACGTCGGCGCCTTCGAAGGGGTGCGGCGGCCGCATGAGGGGGTCATCGGTTCGTCCGAGGTCACCGGTGAAGCACAGCCGACGACCGTCGACGTCGACATATGCGCTCATGGCGCCCAGGATGTGACCGGCCGGATGAAGCTCGACGCCGATCGCGCCGGATACAGATGTCTCCTCCCCTTCCGGCACGATGACGAACCGTTCCACGGCGCGCTCCGCATCCTGCGTCGTGTAGAGAGGTCGGGGATGCTCATGCCGAGACCACTTGTGCTTCGCCGCATGCCGTGCCTCCTCCTCGAGCAGATGCGCACTGTCCATGAGCATGATCCGGGAGAGGGAAGCCGTGCCGGCACTCGCGTAGATGCGACCCCCGAACCCGTCTCTGACGAGTGCCGGGAGGTACCCGGAGTGATCCAGATGCGCGTGGGTGAGGACCACCGCGTCGATGGAATCCGGAGGGACCGGAAACGGTGCACGGTTGCGCTCGCGGAGCACCTTGAATCCCTGGAACAGCCCGCAATCCACGAGGATCCGCGAGGAAGGGGCACTGACGAGATAGCGGGAGCCGGTCACCGTATCGGCGGCCCCGAGAAAGGTCAGGCTCGCGGCACTGCCCTTCGTCGCGGTCATGGTCGTGACCGGCTGCTCGCTGCCGACGATCCCGAGAGCGCCTCGAGGGCGAGTGCGGCACCCCAGGCATGGGCGCGTTCGAGCTCACCGGCGAGGAGTCGGCTGTCCTTGTCGACCAGGAAGCTCTCGGGGCGGACGAGCTCTCGCAGCCCCCGCTTCCGCAGCCGCGTGCTGATCGCCGTCGCCGCCGAGCCGGTGAAGATCCGCGGCATGTCGACACGGGTGTCGAAGGCGGCGAAGCCGGACACCGCGCGCGGGTCGGTCTCGATCCACTCCCGGATCCCGGTCGCTCGGCTTCCCTGCTCGAGCGACAGGTGCTTCCCGAGGTCCTTGGCCCACATCTCGGCTTCGCGCCGGGAGGCGGGTCTGCTCAGCGAGTGGGCGTGAGTGGGCGCTCCGACCACGAGGACGCCGTGCTCGTTCGGGGGAACCTCATCGCGCACGTCGACGAGGGCGGCGACGAGATGCTGCCGCACACCGTCGGCGATCGCCTCGGCCACGCGACGGGTGTTGCCGAAGAAGGACTCGAAGACGATGTCCGTGGACGGGGCGTCGGCATGCGCGTATCCACCCGTCACGATCGCGTTCCCTCATGCAGGAGAGCGGTGACGTCGATCGGCTGAGTGGAGGGAAGCTGCAGATCGGCGGGATCGATCACGCGTGGACGATGTGCGGCGAAGGTCGAGTCGGCCATGATGCTCCTCTGACGATGGTGGGAGTGCCCCGACGAGACATGCTTCTCCCGTGCGGTGCCCCTGTCAGGGTCGAACGTCCCATCAACGTTCACGACGGATCGAAGCGTTCCCCCGTCGCTCGATCGGAGAAGTGCTCCGTGGCACCGTAGACGGCCGCCTGCGTGCGACGCTGCATGCCGAGCTTCGCGAGGAGACCGGAGACGTAGTTCTTGACCGTCTTCTCGGCGAGGCCGAGGCGCTCGCCGATCTGACGGTTCGTGAGTCCTTCCGCGATCAAGCGCAGAATCTGGCTCTCGCGCAGGGTCAGCGGCGCCTCGGGGGCGGGAGGGGCCGTCGCGCGAGAAGCGAGCTCGGTGCGCACACGCGCCGTGACTGCCGGAGGCGTCAAGTCCTCACCAGCCGCCGCCCGGCGGATCGAGTCGATGAGAGAAGTGCCACGGATCGTCTTCAGGACATACCCCGACGCGCCGGCGATCACCGAGGCGGCGCTCGCCGCGTCGTCGTCGAAGGCCGTGAGCATGAGGCATCGAATCCCGGGGTGCGCCGATCGGATGCTCCGGCAGAGGTCCACGCCGCTGCCGTCCGGGAGCCGCACGTCGAGCACGACGACATCCGGCGAGGTCGCCTCCACCCGCCCGAGCGTGCCGCGCACGGTGCCGGATTCTCCGACCACCTCGAGCCCCGGCTCCGCGTCGAGGATCTGCGCGATTCCGCGACGGACGACGCTGTGGTCATCCACCAGGAACACGCCGATCATCGGGAGCCTGTCGTCTCCGCCTCGAGCGGCGCCCGCCAGTGGACCCTCGTGCCGCCGAGGTCTCGGGCCGCGACCGTGCACGTGCCGCCATGCGCTCGCGCGCGCATCTCCAGATTCGCCGTCCCGCTGACGCGCTCGGGGTTCTCGGGCATACCGATCCCGTCGTCGTCGACGACGACCGTGACATGGGATGCCGTGACGGCGACGATGACCTCCGACGTCGTGGCGCGCGCATGGCGGGCGACGTTGCTCAGCGACTCGCGCACCACGGCGACGATGTCCTCACCGAGCGCGCCGGTGACGAGGAGATCGACGGGACCGGAGAACGAGACGCGGGGAGCGCTGCGAAGACTCGGGGTGAACTCGCCCACCACGTCGAGGAGACGATGACGGACCGACTCGGGGTCCGTGGTCTGAAGAGCGAAGATGGCCGTGCGGAAGTCGGAGATGGCCGCGTCGATCTCTCCGGCGTGCGCGGAGATTGCTTCGGCACGATCAGGCGTGGTCGCTGCCAGCGCCTGCAGGCCGAGCCCTGTCCCGAACAGCCGCTGTATGACGTTGTCGTGAAGGTCTCGTGCGATCCGGGCACGATCCTCGATCAGATCCAGCCGCTGACGGTCAGCACGGGCATGCGCGAGGGCGACGGCGATGCCCGCTTGCGCGGCGAACTCGGAGAGCACCGACAGATCCTCGGACGAGAAGTGCTTCTGCGTCGCGTCGCGGACCACGCACAGGGTTCCCGCGGGCGTGCCCGCGACGAGAAGGGGGACGGCGATGGTCGATCCTCCGGAGAGATGCCCTTCGAAGGAGGGCGACTCGGCAGGATCGGCGTTGGAGACGACGCTTGCGCCGCTCATCGCCCGGGCGATCAGGGAATCGCCATCGGGAACCTCCGTGCCCTCGAGCCGATCGGCACCGACTCCTCGGGCTGTCTCCACGTGGTAGCGCCCCTCCTCGGCTCCTGGCGCAACGATCAGCACCAGGTCGGCATCGATGACGGAGGCCACCTTCTCCGCCACCACGCCGAAGACGTCACCCGCGTCCGCCGAGAGCAACGCCGCGGAGATCTCAGCAAGGGCGTGGCTGAGGCGTTGAAGGCGCTGGGACTCCTCATAGCGACGCGCATTGTCTATCGCGATCGCGGCCGTGGTCGCGAGGGCGAGCACCAGCTCTTCGTCTTCGTCGGTGAACTCGCCGCCCGTGCGGTTGGTGAGATACAGATTCCCGTAAATCTCCCCGCGCACCCGGATCGGAACGCCGAGGAACGTGCGCATGACCGGATGGTGCGCGGGCAACCCCACCGATCGCGGATCGGCGCCGAGGTCGACCAGGCGGATCGGATGCGCGCTCTCGATGACCGCCCCCAGCACACCATGCCCCTCCGGAAGATCACCGATCCGATCAGCGACGTCATCCGGCATCCCGACGTGGATGAACTGCTCCAGGCGCCCCTCGCGGTCGATCACACCGAGCGCGCCGTATTGCGCATCCACCAGGGTCACGGCGGCCTCGGCGATGTGGCGAAGAACCTGTTCGAGGTCGAGGTCCTCCACGACGATCTGGCTCGCACGGAGCAGGCTGCGCAGTCGGCCCTGGGCGCTGAGCACGTGCTGAGCTCGTTCTACCAGCTCGCCGATCGTGCTCTCCAGCTCGGATCGGCGCTGGTCGGGGAACCGAAGCTCTTCGTCGTCCATCACCCCCACTTTCCGCGGCAGTCATTGCCGACACTACTCTCGAAAGGAACCTCTGCGGGACCTTCGACTCTTCAGACTCGACCTCCCTCATCGGACGATGGCATTCCACCGAGAGAGGAAGCGCACGAATGCCTGCACGATATGTCCTGGCGCTCAAGGGACGCGGTGGCGAGGAAACGGCGCATGCGTGGGCCGAGTCGCATGCTGCCGCGGCCGGCGTCCCGGTCATCCGCGTGCATGTGTCGACCGGAGACGATGCGGATTTCGCGCACCCCGAACCGCACAGGACGACGGACGTCGTACTCCCGAGGGGGCCCGTGCCGGAGCAGCTCGCCCGCTTCCTCCAGGATGATGACGCCCTGGTGATCAGCACCGGCAAGACGGGGTTCATCCACAGCCGTGTCTTCGGCACCATGAGTCTGCGCATCGCAGCGGTGGCGCGCTGCGCCGTCGTGGTCGTGCCGCACCTCGATCTGCGCTTCCGCTCGGGGGTCGTCGCCGGAGTGAAGGCCGATGACCTGCTCGATCCCGTCGTCCGCGCTGCATCCGACGAGGCCGCACGGCGCGGGGAGCCGCTGCAAGTCGTGCATTCCTCGTTCTCCGGGATCGTTCCGGCGCCCGTGGAGACGTCGGCATCCGCGCTGGAGCAGGCGGCCGCTCTCGTCCAACGGCTGCACCCTCGGGCCACGCTGCGAACGCGCGAGACCGTGCGGCCGCCGGCGGAAGCGCTGTTGGACGCCTCCCGGAATGCCGCACTCGTCGTCATCGGCGCAGGGCACGCGCATCGCAGCGAGCATTCCCTCGGACCTGTCGTCCAGGACGTCCTCGTCAACATCAACGCACCCGTCCTCATCGTGCCCGGCGATCGGGCCCACCACTCGGGATGAGCCGAGACCACACCGTGGGACGTTCGCCTCTGCGAGCCGCTCCCGCGGGGTGAATCCTGGACGGATGACAGACATCGTCGAGCCGCTCCCCATCGTCGTCGGCGTCGATGGCTCCGCCGCCTCCGTGGAGGCGTTGTCGTACGCGGCGCGCATCGCCGCTGCACTCGATGTCCCACTCGCGGCGGTGACCACCTGGACGTATCCGGTGATGCTCGATCCGTTCGATCCCGGCACCGAATGGTCTCCCAAGATGGATGCGCAGCGGTGCCTCCTCGATACCGTGCGTGCAGCGTTCCAGGGATCACCTCCGGAGCATTTCTCGCAGTCGGTCGTTCCCGGCCGCGCCGCAGAGGTGCTCATCGAACAGAGCGACCGGGCGTCGATGCTCGTCGTCGGCAGTCGTGGACATGGGGGATTCGCCGGGCTGCTCCTCGGCTCCGTCAGTGCGGCGTGCGCGGCCCACGCCCGCTGTCCGGTGCTCGTCGTCCACACACCGATGCCGCACCCCGTCACATCCGAAGCCCCTCGAGCCTCCGCTCCCCCTGGAAAGCGCTGATCGTCACGGCCGAGAGAAGAGAGAGGAACCGCACTGCCCCTGGAGCGCGGCCCCTGTCCCTTTTTCTCGGAGCGGCCCTCCCGATGCGGGCGACTCCCCCCTCTTTTTCCCAGAAGGCGAGGATACGACGCGAAGGCCGCCCCACGGTGGGTCTTTGGTCCCGTGACGAGTCCTGTTCCCGTCCGAGTCGCGAGCTGTACTGTGAGCTGCACGTCGGCACCCGCCTTGATGGCCGCCTCGCCGTCCGACAACGAAGAGAGGGACGAATGCACCGAGTGTTCCTGGTCGACGATCACGAGATCGTGCGCCGCGGCATCGCCGGACTCCTCGACGCGCACCCCGATCTGACGGTGGTCGGGGAAGCATCGACCTGCAGCGAGGCGGTCATCCGGATCGCCGAGACCCTCCCGGACGTCGCCGTCCTGGACGTGCATCTCCCTGACGGCAGCGGTATCGATCTGTGCCGCCACATCCGCCAAGCCCATCCGAGCGTGCGATGCCTGATCCTGACCGCATTCGACGATGACGACGCGCTCGTCGCCGCCGTCATGGGCGATGCCTCCGGCTACCTGTTGAAGAGTCTGCACACCGACGAACTCGTGCGTGCCGTCTGCGCCGTGGCCGACGGAGAGTCGCTGCTGAATCCCTCGATGGTGCGCCGCATCACCCATCGCGTGCGCGACGCCCGCACAGAGGACCCTCGTTACGGATCGCTCAACCTGCGCGAGAAGCAGACGCTCGCGCTGATCGCCGAAGGACTGACCAACGCTCAGATCGGTGACCGTCTCGGGCTCGCGGAGAAGACGGTGAAGAACTACGTCTCCTCCGTGCTCAGCAAGCTCGGGCTGGAGCGCCGGACGCAGGCGGCCGTGCTCGAAACGGAGCGGACGGCCGGAATCGGCTCTCCCGGTGCGCCGTCGGCGCCACCTCATCAATAAGGGCGGACGACGATGCGGTTGTCGAGCTCGGTCACATGCGGAGAGGCCCAGGCCGCTTCCACAGCCTGATTCTTCTCCGCCCATGATCGGACGGTGCCGGTGAGCATGACCGAGGTGCCCGAGACCGCGACCTCGATCGTGTGCGCGTCGACGAGCGCGTTGCGCCTGATCGCGCCGCGGATGCGTTCCTCTGCATCCGCCGCCGAGGGCCGGGCGGTGAGCGTGATCATGCTGTTCACGGTTCGCACACCTTTCAGATGCTGCACCGCGCGCTTCGCGGCGCGCCGCTCGTAGTCCCAGTCCACCTCCCCCATGAGGCTGACGTCGCCGCCCTCGATCACCGCCTTCACGCCGGGAGGGACGTCAGCGGCAGCGCGAAGAGCGTGCTCCACCTCCTCCGCGACGGCGGTGTCGGCCATGTGTTCGTCCGGCGACGACGGCAGGCCGAGGTGGTCGATGACGGCATTCACGCCGCGCACGCGCAGGGCGGCGTGTCGTGCCGCCAGGCGCTCGGTGTGGCTGTCGACTTCACCGGAGAGGGCCACTGTGCCGTCTTCGACCGCGACGCCGATCCCCGCGCTGTCGACATCGGGGGTCCACTCCAGTTCCTGCTGGACCGCTCGCTGGAGGTCTTCGTCATCGATGCGGCTGGTGGATGTCATGGTGCTACTCCTTCTGATCGTGGTGCTCGGGTTCGACGGAAGGCGCAGAGATCCCGCGGTCACCGCCGTTCGGGGTGGGGGCGCTGTTCCAGGTCCACCCCGCGATCTCAGGCGCATCTTCGCCGTGCGCGCGCGTGTAGGTCCGCGCACGAAGCCGCGCATCCTGCATTTCCTGTCGCAGCACCGCGTGCGTGGAGGCGAGGCCGGGCACCCGGTCGATCACGTCGATCACGAGGTGGAACCGGTCCATGTCGTTCATCATGACCATGTCGAACGGTGTCGTCGTGGTGCCCTCCTCGATGTAGCCGCGCACATGGAGGTTGTCGTGTCCGTGCCGCCGGTACGTGAGGCGGTGGATGAGCCACGGGTAGCCGTGGTAGGCGAAGATCACAGGCCTGTCCTCGGTGAAGACGGCGTCGTACTCCCGGTCGCTGAGTCCGTGCGGATGCTCGCCCTCGTTCTGGAGCCGCATCAGGTCGACCACGTTGACGACTCGGACGCTCAATCGAGGCATGCGCTCACGGATGATGGCTGCTGCGGCGAGGACCTCCAGCGTCGGGACATCACCCGCCGCCGCGAGGACGACGTCCGGTTCCTGATCCGTCCGCTCGTTCCCGGCCCATTCCAGGATGCCCAGCCCCCGTGTGCAGTGTTCGATGGCCTCCGACATCGTCAACCAGTTCGGCGCCGGCTGCTTGCCGGCGACGACGACGTTGACGTAGTCCACCGAACGCAGACAGTGATCGTAGGTCGACAGGAGCGTGTTGGCGTCGAAGGGCAGGTAGACGCGCACCACATCCGCCTTCTTGTTCACCACGTGGTCGATGAATCCCGGGTCCTGGTGCGACAGCCCGTTGTGATCCTGACGCCAGACGTGTGAGCTGAGCAGGTAGTTCAGTGAGGAGATCGGGCGGCGCCAGGGAATGCCCTTCGCGGTCTTCAGCCATTTGGCGTGCTGATTGAACATCGAGTCGACGATGTGCACGAACGCCTCGTAGGAATTGAAGACTCCATGGCGCCCCGTCAGCAGGTAGCCCTCGAGCCAACCCTGACACTGGTGTTCGCTGAGCATCTCGACGACGCGGCCGGCCCTGGCCAGGTGGTTATCGTCATCGATCGGCCACAGCGCGGCGTTCCACTGCTTGTCCGTGACCTCGAAGACGGCGTCGAGACGGTTGGAGGCGGTCTCGTCGGGGCCGAAGATCCGGAAGTCCTTCGGGTTGGCCGCGATCACATCGCGCAGCCAGGTGCCGAGAACGCGGGTGGCCTCGCTGACGGACCCTCCCGGAGCCGGGACATCGACGGCGTAGTCGCGGAAGTCCGGGAGAACCAGGTCTCTGCGCAGGAGGCCGCCGTTCGCCACGGGGTTGGCACTCATCCGCGCATCTCCCTCCGGCGCGAGAGCGGCCACGGACGCTCTGATCGAACCCGACTCGTCGAACAGCTCCTCCGGCCGGTAGGAGCGCATCCAGTGCTCGAGCAGCTGGGTGTGCGCGAGCGTGTCGCGGGCGTCCCGAAGGGGAACCTGGTGCGAACGCCAGTTGTCCTCCGCCGGATGTCCGTCGATCACCTTCGGGCAGGTCCACCCCTTGGGTGTGCGCAGCACGATCATCGGCCAGGCGGGACGGGCGTTGAGCGCGCCCGACGCCGCATCCGCCTTGATCTGCGCGATCTGGTTGAGCACCTGATCCAGGGTGTGCGCGAATCGTCTGTGGACTTCGAGGGGATCCTCACCGTCGAAGCCTCCGGAGACGAGGTACGGCGTGTGCCCGTACCCGCGCATCAACTGCAGAAGCTCCTCTTCGGGGATGCGGGCGAGCACGGTCGGGTTGGCGATCTTGTAGCCGTTCAGGTGCAGGATCGGCAGCACCACCCCGTCGTGCTGGGGATCGAGGAACTTGTTCGAGTGCCATCCGGTCGCCAGGGGCCCGGTCTCGGCTTCGCCGTCGCCGACGACGGCGGCGACCGACCAGCAGGTCCGGATTGTCGAATGCAGCCCCGTAGGCGTGCGCCAGCGAGTAGCCGAGCTCGCCACCCTCGTGGATCGACCCCGGGGTCTCCGGTGCCACGTGGCTGGGGATCCCCCCGGGGAAGGAGAACTGGCGGAACAGCGCGCGGACGCCGTTCTCGGTGCGAGGGATCGCGTCGTACACCTCGCTGTATGTGCCGTCCAGGTAGGCGTTGGCGACCATCCCGGGCCCTCCGTGACCCGGCCCGGCGACGAAGAGGACATCGAGCGCACGCTCCCGGATGACGTGGTTCAGGTGGGCGTAGATGAAGTTGAGGCCGGGCGTGGTCCCCCAGTGGCCGAGCAGTCGCGGCTTGATGTGGTCGCGGGTGAGCGGCTCGCGCAGCAGAGGGTTGTCGAGCAGGTAGATCTGCCCCACCGACAGGTAGTTCGCTGCACGCCACCAGGCGTTCAGAGCCTCCAGCGTCGGGGGTGACGGTTCGGTCAGCTCGACGCTCGGCCAGCTGAGGGCTCCGGACGCACTCATCGCGTTTCGTCTCGGAAGGGGGTTCGCGTCATGAGCACGAGTACATCTCCGTTCGCTCGGGCGCTCCAGTGCCGAAGGTCCCGAGCCGGTCCACGAGATCCTCGGACAGCGTTCGCCGCAGACCCTTTCGCCAGACGACCTCTGGAGTCAGGTCGGTGTGACCTTCGTCCCGGGGATCGCGCACCGGACCCGCGATCGTGGGGGGATGGAGACCACACGGACCGACCGCATCATCGTGGGCGTCGATGGCTCGGCGTCATCCGTCGAAGCGCTGCGCTACGCCGCTCCCCTGGCGGACGCGCTGAACAGACCTCTGCACGTCGTCACCACATGGACCGCACCACCCATCGATCCCTATGCGGCCATCGAGTGGTCGCCCGAACAGGACGCCGAGGAGATTCTCGGTGACAGCATCCGGAAGGCCTTCGGCGGACGACCACCCGCCGGACTGACCCAGCGGACACTGCTCGGTGCTCCCGCACGAACGCTCATCGGACTGAGCGAGAACTGCTACATGCTCGTGCTGGGCAGTCGCGGTCACGGAGGGTTCGCCGGATTGCTCCTGGGATCGGTCAGCGCCGCATGCGCGGAACACGCGCACTGTCCCGTCCTGATCGTCCACACACCGAAGACCGCAACCGCAGACGGCGACCACACTCGACTCTGATCCCGAGAGGCCCGCTCGACGCCAGGACGACGAAGCCGAACTCGCCCGCCGGTGCCGACGGACATCTGCGTGCCGACGACCGCTCTGGCCTCCGACTCCGACTACTGTCGCGCCTCCGAGTGCGCTCGTCCGAGGTTCACGAGCGATACGAAGACGAAGACGATCACGGTGACCGCGGTGGCCAGCCCCAGGGCGACCGCTGCGCCCCAGACGAGTCCGACGTTGACGCCACCCGCTCCTGGCGGCTGGAGAGCGGAGTCCAGCTGGACGAGGAGCATAGCTCCGGTGAGGAGGATTCCGGCTGCTTGGGCGGCGATCAGGACGGTCGCGCCACGAGGAAGCTCTCGGAAGCGCCCCACGGTCAGCAGGCGCACGGTCGCGACGAGGGCAACGAGCAGCGACACGTACACGACGACGGTCTGGATCACGGCGGCCACCGTGACAGGGAGGAAGACACCGCGCGCCACACACGTCTGCGCGAACGGGAACAGCTCGAAGACCCAATCACGTCCGCCCTCGCCCGGTCCAGGACAGACCCCTGTGTAGCGGTCACGCCCTGCATTCGTGGACACCACGAAGACGCTCAGGATGAAGAGGCACCATGCCACCCACCCGATGACCGTGGGCCGCAACGACGACCGTCGGGTTCTCGGGACCGTTGGCGTCATGAGCGCCATCGTAACGGGACCCTCCTCGTGCTCTTTCGCTGCGTGCGCTAGAAAGTCCTTATGCACAACGGTGACGGTCTGCCGGCCGCGCATGCCACGCGCCCGCGGCGCCGACGCCGCGCCCTCATCCTGATCGGCGCCCTCGTGATCGTGGTGCTCGTGCTCGTCGCGATCGAGGTCACCCGCCGAACGCTGGCCGAACAGGAGGATGCGCGGACGGATCCGGCCTTCTATGCGCTTCCCACTCCCCTGCCCCGCGACGATCCGGGCGAGATCATCCGCATCGCACCGATCGAAAGCGCTCCCGTCGGCACCAGCGCGTGGCGTGTGATCTACCACTCGCGCGATCAGGCGGGCGCGGATATCCCGGTGTCCGGCGTCGTGATCGTCCCGAACGGGCCGGTTCCCGACGGCGGACGCACGATCGTGTCCTGGGGCCATCCCACCACGGGGGCGGCCACACGGTGCGCACCGTCGCTCGGGATGGATCCGTTCGAGTACATCGAGGGGATGCACGAGCTGCTCGCCGAGGGGTACGCCATCGCCGCCACCGACTATCCCGGCCTCGGGATCGAAGGCGCCTCGTCGTATCTGCTGGGCATTCCCGAATCCAACAGCGTGCTGGACATCGTGCGCGCAGCACGCCGCATCGACGGCGCAGGGGTGAGCGACAGGGTCGTGCTGTGGGGACATTCGCAGGGAGGCCAGGCGGTTCTGTTCGCGGCGGAGCGCGCGGCGGAGTACGCGCACGAGCTCACGATCGAGGGCGTCGCGGTGGCGGCGCCGGCGGCGAATCTGAACGCCTTGATGACCGACGACATCGTCAACCTCTCGGGCGTCACCATCGCCTCCTTCGCCATCCCGGCCTACGAAGCCGCCTACGCAGAGCAGTACGGCTCCGAGGCGATCACCGACGTGCTCACGCCCGCCGGGCTGTCGGCGACCCCCGACATGGCCGCCCTGTGCCTGCTCACCCAGAACGCGCAGATCCACGCGATCGCCGACCCGCTCGTCGGTCGCTACGTGCGAAGCGACCCTGCGACGACAGAGCCCTGGCAGACGATGCTCCAGGAGAACAGTGCGGGGAACAGCCCTCTCAGGGTGCCGGTCTTCGTCGGTCAGGGAGAAGCAGACGAGCTCGTGCTCCCGAGCGCGACCGAGGGCTACGTGAAGCTGCTCTGCACGCAGAGCACGGATGTCACCTTCCACCGCTATCCGGATGTCACCCACGGCCTCGCCGCCTACGCCGCGCTGCCGGATCTGCTCCTGTGGCTCCCGACGCTCGGTGGAGGCCGCCCCGCTGCCGACGGCTGCGACTGAGCGCTACTCCGCCAGGACCGCGAGCTCTGCCAGAACCCGCGGGTGGGCGAGGATCCGGAAGTGTCCGCCCGTCTCGAGGCGGACGTTCTTGGCGCCGGCGAGCTCGCTCCCCTCCGGGATGTGCGGATCGAACCCCGCGTAGACCGAGACGATCCGCTCGTTCACGCTCAGCTGCCGTGCGAGACTCACGATCGACGGGGCTTCCGGAGAGAACTCCCGCAGAGTGCGTGACAGTATGCGGCGGGCGTAGCGAGATCCGCCGAACGGTGTCGCGACCGCGAGCATCGACCGCACCCGCTCTCCCGCCGGGCCGGTCATGACGAGTTTCCCTGCGAGGCCGCCCTTGCTGTGGGCGACGAGGATCACATCGGTGAGGTCATGCTCCTCGAGGAAGGCCGTCACATCGGCGGCCAGGTCGACCACCGGCTGCTGATTGCGGCGGAGCGCGTCGACGATGTGGACGGGGTGCCCGCGCCGATGCATCGCCACGACGAGCGGTTGCAGGAACCTCCAGGTCTCGTACACACCGGGGAGCACGACGATGTGGGCGGCGCGCCCGGATGCGAAGGAGGCCGGATCGGTGCGGTCGAACAGCGCACGCACCTGCCAGTACCCCGCGTAGACGTAGTCAGCGACCCACCACCCGGCGTTCCTCAGCACGCCGATGATGTGCTCCTCGGACGACGGCACGGCTCCATGAGTGAAAACTACCTGACGCATATGACAGAGGGGGCGGGACCGAAGTCCCGCCCCCTCTGGATGCTGTCCGTCAGACGCCGGCCTTGTAGATGGGGGCGGCACCGCGGATCGCATCGCCGACCTTGTGCACACGAAGGTCGTTCGTCGATCCGACGATTCCGGGAGGGGAACCGGAGATCACGACGACCTTGTCCCCTTCCTCGGCGAGACCGTTGCCGAGCAGGTACTCGTCGACCTGGTGATACATCAGGTCGGTGTGCTGCACCATGTCGACCAGGGTCGAGCGGATGCCCCACGTCAGCGCCATGCGGCGGCGGATACCAGGCTCCGGTGTGAAGGCGATCATCGGGATGCGCGAGCGCAGACGCGACAGGCGGCGTGCCGAGTCACCGGACTGCGTGAACACGCAGAGGAACTTCGCGTCGACGAACTCGGCGACCTCGAGAGCGGCGAGGGTGATCGCGCCACCCTGCGTGCGGGGCTTGGTCGTGAGGGGCGCGATGCGCTCCAGGCCGTGCTCCTCGGTCGACTCGATGATGCGAGCCATGGTCTCCACGACCACGACGGGGTAGTCGCCGACGCTCGTCTCACCGGAGAGCATGACCGCGTCTGCACCGTCGAGCACCGCATTCGCGACATCCGAGGTCTCGGCGCGCGTCGGAACGGGGCTGTTGATCATCGACTCGAGCATCTGCGTCGCGACGATGACCGGCTTGGCCATGCGACGTGCGATCTCGACCGCACGCTTCTGCACGATCGGCACGGCCTCGAGCGGAAGCTCGACGCCCAGGTCGCCACGGGCGACCATGATCGAGTCGAAGGCGTCGACGATCTCCTCGAGCGCGTCGACGGCCTGCGGCTTCTCGACCTTGGCGATGACGGGCACGCGGACGCCCTCTTCCGCCATGATCTCGTGCACACGGGTGACGTCGTCGGCGTTGCGGACGAACGACAGGGCGATCAGGTCGGCGCCGATGCGCAGACCCCAACGCAGGTCGTCCTCGTCCTTCTCGCTCAGCGCGGGGACGTTGACGGCGACGCCGGGCAGGTTGATGCCCTTGTTGTTCGAGACGGCCCCGGCGACGATCACCTTGGTGGTGACCGTGACACCGTCGGTCTCGACGACCTCGACGCGCACCTTGCCGTCGTCGATGAGGAGGAAGTCACCGGGCTTGACGTCCTGCGGGAGACCCTTGAAGGTCGTACCGCAGATGTCCTTGTTGCCGATGATGTCTTCGGTGGTGATCTTGAAGATGTCGCCCTTGGCGAGCTCGTAAGGGCCGTTCTCGAACTTGCCGAGACGGATCTTCGGCCCCTGGAGGTCGACGAGGATGGCGACCGGACGACCGGCGTCCTCTGCGGCACGACGCACGTTGGCGTAGTTGTTCTCGTGCACGGAGTAGTCACCGTGGCTGAGGTTCAGTCGAGCGACATCCACCCCCGCATCGATCAGTGCGCGCACCGTCTCATAGGTGGAGGTGGCGGGGCCCAGGGTGGCGACGATTTTCGCGCGTCTCAAAGATTTCTCCAGGGTAGAAGTGGGGGAAGGTAAATCAGGCGACGGTGCCGGCCTCAGCCTACGCGGGCTGGAGACCGATCGCGACATCGCTCGGACGCACCGGCTCGGGCAGCACGGTGCTGCCCATGAGGAATCGGTCGACGTTCGCGGCCGCTGCACGGCCCTCGGCGATGGCCCATACGATGAGCGACTGTCCGCGGCCTGCGTCGCCGGCGACGAACACGCCGGGAACCGTCGACTCGTACGACGAGTCGCGCCCGAAGGCACCGCGCTCGGTCACCTGCGGAAGCGTGTCGTCGGTGTACCCGCCCTGCTCCGGTCCGGTGAACCCCATCGCGATCAGGATCAGATCCGCCGGGATCTCCCGCTCGGTGCCGCTCTTGGGCACACGGCGCCCGTCGATGTACTCCGTCTCGGCCACACGCAGCGCGCGGACCTCGCCGACCTCGTTCCCGAGGAACTCGACGGTCGATGCGAGGAAGACCCGCTCACCGCCTTCCTCGTGCGCGGAGGAGACCTCGAAGACGGTCGGCATCATCGGCCACGGCTGGTGGTCGGGACGCGTGTCGCCTGGCTGCTTGCCGATCGCGAGGTTGGTCACGCTGAGCGCGCCCTGACGGTGAGCGGTGCCGATGCAGTCCGCACCGGTGTCTCCGCCGCCGATCACGATGACGTGCTTGCCCTCGGCGCTGATCTGGTCGGTGACCTTGTCTCCGGCGACCGCGTGGTTCGACTCCACGAGGTACTCCATGGCGAAGTGCACGCCGTCGAGGTCGCGTCCGGGGATCGCGAGATCACGCGGCACGGTCGATCCGGTCGCGATGACGACGGCATCGTAGCGGGCGCGGAGGTCGGGCCAGGAGATGTCCTTGCCGATCTCGACACCCGCACGGAAGCGGGTGCCTTCCTCCTGCATCTGACGCAGGCGCGACTCGAGCTGCGTCTTCTCCATCTTGAAGTCCGGGATGCCGTAGCGCAGCAGACCGCCGATGCGATCGTCACGCTCGAAGACCGCGACGGTGTGCCCGGCCCGGGTCAGCTGCTGTGCGGCGGCGAGGCCCGCGGGCCCTGATCCGACCACGGCGACCGTCTTGCCGGTGAGGCGCTCGGGCGGCTCGGGCTCGACCCAGCCCTTCGCGAAGGCCTCGTCGATGATCGAGACCTCGATCTGCTTGATCGTCACCGCAGGCTGGTTGATGCCGAGCACGCACGAGCTCTCGCACGGTGCGGGGCACAGCCGACCCGTGAACTCCGGGAAGTTGTTCGTCGCATGCAGGCGCTCGATCGCCGCGCGGCCCTCGCCGCGCCACGTCAGATCGTTCCACTCCGGAATCAGGTTGCCGAGCGGGCAGCCCTGATGGCAGAACGGCACACCGCAGTCCATGCAGCGTCCGGCCTGACGGCGGAGGACCTGCGTGTCTCCGGGCTCGTAGACCTCTTTCCAGTCCATGATGCGCACGGGCACGGGACGCCGTGCGGGAAGCTCCCGCTCGGTCACCTTCAGAAAGCCTTTGGGGTCAGCCACCGGTCACCTCCAGGATGCGGTTCCACACGATGTCGCCGTCGGGGTCGATCCCCTCGGCCAGCGCCTCCTCGCGCATGCTCCGCACCGCGGCGAAGTCGCGAGGCAGCACCTTGACGAACTCTGCCGCGGCCTCTTCGAAACTCTCGAGAAGCGCGGACGCCCGCGGAGACGCGGTGCGCTCGATGTGTGCGACGAGCAGGCTGCGCAGCACCTCGAGATCCGCACGGTCCAGAGGCTCGAGCAGCAGCTCCCCGCTGCCCAGCGACTGGGCGTTGACCTTGCTCGTGTCGAGCGCGTGCACGTACGCCACTCCCCCGGACATGCCGGCGCCGAAGTTCCGACCGGTCGAACCGAGGATCACGGCCAGGCCACCGGTCATGTATTCGAGTGCATGGTCGCCCACGCCCTCGACGACGGCGGTCGCGCCGGAGTTGCGCACCAGGAACCGCTCGCCGACGACACCGGAGATGAACATCGTCCCCGAGGTAGCGCCGTAGCCGATCACGTTGCCGGCGATGACGTTCTCATGGGGTGCGATGGCGGAGCCGCGCGGCGGACGGATGGTGATGTCACCGCCCGACAGGCCCTTGCCGACGTAGTCGTTCGCATCACCTTCCAGCCGCAGCACGATCCCCGGCGGCAGGAACGCCCCGAGCGACTGTCCCGCGGTGCCGTGCAGGGTGACGTCGATCGTGCCCTGCGGCAGACCAGCGGCACCGTGCCGAGAGGTCACCTGGTGACCCAGCATCGTTCCGACCGCGCGTTCGGTGTTGGCGATGGGCAGCTCCACCACGACGGGTTCGCCGTTGAGCAGCGCCCCCTTCGCGATGTCGATCAGCTGCACGTCGAAGTGCTTCTCGAGCTCGTGATCCTGCGCGCGACCGCTGCGGCGAGGCTCGCCCGCCGGGAAGACGGGGCCTTCGAGCACGGGAGTGAGGTCGAGGCCCTCGGCCTTCCAATGCTCCACCGCGGCGTTGACCTCGATGAGCTCGGCGCGACCGATGATCTCGTCGAGCGAGCGGTAGCCGAGCTCGGCGAGGAGTTCGCGCACTTCCTCCGCGATGAACTCCATGAAGTTGACGACGAACTCGGGCTTGCCCGTGAAGCGCTCACGCAGAACCGGGTTCTGCGTGGCTACGCCGACCGGGCAGGTGTCGAGGTGGCACACGCGCATCATGATGCAGCCGCTGACCACGAGCGGAGCGGTGGCGAAGCCGAACTCCTCCGCGCCCAGGAGTGCTCCGATGATGACGTCGCGACCGGTCTTGAGCTGACCGTCGACCTGGACCACGACGCGGTCGCGCATCCCGTTGAGCATGAGGGTCTGCTGCGTCTCGGCGAGACCGAGCTCCCAGGGCGTGCCCGCGTGCTTGAGCGAGTTCAACGGGCTCGCGCCCGTCCCGCCGTCGTGGCCGGAGACCAGGATGACGTCGCTCAGCGCCTTGGCGACACCCGCCGACACCGCGCCGATTCCCGACTGGCTCACCAGTTTGGTGTGGATGCGTGCTTCGGGATTCGCCCGCTTCAGGTCGAAGATGAGCTGCTTGAGGTCTTCGATCGAGTAGATGTCGTGGTGCGGCGGCGGCGAGATCAGTCCCACACCGGCCGTCGCGTGACGGGTGCGCGCGACCCAGGGGTAGACCTTGGTCGGCGGCAGCTGACCACCCTCACCGGGCTTGGCGCCCTGGGCGAGCTTGATCTGGATGTCGTCCGCCTCGGTGAGGTACAGGCTCGTGACGCCGAAGCGACCCGAGGCGACCTGCTTGATCGCGCTGCGACGCTCGGGGTCGACGAGACGGTCCGGGTCCTCGCCGCCTTCACCGGTGTTCGACTTCGCACCGATGCTGTTCATCGCGATCGCGAGCGTCTCGTGCGCTTCACGGGAGATCGAGCCGTAGCTCATCGCACCCGTGGAGAAGCGCTTCACGATGGCGGAGACCGGTTCGACTTCGTCCAGCGGCACGGGCTTGCGGGTGCCGGTGCGCAGGCTGAAGAGTCCACGCAACGTCTTGAGCTCGGCCGCCTGCTCGTCGACGAGCTTCGTGTACTCGCGGAAGATGTCGTAGCGCCGTGTGCGGGTCGAGTGCTGCAGCTTGAACACCGTCTCCGGGTTGAACAGGTGCGGAGAGCCGTCGCGGCGCCACTGGTACTCACCACCGGTCCACAGTCGCTCGTGCGCACGGGCCGCGGCATCTTCCGGGTAGGCGTAGTCGTGCCGTGCCTGGTTCTCGGCGAAGATCTCCTCGATGCCGATCCCGCCGAGCTTGGACTCGGTGCGGGTGAAGTACGCGTCGATGAACTCCTGGCTGAGGCCGACAGCCTCGAACACCTGGGCGCCCGCGTAGGACGACACCGTGGAGATGCCCATCTTCGACATGATCTTGAGCACGCCCTTGCCCAGCGCGTAGATCAGGTTCTTGACCGCCTTCTCGGGCGTGATGCCGGTGATGTAGCCGGTGCGCACGAGGTGCTCGACCGTCTCCATCGCGAGATACGGGTTGACGGCGGAGGCTCCGTAGCCGATCAGCGTCGCGACGTGGTGCACCTCGCGCACGTCTCCGGCTTCCACGATGAGCCCGACCTTCATGCGGTTCTCGCGGCGGATGAGGTGGTGGTGGATCGCCGAGACCATGAGCAGGGACGGGATCGGCGTCAGGTCCTTGTTCGAGTCGCGGTCCGACAGGATGATGAACTCGGCGCCGTTCTCGATCGCCTCGTCGACCTCGGCGCACATCTCGGTGAGACGGTCCTGCAGAGTCTGGGGACCCGCGTCGAAGTGGTACAGGCCACGGATGGTCGCGCTCGACCGACCCGGCATCGCCTTGTCGATGTGGCGGATCTTCGCGAGCTCGTCGTTGTCGATCACCGGGAAGTCGAGCGAGACGGTGCGGGTGTGCTCCGGTCCCCAGGAGAGCAGGTTGCTCTCCGGACCGAGGCCCAGCTTGAGGCTCGTGACGACCTCTTCACGGATCGAGTCGAGCGGCGGGTTCGTCACCTGCGCGAACTGCTGCGTGAAGTAGTCGAACAGCAGGCGAGGACGCTTGCTGAGCACCGCGATCGGCGTGTCCGAGCCCATGGCGCCGAGCGGCTCGACACCGGTCTGCCCCATGGGCGTGAGGAGGATGCGGACCTCTTCCTCGGTGTATCCGAAGGTGCGCTGTCGACGGGTGATCGACGCGGGCGGGTGCACGATGTGTTCGCGTTCAGGCAGCTCGGCGAGCCGGACGGCACCGGCATCCAGCCATTCCTGCCACGGGTGCATGGTGGCGAGGTCGTGCTTGATCTCGCTGTCCTCGATGATGCGACGCTGCGAGGTGTCGACGAGGAACATCTTGCCCGGCTGCAGGCGACCGCGACGCTTGATGCGTTCAGGCTCGAACTGGAGCACACCGGTCTCGGAGCCGATCACGACCAGACCGTCGGTCGTCTCCGTCCAGCGTCCAGGACGCAGGCCGTTGCGATCGAGGGTCGCGCCGACGAGCGTGCCATCGGTGAAGATGAGCGCTGCCGGACCGTCCCACGGCTCCATCTGGTTGGAGTGGTACTCGTAGAACGAGCGCAGCTCCGGCGTGATGTCGGCCTGCTTCTCGTACGCCTCCGGCACCATCATCATGATGGCGTGCGGGAGGCTGCGTCCGGTGAGGGTGAGCAGTTCGAGCACCTCGTCGAACGAGGCGGAGTCACTGGCGCCGTCGGTGCAGATCGGCAGCAGCGGCGTGATGTCGCCGAGGAGCTCGGACTCGAGCTGCGACTGGCGGGCGCGCATCCAGTTGCGGTTGCCGCCGACCGTGTTGATCTCGCCGTTGTGGGCGAGCATGCGCAGCGGCTGGGCGAGCGGCCACGACGGGAACGTGTTGGTGGAGTAGCGGGAGTGCACGACCGCGAGCTCGGAGGCGAAGCGCTCATCCTGCAGGTCGGGATAGAACGGCTCGAGCTGCAGCGTCGTGACCATGCCCTTGTACCCGAGTGTACGGGCCGAGAGCGAGACGAAGTAGGCGCCGAGTTCGTGCCCGGCGCGCTTGCGCAGACGGTAGGCGACCCGGTCGAGGGCGATGCCCGTGAGGGGGGCATCGGTATGCGTCGCCCCTCCGGCGCTCACGAAGAGCTGCTCGAAGGCGGGACGCGCCTCGTCGGCGAGCTTGCCGAGGTTCTCGTTGGCGGTGGGGACGTCGCGCCAGCCGAGGACGCGGAGTCCCTCGGAACGGGCGATCTTCTCGATCCCGGCCTTCTGCTGGCGGCGCTCGCTCGAATCGCGAGGCAGGAACGCCAGTCCTGCGGCGTACTCCCCCACGGGCGGCAGTTCGAAGCCGACGACGTCGCGGAGGAATGCATCGGGCATCTGCGTCAGGATGCCGGCGCCGTCCCCGGTGCCCGCATCCGAGCCGATGGCTCCGCGGTGCTCCAGGTTGCGCAGGGCCTCGAGGGCCAACGCGATGATGTCGTGCCCGGCTTCGCCGCGCAGTGTCGCGACCATGGCGAGGCCGCAGGCGTCTTTCTCGAACGCCGGGTTGTACATGCCCTGCTTCGGGGGGTATGCGCCGGAGGCGCCGTAAGGGGGCTGGAAGTACACCAGTTACCGTCCTCAGATCTTCGAGTGAAACCCGGGGACGACGTCGGCCCGCTCGTTCAGTGCAATGGTTCTCCCGCCACGAGGCGGCGTTATCGAGAGCCGTCCTCGCTCGTGGGAGCAGTGCTTGTGGCGGTGGCTCCTGCGGTGACTTCTTCGGTCGGAGGCTCGCTCACGTCTACGAAGTCAGAGGGATTGTTCTGCGATTGTACATCAGCGCCCGCGTCCTTCCGTTCGCGGCCCGGCTGGTACGGCGAGGGCTCGAGGCCGGGGTGACGACGCGTCTGCACGATGAGGATCGCGAGGCCGACGAGGACGCCGATGATCGCCGCGAGCACGTTGCTGCGCAGACCGAGGATGATCTCGCTCGGATCGATGCGGATCGACTCCCAGACGATGCGGCCAGCGCTGTACCAGATCAGGTAGATCGCGAACAGACGGCCCCACTGGAAGAAGAGCTTGCGCCCGAGCCAGAGCAGCACGATGACGCCCAACCCGTTCCAGAGGACTTCGTAGAGGAAGGTCGGGTGGAACAGCGTGCCCTCGGGGAGGCCCGGAGGGAAGGCCGAGTTCGTGGAAGGGATCTCCAGACCCCACGGCAGATCGGTGGGCAGCCCGAAGAGCTCGTTGTTGAACCAGTTGCCGAAGCGGCCCATGGCCTGAGCCAGCAGCAGTCCGGGGGCCAGGGCGTCCGCGAACGTCCAGAAGCGGATGCCCGTCCAGCGACACCCGAGGTACGCGCCGATGGCTCCGCCGATGAGGGCGCCGAAGATCGCGATTCCGCCCTCCCAGATCGCCCACACCGAGCCCGGCTGGAAGGGATTCCAGGTGTTGATCCCCTCGCCGAAGTAGTCGTTCGGGTGCGTCAGCACGTGGAAGATGCGCGCTCCGATGATCGCCAGCGGCACCGCGAGGATCGAGATGTCGATGACCACCCACGGCTCCGCACCGCGCTTGGTGAGGCGGTGGTTGGTCAGGAACGTGGCGGCGATGATGCCGGCGATGATGCACAGCGCGTAGAAGTGGATCCGGATCGGCCCGAGGTCGAAATAGGAGACCGTGGGGCTCGGGATGCTGGCGAGCACGTTCGTGAAGGTGCTGTGGAGCGCGAGTGACATGAGTGCGATTCTAGTTCTCGTGATCGGGGCGTACCGACGCGGTGCCGGTGGCCAGGTTGCGGGTGACTTCGGCGAGAGCGGATACGCCGCCGTCGCGCAGGGCTCGGACCAGGGCCGTGCCGACGATCGCGCCGTCGGCGTACTCCGACACCCCGGCGATCTGCTCGGCGGTCGAGATGCCGATGCCCACGCAGGCGCGGTGCGCTCCGTGCGCACGCAGGCGTCCGACCAGGGTGCGGGCAGCGCGGTCGAGTTCGGCGCGCTCCCCCGTGATGCCCATCGTCGAGACGGTGTAGACGAAGCCGGTGGACGACTTCACGACGAGGTCGAGACGCTCGTCGGAGGAGGTCGGGGCCGCCAGGAACACCCGGTCCAGGCCCGTCCGCTCACTCGCGGCGATCCACTCCCCTGCCGCGTCGGGCGTGATGTCGGGAGTGATGAGGCCGGCGCCGCCCGCCGCGAGCAAGTCGTCCGCATAGCGATCGATGCCGTACTGCATCACCGGGTTCCAGTACGTCATCACCAGGACGGGGACGTCGGTGGCCGCGGTGATCGCGCGGATCGCGGTGAAGAGGTCGGCCATCCGGAAGCCCGCGGCCAACGCCTTGGTCGTCGCCTCCTGGATGATCGCGCCGTCCATCACAGGGTCGCTGTAGGGCGGGCCGAGCTCGATGATGTCGACGCCGTTCTCGGCGAGGGCGATGGCCGCCTGGATGCTCGTCTCAAGGTCGGGGAAGCCGACGGGGAGGTATCCGACGAAGGCGCTGCGGCCGGCGTCCTGGGCGCGCTGGATCGCCTGTTCGACACGGCTCATAGCTGCGGCTCCCCCTTCGCGGCCAGTTCTTCCTCTTCGCTCTCCGCGGAGACGTCGTGTGCCAGAGCAGCCTCGTCGTAGAGCTGGAAGTAGCGGGCGGCGGTGTCCATGTCCTTGTCGCCTCGGCCCGACAGGCAGATCGCGATCAGTCCATCGGGGCCGAGATCGCGCCCGATGCGCAGCGCGCCGGCGAGGGCGTGGGCCGACTCGATGGCCGGGATGATCCCCTCGGTGCGGCTGAGCAGGCGCAGTGCCTGCATCGCCTCGTCATCGGTGGCCGGGATGTACTCGGCCCGACCGATGTCGGCGAGCCAGGAGTGCTCCGGACCGACGCCCGGGTAGTCGAGCCCGGCGGAGATCGAGTGCGACTCGACCGTCTGGCCGTCCGCATCCTGGAGGACGTACGTCTTCGCGCCGTGCAGCACGCCGGGGCGCCCGCGCTCGATCGACGCCGCGTGCTTGTCGGTGTCGACGCCGTCGCCGGCGGCCTCGACGCCGTAGAGCTTGACGCCCTCGTCGTCGAGGAACGCGTCGAACATGCCGATCGCGTTGGATCCACCGCCGACGCAGGCCACGACCGCGTCGGGAAGCCGACCCACCTCGTCGAGCAGCTGGGCGCGGGCCTCTTCGCCGATGATCTTCTGGAAGTCGCGGACCATCGCGGGGAACGGGTGCGGTCCCGCCGCGGTGCCGAAGATGTAGTTGGTGGTCTCCACCGACGCCACCCAGTCGCGATAGGCGTCGTTGATCGCGTCCTTGAGCGTGCGCGAACCTGAGGTCACCGGAACGACCTCAGCGCCCAGGAGGCGCATGCGCGCCACGTTGAGCGCCTGACGCTCGGTGTCGACCTCGCCCATGTAGATGGTGCAGTCCAGGCCGAACAGGGCGGCTGCGGTCGCGGTGGCGACGCCGTGCTGACCGGCACCGGTCTCGGCGATCACACGGGTCTTGCCCAGGCGCTTGGTCAGCAGCGCCTGACCGAGCACGTTGTTGATCTTGTGCGAGCCGGTGTGGTTCAGATCCTCGCGCTTGAGGAAGACGCGCGCACCACCGGCGTGCTCGGCGAACCGCGGCACCTCGGTGATCGCGGACGGGCGGCCGGCGTACGAGCTGAGCAGATGCGCCAGCTCGGACCGGAACTCCGGATCGGCGATCGCCTCCTCGTACGCCGCGGTCAGCTCATCGATCGCGGCGATGAGCGACTCGGGCATGAAACGCCCGCCGAACTCACCGAAGAAGGGGCCGTGCTGGTCGCGCAGGCTCATCATGCCTCCAGGAAACTCTTGAGAGTGGCGACGGGGTCGCCGGTCACGAGCGCCTCGCCGATCAAGACGACGTCAGCACCCGCGGAACGGTAGTGCACGACATCGGCGGGCGTGAGCACCGCCGACTCGGCGATCTTCACCGCCGTGTCGGGGATGCGCTCGACCAGGCGTCCGAACAGGTCGCGGTCGAGTTCGAGGGTCTTGAGGTCGCGCGCGTTCACCCCGATGAGCGGTGCACCCAGGTCGATCGCGGCTTCGAGCTCCTCGGCGGAATGCGTCTCGACGAGGGGGGTCATGCCCAGCTCGCCGATGAAACCGTAGAGGTCGCGCAGAACGTCGGGTTCGAGCCCCGCGACGATCAGCAGGACGAGGTCGGCACCCGCCGCACGTGCCTCGAGCACCTGGTAGCGGGTGGCGATGAAGTCCTTGCGCAGCACCGGAAGCGACACCCGGGCCGTCACGGCCTCGAGGTCTGCGAGGCTGCCGCCGAAGCGGCGCTCCTCCGTGAGCACGCTGATCGCCGATGCCCCGCCGGTCTCGTAGAGAGAGGCCTGGAGAGCCGGATCGGGGATCTCTGCGAGAGCTCCCCTGGACGGGCTCGCCCGCTTGACCTCGGCGATGATCTTGACACGATCCGCCGGTGCCAGGAAAGACAGTGCGTCCTTGGCGGCGGGGCGCGCGAGCGCTTCTCGTTCGAGGGCGGCCAGCGGGCGCGACAGGGCGCGACGCTCAGCGTCTGCGACAGCGCCGGCCGTCAGGTCGGCGAGCACCATTAGTGCGCCTTCGGAGCGTACTTCGGACCCTTCACGCCGTAGCCGGCCTTCGCGAGCACCCAGCCGACGATCGCGCCGATCGGGATGAGCGCGACCGAGGCGACGACGAGGGCAGGCTGCTCGAAGCAGAAGGCGACGGTGCCGGCGGCGACGCCGACCAGCATGATCACGACGGCGGTCCAGGCTGCAGGCGAGTGTCCGTGGCCGGGGTCGGCGATCGGGTTGGTCATGTTCTCCTCCGGGGGACGACGTGCAGTTCGGAATCAGTCTATCGGGGTCAACGGGTCGGATCTGTTCCCCGGGACAGCTCGTCCCAGGAATCCACGGCGTCGACGGGGCCATCGTGCGCGACCTCGACGTGGTCGGTGCGGTAACGCCGGCCTCCGACCTTCCACCCACGCCAGGTCATCAGGACCACGACGGAGGCGAGAAGCAGGAGGGCCCAGCCCACCAGAGCGATGAAAGGCCAGGCCGAGGGCACGATGCTCACCACGACTTCACGGACCGCGTCACCACCGGCGAGGCCGGTCACCTCGGTGACCGTGGCGGCGACGGCGTCGAAGGGCTCGGCGAGCACCAGCTGGAGTGTCGACCAGCCCAGGAACAGAGCCGTCGCCCCCGCGAGCACGCCGAACACCAGACGGACGACCTTGCCGGAGATCGACAGCGCGGCGCCGAGCGCCAACACCGCCAGGCTGAGCGGGGCGAGCAGCACCAGGGCGGACGCGCCGGGGACCAGGATCGCCTCGCCCGCGTCGGCGCGTTCGACCGTCAGCCATGTCTGGGTCGACGAGATGATGCCGATCGCACCGGCGAGGAGGAAACCGGAGACGGACAGGGAGCGGCCCCGCTGCGCGAAGGTCATGACTGCTCCGTCCCGGTGAGGGCCTGGAGATCGTTGGCGTCGAAACAGGTGCGCGTTCCGGTGTGACAGGCGGGACCGGTCTGCGCCACGAGGAGCAGGATCGCATCCCCGTCGCAGTCCAGACGGGCCTCACGCACGACCTGGATGTGACCGGACGTGTCACCCTTGCGCCAGTACTCCTGACGCGAGCGCGACCAGTAAGTGGCTCGCCCGGACGTGAGCGTGCGGCGGAGGGCCTCCGCATCGACCCACGCGAGCATGAGCACCTCGTGCGTGTCCCACTGCTGCACGATCACGGGCGCGAGTCCGTCGGCGTTGAAGGCGACCTGGGCGATGCGCTCGTCCACGGAAGTCGCCTGCATGTCTGCGTCGGTCATCGTACGAGCACCCCTTCGGCGCGAAGAGCGTCCTTGACGTCTCCGACGGTGAGCGCACCGGTGTGGAAGACGCTCGCCGCGAGGACGGCATCCGCACCGGCCTTGATCGCCGGAGCGAAGTCGGCGGCCCGCCCGGCGCCTCCTGAAGCGATGACCGGCACGGAGGCGGCCTCCCGCATCAGGCGGACGAGCTCCAGGTCGAAGCCGTCACGCGTGCCGTCGGCATCGATCGAGTTCACGAGCAGTTCGCCGGCACCGCGTTCCGCGGCCTCGCGCGCCCAGTCGAGGGCATCGAGGGTGGTCTGGGTACGGCCCCCGTGCGTGGTCACCACGAAGCCCGAACGCGTGGTGGGGGCCCGCTTCACGTCGAGGGACAGCACGAGTACCTGCGCACCGAACCGATCGGCGATCTCGCCGATGAGTTCCGGACGCGCGATCGCAGCCGAGTTGACCCCGATCTTGTCGGCGCCGACGGAGAGCAGACGTGCCACGTCGTCGACGCTGCGCACTCCCCCGCCGACGGTCAGCGGTACGAACACCTGTTCCGCCGTGCGCTGGACGACGTCGTAGGTCGTCGCCCGCGCATCCACGGTCGCGGTGACGTCGAGGAAGGTGATCTCATCCGCACCCTGCGCGGCATAGTGCCGGGCGAGTTCGACGGGATCGCCCATGTCGCGGAGATTCTCGAAGTTGACGCCCTTGACGACACGGCCGTCGGCCACGTCGAGACACGGGATGACACGGCTGGCGAGCGTCATCACAGCCTCGCGTTGTGGATCGCGGTGACCAGGATGGCCCGCGCACCGAGCGCGTAGAGCGCGTCCATCACCGGGTTGACGCGCGAGCGCGCGACCATCACCCGCACCGCCACCCACTCGGGGTCGCGCAGCGGTGAGACGGTCGGAGACTCGACGCCGCCGGCGATCTTCACGGCGTCGTCCAGGAGAGAGACGGGCAGGTCGTAGTCGATCATCACGAAGCGACGAGCGACCATCACACCGCGAAGGCGGCGAAGGAGCGTCTCCGCGCCCTCGGCATCGACGGGACCGGCGATGAGCACGGCCTCCGACTCCAGGATGACGGGACCGAACACCTCGAGCCCGGCCTGACGCAGCGTCGTTCCGGTCTCGACGACGTCAGCCACCGCGTCGGCGACGCCGAGGCGGACCGCGGATTCCACGGCGCCGTCGAGCGGCACCAGATCGACCGCGATGTCGCGCTCGTCGAGGAACGCGTCGACCAGTCCCGGATACGACGTGGCGATGCGCAGGCCGTCGAGCTCGGTCACATCCGTGTAGCGCCCCGTCGGAGCGGCGAAGCGGAAGGTGGAGCCGGCGAAGCCGAGCGCTTCGATCTCCCGAGCGCCGGGCATACGCGCGTCGAGCAGGAGATCACGACCGGTGATGCCCACATCGATCGCGCCGGAGCCGACGTAGGTCGCGATGTCCTTGGGCCGGAGGAAGAAGAACTCGACGTCGTTCTCGGCGTCGACGACGTGCAGGGTCTTGGGGTCGCGTCGACCGGCGTAGCCCGCCTCGGCGAGCATGTCGGCGGCGGTCTCGGAGAGCGAGCCCTTGTTGGGAACAGCGATGCGCAGCATGGAGTGCTTTCAGTTCGAGGTGATCGGAACGGAGCGCATCACAGATGTCGGTAGACGTCCTGCAGGCTGATGCCCTTGGCGAGCATCATCACCTGGACGTGATAGAGCAGCTGCGAGATCTCCTCGGCGGCGGCTTCGTCGGACTCGTACTCGGAAGCCATCCACACCTCGGCGGCTTCTTCCACGATCTTCTTGCCGATCGTGTGCACACCGCCGTCGAGCTCGGCGACCGTTCCCGATCCCTCAGGGCGGGTCTCGGCCTTGACGCTGAGCTCGGCGAACAGCTCGTCGAAAGTCTTCACGCTTCCAGGCTAGCGGCTCTGGCGAGGTCTCTCAGCCGGGTGACGGCCGCCTCGACATCATCGGCGCCGTACACGGCCGAACCCGCCACGAAGGTGTCGGCACCCGCGGCGGCCGCGATCTCGATGGTGCGATCGGAGATGCCCCCGTCGACCTGGAGCCAGATCTGGGATCCTCTCCGACGCGCCTCCTCGGCGAGAGCGCGAAGTTTCGGCATCGTCTCCGGCATGAAGCTCTGTCCACCGAAACCGGGTTCGACGGTCATCACGAGGATCTGATCGAACTCGTCGAGCACGTCGTAGAGGGATTCCACGGGCGTCGCGGGCTTCACCGCGACTCCGGCCCGAGAGCCGATCTCGCGGAGCCGGCGCGCCAGCGCGACGGGGTCGTCCGCGGCCTCGAGATGGAAGGTGACGCTCGCCGCGCCGATCTCCGCGTACTCGGGAGCCCATCGCTCGGGATCCGTGATCATGAGGTGCACATCGAGCGGGATCGGGCTGGTCGCCTGGATGCGCTCGACCATCTGCGGACCGAACGTCAGGTTGGGGACGAAGTGATTGTCCATCACGTCGACATGCGCGAAGTCAGCGGTCGCGATCCGGGCGAGATCCGCCTGCATGTTCACGAAGTCGGCGGCGAGGATGCTCGGGTTGATGCGCGGGGCGCGAGGCAGTTCCACGGTCCTAGTCTTCCTTCCCTGATGGAGTGTTCTCCGTTGCGGTGCGCTGCAGGAGCGCGAGGAACATGGCATCCGTCCCGTGGCGGTGCGGCCAGAGCTGAGCACTACCCGAACCCGTCCGGCCTTCGTCGGCCAGATCGATCGGCGAGCGAGCGACGTCGGCGATCGCCGCACGGGCGTCGAGCTCGACGATGTCCGCGCGGTCGCGCAGCACCTCCTTCACGACCCCTGTGGTTTCGGCGAGGTGTGGCGAGCACGTGACGTAGGCGACGATCCCGCCGGGGGCGAGAGCGTCCAGGGCCGCCGAGAGCAGCTCCACCTGGAGCGGTACCAGTTCGGCGACATCGGCCGGAGACTTCCGCCACCGCGCCTCAGGGCGACGGCGCAGTGCGCCCAGGCCCGTGCAGGGAGCATCGACGAGGATACGGTCGAACTCCCCCGGCCGAGCCGACGCGAGTGCACGCCCGTCCTGCTCGTGCACGACGATCTCGCCGGGTACGGCTCTGAGCGCCTTGCGCACCAGTCGCGCCCGGACCGGGACGATCTCGTTCGCTTCCAGAGTGACCTCGTGCTCGTGCGCCACTGCGGCCAGGAGAGCGGTCTTGCCGCCGGGGCCGGCGCACAGATCGAGCCAGCGCTCGCCGGCGGTGATCGGAGCGGCACCGGCCAGGGCGAGCGCCACGAGCTGGGATCCCTCGTCCTGCACGCGCACCGTGCCACCGGAACCCTCGACCGCACGACGCGGATCGCCCCCGGGAGACACGAAGGCCGTCGATGCGTAGGGAAGGCGGGGTTCCCCCGGCTCGGCCAGCCCCGGAAGGGCGACGAGTGTCACATCCGGCGAGGCGTTGTCGGCCTCGAGGAGCGCCTCCAGCTCCTCGCCACGGCCCTCCGCCGCGAGAGCACGGCGCAGAGCGCGGATCACCCACACCGGGTGCGCGGCGCGCAGCGCCAGCCGCTCATCGTCGGACCGCGCGTGCTGCTCGACGCGCGTCTGCCATTCTTCGCCCGATTCACGGGTGATCCTGCGGAGAACCGCGTTCGCGAAGCTCGACGCTCCTCGTCCGGATTCCGTGGCCACGAGGTTCACGGACTCGTTGACGGCCGCGTGCGAGGCGACGCGCGTGGCGAGCAGCTGATGCACCGCGAGGCGCAGCGCATCGAGGACGGCGGGGTCGATGCTGTCCGGCGAGCGACCCGCCGCGGCGGCGATGATCGCGTCATAGGTGCCGAGGCGCCTCAGCGTGCCGTAGGTCAGCTCGGTGGCGAGAGCCGCATCCTGAGGCGTGAGTCGCGCCTCAGCGATCGCCGTGGGGAGCACAAGGTTCGCGTAGGCGTCGGTCTCCGACACCGCGCGCAGCACGTCGTAGGCCACCCGTCGGGCGGGCTGCACGGTGCGGACGGGGCTGTGCTGACCACCACGGCGCCCGTCTGTCGCACCTCGCGCGCCACGCGGTCGCCCGTTCGATGGCGTGGATCGGCGGCTCCGCCCTTCGTCGCTCATTCTCCGGCCACCAGTTCGTCGCCGCCGCGCAGACCACGCCACCAGTCGACTGCATTCATCGCGCCCTTGCCAGCGGGCTGGACCCGCGTGACGGCGAGAGGTGTGGTGCCCGTGCCGATGTGGAGGGCGGTCTTGGTGCCCCGGAGACGCCCGGGAGCGAGCGATTCGGCATCCGGCGCCGGAGCCGCTTCGAGCACCTTGAGAGGCTGACCCGCGACGGTCGTGTGTGCTCCCGGCTCGGGGGTCACGCCGCGGAAGCGGGCGAACACGGCGTCGAGCGGCTGATTCCAGTCGAGCAGTCCGTCGGCGAGGGCGAGCTTGGCGGCGAAGGTCGGCTCGCCCTCCTGGGGAACCGCCAGCGCCGTGCCGTCCGCGATCGAGGAGACCACGTCTGCGGTGAGTCCGGCACCTTCCGACGCGAGCGCTTCGAGGGCCTCCCCTGCCGTCGCCGTCTCGGGAACATCGACCGCGTGCGTCGCGAACACATCGCCGGCGTCCAGCTCAGCGACCAGCTGGAAGACGCTCGCTCCGAGCACCGCGTCTCCGGCGATCAGAGCGCGCTGGACCGGTGCCGCTCCGCGCCAGGCGGGCAGCAGCGAGAAGTGCAGGTTGATCCATCCTGCTCTCGGCGCCGAGAGCAGGGGTTCGCGCACCAGGCCGCCGTAGGCCACGATCACGCCGAGGTCCACCTCGAGCGCCGTGATCTCCGCGGTCACGGCATCGTCGAGCCGGGCGGCCTTGATGATCGGGAGGCCCAGCTCCTCGGCCGCCTGAGCCACCGGCGACGCGGTCAGCACGCGACGACGCCCGAGAGGCGCGTCCGGTCGAGTGACGACGGCAGCGATGTCGTGGGATGCCGCGAGACGGCGAAGGGTGGGCACAGCCGCAGCGGGTGTGCCGGCGAAGACGAGGCGCATGAAGGTTCTCCGGAAGGGTCAGAGCTCTGGTTCGAGGATATCGAGGCGGACGGAGAGCGTGCTCTTGGTCGCACGCCCCTTTCGGCGACGCCCGCTGACGGCTTCCGCCACGACCGCGGCGCGCAGGGCGGTCGCGACGCGCGCCCCCGCGCCGTACTCGAATCGCACCAGAGCGCGGACCCGCGGCGGGATGTCGTCGGACTCGACGGGGACAGGGCCGAGCACCGCATCGGCAGGCAGGGCGAGGTCGTTCAGCGCGGCCAGTGCGCCGGCGACCGCAGACGCCGAGCCCTGCACCAGGGCCACTCGCGTCGTCGGCGGCATGTGCAGCGGAGCGCGGCTCTCGAGCTCGACCCTGGCGTGGCCCGCCTGGTTCCAGGTCGCCAGCGCCCTCGCTGCGGCCCCGTTGACGCCGACCAGGTGGATCGGAGCGCCCGGCGCCGCCAGTGCTGCCGCGTTCGACCACCAGCGCAGGCACGACTCGGCGACGCGCAGATCGGGGGCTTGGAGCATGCGCGGGCCGTCCAGGAGCACGACAGCGCGATAACCGCCGTCGGCGATGGGCTCGGCACCGCGTGTGGCGACCACCAGCGCAGGTGCCGCCGAGACGCGCTCCACCGGGTGCGCGCTGTCGGCGACGATCACCCGAACGCCGGGAAACGCGCGACCCAGTTCATCGGCGGTGCGTTCGCTGCCTGAAGAGGCGAGGCGCAGCTTCGTCGAGGAGCACGAGGGGCACGACCAGGTGCTGGCGGCCCGGCCGCACCAGGCGCACACCGGCACGGCACCACGGTGCTTCGCGCCGAGCGGCCCCCCGCAGTGTGCACAGCGCGCCGGAGCCCGACAGTCCGCGCACACGAGAGAGGGCGAGAAGCCGGGTCGGGAGACCTGCACGAGCACCGGGCCCTCGGCTGCAGCGGTGCGTGCGGCGAGGAAGGCGGAGGACGGCATGCGCTGGGCGGTCGGCTGCTCCATCTCCTGCGGTGTGCTGAGCACGACGCGAGGAAGTACACGACGCGCCGCTCTGACATCCTGCAGCCAGCCGAGGACGACCAGGCGTTCGACATCGGTCGTCCGCGTGTGGCCGGCGAACAGCAGGGCCGACCCTTCCAGCTCCTGACGCAGGAGGGCGGCGTCTCGTGCGTTGACGTACGGGGCCAGCGGTTCCCCCAGAAGCGGATCGCCGTCGTCCCAGATCGCGACCAGTCCCGCCACGACGGGAGAGTAGACGGCTGATCGGTTTCCCACCACGATGCAGGGGGCGTCCTCGAGGGTGCGGAGGAAGCCGCGATAGCGATCGGGGTTGCTCTGCCGGGAATCGTGACGCACCACAGCACCGGCGGGGACGAGGGACTCGAGAGCTGCGAGGAGCCGGTCCAGGTCACGGCTGTCGGGCACGACGATGATCGATGATCTGCCGGCGGCGAGCATGCGAGCGGCCGACGCGGCCAGCAGGCGGGCCCATCCCTGCATGCCGTCGACGAGTTGGGGAATCGCCTCCACAGCCGCGCGCCCGCCCGAGTCGAGCACCTCGCCGAGGCCGTCGTACAGGCCGACGGTCTCCTCTGCGACGAGGAGTGCCTCCGCATCGGGTGTCTCGGCCGGCGTGTCTGCGGTCCAGGCCTTCTCCACGCGCACCTGACGCTTGGGGATCACCAGGCGCAACACGTCGGACGCCGAACCCGCTGCCCGATCCGCGACGCGACGCGCGAGGGTGTGCAGACGCTCGGGGAGCACCGGCACCGTGGACACCACGCTCTCGACCTCGGACAGCGCCCGGTCGGCGTCGTCCTCGGTGTCGATGTCGACCACGTAGCCGTCGATTACGCGCCCGGCGGTGCGCAGCGGCACCTGGACACGAACACCCAGCGGAACCTCACCCCACTGCGCAGGAAGGGCGTAGTCGAAGAGCCGATCGAGCTGAGGCAGAGGGGAATCGAGGAGCACGCGCGCGATGCGCCGGCTCTCCGGAGGCATCAGGACCGCGGTCCCATCAGAGCCCGGCAGCGCGGCGCAGCTCTTCGGCGCGGTCGGTGCGCTCCCAGGTGAAGTCGGGGAGCTCGCGGCCGAAGTGCCCGTAGGCGGCCGTCTGGGCGTAGATCGGGCGCAACAGGTCGAGCTGCTCGATGATCGCCTGCGGACGAAGATCGAACACCTCGTTGATCGCGCGCGTGATGACCTCGTCCGACACCTTGCCCGTGCCGAAGGACTCGACGTACAGACCCACAGGGCGCGCGACACCGATCGCATAGGCGACTTGCACCTCGAGGCGGTCGGCGAGACCTGCGGCGACGGCGTTCTTCGCCACCCATCGCGTGGCGTAGGCACCCGAGCGGTCGACCTTGGACGGGTCCTTGCCGCTGAAGGCGCCGCCACCGTGGCGGGAGGCCCCGCCGTACGTGTCGATGATGATCTTGCGGCCGGTGAGACCGGCATCGCCCTTGGGGCCGCCGGTGACGAAGGGACCCGCGGGGTTGATGTAGAAAGTGACGTCGTCGAGGTCGAGTCCGGTGGTCGCGAGCACCGGGTCGATCACGTGCTCACGGACCTGTGCCTTGAGCTCTTCCTGCGAGATGTCGGGGTGGTGCTGGGTCGAGACCACGACCGCGTCGACGGTCTTCGGTGTGAAGCCGTCGTAGCCGAGCGTGACCTGGGTCTTGCCGTCGGGTCGCAGGAAAGGCAGTGCTCCGCTGCGGCGCACCTCGGTGAGACGCTCGGCGAGGCGATGGGCGGTCCAGGCGGCCATCGGCATGAGCTGTGGAGTCTCGTTCGTGGCGAAGCCGAACATGATGCCCTGGTCACCGGCACCGAGAGCGTCGAGCGGGTCGACCGATGACCCGTCACGGTGCTCCTGGGCACTGTCGACGCCGTGGGCGATGTCGGTCGACTGCTCGCCGACCGAGATGCTGACGCCGCACGAAGAACCGTCGAAGCCGGTGTCGCTGGAGGTGTAGCCGATGCCGTTCACGACCTGGCGCACGATCGTGGGGATGTCGACGTAGGCGTCGGTGCGGATCTCACCGGCCACATGCACGAGGCCCGTGGTGACGAGCGTCTCCACGGCGACGCGGGAACCCTTGTCCTTCGCGATGAGGCCGTCGAGGATGCTGTCGGAGATCTGATCGCAGATCTTGTCCGGGTGCCCTTCGGTGACGGACTCGGACGTGAACAGACGCAGGGCGCTCATCGGTACTCCAGAACGGGACGGACGGATGGAGGGTGTTGCACCCATTCTGGACCGCGCCTCCGACGTACGGGAGGCGCGGTCTCGAATATCACTCTGCGTGACGAAGGCGGAGCTTGTCCTCGTTGATCTCGTGCAGCGCGATGGTGAGCGGCTTGTCCTCGACCGAGGAGTCCACGAGCGGGCCGACGTTGTCGAAGAGGTTTCCCTCGTGCAGGTCGGAGTAGTAGTCGTTGATCTGACGCGCGCGCTTGGCGGCGTAGATGACGAGCTCGTACTTCGAGTCGACGCGGTCGAGCAGGTTGTCGATGGGGGGATCGATGATGCCGTTGTTGTGTCCGGCCATGGTGAGACCTCCTGATCAGGCGACGGGATCGTCGCGAAGACGGTGCGAAAGGCGCGCGAAGACGATCAGCGCGCAGAGCTTGTAGACAATTCTACGACCTCGCGAGCCGCCGTGGCGACGTCCTCGTTCACGATGAGGTGATCGAACTCGTTCTGAGCGGCGAGTTCGACCTTCGCGGTGCGCAGTCGCCTGGCCCTCTCCTCGGCGTCTTCGGTGCCTCGTCCGACCAGCCGATGGACGAGTTCATCCCAGCTCGGAGGCAGCAGGAAGATCAGCGTCGCGGCGGGTTCGGCGCGACGCACCTGGCGCGCACCCTGCAGGTCGATCTCGAGCAGGACCGTCTTGCCCTCGGCCAGCGCGGCATCGATCGGCGCGCGCGGCGTGCCGTACCGGGAGCGGTTGTGCACCACGGCGTACTCGAGCAGTTCGTCGTCGGCGATGAGCCGGTCGAACTCCGCGTCGTCGACGAAGTAGTAGTGCACGCCGTCGATCTCGCCCGGGCGCGGGGGCCTGGTCGTCGCCGAGACCGACAGGTGGATCTCCGGGTTGTGCTCACGGATGTGCGCGGCGACCGTGCCCTTGCCCACGGCGGTGGGCCCTGCCAGGACCAGCAGCCGGCTCCGGGCACCACGAGGCGTCGGCACCGGGAAGCGCGAGTCGAGCCACGACTCCAGCACCCGGCGCTGGCGCGCGCCGAGCCCACCGAGACGCTTGACCGGCGAGATGTGCAGCTCCTCGAGCACCCGGTCGCGCTTGCCAGCGCCGATCGCGGGAAGTGCCAGCAGGAAGTCGGTGATGCGCATCGAGCCCTCCACCGAATCGGCGTCGGCGCTCGCACGATGAAGAACGGCCTGCGGTGTCACCACGCGCATCGTGAGGTCGCGCTTGACCGAGGCCCTGGCGCGGCGACGCTCCACGGCGCGGCGCGCCGCTGCAGCCCTGTCGACCTCGGGGACCGTGCGCTGTGCGTCAGACACCGGCCACCTCGCGATACTCGGCCGCGCGTGCGGAGATGGCCTCCATCAGATCGGCCGGACCGGCGGAGAGGATGCTGCGGCTCTCACTCGCGATCACCGCTGCCGACATCGTCCCGAAACGCGGGCGGAGATCAGCCGGCGTGGCTCCCTGTGCACCGAAACCGGGAGCAAGGATCGGTGCTGCCGGCGTGAACGGCTCGATACCGGCCCTGGTCCAGTCGACGGTGGCGCCGATGACGAATCCGAAGCTCCCCCACTCCCCCGCGGCAGACGACTCGGCGTTGCGCGCCGAGACCTCGGAGATGACCGCTGCCGACACCGTGATGCCGGCGGAGTCCGTGGACCGCTGCAGCCCTTCCGCCTCGGAGTTGCTGGTCGCCGCCAGCACGAACAGGCCCTTTCCGTTCTTCTCGGCCACGGCGAAAGTCCCGTCGAGAGCACCCACCCCGAGGAACGGGCTCACGGTGAGGGCATCGGCCTCCAGCGGCGAACCCGGCGTGAGCCACGCACGCGCGTAGTCGTCCATCGTCGATCCGATGTCGCCCCGCTTGGCGTCGGCGATCACGATCAGTCCTGCAGCGCGCGCAGCGGCGAGAACATCTTCGAGCGCCGCGATGCCTCGAGAGCCGAAGCGCTCGAAGAACGACACCTGCGGCTTCGCGACGGCGACCTTCCCTGCGGCTGCCTCGACCGTGCGCAGGCCGAACTCGCGGACCCCCTGCGCGTCGTCGCTCAACCCCCACGCCGCGAGCAGCGCGGCGTGGGGATCGATGCCGACGCAGAGCGGTCCCTTCGCCCGGAGGGCGGAGCGCACCCGCTCGCCGAAGCGTTCGCTCACAGCGCCGCCTTCCGGTCCAGCGCGTACTCCTGGAGGCTCTTCACCTGGAAACCCTCGTGGGCGGCGTCCATTCCGCTCACGGCGGCACCGAGCACGGCCATCGTGGTGAACAGGGCCTTGTCGGCGGCCACCGCTGCGGCGCGGATCTCGTAGCCGTCGGCGCGAGCGGCGCCGCCGGACGGAGTGTTCACGACGATGTCGATCGCGCCCTCGTTGATGAGGTCGACGATGTTCTTGGCCCCGGACTCCTGCGTCGCACTGTACTTCTCGACGACGGTGACGGCGATGCCGTTGCGCGAGAGGATCTCGGCTGTGCCCTCGGTCGCGACGATCGTGAAGCCGAGCTGCTGCAGGCGGTGCGCGGGCAGGATGACCGCACGCTTGTCCGAGTCGGCGACCGAGATGAACACGGTTCCCGACGTGGGCATGCCGCCATAGGCCGCCGCCTGGCTCTTCGCGAACGCTGTCGGGAAGTCGCGGTCGATGCCCATGACCTCACCGGTGGAGCGCATCTCCGGTCCGAGCACGGAGTCGACCGTCTTGCCGTCGGCGGTGCGGAACCGCTTGAACGGGAGCACGGCCTCCTTGACCGACACCGGTGCGTCGAGCGGGACGCGGGAGCCGTCCTGCTCGGGAAGCAGGCCCTCCGCGCGCAGCTCCGCGATCGTGGAACCGGTCATCACGCGGCTCGCCGCCTTGGCCATGGGGATGCCGAGCGCCTTCGACACGAACGGCACGGTGCGGCTCGCACGCGGGTTCGCCTCGATCACGTAGAGCACTCCGGCGCTGATGGCGAACTGCACGTTGAGCAGTCCACGCACTCCCACGCCCTCGGCGATCGCGAGTGTGGCCTCGCGCACCCGGTCGACGTCGGTGCGGCCGAGCGAGACCGGCGGCAGCGTGCAGCTGGAGTCGCCCGAGTGGATGCCGGCCTCTTCGAGGTGCTCCATGACGCCGCCGATGTACAGGTCGGTTCCGTCGTAGAGCGCGTCGACGTCGAGCTCGATCGCGTCGTCGAGGAAGCGATCGACGAGAAGGGGCTTGCCCTCCTCGATGACGACCTCCCCCGCGGTGCGCACGAAGTAGTCGCGCAGCGACGCGGTGTCGTAGACGATCTCCATGCCGCGGCCGCCGAGCACGAAGCTCGGACGCACCAGCACCGGGTAGCCGATCTCCTCGGCGATACGTACGGCGCCTTCGACATCAATCGCGGTGCCGTTGCGCGGCGCGACGAGACCTGCGTCATCGAGCAGGCGGGAGAAGAGCTCGCGTTCCTCCGCCAGGTCGATCGCCTCGGGGCTGGTTCCGAGAACGGTGTAACCGGCGGCCTCGATGCCCTTCGCGAGTCCGAGCGGCGTCTGCCCGCCGAGCTGGCACACGACACCGAGGATGGTGCCGCTCGCGGCTTCGGCGTCGAGCACCTCCAGCACGTCCTCGAGCGTCAGCGGCTCGAAGTACAGGCGGTCGGAGGTGTCGTAGTCGGTCGAGACCGTCTCCGGGTTGCAGTTGACCATGACGGTCTCGAACCCGGCATCCGACAGCGCGAACGACGCGTGCACGCACGAGTAGTCGAACTCGACGCCCTGGCCGATGCGGTTCGGTCCGGAGCCGATGATGACCACCTTGGTGCGATCCGACGGCGCGACCTCGGTCTCGAAGTCGTAGCTCGAGTAGTGGTACGGGGTGAGGGCGGGGAACTCGCCGGCGCAGGTGTCGACCGTCTTGTACACCGGGCGGATGCCGAGGCCGTGACGCACGCCCCTGACCTCCGCTTCGGAGATGCCGCGGAGCTCGGCGAGCTGCGCGTCGGAGAAGCCGTGCTCCTTGGCGTAGCGAAGAGTCGCCGCGTCGAGCTCGGACGCGGTGCGCACGATCTCGGCGACCTCGTTGATCAGCACGATCTGGTCGAGGAACCACGGGTCGATCGCCGTCGCGTCGAAGGCCTGCTCGACCGTCGCGCCCTTGCGCAGCGCCTGCTGCAGCGTCACGATCCGGCCGTCCGTCGGAACCTTCGAGATCTCGAGAAGCTCCTCCACCGAGCGCTCCTCGGCGCCCCAGTGGAAGCTCGATCCGCGCTTCTCCAGCGAGCGGAGCGCCTTCTGCAGGGCAGTCGCGTAGTTACGGCCGATCGCCATGGCCTCGCCCACGGACTTCATGGTCGTGGTCAGCGTCGCGTCGGCGGCCGGGAACTTCTCGAACGCGAAGCGCGGAACCTTCACGACGACGTAGTCGAGCGTCGGCTCGAAGCTCGCCGGCGTGACACCCGTGATGTCGTTCGGGATCTCGTCGAGACGGTAGCCCAGGGCCAGCTTGGCGGCGAGCTTGGCGATCGGGAATCCGGTGGCCTTGGACGCCAGAGCGCTGGAGCGCGAGACGCGCGGGTTCATCTCGATGACGATGATGCGACCGTTGGTCGGGTCCACCGCGAACTGGATGTTGCAACCGCCGGTGTCGACGCCGACGGCGCGGATGATGTCGATGCCGATGTCGCGCATCTTCTGGTACTCGCGGTCGGTGAGGGTGAGCGCGGGAGCGACCGTGATCGAGTCGCCCGTGTGCACGCCGACGGGGTCGACGTTCTCGATCGAGCAGACGACGACGGTGTTGTCGGCCGTGTCGCGCATGAGCTCGAGCTCGTACTCCTTCCAGCCGAGGATGGACTCCTCCAGGAGCACCTCGGTGGTGGGCGAGTCGCGCAGGCCCGCGCCGGCGATGCGCCGCAGATCCTCCTCGTCGTACGCGAATCCGGAGCCGAGGCCCCCCATCGTGAAGCTCGGACGGACCACCATCGGGTAGCCGAGCTCATCGGCGGCCGCCAGCACCTCATCCATCGTGTGCGCGATGCGCGAGTCCGCCACGTCGGCCCCCGCATCGAGGACCAGCTGCTTGAAGATCTGACGATCCTCGCCCTTGTTGATCGCCTCGAAGCTGGCGCCGATGAGCTCGACGTCGTACTTCTCGAGGATGCCGTGGTTGTGCAGCTCGATCGCGGCGTTCAGCGCGGTCTGCCCGCCGAGCGTCGGCAGGATCGCGTCGGGCCGCTCCTTGGCGATGATCGTCTCGATCACCTGCCACGTGATCGGCTCGATGTAGGTCGCATCGGCGAAGTCGGGATCGGTCATGATCGTGGCCGGGTTGGAGTTGACCAGGATGACCCGGACGCCCTCCTCGCGCAGCACGCGGCACGCCTGGGTGCCGGAGTAGTCGAACTCGCACGCCTGACCGATGACGATCGGGCCGGAGCCGATGACGAGGACGGAATTGATGTCGTCGCGCTTGGGCATTACTTGGAGTCCTTCTGGCTTGCGATGACGAGGTCGCGGAACCTGTCGAAGAGGTAGTTGGCGTCGTGCGGGCCTGCTGCGGCCTCGGGGTGGTACTGCACCGAGAAGGCGGGGATGTCGAGGGCGCGGAGTCCCTCGACCACGTTGTCGTTGAGGCCGACGTGGCTGACCTCGACCTTGCCGTAGCCGTTCGGGCTGTCGAAGGTGCCCTCGATCGGAGCCTCGACCGCGAAGCCGTGGTTGTGCGCCGTGATCTCGACCCTGCCGGTCTGCTTGTCCAGCACCGGCTGGTTGATGCCGCGGTGCCCGAACGGCAGCTTGTAGGTGCCGAGGCCCAGGGCGCGCCCGAGCAGCTGGTTGCCGAAGCAGATCCCGAAGAACGGCAGCCCCGCATCGAGCACAGAGCGCAGCAGCTCGACGTGATCACCGGAGGCCGCGGGGTCGCCGGGACCGTTCGAGTAGAACACCGCGACGGGATCGACCGCGCGGATATCGTCGATCGTCACGTTCTGCGGCAGCACATGCACCTCGAAGCCGCGGGCGGCGAGGTTGTCGATCGTCGCCTGCTTCACACCGAGATCGAGCACGGCGAGGTTGCCGATGCGCTCACCCATGGCGGTCGTCACGGTCGCGACGTCGACCGAGACCTCGGCGGACAGATTGCGTCCGGCCATCTCGGGAGCTTCGCGGACGATGCGCACCTGCTCCTGCGGGTCGAGCGCCGCATCCGCCCCGGAGAAGATCCCCCCGCGCATGGAGCCGGCCGAGCGGATGTGCCGGGTGATCGAACGGGTGTCGATGCCGCTGATGCCGACGACTCCGTCCTCGACGAGCACGTCGTCGAGCGAGGCGTTCGCCCGCCAGTTGGACACGACGCGCGAAGGGTCGCGCACGATGTAGCCGGCGACCCAGATGCGGCGCGATTCGGCATCTTCATCGTTCATGCCGGTGTTGCCGATGTGCGGTGCCGTCTGCAGGACGATCTGCCCCGCGTAGGAGGGATCGGTGATGGTCTCCTGGTATCCGGACATGCCGGTCGCGAAGACGACTTCGCCCAGTGTACGACCGCGCGCGCCGTAGGCGCGTCCGATGTGTCGGGTGCCGTCTTCCAGGACCAGGACGGCGGGATCGGGGAGCTGGGCCGCGGAGGCCTGCCCGGAGGATGTCGAAAGGGTCATGACGTTGCTCCTGTGTCGGGGGCGGCGGGGACGAGCCGCTGCAGGTCGGAGATGAGGTTCTGAGGGTCGCCGGTGGCGAGGCGCAGATAGCTGTCGACGACCGTCTCGTCGTCGATGCTCCAGGCGAGGCGCACGAGGCCGCCGGGCTCCACGACGCGGTCGATCGTGACCGTGGCGCGGTCGACCGCGACGAGGCGGTCGTTCGCGAGGAAGACCGTCGGCGCGCCATCGAGGCAGAGGGCGATGCCGCGATCCGTGACCGCCAGCTCACCACGGGCCCGGTACGCGAGAGGCGACACCGCGAGACGCTCGAGCGGCTGCTCGTGCCGTGTCGTCGACACGTAGAGCACCTCGTCGCGGCGGAAGACCTCCGCGTGCTCCGGAACCCCCAGCGGGGCCGTGAACACGGAGTCGCGGCGGATTCGTCGTCGCCAGGCCAGGAGCATCACCAGCAGCACCAGGAGCGCGACCGCGATCGTGATCGCGACGGCGAGGTCCCGAGCGCTCATGCGCGAAGCTCCTCGACGACGCTTCCGCCGTCGACGGTGAGGACACCGCCGTGGATCGTGTACTGCACGCGTCCGGGGAGGTCGCGGCCGAGGTAGGGCGAGTTCACGCTCCGACCATGGAGGTCGGCTTCCGTGAACACGCCGTCGACCGAGGCGTCGTAGAGCGTGATCTGGGCGGGCTGACCGACCTCGAGCGGCGTGCCGTGACCTGCCAGTCGCCCGATCCGTGCCGGTGCTGCGCTCATCACCCGCGCGATGTCCGACCACTCGAGAAGCCCGGTCTGCACCATCGACTGGTGCACGACGCGCAGGGCGCTCTCCAGCCCCACCATGCCGTTCGCCGCGGCCTGCCACTCGCACGCCTTGTGCTCGCTCGGGTGCGGCGCATGGTCGGTGGCGACGATGTCGATCGTGCCGTCGGCGAGGCCCTCGCGCACGGCGAGCACATCCTCTTCCCTACGCAGCGGAGGATTGACCTTGTAGCGCGCGTCGTACCCGCGCACGAGCTCGTCGGTGAGGAGCAGGTGGTGAGGGGTGACCTCGGCGGTGACGTTGATGCCGCGCTTCTTGGCCCAGCGGATGATGTCCACCGAGCCCGCGGTCGAGAGGTGGCACACGTGCAGCCGCGACCCGACGTGCTCGGCCAGCAGCACGTCGCGGGCGATGATCGACTCCTCGGCGACGGCGGGCCATCCGGCCAGGCCGAGCTCGGCCGAGACCGTGCCCTCGTTCATCTGCGCGCCCTCGGTGAGGCGGGGGTCCTGCGCATGCTGGGCGATGACGCCGTCGAACGACTTCACGTACTCCAGCGCGCGGCGCATGATGAGCGGATCGAACACGCAGAAGCCGTCGTCGCTGAAGACGCGGACCTGTGCGCGGGACGTGGCCATCGCTCCCAGCTCGGCGAGGCGCTCGCCCTTCTGCCCGACCGTCACGGCGCCGATGGGCTGCACCGTGGCGTAGCCGGCCGCTTCGCCGAGCGCGAGCTCCTGCTCGACGACGCCGGCGGTGTCGGCGACCGGCGAGGTGTTGGGCATCGCGAACACAGCGGTGAAGCCACCGGCAGCCGCCGCCCTCGTTCCCGTGAGGATCGTCTCGGAAGCCTCGTAGCCGGGCTCGCGCAGATGCGTGTGCAGGTCGACGAGGCCCGGAAGGGCGACCAGCCCTGCCGCGTCGATGACGCGCGCGCCGGAGCGCGTGAGCCCGGTGCCGATCTCGGCGATCCGGCCGTCTTCGATCATGATGTCGGCGCTCTCGGCACCGAGCAGCTGTGCACCGGTGATGACGAGGGTCTCGTTCACAGGTCTCCCCCTCGTTCGTCGTCTCGTTCTCCTGCCAGCAGCAGGTACAGCACCGCCATGCGGACGGAGACCCCGTTCGTGACCTGTTCCAGCACCGTCGAGCGGGGGGAATCGGCAGCTTCGGAGGAGATCTCCAGTCCCCGGTTCATGGGTCCGGGGTGCATGACAATGCTACCTGCCGGAAGACCGGCCACACGCCGTGCGTCCAGACCCCATCGACGGGAATACTCCCGCTCAGTCGGGAAATATGCGGCGTTCATGCGTTCCAGCTGGATGCGCAGCATCATCACCGCGTCCGGGTCCTCGGCCAGAGCCTCATCGAGGTCGTAGACCACGCGGACCGGCCAGAGCGACACGTTCTGGGGAACCAAGGTCGGCGGCGCGACCAGGGTGACCTCTGCTCCGAGCGTGGTGAGCAGCCAGACGTTGGAGCGGGCGACCCGCGAATGCAGCACGTCGCCGACGATCACGACCCGCAGTCCGCTCAGATCGCGACCGCGGCTCTCGGCGCCGAAGCGGCGCTTGCGGATGGTGAAGGCGTCGAGCAGGGCCTGCGTCGGGTGCTCGTGCGTGCCGTCTCCGGCGTTGACGACGCCGGCGGAGATCCAGCCGCTGGTGGCGAGCGTCTGCGGGGCGCCGGATCCGGGGTGGCGGACCACGACCGCGTCGGCGCCGATGGCCTCGAGCGTCTGCGCGGTGTCCTTCAGGCTCTCGCCCTTCGAGACGCTGGAACCCTTCGCCGCGAAGTTGATGACATCGGCGGAGAGGCGCTTGGCGGCGGCCTCGAACGAGATGCGGGTGCGTGTCGAATCCTCGAAGAAGAGGTTCACCACGGTCTTGCCGCGCAGCGTCGGGAGCTTCTTGACCTCACGCGACTGCGTGTCGGACATGTCCTCGGCGACATCGAGGATGCGCAGGGCAGTCGCCCGATCGAGGGTGCGGGTGTCGAGGAGGTGTCTCATTCGCCGATCGTCACCTCCTCGGCCCCGTCGTTCTCGAAGAGGCGCACGTTGACCCGCTCGGTGCGGGCGGAGGGGATGTTCTTGCCGATGAAGTCCGGGCGGATCGGGAGCTCGCGGTGTCCGCGGTCGACGAGGATCGCCAGGCGAACGACGGCGGGGCGTCCGATCGACTGGATGGCGTCGAGAGCGGCACGGATGCTGCGGCCGGAGAAGAGCACGTCATCGACGAGCACGACCGTCTTGCCGTCGATTCCGCCCACCGGGATCTCGGTGGGCCGCGGGGAACGCGTCGGGTGCTTGGCGAGGTCGTCGCGGAAGAGCGTGACATCGAGCGCGCCGACCGGGACGGACTGCTGCGCGATCTCGCTGATCAGCAGGCCGAGGCGATGGGCGAGAGTGACGCCGCGGGTCGGAATGCCCAGCAGGACGAGGTTCTCGGCACCTCGATTGGATTCGAGGATCTCGTGCGCGATACGGGTCAGCGCTCGTGAGATGTCGGCTTCGTGCAGCACAGTGCGCATGCTCATCGGCCGCTCCCTTCTCCGCCTCACAGGACGGTGTTAAAGGTTGCTTGTGACGAAAGTCTATCGGAGCGCGAGCTCCGGCGGATCAGCTCGCTTCCTGCAGGACCGGATCGGTGACCTCGTCGATCTTCGACGAGCGGATCGGGTGGCCGGCGGTGGAGAGGCAGCGGCCGGTCTTCAGATCCCACTTCCAGTCGTGCATGCTGCACGTGAGGATCCCGTCCTCGTCGACCGTGCCCGTGCGGGTGAGGTCGGCGCGCAGGTGCGGGCAGCGGCGCTGAACGACCCAGTCGCCGATCTCGGTATCTTCGGTCTGGTCGGTCTGCTCCTGGTACCAGTTCTCCACGTACTCGATCCGATCGACCGAGAGGCACTTGAGGAACGTGGTGAGGAACTCGTTGAACTTGCCGCTGCGGCCCACCGAGAACTGCATCGAGAGGAAGATCGAGTTGGACCAGTCGATCTCGTGATCGACGATGTTCGTCGAGACCAGGTCGGCGGGGATCGTGTACCAGTACACGCACTCCTCGCCCGCGTACTCGCGGACCTTCGCGCGGGGGAAGTCGACCACCATGTCGAGCTCGCCGATGCGGAAGCGCACGCAACCGCCGACACCGAGCCGGATGGTGCGGGACTTCTTCAGCAGCGGTTCCCACCAGGTCTTGATCGCCTCGAGCATCTCTGCGGGCGGGATGATCTCGGCACGAGACGCCTCCTCGTCGCGGATCTCCTGCTGTCGGCTCGCGCGCTGTTCCTCGAGGTACTCCCACTTCTCATCGAAGATGTGCGCGATCTCGGCCTCGGTGTAGAGCGTCTGCTCACTCGTGACCTCTCCCCCGTCGATCGTGACGACCGTGCCGGGGATGAAGAGCTGACCGTCGTACCGCGGCGCGAGCTCCTTCATGTGCGCGAGGAACTGCTTCTGGTCCGTGAAGATCGACTCGCCGTTCTTGCCGAGACCGTTGAAGTCGAACAGGTCGTCGCGCAGGAACATGGGGGGCCCTGCCATCGGGAAGACGTGTGGGGCATCGACCTTCTCGATGTAGTACATCGCGCGCTTGTTCTGCGCCTCGCGCTTGAGCCGGGCGAAGTTCTGCTTGGCGTCCAGCGGCAGGTCGTAGACCATGGGCCACCAGATCGCACCGGACACCTGGGTGAAGTAGGCGTCGGGCTTGCCGAAGTCGAGCAGCTTCTCGAGGTCGAGCGGGTGCGAGTCGTTCTGGTTCAGCATCGAGCCGGTGCCGTCGTCGACGCTCAGGGAGGAGTCGCCGATGGGGCCGTCGCTGGGCGCGCGCAGCGGCGTGATCATCATCTTGAGCTCACCGCGCTGGATCACCTGGCCGGCAGGAGCGTAGGTGATGTTCGTGTAGCCGAGGGCGCGGATGTCCTTCTCGAGGTCGTCGGTCGGATACTCCGGAAGCAGCACCTCGATGTCCTTGCGGATGTAGCGCTCCAGGAGCCGCGGGTCGAAGTGGTCGCGGTGCCGGTGCGAGATCCAGAGGAAATCGGCCTCGCGTCCGAAGCGCTCCCAGTCCAGACCGCGGTTGTCGGGGAACGGGAACCAGGATCCGTAGAACGAGGGTCCGAGGACCGGGTCGCAGATGATGTTCCCGCCGACCGTCTCGATGAACATCCCGGCGTGGCCGAGTCCCGTGATCCGCATTGCATTCCTCCCGAAAGTGAACCGTTCGATTGTACCGACGGCTCCCTGTGCGCCCGGTCGACCCGGCCGTGAGTAATCCGGTCAGCTCTCGAACAGGCCACGGATGTCGTCGGCGGAGAGCGACTGTGCGAACAGCGCCTCATCGTCGAGCACGGCCGTGAACAGCCGCGCTTTGCGGCGCTGCAGGTCGAGCACCTTCTCCTCGATCGTGCCGGTGGAGATCATCCGGTAGACGAACACCTGGCTGTCCTGACCGATGCGGTGCGTGCGATCGACGGCCTGCGCCTCGGCCGCCGGATTCCACCACGGATCGAGCAGGAAGACGTAGTCGGCCTCGGTCAGGGTGAGGCCGAATCCGCCGGCCTTGAGGCTGATCAGGAAGACCGGTTGCACTCCCGATGTGAAGCTCTCGACGACCTTCTGGCGGTGGCGCGTCGACCCGTCCAGGTGCGCGTAGGGGATGCCGGCGGCGTCGAGGCGGGCCGCGGCGAGGTCGAGGAACGACGTGAACTGGCTGAACACGAGCGCGCGATGCCCTTCGGCCTGCAACTCGATCACGCGCTCGAGCAGCACATCGAGCTTGCGCGAGCCGATCTTCGCATCCGCGGCGTCGATGAGCCCCGGGGCCAGGCTGAGCATGCGCATCAGGGTGAGCGATCGGAACACGATGAAGCGGTTGCGGTCGAGATCTTCCAGCAGGCCGAGCACCTTCTGCCGTTCGCGCTGCAGCACGACGTCGTAGAGCGCCCGGTGGGAGGAGCTGAGCTCGACCTCGAGGATCTGCTCCTGCTTCGCCGGCAGGTCGGGTGCCACGAGCTCCTTCGTGCGTCGCAGCAGCAGCGGCCGGATCCGCCGACGAAGCTGCTCGAGGCGACGCTGACGGTAGGCGCCGCCCTCCTCGTTCTCGGGGACCTTCCCCTGCTCGATGGGTTGGATGTACAGCTCGCGGAACTTCCGCGCCGAGGCGAAGAGACCGGGAGCGGTGAGCTTCAACAGCGCCCACAGCTCGCTCAGGCTGTTCTCCATCGGCGTTCCGGTGACCGCGAACGTCACATCCGCGCGGAACGAGGCGATGGCGCGGTGCAGCTTGGTCGCCGGGTTCTTGACGAACTGCGCCTCGTCCAGGAGGAGTCCGGCCCACTCGACGCGCGCGTACTCGGCCTCGTCGAGCCGGGCGACGGCATAGGTGGTGATGAGGAGATCGACGTCGCGGATGCTGGAGTCGACCGAGGGACCCTGGGTGTTTCCGCGGAGCCGCACCCGGAGCGTGGGCGCGAAGCGCTCGGCCTCGCTGCGCCAGGTGGCGAGGACCGATGTCGGCACGACGGCGAGGAAGGGTCGCCGCTCCCCCGCCTCTCGCGCATGCACGATGAGGGCCAGGAGCTGGAGCGTCTTGCCGAGCCCCATGTCGTCGGCGAGGATGCCTCCCAGGCGATGGCTCCACAGGAAGGCGAGCCAGTCGAGACCCTCCTTCTGATAGGGGCGGAGTTCGGCCGTGATGCCCGACGGCACAGCGACCGGGGGCACCGAGGTGGCCGCGCGCAGACCGTCGGCGGTCGCACGCCACGAGACGGCGGGGATCGCCTCATCGGCGAGGTCTTCGAACTCCTCCCAGAGATCGGTCTGGTACCGACTGATCCGCGGACCGGTCTCCCACTCGTCGAGCGCGCCGGACTCGTCGATCAGTTCCCGGAGGCGATCGAGCGCACGGTGATTCAGCGAGAAGTAGCTGCCGTCGACCAGGAGGAGCTTCTTGCGCCCCTTGCTGAGCGCCGTGAACAGCGGCTCGAACGGGATGGTGCGCCCGTCGATCTTGACCAGGATCCCCAGATCGAACCAGTCGGGATCGCTGCTCTCGACGGTCGAGACGGTGATCTCCGGCTCGCCCGTGAGCTCGTGGTAGCTCTTGCGACGGCCCTCGACGCTGACCGTGACGCCCTCGGCCTCGAGCGCGGGCACCGTACGGGTGACGAACTCGGCGGCGGCGACGTCGTGGAAGGAGCCGGTCGCGGTGAGCTCCTCGCCCAGGTGCTCTCTCCAGACGGACCGCAGCGTGTCCCGGAGCGCATCCTCGGCCGCGATGTCGCGCACCGCGTCGCCGCTGGGAGAGAACGGCACCCGCCCGAACCCGGGATACTCCCACTCGAGGGTGTAGGTGACCGTGTCGCCGCGGCGGAAGGACAGCGTGATCACCGCTCGGGGTGCGGGCAGCGCCGGCAGCTCGATCCGGCCGACAGGGCGCACCTCGATGCGGCGCGCGAGCAGCGGATACGCATCACGGAAGAAGGCGGCCTCGTCACTGGCCGGCACCGCCAGCCCGGTCCTGGCGGCGAGAAGGGCATGGACGGGCTCGCTGATCGGCACCTCGGCAAGGGTGACCCGGATGCTGCTCCCCTGTTGCGCGATCTCGTACACGCCGCTGTGGCCGATCGTCTGGACGGCGAAGGGCTCTGCACCGCGACCATCGATCGTGATGTCGGGACGCACGACGATCCCGCCCCCGTCGTCTCTCCCGACCGTCGCCCGGATCGCGGCGTCGCCGGCGAGCACGACAGTGGTGCTCTTCTGCGTGGCGACGAGGGGGATGCCAACCTCCGCGCCGGCGCGCAGATGCCCCCAGAAGAGCCCGGACTCGATCAGATCGGCGACCAGCCAATCACCGGCCGTGCCCGACAGCAGCGTGTCGCGAGCGATGCTGAGCAGGTCAGCGAACCACCGCGAGCGATCGCGCCCGTACTGCGTGGGGGAACGGCGCACCGCGTCCCACGTGGCCGCGCCCTGAACCCAGGCACCGGTCGACGCGCTCCGCTCGAGCGGGCGGATGCCGAGCAGGATCTCGCCCGTGCGCTTCGCGACGTCGCGGGCGGTCGCCGTGCGCTGCGGACGCGAGGCCCACGGGTTGGCCCCGCGACCATCGCGCACACGGAGCTCGACGCCGAGCGCGAGCGCCGTGTCGGCGTCATCGCGCGCGGAACCGAGGATGCTCCGCCAATCCGCCGCCGATCCCTCCGGAGGGGACGGATCACGGGAGAGGGACATGCTGCCATCCTCTCCGGCACCGCCGACAATCACACCGCCGACAGTGCCCCGTCTCGGACGGATCAGGCGGAGCGGGCCACCCGTGCGAGGACACCGTGTACGAACGCACCGGAGTCGTCAGTCGAGAACTCCTTCGCGAGTTCGACGGCCTCATCGATCGCGACCGCGGTCGGAACCTCGTCGTTGTAAAGGATCTCCCACACCGCGATGCGCAGCAGCGCGCGGTCCACCGCGGGCATCCGCTCCAGCTTCCAGTCCCTGCTGTGCGTCGTGATCTGCTCGTCGATCTCGTCACGGGAGTCGATGATGCCGTCGACGATCTCGCGCGCATAGAGCCAGGAGGCCTCACGCGCGGGCTCGCTCGCGGCGCGCTTGGCCTCGGCGGCGAGCGTCACGGCGAGATCGTCACCGCGCACATCGGCGGAGAAGAGAATGTCGAGAGCGCGCTTGCGCGCCTTCGTCCGGGCGCCCACGCCTTACTTCTCGCGGCCGAGGTAGTCACCCGTGCGGGTGTCGACCTTAACCTTGGTGCCGGTCTCGAGGAACAGCGGCACCTGGATCTCGTAGCCGGTCTCGAGTGTGGCGGGCTTGGTGCCGGCCGAGGAGCGGTCGCCCTGCAGGCCCGGCTCGGTGTAGGTGACCTCGAGGATCACGGACGCGGGAAGGTCGATGTACAGCGGGTTGCCGTTGTTCATCGCGATCGTCACCTGCTGGTTCTCGAGCAGGAAGTGCTTCGCGTCGCCGACCGTCGCAGCGCCGACGGTGATCTGGTCGAAGTCGGTCTGGTCCATGAAGACGTAGCCGTCACCGTCGGTGTACAGGTACGTGTAGTCGCGGCGGTCGACGTTCTCGATCTCGATCTTCGCGCCGGCGTTGTAGGTGCGGTCGACGGTCTTGCCCGAGACGACGTTCTTCAGCTTGGTGCGCACGAAGGCACCACCCTTGCCGGGCTTGACGTGCTGGAACTCGATGACGCTCCAGAGCTGCCCGTCGATGCTGAGGACGACGCCGTTCTTGATGTCTGCGGTAGATGCCATGCGCTGCGAGTTCCGTTCGTGTGTCTGCGGGGTCGGACGAGACCGACAGTCGATTCTAAGGGATGAGTGCTGCGAGCTGTCGCACGGCGTCCGCGTAGCCGTCGACACCGCGCCCGACGACGCGCACGGCGGCGACGTCGTCGAGGTACGAGTGGTGGCGGAACTGCTCCCGTGCGTAGACGTCGGAGATGTGCACCTCGGCGAACGGCAGCGACACTCCGGTGAGCGCGTCGCGGAGCACCACCGAGGTGTGGGTGAGTCCCCCGGGGTTGATCACGATGGCCGCGCAGTCGTCCCGCGCGGCGTGGATCGCGTCGATCAGCACCCCTTCGTGATTGCTCTGCACTGCACGCACCTCGAAGCCGAGCTCGGCCGCCGCCGTACCGGTGATCCGTTCCACGTCTGCGAGCGTCGCGGTGCCGTACACCTCGGGCTCGCGGGTGCCGAGGAGATTCAGGTTCGGCCCGTTGACGAGGAGGATCCGCCGGTTCACTCCCCGACCTCCTGGTAGGCCGCGAACAGCAGCGACTCATCCGGAGCCTGCAGCACGGTGGGCTTGGCGATGTCGTCGAGCAGGATGAAGCGCAGCATCCCGCCGCGGCTCTTCTTGTCGCGCTGCATCGTGGCGAGCAGCTGCGGCCAGGCACCGGCACGGTACGAGGTGGGAAGTCCCAAGGACTCGAGGACGGTGCGGTGGCGCTCGGCGGCCTCGTCGGACAATCGGCCGGCGAGGCGGGAGAGCTCTGCGGCGTACAGCATCCCGACCGAGATGGCGGCGCCGTGACGCCAGCGGTACCTCTCGGCGTGCTCGATCGCGTGGCCGAGTGTATGGCCGTAGTTGAGGATCTCGCGAAGGCCGGCCTCGCGGAAGTCGTCGGACACGACCTTGGCCTTCATGTCGATCGCGAGCTCGATGGCGCGACGGAACTCCTCGGTCGTGGGGTCCACAGCGCGAGCAGGGTCTGCTTCGATGATGTCGAGGATCTCCGGCGCCCAGATGAACCCGGCCTTCACGACCTCGGCGAAGCCCGCCGTCGCCTCGTTCGGGCTCAGGCTGGCGAGCTCGTCGAGGTCGCCGATCACCGCACGCGGCGCCCAGAATGCGCCGACGAGGTTCTTGCCCTCCGCCGTGTTCACCCCGGTCTTGCCTCCGACGGCGGCGTCGACGAGTCCGAGCACCGTGGTCGGCACCTGGATGAGCTGCACGCCGCGGAGCCAGGTGGCCGCCACGAAACCGGCGAGATCGGTGACAGAGCCGCCGCCGTATCCGATGACCGCGTCGCTGCGTGTGAAATCAGCCTGGCCCATGACCTGCCAGCAGAAGGCCGCGACTTCGATGCGTTTGCCCTGCTCCGCATCCGGGATCTCGGCGAGCAGCACATCGCGCGGCCCGTCGGAGGTGTCGGCGAGAAGACGATCGCGCAGTTCCGCGGCTCGTGCGGCGAGCGTCGGCGGGTGCACGACGAGGATCTTGCGCACCCCCGGCGCGACGGCGGCGGAGACCCGGTCGAGGATCCCCCGTCCGATCGTGATGTCGTAGGCGTCGTTTCCGGTGACGTTGATGGTCGTCGTGCTCATCGCTGCTCTCTCCTCCATGCCACGATCTCGTCCGCGATCTTCTGCATCGGACGACGTGAGGTGTCGAAGGTCGCCGATGACACCTCGGCGTACCACCCCCGACGCTCCTCGAAGATCTTCTTCCACCGCTCCAGCGGATCCTCTCCCGCCAGCAGCGGGCGATTGCTGCCGCGCAGCCGGTCGGCGACCGCATCGGGACTGACGGTCAGGAACACGACCGGATGCTCCGCGAGCAGATCTCGCGTGGCCGCCTCCGTCACGGCACCACCGCCGAGGGAGATCACTCCGCCCTCGGACAGCGCCTCGGCGACGGCGGAGCACTCGAGGGCGCGGAAATGCGCCTCCCCGTGCTCCTCGAAGATGGCGGGGATCGGCCCGTGCGCGGCGACGATGCGCTTGTCGGTGTCGATGAAGGCGACGCCGAGCCGACGCGCGACGCGTCTTCCGACGCTGGTCTTGCCGGCGGCCATCGGGCCCACCAGCACCAGCGTCAGCGGATCAGCCGCGCTCGTCATGCGCGATGAGCGCCGCCTCGGACGCAGGGGTCGTGCGCAGCTCGGCCGGGATGCCGGCCAGGTAGCCGTCGAGATTGCGACGCGTCTCGCGGATGCTGTCGCCGCCGAACTTCTCCAGCACGGCGTTGGCCAGCTCGACCGCGACCATCGCTTCGGCGACGACGCCGGCTGCCGGCACGGCGCACACGTCGGAGCGCTGGTGGTGGGCCGTGGCGTCGTCTCCGGTCGCGACGTCGATCGTGCGCAGGGCATGCGGGACGGTGGCGATCGGCTTCATCCCGGCGCGCACACGCAGCACGGTGCCGGTCGACATGCCGCCCTCGGTCCCGCCGGCCCTGTCGGAGCCGCGGGTGATGCCGTCGGCGGTGGCGAAGAGCTCGTCGTGCGCCGCCGAACCGCGACGACGCGTGGTCTCGAAGCCGTCGCCGACCTCGACGCCCTTGATCGCCTGGATGCTCATGAGCGCTTGCGCGAGACGTGCGTCGAGGCGGCGGTCCCAGTGCACGTGCGAGCCGAGCCCCGGGGGCAGCCCGTAGGCGAGAACCTCGACGATGCCACCGAGCGTGTCGCCGTCCTTCTTCGCATCGTCGACCTCGGCGACCATCAGTGCAGAGGTGGCTGCGTCGAAGCAGCGCAACGGATCGGCGTCGAGCGCGTCCACGTCGTCCGGGGTGGGCAGAGGCGAGCCTTCGGGCACGCGTACCGGACCGATCGAGAGGGTGTGGCTGACGAGACGGATGCCGAGTTCGCCGAGGAACGAGCGGGCGATCGCGCCGAGAGCCACGCGAGCCGCCGTCTCACGGGCGCTCGCACGCTCGAGGATCGGACGCGCCTCGTCGAAGTCGTACTTCTGCATGCCCACGAGGTCGGCGTGCCCCGGGCGCGGGCGCGTGAGAGGAGCGCTGCGTCCGCGGGACCTGTCGGTGAGCTCGACCGGCTCGGGGTTCATGACCTCGATCCACTTCGGCCACTCGGTGTTGCCGATGCGCAGGGCGATCGGGCTGCCGAGGCTCTTGCCGTGGCGCACACCGCCGGAGATCGTCAGCTCGTCCTGCTCGAACTTCATCCGCGAACCACGGCCGTAGCCGAGCTTGCGGCGAGCGAGGTCGGCCTGGATGGCCTCGGAGGACACAGGGACGCCGGAGGGCAGACCCTCCATGACGGCGATGAGTTCTGGGCCGTGCGATTCGCCGGCCGTGAGCACGCGGAGCATTGCTCCAGTCTCCCACGGGTTCGCACCCCCGCCGCGCCGCGTTTCGTCGTCGACGCCGATCGAGTCAGATGGCGGCGCGCATCGCCGCGATCACGGCGGCCTCATCCGGTAGTTCGGCACCCGGATCGCCGTGCAGGAAGATACGGATCTGGCGCACCGCCTGGTGCAGCAGCATCCCGAGCCCGGAGATCGTGGCGCCGTCGGCCCATCGCGCTGCGAGGGCAGACGGCCACGGTGCGTAGGCGGCGTCGAAGAGCACCCCACCCTGTGCAGCGAGTACCGTCGCCGTGTCGGCGGGGAGCGTGGTTCCGCTGGGCAGGGTCGCCAAGGTCAGCTCGACGGTCTCCGACGGCGCGTCGAAGGAGCGGACATCGACGACCATGCCGAGCCTCTCCCCCAGCTCCGCCAGTGCGGCCGCGGGCGCAGGACGCCGCGCCCGCACATCGGCGCGTGTCGCGCCGATCTCGGAGGCGGCGACCAGCGCCGACGCTGCGGTGGCCCCGGCGCCGAGTATCCGCACGCGGTCGACGTCGGTGACCTGCGCTTCGGCGAGGGCGTCGACGATCCCGCCCACGTCGGTGTTGAACCCGGCGGGGTGCTCCCCCATCAGCAGCGTGTTGACGGCACCGGTGAGCTCCGCGTGACGATCCCGCGTCGCCGCGGCACGGAATGCCTGTTCCTTCAGCGGCATCGTCAGCGAGAGACCGCGCCAGGTGTCGTCGAGCTGAGCGAACACCGGCGCGAAGTCGTCGGCCGACACCTGGCGTCGTCCGTACTCCCAGTCGAGTCCGAGCACGCGGTAGGCGGCGGCATGCAGATCCGGGGACTTGGAATGCGCGATCGGGTCGCCCCAGACCGCCAATCGAGAGCGCGTCACCGTCTCAGCAGCCGCCATCGGGGTTCGCCCGGCACCACTCGCGCCACTTCTCGATCCCCTGCTCGTGCTCGGCCAGCGTCTGGGTGAACAGCGTCTCCCCGGTCGCGAGGTTGATCGTGACGAAGTACAGCCACGGACCTTCTGCGGGCTGCATCGCCGCCTTGATGGCGGCATCGCTCGGGCTGGCGATCGGTGTCGCGGGAAGACCGGTGCGCACGTAGGTGTTCCAGTCGTTGTCGTCTTCGAGCGCTTCCTTGGAGCTCGACACGACGCCTTCGTGCAGGGATCCGTACCCGTACTGCGCGGTGGAGTCCATCTGCAGCTTCATGTCGATGTCGAGACGGTTCTGGATGACCCGCGACACCTTCGGGAAGTCCTCGAGACGCCCCTCGCGCTGGATGATGGAGGCGATGGTGAGGATGCGTTCGGCATCGGCATCGGGCACACCGGCTGCACTCAGCGACTCGCGGGTGCGATCGACCATGCGCTGGATGACCTGGGGCGCGGTGACTCCCGGATCGAACTCGTACACCGCGGGGAAGAGCCAGCCCTCCAGGCTCGGCGCGTCCACGCCATAGGCCATGGGGTCCTGGACGGCCGCCTCGAAGTCGGCCAGCGGAAGCCCGAGAGTCTCCGCCATGTCGGGCAGCGACGACACGATCGTGCCGCCCTCGGCGACCGAGACGGCGTTCGCCATCTTGTTGGCATCGTCCTTGAGCGCCGCGAGCGCGGCCTCCGCCGTCATCTTCTTCTGCAGGCGGTACACGCCCGGATAGAACGTGACCGCGAGGTTCTCGTCGACGATGTAGTCGTAGAAGACGTCTTCGGTCTTGGTCACACCGGCTTCGTAGAGCGCGGTGGACACCGGCCCACCCGTGTCGCCCTGCTTGATGGTGACGAGAGCCTCACCGTTCGCGAGGCCCGGCTCGTAGTCCTTCGACTCGCCCCACCCCAGGGCGTCGCTGATCTTGTCACCGTAGGTGCTCCATGCCCAGGCGCCACCTGCGGCGATACCGCCGAAGACCGCGAGCACGATGATCAGTGCGATCAGGCATCCCTTGCGGCGCTTCTTCTTCTTCGGCTTCGCCTGGACGTGGTCGTCGTGCGGAGCGAAGAGATCGTCGAGTCCTCCGCCGATCACCGGTTCCGGCGCATCGGTCGCGGGCGCCGGCATGACAGCGGGCGCGACCTGCGGCACGGCGCGGGTCGGGGTGTCTGCGGCGTCGGCCGATGCGCGCACCGGAGTCGGAGAGGGACCCTCCGCATCCGAGGCGACCGCGTCGTCGGCCGAGGCACGCACCGGAACGGGCGAAGGCTCAGCGGGTGTGCCGTCCGTTCCCCTGGCCGGTGTCGCGCTCCCCTCGCCGGCAGCGGCCTCACGAGCGGCGCGGCGCGACCCCGGCGCGGGGGCGCTGGTGTCGACGGTCGGGATCTGTCTCGTGGGATCGGGCAGATTCTCGAACAGGTCGCCCAGGCGGGAATCGGGGTCGTTCCGGGGGGTGGCGCTGTCGCGTTCAGACATCGTCAGGCGTGCTCCTCGTCGGGCGAGATGGTGGCACCGGCCGGGTTTCCGGTGCTCTTCTCCATGTCGATCGCCTGCTGCAGAAGCACCACGGCGGCGACCTGATCCACAATGCTACGAGAGTTCTTCTGAGATCTCCCCGAGCTACGCAGAGCGGCGTGGGCGCTCACGGTGCTGAGACGCTCGTCCACCAGCCGCACGGGAACGCCGCTTCTCATGTGAAGGGCAGCGGCGAACTCCCGCGCGTCCGTGGTCGATGCCGTGTCGGCACCCTGCATGTTCACGGGGAGGCCGACCACGAATTCCAGGGGGTCGTACTCCCCCGCGATCTGCACGAGGCGATCGATCGATGCGTCATCCCGCGGCACGGTCTCGACCGGGACGGCGAGCATCCCGTCAGGATCGCAGCGTGCGACACCGACTCTCGCCCTGCCGACATCGATGCCGAGCCGCACACCGCGGCGGAAGCCGCTCACGCGCTGTGCAGCTCCTGTGAGATGGCCTCGAGCGCCGCGGGAAGGGCCGCGGCATCCGCGCCACCACCCTGCGCGACGTCGTCGCGACCGCCGCCACCGCCACCGAGCACACCTGCGGCGCGCTTCGCCAGCGCCCCTGCCTTCGCGCCCGCCGCACGTGCCGCATCGTTGGTCGCCACGACCACGACCGGGCGACCGTTGACCACGGCCCCCAATGCCACGACCGCAGCATCCGAACCCAGACGATCGCGGACGCCGTTCACGAGGTCGCGCACATCATCCGCGGAGGCGACATCGCCGAGGTTCTGCGCCGCGAGGCGGAACGCCCCGACGCGCGTCGCCGCCTCGACGATGGAGGGAACCTGGCCGGCGCGCTCCTTCGCCTCGAACTGCGCGATGCGCTTCTCCGCCGCCTTCAGGCTCGCCGTGAGATCGGCGATGCGCTCGGGAAGCTGCTCACGCGGGGTCTTCAGCGAGCTGGTGAGCTGCGAGACGATCGCCCGCTCGGCCGCCAGCTCACGGAAGGCGTCGGCACCGACGAGCGCCTCGATACGTCGGTTGGAGGCTCCGACGGAGGACTCTCCGACCAGGCTCACCAGACCGATCTCCGCGCTCGTGCTCACGTGCGTGCCGGCGCAGAGCTCTCGCGACCAGGGACCGCCGATGTCGACCATGCGCACGACGTCGCCGTACTTCTCGCCGAACAGAGCCATGGCTCCGGCTTCCTTGGCCTCGTCGAGCGAGACGATGCGCGTCGTCACCTCGAGGGATTCCTGCACCGCGCGGTTCGTGATCTCCTCGATCTCGCTGCGGGTGTCGGCCGAGAGGGCCTGCGACCAGGAGAAGTCGAAGCGCATGTAGCCGGCGCGGTTCAAAGAGCCCGCCTGCGTTGCGGTCGGACCGAGCGTGTCGCGGAGCGCGGCGTGCACGAGGTGCGTGGCCGAGTGCGCCTGACGCGCGGCACGACGGTTCGCGGCGTCCACGACCGTCGTGGCGATGTCATCGACGGCGACGGTTCCGCGCGTGACCTCGACGGTGTGGCTGATCAGGCCGGGCACCGGCTTCTGCACATCGATCACCTCGAGCGCGTAACCGGGACCGACGATGGTGCCCTTGTCGGCCACCTGTCCACCGGACTCCGCGTACAGCGTCGTCTCGGCGAGCACGACCTCGGCGATCTGGCCCTCGGATGCACTGCGCACCGGAGCACCGTCGACGAGGAGCCCGAGCACACGCGACTCGACCTCCAGCGCGGTGTAGCCGTCGAATCCGGTCTCGCCCAGGGCACGCAGCTCACGGTAGACCGACACGTCGGCGAGCTGCCGCTTGCGGTTGCGGGCGTCGTCCTTGGCACGCTGGCGCTGCTCCTGCATGAGCGTGTCGAAAGCGGCACGGTCGACATCGAGGCCCGCTTCCTCCGCGACCTCGAGGGTGAGGTCGATCGGGAAGCCGTAGGTGTCGTGCAGCAGGAAGGCCTCGGGTCCGCTGAGCGTCTTCCCGCCGCCCTTCCTGGTCTCGTCGAGCGCGAGGTCGAGGATCGTCGAACCGGCGACGAGAGTGCGACGGAACGTCTCCTCCTCGGCGAAGGCGGACGACGACAGGACGGACCAGTCCTTCTCGAGCACCGGGTACGCCGACTTCATCGCGTCGCGCGAGGCGGCGAACAGCTCGGGGAACACGGGCTCGTCGACGCCGAGCAGACGCATCGCCCTGACCGTGCGGCGCATCAGACGGCGCAGGATGTACCCGCGTCCTTCATTGGAGGGGCGCACGCCATCGGAGAGGAGCATGAGCGAGGAGCGCACATGGTCGGCGACCACGCGGAAGCGCACGTCGTCCTCGTGCTGGGCGCCGTAGGAGCGGCCGGACAGCTCGATCGCGCGGTCGAGCACCGGACGCACCTGGTCCGACTCGTACATGTTCTCGACGCCCTGCTTGATGAACGCGACGCGCTCGAGCCCCATGCCGGTGTCGATGTTCTTCATCGGCAGCTCACCGACGATGTCGAACTCCGTCTTGCCGCGGATGTTCTCGATGAAGTCCTGCATGAACACGAGGTTCCAGATCTCCAGGAACCTCGAGTCGTCGACGGCGGGACCGCCGTCCTTGCCATAGGCGGGACCGCGGTCGAAGAAGATCTCCGAGTCGGGACCGCCGGGCCCGGGCTGGCCGGTGTTCCAGTAGTTGTCCGCGCGTCCGAGGCGCTGGATGCGCTCGGGCTTCAAACCGATGATGTCGCGCCAGATCGCTTCAGCCTCGTCGTCGGTCTCATAGACCGTGACCCAGAGGTCCTTCTCATCGAAACCGAGGCCGCCGTCCGACTCGGAGCTGGTGAGCAGCTCCCAGGCGTACCGGATCGCGCCTTCCTTGAAGTAGTCGCCGAACGACCAGTTGCCCAGCATCTGGAAGAACGTGCCGTGGCGCGCCGTGCGCCCCACCTCTTCGATGTCGTTGGTGCGGATGCACTTCTGCACGTCGGCGATGCGCGGATGAGGCGCGGGCACGACGCCGGTGAGGTACGGGATCATCGGCACCATTCCGGCCACCGTGAACAGCAGAGACGGGTCGTCGCTGACCAGGGAGGCAGAGGGGACGATGAGGTGGTCGTTCTTCTCGAAGAAGTCGAGGTAACGCTGCGCGATCTCCGCAGTTTTCATGGGGTGCCGGGTGTCCTTGCGTGAAGATGCTGCGCCGAAGCGCGGCGATGGTTCAGTTCTTGCCCGGCTCCGTGAGCCGTGCCTCCTGCTCGCGGTAGGCGTCGCCGATGATCGCGGTGAACCCGTTGATGCGGGCATCGACCTCGGCCAGGATGTCGTGGCCGCGGGGGTCCTTGTTCATGAAGTGCGCGGCGACGAAGCCGCCGATCACACCGATCAGGAACCACTGCATGCTCTTCATGACGTCATCCTTGCCCTTGACCCGCGAAGGCGCGGTGTCACCATCGTATGCGGAAACGACAGGAGGCGTCGGGAATCCCGACGCCTCCTGCCTGATTGCTCTATCGCTGGATCAGCGAGCTGCGTAGTACTCGACGACGAGCTGCACTTCACAGGTCACGGGGACCTCGGCGCGCTTCGGACGACGAACCAGACGCGACTGGAGCTTGTCGAGCTCGACCTCGAGGTAGCCCGGAACGGGGGGCAGAACCTCGGCGTGACCGCCGGCTGCTGCCACCTGGAAGGGCTCGGTGCCCTCGCTCTTGGCCTTGACGTGGATGAGCTGACCCGGCTTCACGCGGAACGACGGGCGGTCGACGAGCTGTCCGTCGACCAGGATGTGACGGTGCACGACGAGCTGGCGAGCCTGCGCGGTGGTGCGGGCGAAGCCCGAACGCACGACGAGAGCGTCGAGACGCATCTCGAGCAGCTCGACCAGGTTCTCACCGGTCAGACCGTCCTGACGACGAGCCTCGTTGAAGGTGTTGCGCATCTGCTTCTCGCGGATGCCGTACTGCTCGCGAAGACGCTGCTTCTCACGCAGACGGACGGCGTAGTCGCTGTCTGCCTTGCGCTTGGTGCGGCCGTGCTCGCCCGGAGCGTAGGGACGCTTCTCGAGGTAGCGGGCGGCCTTCGGGGTGAGAGCGACGCCGAGGGCGCGGCTGAGACGCACCTTGCGGCGGTCCTGGGACTTCGTGGTCACGAAGTTTTCCTTCCGATGACGTGGTCGCGTCTTTCACGACTCACGGACGTATCGTCCGCGTTCTGCCTTGGAGCGCACGCCGGGGCGCCAGCAAGGTGGGGTGTGAACGAGGAGATGCCCGAAAACTCGGTTTCGAGCCGCTCAAGTCTAACAGATCGCCCTCATCCGCCGGATCGGCGCGGTCAGCGGTCGCCGAGGATGCGGCGGATGCGCTCGAGACGGGCACCGATGTCGCGCTCCGCCCCGAGGTTCTTCGGCTCGTAGTAGTGCCGCCCGTCGAGTTCGTCCGGCAGATACTGCTGCGGCACGATCCCGAACTCGCTGTCGTGCGAATAGACGTATCCCCGACCGTGCCCGAGGCGCTTGGCCCCCGGGTAGTGCGCATCCCGCAGGTGCAGCGGCACCCGGCCGAAACCGCCGGCACGGATGTCGGCGATGGCCGCGTCGATGCCCACGTAGGCCGCATTCGACTTGGCGGTGGTCGCCAGGTAGACCGTCGCTTCGGCGAGGGGGATGCGCCCTTCCGGCATGCCGATGAACGCCACGGCGTCGGCAGCGGCGACCGCGATGGCGAGGGCCTGCGGGTCGGCGAGGCCGACGTCTTCGGACGCGGAGATCACCAGACGCCGGGCGATGAAGCGCGGGTCCTCGCCCGCCTCGATCATGCGGGCGAGATAGTGCAGCGCGGCGTCGGGGTCGGACCCCCTGATCGACTTGATGAACGCGCTGATGACGTCGTAGTGCTCGTCGCCCTGTCGGTCATAGCGCAGCAGCGCCTTGTCGACTGCCTGCGAGATGTCGTCGGCGGACACCTCCGGCACGCCCTGGCTCTCGGACGCGTCTTCGGCATCCGCCTCGGCGGCCGTCGCGTGGGACAGCGCAACCGCGGCGCCCGCCTCCAGCCCCGTGAGGGCACGACGGGCATCACCCGAAGCGAGCCGGACGAGGGCCGACCGGGCCTCATCGCTGAGGGCGACTGCTCCGTTGAGTCCGCGGGCGTCGGTCACCGCCCTGTCGACGAGCAGACCGATGTCGTCGTCGGTGAGCGGTTGCAGCGTCAGCAGCAGCGAACGCGAGAGCAGCGGCGAGATCACCGAGAACGACGGGTTCTCGGTGGTCGCGGCGATCAGGATCACCCAGCCGTTCTCGACACCGGGAAGGAGCGCGTCCTGCTGCGCCTTCGTGAAGCGATGGATCTCGTCGAGGAAGAGGATCGTCGTCTGCCCGTAGAGGTCGCGCTGCGTCACGGCCTCCTGCATGACCTCGCGCACGTCCTTCACCCCGGCGGTGATCGCGGAGAGCTCGACGAAGCGACGACCCGACGAGCGGGCGATGGCCTGCGCGAGCGTCGTCTTCCCGGTGCCAGGCGGGCCCCACAGGATGATCGACACGGCCCCGGGCGCGGTCGCCTCGGGATCGGCGAGGGCGACGATCGGAGAGCCGGCGCGCAGCAGATGACGCTGCCCGGCGACCTCGGCGAGGGAAACAGGGCGCATGCGCACGGCGAGGGGCGTCTGCCCGGAGAGCAGCGCGGCAGGGGACGTCATCATCCCAGGCTAACGGCGGTCTCCGACACTTCGGCGAACCTCCGCCCTCCCGGTAGGCTCTCAGGCGACGCCGTGGAGCGGCGTTCGGATGGGAGACCAGGGCATGGCCGCACGCGGTTCGAAGAACGCACAGTCGCGCACGTCGGCGGAGCGCGCACGACTGTACGCCGCGCGCACCCAGTGGCACGAGGGGCAGATCCGCCGTCGTGTCCGCGACAACACGATCGCCGCCATCGTCGGCAGCCTCATCGTGGTCGCGGCGATCGGAAGCCAGGTCGTGCACGCCCAGGTCACGGCCCCGGAACCGGAGCCCACCCCCACGCCCTCCGTCGAGCCGTCCACCGCTCCGACCGAGGCGCCGACGGAGACCCCCGCCCGCGTCCCCTCGGACGCGCCCGCCGAGTGATCGGCAGAGCCCTCCGCCGCTGCGCTCGCCGTTCTCCCCGGCTCACGGCTCGATCACGGCGAGGCGATAGCCCCGCTTGACGACGGTCTGGACGAGGTCGATCCCGCCCAGCGCCTCACGCAGTCGGGCGACGGCGGCCTCCACCGCATGACCGCTGCGTTCGCCGCCGGGGAGCATCTTCGCCAACTCCGCCCTCGACAGCACCCGTCCGCGGGCGAGGAAGAGCGCCTCGATCACTCCGGCGGCTCCACGGGGCAGGGGGATGAAGCACCCGTCGAGCACAACACCACCGCTGCGCACGTCGAGACGCCCGAGCTCGGTGAGAAGCGATCGTGCTCCGCTTCGATAGTGCGACAGGACACAGCTCGTCAGTCCTCCGGGCGCTGACGGCGCGACGTATCGCACGGGCAGGCGGGCGGCCCGAAGCCGACCCGCCTCCTCCTCGTCCTTCGCGATCAGGAGCAACCGCCCCGCTTCGACCCTTCGGCGATTCGCGTCGAGGGTGCCTGTGCTCAACGCCGCTCCGACCCATGAGGCGGCGGACGCGGTGAAGAGCACCGCGTCGGCACCGCCGAAGCCCGCGCGATGCACGGCACGGCGAAGCACGGCAGGAGACGGAGCCGCCTCACGACGCCCTGGCACGCGCGTCACATCCGCTCCCCCCGCGCGGAGTGCACGTTCGAGGTCGTCGATGCCGGCCGCACGACTCGCGGCGAGAGAGGCGTCCGCGGCCCTCGTGTCGACCGAGACGATGATCCTGCATCCTGCGAGGACCGGGCGCGCCCCCGAACGCCCGGTCCTCATGCGGGGTTGTCCGCACGGAGCGGGGAACGGCGATGCCGCGCACCGTCCCGTTGTCGCTCGCCCCAGCCGATCGCCCCGGTCGCGCCCCGTTCCCGGAGCGGCTCCTCGGATCCCCTCCGTGCAGTCGACGCACCCTCTTCCGTCAGTGGCGGCGGTTCCTCGGAGATCCGCATTCCACTGTCGAGGAGGGGTGTGCGGCATGCGAGCCCCGCAGCGCTCAGCCGGTCCCGGAGCGCGGGGAGCTGGCTCCGACCCACTCCCTGCAACTCGATCCGTGAGCGGATGATCCGCGGGTGCAGGCCGAGATCCTGCGCGATGCGTCCGATGCCGATGAGCTGCTCGGGTGTGAGGGCTCCTCCTGCCACCGGCGAGACCACGGCACGAGTCGTGTCGGTTCGAACGTGCTCCTCCGGCCGCTCGCTCTCTTCCTGCCGGTGAGGCGTGCGCTGCGGGATCGGCTCGCCGGCGAGCGACGTGAGGGCGCGAGCCACGGCCAGTGTGCACCGCTCGCACCCCGGCTCCCGGCCGAAGCGCGCGCCGACCCCGCTGAAGGTGAGCAGCCCCTCCCCTCGGAGCGCCGTGAGAAGCGCCCACTGCGACATGCCGATGTGGATGCAGACCGCGGCGTCTTCGTCGTGCGTCGTCCGGCACAGCTCGTCCGCCAGCCGCCCTCGCGACGCGACACCGACGAGCCGGCGAAGCGAGGCATGACCACTCGTGTCGCCCACCAGAACGGCGCCGAGGAGCGTGCGCGCGTCGTCCGTGAGAACGACCTTGCGGTACACGCCTGCGCCACGACGACGATCGGTGACGACCTCGATCCGGTCTGCGGTGTGGGGCTGCGACTCCCCGAAACTCACGACGTCGATTCCGGCGACGGTGTGATGCACGCCGTCCACGTGCCCGAAGAAGCGTCCCGCTCCCCCGCGCAGCTGCGACGCCGCCGCTTCCGCCATGGCGCGCGCTGCTGGGGCCGCATCGATGCCGCGCCCGTCGAAGTTCGCGACCTCTCCGATCGCGAGGATGCGCGGATCGGACGTGGCGCAACCCTCGTCGACGATCACGCCGCCGAGCGGGTGCACGTCGAGCCCGGCGTTGCGCGCGAGTTCGTCCCGTGGCCGCACGCCGACAGTGAAGACCACGACATCGGCGCGTTGGAACGTGCCGTCCTGGAACTCCAGCGCCGTGACGGCACCCGAGTCGTCGGCGTCGAGGCGGGTCGTCCTGGTTCGGGTCCGCACCGCGATGCCGCGCGCTTCGAGGCCCTCCTGCAGCACTCCTGCGCCGTCGCCGTCCAGCATCGCCGGCAGCAGGCGGTCCGCGTACTGCACGAGCGTCGTGCCCACACCCGCCTCGTTGAGCGCGAGGGCGGTCTCGACACCGTGCAGTCCCCCGCCGATCACGACGCCGCGCAGCGGACGACCGAGGCGGCGGGATCGCGCGTCGACGAACTCCCTCACCGATTCCGCATCCTCGATCGTGCGCAGCACGAAGCACCCGGGAAGACGCGCTCCCGACACGGCCGCACGCGCTGCGAAAGACCCCGTGGCCAACACCAGCACGTCGTACGGGTACGTGCGCCGTGAGCGCGTACGGGCCGTGCGTGCCGACCTGTCGATGTGCAGCACACGATCATCACGGATCAGGCGCACGCGATCGTCGCGGAAAACGGAGCGATCGAGCCGAAGCTGCGCGGCATCGCGCCCGGAGAGGACATCAGCCAGGGCGGACCTGTCGTAGGGACCGTGGGTTTCATCGCCGATCACGGTGACCCGCACGGCCGCATCGGGGTCGCGGAGCAGACTCTCGACGAAGCGGTGCGCCGCCATCCCCGCTCCGACGACCAGGATGTCGCTCGGCGGCGATGTGGTGTCCTTCATGCTGCTCCTGTCGACCGGAAGGCTGTCGTCCTGGCGACGATAGGAGGACCGTGTTACCTGCAGATGACGAGGAGTGCTCCCCGGATCGAACGTTCTCGTCACGAAACGGTAACGGCCACGCGAGAAGTCGGGGCCTCACCCGCGGTGCTCCGGCGTACTAGGCTGAGCCTCGTCCTTTCCGCCTCCCGCGGCCCGACCGCGCAAGGAGAATCACGTGTCTGCCAACGAGCCCACGAAGCCGACTCCCCCCGTCCCCGGACCCCCCACCGTGCCGATGCCGCGAAAGGCGCCGACACCGGCCGCCGTCGCGCCCGTCGCATCGGTGCCGGCCGCATCCTCGACCTCAGCCGAATGGGGTCGCGTGTCCGATGACGGAACCGTCGAGGTCAAGGAGGGCGATGCCTGGCGCGTCGTCGGCCAGTACCCCGACGGCACTCCCGACGAGGCCCTCGCCTACTTCGTCCGCAAGTTCGACGACATCGCCTTCAAGGTGCACACGCTCGAGCAGCGCCACCAGGCAGGCGGAACTTCTGCCGGCGACCTGGCCAAGCAGGCTGCGCACCTGATCGAGGAGGCGACCGATGCCGCCGCCGTCGGCGATCTCGCAGGACTGCGCGATCGGCTCAACGCGCTCACCTCGTCGTTGTCGGAAGCCACCGAGCAGGAGGCGCAGCAGGCCAAGGAGCTCGTCGACAAGGCGATCGCCGAGCGCACGATCCTCGTCGAGCGCGCCGAGGAGATCGCCGCCCGCGACCTCAGCAAGGTGCAGTGGAAGCAGGTCACCGCCGAGCTCGGCGAGCTGTTCGACGCCTGGCAGGCGCAGCAGCAGAACGGACCGCGCCTGTCGAAGGGAATCTCCCAGCAGCTCTGGAAGCGGTTCCGCGACGCCCGTGCGATCGTCGACAAGCAGCGCCGTGCGTTCTACTCCGAGCTCGACGATGCGCACAAGGCAGCGCGCGACGCGAAGACCCGTCTGGTCGAACGCGCCGAAGCGCTCGCCCCCCGTGGCACGGACGGCATCCCCGCGTATCGCAACCTCCTCGACGAGTGGAAGGCATCCGGGCGCGCCGGACGCAAGGCCGACGACGCCCTCTGGGCACGCTTCAAGGCTGCCGGCGACGCTCTCTACGCCGCGCGTGCCGAGCAGGCCGCTGCGGAAGAGGCAGACTCCGCGCCGAAGATCGAGGCTCGCGAGGCCCTCCTCGAAGAAGCGAAGGCCGTCGCGGACGAGTCGAACATCAAGCGGGCCCGTGCACTTCTCACGCGCATCCAGCGGCAGTGGGACGAGATCGGCCGCATCTTCCCCCGGGAGAAGGAGCGTGCACTCGACGACAAGCTCCGCGCGATCGAGCAGGCTCTGAAGGGCCGCGAAGACGTGGACTGGAAGAAGAACAACCCCGAGACCAAGGCACGCGCGAACGACATGAGTTCGCAGCTGCTCGAGGCGATCGAGAAGCTCGAGGCCGAGGTCGCCGCGGCGGAGAAGGCGGGCGACAAGAAGGCCGCCAAGGCCGCATCCGACGCACTCGAAGCGCGACGCGCCTGGCTGAGCGCCCTCGGCAGCTGATCCGTTCTCCACAGCTCACCCGCGAGCTCGGAAGAGGCGGGGTGCACTGCGCCAGACTGGCGTGATGCACCCCGCCTTTCTCTACGTCCCCGGTGAGCGGTTGAGCCAGTCAGAGCTGAGCGCCGCGCGGATCGACGGCCACGTGGTCGAGGTGGGCGACGCCTACGTCCCCGCTGACCTCATCGAGGGACCCGATGTCAGGGCCAGCACGATCGCCGCCCTGGTGCGGCCCGGAACCGCAGCCTCGGGTCCGACCGCCGCCTGGATCCACGGCGCCGGTGACGCCCCGCCCGCCGTGCATCACATCAGGCGCTGCGTCGAGAGGCGCATCAGAGCCGTCACCAGTTCACGACTCGTCTTCCACGACACCGTGGTGCCGTCGTCCGACCTTCAGCAGATCGGCGGAGTGCTGGTGTCGACGCCGATGCGGACGATGCTCGACCTCGCCACGACGCTGCACCGTGACCCCCGAGTGCTCGCGTGGATGGACCGTCTCGCCATCGTGTTCCCCGAAGCGCCCGAGGCTGCGGGAGACGCGTTGCGCGGCATGAGCCGTGTTCCCGGCAGTCGCGTCGGATCGGCCGTGCTGGAACGACTCTCGCTCAAGAAGAGGTGACGCGGTAGACGTCGTAGACGGCGTCGATCCGGCGCACCGCGTTGAGCACACGGTCCAGGTGAACGGCGTCACCCATCTCGAACACGAAGCGACTCAATGCCAGGCGCTCATCGGTGGTCGTGACCGTCGCCGAGAGGATGTTGACGTGGTGCTCGCTCAGAACGCGCGTGACGTCCGAGAGGAGCCCGGAGCGGTCGAGGGCCTCGACCTGGATCTGCACGCGGAACACGCTCTTGGTGGTCGGCGCCCAGGACACCTCGACGAACCGGTCCTGCTCGCTGCCGAGGGCCTTGACGTTGACGCAGTCGGCACGATGCACCGACACTCCGCTGCCACGGGTCACGAAACCGACGATCTGATCCCCGGGAACAGGTGTGCAGCACTTGGCCAGCTTCACCAGGATGTCGTTGGCTCCACGAACGAGCACACCGGAGTCCCCGGATCGCGGCTCGCGGCTCGGAGCGCTGCCAGGCAGATCGATGGCACCCGTCGTGGGGTCGCTCGCCGCCACGAGAGCGGTGACCTTCTCCAGCACCGACTGTGTGGAGACATGCCCCTCACCGACGGCGGCGTAGAGTGCGGACACGTCCTCGTAGTGCATGCCCCGCGCCACTTCCGTGAACGAATCATGACTCATCAGACGCTGCAGCGGCAGGTTCTGTCGGCGCATCGCGCGGGCGATGGCCTCCTTGCCCTGCTCGATCGCCTCCTCGCGGCGCTCCTTCGTGAACCATCCGCGGATCTTGTTGCGGGCGCGGGTGCTCGCGACGAAGCCGAGCCAGTCCTGGCTGGGACCTGCGTCGGGGTTCTTCGAGGTGAACACCTCGACGACGTCGCCGCTCTTGAGCTCGGATTCCAGCGGAACCAGACGACCGTTGACCTTCGCACCCATCGTGCGGTGGCCGATCTCGGTGTGCACGGCGTACGCGAAGTCCACCGGCGTCGCACCCGACGGGAGTCCGATCACGCGGCCCTTCGGGGTGAAGACGTAGACCTCTTTCGCCCCGATCTCGAACCGGAGCGACTCCAGGAACTCACCGGGGTCGGCGGTCTCCGCCTGCCAGTCGGAGATGTGCGCGAGCCACGCCATGTCGGTGTCGGAGGCGCGGACCTCGGTCTTGCCACCGCCGTTCATCCGCTCCTTGTACATCCAGTGCGCCGCGACACCGTACTCGGCCTGCTGGTGCATCTCGTGCGTGCGGATCTGGATCTCGACAGTGCGGCCGGCGGGGCCGATCACGGTGGTGTGCAGCGACTGGTAGAGGTTGAACTTGGGCGTCGCGATGTAGTCCTTGAACCGGCCGGGCAGCGGAGTCCAGCGCGCGTGGATCGCACCGAGCACGGCGTAGCAGTCGCGCACCGAGGCGACCAGCACCCGGATGCCGATCAGGTCGTAGATGTCATCGAACTCGCGACCGCGGATGACCATCTTCTGGTACACCGAGTAGAGCTGCTTCGGCCGACCGACCACCTTGCCGCGGATGCGGAGATCGCGCAGATCCTCGTCGATCTCCTCGACGACCTGAGTCAGGTACTTCTCGCGTTGCGGGGTGCGCTGGGCGATGAGGCTGTGGATCTCGTTGTAGATCTTCGGGTGCAGCACCGCGAAGGAGAGATCCTCGAGCTCCGACTTGATCGCCTGGATACCGAGGCGATTGGCCAGCGGCGCGTAGATCTCCAGCGTCTCCTTGGCCTTCTTCGCCGCCTTCTCGGGCGGGACGAAACCCCAGGTGCGCGCGTTGTGGAGACGGTCGGCGAGCTTGATCAACAGCACCCGGATGTCTTTCGACATCGCGACGATCATCTTGCGGACGGTCTCGGCCTGAGCGCTCTCGCCGTACTTGACCTTGTCGAGTTTGGTGACGCCGTCGACGAGCATCGCGACCTCGTCGCCGAACTCGGCGGTGAGGTCGGTCAGCGCATACCCCGTGTCCTCGACCGTGTCGTGGAGCAGTGCGGCCGCGATCGCCCGCGGTCCGAGGCCGAGCTCCGCGAGGATCTGCGCGACCGCGAGCGGGTGCGTGATGTACGGCTCGCCGCTCTGGCGCTTCTGACCCTCGTGCTTCTCCTTGGCGACCGCGTAGGCCCTCTCGATGACCGAGAAGTCACCCTTGGGGTGATTCGCGCGCACTGTGCGGATGAGGTTGTCGAGGTCGTTGATCCTGGACGCGCGGGAGAAGATGCGGGGAACCAGCCGTCGCAGACTCGAACCCTGCGATGACGTCTGTGGTTCCGCCATCAACTCACCTCCCGATCAGTTCATCCTACGCGTGCTGGGCGGGACGAGCTCCCGCTGAGCTGACCGGTCAGACCTCGACCGACGCCTTGCTGCGGCTGTCGCGGATGCGGGCGTCGCGTGCCTTGAGCTGCGGCTCGTTCTCGCGGAACAGCGAGTAGAGCGGAGCAGCCACGAAGAGCGTCGAGTAGGTCGCCACCAGGATGCCGACGAAGATCGACAGCGAGATGTCGGTGAGCGACTCCGCACCGAGCCAGAAAGCGCCGATGAAGAGCACGGCGCCGACCGGCAGCGCTGCGACGACCGAGGTGTTGATGGAGCGCACCAGCGTCTGGTTCACGGCGAGGTTCACCGATTCACCGAACAGACGGGCGGACTTCTCCCCGTCCTCCGTGGTGTTCTCCCGGATCTTGTCGAACACGACCGTGGTGTCGTACAGCGAGTACGCGAGGATCGTCAGGAAGCCGATCACCGCCGCAGGCGAGATCTCGAAGCCGGCCAGCGCGTAGACGCCCACCGTGATCACGAGCACGTCGAGCAGACCGATGATGGCTGCGGCCGACATCTTCCACGTGCGGAAGTAGATCGCGAGGATCAGGAAGGTCAGCGCGAGGAAGATCGCAAGACCCCACAGCGACTGCTTCGTGACGTTCTCGCCCCAGGCCGGGCCGATGAAGGAGGAGGTGACGGCAGAGGGCTCGACGCTGTAGGCCTTCGCCAGCGCCTCGCCGACCTGCTGGGTCTCCGCGGCGCTCATCTGGTCGGTCTGGACGCGGATGTCCGTGCCGTTGACCACGACGACCTTCGTCGCCGCACCGGGCACGACCGACTGCACCGCGGTGGTCGCGGTGTCCTGCTCGACGCTGTCCGGCGCCTGAACGGTGAACTGCGATCCCCCGGTGAACTCGATCGAGAACTGGATCGGGCGGATGAGGGGCACGAGTGCCGATCCGACGACGAGAGCGATCGCGATGATGAACCACAGACGCCGCTTGCCGACGAACGGGAAAGAGGTCTTCCCCGAGTAGAGGTTGTTGCCGAACTCATTCATGGAAGGCATCAGGCGTCTCCCTCACTTCCGGCGTTGGTGGGTTTGTCACCCGCGAGGGCCTCGGCGCGCTTGCGTTCGGCGATGGTCTGTCTGCGATCCGCCTCACCGCGGGAGCGGGCGTTCCTCGCGCCCCGCCCTGCGGATACCGTGGTCACCTCGCGATACTGCGAGCGGCTGCGGTACACGGCGCCCAGAGCCTCGGGGTCGAGACCGGAGAGCTTGTGGCCTCCGCCGAAGAATCGCGTGCGTGCGAGCAACTGCATCACGGGATGCGTGAAGATCACGAAGATGAACACGTCGATGAGCGTCGTGAGGCCGAGCGTGAACGCGAAGCCCTTCACCGTGGCGTCGGCCAGGATGTAGAGCACGAGCGCCGCGAGGATGTTGATGGACTTCGAGATGTAGATCGTGCGCTTGGCGCGACCCCAGCCGTCTTCCACCGCAGAGGTGATCGACTTTCCATCACGGAGTTCGTCTCGTATTCGCTCGAAGTACACGATGAACGAGTCGGCCGTGAAACCGATGGAGACGATCAGACCGGCGACACCGGCGAGCGACAGGCGGAAGCCGATGCGCCACGCCAGGATGCAGATGATGATGTAGGTGAGGATCGCCATCACCGCGATCGACGCGATGATCACCGACCCGAGCGCGCGATAGACGATCAGCGAGTAGATCGCCACCAACGCGAGACCGATGAGTCCGGCGATCAGACCGATCTGCAGCTGCTGGGTACCCAGCGTGGCCGAGATCGTGTCGGAGCTCTGCACCGTGAAGCTGAGCGGAAGAGCACCGAACTTGAGCTGGTCCGCGAGAGTCGTCGCGGTCTCCTGCGTGAAGCTGCCCGAGATGCTCGGCTTTCCGTCGAGGATCTGGCCGTTCATGCGCGGCGCGCTGATCACGTTGCCGTCGAGCACGAAAGCGAACTGATCGCGCGGCGTGAGCCCGTCGATGCGGTTCTGGTTCAGACGGGTGCTGACCTTGCCGAAGGCGTCGGCCCCGTCGCCGTTCATCGTGAGCTGGACGAGCCACGCACCCGACTTCGGATCGCGACCGGCCGAGGCGTCTGTGATGGCCGTTCCGTCGAGCTCGGCAGGTCCGAGGATGTACTTCGCCGTCCCGTCCGCCGAGCAGGCGATGAGCGGCTGGTCCTTCGGCGCCTTCGCGGCGTTGTTGTCGGGGTTCGCGCAGTCGTACGCCTGGAACTCCGCGGCCAGCTTGTCCGTGACCCAGGAGAGGTCGCTCGCGTCGGTCGGCTCGGCCGTCGGCGTCGAGTTGAGCCCCGGGTCCGGGCTCGGGTACGGCGTGGAGTTGCCATCCTCGCCGACGAACTCGTTGGTCGCCGCCGTGGTGTACAGAACGGGGCGGAACTCGAGCTGAGCGCTCGACTGGATCCGCTCCCGCGTCTGCGCGTCGGCCTCACCCGGGATCTGGACGACGATGTTCTGTCCGCCCTCGGTGGTGATGTCGGCCTCGGCGACACCCGAGGCGTCGACGCGCTGACGGATGATCGCCGCGGCCTGATCGAGCTGCTCGGTCGAGGGGGCGGCGCCGTCCTCGGTCTCCGCGCTCAGGACGATCTGCGTGCCGCCCTGGAGGTCGAGGGCGAGCTCGGGTGACCACGAGCTCGCGGCCTCCCCGTTGCTGTCCTTGAAGACGTACACGCCCAGCGCGTTGATGCCGAAGAGCAGGCCCGTCACGAGGAGCAGGCCGAGAAGGACCCGCCAGGCGTGACGGACGGGAGAGGATGAAGCCACGTGTGTTCAGCTTTCTGGAAGGACGGAGATCCGAGCGGCCGCGTCGGCCCCGGGCTTACTTGTCGTCGGCGTCGCGCTCGAGGCGGGCGCGGGTCTCCTCGGGAGTCTCGACGGCCGGAGCGATCGACTCGTCGGCGACCTGCTCCTCGACGATCTCATCTGCCGACGCGTCGACGACGGCGTCCTTGGGCTCGACGACGCGCAGGATGGCCTGGCTGTGGACGTCGATGATGGTGCCGGGAGCGATCTCGACCAGCGCCGGCGTGTCGAGGTCTTCGGGGTCGTACGCGACGATCGTCCCGTAGATGCCGCCCTGCAGGAGCACCTTGGCGCCCGGAACAGTCTTGGTGGCCTTCTCCTCCTGCTCTGCCTTCATCTGCTTCGTGCGCTTGCGCGTGTTGAAGATCATGAAGACGAGGAGGACGGCAAGAAGGCCGAAGAGCAGGAATTCCATGGGCATGGGGGAAGCGCCTTTCTCAGGTGCACGCTCCAGCCTTTGGGCGCGCGAAGGTAACCGGGAAGTCTCCAGCGATTATAGGTCATCCAACGTAAGCATCCCGTCCGGATGCGCGACGCCCAGATGCGCGTACGCCTCCGGCATCGCGACACGGCCACGGGGAGTGCGTCCGAGGAACCCGATGCGCACGAGGTAGGGCTCGACCACGCTCTCCACCGTCTCAGCCTCCTCGCCGACCGCCACCGCGAGTGTGCTGAGCCCGACCGGACCCCCGCGGAATCGACGCACCAGCGCTTCCAGCACAGCACGGTCCAGGCGGTCGAGGCCGATCGGATCGACGTCGTAGAGTTCCAGCGCCGCACAGACCTCGCGGATGGTCGCCACTCCCCCCGTGTGCACCAGGGCGTAGTCGCGCACACGGCGGAGCAGACGGTTGGCGATGCGTGGTGTGCCGCGCGAGCGGCGGGCGATCTCGGAGAGCGAATCCGTCGGCAGATCGACGCCGAGGACGGCGGCCGAGCGGGCGATCACCTGTTCGAGCTCGGACTCCTCATAGAACTCCAGGTGCCCGGTGAAACCGAAGCGATCACGCAGGGGGTTCGGCAGCAGACCGGAGCGCGTCGTCGCGCCGACGAGGGTGAACGGCGAGAGTTCGAGCGGAATGCTCGTGGCGCCCGCGCCCTTGCCCACCATGATGTCGATGCGGTAGTCCTCCATCGCGAGGTAGAGCATCTCCTCCGCGGAGCGCGCCATCCGGTGGATCTCGTCGATGAACAGGACTTCGCCTGGCACCAGGCTCGACAGCAGAGCGGCGAGGTCTCCGGCGTGCTGGATCGCCGGACCGCTGGACAGACGCAGCGGACGCTCGCTCTCGTGCGCCACGATCATCGCGAGCGTCGTCTTGCCGAGCCCCGGAGGCCCTGCCAGCAGGATGTGGTCGGCCGGACGGCTCTGGATGCGTGCGGCCTCGAGGAGGAGCTGCAGCTGACCGCGGACCTTCTGCTGTCCGACGAATTCCCCCAGGCTGGTCGGACGCAGCGCGCCCTCGATCGCGAGCTCGGTCTCGTCGGACGGCTCGCTGGCGTCGAGATGGTCAGACACGCGTCTGGCCTCCCTGCGCCGGGCCGAGGAGGGCGAGCGTGCGTCGCAGGAGCGAGGCGACCGATGCGCGCTCCGCATCCGTGGCCTCCGCCGCCGTCTGGGCCGCGGCTTCCGCGGCGACCTTCTCGGACCAGCCGAGGCCCACCAGCGCTGCGGCCACCTGCGTCACGACGTCGGTTCCGCCCGCGGCCGCCGGCTTCGACGGCGCCGCGAAGGCCTGCACCTTTCCGGCGAGCTGCAGGACGATGAGCTTGGCCGTCTTGGGGCCGATGCCGGAGACGCGCCGGAACGGGGCGTCGTCCTCGGCCGTGACGGCTTCGGCGATCTGATCGGCCGTGAGGTGCGAGAGCACGCCCAGCGCCGACTTCGGACCGACACCGGTGACGCTGATGAGAAGTCCGAAGATCTCCAGCTCCCCCCGGTCGGCGAATCCGAACAGCGACAGGGAGTCCTCGCGCACGATGAGGCTGGTGTGCAGCAGGAGCTTCTCCCCCACCGCCGCTGTGTGCGCGACGTCAGCGGGGACGGCGACGGCGAATCCGACCCCGCCCACGTCGATGACGACCTGATCGGATGCCGCATGCAGGACGACACCGTGCAGAGAGGAGATCATCCCCTCAGCCTACGGTGTCGCTCGTAGGTATGTTCGACCGACACGCTTCTCGGCATCGGCCCAGGCACGCTGCGCGGGAGTCAGCGCCGCCTGGCCGGAAGATGATGCGGCTCCGCCGCGGCGCCATGCGTGGCAGAGGGCGATCGCCAGGGCGTCGGCGGCATCGGCCGGCTGCGGCAGCTCGTCCAGGCGCAGGATGCGCGCGATCATGGTCTGCACCTGTCGCTTGTCTGCAGCGCCGTATCCCGTCACCGCCGCCTTGACCTCGCTCGGGGTATGGGTGGCGGCAGGCAGCCCCGACTCGGAGGCGATCAGCAGCGCGACGCCACTGGCCTGCGCCGTTCCCATGACCGAGTGGGTGTTCTGCTGTGCGAACACGCGCTCGACGGCCACCGCGTGCGGACGGTGCTCGGCGATCACGGCGCGGATGCCGGCGGCGACGATCGACAGACGATCACCGATCTCCGCGTCCGGCGATGACCTGATCACGCCGACGTGCACCAGAGTCCCGCGGCGCGAGCCGTCGACGTCGACCACGCCGACACCGCACCGGGTGAGCCCTGGATCGATGCCGAGCACACGCAGAGAGGAGGTCACTCCCCCAGGCTAGGCCGCAGGACCGACACCGGCCGCTCGGCGCGCCTACGCCTCGTCGTTCTCCAGTTCGGCCTGGACCTCGGGGGTCAGGTCGAAGTTGGTGAACACGTTCTGCACGTCTTCGCTGTCTTCCAGGGCGTCGATCAGACGGAAGATCTTGCGCGCCGTGTCGGCGTCGATCTCGACCTTGAGGTTCGGGACGAACTCGACGTCGGCCGATTCGTAGTCGATCCCCGCTTCCTGGAGCGCGCTGCGCACGGCCACGAGGTCGGTCGCTTCGGTGATGACCTCGAAGCCCTCGGCGTGCGGCTCGATCTCCTCGGCACCCGCCTCGAGCGCCGCCATCATGACGTCGTCCTCGGAGGTGCCCTCGGAGCCGACGACGATGACGCCCTTGCGGCTGAAGTTGTAGGCCACACTGCCCGGGTCGGCCAGCGTGCCGCCGTTGCGGCTGAGAGCCGTGCGCACCTCGGCGGCCGCGCGGTTCTTGTTGTCGGTCAGACACTCGATCATGAGCGCGACACCGTTGGGCCCATAGCCTTCGTACATGATCGAGAGGTACTCGACGGCCTCGCCGCCGATACCTGCGCCGCGCTTCACCGCGCGATCGATGTTGTCCTTCGGGACAGAGGTCTTCTTCGCCTTCTGCACCGCGTCGAAGAGCGTCGGGTTGCCCGCCAGGTCAGGTCCGCCGAGCTTGGCGGCGACCTCGATGTTCTTGATGAGCTTGGCCCAGGACTTCGCGCGCCTGGAGTCGATGATGGCCTTCTTGTGCTTCGTGGTCGCCCACTTGGAATGCCCGGACATAAGTCTCCGCTCGTCGTATCCGCGTGAGCTCGCGCTCAGCGCGTCGTCCATTCTATCGAACGGCGCGGGTGGCGCAGGATGGAGGAATGCGCAGATCACGACACATCGCTCCTGCACGGCTCTCCTCGCACGTGCGCGACGGCGAGCCGACACCGGCCGACGCCTTGCGCTACCTGGTCCATCTGCCGGACGACTACGACGCCGATCGGGAGAAGCTCTGGCCCCTCGTGCTGTTCCTGCACGGTGCCGGAGAACGAGGTTCCGACATCGACCTCGCCGCCGTGCACGGCCCGCCGATGCTGGCGGATGCCGGCCGCGAGTTCCCCTTCGTCCTCGTCACACCCCAGTGCGCGGAGTCGAGTCAGTGGGTCGCCGAGGTCTCGACGCTGTCCGCACTGCTTGACGAGGTCGTCGCGGCGCACCGCATCGACCCGGCGCGCATATCGGTGACTGGACTCAGCATGGGCGGGTTCGGGACCTGGAGTCTGGCGGTGCGCTATCCGGAGCGGTTCGCCGCGATCGCACCCATCTGCGGCGGACTGTGGATGCAGAGCGCCGCGCCTGTGCGCAGCCTGCCCGTCTGGGCGTTCCACGGCGACGCCGACGATGTCGTGCCGATCTCCGCCACGGAGCAGATCGTGACCGAGCTCCAGTCGCTCGACGCCGACGTGCGGTTCACGCGATATGCGAGCGTCGGTCACGATTCCTGGACCGAGACGTACGCGAACCCCGAGTTCTACGACTGGCTGCTCTCCCACCGCCGGGTCGATCCCGACACGGAGGGCACCGCACGATGAACACCGGAGCTGATCGCCTCCGGCCCGCCTGGACGGCGCTTCCTCCGTCGGTACGCGCACAGATCGTCGGGGCGATCGGAGGCGACTTCGTGACCGACCGGCCCGCACACGGCGGCTTCAGCGCCTCCTATGCGGGCGTCGTGACGACCACGGCAGGTCATGCCTTCGTCAAGGCCTGCGGTGCCGACTGGCACGCGGACTCGCTGCACTTCCTCCGCGAGGAGATGCGCACGCTCGTCGACCTGCCGTCTTCGGTCGCTCCGCGCCTCCTCGCCGCCTTCGACGACGCCGCGGGTGCCGCACTCGTCATCGAGGCGATCGACGGACACCACCCCGGTCGACCGTGGACGCTCGAAGATCTGCACGCCGTGGCTCAGGCTCTGCGAGCGCTCTCGACCACCGCCGCGCCGTCGGAGATGCCGCGAGCGGAAGACCGCATGATCCCCGGCTTCGCCCGGTGGACGCAGATCGCCGCGGATCCCCGTCTCCTCGATGCTCTGCCCCACGATCTGCCGGCGCGGATGCCGCAGCTCCTGCGGATCGAGGAGGGCCTCAGCGACGCCCTGCACGGCGACGTCATCGTGCATGACGACGTGCGGGCGGACAACATCCTCATCAGCGGTGCACGAGCGCACCTGCTCGACTGGCCGCATGCATCCAGGGGCGCTGCGTGGGTCGACCTGCCCTGTCTGCTGCCGAGCATCGAGGCGTCGGGTGGGCCGACCTGCGAAGAGGCGTGGGCTGTGTTCGAAGACCACGATGCGCCGTCGCAGGTCGAGTTGCTCCCCGTGATCTCCGCGTTCGCGTCGTTCCTCTGGTACCAGCAGGCACAACCGGAGATTCCGCAGCTCCCTGGCCTTCGCGCCTTCCAGCGCGCGCAGGCGGTTCCGGCGCTGCGCTGGCTCGCCACGCTGCTCTGATCAGACGCGCGACGTCACCATCGCGCGTCGGCGCGCTTCGACCCGCGCGAGGAAGCGCTCATGGAAGCGCTTCTCCCCCGTGATCTCGGGGTGGAAGCTCAGCCCGAGCAGTTCTCCCTGCTCCACCGCGACGACGCGACCGTCCGGCAACGCCGCCAGCACCTGGGCACGCGGACCGACCGACTCGACCACGGGGCCGCGGATGAACGCCGCAGAGACCGGCTCCGTACCGAGAGCGGGGACATCGAGCTCGGCCTCGAAGGACTCCACCTGACGTCCGAAGGCATTGCGGCGGACGACGACGTCGAGCCCGCCGAACGATTCCTGCCCGTCGATCGCGTCGACGATGTCATCGGCGAGCATGATCAGTCCCGCACAGGTGCCGAGCACCGGCATCCCTGCCGCGATCGCGTCGCGGATCGGCTGCTGCATCCCGAAGATGCGGGAGAGCTTGTCGATCACGCTCGACTCTCCGCCCGGGATCACGAGGCCGCCCACCGACGAGAGCTCGTCGGGACGACGCACCAGAACCACATCGGCGCCGAGGCCCGTGAGCAGGGCGGCGTGCTCGCGCACGTCGCCCTGCAGCGCGAGGACACCGACCCGAGTGCTACCAGCCACGCTCGGCGAGGCGGTGCGGTGCCGGGAGGTCGCTGACATTGATGCCGACCATAGCCTCGCCGAGACCCCGCGAAACCTCGGCGATGACCTTGGCGTCGTCGAAGAAGGTCGTCGCTTTGACGATCGCCTTCGCGCGCTCGGCGGGGTTGCCCGACTTGAAGATCCCGGATCCGACGAACACGCCGTCGGCGCCGAGCTGCATCATCATCGCCGCATCCGCAGGGGTCGCGACTCCGCCGGCCACGAACAGCACGACGGGGAGCTTTCCGGTCTCGGCGATCTCGGCCACGAGCTCGTAGGGTGCCTGCAGCTCCTTGGCCGCGACGAACAGCTCGTCCTTGGGCAGCGCGGTGAGCGCAGCGATCTCGCCGCGGATCTTGCGGATGTGCTTCATCGCCTCCGAGACGTCACCGGTACCGGCCTCGCCCTTGGAGCGGATCATGGCCGCGCCCTCGTTGATGCGACGCAGTGCCTCGCCGAGGTTGGTCGCACCGCACACGAACGGCACAGTGAAGCCGTACTTGTCGATGTGGTTCACGTAGTCGGCGGGCGAGAGCACCTCGGACTCGTCGATGTAGTCGACGCCGAGCTCCTGCAGGACCTGCGCCTCGACGAAGTGCCCGATGCGGGCCTTGGCCATGACGGGGATCGACACCGCGTCGATGATGCTGTCGATCATGTCGGGGTCGCTCATGCGCGAGACGCCGCCCTGCGCACGGATGTCGGCCGGCACGCGCTCGAGCGCCATGACGGCGACGGCGCCGGCGTCTTCGGCGATCTTCGCCTGCTCTGCCGTGACGACGTCCATGATGACGCCGCCCTTGAGCATCTCGGCGAGTCCGCGCTTGACGCGCGAGGATCCGGTGGTTGTCTGCTCTGCCATGGGGAACTCCTGTCGGATGCACCGAAGTCGGTTTTGATCTAGGTCAAACATAGCACTGTCCGATTCGACCTAGAATCGCTGAGGAGGACCATGAGCGACCAGATCACAGGCACCACCGCATCGGACATCGCCGACAGCGTGCGTTCCCTGCGCGATCGCGGAATCCTCCACGCCGGTGCGGTGCTCCCCCCGGTGCGGGAGCTCGCGGCCACGCTGGGTGTGAACCGGAACACCGCCGTCGCGGCCTATCGACAGCTCGCCCAGGCGGGCCTGGTGATCTCTCGCGGCCGAGCGGGCACCGTCGTCGCCGGGCTCGAAGCGGTGGCGCAAGAGGGGTACGCCTCCGACACGGTGCTCCGCGACATCGGCACGGGGAACCCGGATCCGCGGCTCATCCCCGACCCGGCGCCCGCGCTGATGACCATCGCATCGCGTCCGGTGCTCTACGGCGAGCCCGTGATCGACGAAGGCCTCGAGCAGTGGTCGAGCCGGTGGATCACCGGCGATCTCGCAGAACACGACTTCCGGATCACGATCACGAGCGGCGCGGTCGACGCCGTCGAGCGCCTGCTGGCGCAGGCCCTGATGCGCGATGACGCCGTCGCACTGGAAGACCCCTGCTTCCTGGCGAGCATCCACACGGTACGACTCGGCGGGTACCGCGCGGTTCCCGTGCCCGTCGATGCCGAGGGCATGACGGTCGACGGCCTGCGTTCCGCGCTGGCGGCCGGAGTCCGCGCCATCATCTGCACACCACGGGCCCAGAATCCGACCGGAGCGAGCCTCACCGCATCCCGGGCCGCTGAACTGCGCGGCGTGCTCGCCGACCACCCCTACGTGCTGATCATCGAGGACGATCACTTCTCGATGCTCTCCCAGCGGCCGTACGAATCGCTCATCGGGCCGGACCACCGCCGGTTCGCCCTCGTGCGCTCCGTCTCGAAGTTCCTGGGACCCGATATGTGCCTGGCCATCGCGGCGACCGACGCCGAGACCGCCGAGCGCCTCGCGATGCGGCTGAGCCCCGGCACCACCTGGGTCAGCCACCTCCTGCAGCGTCTCGCCCTCACCCAGCTCACCGACGAGACGGTGCGGGCAGAAGTCGCCTCTGCCGCGGCGCACTACGCGCAGCGGAACGCCGCCTTCGCCGCCCGGCTGCGCGCGAACGGCATCGAGGCCACGGCATCCGACGGGTTGAGCCTGTGGGTGCGGTTCGGCCAGCCTGCACGCGCCGTCGCCGAGCGGCTCATGCGGCGCGGGTGGCTCGCCCGCACCGGAGACGACTTCGCCCTCGACGAGAAGGCGGAGCCCTCGCACCACCTGCGCCTGACCGTGCACGACCTCTCCGACGACGAGGCCGAGTCCCTGGTCGCAGATCTCGTCGCCGCGGGGCGATGACCATCCACGGCGGGTATCGGCCCGCCCTGAACGAAAGAGTCGGAGAATGAAGATCCTCTCCATCCAGTCAGCCGTGGCCTACGGGCACGTCGGCAACTCCGCTGCCGTGTTCCCGCTGCAGCGCATCGGCGTCGAGGTGCTCCCGGTCTACACCGTGACATTCTCCAACCACACCGGCTACGGCGCCTGGCGCGGCCCCCTGATCGCGCCCGACGACGTGCGCGAGGTCATCACGGGAATCGAGGAGCGCGGCGTGTTCGACCGGATCGACGCCGTCCTCAGCGGTTACCAGGGTGGTGAGGGCATCGGCGACGTGATCATCGACGCCGTCGCACGGGTCAAGACCGCGAACCCGAACGCCGTCTACGCGTGCGATCCCGTCATGGGCAACGCGAAGTCCGGCTGCTTCGTCGCACCCGCCATCCCGGTGCTGCTGCGGGAGCGTGTCGTCCCGGTGGCCGACATCATCACGCCGAACCAGTTCGAACTCGGCTTCCTCACCGACACCGAGCCGGACACGCTGGAGTCCACCCTCGCCTCTGTCGATCTCGCACGCGCCATGGGTCCGCGCACCGTGCTCGTGACCAGCGTCGAACGCCCCGACCGCGAAGAGGGCACGATCGAGATGCTCGCCGCCGACGACGAGGGCGCGTGGGTCGTGCAGACCCCGCACCTGCCGATGAAGGCGAACGGCTCCGGCGATGTGACCGCAGCGTTGTTCACCGCGCACTACGTCGAAACCGGAAGCGCGAAGATCGCCCTTGAGCGCACGGCGTCCAGTGTGTACGACCTGCTCAAGGCGACGCTCGAATCCGGTGAGCGCGAACTGCAGCTCGTCGAGGCCCAGGATTTCTACGCCCACCCGCGGATGCAGTTCACGGCACGTCAGGTGCGCTGAGCCCCGACGTCTCGCTCACCGCTCGCTCGACCACCCCGGTCTGTCGAGCGGGCGAGCGAGGCTGTCGGTCTCAGCTGCCGGATTCCGGCCAGGCCGCCGCGACGGCCTCGCGCACCTCGCCGAGGAGCTGCGGAAGCGCCTTGGTCTTCGCGATGATCGGGAAGAAGTTCGCATCCGACGTCCAGCGCGGCACCACGTGCTGATGCAGATGGGCGTCGACGCCCGCTCCGGCCACCGCCCCCTGATTCATCCCGAGGTTGAAGCCGTCACAGCGTGACACCTCACGCAGCACCCGCATGGCCGTCTGCGTCAGCGCGCCGATCTCGGCGACCTCCTCAGCCGTCGCCTGGTCGTACGTGGCGATGTGGCGGTAGGGGCAGACGAGCAGATGTCCCGAGTTGTAGGGGAAGAGGTTCAGCAGCACGTAGGCCGTCTCTCCCCGGGCGACGACCAGCCGCTCGGCATCCGGGAACTTCGGCGCCTCGCAGAACGGGCACTCGTCGCGAAGCGGCTCGGGCCCTGCCTGGATGTACGCCATCCGGTGCGGGGTCCACAGCCGCTGGAACTCGTCCGGGACTCCTGCGAGTACTCCGGCATCCTCCAGCGGCTGCGCCCCGTCGGTCACGCCAGATCCCCTGCCTTCAGCACGAGCGCGTGGGACGCGATGGCGGCGCCGATACGACGCACCGCATCCTCGACCGGGACACCGTTCTCCTGCGTGCCGTCGCGGAAGCGGAACGACACGGTGCCAGCGGCACGGTCCTGCTCCCCGACGATGAGGATGACGGGGACCTTCGCGGTCGTGTGGGTGCGGATCTTCTTCTGCATGCGGTCGTCCGAGTGGTCGACATCGGCCCGGACCCCCGCCGCGCGCAGCTGCGCGATGACGTCGTCCAGATAGTCGCCGTACTGCTCAGCGACCGGAACACCCACCACCTGGCTGGGTGCGAGCCACAGAGGGAAGTCGCCGGCGTAGTGCTCGAGGAGGATCGCGAAGAACCGCTCGACGGAGCCGAGGAGTGCACGGTGGATCATGACCGGCCGGTGCTTCTGGCCGTCGGGACCGGTGTACTCCAGTTCGAACCGGTCCGGCTGGTTGAAGTCGAGCTGGATGGTCGACATCTGCCAGGTGCGGCCGATCGCGTCACGCGCCTGCACGGAGATCTTCGGACCGTAGAAGGCCGCTCCGCCGGGGTCGGCGACCAGTTCGAGCCCGGACTCGATCGCGACCTCACGCAGCGTGTCGATCGCCGTCGACCACTGTTCCGGCTCGCCGAGGAACTTCGGGTTGCCCTCTTCGTTCGTCGACAGCTCGAGGTAGAAGTCGTTGAGTCCGTAGTCGCGGAGCAGGTCGAGGACGAGGTTCAGGTTGGTGGTGAGCTCTTCCTTGACCTGGTCCTGAGCGACGTAGATGTGCGCGTCGTCCTGCGTCAGGCCGCGCACGCGGGTCAGACCGGACAGCGTGCCGCTCTTCTCGTAGCGGTAGACCGTGCCGAACTCGGCCAGTCGCAGCGGCAGCTCGCGGTAGGAGCGCCCGCGCGAACGGAAGATGAGGTTGTGGAACGGGCAGTTCATCGGCTTCAGGTAGTAGTCCTGCCCCTGCCGGGTGACGTTGCCCTCCTCATCGACGACCTCGTCGAGGTGCATCGGCGGGAACATGCCGTCCGCATAGGTCTGCAGGTGACCCGACGTCATGAAGAGATCCTTCTTCGTGATGTGCGGGCTGTTCACGAGGTCGTACCCGTTGCGCAGCAGGTGCTTGCGCAGGTTCTCCTCGATCTCGTAGCGGATGATGCCGCCCTTGGGATGGAACACCGCGAGTCCGGAGCCGATCTCGTCCGGGAAGGAGAACAGGTCCATCTCGGCACCGAGCTTGCGGTGGTCTCGGCGCTCCGCCTCGGCGATGCGCTCCTGATAGGCGCGCAGCTCGTCCTTGGTCGGCCAGGCCGTGCCGTAGATGCGCTGCAGCTGCGGGTTCTTCTCACTGCCGCGCCAGTACGCGGCGGCGATGCGGGTGAGGTCCCAGCCGTTGCCGATCATGCGCGTGTTCGGCAGGTGCGGACCGCGGCAGAGGTCCTTCCAGACGACCTCGCCGTCGCGGGTGGTGTTGTCGTAGATCGTCAGCTCACCCTCGCCGACCTCGACGGACGCGCCCTCGGCGGCCTCCTGGGCGCCCTTGAGGCCGATGAGTTCGAGCTTGAACGGCTCGTTCGCGAGCTCGGCGCGAGCTTCCTCGTCGGTGACGACACGGCGGACGAAGCGCTGGCCCTCGCGGATGATGCGCTGCATCTCCTTGCTGATGGCCTTGATGTCCTCGGGCGTGAACGGGGTGTCGACGCCGAAGTCGTAGTAGAACCCGTCGGTGATGGGCGGACCGATGCCTAGGTTCGCCTGCGGATTGATGCGCTGCACGGCCTGAGCCAGCACGTGGGCAGCGGAGTGACGGAGAATGTTCAACCCGTCCGCGCTGTCGATCGTGACCGCCTCGATCACGTCGGTGTCGGTCACGGTCGTGGCGAGATCCTTGAGATCGCCGTTGACGCGCATCGCGACGACGTTTCGGTCAGTGAACAGGGCGAAGCCGTCATTCGGCCGGGCGTTTTCAGGCACAGAAACTCTCCATCTGGGTCGGTACCAGGTTACTCGCCCGGCTGGGCCCTCCTGACCGCCACCCGCGTGAAGATCACCGGCGCGGATGTGGCGCTCCGGCGGGTTCAGCCGCGACGGTCGGCTCCGCCCGACGCGATCACGATCCCCGACTCGTAGGCGTCGATCACGAGCTGCGCCCGATCGCGCGCGTGCAGCTTCGACATGATGCGATTCACATGGGTCTTCGCCGTGTGCGGTGAGATCACGAGGTCGTCCGCGATGTCCTGATTCGAAGCCCCACCCGCCACGAGGAGCAGCACTTCCCGTTCGCGTTCCGTGAGCTGGCGCAACGGCTCGCTGTTCCAGGCCTCGGCGCGTGGATGCTGTGGCAGCACCGAGCGTTCGATCAGCGACCGCGTCGCCGCCGATGACAGGAGCGCCTCTCCGCGATGCACCACTCGCACGGCACCGACGATGTCCTCCGGCTCCGCACCTTTGCCGATGAACCCGCTGGCGCCGGCACGGAGGGCGGCCACGACGTAGTCGTCCTCCTCGAAGGTCGTCAGGATGAGCACGCGCGGCGTCGTGGTCAACGACGCGCTCATGATCTGCGCGGTGGCGGCGATGCCGTCGAGCTCCGGCATCCTGATGTCCATCACGACGACGTCCGGCATCCATCGGCTCACCGCGGAGACCGCCTCCCGCCCGTTCGCCGCCTCGCCGACCACCTCGATGCCGCCGTCGGCGAGGATGTCGCTGACGGCCTGCCGCACCAGCGGCTGGTCATCGACGACGAGCACCCGGATCATCGTGCGCCTCCATCGAGGGGGATCCGAACGTCCAGGCGGAACGCGCCGTCGGCGGCGCCGGCCTGCACGTCTCCGCGGACGGCGACGACCCGCTCGCGCAGCCCGCGCAGCCCGTGGCCACCGGCATCCGACACGGAGCCCGGTTGCACAGCCGTCTGATTGACGACGACGAGGCGGAGCGCATCGTCCTCCACCCGGAGACGAACGCGCGCCGAGCCGTCCGCTCCATGCTTGTGCGCATTCGTCAGACCTTCGAGAACCACGAGGTAGGCGACGTGATCGCTGGCCGGCGACAGGGCGGGCCGTTCGAGATCGTCGTCCAGATCGACGTCGAGCCCCGCCTCGCGAAACTGCCTGACCAGCCCATCGAGACCGGCCAGCCCGACCTGCGGGCGCAGGTCGCGCACGTCGTCCGGATCGTCGGAGCGCAGCAGCGCCATCAGTCCGCCGATGTCGGCGAGCACGGTACGGGAGGAACGTCGAATGGTCGTCAGGGCCTCGCGCGCACGCTCCGGACGGACCTCCAATGCGGACGACGCGACGCCTGCATTGAGACTGATGACCGAGATCTGATGGGCGACGACGTCGTGGAGGTCCCTGGCGATGCGCACCCGTTCCTCCGCGACCCGACGCCGTGCTTCCGTATCTCGCCCCTGCTCGGCGCGTTCCGCTCGTTCCGTCATGGCGCGCACGAACTCGCGTCGCGACCTGGCCGCGTCTCCCAGGGCCCCGGCGAGGGCGATGATGAAGACGAACTGCAGCGCGCGGGCATCGAGGAGGTCTCCGCCGAGCGGGATCGCGCTGACGAAGAAGACGAGCACCGTCGCCGCGCTCACCGCGATGATCCCGACGAGTCGTCCACGGCGGTCCACGACGGCGTAGGCGCTGATCGCCGTGGCGATGAGCGCGCTCGGCGACATGACGCCCGTGAGCGCCAGGACCGTCGCGCACATCAGGCTGAGGGTGAGCACGACAAGTGGAAGCCGTCGACGGAAGGGCATCGCGGCCGCGGGGACGAGGGCTGTGACGAGCATCCAGCCGCTCGCACGGAAAGCGTCGTCCGGGAAGGGTGACACGGCGAACAGGACCACCACGACCACGGCGATCACGTCGCCGACCGGCGCCGGGATTCGCGGAGGACGGGGTGCCGACATCACACCAGTATTCCCCGCGACGCCGGCACGGGGATCCCCCGACGGGATGAGCTGCGTGTACTGCGCTCGCAGTACACGAGTGTCCGCGGCTGGGCGACGCGACGGCGGATGCCGGACGGCACGCTGGAACGAGGGCGCACAGGGCGTGCGCCGAGAGGGGTCGGCATGAAGAAGCCTGTCAAGAGAGTGCTCGTCGCGCTCACATCCGTCGTCGCGGTGATCGCGCTCGGTCTGACGGCCACCACCGTCGGCAATGCGGTGGCCACCACGATCGAACAGGATCGCATCGAGCCCTACGGCCAGAAGGTCACCGTGGACGGGCACGACATGAACGTCATGATCACCGGCGAGGGTTCAGAGGACATCGTGCTCCTGCCGGGGTTCGGCACCGCATCGCCCGTGCTCGACTTCGAGCCGCTCGTCGCCGAGCTGGCGCAGGATCATCGCGTCATCGTGGTGGAGCCGTTCGGCTACGGGCTGAGCGACGGCACGGACCGCGCCCGCACCACCGACAACATCGTGACGGAGACGCACGCCGCCCTACAGGAGCTCGGCGTCGACGACTACGTCCTGATGGGACACTCCATCGCCGGCATCTACGGCATCCAGTTCGCGAACCGCTATCCCGATGAGGTCAGGGCGTTCGTGGGCATCGACAGCAGCGTGCCCGGCCAACCCGGTTCGGACACCGAGCTGCCGGTCGGACTGTTCAGTGCCGCGAAGAGCCTCGGACTGGTCCGACTCATCGCGTCCTTCCGTGGCACGGGCTACGACGAATCCGTCTACTCCGCGAAGGCACGGGAGCAGATCGCCCTGCTCACCGACCGGAACACGTTGAGCCCCACCTACCTGAATGCGATGTCTCTGCTTCCGGCGAACTTCGAGGATGCACTCGGCACGAGCTTTCCCGAGGACCTCCCCCTGCTGCTGTTCGTCGTCGCCGACAACCCGTCCGTCCCCACGTGGCTGCGGTTGCACGAGGAGCAGGCCGAGGCGGTCGCTGACGGCACGGTCGTGCCGCTCGACGGAGAGCACTACCTCCATCACACCCACACGCCGAGGATCGTCGACGAGTTCCTCCTGGGAGCGCACGCGGATGTCCGCCCCGCAGTGACGTGTCCCAGCGCATTGAGGCGGTGGGAGTGGCGGGCAGTCAAACATCACGTAGCGTGAACGGATGGACAGAGCAGTCGCACGATGGATACTGGCGCTCGCGCTCGGCGCGATCGGGGTCGGCCACTTCCTGAGCACACGGGGATTCCGTGTGGTGGTGCCGGACTGGGCCACGCGCCTCACCAGGCTCGACAAGGACACGATCGTGATCGCATCCGGTGCCGCCGAAGTCGCGCTCGCCGCCGGACTGCTCGCGCTGCCGAAGGAGCGCCGCCGCATCGGCTGGGCGACCGCGGCGTTCTTCGTCGCCGTGATGCCGGGGAACATCCACCAGTGGCGAACCCGGCGCTCGACGCCGGGACTCGACACGGATGCCCGGCGTTTCGGCAGGCTGTTCCTGCAGCCGCTCCTCGTACTGTGGGCGCTGTGGTCGACGAGCGGCGAGGCCCCTCGTCGTCGCAACCGCCGTCGCGGCTGAGCGACGAACCATGACCACGCGTTCCAGGAGAATGGTCCCATGACGTCTCCCTCGATCGTGTGGTTCCGCGATGACCTCCGACTCGCAGACAACCCCGCGCTGCGGGCAGCGATCGACCGAGGAGAACCGGTCATCGCCCTGTACGTGTTCGACGAGGAGTCGCCGGGCATCCGTGCCATCGGTGGCGCAGCCCGCTGGTGGCTGCACCATTCGCTGGCGTCTCTCGACGAGCGTCTCCGCGACCGTGGTGGTGCCCTCGTGCTGCGTCGCGGCCCTGCCGAGCGCATCGTCCGCGAAATGGTGACCGAAGTCGGAGCGGGCGCCGTGTTCTGGAACCGCCGGTACGGGGGTCCCGGGCGCGAAGTCGACTCGGCGCTGAAAAGCTCGCTCCGGGCCGATGGACTCGAGGTCGCCTCCTTCGCCGGCTCGCTTCTCCACGAGCCCTGGACGGTCAGAACCGGAAGCGGCACGCATTATTCGGTGTTCACGCCCTTCTGGCGGGCCTGCCTCGCGCTGCCGGCGCCGCGTTCCCCTCTGCCGGAGCCTCGGTCGGTCCCCGGCCCGACACACATGCCGCCATCGGACACGCTGGACGACTGGAATCTCCTGCCCGCGACCCCGGACTGGGCCGAGGGGCTGCGCGAGACGTGGGAGCCGGGAGAACCCGCCGCGCGACAGCGGCTGAAGGACTTCCTCGAGCATGACCTCCCCTCATACGACCGCGCGCGGGACGAACCGTCAGCCGGGGCCACCTCGTTGCTCTCCCCCCACCTCCGATGGGGAGAGATCAGCCCGTTCACCGTCTGGCACGAGGCGGTCGGCGTCGACGGCGCCGGTGGATTCCTCTCCGAGGTGGGCTGGCGCGAGTTCGCCTGGCACACGCTGTACCACTCCCCCGACCTCGCGAGCGAGAATCTGCGGCCGGAGTTCGACGCCTTCCCCTGGCCGCCCTTGAACCCCGCCCACCTCGACGCGTGGCAGCACGGAGAGACGGGCGTTCCCCTCGTGGATGCCGGCATGCGTGAGCTCTGGCACACCGGCTACATGCACAACCGGGTCCGGATGGTCGTGGCATCCTTCCTCGTGAAGAACCTGCTCATCGACTGGCGCCTGGGAGAAGAGTGGTTCTGGGACACGCTCGTCGACGCCGACGAGGCCAACAACCCCTTCAACTGGCAGTGGGTCGCCGGCTCCGGAGCCGATGCGGCGCCCTACTTCCGCGTGTTCAACCCCGAACTCCAGGCGAAGAAGTTCGACCCGCAGAGCCTCTACATCTCGCGCTGGGCCGCCGACGCCCCCACCGAGCCGATCGTGGACCTGGCCGAGACGCGGAAGATCGCGCTCGCCGCCTACGAGCAGGTCAAGCGCGCACCGCGCACAGGACGCGACTGACGAGAGCGGCACCCACGATCGGATGGGCGAATCGAGTCGCCGACGCCGTCCATGCCAGACTGGAGCCGTGACCGAATCCAGGAAGCCAGCCGTCGTCCGCGGCTTCGCTGCTTCGTCACTGGCGATCTTCGTCGCTCTCGCAGGTCACGTCTCGGGCGGCGGGCAGATGCCCGGAGCGCTCGGCATCGCCGTGCCGTGGGTGTTCTCGTTCATGATCTGCGTGCTGCTCGCCGGTCGTTCTCTGTCGCTGATCCGATTGAGCATCTCCGTCGCGGTCAGCCAGTTCCTGTTCCACACGCTGTTCGTGCTCGGCACCGTCACGCCGTCCGGCGTCGCCACCCCGCACGTGCATGGGGCGCCCCTGGTGATCCCGGCGACGGCCGGTGTCCCCGAGGCCGTCACCGCCGATGCGTCCATGTGGCTCGGACACGCGATCGCCGCACTTCTGACGGTGGCCGCGCTTCATCGGGGCGAGCGCCTGGTCCTCGCCCTCCGCGATCTCGCCGTGCAGGTGGTCCGCTGGCTGCGTCGCCGTGTCGATCATGTCCTCGTGCTTCCGGTCGCCCCGGTCGCCGGCCGCTTGCGCGGTCGGTTCGATCTCGAGCGCGCCGTAGGCCTCGTCCTCCTCGCCACCCTCAGGGGTCGCGCTCCGCCTCTCTTCGCTGCGATCTGATCCGCGCCCTGTACCGGCCCGACCGGTCCTGTGGTGCGTCACCGCCGTGCGCCATCGATGCGCGCGGGTTCTGAACGCTTGCATGAACGTCGCGCACGCGACGTCTGATGAGAGGCCATTCCCATGTCCCCTGTCCGCAGGATTGCGGCCGGGTTGGCGTTGGCGACGGTCGCGACCCTCGCGATCGCCACGCCCGCGTCCGCCCACGACCAACTGATGTCCAGCACGCCGGCCGCCGATGAGCAGTTGGCTGCAGCGCCGGAGAGCATCACGATGACGTTCTCCGGCGAGCTCCTGGTGCTCGATGAGTCGCTGACCGGGGCCGTCGTCCTGGTCGTGGACGCGTCGGGGAAGGACTGGGTCTCCGGCGATGCGACAGTCGCCGGGCGCACGGTCACCGCCGCGCTCGAACCGGGAATGCCGACCGCCGGCTACCAGGTGCGCTGGCAGGTCGTGTCGGAAGACGGTCATCCGATCGCCGGGGTCATCCCCTTCACGATCGGCGACGCCGAACCGCTGCAGAGCCCCACCTCCGGCGGCTCGACAGCGACACCTCCGGCCTCCGCAGAACAGCCGGATCAGACCGCAGCAGATTCGGGCAGCGCCCTCAGGGTGCTGCTCATCGGCGCGGGCGGAGCGGCCGTGGCCGTCCTCGCCCTCGTCCTCATTCGATTCCTTCGTCGTCCTCGGACGGCAGCCGCTCCGCCGCACGACGGCGGATCCGCGGCAGATGACCTGTGAAAGGCACCATTGTGAACACCACCAAGAACCTCCCCCGCCTCGCCGCTGTGATCGCGGTCTCCCTGCTCGCGCTCACCGGCTGCACGCCGGAGAGCAGCACCTCCGAGTCCGCGTCCCGCCCCGCAGGCGAGACCGTCACCATCGAGGATGCCTGGGTGAAGTCGGCGGACGAGGGCATGTCCGCCGCCTTCGGCACCCTCCTCAACAGCGGTGACGACGATGTGACGGTCGTCTCCGTCACGTCCGAGGCCTCCGACATGATCGAGCTGCACGAGACGGTCGAGAACGAGGCCGGCGAGATGGTGATGCGCGAGAAGGACGGCGGATTCGTCATCCCCGCCGGCGGGAAGCTCGCCCTGGAGCCGGGAGCGAACCACATCATGCTGATGGGCCTCTCCGGTCCTCTCACCGCGGGCAGTGACGTCACCTTCACTCTCACGTTCTCCGACGACTCCACGTATGAGTTCACCGCTCCCGTCAAGGACTACTCCGGCGCGAACGAGAACTACGAGGGCGGCGAAGAGCACGAGGGTATGGATCACTGATGTCGGCGCCCCTTGAGGGCGCCCGCTCCCGCCGCGCCGGGTCGACCCGGCGGCAGTTCCTCCTCGGAGGCGCTGTCGCCGGAGTCGGCGCGGTCGCGGCCGTGGGAGTGGACCTCGCCCTGAACCGCCAGGAGAGCGCAGCGAAACCGGTCTCCGCCCCGATGAACGGTGAGCTCACAGTGCCGTTCTTCGGAGTCCACCAGGCCGGTGTCGATACCGCAGCGCAGGCACACGGCATCTTCCTCGGCCTCGATCTCCGCGAGGATGTCGACCGAGAAGGTCTCACCCGCCTGATGCGCATCCTGACGGATGACGCGGCTCGTCTGACGCAGGGGCTGCCTGCCCTCGCCGACTCCGAGCCGGAGCTCGCGCTCTCCCCGGCGCGGCTCACGATCACCTTCGGGTTCGGTCCAGGGCTCGTCGCACGAGCCGCCGGAGCGGGGCCCTCCTGGCTCGCTCCCCTTCCGGCTTTCAGGGTGGATCAGCTACGGCCCGAGTTCTCGGACGGCGACCTTCTCGTGCAGATCGCCGGAGACGATCCGCTGACCGTCGCCCACGCGACGCGGATGCTCCTCAAGGACGCCCGCGGCTTCGCGAGTATCCGGTGGACACAGCAGGGCTTCCGCCGGGCCCATGGCACGGAACGCCCCGGCACGACGATGCGCAACCTCTTCGGGCAGGTGGACGGCACGACCAACCCGGAACCGGGCACGGAGCAGTTCGACGAGGTCGTGTGGAGCGCAGACGGATGGCTCGCCGGAGGCACCGGGATGGTGATCCGCCGCATCCGCATGGATCTGGACAAGTGGGACCGACTGGATCGCAGCGGACGCGACGCATCCGTGGGGAGGACGCTCGCCAACGGCGCCCCGCTGACCGGGACCGAGGAGTTCGACGAACCCGACTTCGAGGCGACGACGGCGATCGGCTTCCCCGTGATCGCGCCGTTCGCACATATCCGACGCGCCCGCGGCGAGGGGAAGGAACACATCTTCCGCCGCGCGTACAACTACGACGAGCGACCGGTCGGCACCGAGGTGTCCGAATCCGGCCTGATCTTCGTCTCGTTCCAAGCCGATGTCGAGCGGCAGTTCGTCCCGATGCAGCGCAGACTCGATGAACTCGACCTGCTCAACGAGTGGACGGTTCCGATCGGGTCGGCCGTCTTCGCGATCCCACCCGGGTGCGCTGAGGGCGGATTCATCGGCGAGACCCTCCTCGCCTGAGATTCCGACCGTGCCCGGCGACGGCCGGGCACGGTCGGACACCCACCCGCGGCGCACGAGCCGTCACCGCACCTGTTCCCGTACGGGTCGATATCGCAGGGCGAACGAGCCGGAGCGGAACTCCTGGCGGCCGATGAGCTCGAGAGGGATGCGCTCGCACAGACCGGAGAGGAGCGCGGGCCCGTGTCCGGCGATCACCGGCTGAACGACGAACTCGTACTCGTCGATCAATCCCAGATCGGCCAAGGCCACGGGAAGCGTGACGCCGCCCACCCACACCGTTCCGCGGGACTCGAGGATGAGACGTCGAACCGCACGCTCGAGGTCGCCGCGAACAAGCTCTGCGTTCCAGTCGACCTCGCTCAGCGTGCTCGACACGACGTACTTCTTCGCCCCGTGGATGGTCTCGGCGAAGGGGATCTCCCACGCGCTCATCCCGTCCGGCCAGACACCCGTCGCGGGCTTGCGCCACGCGGATTCCATCATCTCGTAGGTCACCCGGCCGAAGAGCAGGGCGTCGGCGCGCTCCATCTCCGCGGTCCAGTACTGCATCGACTCCTCATCCGGCGCGGCGCCGGCCTCGTGATCGCAGCAGCCGTCGAGCGTGACGTTGATCGAGTATCGAAGCGATCCCATGATCGTTCTCCTTGGCGTGCGTCCGCACGCATGAGGCCGTGTGGGAGGCCATCAACGCTGACCAGTCGATCCGGCGGCGCATCCCGTACCGGCCCGACCTGACCGGCGTAAACCCGTGGTCACGTGACCGCGGCGGCGACGGCACCCCATGGCCGCTCCTCGGCGGAGTCGAAACCCTCCGCGAACACGTTGCCCGACTAGTCTCGTCGGCTTGAGTCGGCCTACTTCGACTGCTCCTCCAGCAACTTTTTCAGCAAGTCGTCCCAGTCGACCTCGGGATCTGGCGCGAACAACTCGCTCACGTAGTCATCAGGGATGATCTCTCCCGCAATACCGGCGAGGAGCGCGTAGGGCTGGAGTAGCGGGTCGCGGAACCGGTACCGGAAATTGCGCTCCACACCGATCCGCTGGAGCACCGATCCGCGCTCGATGGACATGAACGCATTCAGGTGACGAGCGAACGCCGGAATCTCATACCTCTTGCCCATGATCCTCGAAAGCGGATCGCGGACGGAGCCCGCGGTGAAGTAGCCGAGCCCGTCCTTGGGTGCGAGCGCGCACGCGACGAGCACCTGCGCGTAGAGGCTGTCCGCACGCGAACTCTGCACCGCTTTGGAGTACGCCGCCATGCTCGTGTGCGTGTCGAGAACGTCTGAAACGGCGGCCTCCACGTGCTTGAGTGATACGACACTCTGGTCGTCCTCGACGGCGCGATGTCCCGCTTTGAGCGCGAGGAGATGCGCGTAGGTAGGCAGGCCCTCCGCGATCTTTGTGACCCGAATTAGGGCGTCTGCATCGATGTGCATCGCAACCTCACGGAACCCTCGGTCCACGACAGACATAATCTCCAGTCGAGTCATTCGCGGCATCTGGACCTCTTCGATGGCTCGCTTGACTGACTCGTGCTCGCCCACGAGCGCCTCGATCGAGTCCGACACTCCCACAATGACGATCTTGGTCTGTACAACGTGATCCGAAAGGGCCTTCAGCGTGTCTGCCATCGATGACAGCGCCTCGTCGTCATCGATCCGGTCATACTCATCGAACACGATCACCATAGGCGGAACGACGCTCTCCAATGCGATGCGAATGTCGTCAGGATTCGGACTGCCGAATGCCCATTCCTCCGGGACCTCAAGACCGAGCGCCTGGAACGCCCGCTTCCACACGCTCTTGAATGAGTCTCCGGCATTGCAGGTGATCCGCTTTGCGAACTCGCGCTGACCCGATCCCACGCTCACGAGCAGTTCGGACAGGATGTTCGACAGCGAGGTCTTGCCCACCCCACGCTCGCCGTACAGGACGACGTGTCGACCCGGCTCGGCGACGGCGGTCAAGACGTCGCTAATCTGAGAGAACCTGCCGGAAAATGCGTCGCGACGGCTGACAGGCGCGGCGGGCGTGAAAGTGCGCGAGAGCGCCATCTTGCGATCGAGTTTCGACTTGAAGTCCGTCATGGGATCGACCATATTGCATCGCCGCGCTCAACTCGCACACAGAGTCACGACGCTGTGGCGGCGGTGTCGTGCAGGTGCCCACGATACGCGTAACCTGTGTCGAGTGACGCCAGGCGCTTACCCGCTCCTGACCACGACCCCAGCCGAGAACCATCCGACTAGCGTCGCGGCGAGTTGTACATGCCCAACCGCCTCGGTCTCCGAGTAGCCGTGCCCCGAGTGCCGATGCTGTTCCGCGAATGCGAGCGTCTCCAGCATTCCGATCAGCACGGTTTTGTGATCGGGATGTCCGTCATCCCGCTGAGCGAGGACGAGTCCCCACCCCTTCTGATCGCGGAGCGCACCGACGATCTTCGAGAGTTGCGGTTTCTTGTCCTTCGGTATCACGACGGCGCCAGCGGCGGCCTCGACGGCTTGAATCCCCTCGCGCAGAATCATGCTCGCGTTCGGCGACAGGGACTGCATCTCGCGCCAGGCCGTCGCGAGATGCTGCCCGGCCGTGCCATTCGCGTCGTTGATAGCCCTTTGCGCGGCATCCTCGATTCCCTCGGGCATCCGGCGCGCGAGCCGATAGTTGGCACCTTCCCGCACTACCTGAACCGCGGATGAACTCAACACCATTTGAGACTTCAGTAAGGCGACCTCATAGGGGTCACGCACCCTGTCGACCTGTTGCATCTGAGACAGCAGAAAGTCGACGACCCGCAGCGTGTACTTGTCGCCCTTACCCCTGATCGACTCAGTGACGTGCGAGGGATGGTCACTCGCCCGGTCGAGCTTGACACGTAAGGCCGCTTCGATGGTGTTGATGACCTCTCGACGGACCGCCCCGTGGTTCGTCCGTTGCCGAAAGAACGTCTCGAGCCACTGCCGGATGGTGTCATCAAGAGAGTCCGGGATCGGCTCCCGAATTATGAGCAGGTCTGCATACTCGTCATCGGTCGCATCCCAGGGTTTGAACGGCTTCACGCTCGGAGCCTAGCGCCAAGCAAACCACGGTTAGGCCTAGGAACACGGCGCGTATCGCACGTAGGTCGCACGGCAGGCTCTGAAGCGACCGAAGGAAAAGCAAAAACCCCGGCGGAGCCGGGGTTTTTCAGTGTGCGCGATACTGGGATCGAACCAGTGACCTCTTCCGTGTCAGGGAAGCGCGCTACCGCTGCGCCAATCGCGCCCGTTGGGGCTATTCAGTTTTCCCGTGAGGTGGCGACGGGATTCGAACCCGTGTAAACGGCTTTGCAGGCCGGTGCCTAGCCGCTCGGCCACGCCACCGTGTGGATTGACCCCACGTGCGGAAGATCTTCCGAAGAAGATCTCCTGCACTCGAGCGGATGACGAGACTCGAACTCGCGACCCCAACCTTGGCAAGGTTGTGCGCTACCAACTGCGCTACATCCGCATTTTGTTCCCGGTTGTCCCGGGCACTCATGAAACATTAGCCGAAGATCCGCACTCCGCCAAACCGGCAGCGAATCTCGCGCGTGTCTCGCCGAGTGGTCCACAGGGCCTCTGAGCGTCCGGTAGTATCGGTTGACGTACCCCGCGGGTATGGGCGATTGGCGCAGTTGGTAGCGCGCTTCCTTCACACGGAAGAGGTCATCGGTTCGAGTCCGGTATCGCCCACCACAGAACCTCCGATCCACTCGGGGGTTCTTTTCGTTTCCCCAGAGGCCTGGGCCGCAGACCTCCCGGTTCCCTCACGCGCGTCCGCCGGGCGACCTGCCGTCGCGCTACCCGACAGGGATACGCACGACGCGGTCGTCGCCTTCGTCCGGGTCTCCCCGACCGTCGGTGTTGTTCGTCAGCAGCCACAACGCCCCGTCCGGTGCGACCGCGACGTCCCGAAGCCTCCCGAGCGACTCGACGAGGAACTCGCCGGAGGCACGGAGGTCGGTGAGCGGTACCTGTCGGATCCGCTCTCCGCGGAGGTTCGCGATGAAGATCGACCCCGCGGTGATCGCGATTCCACTCGGACTCGCGATGCCGGGAGCCCACTGCTGCACCGGATCGATGAAATCCGCACGGTCAGAGATGCCCTCCGCCCTCGGCCATCCGTAGTTGCCGCCCGGTTCGATCACGTTGAGTTCATCCCAGGTGTCCTGACCGAACTCGCTCGCGTAGAGCGTTCCGTCTTCGTCCCACGCCAGCCCCTGCGGGTTGCGGTGGCCCAGGCTGTAGACGGGCGAGCCCCCGAAGGGGTTGTCCTCCGGCACGCGCCCATCCGGCGTGACGCGGAGGATCTTCCCCGCGAGAGATCCGAGATCCTGAGCGCCTTCACGATCGCCGGCGTCGCCGACCGTCACGTAGAGCATCCCGTCGGGGCCGAAAGCGATGCGGCCGCCGTTGTGGTTACCGGCGGCGGGGAGGCCGGAGAGGATCGTCTCGGGCTCACCGATCTTCATCGACCCCGGCGCGCCCGACAGGGCGAATCGTTGCACCCTGTTCTCGTCGGCGGCCGTCGAGTACGCGTACAGGTCGCCCTCGTGCACGGCGATACCGAGCAGGCCGCCCTCCCCGCGCGGCTCGACGCCCTCGATCACGCCGACCTCGCGCGTCTCACCCGCATCCGAGACCTCGACGATGCGGGCGGTGTCCCGTTCGCTGAGCAACGCGGTGCTCCCCGAGAACGCGATGGACCAGGGGGCTTCCAGGCCCTGCACGATCGTCTCCCTCTGCTCCGGGGAGATGCTGACGGACCCCGCGGACAGCGTCGGCGAAGGCGGAGCAGGTGGTGTCGGCGCGCACGCGACGAGAGCGATCCCGGCGGCGCACAACGCGGCCGATGCCCTCAGCCCTCGCCGCGTCGCCCTCATCACCGTTCCCTCGCCTCCCGTTCGACACTAGACGCGCTGCGCGCGGTGCAGAAGAGGCGTGTGTCCGAGGGGCCGCGTAGCCTGCCACGGTGTCGACGAATCAGCTTCTCCCCGGCCCCTGCGCGCTTTGCGGAGGCACACGAGGAGTACGCATGGAGGGCGCGTGGTGCTGTGCCTCCTGCGGATGGCGCGTCGGCGACGCCCCCGATCCCGACCTCCCCCTCCCCCGTATCGACGTCGTGTACTACATCCGATTCGACCGTCGCGTGAAGATCGGCACGAGCCGGCGTCCGCGACAGCGGCTGGCCAGCATCAGGCACGACGAGCTCCTGGCTTTCGAGCGCGGCGGTCGCGCCGTCGAACAGCAGCGACATCGCGAATTCGCCGCGATCCGTGAGGGCGGTGAGTGGTTCACCTGGACAGACGAGCTGCGGGCGCACGTCGCCGCCCTCCAGGAAGAGGGCGAGCCGTGGCCGCTGTACGGACGCTGGTTGAGCGGGGCATTGCGCGGTATCGACGCCGCGACACCCGAGCTGTGACATGACGGTGCCGGGCGACTGCTTCGAGAAGTCCAGTCACCCGGCACCGCGTCTCGGGAAGGATCAGGCTGTGGCGGCCCGACCCCGGGCGGTCGCAGGCTGCGGCTGGCATCGGGATGATTCCTCCTCCTGTGGCGCCGCGGTGCGCGACTCACCACTGGTTCGAAGCCCGATGCGGATCGGATTGCTCCTCACGTGCCTCCCGGCGGCCCACCGAGCACCGGGTGAGACACCGCGGTCGATCGCCCCGGATCTTCGCGGCCGGGTCCCAGACACCACTGCTACGGTGAGCGTGCCGGTATCTTGCCGGCATCAGGGAAGACTTCTCGTCGACCAACGGGCCTCATCGGTCATTTCGTTCTCCGTCGCCTCCTCTGTGCGAGTCCGAGGAGCATCATGCCCACCCCGTCAGTTCCCTCTTTCATCGACCCCGCGCACGCCTGGGCCGCCCCGATCGCCCTCCCCTCGGGGACCACCGCGATCGTCTACTGCGAAGGCCAGTTCGGCGAGCAGGACGGCAAGACCGCCAACGGGCTGGTCCGCCACTCCGAGAAGTACGAGATCCTCAGCGTCATCGACAGCACCCACGCGGGAGCGGATGCCGGGATGCTTCTGGACGGACACGTGAACGACATCCCGATCCTCGACGGTCTCCCCACCGCGATCGCGCACGCCGGGCACGTCCCGGACTACCTGATCTGCGGCGTCGCTCCCGCCGACGGCCTGCTCTCAGCCGATCAGCGCACCGTGCTCCTGGATGGCATCGCCCGCGGAATGCACATCATCAACGGCCTGCACGAGTTCCTCACCGACGACGCCGAGTTCGTCGCCGCGGCGCTTCTCGCCCAGGTCACGATCACCGACATCCGTCGCCCGCGCGACAAGAAGGATCTCCACCTCTTCTCCGGTCGCATCTTCGACGTGACCTGCCCGCGCATCACGATCCTGGGCACCGACGGAGCGATCGGCAAGCGCACCACGGCGACGATCCTCGTGCGGGCGCTCAATGAGCGGGGCGTGCACGCTGTGATGGTCGGCACCGGGCAGACCACGATCATCCAGGGCGGGCGCTACGGTGTCGCCCTCGACGCCCTCGTCCCGCAGTTCTGCTCCGGCGAGGTCGAGAATCAGGTCGTCGCGGCGTTCGAGGGCGAGAACCCGGATGTGATCATCGTGGAAGGACAAGGCGCACTCAGCCATCCCGCCTACATCACCTCCGCGCACATCCTCCGCGGCAGCCAGCCCGCAGGCGTGATCGTGCAGCACGCCCCCGGACGCAAGGTCCTCGGCGACTTCCCCATGGTGGCGATGCCCACGGTCGCGAGCGAGATCGCCCTGATCGAGGCGTTCGCCGACACGACGGTGATCGGCGTGACCGTCAACCACGAGAACCTCTCGACGGAACAGCTGGCCACCGCGATCGACGAGATCGAGCTCCGCACGGGACTCCCCGCGACCGACCCGCTCACACGACCGCTGGCCGAACTCGTCGATATGGTGCTGCAGGCGTTCCCGATGCTCAGCCCGCGACGGACCAGCCGTAGCGCCGCGTGAGAGCCGTTCCGACGCGGTCGTAGCGGCGGCGATCGAGGACCGCCGCTTCCCGTCGCAGTCCGCGTTCGTGGACGCTGTACAGCTGCTCGATGTCGACCCAGGACTCGCGTCCCTGAGAGTCCCAGGCCCCGGTCCCGATCGAGAGGTAGTCCCGCTCCCCGTCGTGCGGCTTGCTGGTCATCCGCACCGCGTACACGCGATCCGCTGACTGCCGGCCGATCACGAGCACGGGACGGTCTTTGCCGCGCCCGTCGTTCTCCTCGTAGGGCACCCAGGTCCAGACGATCTCGCCGGCATCCGGGGCACCGTCCCGCTGCGGCGCATAGGCGACCCGCAGATCCCTGATCCGGTCCGGATCGATGCGGGCGGTCTCGGTGCCGGCGGGGGCGGAGGTCTCCTGCGGGGTCCGCAGACGCGCGTCCGGGCGTCTCGGATCTGTTGTCCGAGACGCCCGGCCGGAGCCCACTGCCTTGAGCAGAATCTCCGCGAGTGTTGCCAGGATGCCGTTGGTCTTGCTCACACGGTCACCCTAACCGCAGATCACGCGTCGGCGAGTGCGTAGCCCTCCTCGCCGTGCACGACCTGGTCGACACCGGCGATCTCGTCCTCGTTCGTGACACGGAAGCCGATCGTCTTCTCGATGGCGAAACCGATGATGAAGGCGACCACGAAGGAGTAGATCAGCACTCCGAGCGCGGCGATCAGCTGCACGGCGAGCTGGCGGGCGTCGCCGCCGACGAAGAGGCCGGTCTCGGTGGCGAAGAAGCCGAGGTACACCGTTCCGATGAGACCACCGACGAGGTGGATGCCGACGACGTCGAGGGAGTCGTCGAAGCCGAGACGGAACTTCAGTTCGATCGCGAGTGCGCACACGACTCCGGCGAGTGCGCCTAGCAGCAGGGCCCAGCCCGGCGTCAGGTTGGCGCACGCCGGGGTGATCGCGACCAGACCGGCGACCGCACCGGAGGCGGCACCGACCGAGGTGGGCTTGCCGTCCTTGATCTTCTCCACGAGGATCCAGCCGAGGATGGCGGCAGCGGTCGCCCCCAGGGTGTTCAGACCGATGAGTCCGACCCCGCCCATGTCCTCCGCGAGCCACTCCGCGCCGGCGTTGAAGCCGAACCAGCCGAACCACAGCAGCGCGGCGCCGAGGAGCGTCAGAGGCACGTTGTGGGGCTTCAGGATGCCCTTCTGGAAGCCGATGCGCTTGCCGAGCACCAGCGCGAGAGCGAGGGCCGCGGCACCCGCGTTGATGTGCACGGCGGTACCACCGGCGTAGTCGATCACACCGATGCCGCTGTCCTCGCCGAAGAGCGTGGTGCCGAGGTTCATGATCCAGCCGCCGCCCCAGACCCATGCGGCGACCGGGAAGTAGCCGACGGTCGCGAAGATGCCGGCGAAGATCAGCCAGCTGCCGAACTTCGCACGATCCGCGATCGCTCCGGAGATCAGCGCCACAGTGATGATGGCGAAGGTGGCGCCGTAGGCGACTCCCAGGAGCGCGACGTTCGAGCCCTCACCCTCAGCCAGGCTCGAGAGCCCGATGTCGGCGAAGGGGTTACCCGCGAAAGCGGTCGGGCTGTCGACGGCGCTCATCGAGAAGCCGAAGAGAATCCACAGCACGGCGACGAGTCCGATGGAGCCGAAGCTCATCATCATCATGCTGACGACGCTCTTCGCCTTGACGAGACCGCCATAGAAGAAGGCGACGCCGGGCGTCATGAGCAGGACCAGCGCTGTCGCGGTGATCGCCCACGAGATGTTGCCGGGAGCATCCATAGGAAAACCTCACATCCGAAGTAATTGAGAGCTTCAGTGTGACGACCTGCGGTTTCGTCAATGCGTGAGGTTTGTTTCCCCGCGGTTACAGCGCGGCTCCGCCCGTGAACATCGCGTTACGCGATTCTGCGGGCTTACGCAGAATGTGTGAGGGCGTTGAGCCGAGAGATGGCGCGCAGGTACTTCTTGCGGTACCCGCCGGCGAGCATCTCATCGGAGAAGACGGAGTCGAGCCCGAGCCCCGTGGCGAGGATCGGGATCTGCGCGTCGTACACGCGGTCGACGAAAGCCACGAAGCGCAGTGCCTCCGACTGATCGGTGAGCTGGCGCACCCCGCGCAGACCCACACCGTCGACGCCGTCGATGAGTCTGATGTAGCGCGACGGATGCACCTGTGCGAGGTGGCGGATCAGGTCGTCGAACCGGTCGTCGGATGTCGCACCGGCGGCGCCCGCCTTCTCGACCGCGTCGGCGTACGCCGCGTCGTCGAGCACGACCGCGTGCCCGTCGAGGGCGCGCTGGCGGAAGTCGACGCCGTCGATGCGCAGCGTCTGGAAGCTGTCGGACATGGCGTGGATCTCCCGCAGGAAGTCCTGTGCGGCGAAGCGTCCCTCGCCGAGCGCGTTCGGCGGGGTGTTCGAGGTCGCCGCGAGCCGGGTGCCGGTCGGCACGAGCTCCCCCAGCAGACGGGTCATCACCATCGTGTCGCCCGGATCGTCGAGCTCGAACTCATCGATGCACAGCAGGTCGGCGCCTTTGAGCAGATCGACGGTGTTCTTGTAACCGAGCGCGCCGACGAGCGCGGTGTACTCGATGAACGAGCCGAAGTACTTCCGACGCGCAGGCATCGCGTGGTAGATCGACGCCAGAAGGTGCGTCTTGCCCACGCCGAACCCGCCGTCCAGGTAGACGCCGGGCTTGAGCTCCGGCTCCTTCTTCGCGCGGCTGAACAGACCGCCGCGCTTCGCAGGCGTTCCGCGCCCGGCGAAGCGCATCAGCGTCTCCTTCGCCTCCTCCTGCGAGGGATAGGCCGGATCAGCGCGGTAGCTGTCGAACGTCGCGGAGTCGAACTGGGGCGGCGGCACCAGGCTCGCCAGCATCTCGGGTCCGCTGACAGTCGGCTGACGCTCGGTGAGGTGCACGATTCCCGTGCGGCTGGTCTGGTCGGTCATCACAGTCCTGAATCAGGTGCTCACCTGTGTCGAAGTCTTACGAATCGGGCGCAGGGTGCTCGGCGGGGATCTATCGTCGAAGGGACGGATCAACACTACGCCGTCTGCCACCGCCCCCTCGTCCGCTCAATGCTTCGGAGATCCCATGGCCATCGAGTTCGATTCCTCCTCCCCCAAGTTCGCCGAGTATGCCGAACCGGGCCGCCTCGTGACCACGCAGTGGCTCGCGGAACGGCTGGGAGCGCCGGGTCTGGTGGTCGTCGAGTCCGATGAAGACGTCCTGCTCTACGAGACCGGCCACATCCCGGGAGCGGTGAAGGTCGACTGGCACACCGAGCTCAACGACCCCGTGGTGCGCGACTACGTCGACGGCGAGGGCTTCGCCGAGCTGCTGAGCCGCAAGGGCATCGATCGCTCGGACACGGTCGTCATCTACGGCGACAAGAACAACTGGTGGGCCGCCTACGCCCTCTGGGTCTTCTCCCTCTTCGGTCACGAGGACGTGCGTCTGCTCGACGGCGGACGCGACCGCTGGATCGCGGAGGGGCGCGAGCTCACGCGTGAGGCGACCAGCCGTCCGGCCACGGAGTATCCGGTCGTCGAGCGCGACGACTCCCTCATCCGCGCGTACAAGGATGACGTTCTCGCCCATATCGGCAGCCCTCTGATCGACGTCCGCTCTCCCGAGGAGTACACCGGTGAGCGCACCACGGCGCCCGCGTACCCCGACGAGGGCGCGCTGCGTGCCGGCCACATCCCCACCGCGCAGAGCGTGCCGTGGGCCAAGGCGGTCGCCGAGGACGGCGGCTTCCGCAGCCGTGCCGAGCTCGACGCGATCTACCGCGACGGGGCCGGGCTGAAGGACGGGGACGATGTCGTCGCCTACTGCCGCATCGGGGAGCGCTCGAGCCACACCTGGTTCGTGCTCACCCACCTTCTGGGCTTCGAGAACGTGCGCAACTACGACGGGTCCTGGACCGAGTGGGGCAGCGCGGTGCGTGTGCCGATCGTCACCGGCTCAGAGCCCGGCACGCTCTGAACATGTGACAATGACAGGGATGACCACAAGCGACGTTCCTGACGCCCTCGCCGAGATCCGCGACGGTTTCCTGGAGACCCCCGAGTCCGATCGTCTTCTCCTGCTGCTCGAGTTCTCCGACGAGCTCCCTGACGTGTCCGACGAGGTCGCGGCCCACCCGGAGATGTACGAGCGCGTCGCTGAGTGCCAGTCGCCGGTGTACATCCACGTCGAGGTGAACGACGACATCGTGACCATGCACGCCACGGCGCCGCCCGAGGCTCCGACCACCCGCGGTTTCGCGAGCATCCTGGTGCAGGGCCTCACCGGCCTGACCGCCGACGAGGTCCTCGCGATCCCGAACGACTATCCGCAGTCGATCGGGCTCACCAAGGCGGTGTCGCCTCTGCGCATCGGAGGCATGACCGGGATGCTGATGCGGGCGAAGAACCAGGTCACGCAGAAGCGCTGAAGCCCTGGGCCTCGAGCCAGTCGGTGATCGCGGTGGTCCAGCCCGTCTGGTCGTAGTTCCAGAGCTTGGTGTGGCGCGCGACCGTGAATCTGGGCATCGTCACGAGATCCGGACGCGCCTCCTGCAACGCGTGCGACGAGTCGGCAGGGACGAAGCCATCGTCGTCGCTGTGCAGGATCAGGATGGGCGCCGTCAGCTCGTCGGCGCGGGCGACCATGTCCAGGCGATCGAACGCGATCGGCTCGTCGGCTCCGCTGAGGCGCGCGGTGAGCGGCATCTGGAGCGCGCCCATGGCGAGTTCGGGCAGCGGTGCCCGAACTCCGGCCATCTTCGCCTGGAATCGCAGCACGGTGCGCCAGTCGACGACGGGAGATTCGAGGATGATCCCGGCGATGCGATCGCGGTGCTCCGACGTCACCGCAGCCTGCAGCGAGACCGCTCCCCCCATCGACCACCCCATCAGGATGACCTGTTCGGCGCCGTGTCGGAGTGCGTAGGCGATCGCGGCGTCCACGTCACGCCATTCCGAGGCTCCGAGGGCGTAGGCGCCCGCCCTGGTGCGGGGGGCCTCGCCGTCGTTGCGGTAGGAGACGACGAGGTTGGGCAGGCCCGCGGCAGAGAGCACCGGAACGGCCCGCAGGCACTCGGCGCGCGTCGCCCCGCGTCCGTGGACCTGGATCACCCAGGTCGAGGACGACGCCGGGAAGTACCAGGCAGGGCACGGACCGGCCGGGGTGCCGATCAGCAGGTTCTCCCAGCGCAGGTGGAGCTCGCTCGGGGATGAGTAGTAGTAGCCGCTGAAGGCCGCGGCACGATCGACGCGGGCGCCGGGCTCGATCTGCGTGAGGAGCTTGCGGCGAACAGTCGAGCCGTCTGCGCTGAGGACGGCACCGAGCTTCACATAGCCGTAGGTTCCGGTCGTGAACAGGCCGTACCGTCCGGGGAGCTCGGTGTCGAGGGTGCGCTGCAACTCGATGGTCTGCGCACCGGTGTCGACGGCGAGGATCTCGGTGTCGGTGGCACGACGCATGGGCGTGACGACCCGACGGGCGACGGCGAACACGACGAGAGCGAGCGCCGCCCCGAAAGCGAACAGGGCAGGGACAAGGAGCGTAACGGCGTGCCTGAGACTCTTCATCGCTTCCTGACTCTAGCCTGTTGCCGTGACCGCACACCCCGAGGCCGGGACGCCTTTCGAGAGCGCCGTGGCCGAACTGCGCGAGACCGAGTTCCGTGATGACATCACGGTGCGCGAGATCGCCACCCCGCAGGGCCTCGCGCCCTTCGCCATCGCCCTCGCCGCCGACGTGCGCCCGGAGGGTGACGGCGAGTCGGTGTACGGCACCGGTCGGTTCGTCCTGCTGCACGATCCGGAAGAGCCCGGCGCGTGGGGAGGCTCGTGGCGTATCGTGTTGTTCGCCCAGGCGCCGTTGGAGACGGAGATCGGCACCGACCCGCTTCTCGCCGACGTGACCTGGTCGTGGCTGGTCGACGCGCTCGACTCCCGCGACGCGATCTATCACTCGGAGTCGGGCACCTCGACCAAGACGCTCTCGAAGGGATTCGGTGGGCTCGCCATCGAAGGAGACGGCGCCCAGATAGAATTGCGGGCGTCCTGGACTCCGGAGGGCCCGTTCCGACCGCACGTCGAAGCATGGGCCGAACTGGTCGGAATGCTGGCGGGGCTTCCGCCCGGCTCCGAGGGCATCGCCGTGATCGGCGCGCGAAAGGCTGTACGTGACTGAATACTCCGTGATCTCGGATGTCGAGGAGTTCCGCGCAGCCTGCGCCGTGCTCGCCGCAGGAACCGGCCCCGTGGCCGTGGACGTGGAGCGGGCATCCGGTTTCCGGTACTCGCAGCGCGCCTATCTGGTGCAGGTGTTCCGCCGCGACGCAGGAGTCTTCCTGTTCGACCCGCCGGCCATCGGCGACTTCGCACCTCTGCAGGATGCGATCGGAGACGTGGAATGGGTGCTGCACGCCGCGAGCCAGGATCTGCCTTCACTCCGGGAGCTGCACCTCGAGCCGCCGGTGATCTTCGACACCGAGCTGGCATCGCGCCTCCTGGGGCATGAACGCGTCGGACTCGGTGCCGTCGTCGAGGACACCCTGGGCATCACGCTCAAGAAGGAGCACTCCGCGGCCGACTGGTCGACGCGGCCGCTGCCAGACTCCTGGCTCGAGTACGCCGCCCTCGATGTTCTGCACCTGATCGACGTGCGTGACGTGCTGGTGCTCGAGCTCGAGGAGCAGGGGAAGACGGAGTTCGCCGCGCAGGAGTTCGCCGCCACGCTCTCTCGCGCCCCCAAACCACCGCGCGAGGACCCCTGGCGCCGGCTCAGCGGCCTGCACCAGGTGCGCGGAGCCCGTAACCTCGCCGTCGCCCGCTCGCTCTGGCAGGCTCGCGAGGCGTTCGCGCAGGATCAGGACGTCTCCCCCGGACGTCTCGTCCCCGACCGTTCCCTCGTGGCGGCGGTCATGGCGAATCCCACGTCGAAACAGGCACTGGCAGGCATCAAGGAGTTCCAGGGGCGCGCGAGTCGCACGCAGCTCGATCGGTGGTGGCAGGCGATCGTCGATGGCCGGGCCTCGGAGGAGCTCCCTCGCGAACGCGTCCCGAGCGACACTCTTCCTCCGCCGCGCGCCTGGGCTGATCGGAACCCCGAGGCGGATGCGCGTCTGAAGGCCGCCCGCCCCGTCGTCGAGGCCGTGGCCGAGGAGCTGGGGATGCCGACGGAGAACCTCCTCACTCCGGAGTACCTCCGTCGCGTGGCCTGGGATCTGCCCGGCGAGACCGCGGAGGAGATCGGCGCTGCTCTGGCCGCCCTGGGCGCGCGACCCTGGCAGATTGCACAGACCGCACAGAAGATCGCCACCGCCTTTGTAGAGGCGGCGCAAACGCCCGACACGACCCCCGCACCCGCTTCGTAGGTTCGACCCAACCGATTCCTCCCCGTTTCGCGGGCTTCATAGACTGAGGCCACGCACTAACTTGGAGGCAGAGTGGCCGAGATCTCGGACGTCTTCTTCGTCGATGGAGTACGCACCCCCTTCGGGCGCGCCGGCGAAAAAGGCATGTACTGGAACACCCGCGCAGATGACCTGGCCGTCAAGGCGACCATCGGCCTGCTGGAGCGGAACGCGGCGGTCCCCACCGACCGCATCGATGACGTCGCGATCGCCGCGACGTCGCAGACGGGAGATCAGGGCCTCACGCTCGGCCGCTCCGTGGCGATCCTGGCCGGGCTGCCCCAGACGGTCCCCGGCCTCGCCGTCGAGCGCATGTGCGCCGGCGCGATGACGAGCGTCACGACGATGGGCGCCTCGATCGGCGTCGGCATGTACGACTTCGCCCTCGCCGGCGGCGTCGAGCACATGGGCCACCACCCCATCGGGGCGAACGCCGACCCGAACCCCCGCTTCGTGGCCGAGAAGATGGTCGACCCCGGCGCGCTCAACATGGGCGTCACGGCGGAGCGCATCTTCGATCGCTTCCCGCACCTGACCAAGGAGCGCTCGGACCGCTTCGGCATGCTGAGCCAGCACAAGGTGCAGGCCGCGTACGACGCCGGCAAGATCCAGCCCGACCTCGTTCCCGTGGCCACCAAGGGGCCCGACGGCGCCTGGGGTCTCGCCACCGAAGACGAGGGCCGTCGCCCGCAGACCACCATGGAGGACCTCGCGGCCCTCAAGACGCCGTTCCGCCCGCACGGCCGCGTCACCGCCGGTACCTCTTCGCCTCTCACCGACGGCGCGACGATGTCGCTGCTCGCCGGCGGCGGTGCGGTCAAGGAGTTCGGACTCGCGCCGAAGATGCGGATGGTCTCGTTCGCGTTCGCCGGAGTGCAGCCGGAGATCATGGGCATCGGACCGATCCCGTCGACCGAGAAGGCCCTGAAGAAGGCCGGCCTCACGATCGCCGACATCGGCCTGTTCGAGCTCAACGAGGCGTTCGCCATCCAGGTGATCTCGCTGCTCGACCACTTCGGCATCGCCGACGACGATCCCCGAGTGAACCAGTGGGGCGGCGCCATCGCGTTGGGCCACCCGCTCGCGGCATCCGGCGTGCGTCTCATGATCCAGCTCGCGGCACAGTTCGCCGAGCGCCCCGACGTCCGTTACGGCCTGACCGCCATGTGCGTCGGCCTCGGCCAGGGCGGATCGGTCATCTGGGAGAACCCGCACTACGACGGCAAGAAGAAGAAGTGAGCGCCACCGTGACGAACTACGACGAGATCGACTTCTCCCCCATCCAGGCGCTCACCGAGGGCGAGGTCATCACCCAGTCCCCGGTGCGCGACATCCGTCTCCCCTCGGGCAAGGTGCTGGCCCTGATCACGCTCGACAACGGTCGTGACCACACCCGTCCGAACACGCTGGGCCCTGCGACGCTCACGCAGCTGGGTGAGACGCTCGACGGTCTCAAGGCGCGAGCCGCCGCCGGCGAGATCCAGGCCGTCGGCATCACGGGAAAGCAGTACATCCTCGCCGCGGGTGCCGACCTGTCCGACATCAGCAAGGTCGGCTCGCGCGACAACGCACGCCTCATCGCGCAGCTCGGCCACAAGGTGCTCGGCAAGCTCGGCGATCTCGGCGTGCCGTCGTTCGCCTTCGTGAACGGCCTCGCCCTGGGCGGCGGCCTGGAGATCGCACTGAACTCCAGCTACCGCACGGTCGACGCGTCTGCGGCAGCGGTCGCACTCCCCGAGGTCTTCCTCGGCATCATCCCCGGTTGGGGCGGCGCCTATCTGCTGCCGAACCTGATCGGCATCGAGAACGCCCTCGAGGTCGTCATCTCGAACCCGCTCAAGCAGAACCGGATGCTGAAGCCCCAGCAGGCGTTCGATCTCGGCATCTTCGACGCGATCTTCCCCGCCGCGAACTATCTGGAGAACTCGCTCTCCTGGGCGGACGCCGTACTCGGCGGCAAGAAGGTCGAGCGCAAGAACGAACCAGGGAAGATCGAGCGGCTCACCAAGTGGCCGATCGCGATCAAGATGGCGCGCGGCATGCTCGAATCGAAGATCGGAACGGTACCGAAGTCTCCGTACGCGGCGCTCGACCTGCTCGACAAGGCGAAGAGCGGCACCAAGGCCGAGGGCTTCGCCCGCGAGGACGAGGCGCTCGCCGACCTCGTCACCGGCGACCAGTTCGCCGCGTCGATGTATGCCTTCGACCTCGTGCAGAAGCGCGCGAAGCGGCCTGTCGGTGCTCCTGACAAGGAGCTCGCGAAGAAGGTCACCAAGGTGGGCATCATCGGTGCCGGACTCATGGCCAGCCAGTTCGCGCTGCTGTTCGTGCGCAAGCTCCAGGTGCCCGTGCTCATCACGGACCTCGACCAGGCACGCGTCGACAAGGGCGTCGCCTACATCCACGAGGAGATCGGCAAGCTCGAGGCCAAGGGGCGTCTGGACGCCGACTCTGCGAACAAGCTGCGCGCGCTCGTGACCGGCACCACCGACAAGAGCCTCTACGCGGACTGCGACTTCGTGATCGAGGCCGTGTTCGAAGAGGTCGGCGTCAAGCAGCAGGTGTTCGGAGAGATCGAGAAGATCATCGCCGAGGACGCGATCCTCGCGACCAACACCTCGTCGCTGTCGGTCGAAGAGATCGGTGCGAAGCTCGCCCACCCCGAGCGCCTGGTCGGGTTCCACTTCTTCAACCCGGTCGCGGTGATGCCGCTGATCGAGATCGTGAAGACGCCCGACACCGCCGATGCGGCGCTGTCGACGGCCTTCGTCGTCGCGAAGAACCTCGGAAAGAACGCGGTTCTCACCGCCGACGCCCCGGGCTTCGTCGTGAACCGGCTGCTCGCGAAGGTCATGGGAGAGGCTGCACGTGCCGTCTACGAGGGCACGCCGATCGCCGACGTAGAGAAGGCCTTCGGCCCGCTCGGCCTGCCGATGGGACCCTTCCAGCTGATCGACCTGGTCGGTTGGAAGGTCGCAGCCCATGTGCAGGACACGATGGTGCAGGCCTTCCCCGAGCGGTTCTACGCGAACGAGAACTTCCATGCCCTCGCCGAGCTCGACGCGGTCGTGGAGAAGGACAAGGGCGGACGCGTCGTCGGCTGGAGCAAGCAGGCCGAGAAGGTCCTGAAGCCCGCTGTCGGGAAGACTCCGGCGGCGGCTGCGACGATCCTCCAGCGTGTGCAGGACGGTCTCGCGCAGGAGATCAAGCTGATGCTCGACGAGGGCGTGGTCCCCGAGGTCGAGGACATCGACCTGTGCCTGATCCTCGGCGCCGGCTGGCCCTTCATCGACGGCGGCGCTTCGCCGTACCTCGACCGCGAGGGTGCTTCCGAGCGGGCGTTCGGCGGTTCGTTCCACACCCCGCAGATCCGCGGCATCGAGAGCCGCTGATCACCGCCGAAGGGGTCGCATCGAAAGATGCGGCCCCTTCGTCGTCTCCTGCGCGGTCGTCTACTGCGAGGGCCGCTGATCCGTCTCGTCGGTCTTCGGCCAGTAGGACAGCGCGCGTTCGGCCAGAGCGGTGATCGTGAGAGACGGGTTGACGCCGGGGTTCGCGGGCACGGCCGAGCCGTCGACCACGTGCAGCCCCGCGTGTCCCCAGACCCGGTGATAGGGATCGATCACTCCGTCTTCAGGCGACGCCGAGATCACCGCACCGCCGAGGAAGTGCGCGGTCAGCGGGATCCCGAAGACCTCGGGCCACGAGCCGCGGGCTTCCGCGGACACTCCGCCTTCCTGCTCGACGCGCCTCGCGATCGCCGCAGCGGCCGTGTGCGCCTGCGGGAGATGACTCGGGTTCGGTTCACCGTGTCCCTGTGCACTGGTCATCACGAGGCGGCCGAAGCGGCGTCGCAGGGACAGGGTGAGCGAGTTGTCGGCGGTCTGCATCACCAGCGCGATGATTCCCCGTTCGCTCCACCGGCGGAGGTTCCCGAGACGGAACTGCCGCACCGGCGATCGGAGCACTTGTCTGATGAGGCTGCCCAGTCGTGCGCCCAGACCACGGTCGCCCGGCACGAGGACGGTCGCGAGCGCACCCATCAGGTTCGAGCCGGGACCGTAGCGCACGTTCTCCACATGAGTGCGGTCGTCGACGTGGAAGGAGGTGGTGATCGCGATTCCCCGCGCCAGCTCCAGAGACTCCGGAACCGCGGTCGCCACCGCGCCGTCGAGGGCCTCGGAGTTGGTTCGGGTGAGCCTCCCCAGGGCATCGGAGACCCGTGGCAGCGCACCGGAGGCCTTCATCCGGTGCAGCAGCTGCTGAGTGCCCCAGGTGCCGCCGGCGAGCACGACCTGCTCTGCCGTCACCGTGCGACGTCCGTGCCGGAACCAGGCACCGCTGCGCTGCGTGGTCACCGCGAATCCGCCGCCGGGGAGTTCACGCACCTCGCTCACCGTGCGCAGCGCCTCGATCGAGACACCTCGACGTTCCGCGAGGGCGAGGTAGTTCTTCATGAGGGTGTTCTTCGCGCCCACACGGCAGCCCACCATGCAGTTGCCGCAGAGCGTGCAGCCGGTGCGGTCCGGTCCTTCACCGCCGAAGAAGGGATCGGTCGTGCGCTCCCCCGGCTTCCCGAACCAGACGCCGACGGGGGCACGACGAAAAGTCGAGCCGACGCCCAGGTCGTCGGCCGCACCGGCCATGATCCGTTCGACAGGCCCCGTGTGCGGATAGTGCTCCACCACGCCGAGCATCCGCTTCGCGGTGGCGTAATGCGGCGACAGCTCCGACTCCCACTCGGCGATGCCTCGCCACTGCGGATCCTGGAAGAACGCGGGACCCGGCTGATAGAGCGTGTTCGCGTAGTTGAGCGAGCCTCCGCCCACTCCCGCGCCCGCCAGGATCATCACGTGCGGAAGCCGATGGATGCGCTGCACACCGTAGCACCCGAGCATCGGCGCCCAGAGGTAGCGGCGAAGATTCCAGCTCGTCTTCGCGAAGTCGTCATCCTCGAAGCGACGGCCGGCCTCGTAGACGCGGACCCGGTAGCCCTTCTCCGCCAGTCGCAGCGCGGCCACGGACCCGCCGAACCCGGAGCCGACGATCACGACGTCTTCATCGAACCTCGTCATCGCACACCCTCCGACCGCATCGTCGCCTCCGGCACCATCATCGTCAGCGCCGCAGGGAGCACCGCGACGGTGCACACATTCTCGCCGATACGCTCGCCATCGGCGTACACCACCAGGCCAGGGGCCGAGACCGTCACGGTCCGCGCTCGGCGGTGAGAGACCTCCGGTCGACGCAGGTGCGATCCTCGCAGCAGCAGCGGGAAGAGACGCAGCAGCCGCAGTCGGCCCAGAGGTGCGACATGAACGATGTCGAGCAGTCCGTCGTCGGGAACCGCCCCGGCGCAGATCGGCATCCCCCCGCCGTAGCTCGAGGTGCTGCCGGCGGCGATCAGCGTACCCGGAGCCCTCCGCGCGGGTTCGCCGTCGATGGCGAGCGAGAAGTCCATCGCACGCAGACGCACGAGTTCGATCAGCAGCGCCAGATAGTAGCGCGGTGCCCCGTGCGGCCAGCGGAGCCGGTTGGTGCGGTCGCTGACCTTCGCGTCGAACCCGAACGCCGCGATCGTGAGGAACTTCCGCGTCCCGGCCGCCGTGCTGACCTCACCGACATCGACCGGTCGCGGCACACCGGTGAGTGCCAGCTCCGCAGCGGCCGCGGCGTCACCTCGGGGCAGGCCGAGGGCACGCGCGAGGTCGTTCCCCGTTCCGGCCGGCACCAGGACGACCGGGGTGGCGGCTGCACACACCGTGTCGAGAATGCCCGACAGCGTGCCGTCTCCGCCGACGACCACGAGCGCTCGTGGATCGTCGGCCAGGGCTGCGACCGCGAGCCGGGCCGTGTCGGCCGCGGAGCCGCCCGCATAAGCGCGCACCTCGGCCCCGCGACTCCTGAGGTGCAGGACAGCGGCTTCGGCTGCCCTTCCGCCCCGCCCCTTGCCGGAGGACGGGTTCGCGAGCACCGCGATGTGCTCGGCCACGTCAGCGCGACCGCTCGATCGGGATCACGGCGCCGGGGTTGAGCACGCCGACAGGATCGAGTTCACGCTTGATGGCGGCGAGGATCCGGATGCCGGTCTCGCCGATCTCCTCACGGAGCCAGGGCGCATGATCCCTGCCGACCGCGTGGTGGTGGCTGATGGTTCCGCCCGACGCGATGATCGCATCATTGACGCGCGACTTCACGGGCTCCCACACCCCGAGCGGATCGGAGCGGATACCGGCGAGGACGGTGAAGTAGAGCGACGCCCCCGTCGGGTAGATGTGGGACACGTGGCACATGACGTACGACTTCGCCCCGGCATCCGCGAAGCCGTCCTTGAGAGCCGCTTCGACGGCCGATCGCAGCCTCTGCAGGTTCGACCACGTGGTCGCGGTCTCCAGTGTCTCGCAGAAGACTCCGGCGTCGAGCAGTGAATCCCTCAGGTAAGGACCGTCGAAGCGGCCCTTCAGCCAGTCCTCCGCCGCCCCCTCCCCTGCCGAGATGCCGCCGGCGGCAGCCAGCTGAGCGCTGGTACGAGCCCGTCGTTCGGCGATGCCATCGCCCTCGTACACGGTCACCACGCTCGCGCCCTTCGAAAGAGCCTTACCGATCTTGCCGACCTGCGCGAGGCTCACCGCCGTCTCCGCTTCGTCGGACAGTCGGATGACGGTGGGTCCGTTGCCCTGCTGTGCGACGCGTCGAAGCCCCTCGGCGCCGCTGGCGAAATCGGGGAAGGACCAGGACTCGAAGACACGCTCGCGGGGGATCGGATGCACCCGCACCCGCACCTCGGTGATGACGCCGAAGATGCCCTCCGACCCGAGGAACACCCTGATCAGGTCGGGACCCGCCGCCGAGCCGGGCGACCGTCCGAGCTCGATGTCGCCGGTCGGCGTCGCCACGCGGATTCCCGTCACCATCGAGTCGAAGCGCCCGTTGCCCGCCGAGTTCTGTCCCGACGACCGCGCTGCGGCGAAGCCGCCGATCGTCGCGTAGCGGAAGCTCTGCGGGTAGTGGCCGAGTTCGAATCCGTGCGCGGACAGCAGTGCCTCCGCCTCGGGCCCCGTGGTGCCGGCGGCGAGCACGGCCTCGCCGCTGATCTCATCCAGCCGGACCACACCGCTGAGACGTCGCAGGTCGAGGCTCACCACCGCGTGATGCGCGCCCCGCTGCGGGTCGAGTGCGCCGACGACGCTCGTGCCGCCGCCGAAGGGGATGACTGCGATTCCACGCGCGACGGCGACGTCGAGACACGCGCGCACCTCGTCGTGGTCGGCGGGACTCACGACGGCGTCCGGCGCGTCCTGCCGGGTCTCGCGACGACGCAGGAGATCGGCGGTCGAACGCCCTCCGGCATGGCGGATACGCGCCTCAGCGGTGTCGTCGACGTGAGCGGGGCCGACAGCGGCGGAGAGGGCCGCATGGTCTTCGTCGGACAACCGTGAAGGCGCCAGCTGCACCTCGGCCAGCGTGGCTGCCGGCTCGGGCCTGCGCACACGCCCCAGCAGCATCGGGAGCAGCGCGCGCACCGGCAGGGGCAGGTCCTTCGCCTTGGCCGGGTCACCCCAGCCGTTCCACCTCATCGACGGGTCCGCATCGACCCTGCCATTGTCTGGGTTCATGCGTTACAGTGTGACACATCATGGAAGAACGTCAACCTTCGTGGGACGCGACGCAGACGAGGATCCTCGATGCCGCCGACGCGCTGATCGAGCGCCGTGGCGTGCACGGGGTCACCATCGCCGAGCTCGCCCGCCGCGCCGACCTCAGCCGTCCGACGATCTACCGCAACTGGAGCGATGCCGATGACGTCGTCCGCGCCGCGCTGCTGCGCCGCGTGGACGGCATCCTGAGCACCTTCTCGGCGGACGCGCGCACGAGGACCGCTCTCGTGGACGACGTGCTGCGCTTCACGACGCTGTTCCGGAGCGACCCTCTCTACGGGCGGCTGCTCGCCGACGAACCCGAGGCCTTCACGCGGTACACCCTGCAGCGCGTGGGCTCGAGCCAACGCATGATCCTGCGCTGGCTCGCCAGGGCCATCAGTTCCGCACAGGGTGACGGATCGGTCAGGCCCGGCGAGCCGCAGGAGATCGCGGTCATGCTGCTTCTCATCGCGCAGTCCGCGGTCCTCTCGCACGGCACGGTGGCCGACCTCATCTCCGAAGCCGGGTGGGAACGCGAACTGCGCGCCGCACTCGACGGGCTGCTGAGACCGTGAACGGGGCATCATCCGCGCTCAACGTCGCGCGACGGAGGATCGATCTCGCACTCGCGGCCGAGGAGCGCGCCGACGTTCTCGTCGTGGGAGGTGGCATCACCGGTGCGGGAGTCGCGCTCGATGCCGCATCTCGCGGCCTCCGCGTGACGCTGATCGAAGCGGATGACCTCGCTTTCGGAACCAGCCGGTTCAGCTCGAAGCTGGTGCACGGCGGCCTGCGCTACCTCGCGACGGGCGACATCGCGACCGCGAGAGAGAGCGCACACGAGCGTCATCTCCTCATGACGACGATCGCCCCGCATCTGATCCGCCCGCTCGGGCAGCTCCTGCCGTTCTCACACGGCGTCACACTCCGCCAGCGCACGGCAGGCGCGGTCGGGATGGCGCTGGGTGATCTGCTGCGGATGCGCGCGCACACGCCTCGCAGCGTGCTGCCGGCCCCGGTGCTCGTGTCGGCGCGCACCGCTGCTCGGCTGGCGCCCGCTCTCGATCCGCACGGTCTGCGCGGGGGCGTGCTGTCCTACGACGGCCAGCTCGTCGACGACGCACGACTCGTGGCGACCGTGGCGCGGACTGCAGCTGACCTCGGCGCCCGCATACTCACCCGGGTCCGTGCGGTGGCGCTGCGTGCGGACGGTGCCACCGTCGAGGAGACGACGACGGGTGAACGATTCGACATCAGCGCACGTGCCGTCATCAACGCGACCGGGGTGTGGGCGGGCACGCTCGACCAGGCGATCGGGGTGCGACCGAGCCGAGGCACCCATATCGTGCTCGATGCCGCCGACCTCGGAACTCCTTCGACGGCCCTCACGATCCCCCACGAGGGCTCGATCAGCCGCTATGTGTTCGCGCTGCCGCAGGCATACGGTCGCGTGATCGTGGGGCTCACCGACGAGGACTCTCCCGGTGCCGTGCCACGCGTGGCGCAGCCGACGGAGCCGGAGATCGACTTCCTCCTGCGCAGCCTCAACCGGGTGATCGCCGCACCGATCGGTCGCGATCAGGTGCGAGGGGCCTTCGCGGGCTTGCGGCCGCTGGTCGACAGCGGTACGGACTCGAGCGCCGACGTCTCGCGCAGGCACCTGGTGGCGATGTCAGAGGCCGGGTTCGTCACTGTTCTCGGCGGAAAGCTGACGACGTATCGGCGGATGGCCGAGGATGCGGTCGATCTCGCAGCTCGGACACGGGGCCTGCAGGCGACATCGAGTCGGACGGCATCGTTGCGACTCGTCGATCGCGTGATCCCCTCCTCGCCGGAGCTGCTGGACGAGACGACGGGGTTGACCGCAGCCGAGGTCGAGTACGCCGTCCGTGTCGAGGGGGCGATGACCGTCGACGACGTGCTCGACCGCCGCACACGCGTCGGTCTCGTCGACGCGGATCGCGAACGCTGCAGGGGGGCGGTGGAGACGATCGTCGCTCGCACCGTCGCCGACCTCGTCTGAGCCCGTCCCCCGGCGGATCGGGACCGGGGCGTATCCACCGAGAAGCATCGCGGAGAACGCGCGGGGAACAGCGCATGAACTCCCCCGAACCGGGCGTCTCCCCGGTACTCCCGTGCGCCGCGACCCTGCACAGTGGTGTCATGGACATGCTCTTCACGATGCTGGGCGGCAAGGGGATGTCGGGGCTGCTGAAGACCGGCACGGCGATCCTCACCACGCTCCTGGTCCTGCCCGCCCTCCTCAAGCTCTTCATCGTCACGGTCGATGAGGGCTGGGCAGCGATCCGGACCCGCAACGGCAAGCCGATCATCCGGAACCGTCCACAGCGACGCCCGTCCGCTCGCGCAGGCGCGGTCGGCGAGGTCGTGGTGCTGCACCCGGGGTCCCACGGCGCCTTCCCGCTGTTCTACTGGTACAAGCTCATCGATGTCCGCTGCCGCGCGACGGATCTACCCGCGCGCGAGATGACCGGATCCAGCGGCCATCAGCATCGGGTCCACGCCTCTTTCGAGTGGCGCCCCATACCGACGGGAAGCGACCTGCGGGTCTTCGAGCTCGATGTGGTCAACGTCAAGGAACGCGCATCGAACATCGTCGGCGCGGCACTGAGGGATGTGATCCGTGGGCTCGAGGGGGCCGAGCTCCCGCACAACGACGAGATCAACACCCGCGTCATCGCCGCCAGCGCCGAGGAGGTACGCCGTGCTTGCGGCGTCGAGCTGGTGCGCTTCATGGTCACCGGCGACGCGCTCACCGACGGCTATCTGCTCTCGACGGCGCTCCGTGACGTCGACCGAGGCGCACAGGCCGTCGCGGCACTGCACGCGCTGAACTGACGGCGGCGGCGCCGACATCCGATCGGGCGTCAGTGCCGCTCGTGCAGCGGGATGTCGATGGTTCCGCTCTCCCCCGCGTGACGCGCCTTCGGAATGCGCGTCCCGAGCACCTGCGAGACGATGTCCTGCGCGATCTTCGGTGCCGTGAGACCGGCGTCGGAGAGGATCTGATCACGCGAGGCATGGTCGATGAACTCGTCCGGCAGCCCCAGCTCGTCCACCGCGGTGTCGATCCCGGCCTCCCGGAGAACCTGGCGCACACGAGTGCCGACGCCACCGACGCGTATGCCGTCTTCGAGCGTGATCACGAGGCGATGATGCGCCGCGAGCTCGACGATCGATGGCTGCACGGGGATGGCCCAGCGCGGATCGATGACCGTCGCACCGATCCCCTGCGCACGGAGCCGCTCGGCGACGTCGAGAGCGAGTTCGGCGAACGGGCCGATGGCGACGATGAGAACGTCTTCAGACTCACCGCGGGCGAGCACGTCGACACCGTCGCTCAGTCGTTCGATCGCCGGCAGATCGGCGGCGACCTCCCCCTTCGGGAACCGGATGACGGTGGGGGCGTCTTCGACATCGACGGCCTCGCCGAGGGCTTCCGTCAGACGCGCACCGTCGCGAGGCGCGGCGATGCGGATGTGCGGAACGATCTGCAGCATCGCGAGATCCCACATGCCGTGATGGCTGGGACCGTCGGGACCTGTGACGCCGGCGCGATCGAGGACGAAGGTGACCCCGGCACGGTGCAGGGCGACATCCATCAGCACCTGATCGAAGGCACGCCCCATGAAGGTGGCGTAGAGGGCCACGACGGGGTGCAGGCCCCCGTATGCCAGGCCGGCGGCGGACGCGACGGCGTGCTGCTCGGCGATGCCCACGTCGTAGACCCGATCGGGGAAGCGCTCGGCGAACGGCGCGAGCCCGGTCGGGCGCAGCATCGCAGCCGTCATCGCGATCACGTCGCTGCGCTGCTCGCCGACGGACACCAGCGCGTCGGAGAACACATCCGTCCAGCCTCGCCCGCCGGAGGAGAGCGTCTCGCCGGTCGTCGGATCGATCTTGCCGACGGCGTGGAACTGATCGGCCTCGTCATCCCGAGCCGGCTGGTAGCCCCGCCCCTTCTCGGTGATCGTGTGGACGATGACAGGGGCCCCGTAGGACTTCGCCAGCTCCAGCGTCTCCAGGAGCGCAGGCAGGTCGTGTCCGTCCACCGGGCCGAGATACTTGATGTCGAGGTTCGAGTAGAGGGCCTCGTTGTTCGTGAAACGTGAGAGGAAGCCGTGCGTGCCCCCACGGACGCCGCGGAAGACCGCACGCCCTACGGGACCGAACGCCCGGAACAGGCGGTCGGAGCGCTGGTGGAGGTCCTTGTAGGCCGCTGCCGTGCGCACGCGGTTGAGGTACCGCGACATGCCGCCGATCGTCGGTGCATACGAGCGCCCGTTGTCGTTGACGACGATGACCAGGTTGCGGTCGTTGTCGTCGGAGATGTTGTTCAACGCCTCCCAGGTCATGCCACCGGTGAGTGCGCCGTCGCCGACGACCGCGACCACGTGACGGTCCGCGCGTCCGGTCGCCGTCAGCGCCCGCGAGATGCCGTCGGCCCAGCTGAGCGAGCTGGAGGCGTGCGAGGACTCCACGACGTCGTGGGGGCTCTCCCCCCGCTGCGGATAGCCGGCGAGGCCGCCTCGGACGCGCAGAGCGGAGAAGTCCTGGCGCCCGGTGAGGAGCTTGTGCACGTAGGACTGATGTCCCGTGTCGAAGATGAAGGGATCGTCCGGGGAGGAGAACACGCGGTGCAGAGCGATCGTCAGCTCGACGACACCGAGATTGGGCCCCAGATGGCCGCCCGTGCGGGACACGTTCTCGACCAGGAACTCGCGGATCTCCGCGGCGAGCTCCGCCAGCTGCTCTGTCGAGAGCGCATCCAGATCACGGGGTCCTGAGATGCTCGGAAGAATGGGCATCTGCACCTCCTCACAGGCTCCGTCACAAGCGCCCGACGAGGGTGCGGACGTCTCTAGATCCTACCCCGAGACTCCGGGAAACCCCGGAGGGCGCCGCCCCCTTGACAGGAAGGGATGACGCGATGAGGGGGCTCGGATCCGAAGATCCGAGCCCCCTCATCTGTGCGATCAGACCAGCGAACGCAGCACGTACTGCAGGATGCCGCCGTTGCGGTAGTAGTCGGCCTCGCCGGGGGTGTCGATGCGGACGACCGCGTCGAACTCGACCGGCTGCTTGCCCTCGGGCGAGTTCTCGCTCGGGATCGCCGTGACCTTGACCGTCTTGGGCGTGACGCCGTTGTTGAGCTCTTCCAGACCCGAGATCGAGACGATCTCGGTGCCGTCGAGGCCCAGCGACTCCCAGCTCTCGCCGGCGGGGAACTGCAGCGGGACGACGCCCATGCCGATCAGGTTCGAGCGGTGGATGCGCTCGAAGCTCTCGGTGATGACCGCCTTGACGCCCAGCAGGCTCGTGCCCTTGGCCGCCCAGTCACGCGACGAGCCGGAGCCGTACTCCTTGCCACCGAAGATGACCAGGGGTGTGCCCTCTGCCTGGTAGTTCATGCTCGCGTCGTAGATGTACGACTGCGGGCCGCCCGGCAGAGTGAAGTCACGCGTGTAGCCGCCCTCGACCACCTGTCCGTCGTTGACGGCCGCGACCATCGCGTTCTTCAGACGGATGTTGGCGAAGGTTCCGCGGATCATGACCTCGTGGTTGCCTCGACGCGAGCCGAAGGAGTTGAAGTCCTTGCGGTCGACGCCGTGCTCCGTGAGGTACTGCGCCGCAGGCGTGCCGGCCTTGATGTTGCCGGCGGGCGAGATGTGGTCGGTGGTCACCGAGTCGCCGAGGGTCGCCATGACGCGTGCACCCTCGATGTCCTTCACCGGGGTGAGCTCCATCGTCATGCCCTCGAAGTACGGCGCCTTGCGCACGTAGGTCGAGTTCTCGTCCCACTGGAAGATGTCGTCGTCCGGAGTGGGCAGGCTGCGCCAGCGCTCGTCACCGTCGAAGACCGTCGCGTACTGCTTGATGAACTGCTCTCGCGAGATCGAGGAGTCGACGAGCTCCTGCACCTCTGCCGGAGTCGGCCAGATGTCCTTGAGGAAGACGTCTTCCCCATCGGTGCCCTTGCCGAGCGCGTCGTTCTCGAAGTCGAAGTGCATCGACCCGGCCAGCGCGTACGCGATGACCAGCGGCGGGCTGGCGAGGTAGTTCATCTTCACGTCGGGGCTGATGCGCCCCTCGAAGTTGCGGTTGCCCGAGAGGACGGCCGTGACGGCGAGGTCGTGCGAGTTGATCGCCTCGGACACCTCTTCGATCAGCGGACCCGAGTTGCCGATGCAGATCGTGCAGCCGTAGCCGACGGTGTAGAACCCGAGGCCCTCGAGGTCCTTGTCGAGTCCGGACTTCTCGTAGTAGTCGGTGACGACCTTCGAGCCGGGGCCGAGCGTGGTCTTGACCCACGGCTTCTGCTTCAGGCCCTTCGCGAGCGCCTTGCGTGCGACGAGACCGGCGGCGATCATCACCGACGGGTTCGACGTGTTGGTGCACGAGGTGATGGCCGCGAGCGTGACGGCACCGTTGTCGAGGATGTACTTCTCCCCCGACGGCGTCGTGACCGGCACGGGCTTCGAGGCGTTCGCCGGGGCACCGCTGTTGATGTGCACCGGGCGCGTGGTCGGCTCCTCGTCACCGGGTGCCTGACCGGGGTCGGACGCCGGGAACGAGTGCTTCGACTCGAGATCGACGATCGAGTCCGAGGTGGACGGCGAGGCGTAGCTCAGGATGTCCTGCTCGAACTGCGACTTCGCCTCGGAGAGGAGGATGCGGTCCTGCGGGCGCTTCGGGCCGGCGATCGACGGCACGACGGTGCCGAGATCGAGCTCGAGGTACTCGCTGAAGGTGGGCTCGTGCGCGGCGTCGTGCCAGAGCTTCTGCTCCTTGGCGTACGCCTCGACCAGCGCGACGGCCTCTTCGCTGCGGCCGGTGAGGCGCAGGTACTCGAGGGTGACGTCGTCGATCGGGAAGATCGCGGCGGTGGAGCCGAACTCCGGGGACATGTTGCCGATGGTCGCGCGGTTGGCGAGCGGCACCGAGGCGACGCCCTCACCGTAGAACTCGACGAACTTGCCGACCACACCGTGCTTGCGCAGCAGGTCGGTGATCGTGAGCACGACGTCGGTCGCGGTGACCCCGGCGGGGATCTCGCCGGAGAGCTTGAAGCCGACGACGCGCGGGATGAGCATCGACACGGGCTGGCCGAGCATGGCCGCCTCGGCCTCGATGCCGCCGACGCCCCAGCCCAGCACACCGAGGCCGTTGACCATGGTGGTGTGCGAGTCGGTGCCGACACAGGTGTCGGGGTATGCGCGGAGCACGCCGTCGACGTTGCGGTCGTAGATGACCTTGGCCAGGTGCTCGATGTTCACCTGGTGGACGATGCCGGTCCCGGGCGGGACGACCTTGAAGTCGCTGAATGCGGTCTGACCCCAGCGCAGGAACTGGTAGCGCTCGCCGTTGCGCTCGTACTCGATCTCGACGTTGCGCTCGAGCGCGTTCTCCGAGCCGAACAGGTCGGCGATCACGGAGTGGTCGATGACCATCTCGGCGGGCGAGAGCGGGTTGATCTTGTTCGCGTCACCGCCGAGCGCCGTCACGGCCTCGCGCATGGTGGCGAGGTCGACGATGCAGGGCACACCGGTGAAGTCCTGCATGACCACACGGGCCGGCGTGAACTGGATCTCGGTGTTCGGCTCGGCCGCGGCATCCCACGAACCCAGCGCCTCGATCTGCGCCTTCGTCACATTCGCGCCGTCCTCGGTGCGAAGCAGGTTCTCGAGGAGAACCTTGAGACTGAAGGGGAGCTTCTCGAAACCGGGCACCGTGTCGATGCGGAAGATCTCGTAGTCGGTGCTGCCGACTGTCAGGGTGCTCTTGGCACCGAAGCTGTTCACCGTGGACACGGATCCGTCTCCTTCTATTCGGATGGGAGCGACAGGCGCCTCCATCTTGCTCGCCAGCGAGCCCCTGCGGCTAGCAAGGCGGCCCTAACCAGTCTGCTCCGCGCAGCTCACCGGCGAAAGCCTGCGATTTATCTTGATGTCAAGATAAATCTATCACGCCTCCGGAGCATCCTCGCTCGCGGGCTCGCGCGGGTGGAGAGCGCGAACGACGAGCCAGGTGACGGCGATCAGCGGCGCGAAGAGGGGCAGGCCCATGATGAGCTTGAGAGTGCCGAGCGCTGTGACATCTCCGGCGAGATAGAGCGGCAGCTGCACGGCCAGACGCGCGAAGAACAGCGCGGCCCAGGCGATCCCGAGCCAGAAGTAGGCACGACGCTTGCGGCGATCATTGCGCCAGGTGGTGCCCTCCCCCATCAGGAATCCGACCGCGAGGCCGATCAGCGACCACCCGATCAGAGCGGAGACCAGGATCACCGATCCGTAGACCGCGTTCGTGATGAGTCCGGGGACGAAGTTGTCAGCGCCGCGTCCGGTCCACAGCGCCAGCGCCGCAGCCGCACCCGCGGCGACGAGACCGCCGAGGGCTGCCGAGGGCGGTGACTTCTGAGCGAGCCGGATGATCGTGAAGACCGCCGCGAGACCGACCGAGATCCCGAGCGAGAGGATCAGCGGCTCCGGGCGGATCGTGAAGATGATCACGAACGCGAGGCTGGGCAGCACCGACTCGAGGATGCCGCGCCACCCGCCCATCGCGGACCAGACCACCTTGTGCGTGCTCGAGCTCTCGGCGGGGTCGAGGCCGGCGCGACGCGCGGCGCCTCCGAGAGCCTGCCCGAGAATCTCGGAGGTGCTCTTGTCTCGTTCGGGTCCGGGCTCGGGAGCGCTCACGCGGAACCCGGGGTCGCCGGCATCTTGAGCGGGATCAGGTCGCGCGGAGGCATGGGGGATCCGCCACGGACGACCACGATCGAACGGAAGAGGTCTTCGACCTTCGCGGCCGCATCCGGGTCGGAGGCTCCAGCGCCACCGATCACACCGCGGAGGAACCAGCGAGGACCGTCGATGCCGATGAAGCGCGCGAGGCGCAGCCCGGATCCCTCCGCCGCCGTGGCGGGCACTTCGGCGAGGAGCTCCTTGCCCAGCGGGCCTTCCCTCTCCTCGACACGGCCGCCCTGCGCCTTGACCTGGTCGCGCAGCTGCACGCGCGTCTCGTCCCACAGCCCACCGGTGCGCGGGGCCGCGAACGGCTGCACCTGCAGCGAGGAGTCCGCGTAGTCGAGACCGACCGCCACGATGCGCTTCGACTGCTCCTCGACCTCGAGACGGAGGTTCAGGCCCTCCCGCGGAAGGATCTTGATCCCGCCGAGGTCGATGTACGGGCGGACGGGGTTCGCCTCGGAGTCATCGAAGGGACCGTCGGTGGCACGATTCAGCGGTGCCGACTTCGAAGGGGTCTCGTTGTTGTCAGTCATTGGCCTGTCCTGCTTCGTTCTGGTGGGTCGCTGCCTGATAGCCGGTGGATCCGAATCCTCCGGCGCCGCGGACGCTGTCCGGCAGCTCGTCGACCGGGATGAACGTGGCGCGCGTGACGGGCATGATGATCAGCTGCGCGATACGATCGCCGACGGCCACATCGTACGCGCTCCGGGTATCGGTGTTGATCAGGCTCACCTTGATCTCGCCGCGATAGCCCGCGTCGACAGTTCCGGGCGAGTTCACGATCGAGATCCCGTGCTTCGCCGCCAGCCCGCTGCGCGGAACCACGAACGCTGCGTACCCCTCGGGGAGGGCGATACGCACGCCCGTCGGCACGAGTGCGCGCTCCCCCGGCTCGAGGTGCACGGCTTCCGCCGCGATCAGATCGGCACCGGCATCGCCCGGATGCGCGTACCCGGGCACCACTGCAGCGATAATGGGGATATCAACGGAATCGGTCACCCCATGAGGCTAATGCAGAACCCCGCCACAGACACACGCCCCCGCTACCGCGAAAGGCTCTCGCCGAGCCTCTGGTTGCTCGTGACCGTCGCGGTCGCCGGCCCGATGGTCTCGCTCGTCTTCGTGCCGATCGGCTCGACCGTCGCGCTCGTGCTCGGCGCGGCCGTGTCGGCTCTGCTGGTGCTGGGCTTCATCGCCGCCGCCCCGGTCGTCTCCGTCGTCGGCTCCGTCTTGCACGCAGGCCGCGCACACATCGACACCAGGCATCTCGGCGACCCCGTGGCCCTGACGGGCGAAGAAGCTCGTCACGCCCGCGGCCCGGGGCTGCCGGCACGTGGGTGGCACCTGATCCGCGGCGGCATCGACGGCATCGTCGTCGTTCCGAACCTCGACCAGGACGACCCGGTCGACGCCTGGACGATCTCGACCCGCACGCCCGACCGCCTGGCCGCGGCGATCCGCGCCTCGCGCGACTGAGACGCTTCCCGCAGACGACAGCGCGCCCCTGACCGGAGTGGTCGGGGGCGCGTGATACGTCGCTCGGAGGACTGCTTACGCAGCGCACTCCTTGCAGATGGGCCCGGATGCGCCCTCGTGATCGAGCTGTGAGCGGTGCTTCACGAGGAAGCAGCTCATGCACGTGAACTCGTCCTGCTGCGCGGGCAGCACGACGACGTCGAGCTCGAGGTCGGAGAGGTCGGCACCCGGAAGGTCGAAGCTCGACGGGTTGTCGGAGTCTTCGTCCCCGCTTGAGCCGGAGAGCTTGTCCGGCACACGCTCCTTCAGGGCTTCGATCGACTCGGAGTCGTCTTCGCTCTTTCGGGGGGCGTCGTAATCGGTTGCCATGCGGTAGATCTCCACTTTCATGGTGCGAGTGGGTGGTGCGCCGTCGGGTATTCGGCGGCCATAGTTTGCACGACCAAACGACATAACGCAAATGCTCGTCCGTGCGACGGAGGAAACTCACGGCACGCCCAAGGTATTCCCGGGCCTGACGCCCCGCACGTGACACCATGAACGGACACCCATCAGAGGGGCATTCGCATGGAAAACGTCACCATCGTCGGCACAGAAGCAGGAGTCCTCGTACTCGCGACCGAGTCGGGCGAGCGGTTCGCGCTGCCCATCGACGACATGCTGCAGCGCGAGATCCGTCGCGCCACGCGTCAGAGCGAGCCGACGGCCCAGAAGCTCGCCGCGAGCCCGCGCGACATCCAGGCGCAGATCCGTGCCGGCCTCACGGCCGCCGAGGTCGCAGAACTGCTCGGCATCGGCGTCGACGACGTCGCACGGTTCGAAGGCCCGGTCCTCGCCGAGCGCGAGCATGTGATCGGGCAGGCGCTCGCCGTTCCCGTGCTCATCGGCAGCGAGGTCGAACCCGATGCGCAGCCGACCTTCGGCGTCGCCGTGCGGGCCAAACTCGCCGAGATCGAGGCCACGTCCGAGCGTTGGGCGAGCTGGAAGGATGAGTCCGGCTGGATCATCAAGCTCGAGTTCACGGCCAACGACGTCGATCACGATGCGCGCTGGAGTTTCGACCCTCGCCGCAGCGCTCTCTCGCCGCTCAACGCCGACGCCACGCAGCTGTCGCGGCAGGGTTCGCTTCCTGAGGGCCTCATCCCCCGCCTGCGGGCCGTGGACGCCGACCGGATCACCTCGCCGTACAAGGACGAGAGCCGCTTCGACTCCGGCGCCTTCGGGCCACGCCTGCTGCCGGCGCCCGATGCGGAGATCGAGGACCCGTCGTTCCCTGAGCGCTCCGACGCCGCCGCGCAGGACGCGGCGATCAAGCGCGCGCCCGCAGCGCAGACGACGAGTCCGGAGACCGCCGATCTCCTGGAAGCGCTTCGTCGACGACGCGGCCAGCGGGAGACGGCGCCGCTGCTCGACGATGTCGAGGACGCAGAGCGCCCCGAGCCGAGCCCGATCTCCCTGTTCGAGGCTCTGGAGCAGCCGGATGACGAGCCGGAGCCGCAGCAGCCTGCACCGCGTCCGTCAGGTTCGGACTCGGGTGACTCCAACGGCCGACGACGCCGCCGGAACGCGATGCCCTCCTGGGACGAGATCGTCTTCGGCGCCCGCACCGACGAGTGAGACCCGTCTGATCGCGGCTTCCGCGATCGGCGTCAGCGCGAGAACGCGCCGAGCCTGATCACCGGTACCTGCCGCTCCTCGGGTGTGAGCGCTCCGTGCTGACCGACCATCCCTCGTCCGCGCTGGTCGGCAGCCGTGCCGTCGTAGACGGCCCAGGTTCCGCGGGCAATCGCGAGCACATCGCCGATCCGCGACGAGGCCGCCTCGGTGACCGTCGGTCCGAAGAGCCCCGCGTGCACAGCTTCGTCACGGGTCACGACGTCGGCCACGCCTTCGAGGTCGGCGCGCCATCGTGCGGTCACCGCGGCGGCGTCCGCCTCGGGCTGCAGGTAGGCGTGCAGCATGCGCGGCTCTCCCCCGACGTGACGGATCCCCTCGAGGTGCGTCTCCTCCAGAACCACCTGTCGATTCGGCGCCACGTCGACCATCCCGTGATCCGATGTGACCACCACGCCGACGCCGGGGGGCACGCGTGTCGACAGGGCGGCGTCGACGTCCTCCAATGCAGCGACCCATTCCGCTGAGGCGATGCCGTGCTTGTGCCCGGCCTTGTCGACCTCGGGAAGATAGCAGTAGACGAGAGAGCCCGGATGAGTCTGCGCGAGCTCGTACGCCGCTTCGATGCGAGCGCGCGCTGTGGTCGCCGCGACGAACTCGGCCCCGCGGAGCGTTGCCTTGGTGAAACCGCTGTGGGCGTACCCGGCGAATCCGACGGCGAAACTCGCATGACCGCCGCGGGCCGCTCGCTCGAAGATCGTGGGCGCCGCTTGCCACGTAAGGGGATCGATCCCGTCGGTCTCCCAGCCGCTGAGCTGGTTCACGAGCACATCGCGGCTCGGATCGAGCACGCGATAGCCCACGAGACCGTGCTCCCCCGGCCACACGCCCGTGACGATGCTGGTGAGCGCCGCCGCCGTGGTGGAGGGGAACACCGACTGCGCGACGTCCTTCTTCGCCATCCCCGACGTCAGAGCCCGTGCGTGCCCGGCATGCCCGCGCAGACTGATCGCGCCGAGACCGTCGATCACGACGAGGACCACCGAATCCGCGCGCGGCAGCACCTCGGACTCACCGCGCAGAGCGGCGAACAGGTCGTCCGCCACCCCGACGACACTCCGGGAACTCGGCGGCGCGGACGGTAGCATGAAGGACATCCGAGCCAGTCTGACACAGGCTCCCGTATGCCCTCAGGAAGTCCATGCCGAAAACCCCGCCGCCCGAGCCTGTCGAGGAGCGCATCCAGGACATCGACCTCTCCACCGAGATGCAGGGCTCGTTCCTCGAGTACGCATATTCGGTGATCTACTCGCGCGCTCTGCCCGACGCGCGCGATGGTCTGAAGCCCGTGCAACGCCGCATCCTCTACCAGATGGCGGAGATGGGCCTGCGCCCCGACCGCGGGCACGTCAAGAGCGCGCGCGTCGTCGGCGAGGTGATGGGAAAGCTGCACCCCCACGGCGACTCCGCGATCTACGACGCCCTGGTGCGCCTCGCTCAAGAGTGGGCCCTGCGCGTTCCCCTGGTCGACGGGCACGGAAACTTCGGATCCCTCGACGACGGGCCCGCCGCGGCCCGCTACACCGAGGCACGGCTCGCCGCCGCTGCCCTGGCGCTCACCGAGAACCTCGACGAGGATGTCGTCGACTTCATCCCGAACTACGACGGTCAGTTCCAGCAGCCCGCCGTGCTGCCGGCGGCCTTCCCCAATCTCCTGGTCAACGGTGCGAGCGGTATCGCCGTGGGTATGGCCACCAACATGGCGCCGCACAACCTCATCGAGGTGGTCGCGGCGGCCACGCACCTGCTCGAGCACCCGGATGCGACCACCGAGGAGTTGATGGAGTTCGTTCCCGGTCCCGACTTCCCCTCTGGCGGAATCCTGATGGGACTCGACGGCGTCAAAGACGCCTACACGAACGGACGCGGGGCTCTGAAGGTCCGGGGCAAGACGTCGATCGAGCCTCTCGGTCCCCGGCGCACCGGCATCATCGTGTCGGAGCTGCCGTACATGGTCGGTCCGGAACGACTGCTCGAGAAGATCCGCGACGCGGTGCAGGCGAAGAAGCTGCAGGGCATCAGCGACGTCACCGACCTCACCGACCGCAATCACGGGCTGCGCGTCGCGATCGGCATCAAGACCGGCTTCGACCCGAACGCGGTGCTCGAACAGCTCTACCGCCTGACCCCGTTGGAAGACTCCTTCAGCATCAACAACGTCGCCCTGGTCGAGGGCCAGCCGCGCACGCTCGGCCTCAAGGAGATGCTGAGCGTCTACGTCGGCCACCGCCTCGAGGTCATCACCCGTCGCAGCCGCTACCGCCTGAAGCGTCGCGAGGAGCGTCTGCACCTCGTGGAGGGTCTGCTCATCGCGATCCTCGACATCGATGAGGTCATCCAGGTCATCCGCTCGTCCGACGACTCGGAGCAGGCCCGTGCGCGACTGCGATCTGTCTTCGACCTGAGCGAGCTCCAGGCGGAGTACATCCTCGAGCTGCGTCTGCGCCGCCTGACGAAGTTCTCCCGGATCGAGCTCGAGACCGAACGCGATGCGTTGCTGGCCGAGATCGCTGCCCTCCGCGAACTCCTCGGCAGCCCCGTGCTGCTGCGCGCCGCTGTGGCCAAGGAACTCGACGCCGCAGCCGAGGCATACGGCACCCCCCGGCGGACGCTGCTGATGAACGCCGCTCCTCCCAAGCCCCGCGCCACCAAGGGCGCGGTCGACCTGCAGATCGCCGACGCACCGACCGTGCTGGTGCTCTCCACCACAGGTCGCACGGTCCGCGTCGACCTCGGCGAAGGCCAGGAGCTCTCCGTCCCCGCCAGGCGCAGCAAGCACGACGCGATCCTGACGACGGTCGAGACCACGGTCAGAGCCGAACTCGGAGCACTCACCAGCCTCGGCCGCGTCGTGCGCTTCTCCCCCGTCGACCTCCCGTCCGTGCCCGCCACCTCCGTGCAGCTCGCCGCCGGCACCCCGCTGCGCGACTACCTCGGCATCACGACCAAGGGTGAACGCGTGGTCGGGTTCGTGCGTTTCGACAGTGAGACGCCGATCGCACTCGGCACGGCGCAGGGCACGGTCAAGCGCATCGTTCCCTCGAGCCTGCCTGTGCGTCCCGACCTCGAGGTCATCGGAATGAAGCCGGGAGACACGGTCGTGGGAGCGGCTGAGGCCCCGGACGACGCCGAGCTGGTGTTCGTGACGACCGACGCCCAGCTGCTGCACTTCCCGGCGTCGGCGGTGCGCCCGCAGGGAGCACCGGCCGGCGGAATGGCGGGAGTCAAGCTCGGCTCGGGGGCATCCGTGCTCTTCTTCGGTGTGGTCGATCCGTCTGCGGATGCCGTCGTCGCCACGGTGTCGGGTGGAGAGAGCATCCTCCCCGGTACCGACCCCGGCCGGGCCAAGGTGTCGTCGTTCGCGGAGTACCCCGCCAAGGGCCGCGCGACCGGTGGCGTCCGCGCGCATTCCTTCTTGAAGGGCGAGGACCGGTTGACGGTCGCCTGGGTGGGTCCGAACCCTCCGCAGGCGGTCGATCCGACCGGTGCCGTGCGCAAGCTCCCCGAAGCGGGAGCACGCCGCGACGCCTCTGGTCAGCCCATCGACGGCGTCATCGGCAGCATCGGCCGCACACTCGTCTGAGCGATCCGGAGGCTGCGGGTCACCGCCGGCCTCCGGATCTCCTCACGCGTCGATCGACTCGCGCGACAGCCGGTCGGAAGAGTCGATGATGAACTCGCGACGCGGAGCGACCTCGTTGCCCATCAGGAGCTCGAACACGCGCCCCGCGGCCTCCGCATCCTCCATGCGCACACGACGCAGAAGACGACCGGAGCGGTCCATGGTGGTGTTCGCCAGCTGCTCGGCGTCCATCTCTCCGAGACCCTTGTAGCGCTGGATCGGCTCGTGCCAGCGCTTGCCCGCCTTGCGGAGCTTCGCCAGCAGCGTGTGCATCTCCTGCTCGCTGTAGGTGTAGATCGTCTCGTTCGGCTTCGATCCGGGGTTCATCACGATGATTCGATGCAACGGCGGTACGGCGGCGAACACGCGGCCGTGCTCGATCAGCGGTCGCATGTAGCGGAAGAACAGGGTGAGCAGCAGGGTGCGGATGTGGGCACCGTCGACGTCGGCATCGCTCATCAGGATGATCTTGCCGTAGCGCGCCGCGTCGATGTCGAAGGTCCGCCCTGAGCCGGCCCCGATGACCTGGATGATCGATGCGCACTCGGTGTTCGAGAGCATGTCGCCCACGGAGGCCTTCTGCACGTTGAGGATCTTCCCTCGAATCGGCAGCAGGGCCTGGAACTCGCTGTTGCGCGCATTCTTGGCGGTGCCGAGCGCCGAGTCGCCCTCGACGATGAAGAGCTCGCTGCGCTCGACCTCGTTGGTGCGGCAGTCGACGAGCTTCGTCGGAAGAGTCGACGACTCCAGCGCGTTCTTCCGACGCTGAGTCTCCTTGTGCGCACGCGCCGAGACGCGTGCCTTCATCTCGGAGACGACCTTGTCCAGCAGCTGGGACGCCTGGTTCTTGTCGTCGCGCTTGGTGGAGCTGAAGCGCTGCGCCAGGTCCTTGCGGATCACCTGAGCCACGATCTGCCGGACCGCAGGGGTGCCGAGAATCTCCTTGGTCTGCCCCTCGAACTGCGGTTCGGGCACGTTGACCGTGAGCACGGCCGTCAATCCGGCGAGGACGTCGTCCTTCTCGAGCTTGTCGTTGCCGACCTTGAGACGGCGGGCGTTCTGCTCGACCTGCGCGCGGAGCACCTTGAGGAGCTCCTGCTCGAAGCCCTGCTGATGGGTTCCACCCTTGGGCGTCGCGATGATGTTGACGAAGGAGCGCACCTTGGTGTCGTAGCCCGTGCCCCACCGCATTGCGATGTCGACGGCGCACACACGCTCCACCTCGGTGGCGATCATGTGTCCGTCGGCCTGCAGGACCGGAACCGTCTCCTTGAACGTTCCCTCACCCTGGATGCGCCAGTTGTCGGTGATCGGCGGGTCGACGGCGAGGTAGTCGACGAACTCCGAGATACCGCCTTCATAGAGGTAGGAGGTCACGGTTCCGGGGGAATCCGCGTCCTCGGAACCGAGCTCCGGGGCGTCAGGACGATTCGTGCGCTTGTCGGCGACCTCGATCTCGAGCCCCGGCACCAGGAAGGCGGTCTGACGGGCGCGGGTCTCCAGCTCGGACAGCTGGAAGGCCGCATCCTTGGTGAAGATCTGCCGATCGGCCCAGTAGCGCACCCGGGTGCCGGTCACGCCGCGGGGCGCCTTGCCGATCACCCGCAGTTCGCTCTTCTCCTGGAACGGTGTGAAAGGAGCGTCCGGGCGCTTCTCCCCCGAGTCCGCGAAGATGCCGGGCTCGCCGCGATGGAACGACATCGCATAGGTCTTGCCTCCGCGGTCGACCTCGACGTCGAGGCGCTCGGAGAGCGCGTTCACCACGGAAGCGCCCACGCCGTGCAGACCACCGGATGCCGCGTAGGAGCCGCCACCGAACTTGCCGCCGGCGTGCAGCTTCGTGTAAACCACCTCGACACCGGTCAACCCGGTGCGCGGTTCCACATCGACCGGGATGCCGCGCCCACGGTCGTGCACCTCGACGCTGCCGTCGGCATGCAGGATGATGTCGATCTTCGTGCCGTTGCCGGCGACCGCCTCGTCGACGGAGTTGTCGATGATCTCCCAGAGGCAGTGCATGAGCCCGGGCGAGCCGTTGGACCCGATGTACATCCCTGGGCGCTTGCGGACGGCCTCGAGGCCTTCAAGCACCTGGAGATGATGGGCGGAGTACTCGGCATTCACAATCTCCGAGTCTAATCTCGTGAGCTCCCCGGACTCCGCAGACACTCCCCGCGGGAGGCCACTCGGCGGGGGTCGCGTACGCGCTGAGCGAAACACGCCGCAAACCGGGCATGCGTACAGGTGGAGCGTGGTTGGATTGACCAAATCCCCCAGCGAAGCCGACACCCGAGGAGGCACCGAGATGAACGCAACGACCGAACGTGACACCTCCACCGTCGAGTTCCGCCTGACAGCCATGGATCGTTGTGATTCCTGCGGCGCTCAGGCGTACATCGCCGCTGAGGTCAACGGGTCCGAGCTCCTGTTCTGCGCCCACCATGGTCGCAAGTACGAAGAGAAGCTCCGCAGCATCGCCACCAGCTGGCACGACGAGACGGCCCGCCTCGTCGAGACGGTCTGATCGCATCCTGACTCCCCTCGGCTGACCGTGGTCAGCCGAGGCAGATCAGTCGGCGACGACTCTGCGCACGCGCGGCGTGAGCCGGGTGAGGATCTCTTCTCCCACGGTGTCGATGCGCTCGGCGAGAGTCGTCGCCGACGTCTCTCCGCGCTCACCAGCGCCGAACACGACGACCTCGTCACCGACCCGCGCTCCCGGCCACCCCTCGACGACCGATGAGGTGTGTCCCACCGACACGAGCGTCCGTGCTCCGCCGGAGGTTCCGACGCGGCTTCCGGAGAGTGTGGAGGGGAGGCCGTCGAAGCTGCCGATCCCGATCGATACCCGATCCCCGTGGAGGTCGACGACCGTCGCGACGAGGCTCGCGGCCGGGCGGATGCCGTCGAGTTCCGGTCCCTCCGCTGATCGGATGCCGTAGCAGAACGCTCCGATGCGTGAGACCGTTCCCCGCAGCTCGGGACGCCACCACGAAGCCGCCGAGGCGGTCAGGTGAAGCGCCGCGGGGCTCGCGCCCGACTCCCGGACGACGCGGACCGCGTCGAGGAACGCCTCGTGGGCGATGTCGTCGTCGGCGTCACTCGCCTCCGCGATATGGCTCCACACGCCAGCGAACTCCAGGAGCCCCGCCTGCTCGGCTCCGCGCGCTTCCGCCACAGCCACCGCCCAGTCCTCCGGGAGGATCCCGTTGCGGTGCAGACCCGTGTCGATCTTGAGGTGCACGCGTGCAGATCGTCCGAGCGCCTCGGCGCGCGCGATGATCCGCCGCAGATAGTCGATCGTGCCGACGCCGAGGTCGATACTCTGCATCAGCGCATGGTCGATCTCTTCATCCGTCGATGTGACCCAGGCGAAGATCCTGGCATCGCCGCCGGCGATCCTGCGGACGGAGAGACCGGTGCGGATGTCGTAGCTTCCGAACCACTCGATTCCCGCGTGCACCGCGGCATCCACCGCCCAGGAGAGACCGTGACCGTACGCATCGTCCTTGAGCACGAGCATCAACGTCGACGGGTCGACTCGGGCGCGCACCGCATCGATGTTCGCTCGGAAGACGCTGCTGCTCAGACGCAGTTCGGGGCGACTCATGCCTCCCACCCCCGCACGGCATGAGCGCCGGCGACGGTGATGAGCTCGGCCGCACTCATCCGGGTGACGGCGGCCCACCGCGAGATCCCTGACGACGCCGGTCCCTCGCCGCCGAAGTAGGTGACTTCCGTGCCTGCCGCGACGTCGGCGCCCTGGAGGTCGACGACGCAGACGTCCATGGCGACGCGCCCGACGATGGGCCTGCTCACACCATCGATCTCCACCTCGGCGTGATTGCCGAGCGCGCGCACGATGCCCTGTGCGTAGCCGCCGGTCACGAGCGCCACCACGGTGTCCCGGGACGCACGGTAGGTGTAGCCGTAGGAGACGGCATCTCCCGGCCGAAGGCGCTTGGTCGACAGGACTCGGCCGGTCAACCGCATGACCGGTCGTGTCGCGAGCTCTCGGTCCGAATCGGGGATGCCGTAGAGGAGAGACGCGTCGATATCGGGCTCTCCGGTCGTGACACCGTGGATTCCCTCGAGCTGCAGTGCCTCGACCTCGCCCTGGGCATCGACGAGCACATGTTCGGCACCGGCCGCGGTCACGACCTGGGCGACGGCGAGGACGCCGTGACCCCACGCGTCGCGGCGGAGATCGGCCACACGACCACCGGCTGCCACCGCCGCCGACGCTCCTGCCGCCAAGGCGGAGCGGGAGATCATCGCACGCGGCAGGGAGCTGGAAGTCGTGTCACACACGTGTTCCAGCCTAGCTTCCGGCTCCCAGGTCGGCCTCCCCGGCCCCCGTAGACTGGTGGGGACCCCGACCCTGGAGCCTCATGTCTCGTCTTTCCCTCACGCCCCGCATCCGCTATCTGATGGGACGTGCCCGCCGCATCGACGTCGGATCGGTGGTGGAACGCGCCAAAGAGGCCTCCGAGCAGCACCACAAGGCGGTCCCCGCGATCGTCGTCGACATGCTCTGGTCGGCCGCGCGCCACAACGTCGGGTTCCAGGACTACATCGACTACGACTTCGCGATGCTGACGAAGGCCGAGCGCGCGACGTACATGACGCATCCGGTCTCGAACCAGCTCTCCCAGCGGTACGACCACCCGGACTATCGCTGGATCTTCCAGGACAAGGTCGAGTTCGACAAGCAGTTCTCCGACCATCTGCATCGTGAGTGGATGGTCGTCGAGGAGGGCAACGCCGACGCTGTTCGCGAGCTCACCCAGCGCCTCGGAACGATCGTCACCAAAGAGCCGGTGGGCCAGGCGGGCACCGGAGTGCACCGCTATCACGCCGCCGACATCGCCGACTGGGACGAGTTCCACCGTGGGCTGCTGGCCCGCGGCGAACTCCTGATCGAGGAAGTCATCCGTCAGCACGACGCCCTCGCAGCCGTGTGCCCCGGCACGGTGAACACCACCCGGATCACGGCGTTCTTCGACGGCGAGAAGGCCCATATCCTCGCGATGGCCCAGAAGTTCGGGCGTGGTGCCGTGAGCGACCAGATGACGTTCGGCGGCTTCTACACGATGCTCGACGAGAACGGTCATGCCGTCGGCGCAGGGTACGACTCGCACGGCCACGTGCACGAGACGCATCCGGACTCAGGCTTCCGCATCGCCGACTTCCAGCTTCCCTACATGGACGAGGTGCGCGCGTTCATCGACGAGGTCGCCCGCGTCGTGCCGCAGGTGCAGTACGTCGGCTGGGACATCGTGGTCTCCCCGGACGGGCCCGTGCTCGTCGAGGGCAACTGGGGAGCCGGCGTGTACGAGAACAAGCCCAGCGTCACCGGCATCCGCACGGGGCACAAGCCTCGCTACCGCGAGGTCATCGGCTTCTGAGACACACGAAGAAGGCCCCGGATGCTGAGCATCCGGGGCCTTCTTCGTGGATCTGAGCGGATCAGACCGCGCGGACGATACCGAGCGGCGTCGACTCCAGGCCCTGTCCGAGCGGGTTGTCGCCGAGGATCTTGACGAGGCGACGCTCTGCGTCCTTGTCGAGCGTCGAACCGAGGATGTTGCCGCCGAGATCGTTGATGTCGACCACCGCCACCTCCGCCTGACCGCCGATCAGCGCCTTCACACGTGCGGCCACGCCGTCGGGATCCTTGGGTCCGAGCACGACGGCCTCGTTGTAAGGAGGGATGGTGTGCTTGGTCGGACCGTCGATCGCGCGTGCCTTGTCTCCGGCGATGCGGTAGAAGTCACCACGACGGCCGAAAGCCTTGGTCACCGCCGCCACGGCGGACGCGAACAGGATACGCGGGGTGCCGCACTCCCGCAGCGCCATCTCCATCGTCTCGGGCATGCCGAGTCCGATGCCGTACGGCGTGCGGGTGACGTACTTCGAGAGGAAGAGCGCGAGCTTGCGCGGCTTGATCTCGTCGAGACGGTAGGACCGCCCCTGGGTGATCGCCACGATCTTCTCGGTCACGAACAGCAGGTCGCCCGGCTGCACGGCGTCCTTGGCGTACTCCGTGATGATCGCGTCGAGGTCGTCCTCGGGCATGACCACGCGGGTGCGCAGCGGGATGCGTGCGTAGCTCTTGCCGTCGACGCTCGCCTCGAGCGCCTTGCCGTCGTTCGCCTGACTCATTCGAGGTAGTCCCGCAGGGACTGCGAGCGGCTCGGGTGACGCAGCTTCGCCATCGTCTTGGACTCGATCTGGCGGATGCGCTCACGCGTCACACCGAACGTGTCGCCGATCTGGTCGAGCGTCTTCGGCTGACCGTCGCCCAGGCCGAAGCGCATGCGGATGACACCCGCCTCACGCTCGGACAGCGAGTCGAGCAGCTGCTCCAGCTGACGCTGCAGCATGGTGAAGCCCACGGCGTCGGCGGGGACCACGGCCTCGGTGTCCTCGATGAGATCACCGAACTCGCTGTCGCCGTCTTCACCCAGCGGAGTGTGCAGCGAGATCGGCTCACGGCCGTACTTCTGCACCTCGACGACCTTCTCGGGCGTCATGTCGAGCTCACGGCTGAGCTCTTCCGGAGTGGGTTCGCGGCCGAGGTCCTGCAGCATCTGACGCTGCACTCGCGCGAGCTTGTTGATGACCTCGACCATGTGCACCGGGATGCGGATGGTACGGGCCTGGTCGGCCATGGCGCGGGTGATCGCCTGACGGATCCACCAGGTGGCGTAGGTCGAGAACTTGAAGCCCTTGGTGTAGTCGAACTTCTCGACAGCGCGGATCAGACCGAGGTTGCCCTCCTGGATCAGATCCAGGAACTGCATGCCGCGGCCGGTGTAGCGCTTGGCGAGCGAGACGACGAGTCGCAGGTTCGCACCCAGCAGGTGGCTCTTGGCACGCTGACCGTCGCGGGCGACCCACTGCAGGTCGAGACCGAGCTGGCTCGTCTTCTCGGCCGCGGTCATCGCCGACAGCTTCTCCTCGGCGAACAGACCCGCCTCGATGCGCATCGCGAGCTCGACCTCTTCGGCCGCGTTCAGGAGCGCGACCTTTCCGATCTGCTTCAGGTAGTCCTTGACAGGGTCGGCCGTCGCACCGGTGATCTGCGTCGAGTAGACGGGGACGTCTTCGTCGTCGTTCGACGAGATGACGATCGCGCCGGTCGGCAGCGGCTCGGTGAACTTCGGCTTGGCGTCCTCGTCCTCGTCATCCTCTACAGCGGCAGCTGCGGGAGCCTCGTCTTCTTCGACGACGTCCTCGGACTTCTTCTTCTTGACGGGGGCGCGCTTCGCTGCCGCACGCTTCGCCGCGCTCAGGGGCGCGGGTTTCTCGGGCGCATCGGCCTCGACCGGAGCGTCGGCGGTCGTCTCTTCGGCAGCCTTCTTCGTCCGGGTGTTCTTCGTCGTGGCAGGAGTCACGTTTCGCCTTTCACGGAGCTGCTGTGTAGCCCCGGGACATTTCGGACACTAGTAAGACCCTTGTCAAGTCCAGCGCTCGAAAACACTGATTGACAACGGGTCAGAGTCCTAGTATCGCACACGTGTGGCGATGCGGACGCATTCCGACGAAGTTCTCGCGGATCCGCCTCAACCGCGACCGGGCTTGTCCTCGTCGCCGGACGGGCGCGAGGCCAGGTAGCGCTCCAGCTCCGCGGCCAGCTCATCGGCACTGGGAAGGTCGCGCTCGCTGAAACCGCCCTCGTCGTAGGAGTCGTCGTCGGGGTTTCGTCCCGCCATGTACGCGTCGTAGCGGCGCTCGAGATTGTGGACCATCTGCTGCAGTTCGTCGTTCCCGGCGACCTGCTCGTCGACCCGCGTCAGATAGTCCTCGCGGCGCTCCTGGACGGCATCCAGCATGAGCACGAGTCCGGTCGACGCCATCAGCCGCTCCGCCGCCGCGATGACCGCGTCGGGATTCTCGGTCTCGGCGAGGTAGTGGGGAACCAGCAGAACGAAGCCGACGGCTCGATCGCCGCGCTCGACGAAGCGGAATTCGAGCAGGTGCCCCGCTGTCGCCGGGACCTGCGTGCGCGGACGCCACACGGAGTGCGCCACGGTGAGCTCTCGGCGATTGCCGCTGACCGTCGTGCCGATCGGGCGCGTGTGGGGTACCGGCATCGCGATCGAATGCACCCAGTGCAGGCCCGAGACCTCGAACTCGGCCGCCAGCGCGAGAACCGTTTTCGCGAAGAGGTTCCACGCGAAGTCGGGCTCGTATCCGGCGAGGAGCAGGAACGGACGACCGAGTGCATCGGTCGCCAGCGACAGCTCGAGTCGTGGTGGCGTGAACTCCGTGAGATGGTCCTGGTCGAACGAGATCACCGGACGACGCGCACGGTAGTCCAGCAGCGCGTCGTTCTCGAACACCACGACCGGCTGTGGCGATGCGGTCTCGCGCAAGTGGTCGATCAGACCGGAGACCGCGCTGCCCGCATCCGTGAAACCGGTGAGAAGCAGCACCAACGGCAGGCCATGCGGCACTGCGGGCGCATTCGCGACGCGTTCGTGGATCTCACCGGAGAAGGGCATGTCTCCATGCTACGAGCAGGTCCGGATGCCGGGGCGCGGAGCGTCATGCTGAGAGCGAACACGCGCACGGACGGCGCGCGACCATGCCGCGGCGAAGATCCTAGGATGGAGGTATGACGCTTCCCGTGCTCTCGCACACCACCGCTCAGTTCCCCGGAAGCGCTGCAGATGCCGCAGTGCTCGTCGTCGCCGCTCTCCCCGATTCGGCGGATTCCCTGGCCGGTTACCCCGGCCTCGCCGACACGTTGGCCGGCATCGGATTCACCGGCTCCGCCGGATCCTTCGCCCGCGTGTACGCCCCTGATGTGACGTCTCTGCCGTTCGCCGTCGTCGGCGCCGGCGCCAAGCCCGACGCCGCAGCGGTGCGCAACGCGGCCGGTACGGCGCTGCGCACGCTCACCGGCTTCGAGCACGTCGCGCTGGCCCTCGCCGAAGGCCTCGAGCCTTTCGCCGCGGCAGCGGCCGAGGGAGCGGTGCTCGGCGGGCACAAGTTCGACGGATACCGCACGGAGAAGGGCAAGGCGCGCGCCACTGCGGTCACCCTGCACGCCGAACTCGACGACGAAGACGCAGAGTACGCCCAGGTCATCGGCGACGCGGTCGCGCTGATCAAGGACCTCGTGAACGTTCCCGCCGAGTGGCAGAGCCCCGCACAGCTCGCGCAGAGCGCGGCCGACAGCGTCGCCGACCTCGACGTCACCGTCGAGATCCTCGACGAGAAGGCCCTCGCCGAGCAGGGCTTCGGCGGCATCCTGGGCGTGGGGCAGGGCTCGGATCGTCCCCCGCGTCTCGTGCGCCTCGACTACTCCCCCGCCGACGCTTCGCGACACATCGCCCTTGTCGGCAAGGGCATCACGTTCGACACGGGCGGCCTGTCGCTCAAGCCCGCTGCGTCCATGGTCGGCATGAAGTTCGACATGGCGGGTGCCGCGACGTCGCTCGCCGCGATCCGTGCGATCGCTTCGCTCGGCCTCCCGGTCCACGTGACGGCGTGGCTCTGCATCACCGACAACATGCCGTCGGGCAGGGCGCTGCGCCCCGGCGACGTCATCCGCATCCTCGACGGCACCACGGTCGAGGTCCAGAACACCGATGCCGAGGGTCGACTCGTGCTCGCAGACGGTCTCGTGGCCGCGAGTCGCGAGAACCCGGACGTCATCATCGACGTGGCCACTCTCACGGGCGCCATCGTCGCCGCACTGGGCCACCGGCACACCGGCGTCTTCGGCGACGTCGAGACCGTGTCCTCGTTCATCTCCGCGACCGCTCAGGTCGACGAGCCCGCATGGCACATGCCACTGCCGGAGTACATGGAGGAGTCGCTCGAATCCCCCATCGCCGACCTGCAGAACGCGAACATGGGCGACCGGATGGGCGGCGCCTCCTACGCCGGCCTGTTCCTGCGCCGCTTCGTGGGTCGTACGTCGGATGCCGACGACGCTCCGCGCATCCCTTGGGTGCACCTCGACATCGCGGGATCCGGCGAACACGCCGGCGCCCCGTACGGCTTCACTGAGAAGGGCCCCACCGGGGCGATGGTCCGATCGATCGTCGCCTTCGCCGCAGCATCCCACACGGAGGCATGACATATGACAACCCACACCTTCGACATCGTCGTCCTGGGCGGCGGCAGCGGCGGTTATGCCGCGGCACTGCGGGCGAGTGAACTCGGCAAGTCCGTCGCGCTGATCGAGAAGGACAAGGTCGGAGGGACCTGCCTGCACCGCGGGTGCATCCCGACCAAGGCGCTGCTGCATGCCGCAGAGGTCGCCGACCATGTGCGCGATGCCGCGTCCGTGGGCGTGACCGCAGCACTGCAGGGCATCGACACCGCCGGGGTCCGCGCCTACCGCGAAGGGATCGTCGCCAAGAAGTTCAAGGGCCTCGAGGGACTCGTCAAGGCCCGCGGGATCACCACGGTCGCCGGACTCGGCCGCCTGAACGCGGATCGCAGCGTCAGCGTCGGCGACGACGTCTACGTGGGGACGGATGTGGTGCTCGCCACCGGCTCGTACAGCCGCTCCCTCCCCGGCCTCGAGATCGGCGGCCGAATCCTCACCAGCGAGCAGGCTCTCGCTCTGGACGTCGTGCCCGACCACGTGCTCATCCTCGGAGGGGGTGTGATCGGTGTCGAGTTCGCGAGCGTCTGGCGCTCCTTCGGATCCGAGGTCACCATCATCGAGGCGCTCCCGCACCTCGTCCCGAACGAGGACATCGCCCTCAGCAAGGGACTGGAGCGCGCATTCCGTCGTCGCGGCATCAAGTACTCCCTCGGCACCCGCTTCCAGAGCGTCGTGCAGGACGAGTCATCCGTCACGCTGACGCTCGAAGACGGCACGCAGTTCACCGCCGACTACCTCCTCGTCGCCGTCGGTCGCGGTCCCGTCACGGCCGATCTCGGTTTCGAAGAGGCAGGTGTGACCCTCGATCGTGGATTCGTGATCGTCGACGAAGATCTGCGCACCGGTGTACCGGGGCTCTGGGCGGTCGGCGACATCGTGCCCGGCCTCCAACTCGCGCACCGTGGATTCCAGCAGGGCATCGCGGTCGCCGAACGGATCGCCGGACTCTCGCCTGCCAACATCCCGGATGCGCAGATCCCCAAGGTCACGTATTCGAGCCCCGAGGTCGCCTCGGTCGGTGTGACCGAGGCCGCCGCCGCCGCCGAGCACGGCGCGGACGCGATCGTCGCCTACGAGTACAACCTCGCCGGCAACGGCAAGAGCGAGATCATCGGAACCGGTGGTCTCGTGAAGGTCGTCCGTCTCAAGGACGGGCCCGTCATCGGTGTGCACCTGCTCGGCGATCGTGTCGGCGAGCTCATCACCGAGGGGCAGCTCGCCGTCGCCTGGGAGGCGCACCCGGAGGACATCGCTCCTCTGATCCACGCGCACCCTACCCAGAGCGAGGCGCTCGGCGAGGCCTTCCTGGCTCTGGCCGGCAAGCCCCTGCACGCCCTCTGAGCACCAACCGGTGCCCGAGTCACTAAGCTAGACAAGCGTCATACAACTTCCTGAAGGAGACTCAGTCATGAGCACATCCGTCGTCCTCCCCGCTCTCGGCGAGAGCGTCACAGAGGGTACGGTCACCCGCTGGCTCAAGCAGGTGGGAGACACCGTGCATGCGGACGAGGGCCTGCTCGAGATCTCGACCGACAAGGTCGACACCGAGATCCCCTCCCCCGTCAGCGGCGTGATCGAGGAGATCCTCGTGGCCGAGGACGAGACCGTCGAGGTCGGCGCTCTCCTCGCGCGCATCGGTGATGGCAGCGCTGCGGCCCCGGCTGCAGATGCCCCCGCCGCCGCGGCCCCCGCCGCAGCAGAGGCACCGGCCCCCGCCGCAGAGGCTCCGGCCGCTGAAGCACCGGCACCCGCTGCCGAAGCACCGGCCGCAGAAGCCGCACCCGCAGCGCCCGCCGGCGATGCGACCGACATCGTTCTTCCCGAGCTGGGTGAGAGCGTCACCGAGGGCACCGTCACCCGCTGGCTCAAGCAGGTGGGTGACAGCATCGCCGTCGACGAGGCTCTTCTGGAGATCTCCACCGACAAGGTCGACACCGAGATCCCCTCGCCGGTCGCCGGCGTGCTGCAGGAGATCGTCGCCGGCGAAGACGAGACCGTCGCTGTCGGCGCCGTGCTGGCACGTGTCGGCTCGGGTGCCGCACCCGCCGCCGAAGCACCCGCGGCCCCGGCACCCGCTGCCGCTCCGGCACCCGCCGCTGCCCCGGCACCCGCTGCCGCTCCGGCACCCGCTGCCGCTCCGGCACCCGCCGCTGCCCCGGCACCTGCTGCAGCTCCGGCACCTGCTGCTGCAGCTCCGGCACCCGCGGCTCCGGCACCTGCTGCTGCAGCCCCGGCTCCCGCCGCGACGAAGCTCGCACTCCCGACAGAGAACGACAACCTCTACGTGACCCCGCTCGTGCGCCGTCTGGCGTCGCAGCAGGGCGTGGACCTGGCTTCGGTCACCGGCACCGGTGTGGGTGGTCGTATCCGCAAGGAAGACGTGCTGAAGGCCGCGGAGACCGCGACGGCGGCACCTGCTGCTGCTGCAGCCCCGGCTCCCGCTCCGCTCGAGGTCTCGCCCCTGCGCGGCACGACGCAGCCGATGTCGCGTCTGCGCAAGGTGCTCGCCAAGCGTGCTGTCGAGTCGATGCAGCAGACGGCTCAGCTGACCACGGTCGTCGAGGTCGATGTCACGGCCCTCGCCGACTACCGCGACAGCGTGAAGGCGTCGTTCCTGGAGAAGACGGGCGACAAGCTCTCCTTCCTGCCGTTCTTCGCTCTCGCCACGGCTGAGGCGCTGCAGGCGTTCCCGATCGTCAACGCGACCGTCGACGGCGAGAACATCGTCTACCCCGCCAGCGAGAACGTGTCGATCGCCGTCGACACCGAGCGCGGTCTGCTCACGCCGGTGTTGCGCGACGCCGCTTCGAAGAACATCGCGCAGATCGCACACGAGATCGCCGATCTCGCCGCGCGTACCCGCGACAACAAGCTGAAGCCCGATGAGCTTGCCGGCGGCACGTTCACGCTGACCAACACCGGTTCGCGTGGCGCCCTGTTCGACACTCCTGTCGTGTTCCTTCCCCAGTCGGCGATCCTGGGTACCGGCACGGTCGTCAAGCGTCCGGGTCTCGTGAAGGTCGGGGGTGCTGATGCGATCGCCGTCCGGTCGTACGTGTACCTCGCGCTCTCCTACGACCACCGGATCATCGACGGCGCCGACGCAGCCCGATTCCTGGGCGCGGTGAAGGCCCGCCTCGAGTCGGCACAGTTCGCCGCTCAGCTCGGCGCCTGACCGCACGAGTCATCCTGGCTGGTCCGCGACGTCATAGACGTCGCGGACCAGCCATTTCTCTTCTGTGCGGATGAGGACGACGATCGTCTGATCGGACCCCTGCCCCTCCGCGTCTCCCTCCCCGTCATCCACCCCACTCGTCCGAAGGCGTACCACCGCGACGTCCCCGTACTCGTCCACGAGTTCGGGGCTCGGCTTCACCGGATCCACACTGCCAAGAGCCCCCATGACGTTCTCGGCGTCGCCGGCCACGGCATCCGTGCAGGAGGTATCGCCCTGGGCGCGGCAGTCCGCGATCGCACGCAGGAGAGATGGCACGGCGCCGAGGGGATCCTCCTCGGCGGAGGAGGACTCCGACCTCGAGGCCTCTCCGCCCGCGGGAGCTGCTCTCGGGGGCGGTGTGCTCGCCGACGCTGCATCTCCCCCCGGCGCCGACGACCGCGTCTGAGAGCTGCCATCTGCTGCCCCGTCGGCCTTCCCTGCTTCTTCGCCGTCAGGCCAGAGAAGCCCTCCGGCGAGCACCAGAGCCGCGGCCACCCCCGCCACCAGCACTGATCTCTTCCGCCGGTCTGCTGTCGTCTCAGACTGCCCTGCCCCGCTGTTCCGAGGTCGTGTGCGAGCGGGACGGGTTCGTCGCCTGTCCTCCAGTCGCGCATGGATCGCCTCGACGAACACGCGGAGAGCATCGCGGATCGCGTCCCGTCTGCGGCTCGCCCGATGCGGTTCACCGGTGCGGACGCGATCCGCACGCAGACGGAGCGCACCCTGACGGTCCTGGGGAACACCTGGCGCGGTCGCGCGAGCGAGGTCTCGTGCGCGCTCGGGAGCGTGGAGTTCGCGCTCGAGCGGCTGCGGAGCCGCGATGTCGAGCATCGACCGCTCCCACGAATCGATGAGCGTGCGAGGAAGTCGCGGATGGGTGAGAGTCTTCTCCAATCCGTCCTCGACAGCACCCAGCACGCGCGTGAGTGCTTTGTCGGGAGTCTGCTCCCTCAGGCTCTCGAGGATCTCCATGACTCCTGCTCTGGCGTCAGGACCATCTCCGAGCACGAAGACAGGACGCCCTCCGTCTGTCAGCCACCACGTGCCGGTGCGTGCGCCGCCGGCACCCTCTCCCAACTCGTCGAGACCCCGCAGAAGGCTGACGACGAGCGTGCTGGATTCACCGGGAGTGATGTTCCCTCCCGCCGCGGATCGCCGGCCCAGGAACCCCCGCACCCGCTCCGTGCACCACGGAAGCAACGCATCGTGCCCTCCCCTACGACGACTGACATCGATGGGCGCCGCGATGTGCTCGGCTCCCGCGAACCGCCATCCGTCCCAGCCGCGGAGGATCGCTGCGTCCATCCGCACAGCGACGCCTTCCCCCTGGGTCACCAGCGTGCCCGAGAACGGCCCCTCGGTCGGATCGAGCGTCCTCACCACGCGATGCGCCCCCGGTACGAGTGGCGCTCCCCGGCCGTCGTCGATCGCGATGTCGTTCATCTCCCCATCACAGCGCAGGAGGCGCTTTCGTCACCGGGTTCTGAGGCGACCCGGACGGATTCCGGCTGAGTCCCCGATGTGCAGGAGGAGTGAGAGGCGCCCGCTCCGCTTCGCGCGAACGTCGACATCACGAGGCCGTCGGACTCGGTAGGCTGGTCCTCATGGCAAAGAGTGCTCCTGAACCCGAAAAGCGTCCTGGGTTCTTCTCCCAGATCAAGTCCCTCTTCCGGTTCACACGTGAGGCCTACTCATGGCTTCCGTGGGCGCAGGCCGCGATCCTCATCGGCGGCGTGCTGCTCGGCCTCGTCGCCGGCTATCTCATCCCGCCCTTCCAGATCTGGACACTCGTCCTCTGGGGCATCACCGGTCTCATGCTCGGCATCCTCGGCGCCCTGTTCCTGATGACGCGCCTGTCGACCTCGGCCATGTACAGCAAGATCGACGGCATGCCCGGCGCCACCGGTCATGTGCTCAGCACCAGCCTGGGTCGCAGCTGGCAGGCGTCCGAGACGCCCGTCGGCATCAACCCGAAGACGCAGGAAGCCGTCTACCGCACCATCGGCCGCGGTGGCATCGTGGTCGTCGGCGAAGGCGCACGCGGTCGGCTGACCCGCCTCGTGAACGAAGAGCGCAGCAAGGCCCAGCGCGTCGCGCACGGCGTTCCCGTCACGGTTCTCTACGTCGGTCACGGCGATGACGAGGTGGCGATCGCCGATCTCTCGAAGACGATCAAGAAGCTCCCGAAGGTGATCGACAAGGCCACGATGGCCGCCGTCATCCGCCGCGTGGATTCTGTGTCGCAGTCGCTGTCGTCGCTGCCGATCCCGAAGGGCATCGACCCGACCAAGGTGCGCTCCCAGCGTCCTCGTTGAGCTCGCGCACACGAGCCTCGAGCGCGGCCGTCCTCCTGTGAGGGCGGCCGCGCTCTGTTTCACTCGGAGAGCGGCTGCCGCGGCAGACGACGGACCTTCGCACGACGGCGACGACGCTCCGGGACCATCGAGCGCATCTCGTCGAGCTTGCCGAAGCAGAACAGGCGGTCATCCGCTTCCAACACGACGTGCTTGCGCGGGTTGGGGATCACGCTGACACCGCGGTGCAGCGTGAGAACCGTGATGTCCCGTTCCCACAGACCTGCTTCGCCCAGAGTCTTCCCGACCAGGTCGACCGCGCCGTGCACCATGAGTTCGGCGACGCCGTAGCCCGTCGAGACCGTCAGGCGCTGGCGCACGTCGATCTCGGGGAACGCCACCTGACCGGCGATGTAGTCGATGATGGCGCCCGCGACGTCGAGCTTCGTCGCCGTCTCGATGCCCTGCAGCCCCGGCGAGGAGTTGACCTCCATCACCAGCGGACCGTCATCGCCTTCGAGCATGTCGACGCCGGCCACGCGCAGGCCCATGATCTGCGCGGAGCGCACGGCTGCGCGCTCGTAGACGGGGTCGAGCTCGATGGCCTCCACCGAACCGCCGCGGTGCACGTTCGATCGGAACTCGTCCCCTGCCGCCGATCGTCGCATGGCGGCGACGACGCGATCGCCGACGACCAGCGCTCTGATGTCCCGGCCACGGCTCTCGGAGATGAACTTCTGGATGAGCACGTTCTGCTTGGTGGAGTGCAGGGTCTCGATGATCGCCTCGGCGACCTTCACCTGTGGTGCGAGGATGACCCCGATCCCCTGCGTGCCCTCCAGGAGCTTGATGACCACGGGCGCTCCACCCACACGCTCGATCGCAGGGCGCACGTCCGCACGGTTGCGCACGAATGCCGTGGGCGGCATCGCGATGTTGTGGCGGGAGAGGATCTGGTTCGCGCGCAGCTTGTCGCGGGCGCTCGAGATCCCGTTCGCGGTGTTCGGCGTGTAGACGTCCATCTGCTCGAACTGTCGCACGACGGCCGTGCCGAAGTATGTGATCGAGTTGCCGATGCGCGGCAGGATCGCGTCGTAGTCGCTGAGCTGACGACCTCGATAGTGCAGGTCCGGTTCCTCGGCGGTGAGGTCGATCGCGAAGCGCAAAGTATTGAGCACCTTGACGTTGTGCCCGCGCTGAAGCGCGGCTGCACGCAGCCGCTGGGTGGAGTACGCCTGCGGCGCGCGGGAGAGCACTGCGATCTTCACGGGGATTTCCTGCCAGGATGTATCAGGTGAGTAGGTCTACCCATTCAAACACCCTTACGGGGTGGCGAGAGTGGGTGAGCCTGCCCGATCTCGGCGTCGACTGGCTCAAAGCCAAGATCGACACCGGTGCGCGCACCTCGTCGCTGCACGCTTTCGACATCGTCGAGTTCGAACAGGACGAGCAGCCCTGGGTCCGTTTCAAGGTCAAACCCTGGCAGGACAGCCAAGAGGACGCGGTCGTCGTCGAGTTGCCGGTCCACGATCGTCGCGCGGTACGGAGCTCTTCCGGTCATGCCCAGGAGCGACTCGTCGTCGAACTGCTCATCCGTCTCGTGGACCGCGAGGTGCTGGCCGAGGTGACTCTGAGCAATCGCGACGAGATGGGTTTCCGGATGCTCATCGGACGTGAGGCTCTGCGCCGCGGGTACATCGTCGATCCTGCGCGCTCGTTCCTCGGTGGAAGGGCGCCGCGCGAGGCACGCCGGCGCAACCGCGGGCGCGCCTGAATCCGCCCGACCGCGTGGTCAGGTGCGGATCAGAACCGTGCCGACCGCCTTGTCGTGCAGACCGCGCTGATCGGCGTCCCAGATCACGGCCGGCACGACCACCACGAGCAAGAGCGTGCGCACGATCGGACGCCACAGCCCGACCCAGCTGCCGTCCATGCGCGCCAGACGCATTCCGAGGATACGGTGCCCCGGGCTGCCGCCCGCGGTCGGGATGAAGACGATCTGCAGCACCGCGAACACCAGCATCGGAGCGAACTGGCTCAGGCCGGCTTCCGTCGGCAGCGCGAACTGGTTGAATCCGAGGAATCCGGTGGCGATGATCGTCGCCGCCGCGTAGTCGATCAGGAGGGCGCCGATGCGGCGTCCGGGGCGGGCGATGCTCCCGGAGCCGGATTCCGGGAGTCCGAGTCGTTCACCGGGGTACGCGTTCACAGCATCCGTCACTCCCCCAGCCTACCCAGCGCGATATGCCGCGCTGACGCCGTCGCGCCTGTAACACGCCCGAAACAAAGCGGATACCGTAGAGAAATCCCCCGTCCGTACTCTGCAGAGTGGCCGTGAAGCCATCGATCCGCATTACAGGAGTCGTACATGTTCAAAGATTCGTCCGAGGTACTGACCTACATCAAGGAGAACGACGTCAAGTTCCTTGACATCCGTTTCACCGATCTCCCGGGTGTTCAGCAGCACTTCAACATTCCTGCATCGACGGTCGACGAGGCTTTCTTCACCGACGGCCAGCTGTTCGACGGCTCCTCGATCCGTGGCTTCGCCAGCATCCACGAGTCCGACATGCAGCTCATCCCCGACGTCACGACGGCGTACGTCGACCCGTTCCGCGAGGCGAGCACGCTCGTCATGCTGTTCGACATCTACAACCCGCGCACGGGCGAGATCTACTCGAAGGACCCGCGTCAGGTCGCCAAGAAGGCCGAGAAGTACCTGACCTCGACCGGGATCGCCGACACCGCGTTCTTCGCCCCCGAGGCGGAGTTCTACATCTTCGACGACGTCCGCTACAACGTCACCTCGAACTCGAGCTTCTACAGCGTCGACTCGGAAGAGGGCGCGTGGAACACCGGCCGCGAGGAAGAGGGCGGAAACCTCGCCAACAAGACGCCGTACAAGGGCGGCTACTTCCCGGTCAGCCCGGTCGACAAGACCGCCGACCTGCGCGACGACATCACCCTCAAGCTGATCGACGCCGGATTCATCCTCGAGCGCTCGCACCACGAGGTCGGCACCGGCGGCCAGCAGGAGATCAACTACCGCTTCGACACCATGGTCCACGCGGCGGACGACATCCTCAAGTTCAAGTACATCGTCAAGAACACCGCCGAGGAGTGGGGCAAGGTCGCGACCTTCATGCCCAAGCCCCTCTACGGCGACAACGGCTCGGGCATGCACACCCACCAGTCGCTGTGGAGCGACGGCAAGCCGCTGTTCTACGATGAGGCCGGCTACGGACAGCTCAGCGACATCGCGCGCTGGTACATCGGCGGCATCCTGGCGCACGCGCCCGCGCTGCTCGCCTTCACCAACCCGACGCTGAACAGCTACCACCGTCTGGTCAAGGGCTTCGAGGCTCCGGTCAACCTGGTCTACTCGGCCGGAAACCGCTCCGCCGCGATCCGCATCCCGATCACGGGCTCGAACCCGAAGGCCAAGCGCATCGAGTTCCGTGCGCCCGACGCGTCCGGCAACCCGTACCTCGCCTTCGCCGCACAGCTCATGGCCGGCCTCGACGGCATCAAGAACCGCATCGAGCCGCACGAGCCGGTCGACAAGGACCTCTACGAGCTTCCCCCCGAGGAGGCCAAGGACATCCCGCAGGTCCCGAACTCCCTGCTCGACTCGCTCGACGCTCTGGCGGCCGACCACCAGTTCCTCCTCGAGGGTGGCGTGTTCACCAAGGAGCTCATCGAGACCTGGATCTCCTACAAGTACGAGAACGAGATCCTGCCGATGGCGCAGCGTCCGCACCCGTTCGAGTACGAGCTGTACTTCGGCGTCTGACGACCAGAACATCGCGAAGAGCCCGTCTCAGCGTCCGCTGGGCGGGCTCTTCCGCATTGTCGTGCGATGTCGGATCGACGCTCGAGTGACGTCGCGAACACCGGAGGTCGCCACACCGCGTCATCGGCTTGACCGCGCGGCATCCCGGGTGGTCAACTGGTGAGTCTGACCATCGACCGGGGGAATCATGCGCCGTAGAAGAGTGACCGCGAACACCGAGCTGCGCACCCCGGCCGACCCCCGGCCCTCGCAGCCCTCGAATGCGGTCGCCGCATACGCCAGGACCAACCCGTTCATGTTCGGACTGCTGGGTGCCCTCGGCGTGCTGGTGGCGCTGGGTATCGGAAGCGTCGTCGGTCAGCTCGCGACCGTGCTCGTCTACATCGGCGTCGCGGTGTTCCTCGCGCTCGGCCTCGATCCGATCGTCACCTTCATCGAGAAGAAGCTCCCCCGCCCCGCCGCCGTCACGATCGTGGTGGCCGGGGTCATCCTCGCTTTCGCCGGCATCATCCTCGCCATCGTCCCGATCCTCGTCGAGCAGATCAGCAATCTGATCAAGGACGGCCCGCGGATGATCGAGGACTTCATGGCCAGCGCCTGGTTCAAGGACGTCAGCGGTCAGTTCGGCTCCACGATCGACGATGCCGTGCAGGGCGTCCTCAGCTTCGTGAAGGACCCGAACAACTTCCTCGACATCGGCGGCGGCGTGTTCGCGGTGGGTGCGGGCATCGCCGGCGGCTTCACCGGGATCACGATCGTCCTGATCCTGACGCTCTACTTCATGGCGTCGCTGCGCAGCATGAAGCACGTCGCCGCCCGCTTCGTCCCGGCCTACCAGCGCGACACCTTCAGCAGCCTCCTCGAAGACGTCTCCGGCGCCGTCGGTCGCTACGTCATCGGTCAGGTGAGCCTCGCGCTCGTCAACGGAATCCTGAGTCTCATCTTCCTCAGCATCATCGGCGCCCCGGTGCCAGCCCTGCTCGCGCTCATCGCGTTCATCGGCTCGATGATCCCGTTGGTCGGAACGCTGACCGCGTCGATCATCAACTCGCTGATCTGCCTCTTCGTCTCACCGCTGACGGCGCTGATCGCGATCATCTATTACCTCATCTACATGCAGATCGAGGCCTACGTGCTCTCGCCGCGCATCATGAGCAAGGCCGTCGCCGTGCCCGGCGCCCTCGTGGTGATCGCCGCGGTCGCCGGTGCCGCGCTGGGCGGCATCCTGGGCGCACTCGTCGCGATCCCCGTCGCCGCGAGCATCATCATCATCATTCAGAAGGTGACCTTCCCCGCGCAGGATCGGAAGATCGTCCCGCCGCCCGTCACCCGCTGAGAGGACGGCGCCGGGACGGCGAGCTCGATGATCCTCAGCGGACCAGCAGCGCACCAGGCTCGACGCGCACGTCGAACGCGGTGACCTCGCCCATCTCCTCGCCATCGATCTCGAACACGAGCGGCGTCTTCAGCTCGACCGAGATGGTCTCGACGGGCAGATGACGAGCGGACTCGGTGCTGACGGCCTCATCCGTGGCGCCGAAGAGTCGGCGGATACCGTTGTCCCACACAAACGAGCGCAGCGTGTCGAGCCACTGCAGCGCGCCATCGGCGCTGATCATGAGAACGTCGAGCTTGCCGTCGTCGAGAACGGCGTCCGGGAGCAGACGGATGCCGCCCTGCACCATGCCGCAGTTGCCGATGAGCATGGTGTGCCCTCGCACGGCGACAGCCTTCTCGCCGTCGATCCCCAGGGTGATGTCGGTCATCTCGGTGCCGGCCAGTGCACGGCCCATCGCCTCGACGTAGGCCAGCCACCCGGCCTTGGACTTGAGGTCGTCGTCGGTCTCCACCAGCATCTGCGCATCGACGCCGAAGCCGACCATCACGGCGAACGCGTGCTCGGTGCCGTCGTACGAGACCCAGCCCAGGTCGATGCGTCGAGGCTCGGCGTCGCGAACACGCTCCAGCGCGGCCTTCACGTTGTTCAGCGGGACCTCGAGGTTGCGCGCGAGGAGGTTGCCCGTCCCCTGCGGCACGATCCCGAGAGCAGTCTCCGATCCCGCCAACGACTCGGCCACAGCCCGCACGGTGCCGTCTCCACCGACCGCGATCACGATGTCGCGGCCTTCCTCGCGGGCCTCGCGAGCCATGCCGCGGCCCGGGTCCTCCGGAGTGGTCTCCCACCAGCGGATGTCGTACTGATCATCGAACACACCGCTCACCGCGGTCTGCAGAACCTCCTGCTCGACCTTCGAAGGGTTCCAGACGATGCCGATTCGCGCGTGGGTCATATCGTCAGCTTGGGACACCTCGTCCGATACCGCAAACTGAGGCTGCTCGATCAGCCGTAGAAGAGCTGCTCGAACGTCTTGCGTGCACGCCGCGTCACACCGAGGTAGTCCTCTTCGAGCTCGGTCGCCGAGCGGTCGGGATACCCGAGCAGTCTCCCGATCGCGTCGAGCTGCCTGCGGTCCGCGGGCAGCACATCGCTGGTCTGACCGGTCAGCAGGGTGATCGCCGACCGGAGACGGCTGGAGAGCAGCCAGGCCTCACGAAGACGTGCGGCATCCTCCTCGGTCACGAAGTCCGCTGCCACCGCGGCCTCGAGCGCACCGAGGGTCGACGTCGTGCGCAGTCCGGGGACGGCGTGCGCGTGCTGCAGCTGCAACAGCTGGACGAGCCACTCCACGTCACTGAGCGAACCGGGCCCGAGCTTCAGGTGACGCCGGGGATCTGCGCCCTGCGGCAACCGCTCCCCCTCGACCCTCGCCTTGATGCGCTTGATCTCGCGTGTGCCCTGCAGATCGACCGACTCCGGGTAGCGGATCGTGTCGGCCAGTGCCGTGAACCGCGCGATCAGCTTGGCGCTCCCCGCCACGCCGCGGGCCCGGAGCAGCGCCTGGGCCTCCCACGAGAGCGACCAGCGCCGGTAGTACTCCGTGTATGCCTCGATGGACCGCACGACGGGGCCGTTGCGCCCCTCGGGGCGCAGGTCGGCATCGAGGTCCAGCGGCAGGCGGTGGTCGGTGAGATGCTCGCGCAGCCCCGCCACGATCTGCGTCGCGAGTTTCTGCGCGCGCTGCGGATCGACGCCGTTCGCGTCGTAGACGTAGAGGATGTCGGCGTCGGACCCGAAGCCCAGCTCGGCGCCGCCGAAGCGTCCCATCGCGATGACCGCGAAATCCAGCGCCTCATCATCCGGTGGAACGACCTCACGGATCACCGCACGCAGGGCCGCCTGGATCGTCGCCTCGGTGATCTCGGTGAGCGCCGTGGCGACCTCCTCGATCGTGAGGACGTCGAGGACAGCGCCCATCGCCGTGCGCAGCAGCTCCCGCCTGCGCAGCGCCCTGACGGCGCGCAGGGCGTCGCCGATCGTCTCGTGGCGCGTCTGTATCGCGCGCGCCTCCTCGTCCAGCGCAGCGGCACCACGAGGCCGCAGGCGTCCCGTGCTGTCCAACCAGGCCACAGATTCCGGGATCCACTCCAGGAGCTCGCCGATGTAGCGCGAGGAGGACAGCAGCCGCGTGAGGCTCTCCGCCGCGCCGGAGGAGTCGCGCAGCATCCGCAGGAACCAGGGGGTGTCCCCGAGACGCTCGCTGATGCGGCGGAAGGCGAGCAGCGCATAATCCGGATCGCTGCCGTCTGCGAACCACCGCACCATGATGGGCATCAGGTGGCGCTGGATCGTCGCCTTGCGACTGAGGCCGCTCGTGAGGGCGCCGATGTGGCGCAGGGCTCCCGCCGGATCGCGGAACCCGATCGCCGCCAGGCGGTCGTGTGCCTGGGCGGCGGAGAGCGTGCGCTCCTCCTCAGGCAGGCCGGCGACGGCGCTCAGCAGCGGACGGTAGAACAGGCGGGTGTGGATCTCACGCACCTCGCGTCGCACGCTCTCCCAGCGCGCCCACACCCGCTCACCGCTCTCGGCGAGTCCGGTGCCCCTCGCCAGGATCCGCAGGCCGGCGGGAGTGCGCGGCATCAGATGCGTCCGGCTGAGCTCGCGCAGCTGGAGGCGATGCTCCATGAGCCGGAGCAGCCGATAGTCGTCGGCGAACGCGGCGGCGTCGACCCGCCCGATGTAGCCGCCCTCGACGAGCGCGTCGAGGCTCTCGAGCGTGCCACGGGTGCGCAGCGACTCATCGGTGAGGCCGTGCACGAGCTGCAGCAGTTGCACGGTGAACTCGATGTCGCGCAGGCCGCCGGCGCCGAGTTTGAGCTGGTACGGGGCGTCCTCGGGATCGATGTGCTCCATCACGCGCTCGCGCATGCGCTGCACGCTCTCGACGAAGTCCTGTCGGGCGGCGCTGGACCAGATCTTCGGCTGCACCGCGGCGATGTACTCGGCGCCGAGCTCGACGTCGCCGGCGAGCGGGCGCGCCTTGAGCAGGGCCTGGAACTCCCAGCTCTTCGCCCAACGGTCGTAGTAGGCCAGATGCGACGCGAGCGAGCGGACCAGCGCGCCCTGCTTGCCCTCGGGACGCAGCGCGGCATCCACCTCCCACAGCGGGGGCTCCACCTCGATCGCATCGAGGTTGCGCATCGTCTCGCGCGCGAGACGGGTCGCGATGTCGATGGCGCGTGCCTCCGTGACCACCTCTTCATCGCTGCTGCCGCCGACGAAGATCACGTCGACATCGCTGACGTAGTTCAGCTCCCGCGCTCCGGCCTTTCCCATGCCGATGACGGCGAGGCGCGTCGCCGCCACTTCGCCAGACCCCATCGAGTCCCGCAACCGGGTCCTGGCGACCGCAAGCGATGCTTCGAGCGCGGCACCGGCGATGTCCGCCAGCGCCGCCGACACCGGTGCGATGATCGTCTCCGGCGCAGGATGCGACAGGTCGTAGGCGGCGATGGCTGCGAGATTGCGCCGATACGCGACTCGGATCGCGACGACGGCTTCGTCTCCGGACGACTGCGCGAAACCGTCGTGCGCACCCACCGAAGCCAGCAGACGCTCGCGCAGTTCGTCAGACGACGGCAGAGCAGTGAGGGGGCCTTCCAGGACGGTCAGCTGGTCCGGATGACGGAGGAAGAAGTCGGCGAGCCCTTCGGACGCACCGAACACCCGCCAGACCCGTCGACGCGTCTCCTCGTCGACGAGGAGTCTCCGCAGCGGCGCCTCGTCCCGGCGCGCCACTCTGAGCAGCCCGCGCACGGCGGCATCGGGATCCGCCGCATCCGCCGCTTCGAGCAGCACGGTGCGCGGCTGGTCGAGGATGCTCGCCAGCTCCGACAGGGACGCTGCCGCCTCACTCAGCTCGGCGAAGCCGAGTCTGGCCAGCGCGGAGAGCGAGACGGAATCGTCCGGACGGGCCATGCGCGCCCCTCAGAGAAGCTCGAGGTTGTTCTTCAGCTCGAGCGGGGTGACCTGACCGCGGTAGGCCTCCCACTCCTTGCGCTTGTTGAGCAGCACGTAGTTGAACACCTGCTCCCCGAGCGTCTCGGCGACGAGTTCGGACGCCTCCATGTACTCGAGGGCGTGGTCGAGGCTCGCCGGCAGCGCCGAATAGCCCAGGGCCCGTCGCTCCGCGTCGCTGAGCGCCCAGACGTTGTCCTCGGCCTCCGGCGGCAGCTCGTATCCCTCTTCGATGCCCTTGAGCCCGGCCGCCAGCATGAGCGCGTACGCCAGGTAGGGGTTCGCGGCCGAGTCCAACGCGCGGTACTCCACGCGCGACGACTGCCCCTTGTTGGGCTTGTACATCGGCACGCGCACGAGCGCGGAACGGTTGTTGTGGCCCCAGGTGATGAAGCTCGGCGCCTCGTCGCCGCCCCAGAGGCGCTTGTACGAGTTCACGAACTGGTTCGTGACGGCGGAGATCTCGTTCGCATGCTTGAGCAGGCCCGCGATGAAGTGCCGCCCCGTCTTGGAGAGCTGGTACTTCGCGCCCTCTTCGTAGAACGCGTTCTGATCGCCCTCGAAGAGCGACATGTGCGTGTGCATGCCGCTGCCGGGCTGACCGCTGAGCGGCTTCGGCATGAACGTCGCGTAGACGCCCTGCTCGATCGCCACCTCCTTGATCACCGTGCGGAACGTCATGACGTTGTCGGCTGTGGTCAGCGCATCGGCGTAGCGCAGGTCGATCTCGTTCTGACCGGGGCCGCCCTCGTGATGGCTGAACTCGACGGAGATGCCGAGATCTTCCAGCATGCGCACGGAGCGACGGCGGAAGTCGTGCGCCGTGCCCCCGGGAACGTTGTCGAAGTAGCCGGCGGAGTCGACGGGCACGGGGCCGTCGGGTCCGAACGAGGACGACTTCAGGAGATAGAACTCGATCTCCGGGTGCGTGTAGAAGGTGAATCCGGCGTCTGCGGCCTTTGCGAGCGTGCGCTTGAGCACGTGACGCGGGTCGGCGACGGCCGGCTGGCCGTCGGGGGTCGTCAGGTCGCAGAACATGCGCGCGGTCGGGTCGATCTCACCGCGCCAGGGCAGCGTCTGGAACGTCGTCGGATCGGGCTGGGCGAGCAGGTCGGATTCGTAGGTGCGTGTCAGCCCCTCGATCGCCGAACCGTCGAATCCGATGCCTTCCGCGAAAGCCCCCTCGACCTCGGCGGGCGCGATGGCCACCGACTTGAGAGTGCCGATCACGTCCGTGAACCACAACCGCACGAACTTGACGCCGCGCTCCTCGATGGTCCGGAGGACGAAGTCCCTCTGCTTGTCCATGGCTACTCTGCGCCCTGGCCCTTTGCGTCGCCCTTGGCGTCCCAGCCCTGCTCGACGGCCTCTTCCTCGGCCCAGGAACGCGCGCGCTCCTTGACGACCTCGGGAGCACGGCGGGCTTCGGCCTCCGTGTCGAACGGACCGATGCGGTCGATGGCGGGCGAGATCATGCCGAACTCGATCTCGCCAGTCGCGGAGTTGTACCAGTACTTGTGGTCGCCGTCAGACATGTCTGCCCCTTCTTCACGTGATGTCATCGATCCTACTGGCGCGCACCGTGGTCGCTAAGCTATCGCCCATGGCAAAAGCGATCGGCGTCGACATCGGCGGCACGGGAATCAAAGCAGGAATCGTCGACCTCGAGCACGGCGTCATGGCATCCGACCGGGTGCGGGTCCCCACTCCCGAGGGCGCATCGCCGCAGGACGTGCTCAACGCCGTGCAGACCGTTCTGAAGACGCTCGACGTGCACGAGTCGACGCTGCCGCTCGGAGTCGCCTTCCCGGCGATCGTCAAGCGCGGCAAGACGCTCTCGGCCGCGAACGTGTCCAAGGAGTGGATCGACTTCGACGCCGAACGATTCTTCCGCGACGGCCTCGGCCGCAACATCGTGTTCGTGAACGACGCCGACGCCGCGGGTGTCGCCGAAGCCCGCCACGGAGCGGCCAGAGATGTGCGCGGCTTCACACTCCTGACGACCCTCGGCACCGGCATCGGATCCGCATTCCTCTACGACGGGGTGCTGCTGCCGAACACCGAGCTCGGTCACCTCAACTTCCGCGAGTTCGAGTCGGTCGAGACGTACGCCGCGACGTCGGCACGCGAGCGGGAGAACCTCAGCTGGGCGGAGTGGGCCGAGCGCCTGCAGGCGTTCTACTCGCACATCGAGTTCCTGTTCAGCCCCGACCTGTTCGTGGTCGGCGGTGGCGTCTCGAAGAACGCCGGAGACTTCCTGCCGCTTCTCGACCTCAAGACGCCGATCGTCCCGGCGATCCACCGCAACAACTCGGGCATCATCGGCGCCGCATCCCTCGCCGGCGACTGATCCACGCACGTCCCTGACACCGAAGACCCCGAAGACTGCCGTAGTCATCGGGGTCTTCGCATGTTCGCGAAGGTGCGGGCCGGAGCCTTCCTCCCGCCCGCTCAATCGATCGGAGGTTCCCGTCGAACGCGGGTCCTCATGGCCAGACCCACCCCGGCGGCGGCGAGCACGACGGCGGCGAAGAGCAACGCGGGGCCGCTTCCGAGCCGGTGCGCCGCGGCACCGACCACCGCGCCGCCCGCGAGGGATCCCCACAGCAGGAGAGGGCGGCGCCAGGCGGATCCGGAACGCCCGGTGAGCAGCGCCGCGACCGCGAGACCCAGACTGACCAACGTGCCGGTCGCGTACGTGATGGCGACCCGCGCACGTCCGTCCGAGAGGTACAGGGTGTTCAGCGCCCCCATGGCGAAGGCCAGCATCCAGAACCGAGCAGGGCTCGTCGGTACCACCGCAGCGAGGACGGCGCTCAGAGCGACGGCGGACGCGGATGCCGCCACCGCCCAGGCGCGCCGTCTCCCGTTCCCGCCGATCATCGCGCCGGCGGCGACGCCCAGGACGAAAGCCACCACCAGCGTCAAGGGCAGAAGCGACGACGCCAATCCCTGCTCGAGGATGTCCACACCGGCCTGGGTCGAATTGCCGCTCATGAAGGAGACGAAGAAGCCGCCGGTGTCGATGAACCCGATCGCGTCCACATACCCCGCGACGCCGCTGAGCACCAATGACAAGGCCAGACCCCGTCGTGTGACATCTCTCATGGCGTAGGCCTCATGGACGTGCCTTTCTGGGTGGCTACTCCGAGCCTAGGCGGTGCGGTCCGCCGCGCCCCGGCACGCCCTCCCTGAGAACAGCGCTCTGGGCGCGCTGCCGGGAGTCGGGCGGAAGGAGACCTGATCAGATCTTCTTTATGCGAATGGGCCGACCTGTACGCCGGGTTCTGTTCCGGGGTTCTTCGCCCCTTCGACGGCCATCTCTCTCGGCGACACGTTGCCGTGGCACTCTAGCGGTCTACCCGAGGACTCGGCGAGCCGCGTCAACATCCTCTGTCTGACCTTGCTCCGGACGAGGTTTACCTGGCGGGCCATGTCACCATGGCCCCCGGTGGTCTCTTACACCACCCTTTCACCCTTACCCCTTGCGGGGCGGTCTACTCTCTGTGGCACTTTCTCGCGGATTGCTCCGGGTGGGCGTTACCCACCGTCCTGCCCTGAGGAGCCCGGACGTTCCTCGGTGCGGTTGCCCGCAACGCGGCCGTCCAGTCGACCCATTCGCGTCTCCAGTCTACGTTCTCGGAGACCCGCGGCCTGCGGCTACTTCTGCGCAGACTCCGCGATGCGCAGATCGAGGGGCACGTCGATCGGGAACGAGCCGAACAGTCGCGTCGTCGCCGTGGCCGCCGCCTCGCGCACGGCCTCGGCCGCCGCCTCCGCATGTTCGAGCGGAACGTGCAGGATCACCTCGTCGTGCAGGAAGAACGCCAGGTGCGGGGAGCGTGCGAAAGGACCGGAGGCCGCAGCCTCGGCGAAGACCTCGGGGATCTGCTGCAGGCGGTGACGGATCTCGGCCAGCCAGATCAGCGACCACTCCGCAGCCGTGCCCTGAACGACGAAGTTCCGTGTGAACCGCCCCCAGTCGCGCGCCCTGCGCCGAGCGAGGGCCACCACCGCGGGATCGGCATCCGCATCGGTCGCCTCGGATTGCAGTCGCATCCACTCCACGGATGGGCGGGGTGATGATCGACCGAGCCAGGTCGACACGATGCCGCCGTCCTCCCCCGTTCGTGCCGCGGCGTCGACGAGTCCCATGGCGCGCGGGTACACCTTGCGCAGCCGCGGGACCAGTCGGCCGCTGTCGCCCGTCGTGGCACCGTACATCGCACCGAGGACCGCATACTTCGCCTCCTCGCGAGTGGCGACCGCCCCGGAAGCGACGACGCCCGCATAGAGGTCGCTCCCCCTGGCCGCACGAGCCATCGCCTCGTCGGCCGCCATCGCGGCGAGCATCCGCGGCTCGAGCTGCGCGACATCGGCCACGACCAGCGTCCACCCGGGGTCGGCACGCACCGCAGGGCGCAGGCTCCGCGGAAGCTGGAGCGCTCCCCCACCGGCGGAGGCCCATCGCCCGGTGACGACGCCTCCGGGGATGTACACGGGGCGGAACCGGCCGTCATGCACCCATTCCGCCAGCCACGCCCACCCGTTGGCGCTGAGCAGCCGGGAGAGCTTCTTGTACGCCAGCAGCGGTTCGACGACCGGGTGGTCGTGCTCGGCGAGCTCCCACCGGCTCGTTGACTCGACCTGCACCCCGACGCGGTGCAGCGCCCTGAGCAGCTTCTGCTGACTGTCCAGGTGCAGCGAGGCATCGCCGAGGAGCTCGCGCACACGATCTCCGAGTTCGAGCATGCGACTCGGCACGCCGCCGGCTACCGGGCGGGTGCCCAGGGTGTCGGTGAGGATCGCGTCGTGCACGCCCTCGTCCCACGGCAATCCTGCGGCCCGCATCTCTTCCGCGATGAGACCGCCCGCCGACTCCGCTGCGCACAGGAGCGTGAGACGTCCATCCGGCGCCGCGGCGATCACGCGGCGCTGCGCCCGATACTGATCCAGAGTCGCGGCGATCGCATCCTCACCGCCCACCTCATCGAACACATCGAAGAGGGACGGTGCCGCCACGGTCGGTTCCCGCCGTTCCCACTCCTGAGAGGCCGGGAGTGGCGTCGGCACCGAGGAGGTGTCGCGCAGGATCGCATGACACAGCACCAGGTCGTGACTGCGAGTGATCCGCACTCCGGCTCCGAGGAGGAGCGCGTAGGTTTCGGCGGCGGTCCGCATGATCCATCGCGGGGCGTCTGATGCCTCGGCGGTGCGGACCCAGTCCGGGAGGTCATCGGTACGCAGCGACGTGCGATCCTGCTCCTCGTCGTTCCCGTCGAGCTCGACGGCGACATATTCGTGAGCGCCGACGGAGATGAGCGCGATGCGTCGTTCGACGCCCGACGCCGGCGCTGTCATCGCCGGCGAGCGGAGGCACCGCTCATGCGAGCCCTGACTCCTCGGTACGCACGAGGATGCACCCGCACTCGGGGCAGGAGACCACGAGGTCGTCCGCCGCGCGGCGGATGTCGTTCAGATCGGTGCTGGGAAGCAGGATGCGGCAGCCTTCGCAGGTGCCACGGGTGAGCAGCGCGGCACCCGCACTGTTCACGGCGCGACGGGCGTACTCCGCCAAGAGCTCGGGCGACACTCCCTCGGCGACGGCCGCACGATCGCGGGCGAGCTGCGCACCCAGGTCTGTGGCGGCAGCGACATCGGCCTTCGCCTGTGCGGTGAGCGCCGAACCCTCGGCTGTCGTCGCGTCCAGAAGCGCCTGCTGCGCGGCGAGGGCGGCTTCTGCCTCTTCCAGCCGACCCATGACGTCGAGTTCGGCGTCTTCGAGGTCGCTCTGGCGCCGAGCAAGGCTCGCGAGTTCGTGCTCGAGCGCCTGCGCGTCCTTCGAGTTCGTCGACGCGGCGAGACGCTCCGCATCGCGATTCCGACGCGCCTCGACGACGGCGACGTCGGACTCCAGACGCTTCAGCTCGGTGCGCACGTCGTCACGGGTGCCGGCGAGAGCGGTCAGCTCGCGCAGCTGCTCCTGACGGATGGCGACGAGCTCGGTGATCCGCCCCGCCTGGCTCGGCTTCGTTCGGGCACGCTCGGCCTGCGCGATGCGCCGGTCGAGGTCGGCGATGTCGAGCAGGGTGCGCTGGTTCTCGGGGCTGGCGTTCACGCTTCCAAATCTAGTCGCTGTCGCGACATCCGCCCATCAACGCACGTCGCCGTCGACGTAGTACCAGTGCCGGTCCTCGCGCACGAAGCGGCTGCGCTCATGGAGCGAGCCCCTCGCAGCGCCCTGCCGCCAGAACGCCTCGAACTCCACCACGCCCTCGCGGTCGAAGGGGCCTCCGGCCGCGCGATCGATCACCAGCAGCCGTCGCCACTCGAGGTCCGGCTCGAAATCGATCGTCTCCGGCCTCGTGGTCGAGTGCCAGGTGCGCAGGAGGTGCCCGGCGTCCTGGAGGCCGAACGCGGTGTAACGCGAGCGCATCAGACGCTCCGCCGTCGGCGCGGGCGCACCTTCGAGCAACGGCCCGCAGCAGCCGCCGAACACGTCCCCGGACGCACACGGGCAGCGATCCTGGTCCTCGATCGCGGCGTCATCCGACGCCATCTCCGCCTCCGTCGTCATCCCCTCAGCGTACGCTCGGGGAAAAGGCCAAGAAGGAGCACCGTGACCACTCAGCCCGTCGTCCCCTCGTTCACCGCCCACAACGGGTTCGCCCTTCCGGCCATCGGCCTCGGCACCTACGGACTCCTCGGAGATGCCGGGGCAGACGCAGTCGCCGGAGGCATCGGTGCGGGTTACCGTCTCGTCGACACGGCGTTCAACTACGAGAACGAGGGTTCGGTCGGCCGTGGCGTCGCGGCCGCCGATGTGCCGCGCTCCGAGGTCATCGTCACCACGAAGCTCCCCGGTCGCCATCACCCGTCGGCGAAGGCACGCACCAGTATCGAGGAGAGCCGTTCGCGCCTCGGACTCGATGTGACGGATCTGCACCTGATCCACTGGCCGAATCCCCTCCAGGACGAGTACGTCCAGGCGTGGGCCGCGCTCGTGGACGCCCAGTCCCGCGGCGTGGTCCGACAGATCGGCGTCTCCAACTTCCTTCCGGAGCACCTGGAGCGCCTCGAGCAGGAGACCGGGGTGCGACCCGTCGTCAATCAGATCGAGGTGCATCCGTACTTCCCGCAGGAGGAGCAGCTCGCGTATCACCGGGAACACGGCATCCTCACCGAAGCGTGGAGCCCGTTGGGGCGGGCGAGGGAGCTCTTCGACGAGGCCGTGATCCACGAGATCGCTGCGGCCCGCGAGATCACGACCGCCCAGACCGTGCTGGCCTGGCACGTCGCCCGCGGTACGGTGTCGATCCCGAAGGCGTCGTCGCTCGAGCACCAGGTGGCGAACCTCGCGGCGGCGCAGATCGTTCTCGACGATGCCGAGGTGGCGGCGATCACCGCGCTCGGACGTCCGGACGGACGCCTGTTCGACGCCGACCCGAGGACTCACGAGGAGTCCTGACGCAGACCCGCCTCAGAGACCCTGCGTCACCCGCCTGGTCACGGCCGCAATGATGCGGCGGCTGCCGTGAGCGCGTCAGCGGACTGACGCAGCAGCGCCAGCTCACCCTCCGAGAACGAGGTGTTCCGGATCGGCACGGCACCCTTCGCGCTCACGATCGACGGCACCGAGAGCGCCACACCGTCCAGCCCGTGGAAGTCGCGCAGCACGGTGCTGACGGGCATCACGGCATGCTCGTCGCTCAGGATCGCTTCGACGATGCGTGCACTCGACAGTCCGATCGCGTAGTTGGTCGCCCCTTTGCCGAGGATGACCTTGTACGCGGCGTCGCGCACGTCGACGGCGATCTCCTGCAGTTCGTCGAGGGTGAAGCGAGGGTGGCCGGGCGTCTCCCACTCCAGGATCGGCACGGTGCCGATCGTCGCGCGAGACCAGAGGGGGAACTCGGTGTCGCCGTGCTCTCCGATGATGTGCGCGTGGACGCTGGCGGTGGAGACACCGGCTCGCTGGGCGAGCTTCCACCGCAGCCGCGAGGTGTCGAGCACCGTTCCGGAGGCGAAGATCCGCTCGGGAGGAAGCCCGGTCTCCTCCTGCGCGATGACCGTGAGCACATCGCACGGGTTCGTGACGATCACATAGATCGCGTTCGGGGCGACCTCGAGCAGGTCGGGCATCATGCTGCGGATGATGCCCGCGTTGACCTCGGCGAGCTCGATGCGGGTCTGACCGGGCTTCTGCTTCGCGCCCGCGGTGATCACCACGACGTGCGAGCCGGCGGCGACCGAGATGTCGCTGCCGCCGATGATGTCGCTGGAGCCCGTGAACTGCGTGCCGTGGGCGAGGTCGAGCACCTCCGCCTCGACCTTCTCGGTGGCGATGTCGTACAGCGCGACATGACGGGCGGAACCCCGGATCAGTGCCGCGTAGGCGACACTCGACCCGACGCTTCCTGCGCCGACGACCGTGAGCTTCGAGTTCTCGATGATCTCCATGCGCTCAGTCTCGCAGTGGTGAACCCCGATCAGCGAGCGATCTCGCCGGATCAATGTGTCCCACAGAGAAGGTCACAGAGCGGCGGCGACCGCCTCCGTCGCGGTCGCGTGCGTGAACCGGAACCCCGAGCGCTCCAGCACCAGCGGCCGCACGTCGGCATCGGGAAGCAGCAGCGAATCGGCCGCGTCGCCGAGGGCGAAACGCAACGCCCACGCCGGCGCCGGCACCCAGAACGGCCTGTGCATCCGAGCGGCCAGGGTTCGTCCGATGTCGTTCGCAGACGCGGGTGTCGGTCCCGTGAGGTTGACCGGGCCCGCGATCTTCTTGTCCAGGATGTGGCGGATCGCCCGCACCTCATCGTCGAGCGAGATCCAGGGCCAGATCTGCGTCCCGCGCCCGAGCGGCCCGGAGACGCCGAAACGGGTCAGCTGGATGAGCGGCTTGAGCACTCCGCGCCGGTGGATGACCGGCGCCGTGCGCAGCAGCGCGACCCGGGTGTGATCTTCGGCCTGACGCGCCTCGGCCTCCCAACGCACGGTCAGATCGGCCAAGAAGGTCTGCCCCGCAGTGGAGTCCTCGGTGAGGACCTCGCCGGGCGCAGAGCCGTAGTAGCCGACGGCCGATGCCGAGATGAGGGCCGGAGCGTCGGAGCGCAGTGCACGAAGCGCGGTGGTCAGGGTGCGCGTCGCTCCCAGGCGCGAGTCGATGAGCTCCTGACGGTAGCCACGCGTCCACGGGAGTCGTCCGACGCTGGCACCGCCGAGCGCGACGACCGCATCTGCTCCCGCCAGCACCTCCGGATCGAGCGCGCTCTCCCCCGGCTCCCACTGCGCCTCGTCCTCCGACCGCGGCGGGCGGCGGACGAGGGAGGTGACCTCGATGCCGTCGGCGCGCAGGGATGACGCGAGTGCGGAGCCGATGAGGCCCGATGCCCCGCTGATGACGATTCGTCCTGCCATCGGAAGGCGTCCTCTTCTCGGTCGTCGAGTGGTGCTTCGCTCCAGCGTACGCGCCTCGGATCCCGTGCACGGTCGGACCTGCACGTGTCGCTTCGGTCGTGCCGTCAATCCACGCCGCGCAAGAACGTGGCATACGCATCGACGACGCCAGCGGCGAGAAGCGCTCGGGGCCAGAAGATGCCGACCGAGGCTCCGATGAACTCGTTGTCGTCGACGACGGGTCGCGCAAGGGAGTGAACGGCGTCGAAGTGCTCGACGGTGAGGTTCTCACCGAAAACCCGCTCGTAGACGATCTCCGTCTCACGCATGTCGACGTTGCGATCGCGTTCGCCGGCCATCAGCAGAACAGGGATGTTCGCTTCGGCCGCATCACGCAGATCGAGGGTGGCGTCGGCATCGAAGTTCTGCGCGACGAACATCCAGCGTGCCCTGGTCATCGGCGACTCCTCGGTCGTGACGGCGAGGTAATCCTCGTAGCCCGCGCGGCGCTCCAGGATTCCGCGTATCTCGTCGCTTTCGGCAAGGGCGTGCGACCGCTCTGAATCGGTTGCTCTGTCGTGATCAAGCTCCGCCAGCAGGTTGTATCGACCTTGCGAGAGCCAGTTGATCGCCGTGCCCACCGCGACGACGGCATCGATGTCCTCCCTCTGGGCGACCACTTTCGGAAGCACCCACCCTGCCTGACTGGCGCCCCACAAGACGATGCGGTCGGTCGGGAGCCCGGGCTGCGCGAGAGCCCAATCGACGACCTCGGACACCTCATCAGCACGATCGTCCATGGTCTGAGCCAGCCAATCCCCCGTGGATCCACCCACCCCTGGCTTGTTCCATGACAGCGTCGCGAACCCGGCATCCGCCGCGCCCTCAAACCACGGCGAGTACAGCCCGCCCTGCGTCGCGTCGACGGCAGCGTCCCCATGAACCATGATCACGACGCCACGTGCGCCGACACCGGGCGGCGTCGTGAGAACCCCATCGAGTTCACCGTTGGCGGTCGGGATGCGAACCGCCGTCTGCTCGTACCTGTAGTCGTTGCCCACGACGATCACGCCCACCGCAACCAGTGCCAGCACCGCGGCGGAGCCGACCCACATACGGATGCCGCGATTAACTTTCATTCTTTTCACGTTCGTAGCCTACGTGATAGTTTTGGCCTATGGGTGCTCGAGATATTGCCATCGGATTCGACGATTCGGAACGCATCCGTGTCGGTTCGCTCTACTGGGAGGCCTTCCACCGCAAGCTCCAGCCCGCCTTCGCCGACGAGGAGACAGGTCTTCGAATCGTTCGGGCTTCTCTGCGCGCAGAACGGATGCTCGTCGCTCGCGTGGAGGAGGTCGTGGTCGGGGTGTGCGGGTTCATGGACCAGGGCATCGGGGCTACGCGTCTCTCCTGGGTGGCTCTCAAGTCGGCACTTCCCCTTCAGCAGGCCGTGCGTGCCGCTCTCGCGATGAGCGTGCTCGCTCGGAGCGAGGCAGGTGACCGGCTGGTACTCGACGGCATCTGCGTCGACCGGGCGCATCGCGGAGGCGGGATCGGCACGGCACTCCTCGGCGCGGCCGAACAGCATGCGCGCGAACGTGGACTCCACGCGGTGCGGCTGTCGGTGGTCGACAGCAACCCACGCGCCGAGGCGCTCTATCGCCGTCGTGGATTCACGACGGTCGACGGCGGGTCCCTCGGGCTGCTCGGCTACGTGTACGGGTTCGACCGATATACCGTGATGGAGAAGGAGGTGTCCCGTTGAACACGCAGATCTCGCCCCGGACCATCATCGAGGCGCTCCTCCCTTTCGATGGCGCTGCCAACCTGGGCATCATCTACGACACGGCGAATCGACTGCAGGTCGGCGACCAGCCCGTGCGCCTGGCGCTGCGACGCCTCATCTCGACCGGGGACATCACCCAGCACGGCCGCGGACGCAACGGCACCATCGAACTCACCGAAGCCGGAAGAGCACGCCTCGAACGAGAGCGGATCGGACTCCGCCTCGCGTTCGCCCAGGATGCCGATCAGGCACCGTGGGACGGCTACTGGCATCTCCTCGCACTCAGCGCCCCCGAGAGCGAGCGCGCGGTTCGCGACACATTTCGTCGGGAGATGCACGCGCTGGGCGCCGTGTCGATCTCCACGGGTCTCTACCTCACCCCCCACGCCATCGACGCCGCCCTCGCCCCGGAGCTCGACCCGTACCTGGTCACCGCGAGCGTCACCGCGCTGACCGTCCGGGGGACCGACAGGAACGAAGACATCGCCGAAACACTCTGGCCTGCCCGCGACACCGTCATAGCGTATGAAGCACTGGAGGCGGCCCTCAGCGTCGACATCAGCGACCAGGAACCGGTCGCGCGCCAGCTCATACTCGCGGAATCGCTGGATGCGGCATTGCGGGACGACCCCCTCATCCCCGTCGAACTCCGCCCGACGCCGTGGCCGCCGACCGCTGTTCGCCGCCGCTGGCTCGACCGGTGGCGAGAGGCGACGGCGTCTGCTCCCGACCTTCACGTCTACCAGGGGTGGCTCTCTCGCGACGCCTGAGCACGCACAGTGATCGCGCGGGCGCTCCGCGAGCGAGTATCGCCCGCGGCGAGCGGGGTGTGGTGTGGGCCCTGCCGGGATCGAACCGACGACATCCACGGTGTAAACGTGGCGCTCTACCAGCTGAGCTAAAGGCCCTGGTGTCGCCAGTCTATCGGGAGGCCGATGCGCACCCGTGTCGTAGAAGAGGGATAGGCTGAATCCGGCGCGCGTTGTGCACAGCTGACAAGGCTGCCCGTGTCGCTTCCCGTTTCCTTGGCATGACCTGCCAGCTTGACGAAAGGTTCCCCCGTGACCGTGCACGACCAGGATCCGTACTCCCAGGGCCCCCTCGACAGCGATCCGGAGGAGACCGGCGAGTGGCAGCAGTCCCTCGATGAGCTGGTGGATGCCAAGGGCCACGGCCGCGGCCGCGAGATCATGCTCAGCCTGCTCAAGCGCTCGAAGGAGCTGCACCTGGGCGTGCCGATGGTCCCGACGACGGACTACATCAACACCATCGCCTCGGAGAACGAGCCCGAGTTCCCCGGTGATGAGGAGGTCGAGCGCCGCTACCGCGCCTGGATCCGCTGGAACGCCGCGATCACGGTGCACCGCGCTCAGCGACCCGGCATCGGCGTCGGCGGCCACATCTCGACCTACGCCTCCTCGGCTGCTCTGTACGAGGTGGGCTTCAACCACTTCTTCAAGGGGGCGGACAGCCCCGGTGGTGCAGACCAGATCTTCATCCAGGGTCACGCCTCCCCCGGCACCTATGCCCGGTCGTACCTCGAAGGACGCCTGACCGAGGACCAGCTCGACGGATTCCGCCAGGAGAAGTCGCACGCCCCCTACGGCATCCCGTCCTACCCGCACCCGCGCCTTATGCCGGAGTACTGGCAGTTCCCGACCGTGTCGATGGGCCTCGGCCCGATCAACGCGATCTACCAGGCGATGTCGAACAAGTACCTCGAGAACCGCGGCATCAAGGACACGTCCCAGTCGCGTGTCTGGGCCTTCTTGGGCGACGGCGAGATGGACGAGGTCGAGAGCCGCGGACAGCTGCAGGTCGCCGCCAACGAGGGCCTCGACAACTTGACGTTCGTCGTGAACTGCAACCTGCAGCGTCTCGACGGGCCCGTGCGAGGCAACGGCAAGATCATCCAGGAGCTCGAGTCGTTCTTCCGCGGTGCGGGCTGGAACGTCATCAAGGTCGTCTGGGGTCGCGAGTGGGACGACCTGCTCGCCCGCGACACCGAGGGCGCGCTGCTCAACCTGATGAACGTCACCCCCGACGGCGACTACCAGACGTACAAGGCCGAGTCCGGCGCGTACGTCCGTGAGCACTTCTTCGGCCGCGACGAGCGCGCCGCAGCCCTCGTCAAGGACTACTCCGACGACGACATCTGGAACCTCAAGCGCGGTGGCCACGACTACCGCAAGGTCTACGCCGCGTTCAAGGCAGCGACCGAGCACAAGGGCAAGCCCACCGTCATCCTCGCGAAGACCGTCAAGGGCTACGGCCTCGGTCCGCACTTCGAGGGCCGCAACGCGACCCACCAGATGAAGAAGATGACGCTGGACAACCTCAAGACGTTCCGCGACGCGATGCACATCCCGATCACGGATTCGCAGCTCGAGGAGAACCCGTACCTGCCCCCGTACTACAACCCGGGCCCCCAGGACGAGACGATCCAGTACATGCTCGAGCGTAGAAACGCACTCGGCGGCTTCCTGCCGGAGCGCCGCTCTACCCATGTCGGCCTCTCGCTGCCGGATGACACCGCCTACGCCCTGCCGAAGAAGGGCTCTGGTACGCAGGAGATCGCCACGACCATGGCGTTCGTCCGTCTGCTGAAGGACCTGCTGCGTTCCAAGGACTTCGGTCACCGCATCGTCCCGATCATCCCGGATGAGGCACGTACCTTCGGAATGGACGCCTACTTCCCTTCGGCGAAGATCTACAACCCGAACGGCCAGCACTACACCTCGGTCGACCGCGAACTTCTCCTCGCCTACAAGGAGAGCCCGCAGGGCCAGATCGTCCACGTCGGCATCAACGAGGCGGGCGCCCTCGCGGCGTTCACCGCGGCCGGCACGTCGTACGCCACGCACGGCGAGCCGCTGATCCCGATCTACCTCTTCTACTCGATGTTCGGATTCCAGCGCACGGGCGACGCCCAGTGGGCAGCCGGCGACCAGATGGCCCGCGGCTTCATCATGGGCGCGACGGCAGGGCGCACCACCCTCACGGGTGAGGGTCTGCAGCACGCCGACGGCCACTCGCACCTGCTCGCCGCCACCAACCCGGCGACGGTCTCGTACGACCCGGCGTACGGCTATGAGATCGCGCACATCATGCGCTCCGGTCTCGAGCGCATGTACGGCGGCAACCACGAAGACCCGAACGTCATGTACTACATCACGCTCTACAACGAGCCGATGGTGATGCCGGCTGAGCCGGAGAACGTGGACGTCGACGGCATCGTGCGCGGCATCCACCGCGTCTCGGTCGGCGAGGGCGAAGGCCCCCGTGCCCAGCTCTTCGCCTCGGGCGTCGGACTTCCCTGGGCCCTCGAGGCACAGCAGCTGCTGAAGAACGACTGGGGTGTGATCGCCGATGTCTGGTCGGTCACCTCGTGGACCGAGCTGCGCCGCGACGGCCTCGCCGCCGACGAGCACAACTTCCTGCACCCGGAGGAAGAGCCTCACACCGCGTACCTCACCCAGAAGCTGCAGGGCGCCGAAGGCCCCGTGGTCGCCGTCAGCGACTTCATGCACGCCGTGCAGGACCAGATCCGTCCGTGGGTGCCGAACCGCTTCGCCACTCTCGGCGCCGACGGTTTCGGCTTCTCGGACACCCGTGCCGCTGCCCGTCGCTTCTTCAAGATCGACGGCCCGTCGATCGTGGTGCGCACCCTGCAGTCGCTCGCCGAAGACGGGGTCGTCGACCGCTCGCTCGCCGCGCAGGCCATCCAGAAGTACAGCCTGCACGATGTGAACGCCGGCACCAGCGGCAACGCGGGCGGCGAAAGCTGAGCCCTCGGTGACAGGTTCTCCTCCTTCCGGCATGGACAAGGCCGCGACACTCACCTGGCTGCGCCGGATCTCCGGTGACATCGCCTCGGTGACGATCAAGCGCCTGGAGGACACCCTCCCGTGGTACGCCGACATGCCACCAGCCCGCCGCTCTGCGGTCGGGCTGGTGGCCCAGGCGGGTATCACGTCGTTCATCCAGTGGTACGAGGACCCCACCTCCACTCCGTGGATCGCGGCGGACATCTTCGCGGCGGCTCCTCGCGAGCTGCTGCGAAGCGTGAGCCTCCAGCAGACTCTGCAGCTCATCCGCGTGACCGTCGAGGTCACCGAGGAGCGGGTCGCCGGGCGGGGGAACGATCTGCGCGAGGCGATCCTGCTCTACTCCCGCGACGTCGCCTTCGCGGCGGCCGACGTGTACGCGAGGGCAGCCGAGGCCCGCGGCCTATGGGACGCGCGCCTGGAAGCACTCGTCGTCGACTCGATCCTCACCGGCGAGGCCGATGAAGAGCTGCCGAGCAGGATCGCCGCACTCGGGTGGCACGGTCACGGCGAGGTCGCCGTCCTCGTCGGGACGACACCTCCGCAGTTCGACGTCGACTTGGTCCGCCGCACCGCCAGGAAGCTCGCCGTCGACGTGCTCATCGGTGTGCAGGGCTCCCGCCTCGTCCTGGTGCTCGGCCGCGCCAGGGTCGAGGGTCAGGAGCTCGAAGAGGAAGAGCTCGGCTTCCAGGAGATCGCCTCCCGCCTGGAGCCGTCGTTCGGACCAGGATACGTCGTGCTCGGACCCGAGGTCGCGGCGCTCGTGGACGCGAGCCAGAGCGCCCGTGCCGCCCTCGCAGGATTCGCGGTCGCCCGCGCATGGCGCGGCGCACCCCGTCCGGTCGAGGCTGATGATCTGCTGCCAGAGCGCGCACTCGCCGGAGACCCGTTGGCGAAGCAGACGCTGATCGAGCGCATTTTCCGCCCCTTGCAGGCGCACTCCACCGACTTGGTCACCACCCTCTGGAGCTACCTCGACAACGGGCGCTCCCTGGAGGCCACGGCGCGCGAGCTGTTCGTGCACCCCAACACCGTGCGCTACCGCCTCAAGCGCGTGAGCGAAGTCATCGGCTGGGATGCCACCGGCCCCCGCGAAGCGCTCATCCTGCAGACCGCTCTGATCCTCGGCTCGATCGGTGCGGCGGATCAGGTCCGTCGGCGCGCCCCGCTCCGACGCACCCAGCGCTGAACCCTTCTCTGTACGCCACACACAAGGGTTTTTCGGAATCTTGTGATGGATCATCCACCGCTCTGCCGCAAACGTTGGCAGACTGGGTGGGTGATTGTCGTCGTATGCCCAGGTCAGGGCTCGCAGACCCCCGGATTCCTCGCTCCTTGGCTCGAGCTCGACGGAGTGGCAGAACGCCTCGACGCCTACTCGGACGCCGCGGAGGTCGATCTTCGCGAACACGGCACGGCATCGGACGCCGACACGATCCGGGACACCCGCATCGCTCAGCCGCTGATCGTCGCCGCGTCGCTGATCGCCGGGGATGCCCTCACGCAGCGCGCCGGTCGACGTGCCGACGGCATCGCCGGGCACTCGGTCGGTGAGATCGCCGCACTCGTCGGCAGCCGTGTGATCGATGCCGACACCGGCATGCGCCTGGTGGGCATCCGCGGCCGCGCGATGGCCGATGCGGCAGCGCAGGAGCAGACAGGAATGAGTGCGGTCCTCGGCGGTGACGAGGAAGCCCTTCTCGCGCGCCTCGCCGAACTCGACCTCTCCCCCGCCAACTACAACGGCGGCGGCCAGATCGTGGTCGCAGGCGCCCTCCCCGCTCTCGCGGCACTCGCCGAGGAGCCCCTCAAGGGCACCCGCGTGATCCCTCTGCAGGTCGCCGGCGCGTTCCACACGCGGTACATGGCATCGGCCGTCGCCTCGCTCCGCGATGCGGTATCCGACGTCACGCCCGCCAACCCCGACATCACGCTGTGGACCAACCGCGACGGCTCCGCCGTGGCCGACGGAGCGCAGGCGCTGAGCTTCCTCGTCGATCAGGTGTCGTCCCCGGTGCGTTGGGACCTCTGCATGCAGTCCTTCGCCGACGCGGGCGTCACCGGTGTCATCGAACTCGCTCCGGCCGGCGCCCTGGTCGGCCTCGCCAAGCGCGGCCTCCGCGGTGTACCGACCGTCGCTGTGAAGACCCCTGAAGACCTTGATGCAGCCGTCGCGCTGCTGAACGGAGAAGCCGCATGAGCGTCACGCTCGCCCAGCTCACCGGTCCCGCGTACACGCGCATCTACTCCTACGGCGCCGCCCGTGGCGAGAATGCCGTGCCGAACGAAGACCTGATCGGCCCCATCGACTCCAGCGACGAGTGGATCCGTCAGCGCACCGGCATCGTCACCCGCGCTCGCGCCGACAAGGGCACCGATGCGATCGACCTCGCGACCGCGGCGGCTGCCGAGGCCATCGAGAAGTCGGGCGTCGCGGCGGACCAGGTCGACCTGGTGATCGTCGCGACCATCAGCAACCCCAAGCAGACCCCCTCGGTCTCGGCCATCGTCGCCGACCGTGTCGGGGCGAACCCCGCAGCCGCCTACGACATCAACGCGGCCTGCGCAGGATACGCCTACGCGATCGCCCAGGCCGACGCGCTGATCAAGGCCGGCGCCGCCCGCTACGCACTGGTCATCGGCACGGAGAAGCTGTCCGACGTCGTCGACCCGACCGATCGCAGCATCTCGTTCCTGCTCGGCGACGGTGCAGGCGCAGCCCTGATCGGTCCGAGCGACACGCCGGGCATCGCACCGGCGGTGTGGGGTTCGGATGGCTCGAAGGCCGACGCTGTGGGAATGAACGGCACCCTCACCGACTTCCGCGACGGCGTGGTGCCGTGGCCGACCCTTCGTCAGGAGGGCCCGACGGTCTTCCGCTGGGCCGTCTGGGAGATGGCCAAGGTCGCCCGTGAGGCGCTGGACAAAGCCGGCGTCGAGCCGACCGACATCGCCGCGTTCATTCCCCACCAGGCCAACATGCGCATCATCGACGAGTTCGCCAAGCAGCTCAAGCTGCCGGAGAGCACGGTGATCGCCCGCGACATCGAGACCACGGGCAACACCTCGGCGGCGTCGATCCCGCTGGCCAGCCACCGCCTGATGGCCGAGCACCCCGAGTTGTCGGGCGGTCTCGCACTGCAGATCGGCTTCGGCGCCGGCCTCGTGTTCGCCGCACAGGTCGTCGTCCTTCCCTGAGAATGCGCTGACTTTCCCTAGACTGTTCCACGGTTCCGAAAACAACCCGCAAGAAAGAGGAAGACCACATGGCTTTCACCAACGATGAGGTCCTCGCTGGCCTCGCAGAGCTCATCACCGACGAGACCGGCATCAACGCTTCCGAGGTCGCCCTCGAGAAGTCGTTCACGGACGACCTCGACATCGACTCCATCTCGATGATGACGATCGTCGTCAACGCCGAGGAGAAGTTCGGCGTCACCATCCCCGACGACGAGGTCAAGAACCTGAAGACCGTCGGCGACGCCGTCAGCTTCATCGTCGCGGGCCAGGAGTAATCCCGGCAGGATGCCACCCCCGCACCTCGCGGGGAGTGGCATCCTCCGACCTGCCCTCCCACCCGTTCGACTTCGTTTCGACAAGGAACCACACCCCATGACCAAGCGCATCGTCGTCACCGGCATCGGCGCCACCTCCGCCATCGGCGGAACGGCCCCGGAGAACTGGACGAACCTGCTGGCCGGCATGTCCGGCACCCGCACGCTCGAGCACGACTGGGTACAGCAGTACGAGCTGCCCGTCACCTTCGCCGCCGAGGCGATCGTCCGCCCGGAAGAGGTTCTCCCCCGCCACGAGGCCAAGCGTCTCGACCCCTCGTCGCAGTTCGCGTTGATCGCGGCGCGCGAGGCGTGGGCGGATGCCGGTTCCCCCGAAGTCGCCCCCGAGCGACTCGGTGTCGACTTCGCCACCGGCATCGGTGGACTCTGGACGCTCCTGGACGCCTGGGACACCCTCCGCGAGAAGGGCCCGCGACGGGTGATGCCGCTCACCGTCCCGATGCTCATGCCGAACGCCGCTGCAGGAAACCTGTCACTGCAGTTCCACGCCCGCGCCTACGCGCAGACCGTCGTCAGCGCGTGCGCCTCCAGCACCGAGTCGATCATCCATGCCTTCCACCACCTTCAGGACGGTCTCGCCGACGTCGTGATCGCCGGTGGCACGGAGTCCGCGATCCACCCGATCACGATGGCATCGTTCGCCTCCGCGCAGGCGCTCTCGCGTCGGAACGACGACCCGGCCCACGCGTCCCGACCGGGCGCGATCGACCGTGACGGATTCGTCATGGGCGAGGGGGCCGCAGCCCTGATCCTCGAGACCGAGGAGCACGCGAAGGCTCGCGGCGCCAAGATCTACGGCTATGTGCTCGGCGGAGGCGTCACCGCCGATGCCTACCACATCACCGGCAACGACCCCGAGGGCAACGGTGCCGCACGTGCGGTGACGCAGGCGCTCGAAGAGGCCGGCATCACCGCCGACCAGGTCACCCACATCAACGCGCACGCGACGTCGACCCCGGTCGGCGACCCCAACGAGTACGTCGCGCTCAAGAAGGTCTTCGGAGACCGGATCGACGAGATCCCCGTCTCGGCGACGAAGGCATCGACCGGGCACCTGCTCGGAGGCACCGGCGCACTCGAGGCGATCTTCGCGCTCCTCGCCCTGCGCGACCGTGTCGCACCGCCCACGATCAACATGACCGAGCCCGATCCCGCTGTCCCGTTCCGTCTTTCGGGCGACGCCACGCCGCTCGGCGAGGGTCCGCAGTTCGCGATCAGCAACTCGTTCGGATTCGGCGGTCACAACGCCGTGCTCGTGGTCGCCAGCGCCGACTGACACTCCATAACGATGAGCGGCCCTCGGGATTCCGAGGGCCGCTTTTCTCATCTGCATGAGGATCACACGGATGCCTGAGCATCCGCCGGTACTCAGTCATGCACGTGTGCGCAGGTCATGCAGGTGCGCGGTGATCCATCAGGCGGAGCGGAGGCTCCCGAGCTTCTGCGAACGTGCTTCCCTCATCCGCGTGATGCGCGGCAGGAACCAGCCGATCAGCGGCCCGACGCCGAAGGCGAAGAGCACGGTTCCCACGCCGACGGGTCCACCGAGCAGGAAGCCGATCAGCAGCACGCCGCCTTCGATCAGTGTCCGCACCAGCCACACCGCCCAGCCGGTACGTCGGACGAGGCCCGTCATCAATCCATCGCGAGGTCCGGGACCGAAGTCTGCGGCAATGTACAGACCGGTCGCGAAGGACAGCAGCAGGAGTCCGAAGACGAACATGGGGGCGCCGATCCACACCGAAGCGGGCTGCGGGATCAGAGCGAGCGCGAGGTCGGCGCTGGGCCCGACGAGGAGCGCGTTCAAGACGGTGCCGAGCCCCACCCGCTGACGCAGCGGGATCCACAGCAGCAGCACGACGATGGACACGACGACGGTCATCACGCCGTATCGGAGGCCGGTCTGCTCGGCGAGACCGAGCGCCAGCACGTCCCACGGCGCGACGCCGATGCCGCCGCGCACCATGAAGCCGAGGGCCACGCCGTAGAGGAAGAGACCCACGAGCAGCTGTACGAGCCGCTCGACGAGGTCACGCCGACTGGTGGCGGTCACGGGGAGCACGACGGAGCGCAGGAGCATGCTTCCACTCTGGCCCCTGGGCCACGTCCGTCAGCGAATCCACTCAGCGCAAAGTGGCCTGCACTCGTCAGGCCACTTTGCGGCATGCTAGACGCATGGGATCACGACTCGTCGAACAGCTCGGGGCGCACAACGTGGCGGGCTCCGCAGCGACGACGCTCGCCGACCGGATCAGGGCGCTGATCCTCGACGGCCGGCTCACGGTCGGCGAACGTCTGCCGAGCGAGCGCGCTCTCGCGGTGGAGCTTCGCCGTTCCCGCTCCACGATCACCCGCACCTACGGGCTTCTCAAGGCCGACGGGTACGTCTCCCGTCTGCACGGAGGCAGCACGCGCGTCACCCTGCCGAACGGACACGCCGCGCCCGGCACGGATGCCGACGACGACGCCATCGATCTGTCCATCGCATCGATGGACTCCACACCGGGACTGTATGACGCGACGGTCCGATCCCTCCCCCGTCTTGCGGCCTTGCGCGGCACCAGCGGATACTCCCTCCGTGGCCTTCCGGAGCTCCGAGAGGCCGTAGCGCAGCGGTACCGCGATCGCGGAGCACCGACCTCGGCCGACGAGATCATCATCACCTCCGGGGCGCTCAACGCGGTGAACCTGATCCTCGCGGCGATCGGACGGCGCGGCGAGAGGGCCCTGGTCGAGCAGCCCACGTTCCCGCACGCGCTCGAGGCGCTGCACCGGCATGGATACCGTCTGCTTCCGACCCCCGTCGACGTCGACGGATGGGACACGCGCCATCTGAACGAGACTCTGCTCGGCTCCCGCCCCCATGTCGCCTACCTCATTCCCGACTTCCACAACCCGACCGGCGCCACGCTGCCTGACGAGGAGCGCTCACGCATCGTCACGACGGCGCGCAACGTGGGCACTCAGCTCATCGTCGATGAGACGACCACCGAGCTCGATATCGACCGCGGCTGGTCGCCGGCTCCGATGGCCGCGAGCGGACCCAATGTGATCACGGTCGGATCGATGTCGAAGATCGCGTGGGGCGGGATGCGCATCGGTTGGATCCGTGCGGAGCGCACGGTCATCGCTCGACTGCTCGCCGTTCGTCCATCCTTCGAGCTGGGCACCGCCCTGCTCGAGCAGTGCATCGCCGTCGAGCTTCTCGCCGACATGCCTGCGCTCACCTCGCACGTCGGTCAGCGTCTGCACGACGGTCGCGCAGCGGTGGAGGCCGGCGTGGCGGGCATCCCCGGCTTCCGGATGCCACCGACACCAGGAGGGCTGTCCGCATGGCTCGACATCGGTGCGCCGCTGTCCACCTCGCTGTCCCTCGCTGCTCGCGAGCGGCAGCTGATCCTGCCTCCCGGACCGCGCTTCACGACGGGCGGCGTGCTCGAACGTCGACTGCGCATCCCCATCACCCTGCCGCCCGAGCGCACGGCTGAGGCCATGCGTCGCCTTTCGTTGGCCTGGGAGGACGTGCGCGGCGCCAGCACGTCCCCGCACGCAGAGCTGCAGCACGCCGCGGTGATCTGACCGACGACGAGGACCCCACCTCGTCTCCGGGGCGGGGTCCTCGTCGTGCGGAGCGGGGAAACGTCTTCTCAGCGTCCGGGATGACTCACCGGCATCCGATACTCACGCCTCCCCCGTTCCGGTCTGTGGGGTCGGCCTAGCCGACCTTGTGGAGCCAGACGACTCTGGCGTCGTCGCTGGCATGGCGGAAGGGCTCGAGTTCCTCGTCCCACGCGGAGCCGAGGGCGATGTCGAGCTCGCGCTGCAGCTCGACCGCGCTGCCCGCAGCGATCTCCATCGCATAGCGGATGCGGTCTTCACCGATCACGATGTTGCCGGCGGCATCGGTCTGCGCGTAGTGGATACCCAGATCGGGAGTGTGCAGCCAGCGGCCGCCGTCGCTGCGGGGCGTGGGATCCTCGGTCACCTCGAAGCGGAGGTGCTCCCACCCGCGGATCGACGTCGCGAGAGCGGCACCGGTGCCGACGGGGCCGTCCCAGTAGAACTCCGCACGTCGGGCGCCGTCGAGGACGGGCTGCTCGGTCCAGTCGAAGTTCACCGCACGCCCGATAGCGCGACCCACCGCCCATTCGAGGTGCGGGCAGAGCGCGCGAGGCGCAGAGTGGATGAACACCACTCCGCGTGCGTAAGCCGTCGCCATGATCTCTCCGTTTCATCAGGTGCGTCTTCCCCAACGACCTGAACCACGAAGTGGCGAGAATATGCGGTTGTGGGCCCATTCTCGCCGAGATCTGCGGAAACCACAAGCATGTCATTCGACGACGAAGGCCCCGGTCATGACGACCGGGGCCTTCGGACCGCGAACGGTCGAGTCGGTGAGGTCAGGCCTCGCTCATGGCCTGCTTGACCTGCTGGCCCTTGGCGGCGTAGTACGCCGCGCGGGCAGCGTCCTTGCGCGCCTGCTCGGCGTAGCCGAACTCGAGCGTCTCCTGGTCGACCTCGTAGTTGGGCACGTCGTCGGTGCCGTGGTACTTCTCGATGTAGGCGTCGAGCTCGGGGCCCGAGGTCCACGACGTGATGAGGCAGTAGCGCGGCTCGGTGCCGTTGTGCGTGGCGGCGTGCCACAGGCGCTGGGTGTCGACGATGAGCTGAGCGCCGGCGGGGAGCGCGATGCGGTACTCGATGCTCGGGTCGGTGCGGTTCTCGCGCAGGACGAAGTAGCTGTCCTTGTCATCGGTGAGGTTGAAGAAGCCGCGGACCACCCAGCCGGTGCCGTCCGGGTTCAGACGGTTGTTGTCGTCCTGGTGGAGGTTGTAGAGGCAGTCTCCGTACGGGGTCGGCTGCAGCTCGATCACGCGGCAACGGCCGACGTTGGCGCCCGGCTCCTGCGCGCGACGCGTCAGGTTCGGGGCCTTCTCGGTCTGCGAGTCGATCCAGACGCCGTCCTTGTCGGTGCGCGGCGGCTTGTGGTTCCAGAACCCGTTGCACTCGATGTCGCCGAAGGCACTGGCGAGCGGCGCGAAGCGGGTGTCACCCGACGACTTCCAGTCGTTGTACTCGATGTCGAGCCATTCCTTGGGGTCGAGCTCCTGGTTGTAGCTGTCGAGGACGACGAATCCCTTTTCCTCGAGGGCAGCGGACTTGATGTAACCCATGATCGAGTCATGTTCCTTTCATCGGGGGCCAGCACGTTTTAACAGGCTCTGATAAGGCAAGCCTAACAGCGTCACCCGCGAGCCCTTCGGAGGTCCGCCGTGCATAACCGAATAGACTGATCGGGGCGCCCGGCGAGTCCTCGGCACCCGTCGCTACGGGAGGACGAGACACCAGCATGAGCACCGCGACCAACGTCGAGGCGACAGCAGTCAACACGATCGAGTGGCTCGCGGCGGGCACCACCACCATCGTCGTCCCCGTGTATCAGCGGCAGTATCGGTGGGACATCGGGGGATGCGAACGCCTCCTGTCCGACATCCGCGCGGTCGCCCGTGAAGACGACGCCCACCGTCACTTCATCGGTTCGATCCTGTCCGCCGAAGACGGCGCCTCAGCCGAGTCGGACCTGATCCTCATCGACGGGCAGCAGCGCATCACCACGCTCATGCTCCTGGTGGCGGCTCTGCATCACGCGGTCCGCGACACCGACCAGGCTCTGGCCGCGGCGCTCGAACGCGTGCTGGTGCGCTCCGATGCCCCCGGCCGCACGAAGCTGCGCCCGCACGACGCCTGGGCAGACCTGTACGAATCCGTGGTGCTCGACCGACGCGACGATGCCGACCGCGAATCGCGCTTCGACGACAACTACGCCTTCTTCCGCAGCCAGATCCACGTGGACGAGGTTCCGCTCATCTGGCGCGGGCTGCAGAAGCTCGAGCACGTGTCGATCACCCTCGGCGCGCAGGCGAACGCCCAGCAGATCTTCGAGAGCCTGAACTCGACGGGTGAGCCGTTGCGCGACCACGAGCTCATCCACAACTACATCCTCATGGGGCTGAGCCACGCTGAGCAGGTCGATGTCGAATCCCGCTTCTGGGTGCCCATCGAGCGGCACACCGGCGAGGCGATCGGCGCCTTCTGGAGGCACTACCTCGTGCTCATCACCGGACGTGAGGTCGCGGCGAACGGCGAGCACGGCGTGTACAGCGCGTTCCGGCAGTCGTTCCCCCGCGTCGATCTCTCCCACCTGCAGGCGGATGCGTCCGAGTGGCGGCACCACGCCGAGATCTACGGCATCCTGCTCGATCCGTCGCGGGAGCAGGACCCCGAGATCGCGCAGCAGCTGCGCCACGTCAACACGTTCGGCCGCTCCTCGTATCCGCTCGTGATGAGCGTCTACAGCGATCACGCGCGGGGCGTCATCGACCGCTCCGAGCTCATCGAGACATTGGAGTGGCTGCAGACCCTCTACCTTCGACGCGCACTGGTGAATCTGCCGACCGAGAGACTGGTCGCGAGGCTCTGCCGCGCGCGGCGCGACGGCCGGGACGCACTCGCACGTGCGTTCGCGCGCATCACCCCGTCCGACGAACGTGTGAGCGCCGTCCTGAAGTACAGCGAACTCCCCCACCCGGCCTACGTCCTCGGCAGGCTGGAGGGGGTCGACGACCTCGAGTCCTTCGACGTCGAGCACATCGTGCCTGTCGTGCCGGGTGACACGTGGTCCGGCGATGGCGAACGGCCCTGGATCGAGTACACCGAGGACGAGCAGAACAGCCACCGCGCCCTCGCCCCGACCCTCGGCAACCTGACCCTGCTCGAACAGCCCCTCACCGAGCGGGTGTTCGGCGCCTCGTTCCCCGTCAAGCGCACGGACGCCTACGCCCGCAGTTCCGTACCCGCCACGCGCGACCTCGCCGACGTCGACGCGTGGAACACGGCCGCGATCACTCGGCGCACGATCGCACTCACCGCCGACCTGATCCGCATCTGGGCGCGTCCCGCACTCCCGGAGATCGACGACGACGGCCTGACGCCGATCCTCGATGCCGTCCGCCGTCGCGGATGGCCGACGGGCTGGGAGCGGGAGTTCGACTACGTCGAGTACCGCGGTGAGCGCTGGGAGGTGCCCGACGTGAAGTACCTGTTCAACCGGGTCTTCCGTCGCGCCTGGACGGACACGAGGACCGCCGCGCTCGCGTACTGCGCCGCACACGGGGGCCCGATCTACCAGGACATGGCCTGGAAGGGCCAGTGGGACGCGCTCGACGAGGGCCATTTCCTCTACATGGGCTGGGATTCCAACTACATGATGACCGCTGTGCAGGGTGTGCTCGAGGAGTCGGGCATCGCCTCGGAGGTCTTCGTCAAGTACTCCTATATCGGAAATGTGATGTGAACATGAGCACCGTCATCCGCACGCTGCAGGATCTCACCGTCGAAGAGCACACGCTCACCGTCCCCCTGGTGTGGGGCGATCCCGCCGACCACCGCACGATCGACATCTTCGCGCGCGTCGTCGCCCGCGAAGGCGGAGAGTCCCTCCCCTACCTCGTCTTCCTGCAGGGCGGGCCGGGGCACGAGGCACCGCGCCCGTTCCACTCCTCGACGTCGCCGGCCTGGCTCGATGAAGCACTCGCCCACTACCGCCTGGTCCTTCTCGACCAGCGCGGGACCGGGCTCTCCACCCCGGTCGGGGATCACGACCTCGCGCGCGGCGCGGAGGCCGTGGCCGAGCACCTCACGCACCTCCGCGCCGACGCGATCGTGCGCGACTGCGAGGCGATGCGGGAGCACCTGGGCGCCACCACGTGGAGCGTGCTCGGGCAGTCGTTCGGCGGCTTCACGACCCTGGCCTACCTCTCCACCGACGCCGCCGCTCTCGAAGACGTCTTCATCACGGGTGGTCTCAGCGCCGTCGGACGCCACCCCGACGATGTCTACGCGCTCTGCTACGACAAGATGCGCGACGCGTCCGAGCGCTACTACCGCCGATTCCCGGAGCACCGCGACGCCATGCGGCGACTCGTCGATCTTGCGGATGCCGGCGGCATCGTCCTTCCCGACGGCGAGGTGGTCTCCCGCTCGCGCCTGCGGTCGGTGGGGTCGGCGCTGGGCACCAACGACGGGTGGCAGACCCTGTGGTCGATCCTGGAGCGCGATCCGTCCTCCAACGCCTTCCGGTACGACCTGATGCACGCGATGCCCTACGACGGCCGCAACCCGCTGTACTTCGCGTTCCACGAATCGAGCTACGCCGACGGCCATGCCACCCGGTGGTCGGCCGAGCGGACGGAGCCGACAGACTTCCGCGACGACCCGACGCTGTTCACCGGCGAGCACATCCGCCGCGAGTGGACCGAGACGGTGCCCGCGTTCCAGCCGTGGCGCGATGTCGCCCTCCACCTCGCCGAGTTCGAGTGGCCGAGCATCTACGATGCCGCCGCCATCTCGGCGTCGGGTGCGACCGGTGCGGCCGCGGTCTACATCAACGACGTCTACGTGCCCTACGAGTTCTCTCTCGAGACCGCGAAGCTGCTCCCGGGCGTGCAGCTCTGGCAGACGAGTGAGCACGAGCACAACGGCCTGCGCAGCGGACCGGTGCTGTCCCACCTGATCGACCTCGCCCACGGCCGCCGCGTGCGCTGAGCTTCTCCTCCTCGAGGAGGATGCCGTCGTCCCACCCGACGCCTAGTCTGGAGCGCATGGAACAGGGTGTGGGGGTGATCGTCACGGTCGGAGTGCTGCTGCTCCTGGTCTCCGCCGTGATCGTCATGATCGCCTTCGGCTTCTCGAAGGTACCCATCGAGAAGAAGTACGAGAGCAGTGGAGGTGGCCTCGGCGGCGCGTTCGACGCCGTCTGGTCGCCGACTGCGCATGAAGCGGGAATGGAACGCGACCGCCAGACGCAGAGGACAGCTCCGGCACCAGCGCCCGGCGATCCCCCTGACACGATCGACGACGGGCGGATCCGGCTCGACCTCTGACGCCTCGGAGCACGGTCGGATGCGACGCACACATCCGAGAACGAAGAAGGCCCCACGCTCCGAGGAGCATGGGGCCTTCTTCGTGACGGTCGTTACTTGGACGAGCCGCCGAAGCCCTTGAAGCGCTGGTTGAACTTCTCGACGCGGCCGGCCGAGTCCATGATGCGCTGCTTGCCCGTGTAGAACGGGTGCGAAGCCGAGGAGATCTCGACGTCGATGACGGGGTACTCCACGCCGTCCAGCTCCATGGTCTTGTCGCTCGACACGGTCGAACGGGTGAGGAACGTCTCGCCCGATCCGAGGTCGCGGAACACGACAGCCTTGTACTCGGGGTGAATGTCAGTCTTCATGGGATTCCTTAGTTGCTGCCCTGGATTGTGCCAGGGACGAGGGAAGTCTGCGGTGCAGAGAGCACCAAGGGTCGATTCTATCAGACGCTCATCAGGATGCTGCGCGTGCCGCGTAGCGTCCGTCTTCGCTGGTGAGCACGATCGGCATGCCGAAGGTGTCGGTGAGCGCCTCCGCGGTGAGCGTCTCGGCGATCGGTCCTGCAGCCACGACGGCACCGTCGCGGATCAGCATGACGTGGGTGAACCCCACGGGGATCTCCTCCACGTGGTGCGTCACCATGAGCATGGCCGGGGTCGTCGGGGAGGAGGCGTAGCCGCTGAGGAGCGCGAGGAGCTCTTCTCTGGAGCCGAGATCGAGCGATGCCGTGGGCTCGTCGAGCAGCAGGAGCTCCGGGTCGGTCATCACGGCGCGCGCGATCTGGACGCGCTTCTGCTCGCCGTCGCTGAGCGTGCCGAAGGTGCGGTCGGCCAGGTGGTCGAGGCGCCAGTCGGCGAGGACACGGAGCGCGCGACGCTCATCGATGTCCTCGTAGCTCTCGTTCCATCGGCCGAGCACCGAGTAGGCGGCAGTGAGCACGGTGTTGAGGACCGTCTCGTCACGAGGGACCCGCTTGGCCATCGCCGAGGAGGCGAACCCGATACGCGGACGCACCTCGAACACGTCGGTGCGGCCGAGGGTCTCCCCCAGCACCGTCACCGTTCCGGCGGTCGGGTGCATGAGTGTGTCGGCCAGCTGCAGGAGCGTCGTCTTGCCCGCGCCGTTCGGGCCGAGGATCACCCATCGCTGATCATCGTCGACCTGCCAGGTCACGTGATCGATGATGTTGCGCCCCTCACGGCGCACGACGACGTCAGTGAATTCCAGAGCGCTCGGCATGTCCCCAGCCTATCGGCTCAGGCGGTCAGCTCCGCGTAGAGCGCGCGCGTCGTCTCGGCGATCGCCGCCCAGCTGAACTCGTTGCGCGCCCGCTCGCGTCCGGCCTCGCCGTAGGCGCGTGCCCTCTCCGGATCCATCGCCACCTCGGTGAGCACGGCGGCCAGATCCGCGACGTAACGCTGCGGATCGACCGGTGTGCCCGTGCCGTCCTGTACCTGCTCGATCGGGACGAGACGCCCGGTGACGCCGTCGGCGACGACCTCCGGGATCCCGCCGGTCGCCGTTCCCACCACGGCAGCACCACACGCCATGGCCTCGAGGTTCACGATGCCCAGCGGCTCGTAGATCGACGGGCAGACGAACGTCGTCGCTGCCGTCAAGATGGCGGACAGCTCGTCCCGCGGCAGCATCCGCTCGATCCAGATCACGCCGTCGCGATTCTGCTGGAGCAGGCGCACCCCCTCCTGCACCTCAGCCATGATCTCCGGCGTGTCCGGAGCGCCGGCGCAGAGCACCAGCTGCACCTCCGGAGGGAGCAGCCGCGCAGCCTGCAGCAGATAGGGAAGCCCCTTCTGCCTCGTGATGCGTCCTACGAAGACCACCGAAGGACGGTCCGGATCCATCCCGATCGAGCGCAGGAACGACTCGTCCTGCACAGGGCGCCAGCGTTCGACGTCGATTCCGTTGTGGATCACCCGGACCTTCGCCGGGTCGACCTGCGGGTAGCTGCGCAGGATGTCGGCGCGCATCCCTGCGCTCACGGCGATCACGGCTGCGGCGTTCTCATAGGCCAGTCGCTCGATCCCGCTCGAGACGGCGTAACCGCCCCCGAGCTGCTCCGCCTTCCACGGCCGCAGGGGCTCGAGGCTGTGCGCTGTGAGGACGTGCGGGATGCCGTGCAGCTGGGAGGCGAGGTGACCGGCGAAGTTCGCGTACCAGGTGTGACTGTGCACCAGGTCGGCGTCGGCGATGGCCGAGACGATCTCCAGATCGGTGCCGAGCGTCTGCAATGCGGCATTCGCCCCCGCGAGCTCCACGGGCGTGCGGTACGCGAAGGTACCCGCCTCGTCTCGGGGAGCGCCGAACGCGCGCACCTTCACGTCCACGTGCTCCCTGAGGGCCGCGACGAGCTCGGCGACGTGCACGCCGGCACCGCCGTAGACCTCCGGCGGGTACTCCTTCGTGATCATTTCAACTCGCATGTCTGAACGCTAGTACAGCGACGACGAAGGCATCTATGGTGGAGCCATGTCCGCTCCAAAGAAGGTCTTCGGGATCATCCTCGCCGGCGGCGAGGGCAAGCGCCTCATGCCCCTCACGGCCGACAGAGCGAAACCCGCAGTGCCGTTCGGCGGACAGTACAGGCTCATCGACTTCGCCATCTCGAACCTCATCAATTCGGGACTGCGCCAGATCGTGGTGCTGACGCAGTACAAGTCCCACAGCCTCGACCGGCACATCTCGCAGACGTGGCGGATGTCGGCTCTGCTCGACTCGTACGTCACGTCCGTGCCCGCGCAGCAGCGCCTGGGCAAGCGGTGGTTCTCCGGCTCTGCCGACGCGATCCTGCAGAGCATGAACCTCATCAACGACGAGAAGCCCGACATCGTCGTGGTGATCGGCGCCGACCACGTCTACCGTATGGACTTCCGTCAGATGCTCGAGGCCCACATCGAGTCCGGCGCGAAGGCGACCGTCGCCGGCATCCGTCAGCCGCTCGCGCTCGCGTCGCAGTTCGGTGTGATCGACGCCGACGCGGAATCGGGAAGGATCAAGCAGTTCCTGGAGAAGCCGACCGACATCGCAGGTCTCGAGGACTCCCCCCACGAGGTGCTCGCCTCGATGGGCAACTACATCTTCGACGCCGACGCGCTGATCGCCGCCGTCGAGGCAGACGGGGAGTCCCCCGTGTCGGGGCACGACATGGGTGGCGACATCGTCCCCTATTTCGTCGAGCGCGGCGAGGCCGGCTACTACGACATGAAGCAGAACGAGGTCCCCGGCTCCTCGCCGCGCGACCGCTCGTACTGGCGAGACGTGGGGACGATCGACTCGTTCTACGACGCGCACCGCGATCTGATCTCCACCCTGCCCATCTTCAACCTCTACAACATGGAGTGGCCGATCCACTCGCAGGCGGTCAACTCCCCGCCGGCGAAGTTCGTCCGCGACTCGGTCGGTCGCATCGGCAACGCGATCGACTCGATCGTCTCGCTCGGATCCGTGCTGTCCGGTACCCACCTGGAACGCAGCGTTGTGGGTCCGTGGACCCTGGCAGGGGGCGGATCGACCATCACGGACTCGGTCGTCTTCGACCACGTGCACGTCGGGCAGGGGGCGCGCATCCATCGGGCGATCCTCGACAAGAACGTGGTGCTGGCCGATGGTGCGACGGTCGGCGTCGATCGCGAACGCGACCTGGCCCGTGGTTTCACCGTCACCGAATCCGGCATCACGGTCGTCGGCAAGGGCGTCTTCATCGAACGCTGAGTGCGTCACGGAGCACGCCGACCGTCCCGGTGATCGCTAGGCTCGACGGGTGACTGCCGCGCGTTTCCTCGTCGTCCTCGATGCCGATTCCACCCTCATCCGCAATGAGGTGATCGAGTTGCTTGCCGACGAAGCCGGACGGCGCGCCGAAGTGCAGGCCGCTACCGAGGCGGCGATGCGCGGCGAGGTCGATTTCGCGACGAGCCTGCGCTCCCGGGTGGCGGCACTCGAAGGCGTTCCCGTCTCGGCGTTCGAGCGTGTCCGGGCGCGGATCGAGCCCACCCCCGGGGTACGTGAACTCACCGCGGCCGTCCACGACCGCGGAGGTGTCGTCGGCGTCGTCTCGGGAGGCTTCCACGAGATCCTCGACAGCGTCGCCCCCGAGCTCGGCGTCGATCGCTGGCGAGCGAACCGCCTCGACGTCGCAGACGGCGTGCTCTCCGGCCGGGTCGACGGCGACATCGTCGACGGCGCCGCGAAGGCATCCTCGCTCCGGGAATGGGCCGCAGAGCTCGGCGTCGGCCCCAGGGCGACCATCGCGATCGGCGACGGCGCGAACGACCTGCAGATGATGGCGGTGGCAGGCCTCGGCATCGCCTTCAACGCCAAGCCCGCCGTGCGCGCGGCCGCCAGCCTCGTGATCGGCCCGCAGGATCTTGCCGAGGTCATCGCACTGCTGCCGTAGACCGAAGCCTGGAGAAAGCCCGGCGCCACCGCTAGCGTCGGTTCATGGACATCCTGCTCATCCCCGGCCTCTGGCTCGACGCATCCAGCTGGGAAGAGGTGGTCCCCGCGCTCGAAGAGGCAGGGCATCGCGCGCATCCGCTCACCCTGCCCGGACTCGATGACCCCGCGTCGACGTCTGCCGAGATCGGCATCGCGCGCTGGATCGCGGCAGCGGTGTCCGCCGTGGACGCTCTGTCAGGAGACGTCGTGGTGGTCGGTCACAGCGGCGGCGGGAACGTCGCGTGGGGCGTGGCCGATGCGCGCCCCGAGCGCGTGAGCCGTGTCATCTTCGTCGACACCGCTCCGCCGCCGGCCGGGAGCGGGATCAGCGAGTTCGAGGTCGTCGACGGTGTGGTGCCCTTCCCCGGCTGGGACTTCTTCCCCGACGAGGACGTCATCGATCTCGACGACTCGACGCGAGCGCGTACGGCGCCGCTCACCCGCAGTGTTCCCGCCAGAGTGCCCACCGACGCCATCGCGCTGGTGAATCCTGCGCGGTACCGAGTGCCGGTGACGCTGCTGATGGGTGGCCTGGATCAGGCCGCGTTCGAGGGGATGATCGACCAGTGGGGCGCCTACGCCGCCGAGTACCGTGCGATCGACGACGCCGAGGTCGTGCGCATCGGCTCCGGTCACTGGCCGCAGTTCTCGGTTCCCGAGAGGCTCGCGGAACTCCTCAACGCGGCGATCGCACGCTGAGATTCGACCTCGGGATCAGTGCCCCATCCCGAGTCCGCCGTCGACGGGGATGACCGCGCCCGAGATGTAGCCGGCGTCATCACCCGCGAGCCAGGTCACCACGCCCGCGACCTCATCGGGGGTCGCGAATCGTGCCGCCGGGATGCTCGCCTTGTACTGCTTCTGGGTCTCCTCGGGCAGTTCCGCGGTCATGTCCGTCTCGATGAAGCCCGGAGCGACGACGTTGGCCGTGATCCCGCGGGCCCCGAGCTCACGCGTGATCGAGCGGGCGAAGCCGACCAGGGCGCTCTTCGATGCGGAGTAGTTCGCCTGCCCGGCGGAACCGTAGAGCCCCACGACACTCGAGATCAGGATGATGCGGCCGAACCGCGCGCGGAGCATGCCCTTCGAGGCACGCTTGACGACGCGGAACGTTCCTCCCAGGTTCGTGGCGACCACGCTGTCGAAGTCGTCCTCGCTCATGCGCATGAGGAGGGTGTCCTTCGTGATGCCGGCGTTGGCGACGACGATCTCGACCGGACCGAGCTGCTGCTCCACCTCGGTGAACGCGGCGTCGAGGGCAGCAGCATCCGTGACGTCCGCGCGGACGGTGAGCGTTCCCTCCGGCCCTTCGCCGCTGCGGGCGGTGACCGCGACGCGGTACCCGTCCCGCACGAAGCGCTCCGCGATCGCGCGGCCGATACCGCGGTTTCCGCCGGTGACGAGGACGACGCGCTCAGCGCTCATGGGGACACTCCTGCTCTGGGCCGGTGGCCCGAGTTCCCGAGCCGTCATCGATCCTACCGACGATGCCCCGCCCGACCACCTCCCGGCGTTTGACAGGCACGGACGGTGCTGGAACTCTGATCGAGACGAAAGGCTTCACCGTGAGCGACAACCGCACTCCCCCTCCTGCCGGCGAGCCACCACGCATTCCGCCTCGGCCGCCCGCTCCGGCTGCCTTCCCCGTCGTGCCGGCCCTTCCCGCGTATCCGGTGCAGCCCGCCCCGCAGCCGGCGCAGAACCAGCCCGTCCCGCCGGCGTACAGCCCGACGACCCCGCCTGCATATGCGCCCTACGGCGCACCGGTCTACCCCGCAGTCCCGGCCCCGCGCCCCACGAGTGGACTCGCGATCACCTCGCTGATCTGCGGCATCGCCGGAGTCGTGCTCGTCTGGGCCATCATTCCGGTGCTGGCGTCGATCGCAGCCGTCATCACCGGTCACATGGCGCTCGGGCAGACCCGGCGTGATCCCGACATCGGCGGTCGAGGCATGGCCATCGCCGGACTGATCCTCGGCTACGCGATGATCGCGATCGCCGCATTCACCCTCATAGGCATCATCATCAGCTTCCTGTTCGTCGGAGCGTTCAGCCTGCCCTTCATCTTCTCCCGCTGATCCGCCGCAGAAGGGGCACGCCGACGGGTCGGCAGCGGCGTAGGCTTGAGGCATCGTGAAGAACGCGCGTCAAGTCCCGGCCGTCACCTCCCTGCCGCAGTCTCCGCAGGACGAGGCTGACCATCGCGTGCGCCGATATGTCCTGACGATGACCATCCGCATCGTGTGCTTCGCACTCATGGTGCTCGTCCAGCCCTACGGGTGGTACACCTGGGTCTTCGGGATCTCGGCGGCCGTGCTTCCGTACATCGCCGTGGTGTTCGCGAACGCGGGCAGCGACAGCACCGAAGCCACGGCGGAGTCGCCTTTGCAGGAGCTGGAAGCGCCGGGACCGGTTCCGATCGAGCCCGAGGCGACGACCCCGCCGGTGTTCACGATCCATGAAGGCCCCAAGGACCGATGACACAGCTCGAATGCTCGCGCGCCGGGTGCCGGAGCGCGGCGACCAGACAGGTCGTGTGGCGTAATCCTCGGATCCATGCCATTGATCGGGAGAAGATCTGGCTGGCCTGCGATGAGCATGTCGAGTACCTCCGCGACTACCTCGCAGCACGTGAGTTCCCGGTGACTGTTCGAGACGGAGTTCCGGCATGAGCCGACGACTGACCCGGTGGGTCATCTACGTGCTCATCGCGATCGGATTCGGGGTCGCGTGCGTGTTCCTGTCGCATTGGCAGTTCGAGCGGAACGAATCCCGCGCTGCGCAGATCGAGCTCGTCGAGCAGAACTACGACGCCGACCCCGTCCCCCTGGCCGATCTCATCGGAGACGACGGCGCGCTCGATCCGGCCGATGAGTGGCGCCCGGTGGTCCTGAAGGGCGAATACCTGGCGGAACAGCAGCTACTGGTCAGGAACCGCCCTCACGGTGGGACCAGTGCTTTCGAGGTGCTGGTGCCGTTCCGTGACGCCGATGGACGCATCTTCATCGTCGATCGCGGCTGGGTGCCGCCCGGCGACGGCGATGCCCCGGATTCGGTGCCGGCCCCTCCCTCCGGGGAAGCCGAGGTCACGGTGCGACTTCGCCCGGGCGAGCAGCTTCCGGCCTCGGGTCGCGGGGCACCCGAAGGACAGGTCCCGACCATCAACCTGCCGTCGATCGCGACGCTCGTCGACGGCGATGTGATCACGAGCGCCTACGGACGAGTGATCAGCGAGGAACCGGCAGGGGACGGCGCCCTGGGTGGATTCGACTCCCCCACCGACGATCCCGGTCCCCATCTGTCGTACGCGATCCAGTGGATTCTCTTCGCCCTGATGGGCTTCATCTTCATCGGATACATCATCCGCACGGAAATCGTGAAGCACCGCGAAGAGGTCGAGGGCGCGCCGGCCCCGGTCAGGAAGTCGCGTCGCAAGGACCACGATGCCGACGTCGAGGACGAACTGCTCGACGTGCGCTGATCGGTGCAGCCGCTGCGGAGACAGAGCCAGCGCCGTTCATCGCGAGACGTCGAAGCCACCGTGGTGGGGGCGCCATTCCTCGAGCGCCCCGATCTCGACCATCTGACAGTCACTCATGCACGTCCGTCGACGATCTGATCGCTCTCCACGCCGGTGATCGAGCCCGTCACGGTGCGTTGCCAGCCACCCTCCGCGCGACGATAGATGATCCGGTTATGGTTCCGGTCCGCTGATCCCTGCCAGAACTCGACTCGCGTCGCAACGATCCTCCAGAGAACCCATTCCCCCGGCGCGATGCCACCGCGGGCCTCGGCCGAGCGCGCGGCGAGATCTGCGGCGCTCTCCACCGGAGAAGCTTCTCGGATCATTCCTCGCACGCGAACGGCTCGCCGGAGCGGCTGCCACCAGAAGTTCAACGCCGCGGCGGGGCGCGCAGCGATCTGCTGGCTCTTGCGGGAAGAGCGCGCCCCGGCGAACGACCATCCCTCCGCATCGACGTTCTTGAGGATCAGTGTCCGCGCATCCGGTATGCCGTCATCGTCCACCGTCGCCAGTGTGGCCGTGTGCGGCTCTGCGACCCCGCTCTCGGCCGCCTCCCCGATCCACTCGACGAAGAGCGGCTCAGGATCCTCGGGAAGCTCTGCGAGGTCGAGCGTCGGCGCGGCGCCGGTGAGGGAAGGCTGCGCACGCAACCACTCCCTGATGTCTGACAAGGACGGGGGTTGCGCAATCGACATGGTCCCGACTATGCCACGAATACTCTGCGGATCCACACAACCCCGCGAAGGGATCAGGCGAGCTCGATGAGGTCCTGGTACTCCTGGCTCCAGATGTCCTCGACACCGTCGGGCAGGATGAGCACGCGCTCGGGGTTGAGCGACTGCACGGCGCCCGGATCATGCGAGACGAGCACGACAGCGCCCTCGTAGTGCGCGAGCGCACCGAGGATCTCCTCGCGGGAGGCGGGGTCGAGGTTGTTGGTCGGCTCGTCGAGCAGCAGCAGGTTCGCGGACGAGACGACGAGCGTCGCAAGCGACAGACGCGTCTTCTCTCCACCGGAGAGCACTCCGGCGGGCTTGAGCACATCGTCGCCCGTGAACAGGAACGACCCCAGCACCTTGCGGGCCTCGGTCTCGGTGATGTGCGGAGCGGCCGAGACCATGTTCTCCAGCACCGAGCGGTTCACATCGAGGTTCTCGTGCTCCTGCGCGTAGTACCCGACCTTGAGACCGTGCCCCGGCTCCAGCTGCCCCGTGTCCGGCTGGTCGACACCGGCGAGCATGCGCAACAGCGTGGTCTTGCCCGCACCGTTGAGACCGAGCACGACCACCTTGGAACCGCGATCGATGGCCAGGTCGACATCGGTGAAGATCTCGAGCGATCCGTACGACTTCGACAGGCCGGACGCCATCATCGGCGTCTTGCCGCAGGGCGCCGGCTTCGGGAAGCGCAGCTTCGCGACCCGGTCTTCCTGGCGCACCTCGTCGAGCCCCGCGAGCAGCTTCTCGGCGCGCGCGATCATCTGATGCGCAGCAGCGGCCTTCGAGGCCTTCGCCCCGAAGCGTGCGGCCTGCAGCTGCAGGGTCGTCGCCTTCTTCTCGGCGTTCGCACGCTCTTTCTTGCGGCGCTCCTCATCGGCCACCCGCTGGCGCAGGTAGTTCTTCCAGTTCATGTTGTAGGTGTCGATGCTCTGGCGGTTGGCGTCGAGGTAGAACACGCGGTTCACCGTCTCGCCGACCAGCTCGACATCGTGGCTGATCACGATCAGTCCACCCTTGTAGCCCTTGAGGAACTCCCGCAGCCACACGACGCTGTCGGCGTCGAGGTGGTTCGTCGGCTCGTCGAGGATCATCGTCTCGGCGTCGGAGAACAGGATGCGGGCGAGCTCGATGCGGCGACGCTGACCACCGGAGAGCGTCGACAGCGGCTGGTCGAGGATGCGGTCGGGAAGCGACAGGTTGTTGGCGATGGAGGCGGCCTCGGCCTCTGCCGCATAGCCGCCCTGTGCCTCGAACTGCTCGGTGAGGCGGGCATAGCGCTTCATCGCCTTGTCGGCCACCGCCGGGTCGTCGGAGCCCATCGCGAGCGCGGCCTCGGTCATGCCGAGGTTGAGCTGACCGAGCCCGCGAGCATCGAGGATGCGGGTGCGCGCGAGGTCTTCGGGGTTGCCCGAACGGGGGTCCTGCGGCAGGTAGCCGAGCTCGCCGGAGCGGGTCACACTTCCGCCGGAGGGCAGCACGTCGCCCGCGAGCACCTTGGTGAGCGTGGTCTTTCCGGCCCCGTTGCGGCCGACGAGTCCGATCTTGTCTCCGTCGGCGACGCGGAACGAGACGTTCTCCATCAGCAGGCGCGCGCCAACGCGGATCTCGAGGTCGTGCACGGCAAGCACAGCGGACGTCCGTTCTTTCGGGGAGGTTGTTCGGCCGATCGGCCAGCCTCCCAGTATAAGCGTCGTAGCCGGGCGTCGCGGTCAGCAAGATCAGCCCGGAGAGTGAGCGTCCCGATACCTCAGAGGGATGCCTGTGCCATCGCCTGCCGCATAACGTGCGGGAGTGGACATCCTCAACGAGCTCATCATGCAGGCGATCGCGTCGCCCTGGCTGTATCTGGTGCTGTTCGCCGTCACCATCATCGACGGCTTCTTCCCCCCGATCCCCAGCGAGACCGTGCTCGTGGCCGCGGCGGCCGTCACCGCCTCCACCGGCGAGGGGAATCTGCTGCTGCTCGGTGCCGTCGCCGCGATCGGCGCGGCCATCGGCGACAACATCGCCTTCCTCATCGGCCGCGGGCTGGGCACCACCCGCTTCGCGTGGATGCGACGGCCACGGGTCGCTGCGGCGTTCGCACATGCTCAATGCGCACTCGATCGCCGCAGCGCCACCCTGATCCTCGGCGCCCGGTACATTCCCGTCGGACGGGTCGCCGTCAACATGACGGCCGGGGCCCTCGACTTCCCCTGGCGGCGTTTCCTCCCGCTCAGCCTGATCGCCGGAGTCAGCTGGAGCGTGTTCAGCCTGGCCATCGGTCTGCTCGCCGGCGCCTGGATCAAGGATCAACCTCTGCTCAGCGCCGGGCTCGGCATCGCCATCGCGCTGGTCGTCGGCTTCGTGATCGACAGGATCGCCGCAGCCCGTCGACGCCGTGTGCCGACCCCGCAGCTGGCAGGATGACTGTCATGGCACGCCGCCGCGAGCGCTCACCTCGCCGACCACGGATCAGCCGCCGCACCTCCGCCTTCATTGCGCTGTGTGCGGCGGTCGTGGCGCTGTTCTCGGTGCTGGTGTCGCTGCAGAGCGTGCTGTACGGCACTCCGCTGCCCCTGTCGTTCATCCTCGGCGCGGCTCTGTGCGTCTCTCCGCTGCTGTCGATCTCGCACCCCCGCTGGGCCATCGGGCTGTTCACCGCCGGGGCGCTCGCCCTTCCGCTCACGGTCGTGCCGGAACTGGCGATCCGCTCCCCGTGGCCCTGGTCCGTCCCCGCGCTCCTGACGTTCGTCCTGTTCGTCGGTGTGCTCACGTTCCTGCACGGCGCACGGCTCGGCGCCTTCGCACTGATCCTCGGGGCGATCGCTTCTCTTCTCGCGCCTCTGCTTCGTCCCGACATGGTGGCGCTGCCGGAGTCATCCGCGAGCGCCACAGCCGACCTCATCGTGACGACGGCCGTCGCCTCCGCCATGTTCCTCATCGCGGCGCTCATCGCCGGGCGCGCCAGAGTGGCCGCCGAGCTGACACGCGAGAAGGAGCACAGCGCGCTCGAGGAGGCCAGACGCGCTCTCGTGGAGGAGCGCACGAAGATCGCCAGAGAGCTGCACGACGTGGTGGCGCACAGCATGTCCGTGATCCAGGTGCAGGCCTCGACCGCGAAGTACCGGATCCCCGAGCTCGACGATGCGGCGATCGCCGAGTTCGACGACATCGCGGCGACCGCCCGGGGCTCACTCACCGAGATGCGCCGCATGCTCGGCGTGCTCCGCACCGAGGACCAGAGTGCCGAGCTCGCGCCCCAGCAGGGTATCGACGACATCCCTGCCCTGGTCGACAGCATCCGCCGCGCCGGCGTCGAGGTCGGACTCCTGCTGGAGGGCGGCGAGACCGCCGCCTCGGCCACCCCCGCCGTGCAGATCGCCGCGTTCCGCATCGTCCAGGAGGCGTTGAGCAACGCCGTCCGCCACGCCCCGGGTGCGCGGATCTCCGTGCGTGTGCGCGCGGAGGCCCGCACTCTCCGCATCCTGGTGCACAGCGCCGCACCACCACGCAGCCCGGACGGTCATGGCGGCGGCTACGGCCTCCGCGGAATGCGCGAGCGCGCAGAGATCCTCGGCGGAAGCCTCTCCGCAGGACCGGCGCCGGACGGCGGGTGGAATGTCGACGCCGTGCTCCCCCTCGACGCCGGTGTCGCCGCCGACACGACCGCGGCCCCGTCGCTGAGGAGCCCAGCACTGTCCACCCCCCTCGAGAAAGAGAACCCGTGACGATCAGCGTGCTCATCGCCGACGATCAGGCCATGGTACGAGCAGGCTTTGCTGCGCTCCTCGATGCCCACGACGGCATCCGCGTCACGGGGCAGGCCGCCAACGGTGCGGAGGCGGTCACCCTGGCGGCGCGTCTCGATCCCGACGTGATCCTCATGGACGTGCGCATGCCCGAGCTGGATGGGATCGAGGCGACTCGGCGCATCCTCGGCCCCGCCTACCCCGCGGCGCACGTGCCCCGGATACTGATGCTGACGACGTTCGACATCGATGACTACGTGTACGACGCCCTCGAGGCCGGTGCCAGCGGGTTTCTGCTGAAGGACGCACTACCGGAGGAACTCGTGCACGCGGTACGGGTCGTCGCAGGTGGAGATGCGCTGCTCGCCCCCAGTGTGACCCGTCGCATGATCGAGCAGTTCGCCGGCCGTCGCCCCCGGGCACCGCGTTCGGCGACAACCCTGGCCGACCTCACCGATCGGGAGCGCGAGGTGCTCGTGCTCATCGGTCGAGGACGCTCCAACACGGAGATCGCCGCCGAGCTCTTCATCGCGGAGCAGACCGTGAAGACGCACGTCGGCAAGGTGCTCGCGAAGCTGAACCTGCGCGACCGCGTGCACGCCGTGATCCTCGCCTACGACACCGGACTCGTAGAGCCCTCATCCTGACTCACCCCGTCGTAGGGGGTCGCAACAGCACCCGAGGGTGATGCCTCCGCCTGCACCGCGTCCATAGTCTCCTGGAACACCGCTTCCGAGGAGGACTCATGACCATCGTCCAGGCACCGCGCGCCGTCAGCACCACGGCTCCCCCGCGCGCATCCCGTGACACCGGGATCGACTTCCTCCGGGCCCTCTGCGTCCTCGGCGTCGTCCTCCTGCACGCGATCATGGTCGGCGTCACCGTCGGCGAGTCCGGCCCGGTCTTCGACAACGCCAGCGACGAAACGGCATGGATCGCACCGCTCAGCTGGTTCCTGCAGGTGATGCCGCTGTTCTTCGTGATCGGAGGCTTCTCCGGACTCCTCGCCTATCAGCGGATGCGTCAGCGCGGAGGAACGGCTATCGGCTTCGTCGCCGGCCGCGTGCACCGCCTGCTGCGTCCGGCGATCTTCACGATCGCCGTCATCGGACTCGCGCTCGCCCTGCTCACAGTCTCGGGCGTCCCTGCCGACCTGATCGCGACGGCCGGCTTCCGCTACGGGCAGCCGCTCTGGTTCCTGGGGGTCTTCCTCCTCTGCCAGGCGTTGCTCCCCCTCCTCGCCGCCTCTCACGAGCGCGCGCCCCTGCGGACCATCGGCGCCCTGGCCCTCACCGCGATCGCCGTCGACGTACTTCGGGCGGCCTCCGGGCTCGAAGGCCTGGGCTTCCTGAACCTCGCCTTCGTGTGGATGACCCTCCAGCAGCTCGGTTTCTTCCTCGCCGACGGCAGTATCGACCGCCTCAGCAGACGCGTCCGTGCCGCTGCAGGCATCGCCGCCCTCCTGACGCTGGTGGCGACGTTCGCCTTCGGGATCTACTCCCCCGACCTGATCGCCAACATCAACCCGCCCACGGCTGCGCTCCTGCTGGTCGGCGTCGCCCACACCAGCCTGCTGTCGCTGCACCGTGAGCGTCTCGAGCGGTTCAGCCGTCGCCCGCGGGTCGCCACGTTCACCGGGTTCGTCACGGCGCGCACGATGACGATCTACCTGTGGCACATGCCGGTGCTGCTGCTCATGGCCGGCTCCACCGCCGTGTTCGCCCTCATGACCGGCATGACGCTGCCGGCGCTGGACAGCGCGGGCTGGTGGGCCGGGCGCCCGCTCTGGCTCGCGACCGCCATCGCTCTGACGGCCCTCGTAGCCGTCGCGTTCACGCGATTCGAATCGCAGCCCGCACCCCCGGCGACGTCCTCGATGCGTCGTCTCGTCGTGGGAACCCTGAGCGGCCTCGTCGGCATCGTGCTGCTCCTGGCTCTCGGCACCTCGGTCGCGACCGCGCTGATCGCGATCGCACTGATCGCGGCCTCCCTGCGGCTGTCGTCGCTTTCCTCCGCAGGGGCGGCGTCTCAGTCGGCATCCCCCACCGCCAGGCTCGTGCCGGCCTGAGTCAGCCCATGCCCCTCGCCGCCAGTGCGTCTCCGACCTCATCCGCATGCGTGAGCGCGAGCACGAGCAGGGGCACTACGGTGCGGACGCCCAGGCGCACGTCACGCGCCTGCTCAGCCTCCCGGACGCGTGCGGCGAACCCGGCGATCACCGGGATGGTGGCGAGGGTCAGCGATATCGTCAGCGCCATCGCCTCCGGGTCCGCCCCGACCCTGCGCAGCGGCCGCAGGAGCCGGTGCAACACCTCGAGAAGGTCTGCCATCCGGGTGGTGAGCGTGAGCAGGCTGGCCAGGAGCAGCACCGCCAGGACCCTTCCTGTGCTGATCCACGCGGCCACCGGCGACACGAAGATCACCAGGGCGGCGGTGAGGACGAGGACGATCCACCGCAGTCGCCACATCTCGACCAGGAGCACGCGGAGCGGCATCCCGCTCACGCCGTAGAGCCCGACGACGATCAGGAGCGAGACGGCGATGCTGACCGGGTCGTGAGGATACAGCGAGAGAAGGAGAGCCCCTAGCGCGAGCGCAGCGAGCTTGACCCCGGCGGGGAGGCGATGGAGTATCCCTGTTCCCGGGCGGTACAGCGCGATCACGCGCACGCCTGACGATATGCCGCGATCACCGTCGGTGGCGGACCCGAGGCGACGATCCGTCCGTCCTCGAAGAGCAGCGCGGTGTCGCAGCGGGCCGCGAGATCGAGGTCGTGCGTCACCACCACGACCTGAGCCTGCTGGGCGAGCAGGAGGTCGCCGATGCGGCGGGCGTTGCGCAGATCGAGGAGTGTCGTCGGCTCGTCCGCGACGATGATCCTCGGCGCCGCGATCAGCACCGAGGCCAGCGCGAGCATCTGCTTCTGCCCGCCGGACAGGCTCGACGCGGGCATCTCCGCATGTGCCTCCAGTCCGTGCGCCTGGAGGGCCTGTCTGACGCGTTCGGCGATCTCCTTCCTCGGGAGGCCGCGCAACGACAGCGCGAGGTCTTCGGCAGGGGTCGGCATGAGGATCTGCGCATCCGGGTTGGTGAACACGAAGCCCACGAGTCTGCGCACCGCGGCACGCTCACGCACCGTGTCGAGCCCGTGTACCGACACCGAACCACTGTGGGGCGCGATGAGGCCGTTCAGCACTCTCGCAAAGGTCGACTTGCCGGACCCGTTCGCCCCGATCACGGCGATGGTCGCCGCTGTGAGCTCGGCGCTGACGTCGTGCAGCACCCGACGACCGTCGATCTGCACCGACACCCGGTCGAGGCTGATCGGAGCGATACCGATCTGAGGGGATGTCGTCACCTTGGGCCTCTCCACGCGTCTCACCTGAACACTGTTCACCTGAACGTCGTTCACTATAATCGGAGCATGAGCCCTGAGCCCAATCCCGCACGTCACGACCGCGACAGCGTGGCCAGGAGTGCCCTCGCTCTGCTCGACGAGGTGGGGCTGGCAGACCTCTCGATGCGGCGTATCGCGGCAGGCCTCGACGTGCAGCCGAGCGCGCTCTACTGGCACTTCGCGAACAAGCAGGAGCTGCTCGCGGAGCTGGCCGATCGGATCACCGCGACGATCCCGAGCGAGCCGACCGACGTCGTGGCGACGGCGCGGGGCATCCGTGACGCGCTCTTCACCTACCGCGACGGCGCGGAGCTGGTCCTCAGCACGTACGCGCTCCAGCTCGGCTCCTCGCAGGCGCAGACCGCGTTGGCCGATGCGCTGCGCACGCAGGGTGCCGCCGATGTGGAGGATCTGAGCGCCGCGATCCTGCACTTCGTGCTCGGCCATGCCACGCTCGTGCAGCAGCGCATGCACGCCGACAGCCACGGCGCCCTGCCGGACTCCGACGACGTCGATGTCACCGCCGGCCTCGATCGCGTCTTCGAGCTCGGGGTCACCGCCCTCGCCGGAGTGATCAGCGCGCCGCCGACTCCGCCGCGTGCCCGAGCCTGAGACCGGGCACCAGAGCCAGCACGACGAGGACGATACAGAACGCGAACACCGCGCTGAACGCCCCTGCCCCGCCGCCGAGGGTCGCGACGCCGAGCCCGGCGAGGGCGATGGCGACGGCCGATCCGGACGCATCCGAGATGGACAGCGCCGAGGAGTTGAACCCCTGGTCGGTATCGTCCGAGTAGGCCAGCGTCAGCACCGTGAGACGAGGATAGAGCAGCCCCATCCCGCCCCCGGCGAACGCCCAGCCCACCACGACCACGGCGGCCGAGACATCGAACACCGCGGCCGTGAGCACGCACAGCATGGCGATGAGCAGCGAGCTCAGGCTGATCGTCGTGATGCGGTGATTCCCCAACCGCTCCCCGAATCGCCCCTGCAGAGCCGAGGCGCCTGCCCAGGCCAGCGCCGCGAGCATCAGGGCGATGCCCGCCCATGTCGCGGTGAAGTCGAACTTCTTCATCAGCAGATACGGGATGTACGCCTCAGCCGCGAAGAAGGCCCCGGCCACGATTCCCCGCATCAGCACCACGCTGGGGAGCCCCGCTCCGGCGCGGAGTGTGCGCCGCGGCAACAGCGGCATCACGGCGAATCCGATAGCCAGCACGGCGCCGAGCGCCACCGGCCACCTCATCGAGGGCTGCAGATCCGCCGAGAAGCCGACCACGACGGCCAAGACCGCGACCACCACCGCCAGCACCAGCCGCACGATCAGCGTCTTGCGGTCCTGCGGGGTGCCGCGGCCGAGGTCCACACCGCGAAGACGGACGGCGATCATCAGGAATGCCGCAGCCGTGAGCACCGCCACGCCGAGGAACGCCCAGCGCCAGTCGAGATACTCGGCGACCGCACCGGCGAGGAAGGGACCGACCATCGACGGCACGACCCATGCCGCGGCGAAGGCAGCGAAAATCCGACCGTGCAGATGCGGCGGATACAGCCGGGCGACCACGACGTACAGTGCGACCGTCTGCCCTCCGGTCCCGAGGCCCTGGACGAGTCGTCCGATCAGGAACTGATGCATCGTGACGGCGAAGCCGGAGAGCAGCAGGCCGATGATGAAGAGGGTCACGGCGACGTACAGGGCACCGCGCGGTCCGCGGGCATCCGACCATGCTCCGGTCGCGACCATGCCGATCACACTCGTCGCCAGAGTGCCGGCGAAGGCGACGGCGAACAGAGACTCACCGTTCAGCGCTGCGCTCACGATCGGCATCACGGTGGTGACCGCGAGGGCTTCGATCGCCCCGAGGAAGATCAGCGCGACCGCGCCGAGGGTCACCCAGATGCGTTGGCGGTCCCAGATCGTCGCGGCGTCGGCCGGGGCGGTCATCGACCGACGAGCGCCGCGATGCGCTCGATGGCCTCGGTGAGGATCTCCGGGCTGGTGCCGAAGTTCAACCGCACGTGGCCCGCGCCCTCCGCACCGAAGGCCGGCCCGAAGTGCAGGGCGACCTTGGCGTCCTTGAGGATGCGCCGCGCGGGATTGTCTCCCCATCCCAGCGCGGAGAGGTCGATCCACGCGAGGTACCCGGCGTCGGGGAGGCGATAGCGCGCGCCGGGGAGGCGCGCGGCGAGAAGGTCTTCGAGCAGCACCCGGTTCTCGTCGAGAGTGCGCAGCAGTCCATCGAGCCAGGCGTCGCTCTCCTCAGAGAAGGCGGCGACAGCGGCGAGCAGACCGAACTGCCCGGTACGCCACTCCACCTCGACCGGAAGCCCGCGCACGACGGCACTCGTCTCGTCGTCGGCCGTGACCATGAGAGCGCACTTGAGCCCGGCGAGGTTGAACGCCTTGCTCGCGCTCACCACGGCGTAGCCCACCCGCTGCGCGGCATCGTTCACGGCGAGGAACGGGGTGAACCCCGTGCCCGGCTGAGCGAGCGGGGCATGGATCTCGTCCGAGACCACCGCGACGCCGAACTCGTCGGCCAACTCCGCGAGAGCAGCGAGGCTGTCGCGGTCATGCACGGTGCCGGTGGGGTTGTGCGGGTTGCAGAGCAGGATCGCGGTCGCGCCGTCATCGAACGCCGTGCGGATGCCGTCGAGATCGAGCTCCCACCCGGTTCCGGTATCGCGAAGCGGTACACGCTCCACCTCTGCACCGGCCTCGGCCACCAGATCGCAGAAAGGCGGGTACACCGGCGGCGTGACGACGATGCGCTCTCCCGGCTGGGTCACGCGACGGAGGATCTCGACGATCCCCATGCTCACGTCCGCCGTGCTGCGCATCCGAGCGGGATCAGGCTCCCACCCGTAGCGTCGGGACGTGAAGGACGCGAACGACTCGGCCAACGGGGTCCGCGAGGCGATGTATCCCGTGTCGCCAATCTCGACGGCACGCTGCAACGCCGTCGAGATGGCCGGAGCCAGCGGGAAGTCGGTTTCCGCGACGAACAACGGCAGGACGTCTGCGGGGTACTCCCGCCACTTCTCGCTGCTGCGCTCGCGGAGCTCCGCCAGAGGCAGGGCCTTCACCTGAAGCATTCTCTCTCCCGAGGTTCCGACACGCGCCGTCGCGGTGTCATCCGATCCGACGCGCGCCGACAACGCCTTCCGGCAATGCTCCTGCGCGGGTCAGATCGCGAAGCCGAGGGCGCGCATCATGTCGCGCCCATCGTCGGAGATCTTCTCCGGACCCCACGGCGGCATCCACACCCAGTTGATCCGGAAGCGATCGACGACGTTGTCCAGAGCCTGAGCAGTCTGGTCCTCGAGGACGTCGGTGAGCGGGCATCCGGCACTGGTCAGCGTCATGTGGATGACGAGAGCGTCGTTCTCGTCATCCCAAGCGAGATCGTAGATGAGGCCGAGGTCGACGACGTTGATCCCGAGCTCGGGATCCATCACGTCTTTGAGGGCCTCGGTGACCGCGTCGTACTTCTCGTCCGTGAGGGTCGCTGTCATGCGATCAGCCTACGCCTCGATCGGAGCTGCAGGGTCGAGGAAACGGTCGTATCCCTCGTTCTCCAGCCGGTCTGCCAGCTCGGGGCCGCCCTCTTCGACGATCTTGCCCGCGACGACCACGTGGACGAAGTCGGGGCGGATGTAGCGGAGGATGCGGGTGTAGTGCGTGATCAGCAGCACGCCGAGTCCAGTGGACTCCTTCGCGCGGTTGACACCCTCGGAGACGATCTTGAGCGCGTCGACGTCGAGGCCGGAATCGGTCTCGTCGAGGATCGCGAACTTCGGCTTCAGCACCTCGAGCTGCAGGATCTCATGGCGCTTCTTCTCGCCACCGGAGAAGCCCTCGTTGACGTTGCGCTGCGCGAACTTCGGGTCCATGCGCAGGTTCGACATGGCCGCCTTGACGTCCTTGGTCCAGCCGCGGATCGCCGGTGCTTCGCCGTCGAGCGCCGTCTTGGCCGTGCGGAGGAAGTTCGTCACCGTGACGCCGGGGATCTCGACCGGGTACTGCATCGCGAGGAACAGGCCGGCGCGGGCCCGCTCGTCGACGCTCATCTCCAGGACGTCCTGGCCGTCGAACGTGATGGATCCCGAGGTCACCGTGTACTTGGGGTGACCGGCGATCGTGTAGGCCAAGGTCGACTTGCCGGAGCCGTTGGGGCCCATGATGGCGTGGGTCTCACCGGTGTTCATGGTGAGGTTGATTCCGTTGAGGATCGGGGTGGTCCCCGCCTCGGTCTCGACCGTCACGTGCAGGTCGCGGATCTCGAGAACAGACATTCTTCAGACTTCCTTAATCACAGTCGGATCGATGAGCACGTCATCGCCGTCGATCTGGACGACATAGACCGGGACGGGCTCATAAGCGGGGAGATTCTGGGGCTTGCCGGTGAGCAGCGAGAAGGCGGAGCCGTGTGCCCAGCACTCCACCGTGTCACCCTCAACGAAGCCCTCGGACAGCGAGATGTCGCCGTGGGTGCAGGTGTCGCCGATGGCGTGGATGACACCCTCGCCGTCTTTGATCACCGTGATGGGCACGCCGCCCGGGTCCACGCGCAGAGGCATGTCCTGTTCCAGGTCGGCGACGCCGCAGACGCGCTCGGCGGTCATGCACTCACCTCGGCGAGCTCCGTCTCGATGGCTGCGAGCAGCTCGGCCTCGAGTGCGGGGATGCCCAGGCGCTGCACGATGTCGGTGAGGAATCCGAGCACGACGAGGCGTCGCGCCTCTTCCTCGGTGATACCGCGTGCCTGCAGGTAGAACAGCTGCTCGTCGTCGAAACGACCGGTGGCGCTCGCGTGACCGGCACCGAGGATGTCGCCCGTCTCGATCTCGAGGTTCGGGATCGAGTCGGCGCGTGCACCTTCGGTGAGGACGAGGTTGCGGTTCGCCTCGTAAGAGTCGGTGCCCGTCGCGTCGGCGCCGATGAGGACGTCGCCGATCCAGACGCTGTGCGCGCCCTGACCCTGCAGCGCGCCCTTGTAGAGGACGTCGCCCTTGGTGTGCGGGCCCTTGTGGTGCAGGTACACCTGGCTCTCGAGGTGCTGCCCGGCGTCTGCGTAGGAGAGGCCGTAGAGGTAGCCCTCGGAACCGGCGCCGGCCAGCTCGACGTTCGGGTTGACGCGCACGATGCCGCCGCCGAAGCTCACGACGAAGTGCTTGAGCGTCGCATCGGCGCCGACCCGAGCCTGGTGTGCGGCCGCGTGAACCGCGTCGTCCTCCCACTGCTGAAGGCTGATGACCGTGAGCTTCGCGCCGTCGCGGACGATGATCTCGACGTTCTGCGCGTACTGCGCGGAACCGGTGTGCTGGAGCACGACCGTCGCAGAGCTGTGCTCCAGTGCCTCGATCACGATGTGCGCGTCGGCACGGCGCTGCGCTCCGAGACCCGCGATGGAGATGAAGACAGGCTCGGCGACCTCTTCCTCGCGCGGGATGCGCACGTGGAGTGCCTCGGTGCTCCCCTGCCACGCGACGGCGGCCGTCACGTCTTCCGCGAGGAAGACCTCGCCACGGGGAGCCGCACCGATGGCGAGCGGAGCGGCGATGTACTGCTCCCCCGCGCCGTACGTGTAGCTGACACCGTCGTTCGGCGACGCCACCTCGAACAGCGAGGTGAGCTGCGCGACCGGGGTGTGCTTCCAGTTGACCTCGCGCCCTGTCGGGGCACCGAAGTCGGCGGGCTCGAAGGAGTGCGGCCGCTCCGAGCGGGTCTGCACCGGGACGAAGCCCGCGGCGGCGACCTGGGCCGCCGGGTCGATGTGCGCGCCTTCGGGCGCGTTGCTGTGCTGCGCCTCGGCAGGCGCTGTCGTCGAGGCCGTCACTAGCCGACCGATCCTTCCATGCCCATCTCGATGAGCTTGTTCAGTTCCATCGCGTACTCCATGGGCAGCTCACGCGCGATCGGCTCGATGAAGCCGCGCACGATCATCGCCATCGCCTCGTCCTCTGGCATGCCGCGGGACTGCAGGTAGAACAGCTGCTCCTCGCTCACCTTCGAGACCGTGGCCTCGTGGCCGAGCTGCACGTCGTCGACACGGATGTCGATCGCCGGGTAGGTGTCGGAGCGGGACTTGGTGTCCACGAGCAGGGCGTCGCACCGCACGGTGTTCGCGGAGTGGTGTGCCGCAGCATCCACTCGCACCTCGCCGCGGTAACCGGCGCGTCCTCCACCGCGGGCGATCGACTTCGAGACGATCGACGACTGCGTGTACGGGGCCATGTGGATCATCTTCGCGCCGGCGTCCTGGTGCTGACCGGGACCGGCGAAGGCGACCGACAGCGTCTCGCCCTTGGCGTGCTCGCCCATCAGGTAGATCGACGGGTACTTCATCGTCACCTTGGAGCCGATGTTGCCGTCCACCCACTCCATGGTCGCGCCCTCGTACGCCACGGCGCGCTTGGTGACCAGGTTGTAGACGTTGTTCGACCAGTTCTGGATCGTCGTGTAGCGAACGCGGGCGTTCTTCTTCACGATGATCTCGACGACGGCCGAGTGCAGGGAGTCCGACTTGTAGATCGGAGCCGTGCAGCCCTCGATGTAGTGGACGTAACTGTCCTCGTCGGCGATGATCAGCGTGCGTTCGAACTGACCCATGTTCTCGGTGTTGATGCGGAAGTACGCCTGCAGCGGGATCTCGACGTGCACGCCCTTGGGAACGTAGACGAACGAGCCGCCGGACCACACGGCCGTGTTGAGAGCTGCGAACTTGTTGTCGCCGGCGGGGATCACGGTGCCGAAGTACTCCTCGAAGAACTCGGGGTGCTCGCGCAGCGCGGTGTCGGTGTCCATGAAGATGACACCCTGCTGCTCCAGGTCCTCACGGATCTGGTGGTAGACGACCTCGGACTCGTACTGCGCCGCGACGCCGGCCACGAGGCGCTGACGCTCGGCCTCGGGGATGCCGAGGCGCTCGTAGGTCTCACGGATTTCGGCGGGAAGGTCTTCCCACGTCTGCGCCTGCTTCTCGGTGGAGCGGACGAAGTACTTGATGTTGTCGAAGTCGATCTCGCTGAGGTCTGCACCCCAGGTCGGCATCGGCTTGCGCCCGAAGAGCTGGTACCCCTTGAGGCGGGTCTTCAGCATCCATTCGGGTTCGTTCTTGAGGCCCGAGATCCCACGGACGACGTCTTCGGAGATACCGCGTTTCGCGATGGCACCCGCAGCATCCTCATCGTGCCAGCCGAATTCGTACACCCCCAGACCGTCAAGCTCCGGGCGGTCGATCAGCACATCCGACATCCAACACTCTCCTCACAGGTCCCAAACGGTGTCATCCGCCCCGACACACCTGATCCCCGTCGAGCCTGCGGGAGCGGGTGCCGTTGGTGGGCCCTCATCACCGGCGCTTCCATCGCGCCTAAACTGTTGACGATGCTTCAGCGCTGTCAGCGCTCATCGCAACAATCCGATTCTACAGGTTCCGCCTGACAGACGGGCCATGCCCGCCGCGTCTCGTGCGGTCCGGAGGACTTATGCCCGACACGATGATCCCCGCCACCTCGACGACGCAGGGGGTCCCCCCTCGTTCCTCGTCCTGGGGTCGTGCGTTGACGGTCTTCGCGTGGTTGTCGTTCATCAGCGAGACGATCATCATCGGCACCGGCGGGGCCGTGCGGCTCACCGGCTCGGGCCTCGGGTGCTCGGACTGGCCGCTGTGCACCCCGGACTCCCTCGTGCCGATCCTCGAGGTGCAGGGCATCCACGGGATCATCGAGTTCGGCAATCGACTGATGACGGGCGTCGTCGGCATCATCGCCCTGGCGGTCGTGCTGCTGGTCCTGCATCTGTTCAGCGGAAAGCGCGGCCTGGTCAACGCCCTCTGGTTCGCACTGGGTGGGATCGTCGCGGCTGTCGCAACGTTCGCCATCGCCACTCCCCTGCATTTCCCCGCCTCGCCGATCGCCCTCGCCGTCCTGCTGGTCGCCGTCATCGCTGCAGCCGTGCGCTCGGTGCGCACTACTCCCGCCCGACGCGACCTCGTCTTGCTCGCGTGGCTCACCCTGATCGGCGTGGTGGCCCAGGCGCTCGTCGGCGGCATCACGGTCCTGACCGGCCTCAACCCCTTCATCGTGGGCTTCCACTACACGTCCTCCCTGCTGCTCGTCTGCATCACGGCGGCCTTCCTCGTACGCCTGAAGACCTCGCCCGGACCTCGCGAGCGCGCCGTGCCCGCCTGGTTCGCCGCCGTCACCCACGTGACCGGTCTCGCCCTGGCTGTCACGATCGTCTTCGGTGTGCTGACGACCGGATCCGGTCCGCACTCCGGCGATGCCGACGTGCTGCGCCACGGGTTCGACGCGACCGTGCTCGCGCACGTGCACTCGTGGCCGGGCTACATCCTCGCGGCGCTGGTCCTGTTCCTGACGGTCTCCGCCTGGGTGCTGCGCCTGGAGCCTCGACGCTGGCTGCTCGTGCTCGTGCTGGCGATCCTCGTGCAGGTCGGGGTCGGCATCTGGCAGGCCAGAGAAGGACTCCCCCCGCTGCTCGTCGGCATCCACATGGTCCTGGCCTCGCTCTCGGCGGCCGCCTACACCGTCGTGGTGCTGCGCCTCAAGCGTCCGGTACCCGTCGACGCCTGAGGGCCCGCACAGTCGTTCCATAGCTTTCACATCGCGGACTCATCAGCGCATCCGCGAGGGTGGGCGACATGAACAAGTCACTCACACGAAGCATGGGGTTCTGGCTCCTCCTGGTCGTCTCCCTCGCCACCACGGCGGTCGGCGCCTGGTTGATCTCGGGTCAGATCGGCACGATGACGACCACGTTGCTCGATGGCACGGCCACCGGCGTCGAGGTCTACGTCGGCCAGTCGCTCGTCGTGGTGGGTGCCGGAGTGCTCGCGGCCGGAATCGTCGGCATCCTGCTGACGCTCACGCTCGTCGCCGCGCGATCGCTCGTCCCTGCACCGGCACCGGCGGTCGTCGAGGCCATCGACTGGACCGTCGAGGCTGAGGAGACGCCCGCTCCCGTCGCCACGACCCCGTCTGCGGACACGACCCCCGCAACCGAAGATGTCGTTCACGAAGACGAGGTCACCAGAGACGACGCCCCGGCCACCGACGCGAACCCGGACGGCTCACCCTCGCTCACCCGCTGATCGACCACCGGGCGGGAAACGACGAAGCGGCGGAGAGGAATTCCTCGGCGCCGCTTCGTCGTTCTGAATCAGTGTCAGAACGGGAGCAGCGGGTCGACCGCGACCGCGACGAAGATCAGCGTCAGGTAGGTGATCGAGGCGTGGAACACGCGCATCGGACGCGGCTCGGTGCCGTGGACCGCACGGTTGTAGAGGCGGTGCGACTCGTAGATGAACCATCCGCCGAAGACCGCAGCGGAGATCGTGTACACGAGGCCCATGTTCGCGATCGGTACCAGCAGGAGCGAGCAGGCGACGGTCGCCCACGCGTAGAGGATCACCTGGAGGCCGACCTGCGAGGCGTTGCGCGTGACGCCGAGCATGGGGACGTCGACGTCCTCGTAGTCGTCCTTGTACTTCATCGACAGCGGCCAGTAGTGCGGCGGCGTCCAGAGGAAGACGAGGAGGAAGAGGATGAATGCCGGCCAGTCGAGCGAACCGGTGACCGCGGACCAGCCGATCAGCACCGGGAAGCAGCCCGCGATGCCGCCCCACACGATGTTCTGCTCGGTGCGGCGCTTCAGGATGATCGTGTAGATCACGACGTAGAAGAAGATCGCCGTGGCCGAGAGGGCCGCCGTGAGCCAGTTGGTCGTGGCGAGCAGCCAGACGGTCGAGGCGATGGCGAGTGTCCACGAGAAGACCAGGGCACCGCGAGGGCTGACCTCGCCTGTGACCAGCGGACGGTTCTCGGTGCGGTGCATGTGCGCATCGATGTCGCGATCGAGGTACATGTTGAAGGATGCGGCGGAACCGGCGCTCAACGAACCGCCGATGACGGTCGCCAACACGAGCCACAGGTTCGGCAGTCCCCCCTGCGCCAGGAACATCACCGGCACGGTCGACACGAGCAGGAGCTCGAGGACACGCGGCTTGGTGAGCGTGATGTAGGCCTTCACCGTGCGACCGATGGACGACTTCCTCACGGTCTGATCAGACATCGTCGAGATCTCGATCGCCTCCTCCGCACGTGTGACCGGACAACCTCTCCAGTGTATGACACCGGATGACGTGTTCCGGCTCGCGGGCCCGCGTAGCGCAAGTCACCTCACCGCTATGCTGAAACCACTCGCGCGCCCGGCGATGTGCACACCTCTCCGTGATGATGCGGATGCGCCAGGGAATACGGGCGCCCTCGAAACTGTCGGAAAGGGCATGAACGTGTCGGAATTGCAGTGGGATGAGATCGATCGGCGCGCGGTGGACACCGCACGAATCCTGGCGGCCGATGCCGTGGAGAAGGTCGGTAACGGTCACCCCGGCACAGCCATGAGCCTCGCTCCGGCGGCATATCTCCTGTACCAGCGCGTGCTGCGCCACGACCCGAACGATGTGGACTGGCTCGGTCGCGACCGCTTCATCCTCTCTGCCGGCCACTCCTCCCTCACCCAGTACGTCGAGCTCTACCTCGGCGGCTTCGGGCTCGAGCTCGACGATCTGAAGGCACTGCGCACCTGGGGCTCGCTGACACCGGGCCACCCGGAGTACGGCCACACCAAGGGCGTCGAGATCACCACCGGTCCGCTCGGACAGGGCCTCGCCTCGGCCGTGGGCTTCGCCTACGCCGCCCGTTACGAGCGCGGTCTCTTCGACCCCGAGGCCGCGGCGGGAACCAGCCCGTTCGACCACTTCGTGTACGTGATCGCCGGAGACGGCGACCTGCAGGAGGGCGTGACCAGCGAGGCCTCCTCGCTCGCAGGCCACCAGCAGCTCGGCAACCTGATCGCGATCTACGACTCGAACCAGATCTCCATCGAGGACGACACGAACGTCGCCTTCACCGAGGATGTCGCGAAGCGCTACGAGTCCTACGGCTGGCAGGTGCAAGTCGTCGACTGGAAGAAGACCGGCGAGTACGTCGAAGACGTCGCCGAGTTGCACGCCGCCATCGAGGCCGCCAAGGGCGAGACCGCCAAGCCCTCGCTCATCATCCTCAAGACGATCATCGGCTGGCCGTCGCCCGGCAAGCAGAACTCCGGCAAGATCCACGGCTCCGCTCTCGGCGCCGAAGAGCTGGCCGCCACGAAGAAGGTCCTCGGGTTCGACCCCGAGCAGAGCTTCGTCGTCGCCGATGACGTGATCGCGCACACCCGCGGACTCGCGGCCCGCGCCGCCGAAGCCCGTGCCGCATGGCAGGAGTCGTTCGACGCCTGGGCCGCGGCGAACCCCGAGAAGAAGGCGCTGCTCGACCGCCTCGAAGCACACCAGCTCCCCGACGACATCACGAGCGCGCTGCCCGTGTTCGAGGCGGGTAAGGAAGTCTCGACCCGCGCGGCATCCGGCCAGGTCATCAACGCCCTCGCCGCTGAGCTCCCCGAGCTGTGGGGCGGTTCGGCAGACCTCGCCGAGTCGAACCTCACGACGATCAAGGGCGCGCCCTCGTTCATCCCCGCGGAGTGGTCGACCCACGAGTGGTCGGGCAACCCCTACGGCCGGGTGCTGCACTTCGGCATCCGCGAGCACGCCATGGGCGCGATCATCAACGGCATCGTGCTGCACGGACCCACCCGCGCGTTCGGCGGCACCTTCCTCATCTTCAGCGATTACATGCGCCCGCCCGTCCGTCTCGCCGCGCTCATGAACGTGCCGAGCATCTTCGTCTGGACGCACGACTCGGTCGCCCTCGGTGAGGACGGCCCCACCCACCAGCCGATCGAGCAGCTGGCGACGCTCCGCGCGATCCCGAACTTCACGGTCGTGCGACCTGCGGACGCGAACGAGACGGCCGCCACGTGGCTGGAGATCCTCCGTCGCCACGAAGGACCGGCAGGCATCGCGCTGACGCGTCAGAACATCCCGGTGTTCGCGCGTGGCGAGGGCGCGGCATCGGGCGACACGTTCGCCTCGGCGGACAACGCGGCCAAGGGCGCCTACGTGCTCGCCGAAGCGCCGAACGGCACGCCGGACGTCATCATCGTGGCCACGGGCTCCGAGGTGCAGCTGGCGGTCAACGCCCGTGAGGCACTGGCCGCCGAAGGCGTGAACGTGCGCGTCGTCTCCGCCCCGTCGCTGGAGTGGTTCGACGAGCAGGACGCGGAGTACCGCGAGAGCGTGCTGCCGGCCTCCGTCACCGCCCGCGTCTCCGTCGAGGCGGGCTCGGTGCTCAGCTGGCGCGGCATCGTGGGCGACCGCGGCCGCTCGGTCGGCATCGACCACTTCGGCGCCTCCGCCGACTACAAGACCCTCTTCGAGAAGTTCGGCATCACCACCGAGGCCGTCATCGCGGCCGCCCGCGAGACCATCGCGGCCAACAGCACCAAGGAGAACGCATGAGCACCCCCACCGCACAGCTCGCCGCCGCCGGCGTCAGCATCTGGCTCGACGACCTCTCCCGCACGCGCATCGCCTCGGGCAACCTGGCCGATCTGATCTCGTCGCGCAACGTCGTGGGTGTCACGACCAACCCGACGATCTTCGCGAATGCGATCACCGACAAGAACGACACGTCGTACGACGCACAGGTCACCGAGCTCGCCGCCTCGGGCGCGACGGCGGAGGAAGCGGTCTTCGCCGCCACCACGCAGGACGTCGCGGCAGCCCTCGACGTGTTCCGCCCCGTCTGGGAAGCCTCGAACCACGTCGACGGCCGCGTCTCGATCGAGGTCTCCCCCGACCTCGCGCACGACACCGCCGGCACGGTCGCGCAGGCCAAGGAGCTGTGGGCCAAGGTCGACCGCCCGAACCTGCTCGTCAAGATCCCCGCGACCAAGGCCGGCCTTCCGGCCATCGCCGAGGCGATCGGGGCGGGGATCAGCGTCAACGTCACGCTGATCTTCAGCCTGGAACGCTACGCCGAGGTCATCGAGGCCTACCTCACCGGTCTCGAGACGGCGAAGGCCGCAGGCATCGACCTGTCGACCATCCACTCCGTCGCCTCGTTCTTCGTGTCGCGTGTCGACACCGAGACCGACAAGCGCCTCACCGCGATCGGCACGGATGCCGCCGAAGCGCTCAAGAGCAAGGCCGGTCTGGCCAACGCACGCCTCGCCTACGAGCTGTTCGAGAAGACCTTCGCCGGCGACCGCGCCACGGCGCTGCTCGACTCCGGTGCGAACCTGCAGCGTCCGCTGTGGGCGTCGACCGGTGTCAAGGACCCGGCCCTTCCCGACACCCTGTACGTCACCGAGCTCGTCGCCCAGGGCGTGGTCAACACGATGCCCGAGAAGACGCTCGAGGCGACGTTCGACCACGGCGTCGTCACGGGCGACACGATCACGGGCGGCTACGAAGAGGCACGAGCCGTGTTCGCCGGCCTCGCCGAGGTCGGGATCGACTTCGCCGATGTCACCCAGGTGCTGGAGGACGAGGGCGTCGCGAAGTTCATCGACTCCTGGCACGACCTGCTGACGCAGGTCGCCGAGGGTCTGGAGTCGCAGCGATGACGTTCTCGATCCACACGTCCGGTGCAGCACGCGCCGCGATCGATGAGACGGTGCCCAGCCTCGTCCACGATCTGGTCGCCTCTCGCATCACCGGCGGGGACGCGACGCTCTGGGGGCCGGCCGCCGAGGCTGAGGCATCCGTCCGGCTCGGATGGGTGGAAGCCGTGTCGATCTCGCGTCCGCTGGTCGCCGAGATCGTCGCGCTGCGCGCCGACCTCAACGCCAAGGGCGTCACGCGCGTCGTGCTCGCGGGCATGGGCGGATCATCGCTTGCCCCCGAGGTCATCGCGCAGACCGCCGGAGTGCCGCTGACCATCCTCGACTCGACGGCTCCGGGCCAGGTGCTCGCCGCTCTCGACGAGGGCCTCGCCGACACGGCGCTGGTGGTCTCCTCGAAGTCCGGCTCCACGGTCGAGACCGACTCGCAGCGTCGCACCTTCGAAGCGGCGTTCCGCGACCTCGGCATCGACCCCGTCGAGCGCATCGTCGTCGTCACTGATCCCGGCTCTCCGCTCGATGTCTCGGCCCGCGAGGCGGGATACCGCGTCTTCAACGCGGACCCCAACGTCGGCGGACGCTACTCGGCGCTTACCGCCTTCGGCCTCGTGCCGTCGGGGCTCGCCGGTGTCGACATCGACGAGCTGCTGAACGAGGCCGAGGCCTCGCTTCTGGAGGTCGCCGTCGACTCGGCAGACAACCCCGCCCTTCGTCTGGGCGCGGCGATCGCGGCGACGACACCCCGCCGCGACAAGCTCGGCCTCATCACCGACGGCACGCACATCAAGGGCCTCCCGGACTGGATCGAGCAGCTGATCGCCGAGTCCACCGGCAAGGAGGGCACCGGAATCCTCCCGGTCGTCCTGCTCCCGGTCTCCCCCGAGCTCGACCCCGTGCCCGCCGACCTGCAGATCGTGCGGCTGGTCGACGACGCCAACGAGTTCCACCTGCACGAGCGTCACGAGGGCGAGATCCTCGTCAGCGGGACGCTGGGCGCTCAGCTCATCGTGTGGGAGTACGCGACGGCGATCGCCGGTCACCTGCTCCACATCAACCCGTTCGATCAGCCCGATGTCGAATCGGCCAAGATCGCCGCGCGCGGGCTCCTCGACGCACGCCCGGAGCCGACGGCTCCCGCGTTCATCGAGAACGGCGTCGAGGTGCGGGTGTCCGACCCGGCTCTCGCCACCTCCGGCAGCGTCGAGGGCGTGCTCGATGCGCTCTGGGCCCAGCTCCCGGCAGACGGATACGTGTCGATCCAGGCCTACGTCAACCGTCTCGAGGTGCCGCAGCTCCAGGGCCTGCGCGAACTCGTCGCGGCGGACTCCGGACGACCCACGACCTTCGGATGGGGACCGCGGTTCCTGCACTCGACCGGCCAGTACCACAAGGGCGGGCCCGCGCAGGGCGTGTTCCTGCAGATCCTCGAGCGCACCGAGGTCGACCTCGAGATCCCGGACCGTCCGTTCACCTTCGGACAGCTCATCCAGGCGCAGGCCGCCGGTGACGCCGCCGTACTCGCCGAGCACGGCCGCCCCGTCGTGACGCTGACGATCACCGAGTCCTCCGACGACGTGCTCGCCCTCTTCGAAGCCGCACAGAAGTAACAGCAGGAGAATCCCCCACCGATGTCTGTTCCCATCTCGCGCGGGCACAACCCGCTGCGTGACCCCGATGACCGCCGTCTCAACAGGATCGCCGGGCCCAGCGCCCTCGTGATCTTCGGCGTCACCGGAGACCTCTCACGCAAGAAGCTGATGCCCGCGGTCTACGACCTCGCCAATCGCGGACTGCTCCCGCCCGGGTTCGCCCTGGTCGGATTCGCCCGCCGGGACTGGGAGGACCAGGACTTCGCGCAGGTCGTCTACGACGCCGTCAAGGAGCACGCGCGCACACCGTTCCGCGAGGAGACCTGGACCCAGCTGCTGCAGGGCATCCGCTTCGTCTCGGGCGAGTTCGACAATCCGGACTCCTTCCGCAAGCTCCGCGAGACCATCGAGAAGCTCGACGTCGAACGGGGGACGATGGGCAACCACGCGTTCTACCTGTCGATCCCGCCGAAGGACTTCCCGCTGGTGGCGAAGCAGCTCAAGGAGTCCGGTCTCGTCGGCGAGAACAGCGACGACGACGAGCGCTGGCGTCGCGTCGTGATCGAGAAGCCCTTCGGCCATGACCTCGAGTCGGCGCGGGCGCTCAATGCCGCGCTCGAGGTTGCCTTCCCGGCCGACTCGATCTTCCGCATCGACCACTACCTCGGCAAGGAGACGGTCCAGAACATCCTGGCGCTGCGCTTCGCGAACGAGCTGTACGAGCCGATCTGGAACCGCAACTACGTCGACCACTTGCAGATCACGATGGCCGAGGACATCGGCGTCGGCGGACGCGCGGGTTACTACGACGGCATCGGTGCGGCCCGTGACGTGATCCAGAACCACCTGCTGCAGCTGTTGGCTCTCACCGCGATGGAAGAGCCGATCAGCCTCTCGGCTGAGCACCTGCGCGCCGAGAAGGAGAAGGTGCTCGCGGCGGTGCACGTCCCGGACGATCTCTCCCTCGCGACCGCTCGCGGTCAGTACGCGGGCGGCTGGCAGGGTGGCGAGAAGGTCACCGGCTTCCTGGAAGAAGAGGGGATGAACCCCGAGTCGACCACGGAGACGTACGCCGCGATCAAGCTCGAGATCGACACGCGCCGGTGGGCGGACGTGCCGTTCTACCTGCGCACGGGCAAGCGTCTCGGACGCCGTGTGACCGAGATCGCCGTCGTCTTCAAGCGTGCGCCTCAGCACCTCTTCGGGCGCGGAAACGCCTCGGAGCTCGGGCAGAACGCCCTCGTCATCCGCGTCCAGCCGGATGAGGGCGTCACGATCCGCTTCGGGTCGAAGGTTCCCGGCAGCGGCACGAACGTGCGCGACGTGACGATGGACTTCGGATACGGCCACGCCTTCACCGAGGCGAGCCCCGAGGCCTACGAGCGTCTGATCCTCGATGTCCTCCTGGGCGATCCGCCGCTGTTCCCGCGGCACGAGGAGGTCGAGCTCTCCTGGAAGATCCTCGACCCCGTGGAGAAGTACTGGGCAGCCGAAGGCGGCCCGGTCGAGCAGTACGCGCCCGGCTCATGGGGACCGTCATCCGCTGACGACCTGCTGGCCCGCGATGGACGAGTCTGGAGACGCCCGTGATCATCGACCTTCCCGACACCACCGTCAGCCAGGTCGCGAAGCAGCTGGTCAAGGTCCGCGAAGAGGGTGGAGCCGTCGCCCTCGGCCGCGTGCTCACGCTCGTGATCGCTGCGCGCAACGGCGTCGCAGAAGCGGCTATCGATGCCGCGAACGACGCCTCACGAGAGCACCCGATGCGGGTCATCGTCATCACAACAGGTGAGGGCGAGTCACGCCTGGACGCGCAGATCCGCGTCGGTGGAGATGCCGGCGCCAGCGAAGTCGTGGTCCTTCGCGCCTTCGGAGACGCCGCCAGCAACGAGGAGAGCCTGATCACCGGCCTCCTGCTGCCCGATGCTCCCGTGGTCGCCTGGTGGCCGGAGGCGGCCCCCGTGGCGCCTGCGCAGTCACCGCTCGGCAAGATCGCGCAGCGACGCATCACCGATGCCGCCACCGCGAACGACGTCCGCGACCGGCTCGCGCTCCTGGGCGAGACCCACGCCCCCGGCGACACCGATCTGTCGTGGACGCGTCTGACCCACTGGCGCGAGCAGCTCGCCGCTGTGCTCGACCAGCCGCCGTACGAGCAGATCACCGGCGTCGAGGTGCGCGGAGCCGCGGCCTCCCCGTCGACCGCGCTGCTGGCCGCCTGGCTGCAGATGGCGCTCGATGTTCCGGTGCGCTGGTCCTACGAAGACCCCGAGCACTGGGCGGAGGGCATCAAGTCGGTGCGCCTGACACGCGAGTCCGGCGACATCCTCCTGGAGCGCCCGACTCCCGGCGTCGCCGTGCTCACGCAGCCGGGACAGCCGAACCACGACCTGCACCTGCCGCGACGCACTCTGCGCGAGTGCCTCGCAGAGGAGCTGCGTCGACTCGACCCGGACGTCCTGTACGGTCGAGTCATCACCGAGGGCTGGGAGAAGCTGGGTCCGCCCGAGACAGGAGAGTGACGTCGATGACGACATCGTCCGCAGAGAAGCGGGTCGTGGTGGAAGCCACGCCCGCAGCCCTCGCCACCCGAGTGGCCGACCGGTTCCTGACACGGGTGCGCGCGCGCACACGCAACGGGCGGATCGCGCACATCGCCCTCACGGGCGGTTCGATGGGCGGTGCGGTGCTGCGTGCGGCGTCCGAGCACCCGCGAGCGGCGGAGATCGACTGGTCGCTCGTGCACTTCTGGTGGGGTGACGAGAGATTCGTGCCGCGCGACGACGTCGATCGCAACTCGCTGCAGTCCCGACAGGCTCTCCTCGACCACATCCCTGTGCCCCAGGAGAACGTGCACGAGGTCGCCGGCCCTGACACCGGCTTGACCCTCGACGAGTCCGCGGCGGCGTACGCGGCGGACCTGGCGCGGTTCGGTACCGACGAGCATCCGTGGCCCTCTTTCGCCGTGTGCTTCCTCGGGGTCGGCCCCGACGGGCACATCGCCTCCCTCTTCCCGGATCGGGAGGAGGTCACTGTGACGGATGCCGCAGTCCTCGCCGTCCGCAACTCGCCGAAGCCGCCGCCCGAGCGTGTCACGCTGACCCGCCCGGTGCTCAACTCTTCGAAGCGGGTCTGGCTCGTGATGACGGGCGCCGACAAGGCTTCGGCTCTCGGCCTCGCTCTCGCGGGGGCGAGCTACTCGAGCGTGCCCGCCGCCGGCGCCAAGGGGCGCAAGCGCACGGTGTTCTTCGTGGATGAAGCCGCGGCCTCCGAGGTCTCGGTCGACCTGATCGATCAGGCCTACTGAGTCGGCGCCGCCACGCGCGGCCGCTCAGTTCGCTGTCGCTAGGGTCGCTCTGACGAACCGTCGTGCCACGGCGGCGTCTGCGGACGTCCCGAGCCGTCCGAGTGCTCCGGAGCATTCGTCGCGGCGGGCTGCGACGAGGAAGCCTCTCCAGGGCCGCCCTGCGAGGATCCACCTGGCGTGCTGCCTCGCTGGATTCCCAGATCCTGGCTGTCGCTGAGCACCTGAGGGTGGTAGCGGGCGAGCCCGACCACGCCCCAAACGGCGATCCCTCCGGCGACGGCGAAGATCACGAGCACCCACCACGGAGCCGCAGAGGCTTCGCCCAGCACGACCATTCCGATGAGCACGGCGACGAGAGGGTCGACGACCGTGAGCCCGGCGATCACGAGGTCGGGCGGACCCGAGCTGTACGCGGTCTGCACGAAGTATGCGCCGACAGCGGCCGCCGAGACGAGGGCGAGCACGCAGATCCCGGTGATCCATTCGAACTGACCGGCCTCGATGCGCTTGATGACGACCTTGGCCAAGGTGGCGACGAACCCGTAGAGGATTCCCGCGCCGATCACGTAGAACAGGGCGCGCATCCGGCGGCGCAGGATCAGCCAGCAGGCGCCGAGGACGATGATGACTACGAGCAGGAGCGCCAGGATCGTGAAGAGCTCACGGTCGGTGACCTCCTGCTCGGTCGCGTAGATCGCCGCGAAGAACACGAAGAGGAAGATGCCACCGACGCAGCACACGATGGCGGTCAGCGACTGCCGCGTCGGCGAGTGGCCGGAGATCCGCGCGTTGAGCAAGGTCGTGATCACGAGGGCGATCGCCCCGAGCGGCTGGACGACGATCAGCGGCGCCTGCACGAGGGCGGCGAGCTGACAGACCACGGCGAGTCCGAGCATCAGCGTGCCGATGAGCCATGACGGACGGGTCAGGAGGCGCTTGAGCTGATCGAGACTCAGGCCCGAGGCGCCGTTGGCACCGCTGAGGCGTTCGACCTTCTCGACGCCGCGGTGCTGGTACTGGGCGCCGAGGGACATGAAGACGGCGCCTGCGAGAGCGAGCGGGATGCCGAGCAGCAGCCCCGGGTTCTGGAACGCGCCGACGAGCTGATCGCCGACGTCCTCGACCGCGTTCATCCACACCCCAGCATTCACAGTACGACCCTACCTGGCGAGTGCCGCCGACTAGGGTTGTGACGTGGCTGTACTTCCGATTCGCATCATGGGCGACCCCGTCCTGCACTCCCCCGCTTCCCCCGTCGACGAGATCACCGACGACGTCCGCGCCCTCGTCGCCGACATGTTCGAGACGATGGACACCGCCCCAGGGGTCGGTCTCGCCGCTCCGCAGGTCGGAGTGCCCCTGCGCATCTACACGTACGCCTATGTCGATGACGACGACCACCCCTGGCGCGGCGTTCTCATCAATCCCACTCTCTGGATGGTGCCGCTCGAACCGGGTGAACCCGACCCGGATCTCGAATCCGAGGGTTGCCTCTCGTTCCCCGGCGAGCGGTTCCCGCTGCGCCGGTCGGAGCGCGTCCACGTCACGGCCACCGACCTGGAAGGGCAGCCGGTCTCGATCGATGTCGACGGGTGGCGTGCCCGCATCATGCAGCACGAGTTCGATCACCTCGACGGCATCCTGTACGTCGATCGCCTGTCGGACAGCGACTGGAAGACCGCGCAGAAGATCGCCCGAAAGCGCGGGTGGGGACGCCCCGGCGCGAGTTGGATGCCCGGCGTCGACGACCTCGAAGGCTGAGCGCTCCCAGCCGAACCACAGCATCCTTCGAGTTGCGTCACAGACTCGCCGGGGGTTAGCGTGTTCGCGGCGGGGGCTTTTCGCATGCCTCCGCATCACGCTTCGGAGGGGAAACAGATCATGATGAAGATGCGCACTCGACGCGCCCTGATGCTCGCAGGATCGGCAGTGGCGCTCTCGGTCGCCCTCAGCGGGTGCAGCGCTCTCAACGGCATTCTCGGCGGCGGTTCCGGCGACGCCAACCGCGACGAGGAGAGCGGCCAGGTCACGGAGAGCTCGAACGTCGGCGTCTTCTCGGTGAAGCTGGGCGACTGCATGCTCGACACCGGTTCCGGCACGATGACCGAAGCCAACATCCTCCCCTGCACCGACCCGCACGACCAGGAGGTGTACTACGAGATCACGATGCCGGATGGCGAGTTCTCCGACACCGACATCGACGCGGCGACGCAGGAGTGCATCGGAGACGCGTACACGACGTTCGTGGGCGTGGCCTACCAGGACTCCGCATTCGATGTCACGACGCTCGTTCCCACCAAGGACTCGTGGGAGCGGAACAACGATCGCGTGATCCAGTGCATCGTCTTCGACCCGGCTGGGCAGACCACGGGTTCGCTGGCCGGCGCCGCGCGCTGATCCACCGTCTCAGAAGAGGGCCCCGCCATCCGGCGGGGCCCTCTTCGTCGTTCCGAGGGGTTCAGCCGTCCGACGCACGCAGCGCGAGCCAGGCGGCCACACGATCATCAGGATCCGACAGCGAGAGACCGATCAGGTCCTCGATCCGTCTGATCCGCGCGGCCAACGTCTGCCGGTGGATCCGCAACCGCGTAGCGCTCTCACCCCAGGCGCTGTTCGTGGAGAGGAAGACGCGCAGGGTCTCGATGAGCTCGGGTTGCTGCTCGACGCCGCGCAATGGATCCAGAAGCCGACTGATCCGCTGCGTCTGGTCCGCATCCAACTGTCCGAGCACGAACGACACCGTCGGGATCGATGCGTAGCGGACGACGCGCTCCCCACCCGCACGAGCCGTCTCGCAGGCCTGTCGGGCCTCGTCGACACTGCGGGCGAGCGCATCCGTCGTGGCCGGGCGCCCGAGTCCGAGATAGAGCGTCGAGGCGAAGGCCTGCGCCCGATGCGCGATCTCCTGCGCATGATCCTCGCGCACGACGCCGCGGATGAGTCCTCGTTGCGCGGCGAAGACATGCTCGGCCCCGAGTTCGTCGAGCCACAGCGCGAGCAGGTGCTCGACGTCCACTCCGCTCGTGCGTGAGGCCAGCGCGAACCCCACGAGGCTCGGCTCGTGCACGCCCCAGCGTCGGAGAAGCCGTGTCGCCTTCTCCCCTCCCTCCAGCACGGTCTCCAGCATCATGGATCGGCCCAGGCGTTCGAGGTGGCTGCTGTCCCGGGTGCGCATCAGGAGATCGAGCAACGCTGCGGCCTGAGAGCTGAGTTCCCTCCCTCGACCGGAGCTGTCGTTGCGCGGCGCGGTGACCAGCTGCGCGGTGATGTCCTGCCCCGGACCGACAGGATGCACCTGAAGCGCGCGGTGGCGCACCCGCACGGGGCGGCCGACGGCGACCGCGATCGCATCGTCGATGTGCAGGCTCCCCGCGCCTGCGGTCGTGATCACCTCTCCGTGGCGGTCGAGGAGCACCGCCCATCCGTCGATCCGGTGCGCGAGTTCGGCGATGACGCCGGTGATCCCGCTGCGTCGAGCGGCGAGCGTGAGCACCCGCATCGCCGAGGTGATCGCTCTCGCCTCGGCCGCCTGGTCGACGGCGAGCAGGGTCGTCAGCGTCGGCATCAGCAGCTCGTGCGACGTGCCCGCTCGGACGATAGCGGTGACGCCGCCCTCCTCGAGCATGCGCCGGACCGCTGGCGTGTCCGCGCCGGTGACCACGACCACGTCCCGGAGGAGGGTGAGCCGGTCCGCATCGTCGGCGAGTTCGTCCCACTGCGCGGCGTCGACGACGACGAGAGTGGCGAACAGGCGGTCTGTCGGAGCGCCGAAGGACTCGAGAGCGACGACCGAGTTCACATGCCGGGCACTCGACACCCCGCCATGCAGCAGCTCGCCTTGGAGGTATCGCGCCACGGAGGCGACATCACGAGCCACACCTTGATCATACAAAGTGTGAACGGGTGGCACCCCATCCACATATTTGTCGGATGCCCGACGGTCAGCACTCTCCTAGCATCGTCGGCATCCCCTCTCCACCCGAAGGATGTCATGAAAGCTGTAGTCTTCCGCGATCCCCAGTCACCGATCGAGTTCGTCGACGTCGACCTCGCACCCCCGCGCGCGGGTGAGGTGCGCGTGCGCATCGCCGCTGCCGGCGTGTGCCACTCCGATCTGCACGTCAAGCGCGGCGAGTGGGATGCCGCCGCTCCCCTGGTCATGGGCCACGAAGGCTCCGGCGTGGTCACCGAACTCGGCGAAGGTGTCACGACCCTCGCTGTCGGCGATCACGTCGTCCTGAGCTGGGTACCGCCGTGCGGTGAGTGCCGCTACTGCCGAGCCGGTCACGAGGCCCGGTGCCAGAAGGTCGCCACGGTCGTCGCTCCCCTCGGAGTGCTGTTCGACGGCACGTCCCGCCTCAGCCGTGACGGTGAACCGCTGCACCACTACCTCGGCGTCTCCTCGTTCGCGGAGGAGGTCGTGGTTCCCGCATCCGGTGCGGTCAAGGTCCGAGACGACGCCCCGCTCGACGTCGTCGCCGTCGTCGGCTGCGCCGTGGCCACCGGCGTCGGCGCGGTGCTCAACACAGCCGCCGTCGAGCCCGGCTCCACCGTCGTCGTCATCGGTTGCGGCGGCGTCGGACTCAACGTCGTCCAGGGCGCACGACTCGCCGGCGCCGAGCGCATCGTCGCGATCGATGTGCGTCCCGAGAAGACCCAGATGGCGCTGCAGTTCGGTGCGACCGACCGTATCGACGCGTCGCAGGGTGACGCCGTCGCCCAGCTGCGTGAGCTCATCCCCGACGGCGTCGACTACGCGTTCGACGCGATCGGTCGCACGTCCACAACCGAGCAGTCGATCCAGATGCTCGGTCTCGGCGGCGCCGCCGTCATCGTCGGGCTTCCTCCCACGGGCGCCCGCGCATCGTTCGAGCCCCTCGTCCTGGCCGAGGCCGATCAGCGCATCCTCGGCTCGAACTACGGCTCCGTGCGCCCCTCGATCGACGTTCCCGCTCTCGTCGACCGATACATGGACGGCCAGCTCAAGATCGATCCCCTGATCTCGGGGCGGCGCCCGCTGTCCGAAGCCGCCGCCGCGCTCGACGACCTCGAGGCCGGATCCGCGCTTCGCACGCTCCTCATCCCCTGACCGCCCTCGGCGGACCCCACCCCCACCCCTGAAACCCGAATCCAGGAGAACCATGTCAGACACCGTCGTCGCCCCGCCTGGCGCACCCAAGGATGCCGGTCTTCGCACCGGCGTCATGAGCGGACCCGAACTCGCCGCCCAGGCCATCGCCAACATCGCCCCCAGCGCCGTCATCGCCTTCACCGCAGCGGCGATCTTCCTCGGTGCGGGTAACGGCACCATCTACGCCTTCGCTCTCGCAACCATCGTCATCCTGTGCGTGGGCTACTGCGTGGTGGTGTTCGCCCGCAAGCACGCCTCGGCCGGGTCCCTCTACACCTACGTCTCGAAGGGACTCGGCCCGTTCGGCGCGTTCCTCGCCGGCGTCACGCTGCTGATCGGCTGCTTCGGCATCGCCGCGGCCTCGCTCAGCGGATCCGTCAGCTACATGGCGCAGTTCCTGAGCATGCTCGGCCTCCCGGCACAGGGACTCGGCTGGGACATCGGTCTCGCCATCGTGCTCGGCGGCCTGGCGACGCTGTTCACCATCCGCGGCATCCGCCTGTCCGCCCGCGTCTCGCTCGTCCTCGAGCTCGTCTCGGTCGGGATCATCCTCGTGCTGCTGATCGCCGCTCTGGTCTGGGCCGGCCCGGCCGCGTGGGACCCCGCGCAGGTGCTCGCCACCGGTTCGTCGTTCCAGGGCGTCGCCTCCGGCATGGTGCTCGGCATCCTCGGCTTCGTGGGCTTCTCCTCGGCCGACGCGCTCGGTCGTGAGGCCAAGGAGCCGTACAAGGCCATCCCCCGCGCGATCATGTGGAGCGCGCTCGGCGTGGGTGTGCTGTACGTCTTCGCCGCGTACACGCAGATCACCGTGCTCGGGGACGATCTGGCCACCTCGTCCAGTCCTCTGGAGAGCATGTCGGCCCTGATCGGCATGCCGGGCTGGTTCGCCGCCGTGCTCACGTTCGGCGTCTCCGCGTCGTTCTTCGCCGTGGTCGTCGCCCCGCTCAACGTGATCGGACGCATCGTCTACGTGATGGGCAAGGAGGGCGTCGTCGCGGAGCGGTTCGGACGCACGCACGAGCAGCATCTGACGCCGCACCGCGTGCTCATCATCGCCGGCGCTGCGGCCGTCGCGGTCGACATCGTGCTGCTGGTCTCGGGCGCCGCGACCGGAGAGATCCTCGTCTGGGTCAACACCTGGGGCACCTACGGCTACATGGTGGCCTACGCCCTCGTCGCGATCGCCTGCGTCGTCTACACGCAGCGGGCGAAGATGCGCAACGGCCTCGTGAAGGCGTGCGCGACCGTCGCCGTCGTCACGATGGGGTACGTGTTCTTCGCGAACGTCTGGCCGGTGCCGGCATTCCCCTACAACGTGATCCCGTACGTGTTCCTGGCGACGGTGGCCCTGGCCCTCACGCGATACGCCTACCTGGCGCGTCGTCGCCCCGATGTCATCGCCCGCATCGGCAACACCGAGACGAGTGCGATGGAGGGCGTCGGCTGATCCTCTCTCGCCGCCGTGCAGAAGAGCCCCTTCCATCGAAGGGGCTCTTCTGCGTCCAGTCCATTGCTCGACTTCACGGGGAAACGAGAGAAGCCCCCTCCGTGGAGGGGGCTTCTCTCGTTGGCTCCCCGGCTTGGACTCGAACCAAGAACCTGCCGGTTAACAGCCGGCTGCTCTGCCAATTGAGCTACCGAGGAATGTGCACCGCTGAGCGGGCAACTCGACAAGCTTAGCAAACTCCGGGAGGTGTTCACGACACCGAGGCGCCGTTCGGGAATGCCGGGCGTGTCGGACTCAGTGCCGCGAATCCGACTCCGCGTTCGGCACCCAGAGCAGATCCTTGCCCACGCCACGGGCGACCACGTGCCCACTGCGGAGCATCAACGTCTCGGCATTCAGCTCGCGGATGAAGTCGGCGTCGTTGGTCACCAGGAGAGCGGCCATCGACTGCTCCTTGCGGCGACGGGTGATCGCATCGAAGACGACCGGCCGCACCTCGAGGTCGAGGTTCGCGAGCACCTCGTCGGCGATGAGCACCTTCGGCTCCAGGACAAAGGAGCGGGCGATCGCCACACGCTGACGCATGCCGGCACTGAGCTCATAGGGGAACTTCGCCGCCGTGCCGAGGGGCAGGTGCAGCTCGTCCAACAGCGTCGCCACACGGATCGAGAGCGCCTTCGTGTTCACCCGACGTTCGCGGATGAGGATCGGCTCCGCGATCACCTCATTCACGGTGAGCCGCGGCGGCAGGTCGGCGCCCGCCCCCTGCGGTACGAATCCGGTGCGATAGGTGAGGATCCGGTGCTTGCGGCCAGGCCGGCGCACATCGACGCCGCATACCTGGGCCCGTCCTCCGACGACCTTGACCGAGGGATCGGTGGAGCCGGCGAGGGCGGCGACCAGCGTCGACTTGCCGGAGCCGGTGGGCCCAGCGACGCAGATCAGACCGCCGGGCGCGAGCGAGAAGGTGACGCCGTCGACGGCACGCGTCGGCATCCCGTGGCCGATGCGGTCGATCACCAGATCAGAGCAATCGATCGCGTTCGTGGATTCGGGCCTGCGGGACATGACTCCATCCTGCCCTCTGCGCGATGCCGGTCGGGGTTACGACTCGGCGAAGCGCTGACGCTCCGCATCGATGTCGCGCAACCGCATCCGCAGCGCGCGGCCTCCGTCGGAATCCGCGGGCACTCGCTGCACCGCGCCGAGGAGCTCCTGCTTCTCGCGCTCGAGCTGACGGAGCACGAGTCGACGGGTGAGGTCGGCCACGGTGGCGACGGCTCGCTCTTCGTCGCGGGCGGGGAACGGCGTCATCAGCAGCTCCCCCGCGAGCGAACGGTAGGGCTCACGGACGCTGTTCACCGCCTCGGTCACCCACCCGGCTCTGGTGCGGTCGGGGGCGGCGGCGACGGCCTCGCGCACGGCGTCGAGACCGGGGGTCCGGAACGGCGCCTCCAACGCCCTGTTGAGGAGGGCCTGATCGACCTGATGGCCGTACTGCAGGGCGCCCATCAGCGCGTCGCGTTCGACGGCGACGTCGGGGCTGCGCGGCAGGCTCGACAGAGTGACCGGAGCGACGACGGGAGCACCCGTCACCGCATCCGTCAGCGGAGCCTCCCGACGCACCTGCTGCGGAGTCGACGCGCCGCGTGCCGCGCGTTCGACCTCGCTGCGCACCTCAGTGGGATCCATCCCGAGCCGGCGCGCCAGCACCCGCTCGTATCCCGGGCGAAGAAGCTGGTCGCGGATCTCGGCCACGATGGGCGCGGCCGCACGCAGCGCGCCGACCCGCCCCTCGACGGTGGAGAGGTCGAAGCCGCCGAGCTTGCGGTCGATCGCGAACTCGAACATCGGCTGCTTCGCGTCCATCAGCCCGCGCACGGCCGCATCTCCGCGCTGGAGTCGCAGGTCGCACGGATCCATGCCGTCAGGGGCGACGGCGACGAAAGTCTGCGCGTTGAACCTGTCGTCCTCCGTGAATGCACGCAGGGCCGCCTTCTGTCCCGCCTCGTCTCCGTCGAAGGTGAAGACGACCTCGCCCGAGGCGTTGTCGTCGCCCATCACCCGGCGCAGCACCTTGATGTGCTCGGTGCCGAACGCCGTGCCGCAGGTGGCGATCGCGGTCGTGAGACCCGCGAGGTGGCAGGCCATCACATCGGTGTACCCCTCGACCACGACGACACGGCGAGGATCCCCGCGAGCGATGTCGCGCTTGGCGAGGTCGAGCCCGTAGAGCACCTGGGCCTTCTTGTAGATCGGCGTCTCGGGGGTGTTCAGGTACTTCGGCCCCTGGTCGTCGTCGAACAGTTTGCGCGCGCCGAAACCGATGGTCTGTCCCGACACGTCCCGGATCGGCCACACCAGCCGCCCGCGGAAGCGGTCGTACACGCCGCGCTGTCCCGTCGAGACGAGACCCGCGTTGCTGAGTTCCTCGCGCGTGAATCCCTGCGCGGTGAGGGCCTTGAGCATCCCGTCCCACCCGCGCGGGGCGAAGCCGACTCCGAAATGCGCGGCAGCACCCGCATCGAACCCGCGCTCGCCCAGGAAGCGACGCCCGGCCTCGGCATCGGGGGTGAGCAGTTGCGCACGGAAGAACTCCGCCGCCGCGGTGTTGGCCGCGTACAGACGGCTGCGACCGCTGGTCTCGGGAGCCGCTCCCCCGTCTTCGTAATGCAGCGTGTATCCGATACGCCCGGCGAGACGCTCCACGGCCTCGGTGAAGCTGACGTGGTCCATCTCCCGCAGGAACGAGTAGACGTCGCCGGATTCCCCGCAGCCGAAGCAGTGGTAGTACCCCACCTGCTGGCGCACATGGAAGCTCGGGCTCTTCTCGTCGTGGAAGGGACACAGTCCCTTGAGGGATCCGACCCCGGCCGATCTGAGAGCCACACGCTCACCGATGATGTCGGCGATGTTCGTCCGCGCCTTCACCTCGTCGACGTCGGCCTGCAGGATCCGCGGCATCAGTGCGCCCCTTCGACCACGGGCAGCCGCTCGGCGTGCGCCTGCGCGCCCGGACGGGGGTGACGCGGAGTCCAGATCCCGACCTCGGCCGGATCGATCTCGCCGACGAGCCGGTTGTGCCAATCGATCGCGCTCTGGTCGGTGAGGCTCGCGATCTGATCCACCACGACCCTGGCGCGCTCGGCGTCGTTCTGCGCGGCGACGAAGTCGGCCGCGAATGCAGGCTCGAGCACATCGGAGCCCGCGGACCACAGCGCGTCGGTCGACCAGAGGGCGTCGGCGAGCCGCTTGAGCACGCGTCGCTGCTCCTTGTAGACGCCCTTGCGGGCTTCGATCGTGACGATCGCCTGGCCCATGATGCCCTTGAGGACCGCGATCTCCACCTCGATCACGCGTGGCACGACGACGTGGGCGTTGTAGCGCACCAGGGCGGTCGAGCCGTACGCCTCCTTCGTGGCGGAGACCGAGGCACGGGCGAAACGTCCGATCAGGTCGCTCGTCAGGTTCTTGAGTCGGGCGAGTGCCTGACGGGAGCGGTCGAACGACGACAGCCACATCGGCTGCGATGCCAGGCGGTACAGAGCATCGGCGAGCTCGTCGCGCGTGAAGTCGTAGCCCACCCACTGCTGGATGCGTCCGACGAGGGCATCGTGCTGGCGCGGATCGGCGAGCTGGGCGACGTCGACGTAGCCGTTGACGATCGCATCCTCGAAGTCGTGGACCGAGTAGGCGATGTCGTCGGAGAGGTCCATGATCTCGGCCTCGATGCAGCGCAGACGCCCCGGTGCCCCCTCGCGCATCCAGCGGAAGACCGCCTCGTCCTCGGGGTAGACGCCGAACTTCAGGCGACCACCCGGGTCCGGAACCGGGCTGTCGACCGTCCACGGGTACTTGCACGTGGCGTCGAGACTGGCGCGGGTGAGGTTCAGTCCGACCGAGCGGTCATCGTCGTCGAGGACCTTCGCCTCGAGTCGGGAGAGGATGCGCAAGGACTGCGCATTCCCCTCGAACCCTCCGATGGGCTCGGCCCATTCGTTGAGCGCCCGCTCGCCGTTGTGGCCGAAGGGAGGGTGACCCAGGTCGTGGCTGAGGCACGCGGTGTCGACGACATCGGCCGAGACGCCGAGGGCGACCGCGAGCTCACGCCCGACCTGTGCGACCTCCAGGGAATGCGTCAGGCGGTTGCGCGCGAAGTCGGCTGTACTGGCGGGGCTGAGCACCTGCGTCTTCGCGGCGAGCCGGCGCAGCGCTGCGGAATGCAGCACCCGCGCGCGGTCGCGGGCGAAGTCGTTGCGCTCGGAACGGTGGGTCTCGGCGAAGAAGCGCTCGGCGTCGCGCGCGTCATAGCCGTCGGCGCGCAGGCCGACCTGGGGATCAACCACCACTGTTCTCGATCTCCGCTCCACGCATCATCTCGGAGGCCGACGATGCGAGCTCCCGAGACTCCAACCACTTGTCGGGCAGCGCCGTGCGCTTGGGGTGACCTGACCGACCGCGCTGGCCCTCGGCATCCGCGCCCGGGTACGGCGCGGTGTGGTCGAGGCGCCCGAGGAAGTCGTCGATCTCCGCGAGGCTGGACGCGGTGGCGAGCCCCGTGCGGATGTCGCCGCCGACCGGATACCCCTTGAAGTACCAGGACACGTGCTTGCGCACGTCGCGGCACCCGCGGTCCTCATCCTCGAAGAACTCGACGAGAAGCTCTGCGTGACGCCGGAAGGCGTTCGCGACGAATCCGAGCGTGGCATCGACGGTCTTGCCCTCGCCGCCGAAAGCCGTCGCCAGCTCGCCGAACAGCCACGGGCGTCCGAGGCAGCCGCGTCCGACCACGACGCCGTCGCAGTCGGTCTGGGCCATCATGCGCACCGCGTCGTCGGCCGACCAGATGTCGCCGTTGCCCAGCACAGGAATGCTCGTGACGGCCTGCTTGAGCTCGCCGATGGCATTCCAGTCGGCGAAGCCGGAGTAGAACTCGCTCGCGGTGCGGGCGTGGAGGGCGACCGCAGCCGCACCGGCATCTTCGGCCGCGCGCCCGGCGTCGAGGAACGTCAGGTGATCGCGGTCGATGCCCTTGCGCATCTTCACCGTGAGCGGCACGTCACCTGCGGCCTTGACGGCCTGGTCGACGATGTCGGCGAACAGCTTCGATTTCCAGGGCAGCGCCGCTCCCCCGCCGCGGCGGGTGACCTTCGGCACCGGGCACCCGAAGTTGAGGTCGATGTGGTCAGCGTGATCCTCGGCCACGATGATGCGCACCGCCTCGGCGATGGTCTTCGGGTCGACGCCGTAGAGCTGGATCGACCGCGGCGTCTCCGACTCGTGATGGCGGATCAGCCGCATCGTGGTCTCGTTGCGCTCGACCAGGGCACGCGAGGTGATCATCTCGCTCACATAGAGCCCGGCGCCGTACTCACGGCACAGACGCCGGAAGGCGGTGTTGGTGATCCCCGCCATGGGGGCGAGGACGACCGGCACGTCGAGATCGATCGGACCGATGCGAAGGGGGCGGGCGGGGGCGGTGGCGAGAGTCATGTCCCCTCCATTCTCCCAGACGCAGAGCCACGAGGGATGCTGCGATCTAAGCTGTGAAGTATGACCGATTCCGCGCTCCGCACGATCCCGTTCACCGACGCGAAGGGCGAGGAGAAGACCCTCGACGATCTCGGCGCCGACGTGGTGCTGGTCGTGAACGTCGCCTCCAAGTGCGGCCTCACGCCCCAGTACGAGCAGCTCGAGGAGCTGCAGCGTCTGTACGGCGACCGCGGGTTCACGGTCGTCGGCTTCCCGTGCAACCAGTTCTTCGGCCAGGAGCCCGGCTCGGTGGACGACATCCTCGAGTTCTGCTCGACGACCTACGGCGTCACGTTCCCGGTCAACGACAAGGTCAAGGTGAACGGGAAGAACGCCGCGGAGCTCTACAAGGCGCTCAAGGAGACCCCGGACGCCGGTGGCAAGGCCGGCCGGGTGGAGTGGAACTTCGAGAAGTTCCTCGTGCTGCCGGACGGGGACGTCCTGCGCTTCCGCCCGAAGCAGAAGCCGGACGCCCCCGAGATCGTCAGCGCGATCGAAGCGGCTCTGACCCGCTAGACCGCTGCGGTCTCCGTCTCGCTCTCTCCGCGCTTCGACCAGAGGTCGCGAAGGACGTTCTCGAATGCGGCGGGCGGCTGGGCGCCGCTGATGCCGTACTGGCCGTCGACGACGAAGAACGGCACGCCCTGGATGCCGTAGGCGCGAGCCTGAGCCTGGTCCTGGCGAACGGCCGGAAGGAACTCTTCGCTCTCGAGCGCCGCACGTGCTCGATCGGCGTCGAGGCCGACCTCGACCGCGAGGTCGACGAGGTCGTCGATGCGCCCGACGTGCTTGCCCTCGGTGAAGTAGGCGGACATGAGCCGCTCCTCCATCTCGTGCTGACGCCCCTCGGCCTTCGCGAAGTGCAGCAGCTCGTGTGCCTTCACCGTGTTGGTGTGCTGCAGCAGATCGAAGCGGTACTCGAGCCCCGCGTTCGCGGCCACGCCGGTCACGTTCGACAGCATCTGCTCGACCTGCTCGCGCGGCATGCCCTTGTGCCCGGCGAGGAAGTCGACCTCGTCACCGTCGAAGTCGACGGGAGTGTCGGGCGAGAGCTCGAACGAATGGAAGGTGATGTTGACCTGCGGCGCGTCCTCATCGGCCGCGACCGCTTCGAGACCCTTCTCGAGGTTGCGCTTGCCGATGTAGCACCAGGGGCAGGCGATGTCGGACCAGATGTCGATGGAGATGGGTTCAGTCACACTTTTATCCAACCGCATGCGCCTATGAGCTATTCCTCGGCGCCGCGCCACGGTGGGTAGGATTCTCGGATGCTCTGCGCCGACGATCCGCTCCCGTTCACCCCGGAGCGGGTGCTGGTGGCCGGCGTCTCCGGATCGGGGAAGACCACGTTGTCTGGTCGCATCGGCGCACTGTGGGGGCTCCGCCACATCGAGATCGACGGCCTGTTCCACGGGGCGAACTGGACTCCGAGGCCCGAGTTCCTCGACGACGTGCGCGCCTTCGCCGCCGAGGATCGATGGGTCACCGAATGGCAGTACACGAGCAAGGGCACCGACGCGATCCTCGCACCGCGCGCCCAGCTCGCGCTCTGGCTCGACTACCCCTACCGTGTGGTGCGCGGCCGTCTGATGCGGCGCACCCTGGCCCGAGGCATCCTGCGGCGAGAGCTCTGGAACGGCAACCGCGAGAAGGGACCGTGGAACCTCCTCAACCGCGATCCCGAGGAGAACATCCTGGCGTGGCAGAGGGCGACACTGCACAAATGGCACGAGCGGTTCCCGGAGATGCAGGAGCGCTTCCCGCACCTCACCGTCGTGCGGCTACGGCATCCGCGGGAGACGGAGCGATGGCTGCGGTCTCAGGCCGACGCGTCAGGAGTGTCGATCGCGCCGCCGAAGCGGCGGTCCCGGGCGAGGTAGACGCCGATCGCCCGCCACAGTTCCTCACGTGAGAAGTCGGGCCAGAGCGTGTCGAGGAACACCATCTCGGCGTATGCGGACTCCCACAGCAGGAAGTTCGAGGTGCGCTGCTCCCCCGAGCTGCGCAGGAACAGATCGACGTCCGGCATGTCGGGCACGTAGAGGTTCCGACGGATCATCTTCTCGCTGATCGCCTTGGGCTTCACGCGCCCGGCGGCGACGTCTTCGGCGATGGCCCGCATCGCATCGACGAGCTCGACCCTGCCGCCGTAGTTCACGCACATTGTGAGGGTGAGCACGTCGTTGTCGCGGGTCAGCTGCTCGGCGTACTGCAGCTCCTTGATGACGCTCCCCCACAGCCGGGGCTTGCGGCCGGCCCAGCGGATGCGCACGCCCCATTCGTTGAGCTGGTCACGACGGCGATGCAGCACATCGCGGTTGTAGCCCATGAGGAAGCGGACCTCTTCCGGAGAGCGCGCCCAGTTCTCGGTGGAGAAGGCATAGACCGAGAGGTGCTTCACTCCCGCCTGTATCGCGCCGGCGACCACGTCGAGCAGCACCTCCTCGCCCGCTTTGTGTCCTTCGATGCGAGTGAGTCCCTGGCGGTTGGCCCAGCGTCCGTTCCCGTCCATCACGATCGCGACGTGCGCGGGTACGGCGCGGAACGCGGGCGGATACACGCCCGTCCAGTCCAGCGGGCGATAGGCCACGGCGTCTTTGTGCGTGTACGGCTTCGGGCTCACCGTTCTCCTCCTGAAGTGATGTCGGACACGTGGGCGAGCGAGCGGATGCCGCGCTCCAGGTGCCATTGGGCGTAGGCGGAGACGAGTCCGGACGCAGCGGCGGTGTCGGCGTGCGGAGCGGCGTCGATCACGTCCCACTCCCCCGCGATGAGAGATCGGAGCAGGCCCAGGGTCTTCTCGGCGACGCGCGGGCTGCCGGCGGGGGCGCAGTTCTGGCACACCACGCCGCCCAGCTGCGCGACGAACCGCGAGTGCGGGCCTGGTGTGCCGCACCGTGCGCACTCGTCGAGCGAGGGCGCCCACCCGGACAGCGACATGACCCGCAGGAGGTACGAATCGAGGATGCTCCGGGCGACGTGCTCTCCGCGCGACAGCGCCCGCAGTCCACCCACGAGGAGCAGGTACTGATCGGGAGTCGCCTCCGCGTCGCTCAGGCGGTCGGCGGTCTCGACCATGGCGTTCGCCGCGGTGAAGCGGTCGTAGTGCGCGGCGATGTCCGTTCCGTAGGAGCCGAGCGACTCGGCCTGCTGCACGATATCGAGGGAGCGGCCCTGGTAGAGCTGCACGTCGGCCACCATGAACGGCTCGAGCCTGGCACCGAATTTCGACGACGTCCGGCGCACGCCCTTGGCCACCGCCCTGACCTTGCCGTGGCGTCGCGAGAGCATCGTGACGATGCGATCCGCCTCACCGAGTTTGTGGGTGCGCAGGATCACCGCTTCGTCTCGATAGGTGGGCACCCTTCGATTATCCTCCGTGCGCGAGAATGGACGCGTGACCGAACCGCTCTTCACCATTCCGCTGTGGGCGGACCTGCTCGGCGTCGGCCTCGGCGGGGTCCAGGGCGCGATGTTCGCATCGGGGTTCCAGGGCCAGCGTCGGCTCGATTGGCTGGGTGTCGCCATCATCGGCATCATGATCGGCATGGGCGGAGGTCTGATCCGCGACATCCTGCTCGGGCAGACGCCCGCGACGCTCCAGAACCAGTGGTATCTGGTGACGGCAGGCGGCGCCGCGCTCCTCGGGATGCTGCTGTCCGGCCTCTTCACCCGCCTGAACACGGCGATCGTCGTGCTCGATGCCGTGGTGATCGGCATGTTCGGAGCTTTCGGGACGAGCAAGGCCCTCGCATTCGGCATCCCCGAGGTGCCGGCCGTCTTCATCGGCGTCTGCGCCGCCGTCGGCGGCAGCGTGCTCCGCGACATGCTGATGGGCCTGCCGACCGCGATCATGCACGTCGGCTCGCTCTACGCTGTGGCCGCCGGCGCGGGGTGCACGTTCATCGTGATCGCCGTGGCGCTGGGGATGCCGATCACACTCGCCGCGGTCGTCGGCATCGCGGTCACCGCTGTCATCCGGGTCCTCGCCGTGACCTTCGACGTCTCCCTGCCGGAGCAGCGGCGGATCTACCGTCGCAAGGTCGCCGCCGAGACGGGTGCCATCGCGATCGTCAAGCCCGGCATCGACCTCTGACGCGGGCGGCATCCCGAGCCCGGCTCACGCCGTGACGACGAGGAGACCGCACGCGCCGACGTGCCCTGCGCGGACGACCGTCAGCGCAGATGCAGGCGACGGCGGCCGGGATCCGCAGGGGATTCCGGCCGCCGTCTGTGCGTGGACGATCAGACCGCCGCGAGCTCCTGCTGACGCGTGCGGATCGAGCGGTTCACTCCCGACACGATCGCCTTGAGCGACGCCGTCGAGATGTCGCCGTCGATGCCGACGCCCCACAGACGCTGGTCACCGACCTGCAGTTCGACGTAGGCCGCGGCCTGCGCGTCACCGCCGGCGCTGAGAGCGTGCTCGACGTAGTCGTACACCGTGATGTCGAAGCCCTGTGCGCGCAGCACCTCGACGAAGGCAGCGACCGGACCGTTGCCGTTGCCGGTGACAGACACCTGCTGGTCGTCGTCGCGCAGCACGACATCGAGCACGACCTCGCCGGACATGTCGCTGCGGGTCTGCGTCGCGAGCAGTTCGAAGCGTCCCCACTTGGCCGCGGTGTCGGCGGCGGGCAGATACTCGTCGTTGAAGATCGACCAGATCTGGTCGCTCGTGACCTCGCCGCCCTCGGCATCGGTCTTCGCCTGCACGACACCGGAGAACTCGATCTGCAGCTTGCGGGGCAGGTCGATGGCGTGGTCGGCCTTCAGCAGGTAGGCGACGCCACCCTTGCCGGACTGCGAGTTGACGCGGATGACGGCCTCGTACGAACGCCCCAGATCCTTCGGATCGATGGGCAGGTACGGCACCGCCCACTCGATGTCGTCGACCGTGACGCCCTCGGCCTCGGCACGAACCGCCATGGCCTCGAAGCCCTTCTTGATCGCGTCCTGGTGCGATCCGCTGAAGGCGGTGAAGACCAGGTCGCCCGCCCACGGGCTGCGCTCGGGCACCGGCAGCTGGTTGCAGTACTCGACCGTGCGCTTGACCTGGTCGATGTCGCTGAAGTCGATCTGCGGGTCGATGCCCTGGGTGAACAGGTTGATGCCCAACGCGACGATGTCGACGTTGCCCGTGCGCTCTCCGTTGCCGAACAGGCAGCCCTCGATGCGGTCGGCACCGGCCATGTAGCCGAGCTCAGCGGCAGCGATCGCGGTACCGCGGTCGTTGTGCGGGTGCAGCGACAGGATCACGTTCTCGCGATGCGCGAGGTGGCGGCTCATCCACTCGATCGAGTCGGCGTAGACGTTGGGCGAGGCCATCTCGACGGTCGCCGGCAGGTTGATGATGACCTTGCGGTCGGGGGTGGGCTCGAAGACCTCGATCACCTGGTTGCAGATGTCGACGGCGAACTCGAGCTCGGTGCCGGTGTAGCTCTCGGGCGAGTACTCGTAGTAGACCTTCGTGTCGGGAATGGTCTTCTCGAACTGACGACACAGGCGTGCACCCTCGAGCGCGATGTCGATGATGCCCTGCTTGTCGGTGCGGAACACGACTTCGCGCTGCAGCACGCTCGTGGAGTTGTAGAGGTGCACGATGGCCTGCTTCGCGCCGGCGATCGACTCGTAGGTGCGGGCGATGAGGTGCTCACGCGCCTGGGTCAGCACCTGGATCGTGACGTCGTCCGGGATCAGGTTCTCTTCGATGAGCTGGCGGACGAAATCGAAGTCCGTCTGGCTCGCCGAGGGGAAGCCGACCTCGATCTCCTTGTACCCCATGCTGACGAGCAGCTCGAACATCACGCGCTTGCGCTCGGGCGACATCGGGTCGATCAGGGCCTGGTTGCCGTCGCGGAGGTCGACCGCGCACCAACGGGGCGCCTCGGTGATGCGGGCGTCGGGCCAAGTGCGGTCAGGCAGGTGGACGTTGATCTGCTCGTGGAACGGCCGGTACTTGTGGATCGGCATCGCGGACGGGCGCTGAGTGTTCTGCATGATGGGGCTTCTTCTCTTCGTCAAGATGAACGGGCCAACACAAGCGCCGCGACGAGGAAGGCCCTAGCTTTAGGACTCGTCGCGGCAGCTAAGAAGAAGCAGACCGCCGAAAGGCATGAGGTCATGGTAGCAGGGATGCCATGACGGTTTCGACGAGGCTGAGACGATCACGGCGGTGACGACACTCCCCGGTATGAGCACATCGCAGCGTCGCCTGGCCATCGCCGCGGCCTCAGTCGTCGGCCTCCTGTTCCTGAGCGCGTGCACGTCGGGCCCCGGAAGCTCCGCGGCCCCGACGAGCACGACGGCGCCCTCCGACCAGCGTTTCGAGGACGTCCGCCCCGATCTCCCCGACGGGCGCGTCATCGGGGTGGGCACGGTGCTGGACGTGGCCGGCGACGTGCAGCTGTGCATGGGCGCGATCAGGGAGTCGTACCCTCCGCAGTGCAGCGGAGTCCCCCTCGACGACTGGTCCTGGGAGGGCGTGGAGGGAAGCGAGTCCAGCGGGGAGACCACCTGGGGGGCCTATGCCGTGTATGCGACCTTCGACGGCGAGCGACTCACCAACACCGACGTGCCCATCATGCTCGCGTTGTACGACCCGATCGCTCCGGAGGATCCGACAGGCGGGGTCGACGGCGCGACGCCGAGCGATGAGCTCACCCGGATCCAGGACGACATCTCCGCACGTCTCGGCGAGGAGGCACTCGCTCTCCGCACCGATCGCGGGTACGTCTGGCTGAGTGTCGTGTGGGACGACGGAAGCATCCAGGATGCCGTCGATGCCGAGTACGGCGACGACGTCGTGATCGTGGCCTCCGCGCTCCGCGAGATCGACTGATCTACGGGACCAGCGCGAGCTTGCCGCCGGGATGCCCGGTGGCGAGAAGCCGATGCGCCACGGGTGCCTCGCCCAGGGCAAAGGCGCGGGCCACGGGGACGACGAGATCGCCGTTCTGCGCCAGGGCGATCAGCTCGCTGCGCACCTCGTCGCGGAAGCGGGCGCTTTCGGGCATCGAACCCGCGATGAACGTGATGCCGTCGGTCGCGGCTCTACCGGCAGCGGCGATCGTGACGATCCGCCGACGGTCTCGGACGAGTTCGAGGGACACGTCGACAGCCTCGGTCGTCCCCACCGCATCCAGCGCCGCGGCGATCGGATCGCCCGCCAGGTCGCGCACGCGACCAGCGAGCCCCGGGCCGTACTCCACCGGAATGCCCCCGAACCGTCGTACCTCGTCGAAGCGGGCCTCGCTCGCCGTTCCGATGACGCGGACGCCGCGGAGTCGCGCCTGCTGCAACACGCTCACCCCGACAGCGCCGGAAGCGCCATGGAGAAGGATCGTCTCCCCCGGCGCCGCACCGGTGACGGCGAGCATCTCCGCGGCGGTCGTGCCGACCAGCAGCAGGTTCGCCGCCTCAGGATGCGTGAGAGTCGACGGCTTCGCGAACACCTTCTCGGCGGGTACGGTGATCTCGGTCGCGTAGCCGCCGCGCACGCGGAAGGCGATGACCTCGTCACCGATGTCGACGGCGCCCGAACCGATCCGGGTGTCCGCGCCGATCGCCGAGACCTCCCCCGAGATCTCGTACCCGATCGGGACGGGCAGTTCGGCGCCCGGGCGGGCGGCAGCCACATGCTTCGCGTCTGCGGGGTTCACCCCGGCGGCGAGGACACGGATCGTGACCTCACCCTTCTGCGGGGAAGGAGTGTCGTGCTCGACGAACTCCCAACTGTCGGGTGGCCCCCAGGCCGTCGCGACCCAGTGCCGAGACTGCGGAGTACTGACCGACATGGTGCCCGACCCGGCTCAGAGGACGCAGCGGAGGTTGTTGACCGCAGCGCCGAGGTTCGCCCAACTTCCCGCATTCACCGTGGCCACGGTGGCGCTCCCGTACCGTGCCTGAACATAGCCGGTACCACGAGCGTTGGCGACCGATTTCGCGATGAACGTCGAGGGAATCGTGTTGACGCTGCACAGGCTGAACGTCAGCTTGTTGCCGCCGAGCGCCCCGGCGCTGTAGGCACAGAGCCGATCGGTCGCACAGCTGCCGACCGAACGCACTGATCTGGTGGAGACGGACCTGATCGAGAGTTCCATACCGAGGGCGGGCCACACAGCATGTGTCGAATCGATGATCACGCCGCCGGGCACTTCCTCGAGCATCGCGATGATCTCGGGATCGACAGTGTCGTCACCCTGCGGTGCTGCCTGCGCGGGCGTCACTCCGAGCGTGAGCATCGCGCCCAGCGCCGCCGCTGCGACGATCGTGCTCCACGTCATCTGATCGCCTCCTCATCGATGTCCCACATCCGATAGGAGATGATCGAACCGGCGGCGTAGACCTCGTCTGCGATCAGGACTGTGCGTTCGACGCCGACGATCCTCCCGGTATCACGTGAGACCAGGATCAGATCGCTGGCGGCGCCGTCAGGTGACACCACCCTGACTCCGCTCACATCACGCCCCAGACGGTCCTTCGTCACTCCGAGCGCCTCACCGCCCTGCGCCCCCTCGAGGAGTCCGAGCAGTTCGCGGTGTTGAGCATTCGTCAGCGTCCATTGATCGAGGACCGATGTGAAAGCCAACTCGACGTCGTATGCCGTCGGGTTCTCCGGCATGCCGAAGGCACGGAGGATGGCGATCATGTCCTGACGAGTCTCGCCGGGCACTTCTGTCCAGGGCGTGTAGAAATCGCCGGGCGCCATCACGAGGTCGGTGACGACCTCCCCGCTGCTGGTCACCTCAGCGGCGTTGCTCGCGACCGCGTCCTCAGGGTCGTAGGGAACACCGGCGATGATCGTCATGCGACCCGAGCCGTCCGGTTCCCACGTGAGCGTGGAGAGCTGCGGCACCACCTTGCTGACCTTCGCCTCGACTTCGACCGAGAATCCCCAGAAAGCGGTCCTGACGGTGCGCTCCGGCGCCGCGGGTCCGGTCGAACCGGCGAGAGCCGTCTCGGCGTCGTCGACCACCTGGGCGACCGTGGTCGCGCCTTCGAAGTCGAGAGGCGACGGCATCCCCGCCACCGCGGCACCCTGAGGAGAGAACACGGCGAATGCCAACGCCATCGATGCGGCGACTGCCGTCAGACCGGAGGCCCAGCCCCAGGCACGTCGACGCCGTCTGCGGGGCGCCAGACTCGTGCGGAGGATGCGGTCACGTGTGGCAAGCGCCCGCGCATCGGGCGCAGCGTCACGGGGCGTCGGCGCGGGGTCGGCGTCGCTCAGCATACGTTCGAGCACGGCGTTCTCAGTCATCACCCGTTGTCGCCCCCTCCAGGCCCAGCTCCGCGCACAGGCGATGCCGCGCGCGTCCCAGCGTCTTGCGCACTCGGAACTCGGAAGCGCGCATCAACTCCGCGATCTCCCCCACCGTGAGTCCGTCCCAGTACGTGAGCATGATGATACGCCTCTGTCCTGGTTTGAGGACAGACAAGGCCCGGAGGACTTCGACGCGGTTCCGTTGATCCGGTCGGCCCTCTTCGCCGGAGAGTCCCATATGCACCGCGTCGAGCGCACCGTACGGAGTGGACGATCGACCCGAACGCGCACGTAGCCGCCGATCCGCGGTGCGCAGCAGCCAGACGCGACTGGGCGGTCGCGCGGGTCTGAGCTTCGTCCACGCGAGAAGGAACACCTCCGAGACGATCTCGGTGACTTCTTCCTCCGCACCGACCACACCCTCGATGTGATGGCGCACTGCCGCCCAGTGCTCGTCGAACACTCGGGTGAAGACCTCGGTGCGCAGCGGATCCGGGTCTTCGCTGCGACCGCTCATGTCGCCGGGGTCGGCGGTCTTCCCGCCGCCATCGACGTGGTGCCGGACGTCATCTCAGAATCCGAGCCTGCCGAGCTGCTTCGGATCGCGCTGCCATTCCTTCGCGACCTTCACATGCAGCCCGAGGAACACGCGTGTCCCCAGCAGCTCTTCGATCCCGACACGCGCGCGTGCACCCACCTCGCTGAGCCGCTTTCCCTTGTGCCCGATGATGATCGCCTTCTGGCTGTCCCGTTCGACCACGATCGAGGCATGCACGTCGGTCAGGTCGGTGCCCTCCCGGGGTGCGATGTCGTCGATCACGACGGCGATCGAGTGCGGAAGCTCATCGCGCACGCCTTCGAGGGCGGCCTCGCGGATCATCTCCGCGATCCGGTCCTCTTCCGACTCGTCGGTCGTGATGCCCTCCGGATACAGCGCAGGACCCTGCGGCATCAGCGAGAGGATCTCGTCCGAGAGCACGTCGAGCTGCTCACGGGTCAGTGCAGACAGCGGGATGACCGCGGCCCAGTCCTCCCGGAGGGAGTCGACCTCCATCAGCCGCTCGGTGACCTCGTCGCGCCCGGCCGCATCCATCTTGGTCACGATCGCGATCTTCTTCGCGCGCGGGTAGCCGTCGAGAGAGGCGGCGATCCGCCGGTCTCCGGGGCCGACCTTCTCGTTGGCGGGTACACAGAAGCCGATCACGTCGACGTCGCCCAGCACCTGCTCGACGAGATCGTTGAGCCGCTCGCCGAGCAGCGTACGCGGCTTGTGGATGCCGGGGGTGTCGACGATGACGAGCTGCCCCTCCGGCCGGTTGACGATTCCGCGGATCGCCCGACGCGTCGTCTGCGGCTTCTCGCTGGTGATCGCGATCTTCTCGCCGACGAGCGCGTTGGTGAGCGTCGACTTCCCGACATTGGGGCGGCCGACGAAGGTCACGAACCCGCTTCGAGTGTCGTCAGTCATCGTCTCGATCTCCTTCATCCTGCACATCGTCGGGTTCCCCCGCCGCACGTTCCACGAACACCGTCGCGATCCCTCGCCCACGACCGCGCGATGCGCCGCCCGTGAGCACCAAGCCTTCCACGGTGGCCGTCGCCCCGGGCTGCGGAACCTGTCCCAGCGCCTTGCCGAGCAGACCGCCGATCGAATCGACGTCCTCGTCCTCGAGCTCGAGACCGAACAGGTCGCCGACATCCTCGAGCGAGAGTCGGGCGCTCACGCGGTATCGTCCGTGACCGAGATCGACGAATTCCGCCGATACCTGATCGTACTCGTCGGAGATCTCGCCGACGAGTTCCTCGATCAGATCCTCCAGAGTCACCAGGCCAGAGATCCCCCCGTGCTCGTCGATCACCAAACAGACGTGCACGGCGTCGCGCTTCATCTGCTGCAGGAGCGTCTCCGCGCGCATCGACTCGGGGACGAAGGTCGCAGGGCGGGCGATCGGCCGGATGGACGCCGCGCGCCACGCACTGTCGTCGCGGTACGCGAACTGCACGAGATCCTTGAGGTACAGCACTCCGACGACGTCGTCGGCATCGTCATCGACGACGGGCATCCGGGACACACCGCGGTTCAGGAAGAGCGACATCGCCTCGTCCGTGGTCGCCGTCGCATCGACCGTGACCATCTCCGTGCGGGGCACCATCACGGCGCGGACGAACTGATCGGTGAAGTCGAAGACCGAGTGGATGAGATCGCGGTCGTCCTCCTCGATGAGGTCGTTCGACGCCGCCTCGTCGACCATGCTGAGCAGTTGGTCCTCGCTGGTGAAGGAGCTGCGGCCCGTGCCGGGCGTCACGCGGTTGCCGAGCAGGACGAGCCCCTGCGCAAGCGGTCCGAGGAAGATCCGGAGCCCTCGCACGATCGAGGCCGTGCCGCGGATCATCGCCTCGGCGTGCTGGCGACCGAACGACCGAGGACTCGCTCCCACGAGCACGAACGTGATGGCCGTCATGAGGACGGCGGCGGCGAGCATCGCCCACCAGTTGTTGTCGATCAGGATCGTGAATGCCACCGTCACGAGCACGGCCGCTGTGACCTCCGCGAGCACGCGGATGAAGGCCACGGCGTTCACGTGCGCGTCGAGGTCAGCGGCGATGCGACCCAGCGCCTTGGCTCTGCGACCCTCTGTCGCCATGTCGGCGAGCCCGGCGCGCGATGTGACTCCGTATGCGGCGTCGATCGCGGACATGAGACCGCCGAACGCCACCAGCAGCACGGCGGCGATCAGGAGGAGAGCCGCGGTCATCGCCGGCGTTCAGCTGCGGCGAAGCCCTGAATCAGCTCCTTCTGCAGTCCGAACATCTCACGCTCCTCGTCGGGCTCGGCGTGATCGAAACCGAGGAGGTGCAGCAGCCCGTGAGTGGTGAGCAGGATGAGCTCGTCCATCAGGGTGTGCCCGGCAGCCTGAGCCTGCGTCTCGGCCACCTGCGGGCAGAGCACGATGTCGCCGAGCAGGCCGGGAGCCGTCGGACGGTCCTCGGTGCCGGGACGCAGCTCGTCCATCGGGAAGCTCAGCACGTCGGTGGGACCGGGCTCATCCATCCACTGCACGTGGAGGGCTTCCATGGCTCCCTCGTCGACGAGGACGATCGCCACCTCGGCATCCGGGCTGACGTGCAGCTGCGCGAGGTTGAAGTCCGTCAGCCGCTGCAGCACGGCCTCGTCGACGTCGATGGCCGACTCGTTGTTGATCTCGATCATGAGAGTCCTCGTTTCGGCGCGCGGTCACGCGGTCCTGGTCGTTGTGCTCCCCTGCGCTCGGCACGATTGGCGAACTCGGCCGCCTGTTCGCGCTCGAAACGCTGCGCGGTGCGCTTCTCGTCGTATTCGCTGTACGCGTCGACGATGCGTCCGACCAACGAATGCCGCACGACGTCGTCACTCGTGAGCCGGGAGAAGTGGATGTCGTCGATGCCGTCGAGCACGCGGGTCACCAGGCGGAGTCCCGAGGACCCCTGCGGAAGGTCGACCTGCGTGATGTCACCGGTGACGACCATCCGCGTGCCGAAGCCGAGACGGGTCAGGAACATCTTCATCTGCTCGGGGGTGGTGTTCTGCGCCTCGTCGAGCACGACGAAGGAGTCGTTGAGGGTACGGCCGCGCATGTAGGCGAGAGGTGCCACCTCGATCGTGCCGGTCGCCATGAGGCGCGGGACGATCTCCGGGTCCATCATCTCGTTGAGCGCGTCGTACAGCGGGCGCAGGTACGGATCGATCTTGTCGGTCAGGGTGCCGGGGAGGAAACCGAGCCGCTCCCCCGCCTCGACGGCGGGACGCGTGAGGATGATGCGGGTGACCTCTTTGCGCTGGAGCGCCTGCACGGCCTTCGCCATCGCGAGGTAGGTCTTGCCGGTACCGGCGGGACCGATGCCGAACACGATCGTGTTCTCCTCGATCGCGTCGACGTACTCCTTCTGCCCGAGGGTCTTCGGACGGATGACCTTGCCGCGGGTCGTCAGGATAGCCTCGCCCAGGACCTCGCTCGGACGCGGGCCCCCCTCCTGCCGCAGCATGCGTGCTGAGCTGGAGACATCGCTCGGGGCCAGATCATGGCCTGCCCTGGTCATCTCGAGAAGCTCTTCGACCAGTGTCTTCGCCTTCGCGACCGCATCGGCGGTGCCGCTGAGTGTGATCTCGTTGCCGCGCACCAGCACCTGGACGTCACGGTGCTCCTTCTCCAGCATCCGCAGAAGCCGGTCCTGCGGCCCGAGCAGCTGGACCATCGCGACGCCGTCGGCGTAGATCTTCTCGACCGCCTCGGGAGGCTGGCCGCCGAGGCTCCGCTCCTGGGGTTCGTGGTTCTCAGGCACCGACGCTCTTCTCGGTCAATCCGCCGGCCAGCACATGCGCGTGGACGTGGAAAACGGTCTGTCCGGCGTTGGCGCCGGTGTTGAAGACGAGGCGGAAGTCGCCGTCTTCGGTGTGCTCCTGGGCGAGCGTCCCCGCGAAGGCGATCATCTCGGCCAGCAGTGCGGGATCCCCCGCAGCGAGTTCGGTGACATCGCGGTACTCCGCCGACTTCGGCACCACGAGCAGATGCACCGGTGCCTGCGGGGCGATGTCGCGCAGAGCGAAGAGGCGGTCGGTCTCGCCGATGATCTCGGCAGGGATCTCCCCGTTCAGAATGCGCGTGAAGATCGAGGTGTCCGTCATGCCGACAAGTCTACTGACCACAGCGACCCCGCAGCCGTGAGCCCGTCGTCGTGTGCTCGCGGTGCCGTCACCATCGCCCGAGCGCGACCGACAGCACGGCGATCGCGGCAGGTCCCGCCGTCGAGGTGCGCAGCACCGTGTCCCCGAGGAGCACGCGTTCGGCCCCCGCCTCCGTCAACCGGCGGAGCTCCTCCTCGGAGATCCCTCCCTCCGGCCCCACGACCAGCACCAGGTCACGGTCGTCCGGCTCGATCTCCGACAGTCGCACGGGCGCGGTCGGATCGAGCAGCAGAACGCGCTGCTCACGCGCCCGCTCGGCGAGCTGCGTGGTCGACACCGGCGCGACGACGTCGGGGAGCCAGGCGCGGTGAGCCTGCTTTGCGGCCTCGCGCACGATGGTCGCCCAACGTTCGCGGCCCTTCGCCGCCTTCGGTCCCTCCCAGCGCGACACGCTCCGGCTCGCCTGCCAGGGCACGATCTCGTCGACGCCGAGTTCGCACGCGGCCTGCACGGCGAGCTCGTCGCGATCGCCCTTCGCCAGCGCCTGGACCAGAACGATCCGGGGCGTGGGCGCAGGATGCTCGACGCGCTCCGCGATGCGCACATCGACGCGAATGGGAGACACCTCCTCGGCGGTCCCGGTCAACCACACTCCGGCGCCGTCGCCGACCGTGACCGCCTCGCCGACCCGAAGTCGTCTCACGACGGCTGCGTGCTTCGCCTCGCCCCCGGTCAACGACACGAGGTCGCCGACAGCGGCATCCGTCGACGATTCGACGAGGAAATGCAGTGCCATGATCAGTGGCTGCGGAAGCGGTCGCGGAGCTTGGAGAAGAGTCCCTGCTGGAACTGTGCCAACTGCGGCTCGGGCGACTTCGCCTTCTTCGCGAAATCCTCGATGAGCGCCCGCTGCGCGGAATCCAGCCGCGTGGGGGTGAGCACCTGCACGCCGACGCGCAGGTCGCCCCGCTGCGTGCCACGAAGCGGGGTGATGCCCCGGCCCTTGATCGTGAGCACGTCGCCGGACTGCACGCCGGGGCGGATCTCGAGGTCGACCTCGCCGTCGAGCCCCTGGATCTTGGTCTCGGTGCCGAGGATCGCATCCGTCATGGACACCTCCAGGGTCGCGAGCAGGTCGTCGCCGTCACGGCTGAAGGCCGCGTGCGGGTTGACCGTCACCTCCACGTAGAGGTCTCCGTTCGGTCCGCCCGCCTTGCCGACCTCGCCGGAGCCGGGCAGCTGCAGACGGAGCCCGGTCTCGACGCCGGCCGGGATGTCGAGAGACACCGTACGGCGCGAACGCACACGGCCCTGGCCGCCGCAGGTGCCACAGGGGTACGGGATCGTCGTGCCGTAGCCCTCGCAGGTGCCGCAGGGCTGGGAGGTGACGACGTTGCCGAGCAGGCTGCGGACCTGACGCTGCACGTGACCGGAGCCGCCGCAGATGTCGCAGGTGACCGGGGAGGTGCCCTCCTGGCAGCACGAACCCTGACATGTCTCGCACAGCACCGCCGTGTCGACGTCGATGTCACGGTGCGCTCCGAACACGACGTCGCCGAGATCGAGCGTCACGCGGACGAGGGCGTCCTGGCCGCGCTCTCGGCGCGAACGCGGACGCGCACCGCGTCCGCCGCCTTGCGAGGCACCGAAGAACGTCTCGAAGATGTCGCCGAACCCGCCGAACCCGCCGAAGTTCCCCGCAGCGCCGTCTCCGCCGCCCATGTCATAGCGTCGGCGGGAGTCGTCGTCGCTGAGCACGTCGTACGCGTGCGTGACGAGCTTGAACTTCTCCGCAGCGTCTTCTCCCGGGTTCACATCCGGGTGCAACTGCCGTGCGAGACGTCGGTACGCCTTCTTGATCTCGTCGGTGGAAGCGTCTCGGGACACCCCGAGAACCTCATAGTGGTCCGCCACGATCGCCTTTCTGCGTGTGTACTGTCGGCGACCGCGTCAGCGGCCGGCCTCGTCTTCATCGAGCATCCGCGACAGGTAGCGGGCCACGGCCCGCGCTGCGGCGAGGTTGCTCGGGTAGTCCATGCGCGTCGGCCCCATCACGCCGACGCGCGCCGTGCCACTGGGCGCGGCGTAGTTGCTGGCGACGATCGACGCCTCACCGAGCCCGAACGGGGCGTTCTCGGTGCCGATGCTGGCGGCGAGCCCGTGCTCGTCCGTCACCATCTCACTCATCAGACGCAGCAGCGTGACCTGCTCCTCGATGGCTTCGAGGAGGGGGTGGATGCTGCCGCGGAAGTCCTGCTCCCGGCGCGCGAGGGTCGCCGCTCCCGCCATCACCAGACGCTCCTGGCGGAATCCGCCGAGCTCGTCCACGACGACACCGGCGAGCGTGCGCAGCACCGCATCCTGGGGCTTCTCCTCGGCGGCCAGCAACGCCTGCAGCCGGTCGGAGGCCTCGCCGATGCCCTGACCGGTGATCAACGCGGACAGTCGGGCGCGAAGCACCGCCATATCGGCTTCGTCGATCGCCTCCGGGAGGACGGCCATGCGCTGAGAGACTCCACCCGCATCCGTCACCAGCACGATGAGAAGCCGATTCGGCGCCAGCGCGACCAGCTCGACGTGCGTGACGTGCGCGCGCGCGAAGGAGGGGTATTGGGCGAGCGCGACCTGTCCTGTCAGCTGCGTGAGCACCCGCACCGTGCGGACCATCAGGTCATCGAGGTCGGCAGGCTCGCCGAGGAACGACTCGATCGCCGAGCGCTGAGCCGACGAGAGCGGTCGCAGCTGGGCGAGGTGATTCACGAACACCCGATAGCCCTTGTCGGTGGGCACGCGCCCTGACGAGGTGTGCGGAGCCGTGATGAGCTCTTCGTCCTCGAGCAGCGCCATGTCGTTGCGGATCGTCGCCGCGGAGACGCCGAAGGAGTGCCGGTCGACGATTGATCGGCTGCCGACGGGCTCGTGGGTCTCGACGTAGTCCTGCACGATCGCGCGGAGAACCTGGAGTCCTCGCTCTGTGACCATCACCCTTCCCTTCCGCTGGCACTCGGACGTTCAGAGTGCCAATCCTACCCCGTGCAGCTCGGGATTCTCCGTACCTCGGACGCACGACCCTATGATGACGCTCATGACCACCTCGCCCCAGGCCACCTTGTCGAGCGGCATCGTCCGCGGGACCGAGGAGGCCGGGATCGTCCGCTACCTCGGCATTCCCTACGCGCAGGCGCCGTTCGGAGAGAACAGGTTCCGCGCGCCGCGTCCGGCCTTGGCCTGGGAAGGGGTGAGAGATGCGACGCGGTTCGGTCCGACCCCTCCCCAGGTTCCCTACGCCGGCGCCATCGGCGAGCTGCTGGGTTCCGTGCGCATCGACGGCGACGACATCCTCACCGCGAACGTGTGGGCGCCGTCGGACGCTTCCGGTGCGCCGGTGCTGCTGTGGATCCACGGCGGCGCCCTGGAACGCGGTACCGCTGCGCTGCCCCTCTACGGCGGCACGGTCTTCGCCACGGCGGGCATCGTCTTCGTCTCGATCAACTACCGACTGGGTTCGGAGGGTTTCTCGGTGTTGGAAGGCGCGCCCCGAAACCTCGGTCTGCGCGATGCCGCGGCCGCGCTGGAGTGGGTGCACCGCGAGATCAGCGCGTTCGGTGGTGATCCGGCGCGGATCACCGCGATGGGTGAGTCGGCCGGCGGAGCGATCGTCGCCGGCCTCCTCGCTCGCGACAGCTCCCGCGAGCTGATCGGCAGGGCCATCATCGAATCCGGGCCGCTCCAGGCGCAGACGGCGCGGAAGGCGGGACGGGTGACCGCACAGCTCGCGAAGCGGCTCGGGGTACGAGCGGACCGCGAGTCCTTCGCGGCGCTGACACCCGAGCAGCTCCTGGAAGCGCGGAGGGCGCAGGCCGCGGGGTCGTCGCCGCTCGGCGGAGCACCGGGCTTCCAGTTCGCGATCGACCCCGACAGCCTTCCCCGGTCGCCGCACGAGGTTCTCGCAGAGATCGACACTCCTCTGCTCATCGGCAGCAACACCGACGAGTATCGGCTCTGGTTCCCACCCGAGGCGCTCGCGGGCATCAGCGAGTTCAAGATGCAAGCCGCCCGGATCGTCTCCCGGATTCCCCGGCGCGCGGTCGCCGAGTACCGCTCGGCCTTCCCCGGAGCGATCACCGGAGAGATCTTCGGGCAGCTCGTCACCGACATGATGCTGCGGGCGCCCCTGAGTCGGGTGGCGGCCGCTCGCCCAGACGCGACGCACGTCTACGAGTTCGCATGGCCGAGTCCGGTCCGAGACCTGCGTGCGGCCCACGCGCTGGAACTCGGCTTCGTGTTCGACCGGCTTGAGGATGCCGAGGCCCAGCGCATGGCCGGCCCTGACGCTCCCCGTGGACTCGCCGCCGAGATGAACGCCGCGTGGGTCGCGTTCGTGACCACGGGCGACCCCGGCTGGCCCGCGTACGGATCGGGTCGCCGGACGCGACTCTTCGATGCGGACAGTACGACGGTGGCGCAGCGACGAACAGCCGCGATGGATCTGCTCCCCGGCTGACGGCGGCCGTCGGTCAGTCGGTCAGTTCGCGAACCACGGCGTCGGCGAGAAGGCGACCGCGCAGGGTCAGCCGGATGCGTCCCTGGAGCGCCGCGACCGGGTCGATGAGCCCGTCGGCCATGAGCCCGGCGACTCTGCTCCGGTTCGCGCTCGGCACGTCATCGACGGCGATCCCCTCGCGGATGCGGCTGAGCAGCAGGATGCGCTCGAGCGTGCGCGACTCGTCGTCCGGGCGCTCGGTTCCGGCTGCCGGCGATTCGGCTGCCGCGAGACGCTGCGCGTAGGCGGCCGGGTGCTTCACGTTCCACCAGCGCAGACCGGCGACGTGGCTGTGCGCACCGGGACCGAAGCCCCACCAGTCGCTCCCCCGCCAGTACGCGAGGTTGTGGCGGGAACGGCGATCGGGCGTGCGCGCCCAGTTGCTCACCTCGTACCAGTCGAAGCCGCCGTCTGCGAGACGGGCATCGGCGAGCTCGTACATGTCGGCCTGGAGGTCGTCATCCGGAGTCGGAACCTCGCCGCGGCGGATCTGGCGGGCGAGCTTCGTGCCGTCTTCGATGATGAGCGCGTAGGCGGAGATGTGGTCGGGTTCGAGCACCAGCGCGGCATCGAGGGAGGCCTCCCAGTCGGACAGCGACTCCCCCGGGGCCCCGTAGATCAGGTCGACGCTCACCGCGAGCCCCGCGTCCTTCGCTGCGGCGACGGCGGTGCGCACGTTCTCCGGGCGATGGGTGCGATCGAGCGCGGCGAGCACGTGCGGAACAGCCGACTGCATGCCGACCGACATCCTCGTGACTCCGGCCCGCGCCAGAGTGCGGGCCACCTCGGGCGTCACGGTGTCGGGATTCGCCTCGACCGTGACCTCCGCCCCATCGGCGAGGCCGAAGGCACCGGTCGCGGCTTCGAGCATGCGCGCGAGGTCGCCTGCGGGAAGAAGCGTCGGTGTACCGCCGCCGAAGAAGACTGTATCCATCGGCCGCAGCGCTCCCGCGTCGCCCAGCACTCGACGGGCGAGCGCGATCTCGGAGATCAGAGTCGAGGCGTAGTCCTCCTGCTTCGCCCCGCGCAGTTCGGTCGACGTGTAGGTGTTGAAGTCGCAGTACCCGCAGCGCACAGTGCAGAACGGAATGTGCAGATACGCGGAGAACGGCACCGTCGTATCGATCGGAAGATCGGCCGGCAGGTGCCCGTCCGCGGGCGCGGGGTCTCCGAGAGGAAGCGGTCCCGCCATCAGAGCGGGGTCGCGTAGAGCGGGGAGATCGCCCGGAGGTAGCGTGCGAAGAGCTCACGGCGGCGACGCTTCACGAGCGCCGGAATCGTGCGGTAGAGAAGACCGTTCGGCGCGTCGAACGCACGGACGGTGAACCACACCTCGTCGTTGTCCTCGCGCCAGTCCACATCGAAGGACTCCTCGCCGCTGACCACCGATCCGCCGACCGTCCCGAGGACGAAGCCGACGCGTCGGGTCTCCTCCGTGACGGAGATCACTCGCAGCTCGGAATCGGCGCGCATGCCGGCGACGCGTCCTCGAAGGTGCAGCGTCATCCCCGCCCCGACGAAGGGCATGCCCTCCGCGTCGTAGCGGGGCTCGACGTCGCGCTTGCTCGGCGCGATCGGATTGCCTTCGGCATCGAAGCTCACGCCCGCATAGGCGGGCCCTGGCGCAGGACGCACGTCTTCCACCGACAGTCCGGCCGCACGCTGCGCGGTCCACGACAGAAGGGCTTCACCGGCGGTCTGGAAACGTTCGACACCGCTGCCGATGCGCCAAGACTCCTCCGCCGGGATGCTGCGCTCCGGCGGGTACTGCATCAGGTCGGGCGCATGGGTCGCACCCACGGCCGCATAGTCCACCGTGTCGTCTCGGAAAGTCCCGCGCCGCATGACTTCCACCCTACTTCGCGTTACCTGAGCGAACACCCCCACGCGCCGCGGGGCGTCATATCCCGCGGGCGCGATCGAGGCTCGCTACTTCTTGTCCTTGCCTTCGACGTCGCCCGAGAGCGCGGCGATGAACGCCTCCTGGGGGACCTCGACGCGGCCGACCATCTTCATGCGCTTCTTGCCCTCCTTCTGCTTCTCGAGGAGCTTGCGCTTGCGGGTGATGTCACCGCCGTAGCACTTGGCGAGCACGTCCTTGCGAATAGCGCGGATCGTCTCGCGCGCGATGATGCGGGCACCGATCGCGGCCTGGATCGGCACCTCGAACTGCTGGCGAGGGATGAGCTTGCGCAGACGCTCGGCCATCATCGTGCCGTAGGCGTAGGCCTTCTCGCGGTGGACGATGGAGCTGAACGCGTCGACCTTCTCGCCCTGGAGGAGGATGTCGACCTTCACGAGGTCGGCGTCCTGCTGCCCTGAGGGCTCGTAGTCGAGAGAGGCGTAGCCCTGCGTCTTCGACTTGAGCTGGTCGAAGAAGTCGAACACGATCTCGCCGAGCGGCATGTTGTAGCGCAGCTCGACGCGCTCCTCGGAGAAGTACTCCATGCCGAGCAGCGTTCCACGACGCGACTGGCACAGCTCCATGACCGTGCCGACGTAGTCCTTGGGCAGCAGGATCGCCGCCTTGACCATCGGCTCCGACACCGAGCCGATGCGCCCGTCGGGATACTCGCTCGGGTTGGTCACGGTGACGGTCTCGCCGGTGTCGCTCGTCAGTACTTCGTAGATCACGCTGGGCGCGGTCGTGATGAGGTCGAGGTTGAACTCGCGGGCCAGACGCTCGGTGATGATCTCGAGGTGCAGCAGTCCGAGGAAGCCGCAGCGGAAACCGAAACCGAGCGCGACCGAGGTCTCCGGCTCGTACACGAGGGAAGCGTCGGAGAGCTTGAGCTTGTCGAGGGCCTCGCGCAGCTCGGCGTAGTCGCTGCCGTCGATCGGATACAGCCCGGAGAAGACCATCGGCTTCGGGTCGGTGTATCCCGGCAGGGCCTCGGATGCCGGCTTCCGCGACGTGGTGATGGTGTCGCCGACCTTCGACTGGCGCACATCCTTCACGCCGGTGATGAGGTAGCCCACCTCGCCGACGCCGAGCCCCTTGGTCGGAGTCGGCTCCGGGCTCGACACGCCGACCTCGAGGGCTTCGTGGTTCGCTCCGGTGGACATCATCTGGATGCGCTCGCGCGGTGACAGGCTTCCGTCGACCATGCGCACGTAGGTGACCACACCGCGGTAGGCGTCGTACACCGAGTCGAAGATCATCGCGCGGGCCGGAGCATCCGCGTCGCCGGTCGGCGCGGGGATCTCCTGGACCAACCGGTCGAGCAGCTCTTCGACGCCGACACCGGTCTTGCCCGAGACGCGCAGCACGTCCTCCGGCTTGCCGCCGATGAGTGAAGCCAGCTCCTTGGCGTACTTCTCCGGGTCGGCGGCCGGCAGGTCGATCTTGTTGAGCACCGGGATGATGTGCAGGTCGTTCTCGAGCGCCAGGTAGAGGTTTGCGAGAGTCTGCGCCTCGATGCCCTGTGCGGCGTCGACGAGCAGGATCGCTCCCTCACAGGCCGCGAGCGAACGCGAGACCTCGTAGGTGAAGTCGACGTGACCGGGCGTGTCGATCATGTTCAGAGCGACGGTCTGACCATCGAGCTCCCACGGCATCCTGACCGCTTGGCTCTTGATGGTGATGCCGCGCTCGCGCTCGATGTCCATGCGGTCGAGGTACTGCGCACGCATGTCGCGATCGGAGACGACTCCGGTGATCTGGAGCATGCGGTCGGCGAGCGTCGACTTGCCGTGATCGATGTGGGCGATGATGCAGAAGTTACGGATCTGCGCAGCCGGCGTCGCAGCAGGCTGAAGAGGAGTGAGAGCGCGTGGGGACATGTCCACTCGATTCTACGGTCAGGGGAGGCTAATCCCCGATTCGGGCATACCGGTGATAGTCTCCCGAAGTTGCCAGGGAAAATCCGTGACACCGGATCCCGCAAGCGATAAGACTCCGTCATACACCCCGTGATGGTCGTCGCGTCGCAGAGTTCGGTGGATGGCGATTGTGTATCCAACTGACTCAGCGTTGCGTCGGCAGATCCCGAGCGCGTCTGTAGAAGAGAAAGACTGACCCCCCTTGATCAAGTACCTCCTGCGCCGAGCACTCGGCTGGCTGCTCATGATCGTGGTCGCCACGAATCTCACGTTCTTCCTGGCGTGGGGTTTCCTGGATCCGCGCAGCAACTACGTCGGGCGCCGACCTCCGCTTTCCCCGGAGCAGATCGACAACGTCCTCATCCCCCGCAACCTCAGCGACACGGTTCCGCTGATCGAGCGGTGGTGGAACTGGTTCAGCGGCATCCTGATCCGCTGGGACTGGGGTGTGAGTCCCACCGGTCAGTCAGTGAACGAGCAGGTCTCATACCGCATGTGGGTCAGCGCCGAGCTCGTTCTCGGGGCCACGATCATCGCGGCGGTGCTCGGCATCTGGCTCGGTGTCTACACCGCCTCGCGTCAGTACAAGCTCGCCGACCGCATCGGCCAGGCGACCTCGATCATCACAATGAACGTGAACATCATCGTCGCCGGACTCGCCGTGGTGCTCCTCGCGATCTCCCTCAACGAGTGGACCGGCGTCCGCATCTTCTACGTCACCGGCTCCTCGAGCCCCGGCGTCACCGGCTTCTTCCCCGTGCTGGTCGACACCCTGCAGCACCTCACGCTGCCCACGATCGCGCTCGTGATCGTCGGCTACGCCCAGTACCACTTCCTGCAGCGGTCGCTGCTGCTGGACAACATCAACGCCGACTACGTGCGCACCGCCCGGGCCAAGGGGCTGACCAAGGCGCAGGCGGTGCGCAAGCACGCCCTGCGCACGTCGCTCATCCCGGTCGCGACGCAGGTCGCCTTCACGATCCCCACCATCTTCACCGGCGCGATCCTGACGGAGCGCATCTTCGCCTGGCAGGGCATGGGGCGGTACTTCCTCGACACCATCAACAACAACGACATCAACGGCGTCGTCGCCGTCGCCGCTTTCGGCGCCGTGCTGACAGCGATCGGTGCGGTGCTCGCCGACATCATCGTCGTCGTTCTCGACCCGCGAGTGAGGGTGAGCTGATTATGACCACCGATATGATCGACCCCCTCGTCGAGCCGCCGGCAGCGCCGTCCAGCGCCGACCGCGCCGCGGACAAGTCGCTGTCCAAGTGGACGCTCTACACGCGCCGGTTCATGCGCAACAAGCCGGCCGTCGGCGGCGTCGTCGTCCTGCTCGTGCTGGTCCTCTTCTCCACGCTGGGTCCGCTGCTGTCGCCGTACGCCGTCGACAGCATGGACTTCCTCGCGCTGAGCCAGCCGCCGTCCGCGGCGCACTGGTTCGGCACCAACGGTGCCGGCAACGACACCTACACGCAGACGGCCATCGGCCTGCAGCGATCCCTCATGATCGCGATCACGGTCTCGGTGGGAACGACGATCCTCTCCGCGCTCGTCGGTACCGCCGCCGCGTACTTCGGCGGCTGGTTCGAGCGAATCGCGCTGCTCGTCATCCACTTCATGATGGTCGTGCCGACCTTCCTCCTGCTGTCGATCATCTCGAACGACTCCGGCGGCGTGTGGTGGGTCATCGCGTTCGTGATGATCTTCGTCAGCTGGTTCTTCCCCGCTCGCATCATCTGGACGATGACGCTCTCGCTGCGTGAGCGCGAGTACGTCCAAGCCGCGCGCTACATGGGCGTCCGCGGCCTGCGCATCGTGACGCGTCACCTGATCCCGAACATCGGATCCCTGCTGGTCATCAACTTCACCCTCGGCATCGTCGCGGCGGTGACGACCGAGACCGGCCTGTCCTTCATCGGCTTCGGTGTGAAGATCCCCGATGTCTCGCTCGGCTCGCTGATCGGTGAGGGCAGCTCCTCGATCACCAGCTCGCCGTGGCTGTTCTACTTCCCCGCGTTGGTCCTCACCATGCTGACCGTGTCAATGGCGCTCATCGCCGATGGACTGCGCGATGCCCTCGATCCCACTTCGGCTGCAGGAGGCCGCGCATGAGCCCCGTACTCTCCGTCCGCGACCTCAAGGTCAGCTTCGCTTCCGAGGCGGGCCGCGTCGACGCCGTGCGCGGCGTCTCCTTCGACCTCGAAGCGGGAAAGACCCTCGGCATCGTCGGCGAGTCCGGTTCCGGCAAGTCCGTCACCTCTCTCGCGGTGATGGGCTTGCTCGATGAGAACGCCAAGGTCTCAGGGTCGATCGTGTTCGACGGCCAGGAACTCCTGGGCAAGACCGACGCGCAGCTCTCCGCCATCCGCGGCAACGGGATCTCGATGATCTTCCAGGACCCGCTGACCTCTCTCACCCCGGTCTACACGATCGGCGCGCAGCTGATCGAGGCGCTGACGGTGCACCGCAACCTCAGCATCAAGGAGGCGACGGCGCGCTCGATCGATCTCCTCAAGCTGGTCGGCATCACCGAGCCCGAGAAGCGGATGAAGTCCTTCCCGCACGAGTTCTCGGGCGGCATGCGGCAGCGCGTCGTCATCGCCATCGCGATGGCCAACGACCCGAAGCTGATCATCGCCGACGAGCCCACTACGGCTCTCGACGTCACGATCCAGGCGCAGATCCTCGACCTGATCGAGAAGGCCCAGGCCGAGACCGGTGCCGCCGTGATGATGATCACCCACGACATGGGAGTCGTCGCCCGCACGGCCGACGATGTGATGGTCATGTACGCCGGCAAGCCGGTCGAGCAGGCGCCGGTCCGCGAGCTGTTCCACCAGACCCGCATGCCCTACTCGATCGGTCTCCTCGGTGCCATCCCTCGTGTGGACAAGGCGGAGAAGGAGCCTCTCACCCCGATCAAGGGCAACCCTCCCCTGCTGATCAACCTGCCGGATGCCTGCCCGTTCGCTGACCGCTGCCCCATCGTCATGGACGCGTGCCGCACCAGCGAGCCCGAGCTCCTGCCGGTCCTCACCGGCGGCGGCGAGGAGCACCGTGCAGCCTGCATCCGCGCGAACGAGATCACCGACGGCGGCCTGCTCGGAGGTCTGCCCGTGTACCCCGTTCGTGAGGCACCCGAGAGCCCGCTGACCCGGCTCCCCCGGGAACAGCGACCGATCACCCTCGAGGTGAAGAACCTCACCAAGACCTTCCCCCTGCTCAAGGGTGCGTTCCTGAAGCGCAAGGTCGGCGAGGTGCACGCGATCAAGGGCATCAGCTTCGACGTGCGCGAGGGAGAGACCCTGGCCATCGTCGGCGAGTCCGGCAGTGGGAAGACCACGACGCTCCTCCAGATCATGGACATGGTCAAGCAGACCGAGGGCGACATCGTGATCGCGGGAACCAGCGTCAACGACATCCGCAGCCACAAGGTGGAGCGGGCGCTGCGCCGCGACATCCAGATCGTGTTCCAGGATCCGATGGGAGCCCTCGACCCCCGCATGACGGTCGCGGACATCATCTCGGAGCCGCTGTCGGCCATCGGTACGCCGAAGGCCGAGGCGCACCGGCGTGTCAAGGAGCTGATGGACCTCGTGGGGCTCAACCCCGCGCACAGCGACCGCTTCCCTCAGGCGTTCTCCGGTGGACAGCGTCAGCGCATCGGCATCGCCAGGGCGCTGTCGACCAACCCGAAGATCCTGGTGCTCGATGAGCCGGTCTCCGCGCTCGACGTGTCGATCCAGGCCGGCGTCATCAATCTGCTGGACGACCTCAAGGTCAAGCTCGGACTGTCGTATCTGTTCGTGGCTCACGACCTTTCCGTCGTCCGACACATCGCCGACCGGGTCGCCGTGATGTATCTCGGCGACTTCGTCGAGCACGGTGACGTGGACGATGTCTTCGACAACCCGCAGCACCCGTACACCAAGGCCCTGCTGTCGGCGATCCCTGTGCCGGACCCCGACATCGAGCGCACCCGCGAGCGGATCGTGTTCGATCCGGCGACCATGTCGGCCCGCCCCGCTGCCTCCTGATGAGGAGCGCATCACCGTCCGGTAACGGTTAGCCCATATTCACTCGCCGCCCGGGCAATCGGGGATTCGGCGAACTATTCTCCCCTTATGACACGCCGCAAGGCGAAAGGAGCACCATGAAGCAGTACAAGCTGATGGGAGCGCTGGCACTCACCGGCGCTTTCGCACTCGCGCTCAGCGGGTGCGCTACCGGCACCACCGGTGGTAGCGACAAGGGCGACAGCGGCGAAGCAGCCGGTGTCGAGATGGCGAACTACAACCCGCAGCCGCGCGAGAACCTCAAGGAGGGTGGCACGGTCAACTTCGCCATCCGCGAGGTCCCGCCGCAGCTGAACTCGTTCAACAGCGACGGCAGCGCCGACACCGCGCGCATCGCCGCGTGGTACATGCCGCAGATCATCCTCATGAAGCCGGATGGCACGCAGTACAAGAACGACAACTACCTCTCCGAGTGGAAGAACGAGGTGAAGGACGGCAAGACGGTCCTGACCTTCACGTTCACCGACGAGGCGCACTGGAACGATGGCACCGACATGGACTGGACGGCCATCGACGCCACGTGGAAGGCCAACCGCTCCTACGACGAGGGCTTCAACCCGAACGCGACCGACGGCTACAAGGACATCGAGTCCGTCGAGCAGGGCGACACGGCCAAGACCGCCATCGTCACCTTCAAGGGCGAGTTCGCCTGGCCGCAGATGCCGTTCAACGGCGGCGTCATGCACCCCGCGCTCGCTGACCCGACCACCTTCAACGAGGCCATGATCGAGAACCCGCACCCCGAGTGGGGCGCAGGTCCGTACACGATCAACGAGTTCGACGCCAACAAGGGCTACGTCTCGTTCAAGCCGAACCCCGAGTGGTGGGGCGACGCTCCCCTGCTCGACGAGGTCACGATGACCGGCATGGACGCCCAGGCCGGCGTCAACGCCTTCAAGAACGGCGAGGTCGACATGGTCGAGACGGGCTCCCAGGAGCTCATCGATCAGGTCAAGGACGTCGACGGCGCCGTGGTCTACCGCGCACAGCAGACCGCCAACACCATCCTGCAGGTCGACTCGACCAAGCCGCAGTTCGAGGACGTCAAGGTTCGCGAGGCGTTCTTCAAGGCGATCAACATCGATCAGCAGAAGCAGATCGCTTGGAACGGCCTCGGATACGAAGAGGACCCGGCCGGCTCGCTGACCCTGTTCTCGTTCCAGCCCGGCTACTCCGACTCGATGAAGGCCGCCGGCTGGAAGTTCGATGTCGAGGGTGCCAAGAAGCTCCTCGACGAGGCCGGCTGGACGGAAGGCTCCGACGGCATCCGCGAGAAGGACGGCGTCAAGCTCTCCGTCGTGTACCCGATCTGGGCTGACTCCGCGACGCAGAAGGCCCTCGCGCAGTCGCTGCAGGCTCAGGAGAAGGCGATCGGCATCGACGTCAAGGTCGAGGTCCGCCCGGCCAGCCAGTTCTCCGAGGACTACACCTCGAAGAACTGGGATGTCTCCGGCCTCCGCTTCACCTCCTCCGACCCGTTCGGTGCCGCGTGGTTCTGCCAGCTGTACTGCTCGGACTCTGGTCTCAACCTGTCGGGTGTCGGTGACGCCGAACTCGACGCCGAGATCAAGGACAAGGTCGAGTCGCAGAGCGACCCCGAGGCGCAGACCGCTGCCGCGATGAAGCTCGAGCCCGAGATCTACAAGCGCTGGGGCCTCATCCCGCTGTACAACGGCCCGCAGATCTACACCGTCAAGGAAGGCCTGGCGAACCTCACGCCCGAGCCCTACGTCGGTCTCGACCTGTTCGGCATCACCCCGGTCGAGAACGTCGGCTGGGAGAAGTAACACTCTCTGACACACATCGTGTCGAAGCGGGGTCGGTGGTTCATCCACCGGCCCCGCTTTCCTTATGCTGAACCCGTGAGCGCCCAGATCGTCTTCGTGCATGGCATCCGCACCTCGGCCACCATGTGGCGATCTCAGGCTGCCCACCTCGAAGAGCGCGGCGCCGCGTTCACCGCCGTGGATCTGCCGGGTCACGGCACGCGCATGCAGGAGGACTTCACCCTCCACGAGGCGCTGCACACGATCGACGTCGCGGTGCGCGCCGCAGCCGAGAGGGGTCCGGTGCTCCTTGTGGGGCATTCCATGGGCGGCCTGCTGTGTCTCGCCTATGCCGGCGGGGCAGAGCGTCCGCCGGTCGCCGGGCTCATCGCCGCCGCCTGCACGTCGCTCCCCCGCGGTGCCGGTCTTCGCGCCTATCGCCTGTTCGCCCGGGCCGTCGATTCCCTCCCCGACCGTGGGATGTGGCTCACCAGACGGATGCTCGAGGCCACAATCCCCCTCGAGACCCGATCCGACTTCGCCGCAGGCGGGTACGCGCTGGACACCCAGGACGCCGCGCTTCGCAGCCTGGCGGCACTCGACATCGCCGCTGCGATCCCCCGCATCACGATTCCGCTCTGGTTCGTGAACGGGCAGTACGACCAGCTGCGGCTCAACGAATCGCTGTTCCGACGGCTCGCACCGCACGCCGAGCTCATCATCGTGCCGCGGACGACGCACCTCGTCACCGCGATGCGACCGCAGATCTTCAACGCTGTGCTGCAGCTCGCCATCGCTACAGTGGAGCGGGATGTCGACGGTGACCTGGAGCGGGACTCCTCGACCTCATGACGTCCTGACCGGCTGGCGCGCGAAGGCCGTGAGCAGCCCGCCGACGAGGGACAGCACTGCGGCCGCGACGAACACCAGCCAGAAGCCGCCCACGAGCGCGACCAGCCCCGCCCCCAGCACAGGTCCGATGAGCTGCCCGAGAGCGGCTGTCACGTTCACGATCCCGAGATCCCTCGCATGGTCCTGCTCGTCCGGCAGCAGGTCGGCGGCGAACGCGAGGCCCACCGTGGAGAACGCTCCGTAGCCGAGCCCCATCAGGGCGGCAGCGACCATCGTCATCTCGAAGGTCGGCACGAGCGCGATCGCCACACCCGAGGCCGCCTGGACGACGGTCGCGGCCACCGTGAGCGTCCGCCGATTCCCGGTGCGGTCGGAGACGATTCCCGTGACCACCGAGGCGATGACCACGAACACCGTGTAGACGACGATGAGCAGCAGCAGGTTGTCCTGCGCCACCGCACTCGGCTGGCCGAGGCCGTGCAGCAGGAAGAACAGGAACAGCGCGGTTCCGAGCGCGTTGCCGACATTCGTCACGAGGCGCCCGGAGAGCATCCAGGCGAAGTCCCGATCTCGCAGCGAGGCCAGACGGCGTCGTCCGATCTGCTTCGGTCGCATCGCCTCCGTGGTCGGGGGATCCGGCAACAGCAGAGCGGTGGTCGTGCCGACCACCGCGATGACGCCCGCGAGCAGGAGATACCCCTCGTGGATCCCGAGGCCGAGGAGGACGACGAGCCCCACCCCGACCACGATGCCGACGGCCTGGCTGGAGCCGACGGCAGCAGAAGCGGCCCCACGCTGTGTCGTCGGCAGCTGGTCGGCGATGAGCGCGGTGAAGGCCGCCGACGACACGGCGACGCCGATCGACACTCCCACCCAGCCGGCGCCCACGGTCCACGGGTTTTCGGCGTAGCCCGTGAGCGCGAGACAGGCCGCGGTGAACAGTGCGCCGCCCACGGCCCACGGGCGCCGACGGTGGCGTCCGGCCGCCGCACGATCCGAGAGCGCACCGGCGGCGGGGCCCGCGATGATCCCCGCGAGTCCGCCGATGCCGAGAACCAGTCCGGAAGAGACGACACCACGGATCCAGTCGTCCTCCGGGGTGTCGAGCTGCAGCGGCAGCAGCAGCTGGACGGGCGTGAGCTGCACGGTCCAGATCGCCAGCCACGCCAGCGTGAACAGCGACATCCATCGCGCCCCCGCCCGCACCGTGCGAGCGCCGGCGACCTCGGTCACCGCTTCTCCCCCGTCCCCGCCGCCAGCGGGGTCGCTGCACGCGAGCTGGCGATGACCTCTCGATACCAGTCGTAAGATGCCTTGGGCGTGCGCTCGCCCGTATCGAAGTCGACGTGGACGAGGCCGAAGCGCTGAGTGTAGCCGTCGGCCCACTCCCAGTTGTCCAGCAGGGACCACACCGTGTACTCCTCCACCGGCACCCCCGCATCGATCGCATCGCCGACGGCCGCGATGTGGTCGGCGAGGTAAGAGATCCGGTCGGCATCGTCGACGCGGGCGGCACGGTCGGGCTCGGGGAACGAGGCCCCGTTCTCACCGATGATCACGGGCGGCAGCTGCGGATGCCGGGCGTGCAGGTCGATCAAAAGATCGTGCAGAGCGCTCGGCATGATCGGCCATTCCGGACCGAACCCGGTCACCGGCACTCCGGGTGTGGGCACGATGTCGAACGGGATCGGGCTCTCCTCCGCTGCTGCGGTCACCGTGGTCGGGTTGTAGAAGTTGATGCCGTAGAAGTCGATCGAGCGGCCGATGGCTTCGAGGTCACCGTCCTGCACAGGCATCGGAGGCAGGCCGAGTGCTTCCAGGTCGGGGTACGAACCGGCGAGGAGCGGCTCGCTGAAGACGCGGTTGTGGATCAGGTCGTAGATCGCCGCCGCTTGGTGGTCCTCGGCGGTGTCGCGCAGCGGCAGGACCCAGGTGTGGTTGTTGACCAATCCGACCGATGCGGCACCATGCTCGCGCAGAGCGGCCGCCGCCCGAGCGTGGGCGAGCAGCTGATGGTGCGCGGTCGGCAGCGCGCCGAAGAGGAGCTGCTTCCCGGGTGCCAGCGCACCGACCGCATAGCCTTGGAGCGTCGTCATGGCGGGCTCGTTCAGGGTGTACCAGTGCTGCACACGGTCGCCGAGACGATCCGCCACGATCGCTGCGTAGTCGGCGAAGCGCTCCGCCGTGTCCCTCTCGAGCCAGCCGCCGCCCGCTTCGATTCTGCTCGGCATCTCCCAGTGGAACAGGGTGGGAAACGGCACGACTCCCGCGTCGAGGAGAAGATCGACCAGACGGGAGTAGTGATCGAGCGCCACCCCGTCGCCGCATCCGAGGCCGTCCGGCTGTACGCGGGCCCAGGGGATCGAGAACCTGTAGCGATCGAGCCCGAGCCCGGCTGCGAGAGCGACGTCGGCCTCGGGGTGTCGATAGCTGTCACAGGCCGGGTCTGCGACCGAACCGTCGAGGATAGCTCCCGGCCTCTCGAGGAAGTCGTCCCAGATCGATCGTCCTGATATCCCGGTGGGGCGCGACCCCTCGATCTGGAAGGCCGAGGTCGCCGCGGACCAGCGGAGCCCTGAGGGCAGGGACGAACGAGAGGACTCGGGGGTCATGTGGGCTCCTTGACATCAGTGTCGGGATAGTGATGATTCTGCACCCGGTACCATCGAAAGCGCGACGGCGTCTCATGTTCCCGTCGCCGTTTCGCGTCAACAGCCCGTCTGCTGGTAGACTCGGCTCTTGGCTTGCGTGTGGGTTCTTCCCTCACGACCGCTGTGCAGCAGCCCTCTTCTGCTGCCGGCATTCCGAACACTCCTGTACAGAAAGCGTCCACACGTGGCAAACATCAAGTCGCAGATCAAGCGCAACAAGACCAACGAGAAGGCGCGCGAGCGCAACAAGGCCGTGAAGAGCGAGCTCAAGACGGTCATCCGCACCACTCGCACGGCCGTCTCCGCCGGCGACAAGGCAGCCGCAGAGGCTGCCCTGAAGAAGGCCGCCGTCAAGCTCGACAAGGCCGTCAGCAAGGGTGTCCTGCACAAGAACCAGGCGTCGAACCGCAAGTCGGCTCTCGCCAAGCAGGTCGCTTCCCTCTGAGCCGAAGCTTCTGAGAAAGGCCCGTCCCGTCATCGGGGCGGGCCTTCTTCATTGCCTCGGAAAGGTCATCGCCTCGGCGAGCCGGCCGGGTCCTGAGGCGATCGGCTACTCCCCGAACGGCTGACGCGTGGCGATCACGGTGACCATGCGCTCGAGCGCGAAGATCGGGTCACGAGCGGCACCCTTGACCTCGCCGTCGGCCCTCGCCGTGGCCTGGATCGCCATCCCGAGCGAGCGCTCGTTCCAGCCTGCGAGGTCGCGGCGGGCACGATCCACCTGCCAGTCCTTCATGCCCAGGCGCTGAGCGAGCTGGCGGCTCGGCTCGCGGTTGCCGGCGACACGCGCCATGGTGCGCAGCTTCATCGCGAACGCCGCGACCATCGGCACGGGGTCGGCGCCCGATGAGAGCGCATGGCGGAGGGCGATGAGGGCCTCACCGTACCGACCGGCGATCGCCGTGTCTGCGACGACGAAGGCCGAGACCTCGACACGGCCACCGTAGTACTTGGTGACGATCTCTTCGGAGATATCGCCCTCGACGTCGCCGATGAGCTGCTGACAGGCCGCAGCGAGCTCGGTGAGATCGTCGGCGAATGCAGAGACCAGCGCGCGCAGAGCGGGAGGCGCGATGCGCTTCTTCGCCGCACGGAACTCGCCGGCGGCGAAGTCGACCCGGTCGCTGTCGCGCTTGATGGCTGGGCAGGCGATCTCGATACCGCCGCCGTTCCCGGCGCGAAGCGCGTCGAGAAGCTTCTTGCCGCGCACGCTGGCGCCGGTGTGGCGAAGGATGACCGTCGCCCCCTCTTGCGGGTTGTCGAGGTAGGACACCGCCTCCTGGATGAACGCATCGGAGCATTTCTCCACACCCGAGACACGTACCAGGCGGGGTTCTCCGAAAAGCGACGGTGAGGTGAGAGAGAGCAGCGTTCCAGGAGCGTAGTCATCGGCGCGGACGTCGCTCACTTCGAGTGCAGGGTCTTCGGCCCGGAGGTAGTCGCGGACACCGGCGATCGCTCTCTCGGCACAGACCTCTTCCGGGCCCGACACGAGCACGATCGGGGCGGGGTGCGGCTCGCGCCAGGAGACCTGAGGAATCTTGGTGGGCTTCGCGCCGCCGCGGGAGGGGGTTCGCGAAGCTGCCATGGATCCAGCCTACCGGCGGTGGCCGACATGGCTCGGACTGTCACCGCCCCACCTGCTCCGTCCAGACCTGCAGCTCGCCGTCCCGGAGGCCGAGCAGGACGCGTCCCTGCTCGTCGGTGCGCAGCACATGCGCGCCGGTCGCGGCCAAAAGGTCGAGGGTCTCGGAGCGTGGATGGCCGTAGTCGTTGTCCGCTCCGACGCTGAACAGGGCCACCCGCGGCCGGATCATCTCGTACAGCCCTGGCTCCTGATCCGCACTGCCGTGATGAGCCACCTTGACCACCGCGTACGGCGTCAGCCTCGCTGAACGCTGCAGCATGCGCTGAGGGGCTGCGGAGAGGTCGCCGAGGAAGATCGAGCGCGGCAATCCTCCCCCGTCGAACTCCATCACGACACTCGCGTCGTTGCCTTCGGGGAACGCGACGGACTTCCGCTGCGGCCAGAGCACTCGCCATGCCGCCTCGCCGAGCATGCCGTGCTGGCCCGCCGAGGCCTCATCGACGCGCGCGCCTCCCGCGACGAGGTCTTCCAGAAGACGTCGATCCGAATCCTCGGCGACCGGACCGTGCAGAGCCGTGGAGACTCGCCCCTGGACAGCGCCTATCCCGCCGACGTGATCGAGGTCGAAGTGGGTGAGCACGAGAAGGTCGATGCGCTCGATGCCGAGCGATCGCAGGCACGCGGAGAGAGGCTCAGGATCGGGCCCTACGTCGATGAGTGCGACCTCGGTCGCCGAGCGCACGAGCACTGCGTCTCCCTGTCCGACATCGCATACCGCGATGGCCCACCCCTCCGGAGCGGTCGCCGTGGCCAGGGGACCGTCGAGGAGCACACGGGATCCGGCCAGCGAAAGTACGACCACGAGGATCGCCGCCGCTCCTCGCCTCACCCACACGCTCGCGCGCGCGACGCTCGATCCCAGGTCACGGGAGGGTGCCCGAATCAGCACGATGGCGACCGCCGCACTCACCACGGCCACCAGCAGGGCACTGCCGGGCCCAGAAGGCACCAGGACCTGCGCGCCCGGCAGCCGCGCGGTTGTGGCCGCAGTCGTTGCGATCCAGGCCGCCGGCAACCACGCCGAGGACGCGAGCAGATCAGCGAACGCCGGCAGGGGCGCCGCGACGCAGGCGAGGAGCCCGATCACTGTCGCCAACGGAGCCGCCGGAGCGGCGATCAGGTTCGCGGCGACGCCGATCAGAGACTGCTGCGGCGCGAACAGTGCGATGATCGGCCCGCACGCGAGCTGTGCGGCCAGCGGCACAGCGACGGCCAGGGCGACGGGATGGGGCATGCCCCGGCTCATGCCCCGCGCAAGCGGTGGAGCGAGGAGGATCAACGCGCCCGAGGCGACCACCGACAGCGCGAACCCGGGTGTCGCCGCCAGCCATGGATCCGCCAACAGAATCCCGGTCGCACACAGGGACAGCATGCCGGCACCGGCGCTCGGCCTGCCCAGGAGCACCGTGAGCATGCCCACAGCCGCCATCACGCCTGCCCGGATCACGCTCGGCTCAGGAGTGACCAGGACGACGAATCCGGCAAGTCCTGCGAGGGAGAGCCCGACGCGCATCCCTCGCCCGCCGCCGCACACTGCCGTGAGCCAGAAGAGTGCACCGACGACGATCGCGCAGTTCGCACCGCTGACGGCGGTGAGGTGGCTGAGGCCGCTGATGCGCATGTCTTCGTTCAAAGCAGACGTCACCGCACGGGTGTCGCCCACCGCGAGGCCGGGTAGAAGGCCGGATCCTGGCTCCGGCAGGCGCAGCGAGCGTTCGACGAACGCGCTCTTGAGACCTGCCGCGACACCGAAGGCACCGGATGCGGGTGAGACGACCTCCGCGTCACTCGCGAAGACGACCAGCGCCGAATGCTCCCCCGCATCGGTCGCCGACGACTCTCCCACCGCGCGGATCTGCGCTCCGAGATCGAAGCCTTCGGCAGGATCGACGCCGAGGCGCACCGGCGCGCTGGAGTCGGCCGGATGCCCCGGCGGACCGAGCGCGGTCGTCGCCGCTTCGAACCACAGCCGCCCGTCTCGTCCGACCGAGGCGGAGGATGTCACCTCGGCAGTGATCTCGACGACCCGCCCGTCCCATCGCATGGCCGCCTCCCGCGCGGGGAGGGCGAACCCGACGCAGGCCGCCGCCGCTGCCATCGTGGCCAGCACCACGACCACGAAGCCCCCGTGGTCGCGCTGACCACGCGCGCCGTGCGACCGGCGGCACACGAAGGCCAGCACTCCCACCGCGGCTGTCGTGCACGCGCCGGCACACCCCCACGCGACCGCCGGGAGCAGCACGCACAGCAGCACCACGCCCCACACCGCCACTGCGAGCGGCACCAGCCGAAGATCACGCGCCCTCACACTCTGACCCCGTCGCGGAGTCCCGCGAGCAGCTTCTCGCCGATTCCGGGCACGGCGAGCAGATCATCGACCGACGTGAACCTGCCGTTCTCGTCCCGCCAGGCGATGATCCGCTCCGCGAGCGCCGGTCCGATGCGCGGCAGCGTCTCCAACGCGGCCTGATCCGCAGCGTTGAGGTCGATGCGGTCATCGCCCGGTGGCGGTGCTGCGCTGCCGGGCGCACCGCCCGCCGCACCGGCTGCCGGCACCACGACCTGCTCCCCGTCTTCGAGCACACGTGCGAGATTGACCGCAGCCAGGTCAGCATCGGGGGTCGTCCCGCCCGCGGCCGCCAGCGCATCGACGAGTCGCGCGTCGAGATCGAGCACGTAGAGCCCCGGCTTCTCGACGGCGCCCAGAACGTGCACGTAGAGATCGCCGGACGGTTCGGCGCCGGATCCGTTCCCCGATCCGGTATCGGTCAGCGGCACCGATTCGACGGGGGCCGCCTGCCCCCTCATGATGCCGAGCCCGACAGCAGCCGACAGCACGACGAGCGCCAGCACCACCGCCGCGCCGATGCTCAGCCGCAGGCGATGACGGGGCGGAAGGGGTGCCTGCGGGGATGCCATCCGGCCACGTTAGGCGGGCGGCGTGACCCCGGTCGGCGCCTCGGACATCAGCCGTGGACAAGTGTCTGAGATGGCGCCCCGTGCAGGAGATCGCGAAGACCACGCAGCGTCTCCTCCGTCCGACCGATGCGGCTACTTCTCCGGACGGATGTTCTTCGGATGCCCTTTCCGTACGTTCGTAGGCATGCCTTCGACACGTCTGCCCGCGCGCAGTCTCCTGCCCGTGGTCGTCACGATCTGCACCGCGGCCCTCCTGCTGACGATTCCGATGCCCGGCAGCGTGAGCGTGCTCGGCACGCGGTGGCTCCATTCCACCGCCGCCGGAATGCCCGGACTCGAGCTGATCTCCGACGCGGGACTGATGCTGCTCGCAGCCACGACGGCCGTGTCTCTGGGACGCACCTGGTGGAGTCATCCGGAACGCCGACCACGGATCGTGATGGCCGCCGCGGGTGTCGCTCTCGCATACGTTCTGAGCGAGGGCGGGAAGCTCGTCTTCGCCCAGGAGCGCCCGTGCACCGTGTGGCTGATCGCCGCCGAATGCCCGCCTCCGGGAGACTGGTCGCTGCCGTCGAATCACGCGACGCTCGCGTTCGGTGCTGCTGCCGCCATCGCTCTGACGGTCGGGCGTTCCTGGCTCACCTGGTCGGCGATGGCGCTCGCCGCGGTGGTCGCGGTCGCACGGGTCGCCCAGGGCGTCCACTATCTCCACGACATCGCGTTCGGTGCACTGCTCGGTGTCGCCGCGCCGATCATCGTCGTCGCGTTGTCGGAGAGACTTCGCGAGTCTCTGCGCACCGGATCGCCGGCACGCCCCGAATGAGATCAGGGACCTCGCGGCGTACCGCGGGGCCCCTGACCGGATCATCGTCCTCCGTGGAGGAAGAGGTGATCAGCCTTTGACGACGAAGCTCACGATCTTCGGGGCACGCACGACGACCTTCACGATCTCGCGGTCGCCGATCGACCGGATCACGCGCTCGTCCGCGCGTGCCAAAGCCTCGAGCTCCGACTCGCCGATGCGGGCGGAGACCTCGAGCTGGGCGCGCACCTTGCCACCCACCTGCACGACGGCGGTGATCTTGTCCTCGATCAGCAGCGCCGGGTCGGCGGAACGCCACGTCACCAGGCCGACGGAAGGCTCGTGACCGAGGATCTCCCACATCTCCTCTGCGGTGTGCGGAGCGATGAGGTCGAGCATCACGGCGATCGTCTCAGCGGCCTCGCGCACAGCGGGGTCGGCTGCGCCCGCTGCGCCGTCGATCGTCTTGCGGGTGGTGTTCACGAGCTCCATCAGGCGGGCGACCAAGACGTTGAACTTGGTCTGCTCGACCAGGCCCGGCGCCTCGGAAAGGAGCTTGTGCGTCGCACGCCGAAGAGCGGCGTCGCCACCGTCGAACACCACATCGACCGGGCTCGATACCTCGCCGGCGATGCGCATCGCGCGCGCCAGGAACTTCTGAGCGCCGGTCGTCGAGACGTCAGCCCAGTCCTTGTCGTCCTCCACAGGACCGGCGAACGCCAGCCCCACGCGCAGGGCGTCGGCACCGTGGGCGTCGAGCTCCTCCTGGAAGAGAACCAGGTTGCCCTTGCTCTTGGACATCTTCTGCCCGTCGAGCAGCACCATGCCCTGGTTGATGAGGTTCGAGAAGGGCTCGGTGAAGTCGATCAGCCCCATGTCGAACAGCACCTTCGTGATGAAGCGCGCGTACAGCAGGTGCAGGATCGCGTGCTCGACACCGCCGATGTACGAGTCGACCGGCGCCCAGCGGGAAGCCTGGGCCGGATCGAACGCCACCGTGTCGCTGTTCGGCGAGAGGAAGCGCAGGAAGTACCACGAACTGTCGACGAACGTGTCCATCGTGTCGGGGTCACGCAGCACGGGCTCACCCGTGTGCGGGTCGGTCGTGCGCACCCAGCTCTCGGCGCCACCCAGCGGCGACGTGCCCTTGGGCTTGAGGTCGAGTCCCTCGACGCTCGGCAGCTTGACGGGGAGCTTGTCCTCGGAAACCGGGATGATGCTTCCGTCCTCAGCGTGCAGCATCGGGATCGGCGTGCCCCAGAACCGCTGACGCGAGATGAGCCAGTCGCGCAGACGGTAGTTCTTGGCGGCACGACCGGTACCGGTGGCCTCCAGCTGCTCGATGGCCCGCGCGATGGCGTTGCGCTTGGAGAGTCCGTTCAGCGCCCCGGAGTTGATCATGCGACCCTCGCCCGTGAGCGCGATGCCGGTGGTCGCGGGGTTCTGCTCCTCGAGCGCGGCACCGGTGTCGATCGGCACGCCCTCCTCGTCGACCTCGATGACCGGCATGGCACCGGTGACGGGGGCCGTCGTGTCGACGACCACCTTGACGGGCAGGTCGAACGCGCGGGCGAAGTCCAAGTCGCGCTGGTCGTGTGCCGGGACGGCCATGACCGCGCCGTGACCGTAGTCGGCCAGCACGTAGTCGGCTGCCCACACGGGCAGCTTCTCGCCGTTGACGGGGTTGATCGCGTAGCGCTCGAGGAAGACGCCGGTCTTCGGACGGTCCGTGGACTGCCGATCGATGTCGGTCTCCTTCTGCACCTGCTCCAGATACGTCTGGAAGCGCTGGCGCACCTCGTCCGGAGCATCGGCTGCGAGTTCCGACGCCAGGTCGGAGTCGGGGGCGACCACGAAGAACGTCGCCCCGTGCAGGGTGTCAGGACGCGTCGAGAACACCGTGACCGGCTCCTCGCGACCCTCGATGAGGAAGTCGACGTCGGCACCCACCGAGCGACCGATCCAGTTGCGCTGCATCTGCAGCACCTTGTGCGGCCAGAAGCCCTCGAGCTGGTTCAGGTCATCCAGCAGACGGTCGGCGTAGTCGGTGATGCGGAAGTACCACTGGGTGAGCTTCTTCTTGATCACCTCGGCGCCGCAACGATCGCAGCGTCCGTCGACGACCTGCTCGTTCGCCAGGACCGTCTGGTCGTTGGGGCACCAGTTGACCGGACTCTTCTTGCGATAGGCCAGACCGCGCTCGTACAGCTTCAGGAACAGCCACTGGTTCCAGCGGTAGTACTCGGGGTCGGAGGTGTGCAGCACCCGGCTCCAGTCGAACGAGACGCCGTACGCCTCGAAACCGACCTTCTGCTGCGCGATGTTCTGGTAGGTCCACTCCCGCGGGTCGGCACCCTGACGGATCGCCGCGTTCTCGGCGGGCAGACCGAAGGAGTCCCAGCCGATCGGGTTGAGCACGTTGTGCCCGCGGTGGCGCCAGAAACGGGCCACGATGTCGGAGTAGAGGTAGTTCTCGGCGTGCCCCATGTGCAGGTCGCCCGAGGGATAGGGGAACATCGCCAGCACGTACCGCCGCGGGCGCGTGTCGTCGTCGCCGCCCGTGAGGAACGTGCCGTTGTCCGCCCAGTACTTCTGCCACTTGTTCTGGATGGCGTGCGCCGACGGGGCCTCGTCGTCGGCAGGAGCGGTGGACAGGTTCTCAGACAACGAACGCACGACCAATCTGAAGGAAAAAGCGGGATCAGTTCAGGATATCGGAACGCCAGAGCACAGGCATTCCGGCGCCGAGCGCGGCGAGCGGTGCGCGCGCCTTGGTCGCCACCTCCGCTACCTCGGACGCGGCGACGGAGCCCCAGGTGATGCCTCCCCCGGCGCCGACGACGGCCAGCTCCCCCTCGATCAGGATGCTGCGGATCACCATGGCCAGATCCAGGGTGCCGTCGGCGCCGATGTAGCCGAAGCAGCCCGCGTACACGCCGCGGGGCCCGCCCTCCAACTCGTGGAGCCTGGTCATCGCCGACAGCTTCGGAGCGCCGGTCATGCTGCCGGCGGGGAAGGCCGCCTCCAGCAGAGCACCGACCGTCGTCCCTGCGGCCGCGACGCCGCTCACCGTGCTCACGAGCTGGTGCACGGCCGGATAGCTCTCCACCACCCACAGCCCCTCGACACGGATGCTCCCCGGCTCGCACACCCGCGAGAGATCGTTGCGCATCAGGTCGACGATCATGACATTCTCGGCGCGCTCCTTGCGATCCGTCGCGAGCTCTGCGGCGAGCGCGGCGTCTGCGACGGGATCGGAGCTTCGGGGCCTGGTGCCCTTGATGGGACGCGTGCGGATGATGCCTCCGTCCGCATGGAGGAACTGCTCCGGGCTCGCGCTCAGCAGCGTGCGGTCGCCGATCCGCACGAACCCGCCGTGGTGGGCGGGCGTGGCGGTGCGGAGCCGGTGGTAGACGTCCACGGCGTCATGCGCTCCCCTGACGGTGAAGCGCGTGGTCAGGCACAGCTGGTAGGCGATACCCGCACGGATGAGATCGCGGCAGCGTTCGATGAGGGCCGCATACTCCTGCGGGTCGTGTCGCGCCTGGGCGACGCGGGTCTCGTCGGCCCGCACGGGCATGGGCACGGATTCCCGCGCCCCGACCAACGCGGAGACAGCGGCTGCCCAGGCTTCGGCGTCGTGATCCGCACTGAGGGTCCACGCGCGGCCGAGGGAGTGGTCGAAGGCGACGACACGGGTGGCGCGCAGCCAGGAGCCGCCGCTCTCCTCGACGGTGCCGGCCACGGGCGCCCCGGCGACACGGGCGCCGCTCTCATAGTCGAGCCAGCCGACCCACCCCCCGGTGAACGGCGGCAGCGCGGGATCGGCGGCACCCCTGTCGAGGCGCACTTCGCGCGGAAGTGTCGAGGGCTCCCCCGTACCGACGAAACTCCACCCCGTCGTGGCGGCCGCGCCGGCATCGAGCCAGAACACGTCCGCGGCTCCGGCTTCCAGCATCCCGAACACCGACGACGGCTCCACCCAGGCGGGAAGCGGGCGAGCACTCAGCTGTTCGGGCACCTTTCCAGCCTAGGACCGGGCGGCTCCCGTATCCTCATGGGGTGGACGACCTCCTGATCTGGCTCCTCGACACCGTGCAGTCGATCGATCCGGTCGCCCGCACGCTGATCGCCGGGCTCGCCGTGATGCTGGAGACGAGCATCCTGATCGGTCTCGTCGTTCCCGGTGACACGATCGTGATCATCGCCTCGATGGGGGTCGCCACTCCGCTGGAGGGCGTCGCGATGGGCGTCGCGGTCGTGATCGGGGCCCTGATCGGCGAGAGCATCGGCTTCTGGCTGGGGCGCTGGCTGGGCCCGCACATCCGAGTGTCGTGGTTGGGGCGCAGAATCGGTGAGCACAACTGGGTTCGCGCCGAGAACTATCTCGAGCGCCGCGGCGGCATCGCGATCTTCCTGTCCCGCTTCCTCCCGGTGCTGCATTCCCTCGTGCCGCTCACCGTGGGCATGAGCGAGTACCCGTACCGCAGATTCCTGGCGTGGACGGCTCCCGCGTGCGTCCTCTGGGCCACCGCCTACGTGAGCGTGACCTCGCTCGCTGCGGGCAGCTTCCGCGAACTGGTCGATCGCGTGCACTTCGCGGGATACATCTTCGTCGGCGTGATCGCGCTCTTCCTGCTCCTGGCGTTCCTCGGCAAGAAGCTCCTTCAGCGCGTCGAGGCCCGTCATCTGGAGGGCCCGGAGGCAGAGGCCGACGCCGACGTGAAAGACTGAGGCAATGGCATCGGCTCCCCCGGCCCCCCGGATCCACTGGTTCGCCCGACTCGAACATCGCCTCCACGTCTGGCGAGAGGGTCGCGCGCGCCGTCGAGGCCGCGTCGCGACGATCCTTCCCTTCCCCGGCTACGGCGGTCCCGGCTGGGTCCGCGTCGTCGGCCGTGTTCTGATCGTGCCGCCGCAGCGTCGTACCCGCGACGGTGAACCCGCGAGCGTTCGTGGCTGGCGCAGCTTCGTCGGCATCCCTGTGGGCTTCGCCGCCGTGAGCGTGCATTTCGGCGGCACCACGCATCAGGTCGCCGCCGACCGCGGCGGTGTGGTCGACGCCATGATCCGCGTCGATCTGGAGCCCGGCTGGCAGACGTTCACGTTCTCCGTCGAGGGACAGCCTCCGGTGGAGGCACGAGCGTTCATCGTCGCTGAGGGCACGTCGTTCGGTGTGGTGTCGGATGTCGACGACACCGTGATGGTCACGGCTCTCCCTCGTCCCTTCATCGCCTTCTGGAACTCCTTCGTGCTCGACGAGCATGCACGTCTTCCCGTACCGGGGATGGCCGTGCTCCTCGACCAGCTGCTGCGGCAGCACCCCGGCGCGCCGATGGTCTACCTCTCCACGGGGGCGTGGAACGTCGCCCCCACCCTGTGGCGCTTCCTCGGCCGTCATCTGTTCCCCGCCGGTTCCATGCTCCTGACCGACTGGGGGCCCACGCATGAGCGCTGGTTCCGCAGCGGGCGCGAGCACAAGCTGACGAACCTGCGGCGACTCGCGACCGAGTTCCCCGATGTGAAGTGGCTGCTGATCGGTGACGACGGCCAGCACGACGAGTCGATCTACAGCCAGTTCATGGAGGAGTACCCCGACTCCGTCGCGGGCGTCGCGATCCGTCGTCTCCTCCCTGCCGAGGCCGTCCTCGCGGGTGGTCGGGCAGGCCATGAGCCGCACTCCGAGGATGTCGCCCCGTGGGTGAGTGCCGAAGACGGTGCCGGTCTTCGCGATCTGCTGGGCGAAGCCGGCATCCTGCACTGACATGTCCCTCTCCCGCCAGGACTGGCTGGTCCTCGAAGAAGCGCATCGTGAACGTGCCGATGCTCTCACTGCTGCGCACCGTGACCGGGCGACCCGGGCGGAGAAGCACCCGGTGTGGGACTTCCTCTTCACGTACTACTCGTACAAGCCCGCACATCTGCGCCGCTGGCACCCGGGCGCCGGCGTCGAGCTCGCCGATGCCGGCGAACGCCTCGACTGGCGCTGGTACCGCGCAGGACGATCCGCTGACAGCGCGGTTCCCGATGCGGCAGCTTTCGGCCGAGAGAAGGCGGAGCTGGCATCGCTCATCGAGAAGATGCTCCGCCGCACGGCATCGCGGCCAGGGCAGTTCGGCTGCTTCGGTCTGCACGAGTGGGCGATGGTGTACCGCGCCGACGAGCACCGACATGCGGTTCCGCTGCGACTGGGGCAGGCGGGCACGGATGCCGTCGTCGAGAATCACGACCTGCGCTGCACTCATTTCGACGCCTTCCGCTTCTTCACCCCCGAGGCGGTCCCCCGCAACCGCACCTCGTTGAGTCGCGACGAGCAGCCGCTGTTCGAGCAGCCGGGGTGCCTGCACGCGGGGATGGACCTGTACAAGTGGGCGACGAAGCTCGGGCCCCTCATCCCGGGCGACCTCCTCCTGGATTCGTTCGAACTCGCTCGCGACATACGCCTTCTCGACATGCAGGCGGCACCGTACGACCTCTCGGCGTGGGACGTGGTTCCCGTGCCCATCGAGACGCCCGAGGGCAAGGCCGAGTACGTGCGTCGGCAGCGAGGGTTCGCGGACCGCGGGGCCGCCTTGCGCACCGCACTGTTGAACGCGTGGCTCGGCGCCGGGGTCCGCGACGCGGCCTGAGCGCTCAGTCCACCCGGTCGCAGTCTTCGCAGACCGCCCAGGAGGCCGTCGCGGTGGAGAGCTGCAGCCGCAGCGCGACCACGCGCGTCGCCGCTTCTTCGAGGCGCTCGGGCGACAGCGTGCCCGTCTCGACCGCCGCGGTGATGCCGTGCACCATCGATCCCGCCGTCTGCGCATCGGAGCCCGCGACCATCAGCACCAGGTCGTTCCCCGCGGCGATCGCCGCCACCCCGTTCGCGACCGGGTCCGCATAGGCCGGGTCGCCCGACGAGAGCAGCATCCCGAGGTCGTCGGTGACCGCGACGCCCGTGAAGCCGAGCTCGTCCCTGGCGATCTCATGCCAGGTCGGCGAGAGGGATGCCGGCAGGGTGTCGACGGCCGTGTAGGCCAGATGCCCGTACATCAGCAGCGAGGCCCCCGCGTCGATCCCTGCAGCGAACGGAACAGCGGCGGTGGCACGCCACTCCTCGAGCCCCATCGTCGTGCTCGGGATCGCATGATGCGAGTCGCCGGGCGCCGCACCGTGCCCGGGGAAGTGCTTGAGCGTCGAAGCGAGGAACTGCTCCTGCGCACCGGTCGCGGCCGCCACGCGCTCCGCCGCACCGACCGGATCGGTGCCGAGTGCGCGGCCATGGATGAACGAGCCGGGATCGGCCGTGTAGTCGGCCACGGTGCCGAAGTTCACGGTGATCCCCGCGCGTGCCACCAACGAGCCCCGCGCGGCGAACGCCGCGGAAGTCTCAGACACCGGAAGACCCTTCAGCGAGGTGGAGGCGGCATGGTCGTCGCCGTTCAGACGCGAGACCAGACCGCCCTCCTGATCGACGGCGATGAGCGGCGGCCGCGTCGGATCCACAGTGAGCGCGGCGGTGAGCGCCTGCAGCTCGGCTTCGGATGCCGGGATGTTGGCTCCCATCAGGATGAATCCGCCCAGGCCCGATTCCATGTACGCCCGGAGCGCGCCCGGATCGGTCCCCGCCACGTGTCCCATCACCACGGTCGATGCCTGTTCCCCGACAGGCATCGCCTTCACCAAAGCTGTCGCGCGGTCGACGAACCTCTCGGCTCCGGTGCTCGGCACCGTGGCCGAGGGAGTGCGCGGAGCCGTGGTCGCCGTGATCGAGGCCGACGCCGCCGACGAGGCGCAGAGCCCCACCGCTGCGGCGAGCGCGAGTGCGCCTGCCGCCCGTCCCCGGTGTCGAGAGTTCACGCGCATCGGTGCGGTGCAGGGCTCGTCAGCAGGAGAGGGCCTCGGCGATCGGCACCGCGGCGTCGGTGTCGCCGTTCCCGAACCGGATCGTCCGGCCGACCGTGCACGGCTCGTGGAGGGTGGCTGCGATCACGGCCGCGACGTCGGCGCGTGATACCGCTCCTCGACCGTCGGGGTCGATCTGGATCCGGCCGGTGGGCTCGTCGAAGGTGAGCGTTCCCGGTGCGAGGATCGTGCCCTCGAGGCCGGTTCCTCGCAGGTGCTCGTCGGCGGCCCACTTCGCGTCCGCGTATGGGAAGAAGGAATCGTCCTGCGGCACGCCATGATCGGCGGTGGAGCCGAGCCAGGACACCATCACGTACCGTCGGACGCCCGCGCGTTCGGCCGCGTCCATGGAGCGCTGCGCCGCGTCGCGGTCGACCGCGTAGGTGCGCTCGGCAGACCCGCCGCCGGCACCTGCCGACCAGACGACGGCGTCGTGACCTCGGATGATCTCGGCGAGCGCCTCGACGTCCATGCTCTCGACGTCGGCGACCAGCGCTTTCGCCCCGCCGGCTTCCACATCGGAGGAATGATCCGGGTTGCGGATCACTCCCGTCACCTCATCCCCTCGAGCGACCAGGAGCGGCGCGAGCAGGAGGGCGATGCGGCCGTGGCCGCCGAAGACGATGATTCGCGACATGTCTTCACCCTACGCTCCCCTCCCCGAGCGCGGCGGGGGTCTGGTCGCTGTCGATCCCGAACCCGGCACTCGGTCCTCTACACTCGGGTCAACGACGCCGACCCGAGACGGTGTCCCTCCCGACAGCAGGACGACGATGCCCACACCGCTGATCGAGCGCGAGATCACCGCGCACGTGTCACTCACCACCCCCGACGGGGCCTTGAACCACGATGCGCTGGGCTGGTCGCGCGTACCGGTGCACGACACCTCGGGGATCCCGGGCCGCGGTCATTGGGGGCGCAACAAGCGCTGGGAGTATTGGAACGTGATGACGGCGTCGCACATCATCGCCTTCACGGTGTCGTGCGTCGACTACATGTCGCTGCATGAGGTGTGGGTGCTCGACCGAGCGACCGGTGACGACATCGGCACGACGGTGATATCGCCGGGAGGCCGCAGCGCGACGCTACCGGCGTCTCTCGGTGCAGGGCCCGTCCGAGCGCGCACCCGTCGCATCACCATCGACGTCGACGAGACGTTCGACGGGACCCGTCTGCGTGGCACCGCTCCACGGGTGTCCTTCGACCTGCTGGCGGGCCGTCCTCCCGGTCACGAGTCCCTCGGTGTCGTCGTCCCCTGGCGCCGAGGAGAGGACATCTCCCGTTTCCAGTACACGGTGAAGGATGTGGCACGCCCGACGACAGGGACGGTGACGGTGGACGGCGTCACCCACGACGTGTCCGCGGGCAGCTGGGCGGTGCTCGACCACGGGCGCGGACGCTGGCCCTACCGTGTGCGTTGGAACTGGGCGACGGGGAGCGGTACCGTCGACGGCCGCGTCATAGGGCTGCAGCTGGGCTCGAAATGGACCGACGGCTCCGGGGCGACCGAGAACGCGCTGCTGGTCGACGGGCGCCTGTCGAAGATCAGCGAAGAGCTCGTCTGGGACTACGACCCGGAGCAGTTCCTGCGCCCGTGGCGTGTGCACGGGACGAGCGCCGACCTCACCTTCACCCCGTTCTATGACAAGCACTCGCGCACGAATGCCCTGGTGATCTCGAGCACGACGGATCAGCTCTTCGGCGTGTGGTCGGGCTGGGTACGGGACGACACCGGAACGCAGGTGCATGTCGACGGCATCGAAGGATTCGCGGAAGAGGTGCTCAACCGCTGGTGACGCGCGCGTTCGTGGACTGCAGCGCCCGCTGCACTCCCTTCGCCGCCGAGCGACCGGCACGATTGGCACCGATCGTGCTCGCCGACGGACCGTAGCCGACCAGCTGCACGCGGGGGTCTGCGACAGCCGTCGTACCGCGGCCGTTCCGGTCCAACTGGATGCCCCCGGCCGCACTGCGCAGGTGAAGAGGAGCCAGGTGCGTGACCGCAGGGCGGAACCCGGTGGCCCACAGGATCACGTCGACCTGCTCGAAGCTGCCGTCGGCCCACCGCACCCCGTCGGGTTCGATCCGCTCGAACAGGGGGCGCCGGTCGGCGTAGGCGCCCAGACGCTCGGCCTCCCGCTCCTGCGGGCGGAGCATGAGCCCGGTGACGCTGACCACGCTCTCAGGGGGGAGACCGGCGGCGACGCGCTGCTCCACGAGCGCGACGGCTGCAGCTCCTGCCTCCGGTGTGAAGTCGTCGTTGCGCCACACCGGTTCTCGACGGGTGACCCACAGCGTGTCGGTGATCGGCGCGAGTGCGCCGAGGAACTGCACGGCGGACGCTCCCCCGCCCACGACGAGCACCCGCTTGCCGATGAAGTGCTCCGGCCCCGGGTAGTCGACGGTGTGCAGCTGTTCGCCGACGAAGGTCTCCATACCGGGGAAGTGCGGCAGGAAGGGATGCGACCAGGTGCCGGTCGCATTCACGAGGGTGCGGGTCGTCCACTCCCCCTCGCGGGCGCGCACGACGAGCACGCCATCCCGGTCGTCCACCCGCTCCACGTGCACGGGACGGAGCACCGGGAGGGCATGCCTGTGCTCGTAGGCGGCGAAATAGGCGGGCACTGCCTCGTTCGCGCGTGTGCCGTCGCGTGGTGGAGGCGTGTCTCCCGGCAGCTCTGCGACCCCGTGCACGTCACGCATGGTCAGCGCGTCCCACCGGTGCTGCCAGGCACCCCCGGGACGCGTATCCGCGTCGAGGACCACGTGCGAGATGCCCAGCCGCGCGAGGTGGAAGGATGCCGAGAGGCCGGCCTGCCCTGCGCCGATCACCAGACTGTCGAGGATGCTCACGCCGGGTTCAACGCCCCGCTCCACGCGCTTGTTCCTCTCCGCCGTCGTCCACGCCGTGACGCGCCCGGGATACCCACCCCGATTGGTGCTCGTGTCGATTCGTGTAGTACTCTTTTCAAGTTGCTCCGGCTGGTCCGGAACAGCGTCTGGGCCTGTGGCGCAGCTGGTAGCGCACCTGCATGGCATGCAGGGGGTCAGGGGTTCGAGTCCCCTCAGGTCCACAGAAAAAGCCCCCGGTTCTCCGGGGGCTTTCTTCGTCTCATGGGGGTCGCTCCAGTGGACGAGGACGCGATCAGGAGGCGCCATGACGGAGACACCCCTCGCCTACGCGGACCGCGTGCGCATGCTCCTGGGTTATCGGACGGTGAGCGAGCTCATCGCGGACGATCACAACGTCTTCATCGACCCCTACTCCGCCCTCCTCTCCGTGCACGCTCGGATCGGGACAGGAAACGTGTTCTCACCGAACGTCCGTATCGACGCTGAATCCGACGCTCTCCGTATCGGAGACGGCAACAGGTTCTTCGAGGGCACCCGCATCGAGGCGACCGACGGCGGGCGCGTGAGCATCGGTGCCGACAACGAGTTCGGCCCGCACGCCGTTGCCCTCCTCGCGAATCGTCACGATGCCGTGATCACCGTCGGCAGCCGAGTGCGTCTCATCGGGAGGATCGACCTCGCAGGCGCTTCCACGCTGGGCGATGGATCGCAGATCCTCGGCGACGTCGCCGCGGTGAACGTCTCGCTCGTCGGCGGCGGGAGCCACCGCGACCCCGACCCTGACCTGCGCGGCGCCGTGCTCAAAGGACGGGGCCGCGCCACCGGACTCACACTGGCTCGCGGCCACGTCATCAATGCAGACGGTGATTTCGCCACCGCAGCCGTAGAAGCTCAATCGGTCTATCACCCCCGCCCCGCGGTCGACTGACCTGTCGACCGCGGGACACCAGGCCACGTTGTTTACCATTATCACTATCAATACTGATAGCGTTGCGATGTGGCTACTTCTTCGGCACTTCTGCATCCGGTTCGCCTTCGTATCGTCCAGACGCTGCTGGGCGAGGAGGAACTCACGACGCACCAGCTTCATGAGCGCTTGGCCGACATCCCGATCGCCACCCTCTACCGGCACGTCGGCCACTTGGTCACGCACGAGCTGATCGAGGTGGCAGATGAGCAGCAGGTTCGAGGAGCGAGCGAGAGGACCTACCGCCTCTCCCCGAGTTTCGCCAACCCCTCAGCGGAGGAACTGAACTCCCTGAGCAACGAGGAGCTGCTGACGGCGTTCACGGTCTTCACCTCCGGACTGATCCGCGACTTCAGCGACTATCTGCACGCCGGAGACCCGGACCTGCACGCCGATCAGGTCAGTTTCGCTCAGGCGTCCTTCTGGGCCAGCGACGAGGAGGTCGATGAGTTCGGGCGCACCCTCATGACGGCACTCGAAGGCGTGCTGACCAACGAACCGTCCGCGGGTCGCCGTCGTCGCACTCTCAGCACGGTTCTGATGCCGCGCGAAACCGCCCCCGGAGGCGATGCGCGTCGGGGCAGCACCCCGAAGAGCTCGGAGCCGAACGGCTGAGCGATATCGACGTCGCGAAGGCGGCGAGTCAGTGGTGGTTTGGTGCCCACCACTGATTCAGCTCGCCGTGCGTGGCTCGTGCAGCACCCGCGCACTCTGCCACGGCAATCCTCTGAAAGAAAGGGAAGTCCTTGTGAACCCCGTGAACTTCGACACGTCGATGCTCCTCCCCCTCATGCCTGTTCTCGTCCTCGTGGCCGTGCTCATCGGATGGTCACTCGTCGACATCATCCGCAGGCCCGTCGAGCATCTCCCCAAGTGGGCGTGGGTATTGATCGTGCTGTTCGCCGTCCCGGTCGGCGCGGTCATCTACATCATCATCGGCCGAGCCGGGGGCGAGAGACTCAGAGACGAGGACCTGCGGTGACCGCGGCGCTGAAGGTCGGAGACCTCACCCGTATCTACCCGGGCGGTGGTGGCATCCGTGGCATCGACTTCACCGCTGACGAACGCGCCGTGACGGCCGTCATCGGGCCCAACGGAGCCGGAAAGACGGTCCTGTTCAGCATCATCGCAGGCCTCGCCCGGCCCGAGTCGGGCACCGTCGAGTTCGCCTCGCCGAACGCACGTGTGGCGTATTGCCCTGACGTGCCCCAGTTCGAGTCCTGGCTCACCGCACTCGAAGTGGTGGAGATCTCCCTCGCGATGTCGCGCAGACGCGAGGACCGAGCGCGAATCGTTCGTGAGACCGCACGGGAGGCCCTCGAGGCGTGCGGCCTCGGATCGGTGAAGGATCGTCGTGTCGCAGACTTCTCGCGCGGCATGCTCCAACGCCTCGGCATCGCGGCAGCGCTGGTCACGGATCCGGAGATCCTGATCCTCGATGAGCCGAACAGCGCGCTCGACCCCATCGGCCGCACCGACGTGCGCGGGATCATCACCGCGCAGAAGCGCCACCGCTGCATCCTGCTCTCCAGCCACATGCTCAGCGAAGTCGAACAGCTTGCCGACCACATCGTCGTCATCGACCAAGGGCGCGTCATCACCCAGGGAACGACGGCGTCGATCCTCACTGAGGGCATCGCGCCCGTCTGGGCGATCCGCCTCGGCGCCCCCGCGCAGATCAGCGCTGCCGACCTTGCGGTTGCTGTCCCTGAAGCGCGCTTCGAGTTCGACGCGGACATGCTGTGCACGGTCCGCTTCCCCAGCTTCGAGTCAGCCGCCGAACACCTGGTGACCGCCCTGCAGAACCTCCGCGCGCCCATCATCGAGGTCACTCTGCGCGATCGCGACCTCGACGCGTCATTCGCCCGCATCATCCAGAACCAGGAACACCGATGACCCTCATCCTCGCCTCGGCCCGCGTCGAGACGCGACGCCTCATCCGTTCCGGAGCGCTGATCGGTCTGCTCGCCGTGTTCGCGTTCTTCGGACTCTCCGGCCCCGCCCTCGCGCTCTACATGCCCGAGTTGCTGGCCGCTGCCGCCGGCACCGAGCAACTCACCATCGAAGCTGCCGACGCCACCCCGATGGACGGGATCGCATTGTTCAACCAGAGCGCCATGCAACTCGGTCTCATTCTGGCTGTCGCCCTCGCGATCACCTCCATGAGTTGGGACACCCGCCCCGGCTCTTCGATCTTCTACCGCACCCGGGTCAGACACCTCGCCCCGCTGATGCTGCCCCGCCTCGTCATCAACTGGATCGCGGCCGTCGGGAGCTACGCCGGGGCCCTGCTGCTCGCTGCCGCACTCACCACGGTGTTCCTCGGTCCGATCGACAGCGGGCTGATCATCACTGTCGGCGTGGCGTCGGCGCTCTACCTCGTCATGGCGATGAGCATCGGATACCTCATCATGGCGCTGACCAGGCGCACCGCCCCCGCGATCGCCGCCGCGACCCTGCTGATGCTGGTACTGCCGCTGCTGAGCAGCGTCGACGCACTGGTTACCTGGGCTCCGACGACGCTGCTCACTGCATCAGGCGTCGGACTCGCGGATGTCGCGGCGCCGCTGCTCTCGGCGGCAGCCGTCTCCGTCGGATGCGTGATCACTGCCGGTCTCATCTCGAACCGGCAGAGCCTTCGACGCGACGCATAGGTCGCGTGTGAGCGTGTCCGCGCGGCCTGACGCACGCGGATTCTCCGAGCACCTCGGTCGGTGGAGCACTCCACAGGCGAACGACGAAGCGCACCCCTCGTTGATCGAGGGGTGCGCTTCTTCGCGGCGGCCAGCGCCTCGTGCGGTCGACTACGTCGCCAGCAGCGGCGGCCGATGGGGAATGGAGATCGGACGTGTGGCTCTGCTCGAACCACGCATCCGCTCGACGTCCTCGAGCACCTCGAAAACGGTCCCGTATCGGGTGGCGAGAGGCAGGTCGCGCAACCAGGTCACTTCGACTTCTGTTTCGGCGAGCTCGTACACGCACGCGACCACGTGGCGTGGATCGTTGGGCGAGTAACGAAGGTCGTTGATCACCCACTCCGATGCCGTGATGCGATTCAGCATGAAACGCGGATCCGGAAGTTCAGACATGTGGGGGCCCTCCAGGACTCTCTCTCCCTAGAGAGTGCGCCACGAACCGCTGCCGGGGAAGCCCCTTGACACCACACGAGGACGGTGCCGTCGGTGGATTCGGTCGCGGCACGGGCGCGGAGAACAGCGACGACTCAGCGGCCCGGTCGCACCGTGAGGTCGGTGATCTCCGCGTCGCGAGGGAGGTCGAGCGCAGTGAGGATCGTCGTGACGACGGCCTCCGGGGTGATGAAGCGGCCGGCGTCGTACTCCTGCCCCTCCTGCTGATGCACGCGCTCCTGCATCGGAGTGGCGGTGCGCCCGGGGTAGATCGAGGTCACCCGCACGCCGTGCTGGGCCTCTTCCGCCCGCAGCGCATCGGCGAGGGCCCTGAGCCCGTGCTTCGATGCCGCATACGCCGACCATCCGGCGTTGGCACGGAGCCCGGCGCCCGAGTTCACGAACACGACCTGACCCTGAGACACGCGCAGCACCGGCAACAGGAGGCGCGTGAGCTCCGCGGGCGCGATGAGGTTGACCGCGAGCTGCTGCTCCCAGAGTGAGGGGGCGAGGTCGGCGACGTCACCGAGATCGACGACGCCGGCGACGTGCACCAGCGAGTCGATGCGGTCGGGCAGATGCTGCTTCGACAGCGCCCACGACAGACGGCCGGGCTGCGCGAGGTCGCCGACGAGGACGGATGCGCCGGGGAGCTCTTCCGCGATCTGCCGGGCACGCCCAGCGTCACGGACCAGCGCCACCACGCCGTCGCCACGGGACAGCAGTCGATGGGCGAGAACCGCGCCGATGCCGGAGCCCGCACCCGTGATCAGGTGCGTCGACATGTCAGCTGGGGTCTGCGGCAGGCTCGGCCACGTCGATCGGAACGACGGGGCAGTCCTTCCAGAGACGCTCGAGACCGTAGTAGACGCGCTCCTCCTGGTGGAAGACGTGCACGATCAGGTCGCCGAAATCGAGCAGCACCCACCGGGCTTCTGCACGTCCCTCGCGTCGTACCCGCTTGTGGCCCGACTCGATCAGTCGGTCCTCGATCTCATCGGCGATCGCGGCGACGTTGCGCTCGCTGTTTCCGGTGACGAGCAGGAAGATGTCCACGAGCGGAAGCGGCTCGGAGACGTTGAGCGCAACGAGATCCTCTCCACCCTTGTCGATGGCGGCTTGTGCTGCGAGGCGCAGCATCTCTTCGGCGGTTTCAGGTGATTGCATCAGAACACATTCGTGGTGATGGCGATGATGACGACGACACCGACAGCGAGGGCGAGGCCTCCGGCGACGATCGCCAGGGTGATCATCAGTCGGTTGCCCTTCTCAGGCGCCGGCGGACGGATCACCTCGCCGGCGGGCTTGATGGTGCTGACCGCCGAGCTGGCGGCGATCGGCGTGGGGGACGACGCGGGAGGAAGCTCGCCATCGATGAGAACAGCGTCGACGTCCTTGCCGTCGGTGGTTCCGAGAGCATGGCCCTGCGAGCCCATGCCCTGCGGCAGTTCGTATGACCCGGTGACGAGAATCTCGCCGGTGGAGGCGACAGGGCCGGAGAGTGATCCTTCGCCCGGAGACGGGGTGAAGATCAGGGCGTTCGGCGCGGAGTGCTGCGAGCCGGTCGAGTCGCCCACGGTGAGCAGTTCGTCGAACGACGGGCGGAACGGCGCGTGCGGGTCCGGGGCATCGGCGAGGAGCCCCTCGCCGAAGGCGGGGTTGACCGTGGGGCGAACCTCGGCGTCATCGTCGTCGTCGTCATCGGCATCGTCGACGTCGGCGAGCACGTCGTCGGCATCTTCGTCGGAACCGTCGGCGTCCTCCGTCACGAGGCCGAGAGCCGAAGCCACGTCCTCGTCGTGCGCCGACTCCTCAGCCTGCTCATCAGCGACCTCGAGCGGAACTTCGCCCACCGAGTCCGCGGCGACGGATGCGCTCACGGGTGCGATGGCGACCTCGTCGTCGATGTCGTCGTCGTCGCCGGGCTCTTCGTTCCTGGTGAAGTCCGGGACACCCGACACGATCTCCGCAGGAGCGTCAGCATCGTCCGCGATGGCGGCGGTCGACTCGACGGGGTTCTCCTCCGGCGCGTGGTCGGCAGGCTGCTCCGACTCCGTGTCGTCGGAATCCTCTGCAGCATCGTCGTCGGCGATGACCGGAACCGAGGCGGTGCGGACCTTCTCCAGCTCACGTGCCTGACGACGCGTCAGGGGTGCATCGCCGTTCGCCTCGTCGGCGTTCGACGTCGGTGCCGGCGCGACCTCGACGGGTTCGACAGCACGGGGCAGCGGCGGCACGGGGGGTGCCGCCTCAGCCGCCGCAGCGGCCTCTTCGTTGGAGATGACCGGGGTCGATCCCGTCAGCCGGATCTCCCGCAGCTGCTTTCGCGTCAGCGGACCCTGCTCCTGCTGATCCGATGTACTCATGCCTTGCTCCGATACAGATGATGCTTCGCGATGTACTGAACGACCCCATCAGGGACCAGATACCAGACCGGCTGATCGTCGCGAACGCGTTCACGGCAGTCCGTCGACGAGATCGACAGCGCCGGCACTTCGAGTTGGCTGACGTTGTCGCTCGGGAGGCCGTCGGTGCTCAGGACATGTCCGGGGCGTGAGACCGCGACGAAGTGGGCCAACTCCCACAACTCATCATGGTCCCTCCAACTGAGAATTTGCGCCACGGCGTCGGCACCGGTGATGAAGAAGAGCTCTGCATCCGGACGATCGCGCTTCAGATCGCGCAGCGTATCGATCGTGTAGGTGGGGCCCTCGCGGTCGATGTCGACGCGGCTGACCGTGAACTGCGGGTTCGAGGCGGTGGCGATCACCGTCATGAGATAGCGATGCTCGCTCGGCGAGACGCCCGACTTCTGCCACGGGTGTCCGGTCGGCACGAATACGACCTCGTCGAGACCGAGGGAGTTCGCGACTTCGCTGGCTGCGACCAGGTGGCCGTGATGGATGGGGTCGAACGTGCCGCCCATCACGCCGATGCGCGGGGTGCGCGTGGTCGCAGCGTCGTTCATGGGGGCCTAGTGGCCGTGTCCCGCCTCGTGACCGTCCTTGCCGTGCTGCGCAGCCCAGGCCTCGGCCTTCGCCGAGTGACGGTTGGCGACGTTCTTGTAGGAGAAGGTCACCAGTCCGAGGAAGGCGAACACGACCGCAGCGATGGCTCCGAAGATCACCGTTTCGAGCGCGACGTTGCCGTGGTGCTCGGTTTCGGCAGCGGCCATCGCGATCTGTGCGACGAGGTTCATCCTGACTCCGTTTCGTGGCGTGCTGTTCGGGATCCTGTGATGTACAGCGTCCCCCAGTCTAGCCCTCAGCCGCGGGTCTGCCCCGCCCCACGCGCGAGCCATTTCGTGCTGGTCAGCTCCGACAGGCCCATCGGCCCCCGCGCATGCAGCTTCTGGGTGGAGATGCCGACCTCCGCTCCGAAGCCGAACTCGCCGCCGTCGGTGAAGCGGGTCGAGGTGTTCACCATCACGACGGCCGAGTCCACCTCGGCGAGGAAGCGCTCCGCATTGCGCGAGTCGGTCGTGATGATCGATTCCGTGTGACCTGTGCTGTATCGGCGGATGTGATCGAGCGCCTCATCGAGGGAGTCGACGACCTTCATCGCGATGTCGAGGCTCAGGTACTCGGTCTCCCAGTCGTCCTCGACCGCGGGGATCACGTTGGAGACGAGACCGGCGACCATGTCGTCGCCGTGGATCGCGACCCCTTCGCTCTGCAGCGCGCTGGCCACCAGGGGGATCAGACGCGGAGCCGCCTGACGATGCACCAGAACGGTCTCCACCGCGTTGCACACGCTCGGGCGCTGGACCTTGGCGTTCACGACGATGTCACTCGCCCAGTCGTCCGGCGCCGTCTCGTCGAGGAAGATGTGGACGTTGCCCGCTCCGGTCTCGATGACGGGCACGGTCGACTCCGTGACGACCGCCTCGATGAGGCCCGCACTCCCCCGCGGGATCAGGACATCGATGAAGCCACGACCGTGCATGAGCGCCTTCGCGCCGTCACGACCGAAGTCGTCCACGGTCTGGATCGCCTCGGGCGTGAGTCCAGCGTTCTGCACGGCGCTGCGCATGACGTCGACGAGGACGGTGTTGGAGTCGCGGGCAGCACTCCCGCCACGCAGCACCACGGCGTTGCCGGAACGCAGCGCGAGCGCGGCGATGTCGACCGTCACGTTGGGGCGGGCCTCGTAGATCGCGCCGACCACACCGAACGGCACGCGCACCTGCTCGAGAGCTACGCCGTTGGGCATCCGGTGTCCGCCGACCACGCGGCCGACGGGATCTGCGAGAGCGGCCACCTCGCGCACAGCCGCGGCGAGGGCCGCCACGCGCTTGTCGTCGAGACGCAGCCGGTCGATGAGCGACTCCCCGATGCCGTCCTCGCGTCCGCGGGCGATGTCGCGACCGTTCGCCTCGATGATGCGCGGCGCCGCATCCAGAAGCGACACGGCGATGGATTCGAGCACACGGGCCTTGTCATCGCTCGTGAGCGCTGCCGTGGCGCGGGAGGCCTCTTTGGCGCGCTCGAGGCGTGCCTGCGGGGTCTGGTCGGTCATCCGCCCAGTTTATGAGGTGGCCGGCTCGAACCAGGTCCCTATTTCGGCGCCGGCGAGAGCCTGCTCGACGAGGTCGGCACTGGTGACCAGCACCCCGATCCCCGACGCCGCCGCGAGGCGCGCCGCCGAGACCTTGGTGGCCGCTCCCCCGGTGCCGACGCTGTTGACGACCGTCGCTCCGAACTCGAGGCCGGTCAGGTCGGCGTCCGGGGCCACGATGTCGATCGGCTCGGCGTCGGGATCGGTCGGAGGCTTCGTGTAGAGCGACTCGATGTCGCTGAGCAGGATGAGCGCATCGGCTTCGATCAGCTGGGCGACGAGCGCACCGAGCCTGTCGTTGTCGCCGAAGCGGATCTCCTGAGTTGCGACCGTGTCGTTCTCGTTCACGATCGGCAGGGTGCGCAGCCCGAGCAGTCGCTCCATGGCACGACGGGCGTTGGAGCGCGACGTCGGGTTCTCGAGGTCACCGGTGGTGAGGAGCACCTGCCCTGCGACGATGTCGAACGGACGCAGGGACTCCTGGTAGCGATACATGAGGATGTTCTGACCAACGGCCGCCGCGGCCTGCTGGGTCGCGAGGTCGGTCGGGCGGGCGTCCAACCGCAGGAACGGGATGCCCGACGCGATCGCACCCGATGACACCAGCACGACCTCGGCTCCGCGTGCATGCGCGGCAGCGAGGGCCTCGACGATGACGGGGATGCGCCAGGACGACTCACCGCTGATCGAGGAGGATCCGACCTTGACGACGATGCGGGACGCAGTGGCGAGTTCTGCGCGGGTTCGTGCTGTCACTCGCCGTCCTCGCGGTACGCGGCGAGACGCTGCGTCTCGACCTCGGCGCGGGCTTCGGCCTTGGCATCCATGCGCTCGTAGTACTGCTCGCGTCGCTCCGACGTCGTCCGTCGCGCGTTCGGGGCCAGACGGGGGTCGGTTCCACGCGGCGCACTCATCAGCTCCGCGGCCGATGTCATGGTGGGCTCCCAGTCGAAGACGATGCTGTCGCCCTCGCCGATGACGACGGTCGAGCCCTGAACGGCGCCGAGACGGAAGAGCTCGTCCTCGACACCGAGCTTCTCGAGTCGATCGGCGAGATAGCCGACGGCCTCTTCGTTCTGGAAGTCGGTCTGCTGCACCCATCGAACCGGCTTCTCACCCAGGATGCGGTACACGTTGCCGTAGGTGCCACCCTCGACACGGATGGTGAATTCCTTCTTGGAGCCGCGAGGACGGATGATGACGCGCTCCGGCGGCGTCTCGAGCGCGGCTTCGGCACGCGCCTTCTCGACGAGCTCGCCCAACGCGAAGGTGAGCGGACGCAGCCCCTCATGGGAGACCGTGGAGATCTCGAACACGCGGAACCCGCGGGCCTCGAGATCGGGACGCACGAGCTCGGCGAGGTCGCGTGCCTCGGGGACGTCGATCTTGTTCAGAGCGATGAACTGCGGGCGCTCGAGGAGCGGCGTCTGTCCCTCGGGGACCTCGTAGGCACCGAGCTCGGCGAGGATGACGTCGAGGTCGGAGATCGGGTCACGACCGGGCTCCAGAGTCGCGCAGTCGAGCACGTGCAGCAGCGCCGAGCAGCGCTCGACGTGGCGGAGGAACTCGAGACCGAGTCCTCGGCCCTCGCTGGCGCCCTCGATCAGCCCGGGCACATCGGCGACCGTGTAGCGGAAGTCACCGACCTGCACCACGCCGAGGTTCGGGTGGAGGGTCGTGAACGGGTAATCGGCGATCTTGGGCCGGGCGGCGGAGATCGCACCGATCAGGCTCGACTTGCCGGCGGACGGGTAGCCCACGAGGGCGATGTCGGCGACCGTCTTCAGCTCGAGGATGATGTCACCCTCGTGCCCAGGGGTGCCCAGGAGAGCGAACCCGGGGGCCTTGCGCTTCGGGGTGGCGAGGGCGGCGTTGCCGAGGCCACCCATCCCGCCCTTGGCGACGACGAACCGCTCACCGGGGATGATCATGTCGATGAGGACTTCGCCGGCGGTGTTCTTCACCACGGTGCCGACCGGGACCGGCAGCTCGAGCGTCTCACCGAGGAACCCGGAGCGGTGGTCGCCCATGCCCGGACCGCCGTTGCCGGAGGAACGGTGCGGCGAGTGGTGATACGACAGCAACGTGCCGGTCTGAGGATCGGCGACGAGCACGACGTCGCCGCCGTCACCGCCGTTGCCTCCGTCCGGGCCGCCGAGCGGCTTGAACTTCTCGCGGTGCACGGAGACGCAGCCGTTGCCGCCCTTACCCGCACGCAGGTGCAGTGTGACGGTGTCGACGAACGTGACCATTTGCTAGTCCTCTGGGTTGCTGTGCGTTTTCGGAGGGCAGATACACGGACGGGGCGAGCCGAAGCCCGCCCCGAACCGGATATCTAGTGTCGCGCTGTGATCACTCAGCTGCGGCGACGATGTTGACGACCTTGCGGCCGCCCTTCGCGCCGAACTGGACCGCACCGGCGGCCAGAGCGAACAGCGTGTCGTCGCCGCCACGGCCGACGTTGACGCCGGGGTGGAAGTGCGTGCCGCGCTGGCGGACGATGATCTCGCCGGCGAGGACCTGCTGACCGCCGAAGCGCTTCACGCCGAGGCGCTGAGCGTTGGAGTCACGACCGTTACGGGTTGAGCTTGCGCCCTTTTTATGTGCCATGTCCTAATCCCCTCGGGCTTACTTGATGCCGGTGATCTTGACGCGCGTGAGCTCCTGGCGGTGGCCCTGACGCTTCTTGTAGCCGGTCTTGTTCTTGTACTTCTGGATGATGATCTTCGGGCCGCGGAGGTTGCCGATGACCTCAGCCGTGACCTTGACCTTCGCGAGCGAGTCAGCGTCGGTGGTCACCGTGGCGCCGTCGACGAGCAGCACTGCAGCCAGCTCGATCTTCTCGCCCTGGGCAGCCTTGACACGGTCGAGCTGAACGATCGTGCCGACCTCGACCTTCTCCTGCCGCCCACCGGCGCGCACTACTGCGTAAACCACTTCATACCTGTTTCGTTGGGGAGCTCGCGGCTCCGAGATCTCACGGGAAGACTGTTGCTTGCATGCACCGCAGAACGGCGGGTGCGAACGCAAGACTCTCCGCTTCGGCCGACGAGGACGACGCGGCATACGCACCAAGGGACTACTTTACCGGATGCGGGTCTGTGTCGCAAAGCGGGCCGCCTCCGATCTGTCTGGGCGCACGCTCGAGCCCCACCCCATCGCTGCGGACGTAGGCTGACGAGGTGACCGTACTCGTCGACGACCCGCTCTGGCCCGCCCACGGACGCCTGTGGGCACACCTGGTCAGCGACGAGAGCCTCGATGAGCTGCACGCGTTCGCGCGGGCGAACGGCATCGCTCCGCGCGCGTTCGACCTCGACCACTACGACGTGCCGGAGGAGATCATCCCCCGGCTCGTCGCCGCCGGCGCTCAGCATGTGAAAGGCAAAGAGTTGGTGCGTCGCCTGATCGCCTCAGGACTCCGAGTCCGCAGCCGCGACCGGCGCTGACGGTTCGTTGTTCACCGAGACGGGAGTGCCGGTGAGCGCTGCCGTGCTCACCCGACGACGCCCTCGCCCCTGACCGGGTGCCTTCGGCTCCGGAAGGGCATCGAGAACCGAGTCGAGCAGCTGCTCAGCGGGAGTCTTCGGGCCCTTGCGGTCGCCGCCGCGCTTCTTGCGGGCCTTCTTCGGACGCTCGGCAGCTGCGGGCGCCTCCGCCGCGACGTCGACCGTCTCGGCTTCCTGCGCCGCCCCCTCGGCCGTCGGAGCGATGGTCGAGGCCGCGATCTGCGCGAGAGCCGACTTGGCGCCCTCTGTGATGCTGTGAGTGACGGCCGGCGCCGCAGGAGCGCTCTGGCTCTGCCCGTTGCCGTTGCCGTTGCCGTTGCCGTTGCCGCCGTTGCCGCGCTGGCGACGACCGCTCTGCCCGTTGCCGTTGCTGTTGCCGCCCCCATTGCTGTTGCTGGAGCGGTGCTTCACGACCGGGTCGTGGTGCACGATCACGCCACGACCGGCACACACCTCGCACGCCTCGCTGAACGTCTCCAGCAGGCCGAGGCCGAGCTTCTTTCTCGTCATCTGCACGAGGCCGAGTGAGGTGACCTCGGCGACCTGGTGCTTCGTGCGGTCGCGGCTCAGGCATTCGATCAGTCGACGCAGCACGAGGTCGCGGTTGGATTCGAGCACCATGTCGATGAAGTCGACGACGATGATGCCGCCGATGTCACGCAGACGCAGCTGGCGGACGATCTCCTCCGCAGCCTCGAGGTTGTTCTTGGTGACCGTCTCCTCGAGGTTTCCGCCGGAGCCGACGAACTTGCCGGTGTTGACGTCGACGACCGTCATGGCCTCGGTGCGGTCGATCACGAGCGAGCCGCCGGAGGGCAGCCACACCTTGCGGTCGAGCGCCTTCTCGATCTGCTCCGTGATGCGGAAAGCATCGAAGGGGTCGGTCTCGTCCTCGTAGGCCTCGACGCGCTCCAGCAGGTCGGGGGCGACGCTCTCCAGGTACGCACGGATGGTCTGCTGCGCATCTTCGCCCTGGATCAGCATCTTCGTGAAGTCCTCGTTGAAGACGTCGCGGACGATCTTCACGAGAAGGTCGGGCTCAGCGTGCAGGAGCGCGGGCGCCTGCTGGTTCTCGACCTGCTTCTGGATGTGCTCCCACTGCGAGGTGAGTCGCTGTACGTCACGGGTCAGCTGGTCTTCGGTGGCACCCTCGGCCGCAGTGCGGACGATCACGCCGGAGGACTCCGGCAGCACCTCCTTGAGGATGCGCTTGAGGCGCGCACGCTCGTTGTCGGGGAGCTTGCGGCTGATGCCGTTCATCGACCCGCCCGGCACGTAGACCAGGTAGCGGCCGGGGAGCGAGATCTGGCTCGTGAGACGCGCGCCCTTGTGTCCGACCGGGTCCTTCGTCACCTGCACGAGAACGCGGTCGCCGGGCTTGAGCGCCAGCTCGATGCGACGCGGCTGGTTGCCGGTCTCGACACCGTCCCAGTCGACCTCGCCGGAGTACAGCACGGCGTTGCGCCCGCGACCGATGTCGACGAAGGCGGCCTCCATGCTGGGGAGGACGTTCTGGACGCGGCCCAGGTAGACGTTCCCGATGAGCGACGCGTCCTGGTTGCGGGCGACATAGTGCTCGACGAGCACGCCGTCCTCGAGGACGCCGATCTGGGTACGGCCGTTCTTGGACCGGACGACCATCTTGCGGTCGACCGACTCACGGCGCGCGAGGAACTCTGCTTCGGTCACGACGGGGCGACGGCGTCCGGCATCGCGGCCGTCGCGGCGACGCTGCTTCTTCGCCTCGAGACGTGTCGACCCCTTGATGGCCTTCGGCTCGGTGATGTACTCCACGACGCGCTGACGCTGACGCGGCTCTTCACGCTGATCCTCGCCCTCGGAGCCACCGCGGCGACGACGGCCACGACCACGGCCCGCCGCGTCTTCCTGGGGCTGCTCGCGTTCGGCGATGCGGTCGAAGATGCGCTCGCGACCCGGGCGTGCGGGAAGAGGGACGACCTCCGGCGCGTAGAAGTGCAGCTGCGTGGAGACCTGGGAGACGAACACCTCGGGAAGCAGGCCGAGCGACACGGCGGTCACCGGAGCCTCCTCGGGCGGTGCTCTCCTCGACGGCCGTCTCCGAGGCGGTGGTCTCCGAGGCGGTGCTCTCCTCGACGGCCGTCTCCGAGGCGGTGGTCTCCGAGGCGGTGSTCTCCTCGACGACCGGCTCGGCGACGGGCTCTGCGTCTGCCTCTGAAGAGGCAGCCGGCAGCGTCTCGGTGTCGGTGCTCACCGTCTCGGTGGTCTCCTCTGCCTCAGCGCTCGCTCCTGCAGCGGCTTCCGCGTCAGCTTCTGCTTCCGCCTGTGCATCCGCGACCGACTCGGCGGCAGCAGCAGCGTCGTCGGCAGCGGCCGCGGCGTCATCCGCAGCGGCATAGCCGGCGGCGACGTCATCGGCGGCGGCGTCCTCTGCCACCTCTGCCGCTTCGGAGAGCTCATCGCCCTCGTCCGACGACCCTGTGAGGTCGTCCGCCTCGGGAGCAGTGGGCTCCGTCAGCTCTCCCGCGGCGTCAGCCGGGAAGTCGAGGGTAGGGGCGTTGTTGTCATTGTTGTCATCGGCCATCTCTGGCTTACTCCCTGCACGGGACACTCGGTGTCCTGTGAAATCTCATGCGGTACCCGCGGGTTCCGCGAACTCACTCGGTTTGCGACCGGCTCATGGCTCTGATCGCGTGGGGCATTGGACCCCGAAGTCTGCTCGATGCGTGTCGCGGCAACGCCGTTCATCGCATCACAGGCCATTATCGCACCAAGTGGCTCCGTTCGCGGCATCCCATCACGCGCAGCGAGTTTTCTCCGGCCTGTTCTCGCCGCATCCATAGCAGTCGCTGGGATAATCCCCAGTATGAGCGAGCAGCGCACCCGCCCCGTCATCTATGCCGTCTGGCTGATCATCGCGAGTGTGGTGGGCTGGTTCGCCGCCTTCCAGCTCACGATCGAGAAGTTCGTGCTGGCGGCGAATCCGGACGCCGTGCTGAGCTGCAACGTCAGCGTCATGATCCAGTGCGGCAAGAATCTCGACTCGTGGCAGGGCGAGGTGTTCGGCTTCCCCAACCCCCTGCTCGGCATCGCCGGTTGGATGGCTCCCCTGTTCATCGGCGTCGCACTGCTCGCCGGCTCGCGCTTCCCTCGATGGTTCTGGATGACGTTCGGTGCGGGCGTCACGTTCGCCTTCGGCCTCGTGTGCTGGCTGATCTGGCAGAGCATCTACGCGCCCAACCTCGGCGTGCTCTGCCCCTGGTGCATGCTGACCTGGTCGGTCACCATCCCCACCTTCTTCGCGACGATGCTGCATCTGACCCGCAACGGCACGTTCACGAGCAACGAGAAGCTGAAGGACCGGGCGAACCGGCTGATGGTCTGGGTCCCCCTTGCGACGATCCTCGCCTACGCCGTGGTCATCCTGCTCGCGCAGCTGCGCGGCCTCGACCTCCTCGGAGAGGTCATCGGCATGGTCTTCTGACCCTCGGCTGATATCGGACGGATACGGAAGAAGCCCGCCCGTCGATCCTCGGATCGACGGGCGGGCTTCTTCGGCGTGACGGGCGCTCAGTCGAACCAGATGCCGAGCTCGCGAGCTGCCGACTCGGGGCTGTCCGAGCCGTGCACGAGGTTCTGCTGCACCTTGAGTCCCCAGTCGCGACCGAAGTCGCCACGGATCGTGCCGGGGGCCGCGGTCGTCGGGTCGGTGGTGCCCGCGAGCGAGCGGAAGCCCTCGATCACGCGGTTGCCCGCGAGACGGATGGCGACCGAGGGGCCGGAGAGCATGAACTCGAGCAGCGGCTCGTAGAACGGCTTGCCCTCGTGCTCTGCGTAGTGCTCGGCGAGCAGGTCGCGGTCGGGCTCGACCAGGCGGATGTCGACGAGGGCGTAGCCCTTCGCCTCGATGCGGGCGAGGATCGCGCCGGTGAGGCCGCGAGCGACACCATCGGGCTTGACGAGGACGAGGGTTTCTTCGGTGGCCATGTCATTCACTCTCTGTCTGAGTCTCGGTCGTGGGCTCGGCGGGGCGTCGTGCGTCCAATCGGGCCCCTCCGATGGTCGCATACGCCCACATGCCGCCGAAAATCAGGACGACGAGCAGGATCGACGGGACGAAGAACGCCGACAGGGCGACGACGGCCTGGATGACCCATCCTGCGGTGAGCGCCCAGGGCTTCGTGATCATACCGGCGATCACGATGCAGGCGAGCGCGAGCACGGCGCCAGCGACGATCGCCCACCACTGCTCGACCCCCTCGGGAAGCTGGCGCAGCCCGAAGATCGTGAGGCCGACGAGGAAGACCACGATGGCCTCGAATCCCAGCACGACCGGTGCGAGCTTCTGCACGAGGGTGCGCGGCGGACGTGGCCGGCGAGCAGGTGTCGCCTCGGCGCTCATGCGCGCCACCCCGCCTTCCAATCCTCGTCCTGCGCCAGCGCGATCGCCTCACCGGCGAGCACGACCGACCCCGCGATGATCACCGCGCGCCGGTCGGAGGATGCGGCCCACTCACGCGCGGCGTCGGCGGCATCGGCGAGCGAGTGGTGCACGGTCGCGCGCTGTCCGTTCTGCTCGACGAGGTCGGCGATCGCGTCCGCGTCGCTCGCGCGGTCGGAATCCGGAGCGGTGGCGAACACGTGAGCCGCGGTGGGAGCCAGCTCAGCGACGATACCGGCGGCATCCTTGTCGGCGAGCACACCGAGTACCAGACCCCACTCGTCGAAGTCGAAGCTGTCGTCCAGCGCCTGAGCGAGCGCCTTGGCGCCGTGCGGGTTGTGCGCGGCGTCGACGATCACGGTCGGGGCGATGCCGAGCAGCTGCAGCCTTCCGGGCGAGGTGCTCTCCTGCAGGCCTGCCGTGACGATGTCCGCGGCGATGCGCTGGGTGGCCCCGCCGATGAGCGACTCGACGGCGGCGACGGCGAGAGCGGCGTTGTGCCCCTGGTGCGCGCCGTAGAGCGGGAGGTACTCCTCGGCGTACTCCCCCGCCAGGCCGCGGATCGTGAGCAGCTGCCCACCGACCGCGAGCTTCTGCTCGGTGAGACCGAACTCCTCGCCCTCGAAGGCGATGGTCGCGTTGCGCTCCGCCGCCACCCGACGCAGCACCTCGGCCGCCTCTGCGGGCTGCTGGGCCGACACCACGGCCGCGCCCTCCTTGATGATGCCGGCCTTGACCTCGGCGATCTCGGCGATCGTGCTGCCGAGACGGTCGGCGTGGTCGATGTCGATCGGGGCGAACACCGCCACGTCACCATCGGCCGTGTTCGTGGAATCCCACTCGCCGCCCATGCCGACCTCGAGCACCAGCACGTCGATCGGCGCGTCGGCCACTGCGACGAACGCCAGCACGGTCAGCAGCTCGAAGAACGTCAGCGGAGCGTCGCCGGCTGCCTCGAGCTCGGCGTCGACGATGTCGACGAACGGCTCGATCTCGTCCCACGCGTCCGCCACCGCCTCGTCGGCGATCGGCTCGCCGTCGATCATGATGCGCTCGGTGAAGCGCTCCAGGTGGGGACTCGTGAACAGTCCGGTGCGCAGATCATGCGCCCGCAACAGGCTCTCGATCATCCGCGCGGTCGACGTCTTGCCGTTCGTGCCCGTGATGTGCACAACGCGGTAGGTGCGCTGCGGGTCGTCGAGGAAGGCGAGGATGCGGGCGGTGCGCTCCTTGCGGGGCTGCACCCAGCGCTCTCCCGCGCGGCTCAGAAGGGCTTCGTAGACGGCATCGGCCCGGTCGGCGGCGCTCATGCTGCTGCTCCCATCCTGGTGACGGCGATCGTGAAGTCACCGGCGTTCGCATACGTGCCGGCGGGGATGACGGCGGAGAACTCGGGCGTCACTGCCGCGGCGGCGGCGAGCACCGTCCCGTGTCCGAAGATCGAGTCGCCCTGCGCGTCGATCACGAAGTACTCCTCGGCCAGGGTCTCCGCCGCGATCCCGGCGAGGTCGAAGGCGGAGACGACAGCTGTGGTGTCCACGTCGTCCTGGAACCGGAGCACCAGCTGGATGCGATCGCTGACGTCGAAGTCGGCGTTCTTGCGGGTCTCCTGCACGGCGCGGATCACATCCCGGGCGAGCCCCTCGGCTTCCAGCTCCGGGGTCGTCGTCGTGTCGAGCAGCACGAAGCCGCCGGTGGGGACGATGGCGAGAGCCTCTCCCTCCGGGCGGCCCGTGGTCTCGAGCACGAGCTCGTACTCCGAGGGTTCGAGCACGATGCCGCCCGCGGTCACGACGCCGGACACCTCACTCCAGTCGCCCGAACGCGCAGCCTGGATCGCCTTCTGCACGTCCTTGCCCAGACGCGGCCCCGCCGCGCGGGCGTTGACGCTGAGGCGGTGGGCGATGCCGTACTCCGTCGCCGTGTCATCGGCGAGCGGGACGAGCTCCACCGACTTCACGTTCAGCTCCTCGCGGAGGATGTCCTCGAACTGGCCGAGCGACGCCGCCAGCGGCGAGACCACGGTGAAGCGGGCGAGCGGGAGGCGCACGCGCAGCTTCTCCTTCTTGCGCAGAGCATTGCCGACGCTCGACAGCTCGCGTACTGCGTCCATCGCGTCGCGGATCTCGTCCGCCGCCGGGAACTGCGCCGCGTCGGGCCAGTCGGTCAGGTGCACGCTGCGTCCGCCGGTGAGGCCCTGCCACACGCGCTCGCTGACGAGCGGTACGAGAGGCGCCGCGACACGGGTGAGCGTCTCGAGCACGGTGTAGAGCGTGTCGAAGGCCTCGCGGCTCTTCGGGTCTTCCGTCACGCCGGTCCAGAAGCGGTCGCGCGAGCGCCGGATGTACCAGTTGGTGAGCACCTCGGCGAAGTCACGCAGACGCGCGGACGCGGTGGTGGAGTCGAGGCCCTCGAGGTCGGCGCGCACCTCGCGGACGAGGTCGCCCAGACGCGCCAGGATGTAGCGGTCGAGCACATCGGTGGAGTCGGTGCGCCAGGAGGCCTCGTATCCGTCGGTGCCGGATGCATTGGCGTAGGTCGCGAAGAAGTACCACGAGTTCCACAGCGGCAGCAGGAATTCGCGGACGCCCGAGCGGATGCCCTCCTCGGTGACAGCGAGGTTGCCTCCGCGCAGCACCGAGCTCGACATCAGGAACCAGCGCATCGCGTCGGAGCCGTCGCGGTCGAGCACCTCGGAGACGTCGGGGTAGTTGCGCAGCGACTTCGACATCTTGTAGCCGTCGCTGCCGAGCACGATGCCGTGGCAGCTGACACCCGTGAACGCGGGGCGATCGAACAGCGCGGTCGACAGCACGTGCATGACGTAGAACCATCCGCGGGTCTGCCCGATGTACTCGACGATGAAGTCGGCCGGCGAGTGCGAGTCGAACCACTCCTGGTTCTCGAACGGGTAGTGCACCTGCGCATAGGGCATCGAGCCCGAGTCGAACCACACGTCGAAGACGTCTTCGATGCGGCGCATCGTGCTCTTGCCGGTGGGGTCGTCGGGGTTCGGGCGCGTGAGGTCGTCGATGTACGGCCGGTGCAGGTCGATCTCGCCCTCGGGGTTGCGCGGCAACGTGCCGAAGTCGCGCTCGAGGTCCTCCAGCGAGCCGTAGGCGTCGACACGCGGGTACTCCGGGTCGTCGCTCTTCCAGATCGGGATCGGCGAACCCCAGTAGCGGTTGCGGCTGATCGACCAGTCGCGCGCACCCTCGAGCCACTTGCCGAACTGCCCGTGCTTGACGTTCTCCGGCACCCACGTGATCTGCTCGTTGTTCGCGAGCAGGTCATCCTTGATGTCCGTCACGCGGATGAACCAGCTCGAGACGGCCTTGTAGATCAGGGGGTTCCGGCAGCGCCAGCAGTGCGGGTACGAGTGCTCGTAGCTCTGCAGGCGGATCAGACGACCGTTGTCGCGGATCAGGCGCACGAGCGGAGTGTTCGCCTCCATCCACAGCTCGCCCGCCACATCGGTGACGTTCGGGAGGAAGCGTCCGCCGTCGTCGAGGGACAGGATCGTGGGGATCCCGGCGGCGCCGGCGACCCGCTGGTCGTCCTCACCGTAGGCCGGGGCCTGGTGGACGATGCCGGTGCCGTCGCTGACGGTGACGTAGTCGTCGACCAGGATGCGCCAGGCGTTCTCGGTCCCGTAGGTCTCGGTGTCGGCGTAGTAGTCGAACAGCCGGTCGTACGTCACATCCTGCAGCTCGGCGCCGCGGACCGTGGCGTCGACGGCCGCGAGGGCCTCTTCGGTGCTCTCGTAGCCGAGGTCCTTGGCGTATCCGCCGACGAGCTGACGGGCGAGCAGGTAGCGGTGCGCGGAGGACTCGATCGCGGCATCCGTCGTCCCTGCGGCCTGGTGCACGTCGGCCGCACCGTTCGGACCGGCGGGGAGCACGACGTACTCGATCTCCGGGCCCACGGCGAGCGCGAGGTTGGTCGGCAGGGTCCAGGGCGTGGTCGTCCAGGCGAGGGCGCGGACGCCGGTGAGACCGAGCGCTTCCGCCTTGGCTCCCGTCAGCGGGAAGGTGACCGTGACGGACGGGTCCTGACGCATCTGGTAGACGTCGTCGTCCATGCGCAGCTCGTGGGCGCTGAGCGGAGTCTCATCGCGCCAGCAGTACGGCAGCACGCGGTATCCCTCGTAGGCGAGGCCCTTGTCGTAGAGGGTCTTGAACGCCCACAGCACGCTCTCCATGTAGCCGAGGTCGAGCGTCTTGTACCCGCGCTCGAAGTCGACCCAGCGCGCCTGACGGGTAACGTAGTCCTGCCACTCGTGCGTGTAGGTCAGGACCGAGCTCTTCGCCTTCGCGTTGAAGACGTCGATGCCCATCTCCTCGATCTCGGCCTTCTCGGTGATCCCGAGCTGCTTCATGGCCTCGAGCTCGGCCGGCAGCCCGTGCGTGTCCCACCCGAAGACACGATCGACCTTGTGGCCGGTCATGGTCTGGAAGCGCGGGAACACGTCCTTCGCGTACCCGGTGAGCAGGTGGCCGTAGTGCGGCAGGCCGTTCGCGAACGGAGGCCCGTCGTAGAACACCCATTCGGGTGAGCCCTCACGCTGCGCGATCGAGGCGCGGAAGGTGTCGTCCGTCTTCCAGAACGCGAGCACCTCCTCCTCGATCTGCGGGAAGCGGGGGCTGGGCGCGACGGAATCGGCGGCGGGGCCGAAGGAGGAACGGGGGTAGGTCATCGTGTCTCGCAGTGGTCGTCGTGGCGGATGCTCCTGCGAGGACGATCCTCGCGGACCGCGGTACCACCTCGCGTGCCACGCCTTACGACGCGACCACTCTCACTGCGGCTGTGACGGGCCTGCCCCGCTCGGTTCTACTGAGCGCTTCCCGAGGGCGACGCCGTTCTTCCGAGAGCTCCCCGGTGATGGCCGGATCGATGCTCGTGTGTCCAGTGTACGCGTGCGTACACCCTCAGGACGCTCCTCTGCTCTCCTGGCCCCGGCCTCCCGCGCGCCGGAAGCGATGTCGCCGGCGCACCCTACGCTCGAAGCATGGCCCGCACCCCCGAGTCCCCCGCCCCTCCCCGCATCACCGCTCCCGACCTGCCGCCCGTGCTCGAGCCCGCGCTTCCCGCGCGCAGCGCCGACCTCATCGCCGCCCGGCTCGACCTGAACGGCACCGTCGATCTCGCCTACTCGACGCTCGAGCAGTGCATCCTGAGCGCCGACGCCGACGCCATCGACCTCACCGGCGCGACGGTCGTCGACGTCGACATGTCCGGTGTGCGCATCGCCTCGCTCCGCATGCGCGATGCCGGTGTGCGGCGGGTGCGGATCAGCGGCGGGCGTATCGGCACTCTCGACCTCAGCGAGGCGCTCATCTCGGAGCTCGATCTGCGGGATGTGCGCATCGACTATCTGAATCTGGGGGCGGCGAAGATCACCGATCTCGAGATCTCGGGGTGCAGCATCCGCACCATCGACATGCCGCAGGCCGAGCTCTCCCGTGTGCGCTTCACAGCCACATCGAGCGACGAGGTCGACCCACGGGGCATGCGTGCGAAAGACGTGGATCTGCGTGGGCTCGACGCCGTCGCCTATCTCGACGCCCACAGCCTCCGCGGGGCCACCCTCACCTCGTTCCAGGTGCAGCAGCTCGCCCCGGCGCTGGCGGCGGGCATCGGCATCCAGATCAAGGACTGACGGCAGATCAAGGACTGACGGCAGATCAGAAGCCGGCGGGGCCACTCGCGTCGAGCAGTTCCCGCGTGAACGGATGCTGGGGCGAGGCGAACACGTCGACGGTCGCCCCCTGCTCGACGATCCGTCCCTCCTGCATCACGAGCACCTCGTCGGCGACCGCGCCGACCACGTCGAGATCGTGGGAGACGAGGATCATCGTCAGCTGCCGCTCCTGCTGCAACCGGCCGAGCAACCGCAGCACCCGCTCCCGCACCGAGGGGTCGAGCGCCGAGACGGGTTCGTCCAGCACCAGCACCTCCGGGTCGGCGGCGAGCGCGCGGGCGATCGCAGCCCGCTGTCGCTGACCCCCGGAGAGGGCGCTCGGACGCCTGTCGGCGATCTCCGGCGAAAGACCGACCTCGGCGAGGAGCTCCCCGACGCGGGCGACACGTCGCGCGCGAGGCACGCCGCCCGCCTCCAGTCCCTCCCGCAGCGATCGGCCGATCGTCCACCGTGGATCGAAGGCGCCGAGCGGGTTCTGGTGCACGAGTTGCACCCGTCGCTCCGCCGTCCACCGCAGGGTGCCGCTGTCCGGCGTGTCGACCCCGACGATCATGCGCGCGAGTGTCGTCTTGCCCGACCCCGACTCCCCCACGATGCCGAGCGTCTGTCCGTCCTTCACCGTGAACGTCGCGTCGATGACGGCGGGCACCGTGGCGAAGCTGCGCGAGAGGCCGCGGGCGATCAGCACCGGCGAGGACTCCGTGGGGGCCGCAGCTCTGGGCTCGTGCATCGTCGCGGCGATGAGCTGCTTCGTGTACTCGTGCCGGGGGTTCTCGAGCACCTCGGAGACCGTGCCGGATTCGACCACGATGCCATCCTTCATCACGAGGACTCGGTCGGCGATCCGGCGAACCGCGGCGAAGTCATGACTGATGAAGACGAGCGCGGTACCTGCATCGGTGATCTCGCGCAGCAGTCCGAGGATCCGGGCCTGCACGGTGGCATCGAGTGCGGTCGTCGGCTCGTCCGCGATCAGCACGGCGGGGCCCGCGGCGAGCGCGGAGGCGATGAGCGCCCGCTGTCGGAGGCCTCCGGAGAGCTCGTGCGGGTGCTGTCGGGAGCGACGTTCGGGGTCAGGCATCCATACCCGCGCCAGGAGCTCCTGCACCCGCCCCGCCAGCGCCGCACGTCCGCGGACGAGCCGATGCAGCAGCAGCGGCTCGGCGACCTCCGCCCCGACCCGGCGAAGGGGGTCGAGCGAGACCAGAGCGTCCTGGGAGACGAGCGCGATCCCGGCTCCGCGAAGGTCGCGCCACGCACGTTCGGAGAGCCCGGCGGCATCCCTTTCGTCGATGAGGAGGCCCTCCAGGGAGACGGTGGCCTCTGCCGGCGTCAACCCCAGCAGTGCGCGGGCCGTGAGCGACTTCCCCGCGCCGGACTCCCCGACGATCGCGACGCACTCCCCGCGTTCGACCGTGAAGGAGACGTCGTCCACCACGCGCTTCCCGTCGAAGGCGATCCGCAGCCCCCGCACCTGCAGTGCAGCGTTCATGCCGCCCTCCCGTCTGCGCGCGCCCGCAGGATCCGTCCGACGACCGTCGCCGACACCACGGTGAGCGTGATCGCGATGCCGGGGAAGAGCGAGATCCACCACGCCTGTCCCAGCACGTTGCGACCACCGGCGAGCATGAGCCCCCACTCCGGTGTCGGCTCCGAGGGGCCGAGACCCAGGAAGCTGAGCCCGGCCGCGGCCAGGATGCTCGAACCGATGCCGATGGTCGCGAGCACGCTCAGTGCGCCGAGGACGCCGGGCACCACGTGCCGCGTGAACGCGCGCACCCGCGGGACGCCGAGGATGCGGGCCGCCTCGACGTGCTCGGCGACGCGCAGCGTCTGCGTCTGCACGCGCGCCAGCCGGATGTAAACGGGCACAGCGGCCAGGGTCACCGCGATCGCGATGTTCACCGGCCCCGGACCCAGGACCGCGACCACGACCAGCGCGACGAGGAACTCGGGGAAGGCCATCAGCACGTCGTTCACCCGCATCACGGTGGTATCGATGCCCTTCGGTGCGACTCCGGCGAGCGCGCCGATGACGAGCCCGACGACGAGCGCCACCCCGGTGGCGAGGAGTCCGATGCCCAGCGAACGCCCTGCGCCGTAGATGACTCGCGAGTACACGTCGCGCCCGCTCTGGTCGGTGCCGAACAGGTGCTCGGCACTCGGCGGAAGCAGGGCGGAGCGAACGGCGGTCTGCAGCGGATCGTGAGTGGCGAGCACGCCGGGCCAGAGCGCCGCGAACACGATCACCGCGAGCACCACGATCGCGACCCACAGCAGCACCCGCTGCGCGCGCCTCATCGGATGTCTCCGGCTCGCGAGGCCCTGACACGCGGATCGATCAGGGGATGCACGAGTTCGACCACGAGGTTCACCGCGACGAAGACCAGGGCGCTCAGCAGGATGATCCCGGTGATCACCGGCAGGTCGCGGTCGCTGATCGCGGCGAGGGTCACGCGGCCCAGGCCCGGACGCGCGAACACGGTCTCCACCAGCACCGCACCACCGAGCACGGATCCGGTCAGGTAGGCCGCGAGCGTCACGGCCGATGCGGCGCCATGCCGCAGTCCGTGCCGCAGGGTGAACCACGAGGGGCTCGCACCCCGGGCACGCACCGTCTCGGCGAACGGCATGCGCTCCGCCTGCATCAGGCCGTCACGCAGCACCTGGCTGAGCAGCGCGGCGACCGGGAGCGCGAGAGTGATCGCCGGCAGGACGAGCGTGGCGGGGTTGCGGGCTCCCGACACCGGGAACCAGCCCAGTCCGAACGCGAAGACGCTGAGCAGGACGAGCCCGATCCAGAACACCGGGGAGGAGAGCACCACGAGCTCCACAGCGGCCGCGATCGTGCGCGCTGCCCTGCCCCGCACGAGGACCGCCACCGCGAGCGCGAGCACGAGGGCGATCACGAGCGCGAGCACCGAGAGCTGCACCGTCGCTCCGAGCTGACGTCCGATCACCTCCGTCACCGGCATCCGCAGCTGGTACGACTCCCCCAGATCTCCCCGAGCGAGCTGGCCGATGAAGCCGAGGTACTGCTCGAACGGCGGACGGTCGAGCCCCAGGTCGGCGCGGATCCCGTCCTTGACGGCCTCACTCACCTGCGCCTGGGGCCCCAGCATCACCGAGACGGGGTCACCGGGGATCACCCGGAACGCGAGGAAGGCGACGGTCGCCGCGCCCCACAGGACGATGACGACGGATGCGACCAGACCGGCGATACGGGCGAGAGCAGCCTTCACCACCCGTGCCCTCCGCTCCGTCGACGGTTCAGCCGACGGTCACATCGTAGAACAGCGGCCGACCGTACAGGTCGTACTCGAGTCCCTCGACGCGGTCGCCGACGGCCGTGATCGCCGACGGGCTGTACAGCGGCACGATGGCCGTGTATGTGGCATTCCACTGCTGCAGCTGGGTGTACAGCTCGTTGCGCTTGTCCTGATCGCTCGAGGCGACGGCCTGCTCGAGCAAGGCATCGATCTGCGGGTCGCTCACCTGCGAGGCGTTCTGGAATCCGTCGGTGTGCAGGTGACTGCGCAGCAGATCGGGATCGACGCCCGAGAAGCCCCAATCGGTCAGATCGAAGGTCTTCGGCTCGTACTGCTCGTTGTAGGCGCCGGGCTCGAGCTCCTCACGCTGAACCTCGAAGCCGATGCTCTTCAGGTCCGACTGGATGGCGTTGCCCAGCGCGGCGCGGTCGTCGGGAACCGGCGTCCAGGCGATCCAGCGCACGGAGAGTCGCTTGCCGTCCTTCATGCGGATGCCGTCGGCGTCGCGATCCGTCCATCCGGCCTCGTCGAGCAGCGCATCGGCCGCATCCTGATCGAACGGCCAGCTGCCCTCGAGCGACGCGTCGTAGCCCGGAGTCGTCGAGCCGAGGATGCTCCATGCCCGCGGGAACTGTCCGAAGTAGATCTCCTCGACAGCGGCGTCGATGTCGATGCCGCGGGCGAAGGCCTGGCGCACCTTCTCGTCGGCGAACACCCCGTACTTCTCGTTCAGGTACAGCGAGTACGGCAGCCCCGGGTACTCGATCGAGTCGACCGTGACGCCGTCGCCGAGGTCCTTCGCGAGGTTCGGCGGGATGTTGCTGGCGAGGTCGGCCTCGCCGCTGGTGACGACACCGGTGCGGACCGAGGCCTCCGGCTGGATCTCGACGCGCAGGGTCTCGAACTTCGGAGCCTCGGTGTCGTGCGGACCCCACGCGTAGTCGTCGTTGCGGGTGTAGACGATCTCCTGGTCTGGCGTGTACTCGGTGAGCTCGAACGGCCCGGTGCCCACGGTGATGTCGGGTCCGCCGGCCTTGAGCTTGTCTGCGGACTTCGCGATCACGGCCGGCGAGTAGAAGCCCAGCTGCGGCGTGCTCGCCGCCTGCAGGAACGGGGCGTACGGCTGGGTGAAGGTCACCGTGACCGTGTAGTCGTCGACGACCTCCGTGCCCTTGTAGAAATCGGCGCCGAGCATGCTGGCAGCCTGAGCGGAAGCCGTCTCGGGGTCCACGATGCGGTCGAAGTTCGCCTTGACCGCGGCGGCGTCGAACTTCTCGCCATCGGTGAAGGTCACGTCGTCCCGGAGCACGAAGGTGTACTCCGTGCTGTCCGGCGAGACTTCCCAGCTCTTCGCAAGCCACGGGCTGAACGTTCCGTCCGCCTCCTGGAAAACCAGCGAGTCGAGCACGGCCCGCTGCACCATGCCGGAGACGTCGAGCTGGCTCACCTGCGGGTCCATGTGCCCGGCCGAGAGGTTCGCGCCCTCGATGGACCACACCAGCTCTCCTCCGCCTTCTCCCTCGGAACCGGGGGCCGCGCAGGCGCTGAGCACCAGCGCGGTGGCAGCGGCGAGCGCCGCGAAGGGCAGGAGACGACGCACTGATTTTGCGGGCATGACGATTCCTCTGGACGAGCGGGTCGGGATCCCTCCATCCTACGGCGGATTGTTGGACCGGGTCGATCTGCGGCGACCTGCCGGCCCCGCGATGCTCGGTAGACTGTTCGGCACCACCCACACTCAGGCACGCTCACACAGTGCCGCATACATCGCTCGAGGAGACCTTCATGCCTGCTTCCGAATCGTCGCAGAACCAGATTCCCGACAAGCCCGTACTCGAAGGCCTCGAAGCGAAGTGGGATGCCGCATGGGCCGAGCAGGGCACCTACCTGTTCGATCGTCTGCGCGCGGCACAGGCCGGCCGTGACGGCGTGTACTCGATCGACACCCCTCCTCCCACGGCATCGGGCAGCCTGCACATCGGACACGTGTTCTCCTACACGCACACCGACGTGAAGGCGCGCTTCGAGCGCATGCGCGGCAAGACCGTGTTCTACCCGATGGGATGGGACGACAACGGCCTGCCCACCGAGCGCCGCGTGCAGAACTACTACGGTGTGCGGTGCGACCCCTCGCTCCCCTACACGCCCGACTTCACACCCCCGTTCGAGGGTGGCGACAACAAGTCCAGCCGTGCAGCCGATCAGCAGCCGATCAGCCGCCGCAACTTCATCGAACTCTGCGAGCGCCTCACGATCGAGGACGAGAAGCAGTTCGAAGCACTGTTCCGCCAGCTCGGACTGAGCGTGGACTGGACGCAGACCTACCGCACGATCTCCGACGACACCATCCGTCAGAGCCAGCTCGCGTTCCTGCGCAACATCGAGCGCGGTGAGGCGTATCAGGCGCTGGCCCCGACGCTGTGGGACATCGACTTCCGCTCCGCCATCGCGCAGGCCGAGCTCGAGGACCGCGACCAGCAGGCGGCCTATCACACGATCGAGTTCCCCTTCGCGGACGGCTCGGGATCGATTGCGATCGACACCACCCGCCCGGAGCTGCTCCCCGCGTGCATCGCGATCGTGACGCACCCTGAGGGCCCGCACAAGCACCTCATCGGCACCAAGGTGAAGACCCCCTTCTTCGGCGCCGAGATCGAGATCCACGGGCACCACCTCGCCCAGCCCGACAAGGGCACCGGCGCTGCCATGGTCTGCACCTTCGGCGATGTGACCGACATCATCTGGTGGCGCGAGCTGCGCACCACCGACAACGAGTCGCTGCCGAACATGACCACGATCGGCCTGGACGGGCGATTCCTGCCCGATGCCCCCGCCTCCGTCGCGAACCCCGAGGCGGCGACCTGGTACGGCGAGGAGATCGCGGGCAAGACCGTCTTCAGCGCGCGCAAGGCGATCGTGGAGAAGCTGCAGGCGACGGGCGACATGACCGCTGTCGGCAAGCCGTTCAACCACGCGGTGAAGTTCTTCGAGAAGGGCGACCGTCCGCTCGAGATCGTCTCCACGCGGCAGTGGTACATCCGCAACGGTGCCCGCGACGGCGAGCTGCGCGACAAGCTCATCGCCCACGGCGAGGAGCTCGCCTGGCACCCCGAGTTCATGCGTGTGCGCTACGAGAACTGGGTCGGCGGCCTGACCGGCGACTGGCTGGTGTCGCGTCAGCGCTTCTTCGGTGTGCCGATCCCCCTCTGGTACGCCCTGGACGAGAACGGCGAGCGCGACTACGACCGCGTGCTCGCCCCGGATGCGGCGACGCTCCCGATCGACCCGACCACCGATGTGCCCGCCGGATACACCGAGGACCAGCGCGGCGTGGCGGGCGGCTTCGACGCCGAGGCTGACATCCTCGACACCTGGGCGACCTCGTCCCTCACTCCGCAGCTCGCGGGTGGCTGGCAGCGCGACAAGGAGCTCTGGCAGCTCACTGCTCCGTTCGACCTGCGCCCCCAGGGTCAGGACATCATCCGCACCTGGCTGTTCTCGACGATGCTGCGCTCGACGCTCGAAGACGGCAGGACGCCGTGGCGCAACGCCGCGATCTCCGGATTCATCGTCGACCCCGACCGCAAGAAGATGTCGAAGTCGAAGGGCAACGTGGTCACCCCGGCCGACGTGCTCGAGGCCCACGGCTCCGACGCGGTGCGCTATTGGGCCGCCTCGAGCCGCCTCGGCATGGACGCGGCGTTCGACCCGCAGAACCCGACGCAGGTGAAGATCGGTCGCCGTCTGGCCATCAAGGTGCTGAACGCGGCGAAGTTCGTGCTGTCGTTCCCCGTGCCCGAGGGTGCGCAGGTGACTCATGCCCTCGACGCGTCGATGCTGACCGCGCTCGACAGCGTCGTCGTCGAGGCCACCAAGGCGTTCGAGCGGTACGACGCCGCTCGTGCGCTGGAGCTCACCGAGGCCTTCTTCTGGACGTTCTGCGACGACTACCTCGAGCTCGTGAAGGAGCGCGCCTACAACCAGGCCGACGTGGGACAGGCCTCCGCGGCGCTCTCGCTGCGTCTGGCCCTGTCGACGCTGCTCCGCCTGCTGGCTCCGGTGCTGTCCTTCGCGGCAGAGGAATCGTGGTCCTGGTTCGAAGAGGGCTCCGTGCACACGGCCGCGTGGCCGACGCCGCTCGGCATCGACGGCGACCCGGCGGTGCTGGCTGCAGCCAGTGAAGCGCTGATCGGCATCCGCCGCGCGAAGACCGAGGCGAAGGCCTCGCAGAAGACTCCGGTCTCGCGCGCGGCGATCGCCGCCCCCGCCGCGAAGCTCGACGCCCTCCGCGCAGCCGCCGACGACCTCCGCGCCGTCGGCCGCATCGCCGAGCTCGAGTTCACCGAGGCGGAGGCGTTCGCGGTCACCGCGATCGAGCTCGCTCCGGTCGAGGCGTCCTGATGCAGCTGGGCACGCGCTGGGCGGCGGGGTCCGAGGCTCCGGCTTCCGTCCCCGCCTCCCTACGACCGGCGATCGCCGAGGTCGAGGCCAAGGGGCTGACCGGTCACTGGACGCTCACCTGGCTGGAAGGCCGCGCGATCGCTGAGCTCGACGCGGGGTGGGAGGTCTTCCAGACCGCCTCCGGCGAGATCGTCGCCCGCCCCTTCGAGGACTGAACCTCCTCGCCAGGACGACACCGGGTCTCAGCGCCGGGTCAGCCCGAGCTGGGCGAGAGCGTGGTCGACGGCGCGCGGATCCTGCCTGCGGGTCTGCTGTTCGCGCAGCAGATCCAGGGAGAGCTCACGCCGTTCGGCGCGCCGCGAGATGCGGTGCTCGACGTAGGCGGTGAGATGGCCGGCGAGTCTCAGCAGCCCGCGTTCGGTCTGGGTCGGCGCCACCAGGTGAAGAGTCGCGCTGGTCATGATTCCTCCACGGTGTCGTCGCTGGATCCGTGCGTCGCCTGCTGCGGCGTCGGAAGGTCGAAGAGTTCGGTGCGGAGCGAGACGCGTCGAACATCGGGGCCGGTCTGACCCCGGTAGCGCTCGATGGCGCTCTCCACGATGCTCTCGAGCTCCTCCCGGAGCGACATGGCCTGCTCCGGCGTCATATCGAGGTGGGTGGTGATCGTGATCCCCACATCGCGCCAGGCCTCGGGCACCTCGGACTGCGGCCGGTTGAGGTACGACATCAGCGTCTCGTGCCGCAGCCGGAAGAACTCCGACGTGACGATCTGCGCAGCGGCACGGTTCGCCGGCGAGGTCATCTCGTCGGGCCCCGGCACGTCGATGCGCCCCTTGGGCCGCTCCCACCATCGCTCGCGTGCCGTGCCCCGCCCCTCGACCTCGCGGATGAGGTCGTGCGCGGCGAGGGCGCGGAGGTGGTAGCTGGTCGATCCCGAGGTCTCCCCCACGAGGGCGGCGAGCGAGCTCGCCGTCTGCGGACCACGAGCGGCGAGAAGGTCGAAGATCTTCACCCGGAGCGGGTGCGCCAGGGCCTTCAGCGCACTGGCGTCCAGAGTCCTGACCTGGGTCTCGTTCGTCATGCTTGCAAAGATACCGTTGCAAAGAAGTCTTTGCAAGTGTTTCTTTGCAAGTTGTGCGGATCAGTCGATCGCCGCCCGTGCAGCGACGAAGGCCGCGACGCAGCGCTCGATCTGATCCGGCGTGTGCGCTGCCGAGAGCTGCACCCGGATCCGTGCCAGGTCGCGGGGCACGACGGGGAAGCTGAAGGCGGTCACGTAGACACCGCGCTCCTGCATCTCGCGAGCGATCCGCGCCGTCTTCGCGGCGTCGCCGAACATCACCGGGACGATGGGGTGCTCTCCCGGCAGCAGGTCGAACCCCTCGGCGGTCATGCGCTCGCGGAAGAGCGCGGCATTGCTGCGCAGACGCGCACGAAGATCGGCCGACCCCTCGACGAGGTCGAGCGCGGTCAGGGTGCCTGCCACGATCGCCGGGGCGAGCGTGTTCGAGAAGAGGTAGGGACGGGATCGCTGGCGCAACAGAGCCACGATCTCCGCGTGCGAGGCGACGTAGCCTCCGGATGCGCCGCCGAGCGCCTTGCCGAATGTGCCGGTGTAGATGTCGACACGGTCGGCGACTCCGCAGAGCTCCGGCGTCCCCCGGCCGTTCTCGCCCACGAAGCCGACGGCGTGCGAGTCGTCGACGAAGACGAGGGCGTCATAACGCTCTGCCAGGTCGCAGATCTCGGCGAGCGGTGCGATGTAGCCGTCCATCGAGAACACGCCGTCCGTCACCACCACGCGGAAACGGGCGTCCGAGGCGGCCTGCAGCTGCGCTTCGAGGTCGGCCATGTCGCGGTTCCGGTAGCGGAGCCTGCGCGCTTTCGAGAGCCGGATACCGTCGATGATCGACGCATGGTTGAGCTCGTCCGAGATGATCGCATCCTCGGCGGAGAAGAGCGTCTCGAACACGCCCCCGTTCGCGTCGAAGCACGACGAGTACAGGATGGCCTCGTCCGTGCCGAGGAAGTCGGCGAGCCGACGCTCGAGCTCGAGGTGCTGCTCCTGAGTACCGCAGATGAAGCGCACGCTGGCCAGACCGTAGCCCCATTCCTGCAGGGCCGTGGTCGCGGCGTCGAGGATGCGCGGGTCGTCGGCGAGGCCGAGGTAGTTGTTGGCGCAGAAGTTCAGCACCTCCGTGCCGTCCGCGGTGATCGAGGCGTTCTGCGGTCCGCGGATGCCGCGCTCATGCTTGGTGAGTCCGGCCTCCTCGATCCCCGCCAGCTCTCCCGCCACATGCTTCTGAAAAGTCCCGTACATCACAGCTCCGTCCAGTCGAGGATGATCTTGCCCGTTCCCGCAGACTCGGCCGCAGCGAAGCCGCGCTCCCAGTCGCGAGCGGGGACGACCTCGGCGATCACCCGGCCGATGGCGTCCCGCAGGGGCGCGCTGGTCTGCAGCATCGCCCCCATCGCGTTCCATGTCTCGAACATCTCGCGTCCGTAGATGCCCTTGATCGTGAGCATGTGGGTGACGAGCTTGCCCCAGTCGACTCCGAACCCCGCGCTCGGCAGACCCAGCATCGCAATGCGGCCGCCGTGGTTCATGTTGTCGATCATGGCCGGGAGAGCCGAGGGCGCACCGCTCATCTCGAATCCGATGTCGAACCCCTCCCGCATTCCGAGCGCCTGCTGCGCATCGCGGATGTCGCGGACCGAGACGTCGACCACCTCGTCGGCGCCCATCCGGCGGGCCATCTCCAGGCGGGGTGCGCTGACGTCGGTCGCCGTGATGAACCGTGCACCCGCGTGCCGGGCCACCGCGATCGCCATCAGCCCGATGGGTCCGCAGCCGGTGACGAGCACGTCCTCACCGACGAGCGGGTACGTGAGGGCGGTGTGGACGGCGTTGCCGAGGGGATCGAAGATCGCACCGAGTTCGGGCGTCACCTCGGAGTGGTGCACCCACACATTCGTCGCGGGAAGAGCGAGGTACTCCGCGAAGGCGCCGTCGCGCTGCAGACCGAGGCCGATCGTGCGGATGCACATCTGGCGGCGACCCGCTCGGCAGTTGCGACACGTGCCGCACACGATGTGTCCTTCGCCGGACACCCGGTCGCCGACGGCGATGTCGTGCACACCGGGGCCGACCTCGACGACCTCCCCGTAGAACTCGTGGCCGGGGATGAGCGGAGCGGCGATCGCGGACGCCGCCCAGTCATCCCAACGGAGGATGTGCAGATCGGTGCCGCAGATCCCCGTGCGCAACACCCGGATGACGACGTCGTCGGTGCCGGCGATCGGATCAGGACGCTCGACGAGCTCGAGTCCGGCGCCGGGTGCGCCTTTGTACAGTGCCTTCATGTGTTCGATCCCATCGCATCAGACGATGTAGAACAATCGGCATCGTCTGCATCATCGATGTAGCCGCACCTACACTGAGAACGTGGAACTCCATCAGCTGCAGATCCTGCGAGAGCTTGGTGCTCTCGGGAGCGTGACGGCGGTGGCCGATGCACTCCGGGTCACCCCCTCCGCCGTATCCCAACAGCTCGCTGCCCTGCAGAGAGGCGTTCCGACCCCGCTGACCCGCAGGCTCGGTCGCACACTCGCTCTCACACCTGCCGGCGAGGTGCTGGCAGCGGCGGGTGCCGAGGTCATCGACGCGATGGCCTCGGCGCGGCACGCCCTCGACGACTTCGAAGGTGCCGCCACGGGGGTCGTGAGCGTCAGCGGATTCCACAGTGTCGGACAGGCCCTGTTCGGCCCCTTGGTGAGGGAGCTGTCGTCCTCCGAGAACGCGCCGACGGTGCAGCTCACCGACGAGGACGTCGCCCAGAGCGAGTTCCCCGCGCTCACCGCACGCTACGACCTCGTGCTCGCGCACCGCATGGAGCATTCCGAGCCCTGGCCCGATCAGGGCGTGCGCAGCCTCACGCTGATCCGCGAGCCGCTCGACGTCGCCGTCTCGACGGCCCATCGCCTCGCCGATCGCGCGAACCTCACACCGGCCGACGTCGCGGGCGAGAGATGGGTCACCAGTCGCATCGGATACTCCCCCGATGACGTGCTCCGTGCCGTGTCGGCGGTTGCTCGTCACCCCGTCGACATCCAGCACCGCATCAACGACTACGGCGCGGTGTCCGCGGTCGTGGCCGCGGGCGGGGTGATCGGGATGCTGCCCCGATTCACGTCACGCAGCGTCGACGACCGCGACATCGTGCGCATCCCGCTCGAGGGGGTGAGCACTCATCGGATGATCGACCTGCTCGCCCGTCCCGAGACTCTGCGTCGCCGATCGGTCCGCGTGGTCGTCGAAGCCCTCCGCGGGGTGATGACGCGCCTGAGCGAGGACGGATCCTGAGCACGCCGGGTCACGGTGGATAGGCTCGTGGGCATGACCGACGCCACGAATCCGCTGATGCAGCCGTCGACGCTCCCCTACGGGCTCCCCGACTACGGCGCGATCCGGCCCGAGCACTATCTCCCCGCGTCCCAGGCAGGTTTCCAGGAGCAGCTTCGCGAGATCGCCCGCATCACGATGGTGCGCTCGATGCCGACGTTCGAGAACACGATCGAGGCGCTGGAGAGATCAGGCGAACTGCTCGACCGCGTCGCGCACACCTTCTACACGGTGAGCTCGGCCGATGCGACGCCCGAGATCCAGGAGATCGATGAGCAGCTCGCACCGCTCATGGCCGCACACCAGGACGCGATCACGCTCGACGGTCAGCTCTACTGGCGGGTGCAGCGGGTGTACGAGCAGCGCGATGCCCTGGACCTCGACCCCGAGCAGCGCTACCTCGTGGAGCGCCATCACCGCGAGATGACGCACGCGGGTGCGAGTCTCGACGACGAGGACAAGGCGCAGCTGACGGCGCTGAACCAGAAGCTGTCGACGCTGACCAACACCTTCGAGCGCAACCTGCTGAACGACACCAACGCCCTCGCCGTGGTGTTCGATGCCGCCGATGAACTCGACGGGCTGAGCGCGGGCGAGCTGTCCGCTGCCGCGCGCGCGGCGGCGGATCGGGGGCTCGACGGCAAGTACCTCATCGCGCTGCCGCTGTTCAGCGGGCATCCCGCACTGGCGCAGCTGCGCGTGCGGGAGTCGAGGCGGCGCATCATGGCGGCCTCGCTCATGCGGGCCTCTCGGGACAACGCCAACGACAACCGACCGGTACTGCGGGAGATCGTGCGGTTGCGCGCCGAACGCGCGAAGCTGCTCGGCTACGACTCGCACGCGGCCTATGTCACCGCTGATGAGACCGCGGGGACGCCGGATGCCGTGGAGAAGATGCTCCGCCGCCTCGCCGCCCCGTCCGCGCGCAACGCCCGCGCCGAGCATGCCGCACTCCAGGCGATCGTCGACGAGACCGAAGCGTCGCCCTTCCCGGTCGAGGCACATGACTGGGCCTTCTACACGGAACGCGTGCGCACAGCCAGGTACGACATCGACTCCAGTGCGCTGCGCCCCTGGTTCGAGGCAGAGCGCGTCCTGCAGGACGGTGTCTTCTTCGCGGCGAACCGGCTCTACGGGGTGACCTTCTCCGAGCGCGAAGACCTCGCCGCGTACCACCCCGGCGCACGAGTCTTCGAGGTGCGCGACGCCGACGGAACCGCAGTCGGTCTCTACGTGCTCGATCTGTACACCCGCGACTCGAAGCGCGGCGGCGCCTGGATGAACGCCATCGTGAGCCAGTCCCGACTGCGCGGCACGGCACCCGTCGTCGTCAACAACCTGAACGTGCCCCTCCCCGGAGACGGCGAGCCGACGCTGCTGACCCTCGACGAGGTGACCACGCTGTTCCATGAGTTCGGGCATGCGCTGCACGGACTCTTCGCGACCGTGACCTACCCGCACTTCGCCGGGACGAACGTGTTCCGCGACTTCGTCGAATTCCCGAGCCAGGTGAACGAGATGTGGATCCTGTGGCCCGAGGTGCTCGACAACTACGCCCGGCACCACGAGACCGGTGCACCGCTCGACTCCGCGATCGTGGAGCGCCTGCGCGCGACCGAGACCTTCGACCAGGGGCATGCCACCAGCGAGTATCTGGCGGCGGCATGGCTGGATCAGGCATGGCATCGGCTGGGCACAGACGCACACGTCGACGACGTCGCCGCTTTCGAGGCTGCAGCGCTGACCGACATCGGACTCGACGATCCGGCCGTCCCGACCCGATACTCATCCACCTACTTCGCCCATGTGTTCTCCGGCGGCTACAGTGCCGGCTACTACTCGTACATCTGGAGCGAAGTGCTCGACGCCGACACGGTGGAGTGGTTCCGCGAGAGCGGCGGTCTGACGCGAGGCAACGGCGACCGATTCCGCCAGCGCCTGCTCGGAGTGGGCGGCTCGAAGGATCCGCTCGAGGCCTACCGCGACTTCCGCGGCCGCGATGCCGACATCGAACCCCTCCTGAAGCGCCGTGGACTGGGCTCGTGAGTCGTGAGACCCTGAGCGCATGAGTGCATTCCCCGACGCCCCCTTCGGTCCTGCCGACCGGCTCGACCTCGACGCCGTCCCCCTCGCCGTCATCCGACACAAAGGCATCCGCATGGCCGACCTCCCGGCCGCGTTCGACGCGAGCTACTCGGCGATCGCACTGACGTTCGCGGGCGACGTGTTGATCCCGACCGGCCCTGCGCTGGCGATCTACCACGGTGATCCGATGGGCGTGTTCGACCTCGAGATCGGTTACCCCGTGCAGTCGCCGCCCGATCATCCCATCCCGACCGCCAGCGGGAGTGTCATCGTCGCCTCGACCCTGCCCGAAGGCCCAGCGGTCGCGACGACCCTATTGGGTTCCTACGAAGAGCTCGGCGCCGCGTGGGCAGGGCTGGTCGAGCGCGCAGCGGCAGAAGGCCTCCGTCCCGGAGGCGTCTGGATCGAGGTCTACGTCTCCGACCCGAGCACCGCGCCGGCGGAGCTGCGCACCGATCTGCTCATGCAGACCGCCTGACCCGCGACGAGGCAGCGCCGACTACTGCGGCGGAGCGGTGTGGCGATTCCCGCCCAATGCCGCAGCACCGGTCATCGTCCGAGCCAGTCCATCGCCTTGTACCAGGTGAGCTGGTGGTAGCTCTGCGAGAGGCGGTCACCGAGCCCGTCGAGCGACAGCACGTGCACCGCGATCGACTCTCCGTCGTCGAGCGACTGCTCCGCGACGCGCCGGCATCCTCGCGCGAGGAAGTGGTGCACGCGGTTGGTGTGGTTGCCGAAGTTGGCCCACGTCGCACCGAGCCCGATGAGGTCGTCGGACTCGAAGCCCGTTTCCTCGAGGAGTTCCCGGGCGGCCGCGTCCTCCGGCGACTCCCCGGGCTCCACTCCCCCGCCGATCGTGCCGATGGCCACGATGGCGGCGCCGTGACGGTACTCCTCGACGACGATCGCGTCGTCGTTCCCGTCGAGGGCCAGTACCGAGATCCAGTCGCCGTACTCCAGCACGTAGTACGGCGCTATCGACCGGCCGCTGATGTCTTCGCAGTCGTCCGCGCGCAGACGGATCCACCGGTCTTCGACGACCGTCCTGCGGGCGATCGTCGTCCAGGCGGCCGGCTCAGCGCTCACGCGCTCTTGCGCTTGCGCTCCATCACGATGGTGGGCGGTGCGCCTTCGTCGACGGCCGCGCGCGTGACGATGACCTTGGCGACATCTTCCGCCGACGGGATCTCGAACATGATCGGTCCCAGCACGTCTTCCAGGATCGCGCGGAGTCCGCGGGCACCGGTCTTGCGCTCGACAGCGAGGTCCGCGATCGATCGCAGTGCATCCTCTTCGAACTCGAGCTGCACGCCGTCGATCTCGAACATGCGCTGGTACTGCTTCACGAGAGCGTTGCGCGGGCCGGTGAGGATGTCGATGAGCGCGGACTGGTCGAGAGGCGACACCGAGGTGACGACCGGAAGACGCCCGATGAACTCGGGGATGAGTCCGAACTTGTGCAGGTCTTCGGGGAGCACCTCGCTGAAGAGATCGAGGTCTTTGCCCTTGTCGTGCAGCGGGGCGCCGAAGCCGATGCCGTGCTTGCCGACACGCGCCGACACGATGTCTTCCAGGCCTGCGAAGGCTCCGGCGACGATGAACAGCACGTTCGAGGTGTCGATCTGCAGGAACTCCTGGTGCGGGTGCTTGCGGCCGCCCTGCGGCGGAACCGAGGCGACCGTGCCCTCGATGATCTTCAGGAGAGCCTGCTGCACGCCCTCCCCCGAGACGTCGCGGGTGATCGACGGGTTCTCGGCCTTACGGGCGATCTTGTCTACCTCGTCGATGTAGATGATGCCCTGCTCCGCGCGTTTGACGTCGTAGTCCGCAGCCTGGATGAGCTTGAGGAGGATGTTCTCGACGTCTTCGCCGACGTAGCCGGCCTCGGTCAGCGCGGTGGCATCGGCCACGGCGAACGGGACGTTGAGGCGCTTCGCGAGCGTCTGTGCGAGGTAGGTCTTGCCGCATCCGGTCGGGCCGATGAGCAGGATGTTGCTCTTGGCGATCTCGACCTCTTCCGCCTTCTGCTCGGCGGTCTGCAGGGTGCCGTGCGCACGCACGCGCTTGTAGTGGTTGTAGACGGCGACGGCGAGGGCGCGCTTCGCGGGCTCCTGGCCGACGACGTACTCCTCGAGGAACGCGAAGATCTCACGCGGCTTGGGAAGCTCGAATTCGGCGACCCCGTCGGCGGACGACTCGGCCATGCGCTCTTCGATGATCTCGTTGCACAGTTCGACGCACTCGTCGCAGATGTACACGCCGGGGCCCGCGATGAGCTGCTGGACCTGCTTCTGACTCTTTCCGCAGAAAGAGCATTTGAACAGGTCAGCGCTTTCACCGATGCGTGCCATGCGCGTCCTCCTAGGGGGGATCAGAGATCGTCCTTCGAGCCTAACCGCTGCATACGACACCGGGCCGCATTGGCGCGTAGTGCTTTGCGCATACCGGCGAGCTCTGGTCTGCGGCGAGTGGGATCCGGACTCACTGCGCGGGCAGGCACCCTCCGTCCATGATGTATCCGCCCGCCTCGACGCGGACCGCGTCCTGACGCACCTCGCCGAACACGCACCCGCCCTCCGGCGCGCCGGCTCCGAACTCCACGGCAGCCTCGTCACCGCGGACCACGGCGCCCGGGAGGCCGATCTCCTGCAACGCCTGCTCGACGGCCCGGATCGAGACCTCGCCTTCCGTCCGCAGTGCTTCCAGACGCACACGCAGGTCGGCCACCGGCTGCACCGCTGCTGCCGCAGCCTCGTCAGAGAGCTCCATGCGATCCCGATATCGATCGTTCTGCGCCATGGCGTGATCTGGATCGTACGGCGCGCATTCCGGGGGAAGCACCGCACCGTCGTTCTGGGGGCACGCCACGGTGGGCATGGGCGGGGCCGGACTCCCCGCACCGCCCGTCTCGGCCGGCACCACGGCGCATCCCCCGAGCAAGAGTGTCCCGGCGAGCAGGAGCGACAAGACCGCGGAGGGATTCCGACGTGGCGTGATCGTCATGCCGTCATGAAACCACAGTGATGCTCCCGCAACGCCCTTTCGAGAGAGAAGGCCCTGCGGCGCGATGCGCGGCAGGGCCCTCCGTCGTTCCGACGTCCGTCAGACCATGCTCTTGGTGTGCCAGACGGTCTTGATCTCCGTGAACGCGCCGATCCGCTCCGGAGAGGCGACGACCTCGCCCGGAGTCAGCACGCGCTTGAGCGTCTCGGCCGCAGCGATCTGCATGTCGACCCAGTCGAGAGCACCCGCTCCCGCCAGGTCGAGCGCGTTCACGTCCTGGTGCGAGGCCATCCACGGAGCGATCTCCGCCGGCGAGCCCGTGAGGACGTTGACGACGCCACCGGGGACGTCGCTGGTGGCGAGCACCTCGGCGAGGCTGATGGCCGAGAGCGGGTGCTGCTCGCTCGCGACGACGACCACCGTGTTCCCGGCGACCAGAGCCGGAGCCACGACCGACACCAGACCGAGCAGCGCCGAGTCCTGGGGTGCGACGATCGCGACGACCCCGGTCGGCTCCGGCACGGAGATGTTGAAGTACGGACCCGAGACGGGGTTCGCGTTACCCGCCACCTGGGCGTACTTGTCGCACCATCCGGCGTACCAGACCCAGAGATCGATGGCTTCGTCGACCTGCGAGGCCGCGGCCGCCGCCGAGACGCCCTCCTGCGCCGAGATCTCCTCGACGAACTGCGCACGACGGCCTTCGAGCACCTCCGCGACGCGGTACAGGACCTGTCCGCGGTTGTAGGCGGTCGCACCGGACCAGCCCTTGACCGCAGCACGAGCGGCCACGACGGCGTCGCGAGCGTCCTTGCGGGAACCCTTCGCCGCGTTCGCGAGGAAGGCACCCTTGGGGGTGAGCACCTCGTACGTGCGGCCGGACTCGCTCCGCGGGAAGGCCCCGCCGATCGCCAGCTTGTACGTCTTGGGCACGGTCAGTCGCTTGCTCATGCTGCGGCTCCCTTGAGGTAGGCGGTGAGACCCTGGCGGCCGCCCTCGCGGCCGAACCCGGACTCCTTGTAACCGCCGAACGGGCTCGACGGGTCGAAGCGGTTGAAGGTGTTGGCCCAGATGACACCGGCACGCAGGCGGTCGGCCACCGCGAGGATGCGCGATCCCTTGTCGGACCAGATGCCTGCGGACAGGCCGTAAGGCGTGTTGTTCGCCTTCGCGATGGCCTCGGCGGGCGTGCGGAAGGTGAGCACCGAGAGCACGGGTCCGAAGACCTCATCACGGGCGATGCGATGCGACGCCTCGACACCGGTGAAGATCGTCGGGGCGAACCAGAAGCCCTGCTCCGGGATCGCGCAGTCCGCGCTCCAGCGCTCTGCGCCCTCGGCTTCCCCGATGTCGCTGAGCTCACGGATGCGCGCCAGCTGGGCTGCGGAGTTGATCGCACCGATGTCGGTGTTCTTGTCGAGCGGGTCGCCGAGGCGCAGCGTCGACAGGCGCGTCTTGAGCCGGTCGACGACCTCATCGTGGATCGACTCCTGCACCAGCAGGCGGCTTCCCGCGCAGCACACGTGACCCTGGTTGAAGAAGATCCCGTTCACGATGCCTTCGATGGCCTGATCGATGGGGGCGTCGTCGAACACGATGTTCGCGGCCTTGCCGCCGAGCTCCAGCGTCAGCTTCTTGTGGGTGCCTGCCACGGCCCGTGCGATGTCGCGGCCGACACCGGTCGAACCGGTGAAGGCCACCTTGTCCACATCCGGGTGGCGAACGAGAGTGGAGCCGGTGGCACCGGCACCCGTCACGATGTTCACGACACCGGCCGGAAGGTCGGCCTGCTGAAGGATCTCCGCGAAAATCAGCGCCGTGAGCGGCGTGGTCTCCGCAGGCTTGAGCACGACCGTGTTGCCGGCGGCGAGTGCAGGCGCGATCTTCCAGGCGAGCATCAGCAGCGGGAAGTTCCACGGGATGATCTGCCCGGCGACGCCGAGAGCGCGGGGGTTCGCGCCGAGTCCGGCGTGATCGAGCTTGTCCGCCCAGCCCGCGTAGTAGAAGAACCACGAGGCGACCAGCGGCACGTCGACGTCGCGACTCTCCTTGATCGGCTTGCCGTTGTCGAGGCTCTCGGCGACGGCGAGCTCGCGGGCGCGCTCCTGCACGAGGCGCGCGATGCGGAAGAGGTACTTGCCGCGATCGCGGCCGCTCATCTTCGACCAGGTCTTCTCGTAGGCGCGACGAGCGGCGGCGACCGCGCGGTCGACATCCTCGTCACTGGCCGAGGCGATCTCGGCGATGTGCTTCTCCGTCGCCGGCGAGATGGTGTGGAACGGGGTGCCCGAGCCGTCGACGAACTCGCCGTCGATGAACAGGCCGTAGCTGTCCTTGAGGTTCAGGATCGCGGTGGACTCCGGTGCGGGAGCGTATTCCAGAAATGACATGTTCGTCTTCCCGTCAGTCGATCGTGACGTAGTCGGGGCCCGAGTAGTGGCCGGAGCTGAGCTTCTGACGCTGCAGGAGCACATCGTTGAGGAGGCTGGATGCGCCGAAGCGGAAGAGGTGCGGCTGGAGCCACTCCTCGCCCACGGTCTCGGCGACGGTCACGAGATACTTCACCGCGTCCTTCGAGGAACGGATGCCACCGGCCGGCTTCACGCCGATCTTCTCTCCGGTGCCACGGTGCCAGTCGCGCACGGTCTCCAGCATCAGCAGGGTGGTCGGGAGCGTCGCGGCGGGCTGGACCTTGCCGGTCGAGGTCTTGATGAAATCGCCTCCGGCCAGGATGCCGAGCCACGAGGCGCGCTTGATGTTGTCGTAGGTGTTCAGCTCACCGGTCTCCAGGATCACCTTGAGGGAGGCGTAGGAGCCGTCTTCGCGACGGCACGCTTCCTTGACCTGGGCGATCTGGTCGAACACGAGACCGTAGCGGCCCGACAGGAACGCCCCACGGTCGATGACCATGTCGATCTCGTCGGCTCCGGCGGCGACCGCCTCAGCGGTGTCGGCGAGCTTGATCGCGAGCGACGAGCGCCCGCTCGGGAATGCCGTGGCCACCGCCGCGACGGAGATCAGACCGTCGTCGGGGTCGCCGTGCAGGCTCCCCAGCGCCGTGACCGCGTCGGCGACCATGTCGCCGTAGACGCAGACGGCGGCAACCCGCGGGGTCGACGCATCGGCGGCATCCGGGTTCTTCGCCTTGGCGACCAGGGAGCGCACCTTGCCGGGGGTGTCCGCGCCCTCGAGCGTCGTCAGGTCGATCAGCTTGATGATCGTGTCGAGCGCCCACGCCTTCGAGGTGGTCTTGATCGAGCGGGTGCCGAGCCCGGCAGCGCGCTGCTCCAGACCGACGGCGTCCACTCCGGGAAGTCCGTGCAGGAAACGCCGGAGCGTGGCGTCGTCGGGCTCTCCGCCCAGAACGTCCACCGCCGTCCTGCGGTTGAGTTCTTTGGTCGTCACAGTTCCTCCAACAATGCTCGTGCTGTGGTCTCATCGGTCACCAGAACGCCGCACAGGCCGCTGGTCACGACAGTGCGCGCGATGTCGTGCTTGGCGGGTCCCGCCGTGACGAAGATCGCGCGGGTGGCTCCGCGCAGGCGGTCGAGCGAGACGCCGACCGTTCGCGCATCGAGCTGCGAGTCGACGATGTTGCCCTCGGCGTCGACATAGCGCCCGAGAACGTCTCCGACCGCGCCTCGACGCGCGAGCTCTTCCACGTCCTCGGCGCTGAGGTATCCGTTCTCGACATGAGCGGAAGAGGCATCGCAGGGTCCGGCGGTGAACAGGAACGCCTGCGCCTCCGCGGCTTCTTCGAGCACCGCGGCGACCGTGCGGTCGGACTCGATCGCCTGCTTCGTCTCCACGCGCTCGAGGATCGCGGGGCTCGGAAGCAGGGAGACCTGTCCCGAGGCGCGCTGCGCGATCGTGACAGCGAGGCCGGCAGCACCGCCGGAGCGCCGGTTCAGGCTCACTCCCCCGTTGAGCTGCACGACGGTCACGCCGTTCGCCCACCCGTCGGGGAGCGCTTCGGCGACTGCGCGGAGCGTGCGTCCCCAGCTCACCCCGAGAGTGCGGGGCACCGGCCGGAGGGCGGTCAGGAAGTCTGCGGCGGCCTGCGCGACGCGCTCGAGTGTGCCGTCATCGCCGTCGGGCGCCGGCACGACGACGGCATCCGTCAGTCCGAACCGGTCGACCAGAAGCCGCTCGAGGCCGAGCCTGCGGGCGCGCGGGTGCACGATCTCGATGCGCACGATGCCTCGTTCACGGGCCTGCGTGAGCAGCCGACCGACCTTCCACCGGGAGATCTTGAGGAGTCCGCCGATCTCGTCCTGGGTCTTGTCCTCGTCGTAGTACAGCTCGGCGACGCGAACCATGAGCAGATCTTCTTCCACGGCTTCCTCCTTCCTCCTCCAGAGTAGGCCTTTAACAGCGTTCGCGCACCATCTTGCTCATATGCGCATACTGCGCCAGGGCGAGTGCACATCCGCCGGGACGACGAAAGGGCGCCCGTCGTGATGACGGACGCCCTTCGAGTCGATCGGGATCAGACGCGCTTGCGCGTCGTGAGCACCTGGTCGACGATGCCGTACTCCAGCGCCTGCGATGCGGAGAGGATGTTGTCGCGGTCGATGTCGCGGTTCACCTGCTCCGGGGTGCGCTTGGTGTGCCCGGCGAGGGTCTCCTCGAGCCACGTGCGCATGCGGAGGATCTCCGCGGCCTGGATCTCGATGTCGGAGGCCTGGCCGTGCCCGGCCTCCCCCATCGCGGGCTGGTGGATGAGCACCCGGGCGTTCGGGAGCGCGAGGCGCTTGCCCGGCGCACCTGCCGCGAGCAGCACGGCCGCAGCAGAGGCCGCCTGGCCGAGCACCACGGTCTGGATCTGCGGCGCGACGTACTGCATCGTGTCGTAGATCGCCGTCATCGCGGTGAACGAGCCACCGGGCGAGTTGATGTACATCGTGATGTCACGCTCGGCATCCTGGCTCTCCAGGACGAGGAGCTGCGCCATCACGTCGTCGGCCGAGGCGTCGTCGACCTGCACGCCGAGGAAGATCACGCGGTCTTCGAACAGCTTGTTGTACGGGTCCTGACGCTTGAAGCCGTAGGCCGTGCGCTCCTCGAACTGCGGGAGCACGTAGCGGCTGGAGGGCAGGTCACCGGCTGAGCGGAAGGTGGGTGTGTACATGAGCGTCCTTTCGCTTTCCGTTACTCGGTGTCCTGGTCGGTTCCGCCGCCGCCGATGACGTCGGAGGCCGATTCGCGGATGTGGTCGACGAAGCCGTACTCGAGCGCTTCCTCGGCCGTGAACCAGCGGTCGCGGTCACCGTCGGCGTTGATCTGCTCGACGGACTTCCCGGTCTGGGCCGCCGTGATCTCGGCGAGGCGGTTCTTCATCGACATGATGAGCTGCGCCTGGGTCTGGATGTCGCTCGACGTTCCGCCGAAGCCACCGTGCGGCTGGTGCAGCAGCACTCGCGCGTTGGGCGTGATGTACCGCTTGCCCTTGGTGCCCGCGGTGAGCAGCAGCTGGCCCATCGAGGCGGCCATACCGATGCCGACCGTGACGATGTCGTTCGGCACGAACTGCATCGTGTCGTAGATCGCCATGCCGGCGGTGATGGAGCCACCGGGTGAGTTCACGTAGAGGTAGATGTCTCGCTCGGAGTCCTCTGCGGCGAGAAGAAGGATCTTCGCGCAGATCTCGTTCGCGTTCTCGTCGCGCACCTCCGACCCCAGCCAGATGATGCGGTCCTTCAGCAACCTGTCGAAGACGCTCGTTGCGAGGAGGGGTTCTGCAGCCATGTCAGCTCCTGATTCCGTGTTTCAGTGATTCGAATCTACCGGCGTCAACGCAGCACCCAGGCCGTGTTCGCCGTCGGCATATCAGGTGTCGGCGTCCGCGATCTCGCGGGCATATGCCGTCATCGACCGGTGGTAGCGCGGCAGATGCGGCACCAGGGCGAGCAGAGCCACCGACAGACCCTGCGCCGGCCGTCCCGCGCTCGCGAGGATGAGGGCATGGACGCACGCGATGGCGTCGCGATACGGACCGTCCGCCGACAGCTCCTCCTCGGCGCGGATCACGGCGAGAGCGTCGTCGTACTCGCCGAGGTTCCGCAGAGAGCTGGCCATCTGGATCACGCACTGCGGGCGATGCTCCTCGTCCAAGCCCAGCGCCAGGGCGCGCCGATACAGCACGACGGCCTCCGCCGGTCTCCCCGCGGAATCCCGCGCACCACCGCGCTCGAACTCCGCACGAGCGTCATCCGGTCCGCGTTCGGCGGCGAGGGCGTCGATGCGGGCGATCGTGTCGTCGCCGACCTCTTCGCCTGTCGCGTCATCCCACACCTCGTCGATGCGCTCATCCCACGTCTTCATCACTGTCCGCTCCCTGTATGGAAAAGAGGGCGGATGCCGCAGCATCCGCCCTCTTCACTGGATCGTGTCCGATCACTCGGCCTTGTCGGCCGCCTTCTTGGCCGGAGCCTTCTTGGCGGCGGGCTTCTTGGCAGCCGGCTTCTCGGCCTCGTCAGCCGCGTCGGCCTTCTTGGCCGGAGCCTTCTTGGCAGCAGGCTTCTTGGCAGGAGCCTTCTTGGCCGGCTTCTCCTCGACCTCGGCGGACTCGGCCTCGGCGGCCTCGTCGTCGGTGACGATGAAGTCGGACAGATCGACGGGCTTGCCGTTGCTGTCGACGACCTTCACCTTGCCCAGGGCGATCGCGAGGGCCTTGTTGCGGGCGACCTCACCGACGAGCGCCGGCAGCTGGTTCGAGGACTGCAGCGCCTCGACGAACTCCTGCGGAGCCATGCCGTACTGCGCAGCCGACTGGATGAGGTACTGGCTGAGCTCTTCCTGCGACACCTGAACATCGGCCTGCTCGGCGATCGTGTCGAGGAGAACCTGCGTGCGGAACTGCTTCTCGCTGGCCTCGGTGACCTCGGCGCGGTGCACCTCGTCCTCGAGACGGCCCTCGCCCTCGAGGTGGTTGTGCACCTCGTCTTCGATGAGCTGCGGCGGGACCGGGATCTCGATCTGCTCGAGCAGCACCTCGACGAGCTTGTCGCGCGCGGCGGAGCCCTGCGTGAAGACGCCCTGCTGAGCGACGCGCTCGGCGAGGCTCTCGCGGAGCTCGGCGATCGTGTCGAACTCGCTCGCGATCTGCGCGAAGTCGTCGTCGGCCTCGGGGAGCTCGCGCTCCTTGACCGCCTTGACCGTCACGGAGACCTCGGCCTCGGAACCGGCGTGGTCGCCGCCCACCAGAGCCGAGCGGAACGTGGTGTCCTCACCGGCGGTGAGCGACTCGATCGCGTCGTCGATGCCCTCGAGCAGCTCGCCGGAGCCGACCTCGTAGGAGACGCCCTCGGCGCGGTCGATCTCGGCGCCGTCGATCGTGGCGACGAGGTCGAGCTCGACGAAGTCACCCTTCGCGGCGGGACGGTCGACCGGGACGAGCGTGCCGAAGCGGGCGCGCATGTTGTCGAGCTCTGCGTCGAGCGCGGCGTCATCGGCCTCGACGGCGTCGACCGTCACCGTGATGCCGTCGTAGGAGGGCAGCTCGATCTCGGGGCGGACGTCCACCTCGATGTCGACGAGCAGGTCGCCCGAGAAGTCCTTCTCGTTCGGCCACTGCGTGATGTCGGCGGCCGGGCGGCCGACGACGCGCAGCTTGTGCTCGACCGTCGCGTCGCGGAAGAACTTGTCCAGGCCCTCGTTGACGGCGTGCTCGATGACGGCGCCACGACCGATGCGCTGGTCGATGATCGGAGCCGGGACCTTGCCCTTGCGGAAGCCGGGGATCTGCACGTCCTGAGCGATGTGCTCGTACGCGTGAGCGATGCTGGGCTTGAGGTCGTCCGGGGTGACCGTGATGGTGAGCTTGACCCGGGTCGGGGTCAGCTTCTCGACGGTGCTGTTCGCCATGCTGGTGTGTTCTCCTTGTGATTTCCGCTTCGAATCGCGGCTGTAAGGTCCGTGGGGGCCGTGTCGGGGCGACAGGAGTTGAACCTGCGACCTCCCGCTCCCAAAGCGGGCGCTCTACCAAACTGAGCTACGCCCCGGGGAATCCGCACGCGGATTCAGCCCCACCGAGTCTAACGGACAGGAGCATGCGTCAGAGTCCGGTATAGTCGATGAGTCGGTACCGAACCTTTCCGAAGGTGCGGATCCGGGGCTGTAGCTTAGTGGTAAAGCCTCTGTCTTCCAAACAGATGATGCGAGTTCGATTCTCGTCAGCCCCTCCACTCGAGAAGGCCCCCACCATCGGTGGGGGTCTTCTCGCATTCCTGTCCCTCCCGTCGAATACGCTGACAGCACCGCTGCACGCAGTCTCCGACCGGAAGGCACCATCGAATGGGTCAGACGCTTCGCGACGGCGGGCACCAGCTGCCCGTCCAGTTCTCCGCGGCATCCTCCGCCCCTGTACCGACGCCGCCACGCCGAAGCACGCGCACCGGACTCCTTCTCGGCCTGCTCGGTGGAGCCGCCGTGATCGCGGCCTTGGCCATCACTCAGGTGACCTCGAATCTCGGATACGACAGCGCCGCGTCGCAGTACGAGAGCGCCGCCGAGACGACGTCGAGCGCGAAGGCGCAGGTGCGCGACGACATCGCCGACCTGCGTGCAGCAACCGATGCGGCCGGACGGGTCATCTCGGGAGGGAACCAGCCGATCGCCGTGCCCGACGATGTGCATGCCGGGCTCGCCTCGGCGGTCGAAGACAGCACCGCCACGGCCTCGGACGCGGATGGCGTCGTCGCGACGGACATCCCTGCCGTTGGTACGAAGCCCGGCTGGTTCTGGGAGCTGTTCGGCGCCACGTCGGAACTGGACGAGCGACTCCGCGACGTCGATGCCCTCGCCGACGAGCTCGTGGACGCCTCGACCGATATCGAAGACGCACGGGCGACGGTGACCGAGAGCGGTCTGGCTGTGATCACCACCGCGGGCGAGGCCGCGCCCGGGTTCGAAGGCGCTCATCTCTCGGCGCGCACCGAGACCGTGATCGCCCTACGTGACGCGGCCGCGGAGGCGACGGCCGCGACGGCGGTGGATGAAGATGCGGCCACGGCCTACCTCGCCCTGCAGGACGCGGCTGCGCAGGTCATCGCGACCGAGAACGAAGAGCTGGCGGAGAAGGCAGGGCCGCTTCTGGACACCCGGCTCGAGATCGAGGCGTTCGCGCGGTCCCTCGCTCCCGGCGTGCTTCTCGACTTCGACTGGGCGCCGGTGGTCAGCGGCGCCGGCTACAACGGCAGCATGGGCGGCTATACGACGTGGTGGTGGGGAGAGAAGGGGCGGGCGACCATCGCACTCTCGAACTCGGTTGCCGAGCAGTGGCCGGGCGTCCGGAGCAAGGCGCTCGTCGCACACGAGGTCGGGCATGCGATCAGTGTCAAGTGTCAGAGCATGTACGACTCCTCCACGCAGGACAGCATCGAGAAGTGGGCGACCGCCTGGGCCATCAGCATGGGCTACACCGACGATGCCAACGGGGTCTGGGCATACGGATACCCTCCGCAGAACTACATCGACGCAGCGGCGGGCTGCCGCTGAGCACGGTCTCCGGATACGGAAGAAGCCGCCGCGATCACTCGCGGCGGCTTCTTCTAGGTCAGACCGAGGTCACTGCCCCCGGCGCTCACGCAACTGCGTGAGAGCATCGTCGAGAAGCTGGACGGCTTCCTCGTCGGTACGACGCTCCTTCACGTAGGCGAGGTGAGTCTTGTACGGCTCCGCCTTCGCGAGCGCAGGAGGATTCTCCTTGTCGCGACCGGCGGGGAGACCGGACTGCGGGTGATCGATCGTCTCCGGGATCTCCTCTTCCGGGAGACCGGCGGCGAAGTACCGCACGGTCTCGTTGCCGAGGCCGTCCCAGTACGAGACCGCGATGCGGTCGGCGTGATAGCCGTGGTCCTGCTCGCCCATGGGGCCGGAGCCCACTCGGGTTCCGCGGATCGCGTTTCCACCGGTTGCCATCAGATGACCTCGAATTTCGTGATGAGGCCCAGCGCGACGATGGAGACGAACCACGTCAGAGCCAGGACGACCGTGAAGCGGTTCAGGTTCCGCTCCGCGAGTCCGGAAGAGCCGACCGCGGAGGTCATGCCTCCACCGAACATGTCGGACAGGCCACCGCCGCGACCTTTGTGCAAGAGGATGAGGAGGGTCAGCAGAACGCTGGTGATACCCAGCACGACCTGCAGGACGAACTCGAGAATTGCCACGAGAAAGAGCCTTTCGCTGGGGCCGGAGCGCCCCCGTAACGGTCAAGTATACGGTGCAGCGGGGCCGAAGCCCCGCTGCACTCACACGCCGACGTGCTTCTCGAAGCGGATGATCGCGGCGAACTCGTCCACGACGAGGCTCGCCCCGCCGACCAGAGCGCCGTCCACATCGGGTTCGCGCATGAAGCTGGCGATGTTGCCCGACTTCACCGAACCGCCGTAGAGGATGCGCGTGCGCGCGGCCGCTTCGTCGCCCAGAACCTTCGCGATGACGGCGCGCAGTGCGGCGCAGACATCCTGCGCCTGCTGCGGGGTCGCCGCCTGGCCGGAGCCGATCGCCCATACGGGCTCGTAGGCCACGACGATGTCCGCCTTCGGCGAGACACCCTCGAGCGCGGCTTCGAGCTGCGACACCGGAACCGCACTGGCGCCGAACTTCTCGAGGTCGCCAGCGGTCTCACCGACGCAGATCACGGGCACGAGGCCGTGCTTGAGCGACGCCTTCACCTTGGCGGCCACGATGTCGTCGCCTTCGGAGTGGTACTCACGACGCTCGGAGTGTCCGATGATGACGTACTTCGCGTCGAGCTTCGCCAGGAACGCCCCGGAGACCTCGCCGGTGTACGCACCGGAGTCGTGCGCCGACACATCCTGCGCACCGAGCGCGAACGGGATCTTGTCCGCATCGATAAGCGTCTGCACGCTGCGGATGTCGGTGAAGGGCGGGAAGACCGCCACCTCGACGGACCCGTCCTCGTGCTTGGCATCCTTCAACGTCCAGTGCAGCTTCTGCACGAACGCGACCGCCTGAAGGTGGTCGAGATTCATCTTCCAGTTTCCCGCGATCAGCGGGGTACGGGAGTTCACGCCCATCCGAGGACCTCCAGCCCAGGTAGTTTCTTGCCCTCGAGGAATTCGAGGCTCGCGCCGCCGCCGGTCGAGATGTGACCGAACTGGTCGTCGGAGAATCCGAGCTGACGCACGGCCGCCGCGGAGTCACCGCCGCCCACCACGCTGAGGCCGTCGACCTCGGTGAGCGCCTGCGCCACGGTCTTGGTGCCGGCCGCGAACGCGGGGAACTCGAACACGCCCATCGGGCCGTTCCAGAACACCGTCTTCGACTCGCGGATGACCTCCGCGAAACGCTCCGCCGTCGCAGGGCCGATGTCCAGTCCGATGCCGGAGGCACCGAACGGCGTCGACTCGATCGCGTCGGCTGCGGCGACTTCGTGCGCGGCGTCCGCGCCGAAGGATGCGGCGACCACGACATCGGTGGGGAGCACGAGCTCCACGCCACGCTCGGCGGCCTCCGCGATGTAACCGCGAACCGTCTCGAGCTGGTCCTCTTCCAGCAGGCTCGACGCCACGGCGTGGCCCTGTGCCTTCAGGAAGGTGAACAGCATGCCGCCGCCGACGAGGATCCTGTCCACCCGCGGAAGCAGATGCGAGATGACGCCCAGCTTGTCGCTGACCTTCGATCCGCCGAGGACGACCGCGTACGGGCGCTCCGGGTTCTCGGTCAGACGATCGAGCACATCGAGCTCGGCGGCGATCAGCAGGCCTGCCGCCGACGGGAGCAGCTCGGCGAGCTCGTAGACGCTCGCCTGCTTGCGGTGAACGACTCCGAACCCGTCGGAGACGAGAACGTCCCCGAGCGTGGCCAGCTCCGCGGCGAACGCGGCGCGGGTGGCGTCATCCTTCGACGTCTCTCCCGCGTTGAACCGCAGGTTCTCGATGACGACGACCCCGCCGTCCTCGAGCGAGGCGACGGCCTCCTGAGCCGACTCGCCGACGGTGTCGCGTGCGAAGGCGACAGGAGCGCCGAGCAGCTCGGACAGCCGCTGGGCCACCGGCTCCAGGCTGTACTGAGGATCGGGCGCGCCATCCGGGCGGCCGAGGTGGGAGCACACGACCACGCGGGCACCCGCGTTGATCAGTGCATTGAGGGTCGGCAACGAGGCGCGGACACGGCCATCGTCCGTGATGATCCCATCCCGCAGGGGGACGTTGAGATCACAACGGACGATGACGCGCTTGCCCTCGAGCGACCCCAGTGTGTCCAGGGTGCGCAGAGTCATGTGTCTGAGCTTAGAGGCGCTCGGCCACGTACTCGGTCAGGTCGACGAGACGGTTGGAGTAGCCCCACTCGTTGTCGTACCAGCTGGAGACCTTGATCAGGTTGCCGCTGACGTTGGTGAGCGTCGAGTCGAAGATCGACGAGTGCGGGTTGTGCACGATGTCGCTCGAGACGATCGGGTCCTCGTTGTACTGGAGGAAACCGGCGAGGCGACCCTCGGCAGCAGCCTTCTTGTACGCCTCGTTGACCTCGTCGACCGTCAGGTTCTCGCGGTCCGTGATGAGGGTGAGGTCGACGATCGAGCCGGTGGGAACCGGGACGCGGTACGAGGAGCCGCTCAGCTTGCCCTGGAGCTCCGGCAGCACCTCGCCGATGGCCTTGGCGGCACCGGTGGAGGCGGGAGTGATGTTGATCGCGGCGGCGCGTGCACGGCGGAGGTCGCTGTGCGGGCCGTCCTGCAGGTTCTGGTCGGCGGTGTACGCGTGCGCGGTCATCATGAAGCCGCGGTCGATACCGAAGGCGTCGTTGAAGACCTGTGCCAGCGGTGCGAGGCAGTTCGTGGTGCAGGACGCGTTGGAGATGATGTGATCCGTCTCCGGGTTGTACGTGTCCTCGTTCACGCCCATGACGAACGTGCCGTCGACGCCGGTGCCCGGTGCCGAGATGAGGACCTTCTTCGCGCCGGCCTCGATGTGCTTCTTGGCGAGCTCGGCCTTGGTGAAGAAGCCGGTCGACTCGATCACGATGTCGACTCCCAGCTCGCCCCACGGGAGGCCTGCGGGGTCGCGCTCGGCGAACGCCTTGATCGTCTTGCCGTTGACGGTGATGCTGTCCTCGTCGTAGCTGATCTCGGCGTCGAGGACGCCGCCCACCGAGTCGTACTTCAGCAGGTGCGCCAGGGTCTTGTTGTCGGTGAGGTCGTTGACGGCGACGATCTCAAGGTCCGCTCCCTGCGCGAGAGCCGCGCGGAAGTAGTTGCGTCCGATGCGGCCGAAGCCGTTGATACCGATCTTGACAGACACTCAGGTCTCCCTGTTTCTCGTGCGCTGCACGCAGCTTTCCAGCAAGCGTGAAGCGCGGGGTTTTTTGGCTGAGAGGGCGTCCCGACGAGCCGTGGCCCGTCGGGACGCGACCCGATTACGACAGTACCAGCAGGCCGTTCGTCTGCTTACGGGCGACCTCGAGGCGCTGGGCGACGTTCTCCCAGTTCGCGATGTTCCACGCGGCCTTGACGTAGTCGGCCTTGACGTTGAGGTAGTCGAGGTAGAAGGCGTGCTCCCACATGTCGAGCTGGAACAACGGGATCGTGCCCTGCGCGGTGTTCGACTGCTGGTCGAACAGCTGCTGGATGATCAGGCGCGAGCCGATCGAGTCCCAGCTGAGCACCGCCCAGCCGGAGCCCTGGATGCCGGTCGCTGCAGCCGTGAAGTGGGCCTGGAACTTCTCGAACGAGCCGAAGTACTCATCGATGGCCGCCTTCAGCTCACCCTCGGGCTGGCCTCCGCCGTTCGGCGAGAGGTTCGTCCAGAAGATCGAGTGGTTGACGTGACCGCCGAGGTTGAAGGCGAGGTCCTTCTCGAGCTTGTTGACGTTCGCGAGGTTGCCGCTCTCGCGGGCCTCGGCGAGCTGGTCGAGCGCGGTGTTCGCGCCGGCGACGTAGGCCGCGTGGTGCTTGTCATGGTGCAGTTCCATGATCTTGCCGCTGATGTGCGGCTCGAGAGCTGCGAAGTCGTAGGGAAGGTCGGGGAGCGTGTAGGTCGCCATATCGCTTTCATCCAATCCGCGCCGCGCCGCGGCGCTTGCCGATCCTCCGCGCCGCCGATGTGCGGCGTAGAGCGGACGTGATTCATCCTACTGACGACAACACGGCTGCGTCCCCGATCCTTCCGTCGTATGACGAAGACCCGCCGCCCTCATGTCGGGCGGCGGGTCTTCGTCGAAGGGGTGCGGGGTCAGACGTCGAGTCCGACGGGGACCGCGGCTTCCGTTCCGGGGATGCCCTCCTGCTGGGCGCGCTTGTCGGCCATCGCGAGCAGGCGGCGGATGCGGCCGGCGACGGCGTCCTTCGTCAGGGGCGGGTCGGCGTGGTGGCCGAGCTCATCGAGGCTGGCATCGCGGTGCGCGAGACGCAGCTCGCCGGCCACCTTCAGATGATCGGGCACCTCGTCGGCCAGAATCTCCAGCGCACGCTCGACGCGCGCGCACGCGGCGACGGCAGCCTGCGCGGAACGGCGCAGGTTCGCGTCGTCGAAGTTCACCAGACGGTTGACGCCGGCCCTCACCTCACGGCGCTGACGGAGCTCTTCCCACGCGATCGCGGTCTTCTGGGCGCCCATCTCGTTGAGGATGGTGCGGATGGCCTCCCCCTCGCGCACGACCACGCGCGGCATGCCCCGCACCTCGCGCGCCTTGGCGGCGACGCCGAGTCGGTGAGCGGCGCCGACGAGCGCCATCGCCGCCTCCGAGGACGGGCAGACGACTTCCAGCATCGCCGAGCGTCCGGGCTCGCTCAGAGTGCCCGCAGCGAGGAACGCACCGCGCCAGAGACCCGCGACCTCGGCGCGCGAGCCGGTGGTGAGCCGGTTGGGCAGCCCCCGCACAGGACGCCGACGCTGGTCGAGCAAGCCGGTCTGACGAGCGAGGGTCTCCCCCTGCGCGATCACACGCACCGCCCAGCGGGCGCCGTCGTTCGCGGTGCTCGACTGCACCTGGGCGATCTCGGGTCGCACACCGTAGATCTCGGCGAGGTCACGCGCGACGCGGCGCGCGAGAGTCTCGGCATCCACCTCGGCCTCCACGGCCACACGACCGGCGATCGAATGCAGACCGCCGGCGAACCGGAGGATGGCGGTCACTTCCGCGACTCGCACCGTCGGGGGTGCATTGCGGATGCTGACCAGCTCGGCCTTGACGTCGGTGGTTAGTGCCACGACACTCCTTCACGTTCACGCGCCGGATCGCGACGCAAACGTCCAGCTTACTCGGCCGGGCGGCCCACTACTCTCGGCCGAGGTCCCGGTGACGGACGTTCACGGCGACGCCGGGGATCGCGGCCAGACGGCGGCCCAACTCCTCCGACATCGCCACGGAGCGGTGCTTTCCCCCCGTGCAGCCGATCGCGATCGTCGAGTGGCTCTTGTTCTCGCGCTGATATCCCTCGAGCACCGGCGCCAAAGCCGCGGAGTACGCATCCAGGAATTCCATCGCGCCATCGCGGGAGAGCACGTAGTCCCGGACCTCCTCGTCCTGGCCCGTCAAGCCTCGAAGCTCCTCGTTCCAGAACGGGTTCGGCAGGAACCGCATGTCGGCGACGATGTCGACATCGGTCGGCAGCCCGTACTTGAACCCGAAGCTCAGCAGGGTGACGCGATGGCGCGCCTGGCCCTCCTCCGAGAAGATGTCGGAGACCTGGGTCGCGAGCTGGTGGATGTTGAGGGTCGAGGTGTCGATGACGAGGTCGGCCGCTTCGCGGATCGGCGCGAGCCGGGCACGCTCGATGCGGATGCCGTCCAGCAGGGTTCCTTCGCCCTGCAGCGGATGCGGTCTGCGCACGGACTCGAACCGACGCACCAGCACGTCGTCGGACGCGTCGAGGAAGAGCACCCGCACGGAACCCCGTGAACGCAGCGCACGCGCCACCCCGGGGAAGTCGTCGAAGAGATTGCGGCCGCGCACATCGACCACGGCCGCGACCTTCGGAAGAGCGGTGCCGCCCATGTCGGTCAGATCCAGCAGCGGACGCAGGATCTGCGGGGGCAGGTTGTCGACCACGTACCAGCCGAGATCCTCGAGTGCGTTCGCCACCGTCGTCCGACCCGCGCCGGACATTCCCGTGACGATGAGGAACTCGCCCTTTTCCCCGTCAGCCATTGCTCAGTGCTCCCTCTCCCCCTCGGCCTCCAGCCTAGCGAGTGGACAGGTGCGTGTGGATGTTCTGAGCGAGCACGGGACCGATTCCCTGGACTTCTTCGATCTGCCCCGGCTCGGCCGCACGCAGAGCGGTGACCGAGCCGAAGTGCTTGAGCAGCACCTTGATGCGCGCGGCGCCGAGCCCCGGCACCTCGGCGAGCACCGAACCGATGTCGTTTCGCCGCTTCTTGCGCTGATGTGTGATCGCGAACCGGTGCGCCTCGTCGCGCAGACGCTGCAGCAGGTAGAGCGCCTCACTCGTGCGGGGCAGGATCACGGGGAAGTCGTCTCCGGGGAGCCAGACCTCTTCGAGTCGCTTGGCGATGCCGCAGACCGCGATCTCGGTGTGTCCGGCATCGCGCAGCGCTCGCGCCGCAGCTTCGACCTGCGGTTGGCCGCCGTCGACCAGGAGCAGCTGAGGCGGGTAGGCGAAACGGGGCTTGCGGCGCACCGTCGCCTCGCCGACGTCTTCCGCGACGACCTCGTCGGTCGTCGGGTCGATCGTCTCCGACTCGTCAGGACGATCGAGGTAGGCGAGCCGACGACGGAGCACCTGGTACATCGAGTCCGTGTCGTCCGTGGTCTCGGCGATGTTGAACGATCGGTACTGATCTTTGCGGGGCAGCCCGTCTTCGAAGACCACCATCGACGCCACGACATTCGTGCCGCCCAGGTGCGAGATGTCGAAGCACTCGATGCGCAGGGGCGCCTCGTCCATGCCGAGCGCCTCCTGCAGGTCTGTGAGTGCCTGGGTGCGCGCGACATAGTCGGTGGTGCGACGGGTCTTGTGCCGGATGAGCGCCTGCTGCGCGTTCAGAGTCGCGGTGCGCATGAGGTCGGCACGCTGACCACGCTGTGCGACCGCGATCTCGACCTTCTTGCCCCGACGCTCGCGCAGCCACTCCTCGAGCTCCGCGGCGTCGTCGGGCAGGGTGGGGACCAGGATGCGCCGCGGAACGTCCTGTGCCTCGCCGTAGGCCTGCTGCAGCACCTGCTCGACGAGCTCGCCGCTCGAGATGTCGATCTCCTTCTCGATCGTCAGCGCGCGCACACCGCGCACTCTGCCACCGCGGATCACGAAGTGCTGCACCGCAGCGGCCAGCTCGTCCTCGGCGATGCCGAACAGGTCGGCATCCTCGTCACTGGGGAGCACGAGTGCGCTCTTGCCGAGTACCGCCTCGATCGCGGAGAGCTTGTCGCGATACTTCGCCGCCGCTTCGTAGTCCATCGCCGCGGAGGCCGCCAGCATCCGCTTGGTGAGTTCACGGGTGAAGCGCTCGTCGCCACCGGCCATGAACGCGACGAAGTCGTCGACCATGGCGCGGTGCTCCTCGATGCTCACCGTCATCGAGCACGGACCACCGCACTTGCCGATCTGGCCGGGGAAGCACGGCCTGCCCGTCTGCATCGCGCGCCGGTAGCTGGAGTCGCTGCACGTACGGATCGGGAACGCCTTGACCATCAGGTCGATGGTCTCGTGCACCGCCCACACCTTCGGGAACGGACCGAAGTACCGCGCCCCCGGGATCTTCCGGTTGCGGGTCACGATCACGCGGGGCGCTTCGTCCGCGAGCGTCACCGCCATGAACGGGTACGACTTGTCGTCTTTGTAGCGCACGTTGAAGGGCGGATCGAACTCTTTGATCCACATGTACTCGAGCTGCAGCGAATCGACGTCGGTCGGCACGACGGTCCATTCGACGGAGGCCGCGGTGGTCACCATGCGCCGCGTGCGCTCGTGCAGCGTGCGCAGCGGCGCGAAGTAGTTCGAGAGGCGCTGACGAAGGTTCTTCGCCTTGCCGACGTAGAGCACCCGACCGGCGGCGTCGCGGAAGCGGTACACGCCGGGGTCGGTGGGGATCTCCCCCGGCCTCGGCTTGTACGACAGGACGTCGGCCATCAGCTGGCCTTCCGCGCGGAGCGCCCCTCACCCAGGATCTCGGAGAGGAACAGACCGGTGTGACTCTCCTCGACGCGCGCGATCTGCTCCGGTGTGCCCGTGGCGATGATCTGTCCGCCGCCGGAACCGCCCTCGGGTCCGAGGTCGATCACCCAGTCGGCCGACTTGATCACATCGAGGTTGTGCTCGATGACGATGACCGTGTTGCCCTTGTCGACCAGACCGCCCAGCACCTCGAGGAGCTTGCGGACGTCTTCGAAGTGCAGACCCGTCGTCGGCTCGTCGAGCACGTAGATGCTGCGCCCGTTGCTGCGGCGCTGAAGCTCGGTCGCCAGCTTGACGCGCTGCGCCTCACCGCCCGAGAGCGTCGTCGCCGACTGGCCGAGCCGCACGTAGCCGAGCCCGACGTCGACGAGCGTCTTCATGTAGCGGTGGATCGCCTGGATGGGCTCGAAGAAGTCGGCTGCCTCCTCGATCGGCATCTCGAGCACCTCGGCGATGTTCTTGCCCTTGTAGTGCACGGCGAGCGTGTCGCGGTTGTAGCGCTTGCCGTGGCAGACCTCGCAGTCGACGTACACGTCGGGCAGGAAGTTCATCTCGATCTTGATGGTGCCGTCGCCGGAGCAGGCCTCGCAGCGGCCGCCCTTGACGTTGAAGCTGAACCGGCCGGGCTGGTAGCCACGGACCTTCGCCTCCGGCGTCTCGCTGAACAGTGTGCGGATGCGGTCGAACACACCCGTGTAGGTGGCCGGGTTCGACCTCGGCGTACGGCCGATCGGCGCCTGGTCGACATGCACGACCTTGTCGAGGTTGTCGAGTCCGGTCACCCGTGTGTGCTTGCCGGGAACGGTGCGCGCACCGTTGAGCCGCGATGCCAGCACCTGGTAGAGGATGTCGTTGACGAGCGAGGACTTGCCGGAGCCGCTGACCCCGGTGACCGCGGTGAGCACGCCGAGTGGGAAGTCGGCCGTGACGTTGCGCAGGTTGTTCGCACGAGCGCCCACGACGCTCAGCATCCGCTTCTTGTCGATCTTGCGCCGCTTCGCCGGCATGGGGATCTCGCGGCGACCGGAGAGGTACTCCCCCGTCATCGACGCACGGTCCTCGAGCAGGGCCGAATAGGGCCCGGAGTGCACGACCTCGCCGCCGTTGACGCCGGCGCCGGGGCCGATGTCGACGACCCAGTCCGCCGCTTCGATGGTCTCTTCGTCGTGCTCGACCACGATCAGCGTGTTGCCGAGGTCGCGCAGCGCGAGCAGCGTCTCGATCAGACGGCGGTTGTCACGCTGATGCAGACCGATCGACGGTTCGTCGAGCACGTAGAGCACCCCGGTCAGGCCGGAGCCGATCTGCGTCGCCAGGCGGATGCGCTGGGCCTCTCCGCCCGAGAGCGAGCCCGCCGAGCGACTGAGGTTGAGGTAGGACAGACCGACCTGCAGCAGGAAGTCGAGACGGAGACGGATCTCGCGAAGCACCTGCGCGGCGATCTTCGCCTCACGGTCGGTGAGCGTGAGGGTCTCCATGAAGGCGCGCGCGTCGGCCAGGCTGAGATGCGAGACCTCGGCGATCGAGTGACCGTGCACCTGCACGGCGAGGACCTCCGGCTTGAGACGGTTGCCGTCGCACACCGGGCACGGCACCTCGCGGAGGTACTCGCCCCAGCGATTGCGCTGGTTGTCGGACTCGGCCTGCAGGTACTGCCGCTCGATGTACGGCACCACGCCCTCGAACCCGGATGTGTACCGCATCTCTCGGCCGTAGCGGTTCTTCCACTTGACGGAGACCTTGTAGTTCTCGCCGCGCAGCACCGCGTTCTGCACATCGGAGTGGAGTTTGCGCCAGGGGGTGTCCAGCGAGAAGTCGAGGTCGTTCGAGAGCCCCTCCAGCAGGCGTTCGTAGTACTGGAACAGTCCCTTGCCCTGAGTGGTCCACGGGATGATGACACCTTCGCGGATCGAGAGGTCTTCATCGCCGAGCATCAGGTCGACGTCGACAGACATGCGCGTGCCGAGTCCGGAGCAGGCGGGGCAGGCGCCGAAAGGCGCGTTGAACGAGAACGTGCGCGGTTCGATCTCGGTGAGCGTGAGCGCGTGCCCGTTCGGGCACGCCAGCTTCTCGGAGAAGGTCTGCCAGGCGTCGTCGCCTTCGCCGTCGACGTAGTTGATCTGCACCACGCCGCCGGCGAGGCCCAGAGCGGTCTCGACCGAGTCGGTGACGCGTCCGAGGATGTCGTCGGAGGCGACGAGACGGTCGACGACCACCGCGATGTCGTGCTTGTAGCTCTTCTTCAGCGTGGGCGGCTCGGCCAGCTGGATGAGCTCGCCGTCGACGATCGCGCGGGAGTATCCCTTCGCGCCGAGTTCACGGAAGAGGTCGACGAACTCGCCCTTCTTCTGCGACACGATCGGCGCGACGACCTGGTAGCGGGTGCGCTCGGGAAGCTCCATGAGCTGATCGGCGATCTGCTGCACGGTCTGACGCTGGATCCGCTCACCGCATTCGGGGCAGTGCGGGATGCCGATTCGCGCCCAGAGCAGACGCATGTAGTCGTAGATCTCGGTGATCGTGCCGACGGTCGACCGCGGGTTGCGGTTCGTCGACTTCTGATCGATCGAGACGGCGGGGCTCAGGCCCTCGATGAAATCGACGTCCGGTCGATCGACCTGACCGAGGAACTGGCGCGCGTACGCGCTCAGCGATTCGACGTAGCGACGCTGCCCCTCGGCGAAGATCGTGTCGAACGCCAGGCTGGACTTCCCCGATCCGGACAAGCCGGTGAACACGACGAGCGAGTCGCGCGGGATATCGATGTCGACGTTCTTGAGGTTGTGGACGCGGGCACCGCGGACACTGAGTTTTCCGGAGGAGGCAACGGGGACGATGGGCACCGAACAAGTCTACGAGGGGCCACGGACATTGGCTCCGCGAGGACGCTGACCCACACCTCAGTCCTGTACCTGAGGCACCTTCCGCGGAGCATCCGACCTCCGCACGGCTCGCACCGCGAGCAGCACCCCGAGCACGAGCGCCACGGCGGCGAGCGGGGCGAGCGCCGCGATCCCATGGTCGACGTTCGAGGGCGCGAGCACCCACACGCCGAAGACGACAGGTTGCGCCAGCAGCTGCACGACGAGGAAGCGCGCAAGGCTCGGCCACAGCACGGCGAGGGCGACGCGCGAGGAGATCGGGATCTCGAGACTCACCGATGCGAGGACGTGGATCGCGGGAACGAGCAGCACGGCGAGGGCTGTGCGTCCCGGATCCGATTCGGTGAGGAGGACGCCCAGAACGAGGCAGGCGGCCCCGAACCACGCCGCCAGTGATCGTGGGAGCACCACCGCGACGAGAGCGGCGACGACCGCCACCCCCTGCCACAGCGGGAAGGGAACGAGCACGACAGCGCCGCCCCACACGATCGCGAGGATCAGGAGGCGGACGGTGATCCCGGGAACAGCGGCACGCACCCGGAACGAACGGAGACCGCGCGTCATCGCCGCACCGTCCGCATCCGTCGCTGGCGAAGGGCAGCGAGCCGCATCGCGACGTCGATGTCGGGATCCGTCCATGCGACGACCTCGACCCCGGCATGTCGGAGCTCGACGAGGATGTCGGAGCGTTCAGCGAGCAGCGTGCGCAGTGCGATGCGCTGCTCACGAGTGAGCCGACTCCGGTCGGGAATCGGGAGCACATCGACCGCGACCACGACATGACCCGCCGCCCGCCACCGGGTGGCCAGCTGAGCGGCGACGCCGTCGAAGAACGTCGAGAGCACGAAGACGATGGATCCCGACGGCACCACCGGCGACCGGCGGTACCGGGACACCTCCGCGCTCTGTCCGGTCGCCGCGATCATGTCCCGCACGCGTGCGAGGTGGCGCGGGCCGCCACCCGAGGGAAGACTGCGGCCGCCGGGCGACAACGCGTGGTACGCGACCCGATCACCGACACCGACCGCCGCTGTGGCGATGGAGAGGGCAGCCTCACGCGCGAGATCCAGCGAGGTGACTCCTGACCGGTCGGCGTCGTCCGCTCCCCAGGAGGCGACCACGGTCCCCAGATCCTCCGCGGTGTCCACGGCGATCACCACCGAGGAATCGCTGAGGGTCGTGCTGCGTCGAACGAGGAGTTCGCCAGGTCGACGGGCCGCGCGAGCCGTCGCCCGCCAGTCGACGCGGCGCAGCTCGTCGCCGGGGACGAACGGATGGATGTCGCGGAAGTCACCGCCCTGACCGGGGCGGACACCTTCGTGGGCGCCGTGCAGACCCGTCAGCCGGGGAGCGACCGGAAGCTGCCCGATCCGGACCTGCCTGGGCGGGGTGTTCCACTCCAGCACGACGCGGGGGCCGGCTTCCGAGACCCATGCGCCGTCGAGCGCGACGCCGCGCACGGTCACTCCGAGGAGCTCCACAGGACCGGAGTGCTGCAGGCGGTTGCGGGTGAGGAGGATGGAGTGCCCCGGTCGCGCATCGGCGAGCCCGGACCGCCGCGCCTCCTGATCGATCGCCACCTGGACCCAGTCGCCGTCGAGGATCGCATCGACTTCCGCCAGTACCTCCGACGAGTCTCCCGAACCCTCGACATGCGCACGCAGTTCGATCGACATCGTGGAATCCCGAGGCCGACGCATCAGCATCCATGCTGTCCCGAGGGCGAGCGGAAGTCCGATGCCGACGACATCGGGCCGCGAGAACACGAGCCCCACGGCAGCCAGGAGCGCCGAGCCGGCGACGCCGATCGCGATCACGGGCGTCCGGCTCCAGCGCGCAGAGGAGCGCGCCGTGACGCGGACCGGCTCGGTCACCGCACCGCGGCCACGGTCGGCGGCACGGGCGTGCTCTCGACCACCGCGGCCACGACAGTCCGGGGGTCGATTCCCTGTGCCCACGCCTGCGGCGTGAGCGTGAGGCGGTGCGCGAGCACCGCCTCCGCGATGCGTTTGATGTCGTCAGGACGGACGAAGTCTCGTCCGTCCAGCGCCGCGAGTGCGCGACCGAGCAGCACGAGAGACTGCGATCCGCGCGGCGAGGCTCCGACGGCGACATGCGTCGCCTCCCGCGTGGACTTCGTCAGCTCCACGCAGTACCTGGCGACATCGGCGTCGACATGGATCCTCTCGACGGCTGCTTGGATAGCGAGGAGACCTGCCGCGTCGACGACGGAATCGACAGACGTATCGGGACTCTGTCGGCGGACGCGGTCGAGGATGATGCGCGTCTCGTCCTCCGGTGCGGGGTAGCCGACGGCGAGGCGCACCATGAAGCGGTCGAGTTGCGCCTCGGGAAGCGCGTACGTCCCCTCGTACTCGATGGGGTTCGAGGTCGCGATCACGTGGAACGGCAGTGGGAGCGGGAAGCTGTTCCCCTCGACGGTGACCTGATGCTCCGCCATGGCCTCCAGCATCGCCGACTGGGTCTTGGGTGTCGTGCGGTTCACCTCGTCGGCGAGGAGCAGCCCGGTGAAGATCGGCCCGGGCCGGAACACGAAGTCGCCGGTGGCCGGCGCGTAGACGTAGGAGCCGGTGACATCCCCGGGGAGCATGTCCGGAGTGCACTGCAGGCGACGGAAGTCGAGGCCGAGCGCCGACGCCAGACTCCGTGCGGCGAGCGTCTTCCCCAACCCCGGAACATCCTCGAAGAGCACATGGCCACCCGCGAGGATCGCAGCGAGGGCGATCGTAAGGGGCTCGTCCATCCCGACGACGGCGCCGCGGACGCTGTCGAGCACTCGACGCCCGGTCTCGGCGATCTGGGTGGTCTCCTGGCTGCTCATCCGGTCTCCTCCGTGTCGTTCGGGATTCGTTCGATCGCGTCGAGCACGATCTCGATGTCGGTGCGCTGCACTTCGCGACGGCGCAGGGCGTCGCGCACCCCCTCACCGAGGAGGGCGTCGATGCGAGCGTGCTGCGTGGGGTCGTCGAGGTCGAGTCCACGCAGGGCGAGGCGTCTTCTCAGCACGCTCTGCACCCGGCGCACGACGACGTGGCCGGCCACACCCGTACGCGTGTTGATCGCCCAGGCCATGCGTGACACCTCGGAGCCGCGCGAATCGCGGCCGGGCTTCTCGGGAGGCCACGCAGGCCCGACCTCGATGAACTCCTGGCGGCAGGCGACGACCACTGCGACGACGAGGATCATCCATGCGAGCACGAACGGCACGGGGAAGCCCAGCTGCGCGAGCAGCAGGAGCACGGCCAGGGCGAGAACGCCGCCGATCCCCAGGATCAGCATCCGTCGCTTCATCGCCACCCCTCCTGGATGCCTCGGAGGCACTGGGAGGCGCGGGCTCGATCGCTCTCGTCGGCGTCATGACCGCCGAAGCGGACCTGCTCGTAGAGGGCGAGCAGGGTGACCACGTCGGCGGCGATTCCGGCGCGCCGACCGATGATGCGCACAGTGAACTCCGACGGGGTCTCATTGCGTCCTCGCCCGGCACCGGCGTCCGCCGCCGACTCCTCCAGGCCCACCCACGCTGCCACGATGCTGTCGCCGGGCACGCGGCGGTCGTCGATCGTCCGCAGGGCTTCCGCGATTCCTCGTCGGATCGTCGCCTCGTCCGGCTCGACATCCGTCACGGGCGCGGCCACGACCTGGATGGCGACCTGCGCCGCCTCTCGGCGCGCGAGCGGGCGGTCACGCCACAGCCCCACGAGGTAGCGGATCAGGAGCCGCATACCGAGGTAGGCCATCGCGAGCACAGCGGCGACGACGACCGCGGCGAGGATGGTGCCGATGATCGCGAGCAGCGGCGAATCCTCCGGAGGCTCCAACGGCGGGGGTGCGGTCTCCGTCGGCGCGGTCGGCAGGACATCCTCGCCAGTGCGCCCCTCGGTGTCGTCCAGCCCCCCGCCGAACTGCGGAATCCCCTGCGTGGCCGCCGCGAACATGATCGTCGCGAAGAAACCTGTTATCGCGAGCAGCGGGAGCAGAAGCCTCGTTCGATGCCGTTCTTCACCGGCACGCTGCCCCTCCGGGACCGAGGGCTCGGAGCGCGACATGCCTCCACCCTAGGGGGCTGCTCCCCCGCCACGGGCCCGACCGCGCCGTGAGACGACTCGTCAGGCGAGGTCAGGGCGCCGACCGGCGAAAGGGCCGAGACCGTCCCGAAGGGCCGCGATCTCGTCGACGCCCATGCCCACCGCCGCCATGACCTGGTGCGGAACGTCGATTGCCCGATCACGGAGGGCCGACCCCGCTGCGGTGAGCGTGATCTCCAGACGTCGCTCGTCCTCGCTGCTGCGCTGACGTGCGACCAGCCCCTCGGCTTCGAGCCGTTTCACCAGCGGCGATGCGGTCGCCGGCTCCATGGCGAGGTCGACCGCCAGATCGTTGAGCGTGCGCGGGGCCCTCTCCCACAGCGCCAGCATGACGAGGTACTGCGGATGCGTGAGGCCCAGCGGCTCGAGGATCGGGCGATACAGGGCGACGACGTTGCGCGCCGCTGTCACCAGGGCGAAGCAGAGCTGGTTCTCGAGCCGGAGCAGGTCGTCGGATGCCGTCACAAGGGAGACTATACATCTGCACTAATAGTTAGTACACTAACGAACATGGCAAAGGATTCCGACCGCCCACCCCTCCGCACTCGCATCCGCGACGCAGGAGGGTTGTACTCCTGGGTGAACACGAACCTCATCCGGTTCGCGGGGCCCGCATCCGTCGGCCCGTACGAGAAGACCCCGCCGCCCAGCGCTGCCGAACGCGCAGAGCGCGCCTGCCCGCTCTGCGGCGCCCCGATGACGAAGCACGAGATCGACCGCACCGGGCCCAAGACGCTGGTGCACTGCCCATAGCGTCAGTCCTGCTCCGGCGTCTCGACCGCCGAGCCCGTCGACTCGCGGGCGACATCGAGCCAGAACATGAGCTCCGTGTCGTCTTCGATGGCACCGGGCACCACGTCGATCCACCCCGAACCCATCGTGCGCGAACCCATCACCGCACGTGCGGCTCCGGGGTGCGTGAGCAGCGCCGCGCCGTTCTCGTCGTCGACGCGCACCAGGAGGACTCCACCGGGACGCGCTCCGACGAGGATGTGGCCGTCATCGAGGAACGCCCTGGTGCCGAACATGCGCCGCTCTTCGATCCAGGTGTCGGCCCCCAACAAGGCACGCACCCGGTCGGCCAGCTCGTTCCCCGCAGCGTCCATCGACCAGCCCCCGTCTACGCGTGTCCAGCGCGCTCCATGGCGCGGAGCTCCTTCTTGAGATCCTGCACCTCGTCACGCAGACGCCCGGCAAGTTCGAACTTCAGCTCGGCGGCCGCGGCGAGCATCTGGTCGGACAGGTCCTGGATCGTGGCCTCGAGCTGCTGCGCCCCCTCAGCTGCGATACCCGTGCGCCGCAGGTTGGGCGTCGGCGATTTGCCCTTGCCCGTCGCGCGGCCTCGACCCGACAGCATCTCCGCCGTGTCTGCACCCTCACGGGCGAGCACCTCGGTGATGTCGGCGATGCGCTTGCGGAGCGGCTGCGGGTCGATGCCGTGCTCCTTGTTGTACGCGACCTGCTTCTCGCGTCGCCGGTCGGTCTCCTCGATGGCCTTCGTCATCGAGTCGGTCATCTTGTCGGCGTACATGTGCACCTCGCCGGACACGTTTCGAGCGGCACGACCGATGGTCTGGATGAGGGAGGTGCCCGAACGCAGGAAGCCCTCCTTGTCGGCGTCGAGGATCGCGACGAGGGACACCTCTGGCAGGTCGAGACCCTCACGCAGGAGGTTGATGCCCACGAGGACGTCGTACACCCCGGCGCGCAGCTCGCTGAGCAGCTCGACGCGACGCAGCGTGTCGACATCGGAATGCAGGTAACGCACCCGCACCCCGTGCTCGCCGAGGAAGTCGGTGAGCTCTTCTGCCATCTTCTTCGTGAGAGTCGTGACGAGCACACGCTCGTCACGCTCGACTCGCAGGCGGATCTCCTCGAGCAGGTCGTCGATCTGACCCTTCGACGGCTTCACCACGATCTCCGGATCGACAAGGCCCGTCGGGCGGATGATCTGCTCCACGATGCCGTCGGCGATCCCCATCTCGTACTTCCCGGGGGTGGCCGAGAGGTAGACCGTCTGCCCGATGCGGTTCTTGAACTCGTCCCATCGCAGCGGCCGGTTGTCCATCGCGCTCGGCAGGCGGAAGCCGTGGTCGACGAGCGTGCGCTTGCGAGAAGCATCACCCTCGTACATGGCGCCGATCTGCGGCACGGTCACGTGCGACTCGTCGATCACCAGCAGGAAGTCATCCGGGAAGAAGTCGAGCAGGGTGTGCGGCGGCTCGCCGGGCGCGCGTCCATCCATATGCCGCGAGTAGTTCTCGATGCCGGAGCAGAAGCCCAGCTGCTGCAGCATCTCGAGGTCGAACGTGGTGCGCATGCGCAGACGCTGCGCCTCGAGGAGCTTGCCCTGCCGCTCGAACTCGGCCAGACGCTCTTCCAGCTCCGTCTCGATCGTGCCGATCGAACGCTGGATGACGTCGGTGCCGGCCACGTAGTGCGAAGCCGGGAAGATCGGCACGGCGTCGAGCTTCTCGATGACCTCTCCGGTCAGCGGGTGGAGCGAGTACAGCGCCTCGATCTCGTCGCCGAACAGCTCGATGCGGATGGCGTGCTCTTCGTAGACGGGGATGATCTCGATGGTGTCGCCGCGCACACGGAAGTTGCCCCGCGAGAAGTCGACGTCGTTGCGGTTGTACTGCATCGCGATGAACTGCCGGATGAGCGCGTCACGGTCATAGCGCTCCCCCACCTGCAGAGCGACCATGGCACGCAGGTACTCTTCCGGCGCCCCGAGCCCGTAGATGCACGACACGGTCGAGACGACAATGACGTCGCGGCGGCTCAGCAGGGAGTTCGTCGTGGAGTGACGCAGTCGCTCGACCTCGGAGTTGATCGACGAGTCCTTCTCGATGAAGGTGTCGGTCTGGGGCACGTAGGCCTCGGGCTGGTAGTAGTCGTAGTACGACACGAAGTACTCGACCGCGTTGTTCGGCATGAGTTCGCGGAACTCGTTCGCGAGCTGAGCGGCCAGCGTCTTGTTGTGCGCGAGCACGAGCGTCGGGCGCTGGACCTGCTCGACCAGCCAGGCCGTCGTCGCGGACTTTCCGGTACCGGTCGCGCCGAGCAGGACGACGTCGGTCTCGCCCGCGTTGATGCGTGCCGCCAGGTCGGCGATGGCCTTGGGCTGGTCGCCTGCAGGCTCGTACTCGCTGATGACCTCGAAGGGTCGGACACTGCGCGTGGGTTGCATACCTCCAGCGTATGCCGCCCCTCCGACATCGAGGCCGTCGCCCGATGACGAGATGTGCTCAGGCAGATGACTGGCCGCTCGACGCGCCGCGCAGTGCGGAGAAGGCCGCGAGAGCGGCGGCCGCGCACATCGCGACGATGACGGCGACGAACCACCCCCAGCTCGCGGCCCCGAACACGAGACCGAGCATCCAGCCGAACAGACTCGATCCCGCGTAGTAGGCGAAGTAGTAGAGGGACGAAGCCTGCGCCCTGCTGGCAGGACCGGCAGCGACAGGTGTCCATCCGGAGGCGATGGCATGGGCTCCGAAGAATCCAGCGGTGAAGAGCACGAGCCCCGGCAGCACGATCGCCACCATCGGCACCAGCAGCAGAACCGCGCCCGCGGCCATCACACCGATCGAGGAGAGGAGTACAGGGAAGCGTCCGATCCGCGAGGCGAGCGCGCCGGCCCACGGAGAGGAGGCGGTGCCTGCCAGATAGGCCAGGAAGAGCAGCGGCACCAACCAGGCCGGCAGGGCGAACGGCTCGGCCGAGAGATGGAAGCCGAGGTAGTTGTACACCGCGACGAAGGCCCCCATGAGCAGGAAGCCCTGTGCATACAGCGCCCATTGCAGCGACGAGCGCAACGGCGCGCGGAGCTTCTCCAGGATGCCGGGACCGCGGTCCACCCGCAGGCGTCCGGGGACGAACCCTCTGGCGCGGGGAGTGAGCCAGAGGAACAGTGCAGCAGCCAGCGCGCACATCAGCGCGACGGAGAGGATTCCGGCACGCCATCCGCCCACTTCCCCGACGATCCCCGACGCGATGCGGCCGAGGAGTCCGCCCACTGTGGTTCCGGCGATGTAGCTCCCTGCGGCTGCGGCGGCGTGGCGTGCCTCGACCTCCTCGCTGAGGTAGGCCAGGGCCACAGCCGGCACGGCGCCCAGTGCCACTCCCTCCGCGAATCGGAGGGACAGCAGCGTGATGATCTCGCCGCTCAACGGCGCGGAGAGCCCCAGCACCGTCGCCGTGAGAACGCCCGTGGCCATCGCCGGCACCCGACCGATGCGATCGGCCACGACCGACCAGGGGATGACGGCCAGTGCCAGACCGAGGGTGGCCGCCGACACGCTCAGGGCCGCCGTGGCCGGGCTGACGGAGAGGTCGGACGAGATCTGCGGCAGGACGGCCTGGGCGGAGTACAGCTGCGCGAACGTCGCGATACCTGCGAAGAAGAGGCCGACGATCAGACGCCGATACTCGCGCGAACCCGGCGCGTGACCGGAGAAGGTCACTGTTCGCTGATCCGCTCCCAGAGGGCGTCCGTCTGCTCGAGCGTGCGCTCCAGGGTGTCGGAGGTATCGATCACGACGTCGGCGATCGCGAGACGACGGTCATCGGAGACCTGGGCGTCGATCCGGTCCTGCGCCGCATTCTCGTCCATGCCGCGCAGGTCGACGAGCCGCTGCCGACGCACCTCTGCAGGCGCATGCGCGACCACGATGAGATCCCACGGGTCGTCCACTCGCGCCTCGACGAGAAGCGGCACGTCGTAGATGACGACGGCTTCCGCGTCGTCGGCGAGGGCGGCATCGAAACGTCGCTGCGATTCCTCGCGCACCGCAGGATGCACGATCGCGTTCAGCCGCGTGAGGAGGTCGGCATGGCCGAACACCTTCGCCCCCAGCGCGGCTCTGTCGAGGGAGCCGTCCGGTGCGATGACGGCGGCGCCGAAGGCCTCCGAGATCCTCGCGAGGACCGGCGATCCGGGCGACTGCACGTCCCGCACGATCTGATCTGCATCGACGATCACGGCACCGTGCTCTGCCAGGCGCCGGGCTATGGTCGACTTCCCGGAGGCGATGCCGCCGGTGAGGGCGATGAGGGGCATGCCGCCAGTCTAGGTGTCGTCGAGATCGTGTCTCATCGGGCGAGCAGCTGACGGCGCGAGCTGATCACGCCGGTGTCGAAGCCAGCCAGATGCAGTCCGCCGTGGAATCGCGCGTGCTCGATCTTGATGCAGCGGTCCATGACCACCGAGAGACCGGCACCCTCGGCGATCGCTGCCGCGTCCTCGTTCCACGACCCGAGCTGCAGCCACAGCGTCTGCGCCCCCACCTCGATGGCTTCCTGGGCGACGCCGGGAAGGTCGTCATGACGACGGAACACGTCGACGATGTCGGGCACCACTGGCAGGTCGCGCAAGGTCGCGTAGACGGGCTGTCCGAGGATCTCGGTCTCGCGTGGGTTCACCAGGTACACGTCGTAGGCCGTGCTGGAGAGCAGATACGTCGCCACGAAGTACGACGCGCGTGCGGGGTTGTTGGACGCTCCGACGATCGCGATCGACTTCGCGCGTCGCAGCAGTCCGAAGCGCTCCTGCTGGGTCGGCCCGATCCAGGTCCGCCCCGGCATCGTCGGCACCGCACCGGGGAGGGCGCAGGCCGCCGTCTCATCGGTCACGGAGGGCAGCGCGCACGCATCGCCCGAGGTGGTCGCGCTCATCGGTTCGCTCCTGTCGCCGCGGTGAGGGCCTGATCGAGGTCCCAGACGATGTCCTCGGCATCTTCCAGTCCGACCGAGATGCGGATCAGGTCCGGACGCACACCCGCGGCGACGAGCTGCTCCTCGGTGAGCTGGCGGTGCGTCGTCGAGGCCGGGTGGATCACCAGGGTGCGGGCATCGCCGATGTTCGCGAGGTGTGAGGCGAGCTGCAGGTTCTCGATCAGGCTCTCCCCCGCCGCTCGACCCTCCGGCGACGCGACTCCGAAGGCGAAGACGGAACCGGGTCCGAGCGGCAGGTACTTGGCCGCGCGGTCATGATGCGGATGCCCTTCGAGCCCTGCCCAGGTCACGTACGCCACGCGCGGGTCGGAGGCGAGCCAATCGGCGACGATGCGAGCGTTCGCGAGGTGCGCGTCGATGCGCTGCGGAAGGGTCTCGATTCCCTGGAGCAGATTGAACGCCGACTGCGGACTGAGCGCGGGACCGATGTCACGCAGCTGTTCGGAGCGGAGCTTGGTGAGGAACCCGTACTCGCCGAAGTTGTCCCACCATTTGATGCCGCCGTACGAGTCGACGGGTTCGGTCATCTGCGAGAACTTGCCGTTGCCCCAGTCGAACGTGCCCTTCTCGATGACGACGCCGCCGAGCGTGGTGCCGTGCCCGCCGAGGAACTTCGTCACGGAATGGATGACGATGTCGGCGCCGTGTTCGAGAGGACGTGCGAGGTAGGGGGTCGCCAGCGTCGCATCGACCACGAGCGGCACACCCGCCGCGTGGGCGACGGCGGCGAGCCCCTCGATGTCGGCGATCTCACCCGACGGGTTGCCGATCATCTCGACGTAGACGACCTTCGTCTCCGGGCGGATCGCGGCGGCGAAATCGGCCGGCTCCGTCGAGGCGACGAACGTGGTCTCCACGCCGAAGCGGCGCAGCGTGACATCCAGCTGAGTGATCGTTCCGCCGTACAGCTGCGCAGCGGCGACGACGTGATCGCCCGCGCCGACCAGAGCGGCGAACGTGATGAACTCCGCGCTCATGCCCGAGGCCGTGGCGACGGCGCCGATGCCACCTTCGAGCGATGCGAGACGCTCCTCCAGAGCGGCGACCGTGGGGTTCCCGATCCGGGAGTAGATGTTGCCGTACTTCTGCAGGGCGAAGAGGTTGCCGGCGTCCGCCGCGTCGTCGAAGACGAACGACGTCGTCTGGTAGATCGGCACGGCCCTCGCACCGGTGGAGGCGTCGGGGGTTCCACCGGCGTGAAGTGCTCTGGTGCGAAATCCGAAGCGATGTTCTTCCGTCATGATGTCCTCAGTTCAGCGGCGGCGAGCACGTCGGCGATCTCATCGACGGCCCAGGGGTTCTGCAGCGACGTCGTGTCTCCCAGCGGCTGGGCTTCGCGACCGGCCCGTCGATCCTGCTCGGCTTCCCACAACTGCGCCAGGAGTCGTCGCATGATCTTGCCCGACCGGGTCTTGGGCAGATCGGGCACGACCACGATGTGCTGGGGCTTTGCAACGGGACCGATCGACTGCGCGACCTGAGCGCGCAGGTCGGCCGGATTCACGTCGGCACGGCCGGAAGGCGTCACGAAAGCCACGACGGCCTGACCGGTGACGGGGTCGGAGACCCCGGCGGAGCCCGCCTCGCCGACCGTGTCGTGTGCAACGAGAGCCGACTCGATCTCGATCGTGGAGAGCCGGTGCCCCGAGACGTTGACGACGTCGTCGAGGCGACCGAGGATCCAGATGTACCCGTCGGCGTCCCTGGTCGCGCCATCACCGGCGACGTAGAAACCGCCGAAGCGTCCGTGACCGGAGAATGCCGACCAGTACGCGTCGCGATAGCGCAGCGGGTCGCCCCAGACGGTGCGGGCCATCCCGGGCCACGGGCGGCGGATGACGAGCGTCCCCGAGCGCCCCGGGCCCACCTCGATCCCGTCGGCGTCGACCACCGCGGCGTCGATCCCCGGCAGCGCCACCGAGGCCGAACCGGGCTTGAGCCGCGTGACGCCCGGCAGCGGGGCGATCATCGCGGCGCCGGTCTCCGACTGCCACCACGTATCGATCACCGGCAGCTCGTCACGGCCGAAGTTCTGCCGGAACCAGATCCAGGCCTCGGGGTTGATGGCCTCGCCGACCGTTCCGAGCAGTCGAAGGGTCGACAGGTCGTGGCCGCCCGGCAGCTCGGCGCCGAACCACGTCATGAAGGTGCGGATCAGCGTGGGTGCCGTGTAATACACGGTGACCCCGTACCGTTCGATGATCTCGAGATGGCGCTCCCGATGCGGCGAATCCGGCGTCCCCTCGTAGATGACCTGGGTGAGCCCGTTCGAGAGCGGGCCGTAGATCTCGTAGGTGTGCGCGGTGACCCAGGCGAGGTCCGCCGTGCACCAGTGCACGTCGTCCGGCTTCGCGTCGAAGTGCGCCCAGTGCGCCCAGCTCGCCTGCGTGAGATACCCTCCCGCGGTGTGCACGAGCCCCTTCGGCTTCCCGGTGGTGCCGGAGGTGTAGATGATGAAGAGGGGATGCTCGGCGTCGAACGCCTGGGCCTCGTGGGTAGACGGCGCGGTGTCGACCACGTCGTGCCACCAGAGATCGCGCCCGTCGGTCCACGGCACGTCCTGACCGGTGCGCCGAAGCACGAGCACGTGCTCGAGGTCGGGAAGACCGGCCGCCGCGACGTCGGCCGTGGTCTTGACCACGGTGGCGACGCCGCGACGATACTGCCCGTCGCTCGTCACCAGCAGCTTCGCGCCGGTGTCTTCGAGGCGGAAGCGTACGGCCTCGGCCGAGAATCCGCCGAACACCAGCGAATGCACGGCACCGATCCGGGCGCAGGCGAGCGTGATGACGATCGTCTCCACGAGAACGGGGAGATAGATCACGACGCGGTCGCCCGGTTCGATGCCGAGCGCGACGAGGGCGTTGGCGGCGCGGGAGACCCGCTGCTGCAGGTCGGAATAGGTCACCGCGACGCGGTCGCCCGGCTCGCCCTCGAAGTGCAGGGCCACCCTGTCTCCGTGGCCGGCATCGACGTGTCGATCGATGCAGTTCGCGGCCACGTTGAGCCTGCCGCCGACGAACCAGCGGGCTGCAGGAACCGCGTCGCCGATCGGCGGCTCCCACTCATGGGCGGTATGCCACGGCTCCGACCAGTCGAGGCGGCGGGCAGCATCCTCCCAGAACGCGACGGGATCTGCTGCCGCGCGCGCATAGGCTTCCCCCGTGACGTTCGCGTGCGGGAACTCGTTCGAGGGCTCGTAGACGCGTGTCTCGTGCAGCCGGGCCTCCGTCACGCTCACACCCATCGTCGGAGCAGGTACTTCTCCACCAGCACGAGGAGGCCGTTGGTGAGGGTGCCCAGCAGTGCCAGCAGAACGATCGAGAGCAGGATGCGGTCGACCCGGCCGCTGTTCTGGGAATCGGTCAGCAGGAAGCCGAGGCCCATGGACGACGCGATGAGCTCGGCGGCGACGAGGAACAGCCACGCCTGGGCGAGCGCGAGGCGAAGGCCGGAGATGACGGAGGGCACGACGGCGGGCAGTTGCACGATGCGGAACAGCGACCATCCGCGCAGGCTGAACGATCGTCCGGCCTCGACGAGCTGCGGATCGACATGACGCAGCGCCGAGGCGACCGTGGTGTAGACGGGGAAGAACGCCCCGATCACGATGAGCGTGACCTTGGACTCCTCGCCGATCTGCATCCAGAGGATCAGCAGCGGCACCCAGGCGAGCGAGGGCACCGCACGGACGGCGGCGAGCGTCGGGCTGAGCAGCACGTCTCCCAGCCGCGACAGCCCCACCACGCCGGCCACGGCGAGCCCGATCACGGATCCGATCGCGAATCCGAGCAGCACGCGCTGCACGGAGATGGCGATGTGCGTCCAGAGCTGCCCGCTCTGCGCCAGCTCGACACCGGCCTGGAAGACAGAGGCGGGTGTGGGAAGACGGTACGACGGAATCGCTCCGTTCGTCGTCACGACCTGCCAGACGATCACGATGATCGCCGGCAGTACGAGCCCGGCGATCATCCGCGCCGCGGGTCGATCCCACGTGCGCCGAACGACGGGGTCAGGGCGCCGGAGCTCTCCCCTGGCGAAGTCGAGGGCGTCTTGCGAGTCCGCAGGGACGATCACCCGCTGGTCGAGATCGCTCACTCGCCGTCGACCGCCTTCTTGGCGAACGTGTCGTTCACGATCGACGACAGTGCCTTGTCGACGGAGGCCTTGCCGCCCTGCACGTCGCCGGACTCCACGAGCACGGGAGCGATCTTCTCGAGCACGGCGACCTGGTCGTCTCCGGGGATCCCGCTCACGTCGAGATTCGAGCGCTCCTCGATCACGGTGGTGGCGACCCCGATGTCGATGCCGGCGACCTCGGCGAGAAGCGCCGCGGTCTTGTCGGGGTTCTCGAGCGCCCACTCACGGGCCTGCTCGTACGCGTCGACGACGGCCTGCGCCAGGTCGGGGTGGTTCGTGATGAACTCCTCGGTCGCATTGAGGAAGCCGTACGTGTTGAAGTCGACGTTGCGGTAGATGAGCTTGTCGCCGGACTCCGCCTCGGCCGCGGCCATGATCGGATCGAGACCCGACCACGCGTCGACCGAACCACCGTCGAGAGCGGCACGGCCGTCGGCGTGCTGAAGGTTCTGCACCTCGACGTCGGACAGAGACAGACCGCCCTCTTCGAGCGCCTGCAGCAGGAAGAAGTAGGGGTCGGTGCCCTTGGTGGCTGCGACGGAGGCGCCCTTGAGGTCTTCGATCGAGGTGATGTCGCTGTCGGGTCCGACGACGATCGCCGCCCACTCCGGCTGCGAGAAGATGTCGATGACCTGGATCGGCGAGCCGTTCGCCCGGGCCAGGAGCGCAGCCGATCCCGCAGTCGATCCGACATCGACCGACCCGGAGCGCAGCAGCTCGTTGGCCTTGTTCGAGCCGGCGGACTGCACCCACTCGACGGTGACGTCGTCGCCGAAGATGTCTTCGAGGATGCCCTGGTCGCGGATCACGAGGCTCAGCGGGTTGTAGGTGGCGAAGTCGATCGAGAGCGTGTCGGATGACCATTCGGTTGCGCCGGACGTGGGCTTCGTGTCGGTGGCTGCGGCGTTCTCTCCGGCGACGCAGCCGGTGGCGACGAGCATCATCGTCCCGGCGATCGCGATCGCGGGGATGATTCGGCGGGTGGTGATGCTCATCGGTTCTCCTCGGCGGTGCGGTGGTGGGTGTCGACGCCGAGGCCTTCGAGAAGCTCGGCGCGCAGGTCGGCGAGGCCGCGATCGGCACGGTCTCGGGGGCGAAGGCCCGGCACGGTGATCGTGCGGGCGATGGAGGACTCGTCGGTGCCGGTTCCGTCCAGCGTGCGCAGCAGCAGCACACGGTCGGCGAGGTAGAGGGCCTCTTCCACGTCGTGGGTGACGAGGAGAACCGTGGTCGGCTCCGCGGCATGGATCTTCAGCAGCAGGTCGTGCATGCGCAGGCGGGTGAGTGCGTCGAGCGCCCCGAACGGCTCATCGAGCAGGAGGACGCCGGGGTTACGGGCGAGGGCTCTCGCGAGGGACGCGCGCTGCGCCATGCCGCCGGACACCTCGCGCGGGCGCTGGTTGGCCGCGTGGTCGAGGCCGACCAGGTGCAGCAGCTCGCGCACGCGTTCACGACCGGCACGACGAGCGGTGCCGCGTGGCAGGCCGAGCTCGACGTTCTGGGCGATCGTGCGCCACGGGAGCAGTCGGGGCTCCTGGAACGCGACGGCCGTGCGTTCGTCGACGTCGGCGACGAGCGTGTCATCGAGGCGGATGCTGCCCCGTGTCGGTGCGTCCAGGCCGCCGACGAGGCGAAGCAGGGTCGACTTTCCGCACCCGGAGGGTCCGACCACGGCGACGATCTCGCCCGCGGCGATGTCGAGGTCCACAGTGCGCAGCACGTCGCGGCGTCCGCTCGCCAGCGGAAACGATCGTTCGATTCCGTCGAGCCGGACCGCCTACGCGGTCCCCCACGCCGTCGGGACGGCTGTGGTGCGCGGCGCGGGCAGCAAGGCGGTCATGTGCCCATGCTGGCCGAGTGGATCGATTGCTACGAATACCGGCGTAATGCTGCGTCACGCACGGGAATCCTCCACGCGGACATGCGAAACGGGCCGCCACACCCGCCCGAAGGCGAGGTGACGACCCGTTTCAGAATGCTGCTTACGCGTTGCCGCCCGAGAGCTTCTCGCGCAGAGCGGCGAGAGCCTCGTCGTCCGCGAGGGTGCCGGCGCCGGCAGCCTCGCTGGTGAAGGACTGGCCACCGAAGTCGTCTCCGGCCGCAGCCTCGGCCTCGGCCGCCTTGACGACCTGAGCCTTGTGCGCCTCCCAGCGAGCCTGGGCTGCAGCGTACTCCTGCTCCCATGCCTCGCGCTGGGCGTCGAAGCCTTCCTTCCACGCACCGGTCTCGGCGTCGAAGCCCTCCGGGTACTTGTACTCGCCGTTCTCGTCGTACTCGGCGAGCATGCCGTACAGGGCCGGGTCGAACTCGGTGCCGTTGGGGTCGACCGACTCGTTGGCCTGCTTCAGCGACAGCGAGATTCGACGACGCTCGAGGTCGATGTCGATGACCTTGACGAAGACCTCTTCGCCGACCGACACGACCTGCTCAGCCAGCTCGACGTGCTTGCTGGAGAGCTCGGAGATGTGGACGAGGCCCTCGATGCCGTCTGCGACGCGAACGAACGCACCGAACGGAACGAGCTTGGTGACCTTACCCGGCGTGACCTGACCGATCGCGTGGGTACGGGCGAAGACCTGCCACGGGTCCTCCTGCGTCGCCTTCAGCGACAGGGAGACGCGCTCGCGGTCGAGGTCGACCTCGAGGATCTCGACGGTGACCTCCTGGCCAACCTCGACGACCTCGGAGGCGTGCTCGATGTGCTTCCAGGACAGCTCGGAGACGTGCACGAGGCCGTCCACGCCACCCAGGTCGACGAACGCACCGAAGTTGACGATCGACGAGACGACACCCTTGCGGACCTGACCCTTGTGCAGGTTGTTCAGGAACGTGGTGCGCGACTCCGACTGCGTCTGCTCGAGCAGCGCGCGGCGGCTCAGGACGACGTTGTTGCGGTTCTTGTCGAGCTCGAGGATCTTCGCTTCGATCTCCTGGCCGAGGTACGGCGTGAGGTCGCGGACGCGGCGCAGCTCGATGAGCGAAGCCGGGAGGAAGCCACGGAGGCCGATGTCGACGATGAGTCCACCCTTGACGACCTCGATGACCGTACCGGTGACGACGCCGTCGTTCTCCTTGATCTTCTCGACGTCTCCCCAGGCACGCTCGTACTGTGCGCGCTTCTTGGAGAGGATCAGACGGCCTTCCTTGTCCTCCTTCTGGAGAACGAGGGCCTCGACCAGATCGCCGACAGCGACGACCTCGTTGGGGTCGACGTCGTGCTTGATCGAGAGCTCACGCGAGGGGATGACACCCTCGGTCTTGTAGCCGACATCGAGGAGGACCTCATCGCGGTCGATCTTGACGATCGTGCCTTCGATGATGTCGCCGTCGTTGAAGAACTTCAGGGTCTTCTCGACCGCGGCCAGGAAGTCCTCAGCAGATCCGATGTCGTTGATGGCGACCTGCTTGGTGGCCGGGGCGGTCGTTGCGGTAGTCATGTAGTGGGTTGTCCTTGTTGAATGGAGACTCGGGCTGGGAGGCAACGGCCGCGCACGGCCGACTGCATGCTTCACAGCAGTTGGATTTTGGTTTTCTCGCCACGAGGGCACGCGTATGCACGCCACGAGTGACAGTTAACGCTATCAGAAGTTCCGACACTGCAGGAGTCGGATTCCCCCGAGCATCGCGCTGTGGATAACTCACACGGGCCGTCGACCCTCCGGGTTACCGTGACTGGGTGATCCCGCCGACAGCTTCCTCCGCCATTCCCCGTCGTTCCGGTGCGCTCATGATGGTCTCGATCGTCGTGATGCTCGCGGGCTGCGCGCCGACGCCCGAGCCGACACCCACCCCCACCGCGGCCTTCGCCTCGGAGGAAGAAGCCTTCGCCGCCGCAGAAGAGACGTATCGGGCCTATACAGATGCTCTCAATGCCGTTGACCTCGACGACCCGGCCACTTTTGAGCCTGTGTTCGATCTCACAAGTGGTGACTTTGAGGCGGCGGATCGTCAGACGCTGTCCGAGCTCCATGCCGAGAAGTATGCGTTCACGGGACAGATGACCGTAGTCCGGTTCAACGGAATCAGCAGTCATTCATCATTTGAGCAGGTAGAAGCATCGGTCTGCGTTGATGTGAGTGGCTCCGACGTTGTCGATGAATCCGGCAACTCGGTAACTTCCCCCGACCGTCCCGACATGAACCCGCTCCGCGTCACGTTCGTCTTGTCAGACGGACGCCTGCGAGTGGATCGTGCGGACCGAGACCCTGGAACCGCATGCTCCGGATGAGAACAGCCGCCGTGATGGCCATTCTTGCCTCGCTGGCGGCTGGTAGCGATGGCAGGGGTGTTGGAGGAGCGGACGTTGCAGTCGGCAATGACGACCACGCAGTCGTCATCTCCGGCACGCAGACCCAGACCTCGTCCGACGGCCCCCGCGACAGCGCGCCGCACCCCGACTCCCCGTCCTCCCCCGCCTTCCCCGTGCACGAGTTCGACTTCGACTCATGTCTCGACGACTGGAACAGCTCCCGCGGCTGCTTCCGCACCGTCATCGATGAGGAACCGTCGTCACCGGGTGCGGACTCCCCTGCAGCCCCGGCGATCACGATCGACGACCTCGCGCAGTTCGCTCCGGATCCGGTCGCGAACGAGGGCGAGCCCGACAACGTCGGCGTGGCCGGGATGCCGACGAACTTCATCGCAGCGGCATCGGTGCACACGCGCTCTGGCACGCTTTTCGGCGCACCGCTCAGCGTGCGCTTCACTCCTGTCAGCTATGAGTTCGTGCACGGCGACGGCACGTCCGCCACCTCGAGCACAGGCGGACAGACGTGGTCGGCGCTCGGTCAATCACCGTTCACCCCCACTTCCACCAGCCATGTGTACAGCGAACGGGGCACGTACCAGGCGCACGTCACGGTCCGTTACGCCGCCGAAGTCGACCTCGGCGGCGGCTGGTTCCCGGTGGCCGGCGACCTCACGATCCCCGGCCCCGCGCGGGAGATACGCATCTTCGAGGCGCACACCGCGCTCGTGGCGTTCACCTGCGCGCAGCGACCGTCGGCACCCGGCTGCTGAGACGACGCACCCGGACTAGCGCACGGCGGTCACGACGACCGGAGCACCGTCCGCATCCACATAGCCTTCCAGCGTCAGCTTCGCATCCGCGGCGACGCCCTCCGCCGGCACGAACGTGACCTGCGGAACCAGATCCATCGTGCAGACCTGGTTCGCGCTCGGCTCCATCCGGACGATCCCCTCCGTCTCGCTGACGACTTCGACGGTTCCGGCGGCCGGCATACACGTCGACGACCCCCATGTCAGGATCGCGAGCTCGCGCTCATCGATCCACGTCGCCGCCGGTGTCTGCGGAGACATCCTGTCCGCAGGGATGATCTCCCCGTCCGCGAGCCCGGGCAGAGTGAGCTCGCTCTTCACGCCTGCCGCGTCGGTCACCGTCAGCTCCACCGGGCGTGAGGAATCGAACCCGGCCGGCAAGCCCATGTAGGTTCCGTGCGCGGTCTGCACGTCCGCACACGCCTCGTCCTCCCCGTCGACGAGCACGATCTCGAGCGACTGATCCCCCGCGACGATGTCCCCGATCTGCGGCACGCACGCATCGCCCCATGTCTTCAACACGAATGACGTTCCATCGAGCCACGCCGCCTTCGGGGCATATGACGTGTCAGAGGTGTTCGGATCGGACGTCGACTCCGGAACCGGAGAAGTTCCCGCCGACGTCGCGCATCCGGTCAGTGCCGCGGCGAGCACCACCCCGCCCAGGACGAGGGCCGAGAACGTGCGAAGAGGAGCTTTCATGCCCGTGAGTGTCCCCACCGAGCGGATCGTCTCAGTCTGCGACCGACAAGCGCCGGCCCGCGCCACGTGCCCGTGTCAGACTGTCGTTCGTGACCGATCGCCTCATGCTGCTCGACACCGCCAGCCTCTACTTCCGTGCCTTCTACGGCGTCCCCGACAAGGTGACCGCACCGGACGGCTCGCCGATCAACGCAGCACGCGGTCTGCTCGACATCATCGCCAAGCTCGTCACGCTCTACGAGCCCACTCATGTGGTCGCCTGCTGGGACGACGACTGGCGCCCGCAGTGGCGCGTCGACCTCATCCCCAGCTACAAGACGCACCGCGTCGTCGAAGTCGTCGAGAGCGGGCCAGACGTCGAAGAGGTTCCCGACCCTCTCGAAGCCCAGATCCCCCTCATCCGCGAGACGCTCGCGGCGATCGGGATCCCCATCGTCGGGGTCGCGGAGCACGAGGCCGACGACGTGATCGGCACGCTCGCGACCACCGCGACGATGCCGGTCGACATCGTCACGGGTGACCGTGACCTGTTCCAGCTCGTCGACGACGCCCGCGACGTGCGGGTCATCTACACCGCACGCGGCATGAGCAACCTCGAGATCGTGACCGATGCGACGGTGGTCGCGAAGTACGGCGTGCTCCCCTCGCAGTACGCCGACTTCGCCACCATGCGCGGCGATGCCTCAGACGGACTCCCCGGGGTGGCCGGCGTCGGCGAGAAGACCGCGGCGACCCTGCTCCAGGCGCACGCCGATCTCGAGGGCATCCGCGCCGCCGCGGAGGCAGGCGAGGGCATGAGCGCCGGAGTGCGTGCGAAGCTGCTCGCGGCATCCGCCTACCTCGATGTCGCGCCGACGGTGGTGGCCGTCGCCACCTCCCTCCCCCTCACTGCACCCGACGTTCCGCTTCGAGTGCTCGACCCCGCAGAGGTGGACGCGGCCACGGCGCTCGCGGAGAAGTGGAACCTCGGCGGCTCCATGACGCGTGCGGTCGCCGCGGTGTCCAACGCCGCGCTCAAAGCCGGCTGACAGGGCGACGGAGCGGGTCTACTCCGCCCAGGCGAGCAGACGCGAGAGCCCCCAGGTCGTCACGATCCGCGACGCGGGGATCCCCGCCCGCTCCGCGCGCTCGGCGCCGTGGTCCAGCAGTGAGAGCTGGCCGGGAGCATGAGCATCCGAATCGATGGAGAACAGGCATCCCGCCTCCAGGGCGATCGCGATCAGCTCATCCGGCGGATCCTGACGTTCAGGCCGGGAATTGATCTCGACGGCCACTCCGTTGTCGGCGCAGGCGGAGAAGACCGCTGCCGCATCGAATGCCGACTGCGGGCGCGTGCCCCGCTCGCCCTGTACGAGTCGACCTGTGCAGTGTCCGAGCACGTTCACCCTCGGGTGCGACACCGCGGCGATCATCCGCGCGGTCATCGGGCGCGAGTCCATGCGCAGCTTGGAGTGGACCGATGCCACGACGATGTCGAGCTCGGCGAGCAGGTTGTCTTCCTGATCGAGCGCCCCGTCTTCGAGGATGTCGACCTCGATGCCGGTGAGAAGGGTGAAACCGTCGCCGGATTCCGCACGCACGAGGGGCATCTGCTCGCGCAGCCGCTCCGCAGAGAGCCCTCTGGCCACCCGAAGGCGTGGCGAGTGATCCGTGATCGCTTGATACTCGTGCCCGAGGGCGCGTGCAGCAGCAGCCATCACCGAGAGCGGAGTCGTTCCATCGGACCAGTCGGTATGCGCGTGCAGGTCGCCGCGGAGCTTCGCGCGAAGCTCGGAGACGCGCTCGGGTTCGACATCTCCCCGCAGCTCGACGAGGTAGTCGGGAACCTGCCCCGCCTGGGCCTGACGGATCACCGCGAACGTCGACTCGCCGATGCCCCTCGCCGCACGCAGTCGGGTGGGATCGGCGCTGAGGTCGTCGGGAAGGTCCTGCAGTGTCGCCGCGGCCTGACGAAACGCCTTCGCTCGATACCGCGACGCCCGCTCGCGCTCCAGCAGAGAGGCGATCTCCAGCAGCGCGTCGACGGGGTCCACGGTCACTCCTTCGGAGCAGCCAGTTCGCGACTCACCGAGATCCACTGGTCGAGCTTCGCCAGGGCGCGACCGTCGTCGACCGCCGCCGACGCCTTGTCGTAGCCTTCACGCAGGCGCTCCAGGATCGGCCGCTGCACCTGAGTGGCATCCTGCGAGAGCTCGAAGGCGACGATGCCCGCCGCGGCGTTGAGCAGCACGATGTCACGCACGGCGCCGGTCTCCCCCGCCAAGGTGCGCCGGAGCACCTCCGCATTGTGCTGGGGCGAGCCGCCGATGAGGTCGGCGAGATCGGCGATCGGGATGCCGAGGTCGCGGGGGTCGAGGTCGTGCTCGTGGATGTCCCCGCGGGTGACCTCCCAGATGCGACTGTGTCCGGTGGTGGTGAGTTCGTCGAGTCCGTCATCGCCACGGAAGACGAGCGCCGTCGCACCACGGGTACGGAACACACCCGTGATCAGCGGGACGCGCTCGATCTGCGCGACGCCGACCGCGTTGGCCTCGGCACGAGCGGGGTTGCACAGCGGTCCGAGCATGTTGAAGACGGTCGGCACTCCCAGCTCCGCCCGCACGGGACCGGCGTGCTTGAAGCCCGGGTGGAAGGCTCCGGCCCAGGCGAAGGTGATGCCGGTGCGGTCGAGGATGGATGCGACGGCGGCAGGGTCGAGGGACAGCTCGAGCCCGAGGGCCCCCAGCACGTCGGAGGACCCGGAGGCGGAGCTCGCCGCGCGATTGCCGTGCTTGACCACGGGCACACCCGTCGCGCCGATGATGATCGCCGCCGTGGTCGAGACGTTCACCGTGCCGACTCGGTCACCACCGGTTCCGACGATGTCCAGCACGTCGGGTGAGACGGGAAGGGGAACCGCAGCCTCGAGGATCGCATCGCGGAAGCCGACGATCTCGTCGATCGTCTCCCCCTTCGCACGGAGGGCTACGAGGAAGCCCGCCAACTGCGCTTCGGTGACGCCTCCCTGCATGATCTGACGCATCGCCCACGTGGACTCCCACACACTGAGATCACGGCGCTCCAGCAGAGAGGTGAGCACGTCGGACCAGGTCAGGGAATCAGCCATGTGTGCGATCCTATCGGCGCAGAGAAAACATGCAGATGCTTCCGAACACACGTGCACAGGGGCCTCACCCCTTGTTTCCCGCGGATTCACCGGGTATTCGCAGTGTTTTCTTAGGGTCCCCTAAGTCCAAGGCAGGCTATTCGAGGGCCGTCGGTGCAAGAATCACGCCCGCGGATCGGCCATAATGGAGGGGTGACGACCTCAGCGACGTATGCCCCGGCGGCGAGAACGATTAAGCGGCCCAACCCGGTAGCTGTCGGCACCATTGTGTGGCTCGGCAGTGAGGTGATGTTCTTCGCGGGACTCTTCGCGATCTACTTCACCCTCCGCAGCACCTCCCCGGAGCTGTGGGCAGACCGGACCGAGCTGCTGAACGTCCCGTTCGCCGCAGTGAACACTGCGATCCTCGTGCTCTCCTCGTTCACGTGCCAGATGGGCGTGTTCGCGGCGGAGGACCTGCAGCCCTACAAGATCGGCAAGGGACAGAAGAACGGCGCCGGACGCCGTCGCCTGTTCGGCTGGGGAATGGTCGAGTGGTTCTTCCTCACCTTCGCCCTCGGCGCGATCTTCGTCTCCGGGCAGGTCTGGGAGTACGCCCAGCTGGTCGCTGAAGGCATGCCGATCGGCGCCGACTCCTACGCTTCCGCGTTCTACCTGACGACCGGCTTCCACGCCCTGCACGTCACCGGTGGTCTGGTCGCGTTCCTGCTCGTCATCGGCCGCGCATACGCCGTCAAGAACTTCCGGCACAAGGAGGCGACCTCCTCGATCGTGGTGTCCTACTACTGGCACTTCGTCGACGTCGTCTGGATCGTGCTGTTCCTCGTTATCTACTTCCTGAAATAAGAGCGGAGCTGATCCCCGAGATGGCACGAGAGAAGAAGCGCCGTTCCGGCGGTCGTCGCAGCCCTTTGGCGGCAGCGGCGCTCATCGGAGCAGGCCTCATGATCACCGGCGCTGTGTACGCCGGAGCGTCCGCCGCGTTCGCTGCGTCCGACACCCAGTCGGCCGCGACCACGCAGCTGACCGTCGAAGACGGCGAGAAGCTGTTCACGGCCAACTGCGCCACCTGCCACGGTCTCGACCTGGAGGGAACGGCCAACGGCCCCAGCCTCTACGGCGTGGGCGAACTGGCAACCGAGTTCCAGCTGTCGACCGGTCGCATGCCCCTGCAGATGCAGGGACCGCAGGCGCCGCAGAAGGCACCGCAGTTCACCGAGGACCAGATCCTCGCGATCTCGTCCTTCGTCCAGTCCGAGGCACCCGGCCCGACATTCCCGTCAGACCACATCCTCGACGGCAAGGGTGACGTCTCCAAGGGCGCGGAGCTGTTCCGCGTCAACTGCGCGATGTGTCACAACGTGGCCGCCGCCGGTGGAGCGCTCACCGAGGGCAAGTACGCCCCCGGACTCAGCGAGACCAGCGCACTGCACATGTACGCGGCCATGGTCACTGGTCCGCAGAACATGCCTGTCTTCGGCGACATGAACCTGTCCGACGAAGACAAGCGCGACATCATCTCGGCGCTGCTCTTCCAGCAGCAGTCCGTGCAGGTCGGCGGATTCTCGCTGGGCTCGCTCGGACCGGTCTCCGAGGGCCTGTTCGTGTGGATCTTCGGTATCGGCGCACTCGTCGCCGTCACCGTGTGGATCACGGCCAAGTCCAACTGACGCTTAATCATCGAAGAGGAACGTACGAGGAGCACCATGGCACACGACGACGACTCGCAGGCTCTTGACAGGGCCTACCAGCCCTCTCCGGGGCTGGGTGTCGCAGTCAGCGATCCCGTGCAGAACCCCGGGCTTCCGCCGCACCGCGAGCGGATGACCGACAAGGACCCGCGCGCTGAGAAGGCCGCTGTCCGCACTGTCTACACGCTGTTCTACCTCTCGCTCGCCGGCAGCATCTGGGCGGTCGCCGCCTACATGCTGTTCCCGATCGAGAGCGGCGCGCTCATCGACATCCGGCAGAACAACCTCTTGATCGGTCTCGGCATCGCCCTCGCGTTGCTGGCCCTCGGTATCGGTGCGATCCACTGGTCCAAGGCGCTCATGTCCGACAAGGAGTTCATCGAGCACCGCCACCCCACCCGTGGCACGGACGCAACGCGCGAAGCTGCCATCAAGGCCTTCTCCGACGCGAACGAGGAGTCCGGCTTCGGCCGTCGCTCGATGATCCGCAACTCGCTGTTCGCAGCGATCGTCGCCTCGATCATCCCCGGCGTGACGCTGTTCCGTGGCCTGGCGCCGCACTCCACTCCGGAAGACCCCACGGCGGGCGACCCGGTCGTGCTGCTCAAGCACACGATGTGGGAAGAGGGAGCGCGCCTGGTGCGCGACCCCGACGGCACCCCGATCCGCGCCGCTGATGTCACGCTCGGCTCCGCGTTCCATGTGATCCCGGAAGAGCTCGCGACGCTGAGCCACCACGACGGCTACCTCGAAGAGAAGGCCAAGGCCATCGTGCTGATGATGCGTCTGCGCCCCGAGCAGCTGATCGAGGCCGAGGACCGCAAGGACTGGTCCTACGACGGCATCGTCGCCTACTCCAAGGTCTGCACGCACGTCGGTTGCCCCGTGGCACTGTACGAGCAGCAGACCCACCACCTGCTGTGCCCGTGCCACCAGTCGCAGTTCGACGTCACGGACCACGCAAAGGTCATCTTCGGCCCGGCGGCACGTCCGCTGCCGCAGCTGCCCATCACCGTCGATGACGAGGGCTACCTGATCGCACGCAGCGACTTCACGGAACCCGTCGGCCCGAGCTTCTGGGAGCGCCATTGAGCACCGCAACGCTGTCCAAAGACGACAACGACACCAAGGCACCTCTCGGCGGCCGCTTCGTCGGTGCCGCGTCGAACTACATCGATGAGCGCACCAGCCTCTCCGGCTTCGTCAAGGAGCTCGGACGCAAGATCTTCCCCGACCACTGGTCGTTCATGCTGGGTGAGATCGCGCTGTGGAGCTTCGTCGTCGTGTTCCTCTCCGGAACCTTCCTGACGTTCTTCTTCGACGCGTCGATGGTCGAGACCCACTACACCGGCGCCTACGCGCCGATGCGTGGAATCGAGATGTCCGCAGCGCTGGAATCGTCGCTGCACATCTCCTTCGACCTGCGAGGCGGTCTGCTGGTCCGTCAGATCCACCACTGGGCCGCGCTGGTGTTCATCGCCGGAATCGGCGTGCACATGCTCCGCGTGTTCTTCACCGGTGCGTTCCGCAAGCCGCGTGAGCTCAACTGGGTGATCGGATTCATCCTCTTCATCCTCGCGATGGCAGAGGGCTTCACCGGCTACTCGCTTCCCGACGACCTGCTCTCGGGCAACGGTCTTCGCATCATCGACGGCATGATCAAGGGCCTCCCCCTGATCGGCACCTGGACCTCGTTCCTCCTCTTCGGCGGAGAGTTCCCCGGTACCGACATCGTCGGACGCCTGTACACGCTGCACATCCTGCTGCTGCCCATGCTCGTCATCGCACTGATCGTGGTGCACCTGATGCTCATGATCATCAACAAGCACACGCAGTTCGCCGGCCCCGGCCGCACGAACGACAACGTCGTGGGCTACCCGATGATGCCGGTGTACATGTCGAAGATGGGCGGATACCTGTTCATCGTCTTCGGCACCATCGTGCTGATCGCGACCTTCTTCCAGATCAACCCGATCTGGAACTACGGACCGTACGACCCGTCCCCCGTCTCCGCCGGCACGCAGCCGGACTGGTACATCGGCTTCGCCGACGGCGCCCTGCGTCTGGCACCGTCGAACTGGGACATCGTCTTCCTCGACCACACCTGGTCGTTCGGCATCATCGCGCCGGTCCTCGTGCTCGGTCTGTTCATCGTGCTCGTCGCGATCTACCCCTTCATCGAGGCGTGGGTCACGGGCGACAAGCGCGAGCACCACATCGCTCAGCGCCCGCGCAACGCCGCGACGCGCACGGCGATCGGTGTGGCCGGTGTCATCTTCTACGCGGTGCTTTGGGCTGCAGCCTCGTCCGACCTCATCGCGACGCACTTCATGCTCACGATGGAAGGCGTCATCCACACGCTGCAGGCGATGCTCTTCCTGGGCCCGATCCTCGGCTACTTCGTCACGAAGCGCATCTGCATCGCGCTGCAGAAGAAGGACCGCGAGATCGTGCTGCACGGCTTCGAGTCCGGTCGCATCGTCCGCCTTCCCGGCGGAGAGTTCATCGAGGTGCACCAGCCGGTCGACAAGTACGACCGTTGGAAGCTCATCGACGTCGACACGTACGAGCCCCTCGTGGTCCGCCCGAACGCCAAGGGACGTATCCCGTGGACGGAGAACCTCCGCTCCTCGATCTCCCGCTGGTTCTTCGAAGACCGCCTGGCACCGCTCACGCAGGCCGAGGTCGAGGCAGCAGACGCTCACCAGCACCACGTCACGGCTCACAACGACGAGACCGAGGCCGCGGAGATCCAGGGCGCTCACGAGCGCGCAGGCTTCCCCGACGCCCCGCTCACGGTCGATGAGACGCACGTCGACGAGACGCCGAACACCCCCAGCACGGTCATCGCGACCGAGCCGGTGAAGAAGCCTCGCAAGAAGTCGGAGGACGGCGAGTAGTCGCCACTCCCCCATCTGATGAAGGCCTCGTCCATACGGACGGGGCCTTCATCGTTAGTACCCGAATGAGAGGATCCACCCATGTCATCCGCCGTCCAGCTGATCCGCGCCACCTCCCTCGCCGACACTCCTTACGCCTACGCCGCGACCGCACCGGCGGGATCCCGGCTCATCTTCCTCGCCGGAGCATGCCCCCTGAACGATGACGGCACGACCGCGGCACCGGGCGACTACGCGGCCCAGGCGGCGCGCTGTGTGGAGACCCTGCAGGCGGCGCTCGACGTGGCCGGCGCCACGCTCACGGATGTCATCAGCACCCGGGTCCTGGTGGCCTCCTCCGCGCAGGCCGACCTCGTGACGGCCTGGGACGTGGTCCATGCCGCTTTCGGCGCTCACGACGTCCCCAGCACCCTCCTGGGCGTCACCGTGCTCGGCTACGACCATCAGCTCGTGGAGATCGAAGCGATCGCCGCCGTCACCGACTGATCATGGACATCGTCATACGCCCTTCCACGCCGAGGGACGATGCGCTGACCGAACAGATCGAGCGCGCCGCCGATGCCCTGCTCATCGACCTGTTCGGCGCGGTCACTTGGCCTCCCCCGACGCCGCCGCAGGATCGTACGGAGTCACCGGGGTTCGTCCTGGTCGCCGAGCTCACCCACGACATCACGGCACCGATCGTCGTCGGCTTCGTCCATGTCCTCGAGATCGACGGACACGCCCATCTCGAGCAGCTCTCGGTACTCCCCTCGTTCGGACGTCGTGGCATCGGTCGTCAGCTCGTCGCGGCCGCGCTGGCGGAGGCGCGGCGACGCGGCCACACCGACGTCACGCTGCGCACCTACACCGAAGTGCCCTGGAACGCGCCGTTCTACGCTTCGTGCGGCTTTGTCGAGAGCGAACCGGACACGGCGCTGCTCCGAGAGCTCGTGGCCATCGAAGAGAGTCTGGGACTCTTCGAGCACGGACCTCGTGTGCAGATGACCGCCACGCTCTGACCAGTCGGCGCTCCGAGCACCGTCACGCGCTCTGTTCGGCTGTCGTTGACGGCAATCGGACGCCGGCCGACCGGAATCCGGAATCCGCTGGGGACGACGACGCCGCCTCCCTAGGCTGAGGTCATGATCGATCGCACCGACTTCTTCGCTGCCAAGCTGGCCTATGAGACAGACCCCAGCGACGTGCATGCCGCCCTGGAGTCAGGCGAGAGCATCGTCGTCGTCGACGTCCGCTCCGACGCAGCCTGGGCGCAGGGCCGCGTCGCCGGCGCCGTGCACATGCACTACAGCGAGATCTCCGCTCGTGCACCCGCGGAGGTGCCGAAGGACGCTGACGTCGTCGTCTACTGCTGGAGTCCCGGATGCAACGCCGGCGCGAAGGGCGCGCTCGAGTTCGCCCGTCTCGGCTACCGAGTCCGCGAGATGATCGGCGGCTTCGAGTACTGGGTCAGAGAAGGGTACGCGGTCGAGGACTCGGATGGCGTCCACCACCGTCCGGTCGATCCGCTGACCGGCATCCCCCGCATCCGTGCCCGCGCCTGATCGCGGCGCCGTCCGCACACGAAGAAGGCCCCCGGAGGAATCCGGGGGCCTTCTTCGATGAGGAAGTATCAGCGGGCGAAGTTGCCGCGGTAGTACTCGTACACCCAGCCGACGATGGCGACCACGAAGATCGCGAGACCGATCGGCAGAAGGAAGTGTCCGACCGCGAGACCGACGACGAAGACTCCCGCCGAGGCCGCCAGCACGATCGGCCACCAGGACCACGGGCTGAACTCGCCCAGCTCCGGGTCACCGTCATCGATGTCGGACGTCAGGATGTCCTCGGGAAGCTCGCCCCGCTGAGCCTTGTGCGTGCGGTCGAGGTAGAACGCGATCATGGCTCCCATGAAGGCGCCGAAGAACAGGGCGACCGTTCCGACCCACTCGATCCGCATGGCGAAGTTGTCCGCCGGCGTGGCCAGGATGTGCCAGCCGGTGTAGACCACACCGACGAGGGCGAAGAACGCCGTCAGGATCCACCAGAGAATGACATTGTCGCGCATGACTTAGTGGGCCTCTCGCTCGCCGGGAGCCGTCGTAGCGAACTCGGCGGCTTCGGGGTGATTCAGATCGAACGCAGGACGCTCGCTGCGGATGCGCGGGATCGACGTGAAGTTGTGTCGCGGCGGCGGGCAGGAGGTCGCCCACTCGAGCGATCCGCCGTAGCCCCACGGGTCGTTGACCGTGACCTTCGGAGCCTTGCGCGCCGTGATCCAGACGTTCAGGAAGAAGGGCAGCATCGAGGCGCCGAGGATGATCGCACCGATCGTCGAGACCTGGTTCTGCCAGGTCCAGCCGTCCGCCTCCGAGTAGTCGGCGTAACGACGCACCATGCCGTCAACGCCCAGCCAGTGCTGGATGAGGAAGGTCATGTGGAAGCCGATGAACAGCAGCCAGAAGTGCACGTAGCCGAGGCGCTCGTTCAGCATGCGTCCGGTCCACTTCGGCCACCAGAAGTAGAAGCCGGCGAACATGGCGAACACCACGGTTCCGAACACCACGTAGTGGAAGTGAGCGACGACGAAGTACGAGTCGGAGAGGGCGAAGTCCAGCGGCGGTGCTGCCAGGATGACGCCGGTCAGACCACCGAAGACGAAGGACACGAGGAAGCCGAGGGAGAAGACCATCGGAGTCTCGAATGTCACGGACCCTCGCCAGAGCGTGCCGATCCAGTTGAAGATCTTCACACCCGTCGGCACGGCGATCAGCATGGTCATCAGCGCGAAGAACGGAAGCAGGACCGAGCCCGTCACGTACATGTGGTGAGCCCACACCGCGACCGAGAGCGCCGCGATGGCGATCGTCGCGTAGACGAGGGTCTTGTATCCGAAGATCGGCTTGCGGCTGAAGACCGGGAAGATCTCGGAGACGATGCCGAAGAACGGCAGCGCGATGATGTACACCTCAGGGTGACCGAAGAACCAGAACAGGTGCTGCCAGAGCAGGACACCACCGTTGGCCGGGTCGTAGATGTGAGCGCCCAGGATGCGGTCTGCCGCTGCAGCGAAGATCGCGGCTGCGAGAACGGGGAACGCCATCAGGATGAGCAGGCTCGTGATCAGCGTGTTCCACGAGAAGATCGGCATGCGCCACATCGTCATGCCGGGCGCACGCATCGTGATGATCGTCGTGATGAAGTTCACGGCACCGAGGATCGTTCCGAAACCGGAGATGCCGAGGCCGACCATCCACAGGTTTCCACCCGCCCCCGGCGAGAAGGATGCTCCTGCCAGCGGCTGATAGGCGAACCATCCGAAGGAGGCCGCGCCCTGCGGGGTGAGGAAGCCGGCGACCGCGATGGTGGAGCCGAAGAGGAAGAGCCAGAACGCGAAGGCGTTCAGACGCGGGAAGGCGACGTCGGGAGCACCGATCTGCAGCGGCAGGATGGCGTTGGCGAAGCCGGCGAACAGCGGCGTCGCGAACATCAGCAGCATGATCGTGCCGTGCATCGTGAACAGCTGGTTGTACTGCTCCTTCGTCGGGATGATCTGCATGCCCGGCGCGAACAGTTCGGCACGGATGACGAGTGCCATCACGCCGCCGAGCAGGAAGAACATCACCGAGGCGATCAGGTACATGTACCCGATGGTCTTGTGGTCCGTGGAGGTGATCCACTTGACGACGATGTTGCCCTTCTGCTCCACACGCGAGGAGCTCATCAGAGCAGCCTGGCGTGCAGGCAGGGTGTTAGGACGCGAGCGGGGAGACTCGTCGGTACGGGGAGCTTCTGTGGTCGACATGGCTTACTCCCCTCCTTCCTCGGTGTCGGTCTTCGGGGTCGTCCCCGGGAGGTTCGAGAGACGGTCGTAGGCGCCGGTGATGTCACCGGTGTTGCCCTGCTCCTCGAGCGACGCGAGGTAGGAGTCGTACTCGCTCTGCGAGACGACCTTCACGTTGAAGAGCATCATCGAGTGGTACTCGCCGCAGAGCTCGGCGCACTTACCGGCGTACTCGCCCTCTCGCGTCGGGATGAACGACCAGGAGTTGTCCTTCCCGATGAACATGTCCTTCTTGTAGAGGAAGTCGATGATCCAGAAGGAGTGGATGACGTCACGGGACTGAAGGTTGATCGTCACCTTCTTGTCGACGGGCAGCACCAGCGTCGGCAGCTGCGCCTGGTCGATGTTGCCGTCCTTGTCGGGCTGGGCCTGGATGCCCATGGTCCACACGGCGTCGGAGTTGTCCTTCTCGTCGCCGTCGTACTGGAAGTCCCACGCCCACTGCTTCGCGATCGCGGTGACCTCGACGTCGGGCTGGTCCCACTTGGCTTCGATCTCGGTCTGATCACGAGCGGTGAAGAAGAACATTCCCAGCACGAGGATGAGCGGCACGATCGTGTAGAAGATCTCGATCGGCATGTTGTAGCGCATCTGCACCGGAAGACCGGTCTGGCCCTTGCGGCGGCGGTAGGCGATCGCAGCCCAGGCCATCAGGCCCCAGGTGATGATGCCGACGGCGAGAAGCACGATCCAGGAGTTCACCCAGAGCGAGGAGACGCGCTCGGTCTGGTTGGTGGCTGCGGGGCCACCCTCCACGAAGCCCGGAAGAAAGCCGTTCAGCTCGGTGGGAGAGCATCCCGCCAGGGCCAAGGCTGCCGCAACTCCCACAGGGAGGGCGGCCCAACGAAGGCTGCGTTTCGAGGGCACGATGCACCTTTCAGATCGCGAACAGAGCACACCCAAGTCTAGGGCAACCTCACACCTGATTCATGCCATCCACGCAGGTTCCGGAACCAGAACGGCCGCCGTCACCAGTGGTGACGACGGCCGAGTCGGCGAAGCGAGGGTCAGTGGAAGCTGTCGCCACAGGCGCAGCTGCCCGCTGCGTTGGGGTTGTCGATCGTGAACCCCTGCTCGGAGATGGTGTCCTTGAAGTCGATCGCCGCTCCGTCGAGGTACGGGACGCTCATGTTGTCGATGATGACCTCGACGCCGTCGAAGTCGACGGTCTCGTCGCCCTCGAGGTAGCGCTCGTCGAAGTAGAGCTGGTAGATCAGCCCCGAACACCCGCCCGGCTGCACCGCGACGCGCAGACGCAGGTCATCGCGGCCTTCCTGCTCGAGGAGGTTCTTCACCTTCGTGGCGGCAGCGTCGGTCAGGGTGACGCCGTGTGCGCGGGTGGTCTCTGGGGAGAGTGTGGTGTCGCTCATGTCGCTCCTTGTGACGGGCCGCAGGTGCACGGCTTCTCGGACGATTCTACCGCCGCAGATGCGGGGAGGCTCAGAGTTCTGCGGCATTCATGCGAGCGAGCAGCAGCGCCTCGGTCGCGACCGCGTGGCGGAAGGTGTCGAGGTGCAGCGACTCATTCGGGCTGTGCGCGCGCGAATGCGGGTCCTCGACACCAGTGACGAGGATCTGTGCAGCGGGGAATTCCCGCACCAGGTCGGCGATGAACGGGATCGATCCACCCACGCCCAGGTCCACCGGAGGCACCCCGTACCCGTCGCGCATCGCGTCCCGGGTCAGCGCGACCGCCCAGCCGCTGGTGTCCACGAGGAAACCGTCGCCGAGGTCGACATCCGAGAAGGTGAGCTCGGCACCGAACGGTGCGTGTGCGCGGAGGTGGCGCTCCAAGGCCTCGTATGCCTCCTGGCCGCTCTGGCCAGGAGCCACGCGAGCGCTGATCACGACGGTGACCTCGGGGAGCAGCGTATTGGAGGCTGCCGCCACGCTGGTGGCGTCGATCCCGATCACCGTGACCGACGGCTTGTTCCAGATCCGGCTGAGGATGCTGCCGTCCCCGATGGGAGTGGTGCCGGGAAGGAGTCCCGCCTCGTCCCGCAGCGTCGCCTCGGTGTAGTCGGGAGTGGGGGCGTCGCGCTCGGTCATCCCCTCGACCGCCACCGAGCCGTCGGCGTTCCACAGCGTGGACAGCAGCGTGACGGTCGCCATCATCGCGTCGGGTACGGCGCCGCCGAACATTCCGGAGTGCGAGGCGTGGTCCAGGGTGCGCACGCGCATCGTGAACCGGGCGTTGCCGCGGAGGGAGACGGTGAGACCGGGAGTCACGGAGTCCCAGTTGCCCGAGTCGGCCACGACGATGGCGTCGGCGCGGAGAGCATCCTTGTTGTCGGAGAGGAACTGGGCGAACGAACGGGACCCGTACTCCTCCTCCCCTTCGATGAACATCGCGATGCCGAGGTCGAGGTCATCGCCGAGCACCTCGCTCACCGCGCGGATCGAGGCGATATGCGACATGATGCCGGCCTTGTCGTCGGCCGCACCGCGCCCGTAGAGACGCCCGTCGCGCACCGTCGGCTCGAACGGCGGGGTCTCCCAGAGGGCATCGTCTCCCGGAGGCTGCACGTCGTGGTGCGCGTACAGAAGGATCGTGGGCTTGCCGTTGCGGGCCGCGCGCGTGGCGAGGACGGCCGGCTGCCCCTGCTCGTCGGTGCCGGGAATCGCGGCGCGGAGGACGCGCACCTCGTCGAAGACTCCGGTGCCCGACGCCAGCGCGGCCACGGCTTCCGCGCTGCGCTCCAGCTGGGTCTGATCGAACGCGGGCCAGGCCATCCCCGGAATGCGCACGAGGTGGCCGAGGTCCGACAGCGCTGACGGGATCCCGGTCGCCACCGCCTCGAGGACGGCGGCATCGGACTCACGGGGAGGAACAGGAGAGGTCATGCGAGTAATCTTAAGGTGATCCCCCGCCGGCGAACCGAGGAACTCCGTGTCCACTACCCCTACCTCCCCTTCCACGAACGACGACACCCCCGAGACGACTGCCGTCGGCAAGGGGCGCGCGACGCCGACCCGTGCGGAGCAGGAGGCAGCTCGTCGCCGCCCCCTGGTCGCCAACACCAAGGAGGCGAAGGCGGCCGCGAAGGCGGAGCTCAACGAGCGTCGCGCACGAGCGCAGGCCGGCATGGCCGCCGGCGAGGAGAAGTACCTCCCGGTCCGCGACAAGGGCCCGCAGCGCCGCTGGGTCCGCGACTACGTGGATGCGGGCTGGCACCCGGCCGAGTTCGTGATGGGAGTGATGGTCCTGGTCATCCTCGCCTCGCTGGTGCCGGCGAACACGGTCATCTCGTTCTACGCATACATCGTGATGATGGGTTACCTCGTCATCGCGATCGGCGGCATGATCCTGCTCGGCATGCGCGTCAAGCGCAAGGCCGCGGCGAAGTTCGGCAAGGAGCGTCTCGAGCGCGGTCTGGGCTGGTACGCCGCGATGCGCGCCCTGCAGATGCGATTCATGCGTCTGCCGAAGCCGCAGGTCAAGCGCGGCCAGTACCCCGACTGATCAGTCCCCTGTTGATCTCCCGGCCCCAGAACGGGCCGCGGTACAGGAAAGCGGTGTAGCCCTGCACGAGGGTCGCACCGGCCGCAAGGCGCTCCTGCACGTCGGATGGCGTCTCCACTCCCCCGACGGCGATCACGCAGAAGTCGGCGGGAACGGCTTCGCGCACGACGCGAAGGACTTCGAGCGAGCGCTTCTTCAGCGGTGCACCTGACAGTCCTCCCGCGCCTGCAGCCTCGACCGTCGCGGGATCCGTGAGCAGACCGTCTCGGCTGATGGTGGTGTTGTGCGCGATGATTCCCGCGAGTCCCTCAGCGACGGCCATCTGGGCGATCGCCGTGATCTCCTCGTCGGAAAGATCCGGTGCGATCTTGACGAGCAGCGGGGTCGCGCCGGAAGCCTCTCGAACGGCGCGCAGCAGCGGAGCCAGCGTCTCCACCGCTTGCAGTCCTCGCAGACCCGGAGTGTTCGGCGACGACACGTTCACGGCCAGGTAGTCGGCGAGCGGAGCGAGCCGCGTCGCCGAGGCCACGTAGTCCGCTGTCGCATCCTCGACCTCGACCACGCGGCTCTTGCCGATGTTGACCCCGATGATCGTGTCAGGCGCGCCGCGCCGCAGACGAGCGAGCCTGCGCGCCGCCGCATCCGCTCCGGCGTTGTTGAAGCCCATCCGATTGATCACGGCGCGATCCGCGATGAGACGGAACAGCCGCGGCTTCGGGTTCCCCTCCTGCGCGATCGCGGTCACGGTGCCGACTTCCACATGTCCGAAGCCGAGAGCGGCGAGTCCTCGCACGCCGACCGCGTTCTTGTCGAAGCCCGCGGCGACGCCGAACGGCGAGGGGAAGGTGAGACCGAGCGCCTCGACGCGCAGCGACGGGTCAGGGCGCGTGATCGCGCGCGTGGCCCACGAGAACGGAGGCACACCGAGCACGCGGATCACCGCCATACCGGCGTGGTGGGCGAACTCGGGATCGAAGCGCGAGAGGACAGCGCGGAAGAGCAGCGGATACATCCCTGCCAGATTACCGCTCCTCGGACTCCCGCTTCGTGTGGTCGGCGCGCAGATCTGTGATCGCGGCCTCGAAATCCTCGAGCGAATCGAAGGCCTGGTAGACACTGGCGAAGCGCAGGAACGCGACCTCATCGAGGTCACGCAGCGGACCGAGGATGGCGAGACCGATCTCGTTGGTGTCGAGCTGCGACACCCCTGTCTGTCGGACGGCCTCCTCCACGCGCTGTGCGAGCACCGCGAGGTCGCCCTCCGTCACCGGGCGCCCTTGGCAGGCCTTCCGCACACCCGTGATGACCTTCTCCCGACTGAACGGCTCCATCACACCGGAACGCTTGATCACGTTGAGACTCGCGGTCTCGGTCGTCGTGAAACGGCCGCCGCACTCCGGGCACTGTCGACGACGCCTGATCGAGAGCCCGTCGTCGCTCGTGCGTGAATCGATGACGCGGGAGTCGGGGTGTCGACAGAAGGGGCAGTGCATCTGACCGATCCTACGCGGTGAAACGGGCCTCGATCGCTTCACCGTGCGCGGGAAGCACCTCGGTGTCGGCGAGGGCGACGACCCCGGCGCGCACGGCCGCCAGCGCAGCCCTGTCGTAGGAGATCACCTGCTGCGGTCGAAGGAAGGTGTACGAGCCGAGCCCGGGAGCATAGCGAGCCTGTCCCCCGGTCGGCAGCACGTGATTGCTGCCAGCCATGTAGTCACCGAGGCTCACCGGCGTCTGGTCGCCGACGAAGACGGCTCCGGCGCTGGTGAAGTCGGCGGCCGCCTCTCCGGCATCCACGAGGTGCAGTTCGAGGTGCTCCGGCGCATAGGCGTTGCTGAACGCCGTGGCCATGGCCCTGTCATCGACGAGGACGATGGCGGACTGAGGCCCCGACAGCGCGGCGGCGACGCGTTCGCTGTGCCGGGTGATCGCGGCGATCCGCTGCACCTCGACGGCGACCTGTTCTGCGAGCTCGGCCGCGTCGGTGACAAGCACGGCGGACGCCTGCTCATCGTGCTCGGCCTGGCTCACGAGGTCGGCGGCGATGAGACGCGGATCCGCGTGTGCATCGGCGACCACGAGGATCTCCGTCGCCCCGGCTTCCGAGTCCGTGCCGACGACACCGGCGACGGCACGTTTGGCCGACGCGACATAGTTGTTGCCCGGCCCGGACACGACATCGACCGGATCGAGGCCGAGCGACGGCACGCCGTACGCCAGGGCGCCGATCGCGCCGGCGCCGCCCATCGCGTACACCTCGGTCACACCCAGCAGCGCTGCTGCCGCGAGGATGGTCGGGTGAATTCTTCCACCCTGATCTGCCTGCGGCGGCGAAGCCAGGGCGATCTCCTGGACGCCGGCGACCTGCGCGGGGACGACGTTCATGATCACGCTCGACGGGTAGACGGCCTTGCCGCCGGGAATGTACACGCCCACACGGTGGACCGGTTGCCAGCGCTGCGTGATGACAGCTCCCTCGCCGATCCTGGTGACCTGTGTGGCGGGGACCTGCGCGGCGGAGGCGAGACGGACTCGGCGGATGGCCTCCTCGAGCGCACTGCGCACCTCGGGAGCGAGTTCCGCGAGAGCCGTGGTGATGTGCTCGGCGGGCACGCGCACGGCGTGGTCCGTGACCGCGTCGAAACGCTCGGCCTGCTCGCGAAGAGCGGCCTCGCCGCGGTCACGCACGTCCTCGACGATGCGTGCGGCGGTGTCGAGTGCTTCGGCGCGTGCCTGGGTCGCCCGGGGTACTGCGGCGAGCATGCCTGCGGGCGAGAGCTCGCGCCCTCGCAGATCGATGGTGCGCATTTCAGCCCTTCGTGATGTCGGAGATGTCGTGGAGGTAGCCGATCCGTCCGTCGTCATGTCGGACGACGAACGCACCCCCACGGTCCTCGATCACGAGAGCCCAGGCGTTCGGACCGATACGGAAAAGCGGTTCGCCCCGCTCGTCGTGGACGTCGCGCTCAGAGGGCGCGAGGATCCAGAACGGCTGTGCCACGGCGGCGTTCTCACGCGGGTTCGTCGCCTCGAGATCGGCATCGGTCACGCCCTCGAGCAGCAGCGGCGCAGGCTCTTCCTCGACCGCGCCCGTCTCGTAGGTCGCGGCCGTCTCCAGCAGGGACTCGATGCTTCCGGTGTCCGAGACGATCTCCGGCTCCTGTCCACGCGAACGGCGCGAATAGGCCGGCACATACTCCTCGTCGGTGCTCGCCTGCTCGGTGCCGATGCCGCCGCCCGAGGCGTGCGCCGTCAGCGGCACCTGTGCAGCCAGGTCGAAACGAGCGATCTCGTCGGTCGCCTGCTGACCCGATGCCTCGTCGTCGAGCGCAACGACGAGAGGGGACGCTGAACCGTCCGCGATGACGTCTGTCGGGCTCTCGGCGTGTGCCTCGGGCGCGGCGGAGGATGCCGCCGAGGCGGATGTGTCGACGGATTCTTCGGAGGCTTCCGGGACCGGCACGGGTTCGGGACGCGGTCTCGCGATGACGGGGCGCACCGGATTCGCATTGCGGTGGGCGAGAGTCACCAGGCGACCGTGGAAGTCTTCCTTCAATCCCGGGATGATCGGGGCGAAGACCGTGAGGACGACGAGAGCCAGGGAGGTGATGACCATGGCCACCCCGTTCCACGGGAGGCTCCAGTTCCCGGTGGACACCACAGCGGAGATCGCCAGCCAGAGGCTGCCGGCCCAGACCGTCGCCGACACGGAGAAGGCGACCGAGGCGAACTGATCGATGCCGAGCGAACCGACCCGGCGGATGCCCTCAGGCGAGAATCGGCGCAGCACCAGCAGGAAGACGGCGACCGTCGGGAGGGCGACCGGGAGCACCCATTGGATGCCGACACTCCACAGCGAGAGGTCGCCGATCAGCGGGAAGAACGAGAACACGAACGACAGCAGCCAGACGCCGACGATGAGAAGCTCCCGCAGAGTGAATCCGAGGATGCCGAACTCAGGGGTGACCTCTTCGTCGTACAGGACACCGTCATCGTCGCCGAAAACCTCGTCCTCGGGTTCTGCTTCGGGGAGATCCGTGCTCATGCGTGGTCCTTTCGTCACAGGGCTCGACGGGGTGATTCGTCGTGCTGCCGACGGCTCACGATCCTACCCCGCTCACCCGAGGCAGGTGGGTCCGAGCAGTGACTTGAGGTCACCGAACAGATCCGCGGACACCTTGACCGGCATGGGCACTTCGAAGACCTTCGCCGTGCCGCCACGGTGCACGCGAAGCAGTACCTCGGTGTCGCCGTTGTGTCGTCGCAGCACTTCCGCGAGCTCCATCATCACGCGCTCGGTTGCTCTCTGCTCGGCCAGGACCAATGCCAGAGGGCCGGCAGCATCGAAGGAGCCCACATCGGGTGCGAATGCGGACTGCGCATGGAGGTTGAGCCCGTCGTCGCGCCGGGACACCCGCCCGCGGACAGCGAGGATCGCGTCCTGCTGCAGCGTGTGCTGGAACTCGGTGTAGGTCTTCCCCATGAACATCACGGTGACCTCGCCGTTGAAGTCCTCGACGGTGATCATGCCGTAGGGGTTTCCACTCGCCTTGGCGACACGATGCTGCACGCTGGTCACGAGGCCTGCCACCGTCACCTGGTCGCCATCCTGCAGGTCTTCGGAGTTGTTGAGGTCATGGATCGAGATCGATGCGTGCTTCGCGAGCGGGACCTCGAGCCCCGCCAGAGGGTGGTCCGACACATAGAGGCCGAGCATCTCGCGCTCGAAGGCGAGTTTGTCCTTCTTGACCCACTCGGGACGCGCGGGGACCTTCGCCGGGGCCGCCTCGTCCATGCCGTCATAGAGACTGTCGAAGTCGAATCCGATCGCGCCCTGTGCTTCGTTGCGCTTGCGGTCGACTGCGGCCTCCACCGCATCTTCGTGCACCTCCATGAGCGCGCGACGAGAGTCGCCCATCGAATCGAAGGCGCCGGCCTTGATCAGCGATTCGATGGTGCGCTTGTTCGACACGTGCAGCGGCACTTTGTCGAGGAAGTGATGGAACGACGTGAAGCGCTCATCCTTGCGGGCCTGCACGATGCCTTCGACGACGTTGCTGCCGACGTTGCGCACGGCACCCAGGCCGAAGCGGATGTCGTCGCCGACGGCGGCGAAGAAGTTGATCGAGTCCGACACATCCGGCGGGAGCACCTTGATGCCCATGCGGCGGCACTCGTTCAGGTACAGCGCCATCTTGTCCTTGGAGTCGCCGACGCTGGTGAGCAGCGCTGCCATGTACTCGGCGGGATAGTGCGCCTTGAGGTAGGCCGTCCAATACGACACGAGGCCGTATGCGGCGGAGTGCGCTTTGTTGAAGGCGTAGTCCGAGAACGGCAGCAGGATGTCCCACAGCGCCTTGATGGCCGCCTCACCGAAGCCTCGCTCGGTCATGCCGCCCGCGAAGCCCTCGTACTGCTTATCGAGCTCGGACTTCTTCTTCTTGCCCATCGCGCGGCGCAGGATGTCTGCCTGTCCGAGGCTGAACCCGGCGACCGCCTGGGCGATCGCCATGACCTGCTCCTGGTAGATGATGAGCCCGTAGGACTCCTCCAGGATCTCGGCGAGCGGCGCTTCCAGCTCGGGGTGGATCGGGGTGATCTCCTGCACCCCGTTCTTACGCAGCGCGTAGTTCGTGTGCGAGTTGGCACCCATGGGGCCTGGTCGATACAGGGCGATGAGTGCCGAGATGTCACCGAAGTTGTCAGGCTTCATCAGACGCATGAGCGAACGCAGTGGCGGGCTGTCGAGCTGGAAGACGCCCAGGGTGTCACCACGGGCGAGCAGCTGATACACGCCGGGGTCGTCGAGGCCGAGGTGTTCGAGATCGAGCTCTTCGCCACGGTTCGTGCGGATGTTGTCGAGGGCATCCGAGATGATCGTGAGGTTGCGGAGCCCCAGGAAGTCCATCTTGATCAGGCCGAGAGATTCGCACGACGGGTAGTCGAACTGCGTGACGATCTGCCCGTCCTGCTCGCGTCGCATGATCGGGATGATGTCGAGCAGCGGATCCGACGACATGATCACGCCGGCGGCATGCACGCCCCACTGGCGTTTCAGACCCTCGAGCCCCAGCGCGCGGTCGAAGACCGTCTTCGCCTCGGGATCGGTATCGATCAGCGTGCGGAACTCGCTCGCCTCCTTGTACCGGGGGTGTGCCGAGTCGAACATGCCGTCGAGGGGCATGTCCTTGCCCATCACGGGCGGCGGCATCGCCTTCGTGAGCCGCTCCCCCATGCTGAACGGGAAGCCGAGCACACGACCGGCATCCTTCAACGCCTGCTTTGACTTGATCGTTCCGTACGTGACGATCTGCGCGACGCGCTCGGATCCGTACTTCTCCGTGACGTAGTCGATGACCTCGCCGCGGCGCCGGTCATCGAAGTCGACGTCGAAGTCGGGCATGGAGACACGGTCGGGGTTGAGGAAGCGCTCGAAGATGAGTCCGTGCTCGAGCGGGTCCAGGTCGGTGATCTTCATCGCGTAAGCGACCATCGAGCCGGCACCGGAGCCACGACCCGGCCCCACGCGGATGCCGTTGTCCTTCGCCCAGTTGATGAAGTCGGCGACGACGAGGAAGTACCCGGGGAAGCCCATCTGCAGGATGATGCCGGTCTCGTACTCGGCCTGCTTGCGCACCTTGTCGGGGATGCCGCCGGGATACCGGTAGTGCAGGCCCGCCTCGACCTCCTTGATGAGCCAGCTGTCCTCGGTCTCGCCGTCGGGAACCGGGAAGCGCGGCATGTAGTTGGCCGACGTGTTGAACTCGACCTCGCAGCGCTCGGCGATCAGCAGCGTGTTGTCGCAGGCCTCGGGGTGGTCGCGGAACAGCTGGCGCATCTCGGCCGCGGTCTTGATGTAGTACCCGTCGCCGTCGAACTTGAACCGGTTCGGGTCGTCCATCGTCGAGCCCGACTGCACGCACAGGAGTGCCTCGTGCGCGTCGGCCTCGTGCTGATGCGTGTAGTGCGAGTCGTTGGTGGCGACCAACGGGATGTTGAGGTCTTTCGAGAGCCGCAGCAGATCGGTCATCACGCGCCGCTCGATCGACAGCCCGTGGTCCATGATCTCGGCGAAGTAGTTCTCCTTGCCGAAGATGTCCTGGAACTCCGCCGCTGCCGCCCGCGCCGCGTCGTACTGGCCCAGCCGGAGCCTCGTCTGCACCTCACCCGACGGGCACCCCGTCGTCGCGATGATCCCCTTGCCATAGGTCTGGAGCAGCTCGCGGTCCATGCGGGGCTTGAAGTAGTAGCCCTCCATACTCGACCGGGAACTGATGCGGAAGAGGTTGTGCATGCCCTCGGTGCTCTGGCTCCACATGGTCATGTGGGTGTAGGCGCCGGAGCCCGAGACGTCGTCGCTCTTCTGGTCGGGCGAGCCCCACTGCACACGCGTCTTGTCGCTGCGGTGCGTGCCGGGGGTCATGTATGCCTCAAGCCCGATGATCGGCTTGATGCCCGCGTTGCGCGCCGCGTTGTAGAACTCGAAAGCCGCGAAGGTGTTGCCGTGATCGGTCACCGCGATGGCCGGCATCTTGTAGTCGGCGGCCGCCTGGGTCATCGCATTGATCTTCGCCGCACCGTCGAGCATCGAGTACTCGCTGTGCACGTGCAGGTGGACGAAAGAGTCGGATGCCATGCCTTCGATTCTACGGCGGGGCCCCGACACCGGAGGTCGGTGGCGGGGCCGTCCTGCCGCGTCAGCGTTCCTGCGGAGCGGAGTCCACGACAGTCGTGCGCACAGTGGTGGTGGAGTCGAGAGTGTCCCCCGCTGGCCCCCCGGTTCCGTAGTTCTCCGAGATCGAGGAGACCAACCCCTGGACGGTGTCGATCGCGATAGTCGTCGTCCGGTGACCGGGGACGACGTACCGCAGCGTCGCTGTCGAGCCATCGTCTGCCAGCACTTCGAATCCCGGGATCAGGGCGATCGCGAGGAAGAACGTCGAACGCAGGTCCGCCGGCATCAGATTGATCGCCGACGGGTCGGACAGACTCGCAACGAGCCAGCGGTCCGCGTCTTCGCCCGTCATCCCCGACTGCCCGCGGAGCCAGTCGAGCAATTCCTGTGGCTCGCGGGGCATTTCCGCGTAGAAGGGGCGGTAGCGGTCCGCCAGGTACGGCATCGGAGGTTCGTCTCCCCCGATGGCGAGGTACTCTCCGGCCGGGAGTGTCTCGATCGTGCCATGTTCGATCACCTGGGAACCGGGCCAGGCGGACCAATCTCGCGCCGCCTCCGGTCCCCGTTCCCCGAAGGACTCGACGACCTCGGAGTGACCCCAGTCGTAGAACCAGTCGCCATCCCGGTCCGCCGGGATGTACAGCACCCGAGTATCGCGCACCAGCACGGCGGCGTCGCTCCCCTCTCGAGAGGCGTTGAACGAGAGCGTGTTCTCGTCGTCGTCATCTGCCCACTCGGCCTTCCAGAACTGCAGGTGCTCACCGACGGTCTCGATCCGCAGATACTCACCCGGAACGAGAGTCGTGTCCTGCGCGTCGAAAGTCACCGCGGAGGCGCGCTCCAGCACCTCGGCCGCCGCAGCATCGGGCGTGACCGTCGGCGCGAGAACCGAACCGGCCACGATCGCGAACGCAGCCGCTACGGCCACGAGACCCCCGATACCGAGGCCGGCCCAAGCCCGCCGTCGGACACGATGCGCGAGTTCTGACGCCACGCTCGAGCCCTCATTCGCCAGCGCCGTCGGAGCGGAACCGCCAGCCTTCCGGGACGCGTCGATACCCACCAGGAGCCTGGCACGAGCCCCGGTGATCCGCTCCTCCGTCAGGCCAGCCCCCCGGTTGACCTCACGCACGCGCTCGAAGACGTCCATCGGCTTCTCCTTCCTTCTCGTTCGCGAGTCGTTCCTGACCGCTCCCACGACTTGGATTCAATCGCGTCCGCACTCGGTTGATGCGCGATCGGACGGTCCCCACCGGGACCCCGAGAGCGATGGCGATCTCTTCATAGGTGAGATCCCCCCAGGCATACAGCAGCATGGTCTCGCGATCTTTGGCAGAGAGCGACGCGATCATCGGAGCCAGTTCGCGGGTGGAGATCTCGGCGTCGAGGCGGGCGACCGTCACGTCGAGGTCCCCGTGCGAGATGTGCTCTTCTCTCGCGGCTGCCGCCGCGCTCGATCGCAGATGCTTGGCCTCTCGGGTCCGGTGCTTCTTGATCAGACGGGACGCGATCCCGTACAGCCACGGAAGCGCCGACTCCCACGCGGTGTCGAACGACTTGCGTCGTGCGAATGCGACCAGGAACGTCTCACTGAGGATGTCCTCGCCCGCGTCGGGACCAAGACGGCGAGCGGCATAGCCGCCCACCGTCCTGGCGTGCCGATCGAACAGCTCGGCGAAGGCGCGGGGTTGACCGAGCGACCGCTGAATGATCTCGCTGTCTGTGCTCACACTATTTATTGCCCCGGAGGGCGAGGAGAGTTCGAAACCCGTCACGGCAGACTGTCGACCACGCTCATCTCGAAGGTCATCCGGGAGTCGGGAACATCGCTCGGGATCGTCCCCTCGCCCACTTCGCTGGTGTCCGTGGTTTCCGTCACGAGCCCTGTCGCCATGTCGATCGTCATCGTGGACCGCCGTAGCGACCTCTCCCCGACCTCGGAGAAGGCGAGATGCGAGTCGAAGGTGACGGTGCGTCGTCCGTCATGCTCCACCCCCACCGTCGACCCCGGGAGCGTGCTCAGCGCGCGATACATCGCAGCACGCATCTCCGGGTCACCGACGTTCTGCGACAGCAGACCGATGAGCAGCCACCCGACCTTCCCCTCAGCCCAATCCTGCGTATCGGGGCCCAGGTAGTCGTCAATCCACACGACCATGGCGGCCGGATCCCGCGGCAGCGATTCGAAGAACCACAGAACGTCTTCGGCGCCGCTCTCGGGAAGATATGGAGCATCCGACGGGAACAGCGTGACCGCCGGCCCGTATGCCTGCATCCCCGCATCCTGCCCTGCACGCCCCTGCGCCTGGTCTCCGTAGACGCCGCCCGCAACCGGAGATCCCCACTCCTGGTACCACTGGGAGCGAAGGTCGGCAGGGGCATAGTCGGCGCCACTGCGACTGATCACCCATCCACTCGACGCTGTCGCACGCGAGGCACCGTAGCCGGGCATTCCTGGCACGCCGAGTTCAGGGTCGAACAGGCCCAACGTAGAGGTCGTCCACGCTCGTCGCAGATACTGTCCAGGAGCGAGCACAGGAGGAGTGAAGCCGGCAGCCGCATTCGCCGCCCCGAGCAGGACCTCAGGCCCCGTCATCGGTGTGGGGGCAGGCGACGGAACCGGGCTCGGCACGAGCACCGGCCCCGGCACGCGCGTCGGCACGGCCTCCACTGTCGGCGCCGGAGCCGTGATGCTGCTCACCACGAGCACTCCCGCGGTGACCGCAGCCGCTGCGCCGAGGGCACCGGCGGCGATGAACCACGGCCGCCGCGCCGCCCGCGAGGACGCGGGCTCGCGTTGTCTCTGGATCTCCATCAGGAGGAGCGCACGCGCCGCGGCGAGATTCTCCTCCTCGCCCTCGATCGCGGGCCTGGTGTGCTGAACCTTCTCAAATACGTCCAAGGGTCTCTCCCTTCTGCTGCAGCTGCTCGAATGCCTGAATCCTCCGGGCGGAGTCCAATCGTCTGCGAACCCGGTTAAGGCGCGATCGCACGGTTCCGACGGGAACCCCGAGTGCCGCCGCCACCTCGTCGTAGCTCATCCCCTGCCAGGCGTAGAGCAGCAGGGTCTCGCGGTCCTTCGGCGCGAGGGCCGCGATACGCGCTTTCAGCGTCTCGACCTCGCGCTCGGCATCGACACGCGTCAAGGCATCCTCCAGACCTCCGAGCGATGAGTGCTCATGCTGAGAGATGGATGCGGCGAAGGACCTCCACTGCCTGGCTTCCACCGCGCGGTGCCGGCGGATAAGGCGCGAGGCGATGCCGAGAAGCCACGGACCCGCCGACTCGACGTCCGTGTCGAAGTCGGCGCGTCTGCGGAACGCGACGAGGAACGTCTCGCTCAAGACGTCCTCGGCCGCATGCCGACCTATCCGATATGTCGCGAACGCATTGACCGCGCGCGCATGTCTGTCGAAGAGCTCGGCGAACGCCGCCGGCTGCTGGAGAGATCGCTGGATGATCTCGCTGTCTGTGGTCACGCTATGTATTGGCCGTGCGCCGTCGATCGGTTCACGCTTTCTTCGACGACATCGTGGAGGCGCCCAGATCGAGCCTCATCAATACCCGGGGGAACCCGTCGAGGACCGACCCCGTATCCGCCGCCTTCACGAAGCCTGCGCTCTCGAAAAGCGCGCGCGTACCTACGTAGGCCATGGTCGGGTTCACCTTCTCCCCACCGTTGTCGACCGGATACCCCTCGATGGCGGACGCACCGCGCTCCCTCGCGTACGCGACGGCGCCGTCGATCAATGCGTGGGAGATGCCCTGCTTGCGGTACCCCGGGCGCACGCGGAAGCACCACAGCGACCACACATCGAGATCATCGATGTGCGGGATCAGCCGATTTCGACCGAAGCTCGTCTCCCGTCGGGGATGCACGGCGGCCCACCCGACCGGTTCGTCGTCGAGATACGCGACCACGCCGGGCGGAGGGTCCTGATGGCACAGCTCGCGCACGCGGTCGGCGCGAGCGCTCCCCTTCAGCGCCACGTTCTCTTTGCTGCCGATGCGATAGCTGAGGCAGAAGCAGACATTCGATGACGGGTTCTTCGGCCCGACGAGCGTGGCGACGTCGTCGAACACCGTCGCCGGTCGAACCTCGATGCTCATGCGCCCAGTGTTGCGCACATCACGGACATCGTGTCGGCGCAGCGCGGTCTACTCGCCTCGAAGCACATCCAATGCGTGGCGGAAGTCCTCGGGGTACGGGGATTCGAACTGCACCCAGTCCCCCGTCGTCGGGTGGGCGAAGGCGAGCTGGTGCGCGTGCAGCCATTGACGGGTGAGCCCTAGCCGCGCCGACATCGTCGGGTCGGCTCCGTAGAGCGGGTCGCCGACGCAGGGGTGACGGTGCGCCGCCATGTGCACGCGGATCTGGTGGGTGCGTCCTGTCTCGAGGTGGATCTCGAGCAGCGAAGCGCCGGGAAAAGCCTCCAGCGTCTCGTAGTGCGTGACCGAGGGTTTGCCTTCAGGGACCACCGCGAACTTCCAGGAGTGATTCGGGTGACGTCCGATGGGTGCATCGATCGTCCCCGCGAGCGGGTCGGGATGCCCCTGGACGACTGCGTGGTAGATCTTCTCGACGGTGCGGTCCTTGAAGGCCTGCTTCAAGACGGTGTACGCGTGCTCGGACTTCGCCACGACCATCAGACCGCTGGTGCCGACATCGAGTCGGTGCACGACACCCTGACGTTCCTGGGCACCGCTGGTTGCGACGCGGAAGCCTGCGGCGGCCAGAGCGCCGACGACCGTGGGACCTTCCCATCCGACTGACGGATGGGCGGCGACGCCCGTCGGCTTGTCGACCACGATGATGTCGTCGTCGTCGTAGACGATGCCGAGTTCGGGCACCGCGATGGGAACGATCTTCGGCGCCTCCTTCGGCTGCCACTCGATGTCGAGCCAGCCGCCACCGCGTAGACGGTCCGACTTGTCGAGCGTCACGCCGTCGAGCCTGACTCCGCCGGCCGCGGCGACGTCAGCGGCGAAGGTGCGGGAGAACCCCATCAGCTTCGCCAGCGCCGCGTCGACGCGCGCACCGTCCAAACCGTCGGGGACGGGAAGCGACCGCGACTCCACGGTCAGCGCCCTTCGGGTGCGGGAGTCGCACCCTCCGAAGGCGCATCGTCATCGGACGCACGCAGCGGCACGGAATCGCCTGCGTCGACCATCTCGTCGTCGGTCTCGGTTCCCGTGACAGCGGCCGCGGCAGCCGCCTCGGCTTCTGCCTCGGTCTCGACGATCTCGTGATCGCGCTCCCGCGTGCCGTCGAAACGGAGGCCGAAGACGACCAGCAAAGCCACGGAGATCATGCCCGTGACGATGAAGATGTCGGCGACGTTGAAGATCGCCGGCATCATCCACGGCATCGAGATCATGTCGACCACATGCCCCACCGGGAAGCCGGGCTCACGGAGGAGACGGTCGCTCAGATTGCCGAGCACCCCGCCCAGAAGACAGCCGAGGACGACCGCCCACAGCCGCGACTTGAGTCCGAACGCCTTCCAGACGATCACGCAGGCCACGACGGCGAGGGCGATCGTGAAGATCCAGGTGACCTCGGACCCGAGGGAGAACGCCGCTCCGGGATTGCGGACGTAGTACAGCTGAAGGAACTCCCCCAGGACCGGAACCGGCTCCTGATACGGAAGGTTCTCGATCGTGAGGTGCTTCACAAACTGATCGGCGGCCAGTACGAGCGCTGCGAGAATCGCAACGACCGCACCGGCCGCCGACCGACGAAGGGGACGGCGTCCTGACAAGAGGGCGCCTTACAGACCGATCGCGGAAACGGGCGTCGAGTCCGTGGAGGTCGACTTCTCGTCGAGCTCGCGGAGCTGACCCTCGATGTAGCCGCGCAGCTGCGAGCGGTAGTCGCGCTCGAAGTTGCGGAGTTCGGTGATACGAGCCTCGAGCGTGTTGCGCTCGCGCTCGAGTCGGGCCGACTCCTCGCGCTGCTTGGCCTCGGCCTCGGTGCGGATGCGGGCGACCTCGGTCTCGGCCTCGGCGATGAGCGCGTTGCGCTTCGCCTCACCCTCGGCGACGTGCTCGTCGTGCAGACGCTGTGCGAGTTCGATGATGCCGGCGGTCGCGGTGGCGGAGCCGGTCGGAGCGGGCTCCGCAGGAACCTCGGCGACAGGGGCGGCGGCGGCCGGAGCCTCGGCGGCAGCGGGAGCGGCGGCTTCAGGAGCAGCACCGGACTCGTATGCGGCCAGCTTGGCCTTCAGCTCGACGTTCTCCTCGAGGGCCTTGCGCCACTCGATGACGATCTCGTCGAGGAAGTCGTCGACCTCGTCCGGGTCGAAGCCGTCCTTGAAGCGGACGTGCTGGAACTGCTTGGTGACGACGTCATCCGGGGTAAGTGCCATGGGTGGCTCCTCTTTCGATGAGTTCGATTGCCAGTATCGATGTATGGCGTGGTCGTGATGTGGCGCGAACCCGGGGCGCGCACCTGGGTGCCAGCATAGCCCCCGCGCATTGGCGCCGCGATGTCACGACACCCAGAGTGGGCGAAGTGGTCGAGGTCCGATCGGGAGACACGCCTGGATTTCAGCGGATGAACAGCCCGACGACGTTCATCAGAATCAGAACGATGAGAAGGGTGAGCGTGAACCCGAAATCAAGAGAGAGCGAACCGATCCGCAGCGGCGGGATGATCCGCCGGAAGAACCGGATGGGCGGATCGGTGAGCGTGTAGACCGCCTCGGCAGCCACCAATCCGAAACCCTTGGGACGCCACTCCCGATTGAACATCGGGATGTAGTCCAGGATCAGGCGCGCGAAAAGCACGAAGACGTACAGGAGGAGCACCAGATGGACGATGCTCGCGAGAACGGAGACCAGCTGCACGGGCTACGACTGGTCGAAGCCCGCAGACTCGGCGTCTGCGTGTGCGATGCCCCCGTGACCCGAGACGGCGATGTTCTCCGGCGACAGCAGGAACACCTTCGAGGTCACGCGCTCGATACGGCCGTAGAGACCGAGAGAGAGCCCGCTCGCGAAATCGATGAGGCGACGCGCGTCGGCGTCGCTCATCTGGGAGAGGTTGATGATGACCGGGACGCCCTCGCGGAAGCTCTCCGCGATCAGCTGGGCGTCGCGGTACTGCTTCGGGTGGACGGTGAGAATCTCGTTCACGGCTCCTGCAGACGGCTGGCGGACGGCGACGGGGCGACGAAGCGCCGTGACGGGGGCCGGTGCCGGCTCCTCGCGGTCACGGTCACGTTCGCGGTGAGCGCGGGCGGGTGCCTGCGTCTCCTCCTCGTAGACCTCTTCTTCATCGGCGAGGCCGAGATACACCATGGTCTTCTTCAGCGGGTTACCCATCGTGTCCTCCGGTTCGAACGTGTCGGGCTGGTCTTTTCACAGGTTAACCCCGGTCTGGTCGGGGGCCGGTGATTGCGGAGCCGATCCGCAGGTGTGTCGCGCCGGCGGCGATCGCCTCGACGAAGTCTCCGGTCATCCCGGCAGAGATCCAGGAAGCGGAAGGTTCCACTGCGCGGACGCCGTCGGCGACATCGCGCAGACGGGCGAAGGCCGATGCGGGCTCCTCGTCGAGGGGCGCCACGGCCATGACGCCGCGCAGACGCAACGACGGCAACGCCAGGACGTGCTCGGCGAGTGCGACCGCCTGAGCGGGCGTGGCTCCCCCGCGACCGGGATCATCGGTGAGGTTGATCTGCACGAGCACGTCGAGCCGATCGTCGCCGTCCGCCGCCCGGTGGAGGGCATCGGCGAATCGATCGCGATCGACCGAATGCACGACGCCCGCACTCCTGCGGATCGCGGCAGCCTTGTTCGTCTGCCCCTGCCCGATGAAATGCCAGCGCAGATCCAGAGCCGCGAGTTCGCCCTGCTTGGCCGACAGCTCCTGCTGGCGGTTCTCGCCGACGTCGTGCACACCGAGCTCGTACAGGTCGCGCACCAGGGATGCCGGGTGGAACTTCGTCACCACGATGCGGGTGATCTCCTCGGCGCTGCGCCCTGCAGCGTGCGCGGCCACGGCGATCTTCTCGTCGATCGCCGACAGCCGCGCCGCCAGGAGGGACGACCCCGAGGCGTCGACCGGCGGGGTCACTTCAGGAATTCGGGGATGTCGATGTCGTCATCCGCGAAGGCCGGCTCGATGCTGGTCGCCGGCACACGCTGCTGCACGGGCTCGGGCTTGACCGTCTCGGTCTTGCTCTCGGTCTCTTCGGTGAGCGCGACCTCGGGAAGCGTCGTCGCGGCCGGCCGAGACACGACCATCGGGTCCAGACGCAGAGAGGGCTCGCCGCCGTCGAAGCCTGCCGCGATGACCGTCACCCGCACCTCGTCGCCGAGCGTGTCGTCGATAACCGTACCGAAGATGATGTTCGCCTCCGGGTGAGCGGCTTCCTTGACGAGGTCGGCCGCATCGTGGATCTCGAAGATGCCGAGGTTCGAGCCACCCTGGATCGAGAGGAGCACGCCGTGCGCGCCCTCGATGCTCGCTTCCAGGAGCGGAGACTCCACGGCCAGCTCGGCGGCCTTGATCGCACGGTCGGCGCCGCGTGCGGATCCGATGCCCATGAGCGCGGATCCCGCGCCCTGCATGACCGACTTCACGTCGGCGAAGTCGAGGTTGATGAGACCCGGGGTCGTGATGAGGTCGGTGATTCCCTGCACACCGGCGAGGAGAACCTGGTCAGCGGTGGCGAAGGCCTCGATCATCGAGATGCCGCGGTCGCTGATCTCGAGGAGACGATCGTTCGGCACCACGATGAGGGTGTCGACCTCTTCCTTGAGCTTGGACACGCCGGCCTCGGCCTGGCTCTGGCGACGACGACCCTCGAACGAGAACGGCTTGGTCACGACACCGATGGTGAGGGCACCGATGGACTTCGCGATGCGAGCCACGACGGGCGCGCCACCGGTTCCGGTGCCACCGCCCTCGCCGGCCGTGACGAAGACCATGTCGGCACCGGTCAGCGCCTGCTCGATCTCCTCGGCGTGGTCCTCGGCGGCACGACGACCCACCTCGGGGTCGGCACCGGCACCGAGGCCGCGGGTGAGTTCGCGCCCCACGTCGAGCTTGACGTCGGCGTCGCTCATCAGCAGCGCCTGGGCGTCGGTGTTCACGGCGATGAACTCGACTCCGCGGAGGCCGAGATCGATCATGCGGTTGACGGCGTTGACGCCGCCACCGCCGACGCCGACGACCTTGATCACGGCGAGGTAGTTCTGGTTCTGGCTCATGGCCGGCCTCCGATTATTCGAGCCTGGAAGTGGGTGAACCTTAAACCTCAAGTAGAGGTGTAAAGTATTTCCCGGTATTGCGTTCTCTTTGATCGAAGGTAAGCGCCGCCCGGCCGCGTGCGCGCGAAGACACGGGCGTGTCGCGCCATTGCCCCGCGAAAGCGATCAGCCCGCGACCGCGACCTCGGGAGAAGTGACATCGATCGAGGCGGCATCCGGCTTCGCCGCCATGGTCTTCGAGAGGACGATGGCCTTCAGCGCGGACTTCTCGGCGCTCCCCCAGACGACCGTCAGCCCGCTGCTGAGGGTCAGGGTCACGTCATCGGCCGTCGTGGCCCTGATGCCGGTCAAGGCGGCGCGCACGTCGGAAGGCAGAGAGCGGACGACGAGACCGGCGCTGCGGAACGCCGCGGAATCCACACCACCCGCCACATCGATCACCGGCTGCCCCGCCGGCTGATCCGACGTGGTGGAGAGGGCGACACCGGCGGCATCCACCAGCGTGTAGCCGGCCTCCGAACGGATGACGCCCACCGGGGTGCGTTCCACGATGCGCACCGTGAGGTCGTGCGGCGGGCGCGCTTCGAGGGCATACGTCTCGATGAGCGGGAAGGCGAGCAGCGCCGCTTTCACCTTGCTCGAATCGACGAGCGCGAGGGGGGTTCCGAGCTGGTCGCCGAGGGCGGCCTCGATCGCTGCGGGGTCGAGGCTGGTGGCACCGTCGACGGTGATCTTCTGCACGGCGAAGAGCGGACTGTAGGCCGCCGCGACGCTGCCTCCGACGAGCAGGAGCGCGGCGCCGATGCTGCTCAACCAGATGATCCTGCGCCGTCGGGATCGCTGGGTGAAGCGTCGGATCTCGGCGCGAAGGGCCTTGCGTCGCGCACGCGCCGCACGCCAGACATCTCGCGTCGACGTCGGCTGCGGGTCATCGCCCGAGTCGTCGTCCGCGCTGTCGTCGGGAGTCACCGCGTCGATCGAGGCGAGCTCTTCCTCCACTCCGGCGTCGCGACGTCGTCGGCGAGGCGTCGCCGGCGGCGCGGCGGCCTCCTCCCCCGGGCGCCCCGGGGTGGTCGGAAGCGGTGCGGGCCGACGCATCGACTACGCCTCGTCGGTCCGACGCAGCGAATCCAGGACCTGCGGGATGATCTGGTAGACGTTTCCGCAGCCGAGCGTGACGACGAAGTCGCCGTCTCGTGCGACCGTCGCCGTGTAGTCGGCCGCCTGCTGCCAGTCCGCGACGTAGTGCACGTGCGACGGGTCGCGGAAGGCTCCGCTCACCAGCTCACCGGTTACTCCGGGCACAGGGTCTTCCCTGGCTCCGTACACGTCGAGCATCACCGTGTGATCGGCGAACTCCTCGAGCACGTCGGCGAACTCCTGGTACATGTGCTGCGTGCGGGAGTACGTGTGGGGCTGCTGGATCGCGATGATCCGCCCCTGCCCGGCGATGCTGCGCATCGCCTCGAGAGCCGCGCGGACCTCGGTGGGGTGGTGCGAGTAGTCGTCGTACACCGTGACGCCGCGCTCGACGCCGTGCTGCTCCAGACGACGCACGGTGCCCGCGAACCCCTCGACGGCGCGAACGGCGTCGGCGAGCGGGTAACCGAGCGCGCGCAGAACCGTGACCGCTCCCGCCGCGTTGATGGCGTTGTGCACACCGGGAACGGCGAGCTGCATGCGCGCCTGCTCCTCGCCATGCGTCAGCGTCGCAGCGACGGGGCCTGCGGCGACGATGTCGGTGACCCGCACATTCGCGCCCTCGGCCTGACCGAAGGTGAGGATGTTCGGATGCGAGAGCCCGGCGCCGACCCGCAGCGCCCCGGCGTCGTCGCTGGAGATCACGACAGCCTCGGTGGCGGCGTCAGCGAACTGCACGAACGCCTGGTGGAACGCCTCGTCCGAGCCGTAGTGATCCAGGTGGTCGGGATCCACGTTGGTGATCAGCGCGACCGCGGTGTCGTACAGCAGGAACGTGCCATCGGATTCGTCGGCCTCGATGACGAAGAGGTCGCCGGAACCCGTCGCGCTCGACGCACCGAGCTGCTCGATCACACCGCCGTTGACGAAGTGCGGGTCGGCGCCGAGCTCACGCAGCGCCGTGACGATCATGCCCGTCGACGTCGTCTTTCCGTGCGCACCTGCGACCGAGACGAGGCGACGGGAGCCGATCAGCCAGTGCAGTGCCTGCGAACGATGGATCACGTGGAGTCCGCGGGCCTTCGCCGTCACGAACTCGGGATTCTCGGGCCAGATCGCGCCCGTGTGCACGACCGTGTCGGCGTCGCCGAGATGGGCGGCGTCGTGACCGACGTGAACAGTCGCTCCCGCGGCGGCCAGTGCCCGCAGGTTGTCGCTGTCGGCACGGTCGCTGCCGGAGACCCGGATACCAGCGTCGAGGAACATCTTCGCGAGACCGCTCATGCCGGAACCGCCGATGCCGATGAAGTGCGCGGCGGTGATCGTGTCGGGAATGGGGAGGGAGAGGTCGGGTCTGATCATGTCCGCTTCAGTCTACTTTTCTTCGGTCTCACCGACCGCGTCAGGCGGCGACGAGTGCGCGATCGATGAGAGTGATGACGTTCTCGGTGCCCGTGCGGGTGCCGGCCGACTCCGCGGCCGCCGCCATCCGCGCGATCCGCGCCGAGTCTCCGAGCAGCGGGACCACGATGCGCCGAACCGCGTCACCGTCGAACGTGGCATCGTCGAGGAGTTCGGCGGCCCCGGCCGCGACAGCGGAGGCGGCGTTCAGACGCTGCTCGCCGTTGCCCACGGAATAGGGCACGTAGAGTGCGGGGATACCCAGGGCGCTGATCTCGCTCACGGTCGCCGCGCCGGACCGGGAGACGATCAGATCGGCCAGCGCGAAGGCGAGATCCATGCGGTCGACGTAACGGCGCAGGGCGTAGCCGGTGACGCCGGGGTCGGGGAGGTCGCTGCGCTCTCCCGTGACGTGCAGCAGCTGCCACCCGGTGTCCAGGATGTCGCGCCACGAGTCCTCGAGCGCCTCGTTGAGACGCTGGGCACCCAGCGACCCCCCGAAGACGAGGAGCACGGGCCGCTCGACGTCGAGGCCGAAGTACTCCGCGGCCTCCGCGCGGGAAGCCGCGCGGTCGAGGGCGATCACTTCCTGGCGTAGCGGCATGCCGACGACCTCGCCGCCGCGCAGCGGGGTGCCTTCGAAGGCGACGCCCACTGCGGCCGCGCGGCGGGCACCGAGCACGTTCGCCAGCCCCGGCTTGGCATTGGCCTCGTGCACCACGAAGGGCACACCCTCCCGACGGGCGGCGACGTACGCCGGGGCTGAGGCGTACCCGCCGAAGCCGACCACTACGTCGATGCCGTGCCGACGGATGTGGGCGCGCACCTGGGCGATGGCCCGGCGGAAGCGCCCGGGGAAGGACAGGGCCTGCCGGTTGGGGCGCCGGGGGAACGGGACCTTGTCGACGATCAGGAGCTCGTAGCCGCGGGCGGGGACGAGACGGGACTCCAGCCCCTCGGCCGTGCCGAGCACGAGGACGGACGCGTCGGCATCGCGCGCGCGAAGACCATCCGCGACCGCGAGCAGGGGATTGACATGACCGGCGGTGCCACCGCCGGCGAGGAGATACGAAGTCACCTGGTGACCCTACCCCGCTCGGCTGACTGCTTCTCGGTCACGGGGATCGTGCGTGCGAACGCGAGCAGCACACCGCACGCGATCAGCACCGCGAGCAGGGCCGTGCCGCCCTGGGACATGAACGGAAGTGGGACGCCCATCACCGGGAAGACGCCGATGACGACACCGACGTTCATGACGGCCTGGCCGACGATCCACACCGTGATGCCGCCGGCCGCCACCCGGATGAACGGGTCCGGGGTCTTGCGGATGATGTGGAAGGCGCCGATCGTGAAGAACGTGAACAGGGCGAGCACGACGATGCAGCCGATCAGGCCGAGCTCCTCACCGACGATAGCGAAGATGAAGTCGTTGCCCGCGGCCGGGAGCCACCCGTACTTCTCCTGCGAGTTCCCGAGTCCGAGACCGAAGATGCCGCCGGTGGCCATCCCCCAGATCCCATGGATCGACTGGTAGCAGTCCGTGTAGTAGAGCGCCATGTTGTCGCAGGTCGCCGTGATGCGCCGCATGCGGTCTTCGCTCGACAGCGCGTAGGCGAGCACGGCGATGATGCCGAGGATCAGCGGAATGATGAACAGCCGGAGCTTGACCCCGGAGAAGAAGAGGCACCCGAGCAGGATGAGCACCAGCACCATGGCGGTACCGAGGTCCTTACCCGCGAGCACCGTGCCGATCGCGAGTGCACCGACCGGGATCACCGGGATGAACACGTGATGCCAGGTGCCGAGCATCGTGCGTTTACGCAGGAGGACGGCCGCGATCCACAGGACCAGGGCGAGTTTGAGGAACTCGGAGGGCTGCAGCGTGAAGCCCGCGATCTTCACCCAGTTCCGGTTTCCACCGTCTTCGATGCCCAGCGGCGTGAACACGAGCATCTGAAGCGCCACGGCGCCGAACAGCGCCGGCCATGCCATCCTCTTGAGGAAGTCGACGGGCAGGCGACTGATCAGGAACATCAGCGGAATGCCGAGGAGCGCGAACACTCCCTGGCGCAGCACGCCGTCCATGGGGTTGACACCCTTGGAGACGGCGGTCGCACTCGTCGCCGAGAGCACCATGACGAGACCGAAGAGCGTGAGGAGAAGTGCGGTCGAAGCGATGAGCAGGAACTCGGTGGACACCGGGGTGAACCGGCGTCCGAGCGACACCCGGGCTGCGAGTCCGCCCGACTCAGAGCGCGGAGGGCGAGATACCTGTGTCATCGGCGCTCCCCCGGTCGATCCAGTCCCGCACCGCCTCGGCGAAGCGATGGCCTCGTTCCGCGTAGCCGGAGAACTGATCGAAGGATGCCGCCGCCGGGGCCAGCAGGACTGTTCCCTCGTCGTCGACGATTCCCGCGGCGATCTCCACGACACGGTTCATGACCTGTCCAGTCTCGCCAGCATCCACCTCGAACACCGGCACCCCGGGCGCGTGTCGCCGGAATGCCGTGACCACGGCGGAGCGCTCGACCCCGATCACGACGGCAGCACGTGCCGTCGCTCCGACCTCGGAGACGAGGTCGGAGATGTCGACGCCCTTCAGATCTCCGCCGAGCACCCACACAGATCCGGGGTACGCGCGCAGCGACGACGCCGCGGCGTGCGGGTTCGTCGCCTTGGAGTCATCGATCCAGGTGATGCCACGGTGCCGGGCGATCACCTGGATGCGGTGCGCATCGAGCCGGAAGGACTGAAGCGCGGTGTGGATGGCCTCCGGCTCGACGCCGAGTGAACGCGCCAGGGCGCTCGCGGCGAGGATGTTCTGCACGACGTGGGGGGCGGCGAGACCCGCGGCGTCGAGATCGGCGACGGTCGTCAGCTCGAGGGCGCTGCGCGAGCGATCGTCCAGGAACGCTCTGTCGACGAGCAGTCCCTCCACCACGCCGAGATCGCTCGGTCCGGGGATGCCCAGATCGAAACCGATCGCCCGAGCGCCTTCCACGACCTCCGCCTCCTCGACCATCCGCCGGGTGGCCTCGTCGGCCTTGTTGTAGACGCACGCGATCCTGGTGTTGCGATACACCACAGCTTTCGCGTCGCGGTAGGCCTCTGCGCTCCCGTGCCAGACGAGGTGGTCGTCTGCGAGGTTGAGGCACACCGATGCGTAGGGGAACAGCTCTCCCTCGGGACTCGACTGCCCCAGATACCAGAGCTGGTGGCTGGAGAGCTCGACCACGAGCACGTCGAAGCCGGCAGGGTCGCGCACGGCGTCGAGCACCGGTACGCCGATGTTGCCGCACGGAGCCGCTCGCAGCCCGCCCGCGACGAGCAGCGTGGCCGTCAGCTGGGTCGTCGTCGTCTTGCCGTTGGTCCCGGTGATGAGCACCCAGTCCGCCGGTGTGCCGTCGGGTCGGACGACCTTGTCCCGCACGCGCCAGGCGAGTTCGACGTCACCCCAGATCGCGATGCCGGATTCCTGCGCCCAACGGATGAGCGGGTGAGCGGGAGAGAAGCCGGGCGACGCGATGATCACCTCGGGGGCGAAGTCGATGAGGACGCTGGGAACCTCATCGAGCGGACCCAGCTCGAGCCTCGCGCCGATGACCGGGAGCAGACGCTCGTACTCCTCCTCGGCGGACTCGCTCAGCACGAGCACGTCGGCGCCGAGCTCGGCCAGCGTGTCCGCCACCGAGAAGCCCGTCATCGAGAGACCGAGCACGGCGACGCGCAGACCGCGCCAGTCGGCGTTCCAGCTCGTCAGCCCTGCCAGACGGTCAGTCGACACGCGTCAGCCATTCGACATAGAAGAGTCCGACGGCCGAGACGGCGAGCAGCCCGGCGATGATCCACATCCGCACCACGATCGTGACCTCGGACCACCCGCGCATCTCGAGGTGGTGATGGAACGGACTCATCAGGAAGAGGCGCTTGCCGCGCGTGAGCTTGAAGTACGTGCGCTGCAGGATCACGGACCCGGAGGACAGGACGAAGACGCCGGCGATCACGAGCAGGAGGAGCTCGGTGCGGGTCAGGATCGCCATCGCGGTGATGACGCCGCCGATCGCCATCGAGCCGACGTCGCCCATGAAGACCTTCGCCTTGGGCGCGTTCCACCAGAGGAATCCGATGAGGCTCGCGGCGAACGAGGCGGCGATGATCGCCAGGTTGAACGGGTCGCGCACCTCGTAGCACCCGCCGAGGGCATCGGGATCGCCGCCGATGCAGGGCTGCTTGAACTGCCAGAAGGCGATGACGCTGTAGGCGCCGACGACGATGACGCCGGCGCCTGCGGCGAGCCCGTCGAGACCGTCCGTCAGGTTCACGCTGTTCGAGGTCGCGACGCCGATGATCGAGATCCACACGAGGTAGAGGATCCAGCCGAGCACCACGCCGAACGCGAAGAGGTTGAGCCAGGTGATGTCGCGGAACAGCGAGATGGCAGAGCTCGCCGGTGTCTGACCCCACTTGTTCGGGAAGTTCAGCGCGACGATGCCGAAGGGGATGATGACCAGCAGCTGGCCGATCACCTTGCGCCAGCCCGAGAGCCCGAGACTGCGCTGGCTGCGCACCTTCATGTAGTCGTCGATGAATCCGACGGCACCGAATCCGACCATCAGCCAGATCACCAGCAGCGCGGAGAGGGCGGGGACTTCACCGCTCACCAGCACGCCGGTGAAGTAGCCGACCATCGAGCCGACGATGAAGATGACACCGCCCATCGTGGGGGTGCCGCGCTTGGCCTCATGGCTGGGGTTGTGGACGGACTCCGGGGTACGGATGACCTGCCCCCAGCCCCACTTCCGGAAGAGCCGGAGGAAGACGGGAGTCAAGAACAGGGTGAAGGCGAGCGAGATCGCCGCCGACATGATGAGAGACCTCACGAGAACAATTCTCCCAGACGATCGCCGAGATGCCGGAGGCCCACGGAGTTGGATGACTTCACGAGCACGCGGTCGCCGTCGCGGAGCTCGGTGCGGAGGTATTCGAACGCCGCGTCCTGGTCGGGCAGATGCACGGCCTCGCTGTCCCAGGAACCCTCACCGACCGCGGCGAGGTACAGCCGCCGCGCCTCGGGTCCGACGACCACGATCCGGCGGATGTTGAGGCGCACCGCGAGCAGCCCGATGCGGTCGTGCTCCTCCCCTGCGCTCTCGCCGAGCTCGCTCATGGCACCGAGCACCGCGACCGTGCGCTCCTCGGGGCCGGTGATCTGCGCGAGTGTGCGCAGGGCGGCCGCCATGGAGTCGGGGCTGGCGTTGTAGGCATCGTTGATGATCCGCACCCGGTCGCTGCCCAGGGGCTGCATGCGCCACCGCTCGGCGATCTCGACCGTCTCGAGGCGGGCGACCGCGTCGGCGGGGGCGACACCGAGCACGTGCGCGGCGGCGATCGCGGCCAGGGCGTTGGAGACGTGATGCGCACCGAGCACGCGGAGCCGCAGGGGCAGTCGGTCGCCGTCGACCTCGACGACGCATGCGGTCCCGGCGGCAGACACCTGGATGTCGTGCGCGCGCACGTCGGCTGCGGGCCCCTGGCCGAAGCCGACCGTGCGCAGCCCGCGGGAGTCCGCGAGGTCGCGCATGGCGGCGACCCTGGCGTCGTCGACGTTGAGCACTGCGGTTCCGGGCACGCGGGCGGCGGCGACCAGTTCGGCCTTCGCCTTCGCCGTCGCCTCGATCCCGCCGAATCCCCCGGCATGCGCCATACCGACCATCAGCACGACGGCGACATCGGGCTCCACGAGGCCTGCGAGGTGAGCGATGCTCCCGGGTGCCGCCGCTCCGAACTCGCTCACGAGGAAGCGGGTGCTCTCGGTGACCCGGAGCATGGTGACGGGAGCGCCGACCTCATTGTTGAACGACTTCACGGGGGCGACGGTCTCGCCCTCGGCTTCGAGGATGCGCGCGAGGAAGTTCTTGGTGGTGGTCTTGCCGTTCGATCCGGTGATGCCGACGATGCGAAGGTCTCCGCCGGCACGGACGCGCGCGACGACCTCCTTCGCGAGCGCACCGAGAGCTGCGACCGCATCCGGTACGACGATCTGACTGACGGCGACGTCGACGGGGTGCTCGACGATCGCCAGCACGGCGCCTGCCTCGGCGGCGGCACCGACGAAGCGGTGGCCGTCGGTCTCGGCTCCGGGCTTGGCCACGAAGATCGACCCGGGGCCCATCGTGCGTGAATCGGTGTCGACGAGTCCGTCGACCACGGTCTCGGTCGTGTCTTCTCCGGCCACGCGCAGATCACCGCCGACAGCGGCGGTGATCTCAGCGAGCGTCAGGGCGATCATGTCATCTCCATGCGCGGCTCTCGCCGACTATCCGAACTTGGGAAGGAGCTCGTCCATCGGGACAGAGGACGGCATCACGCGATAGGTCTTCATCACCTGCGTCATCGCCTTCTGGAAGGCGGATGCGGTGGCCGCGGACGATACAACCTTAGTCGGCTCGTCCAGGGTGACCACGACGACGTACTGCGGATCGTCGACCGGCGCGAAGCCCACCATGCTGGTGTAGTAGACCCCGGCCTTGTAGCCGCCGTTCCCGTCGGAGACCTGCGCGGTACCGGTCTTGCTGGTCACACGGTAGCCGGGAACCTGGATGCGCTCGGCGTTGCCGCCCTGCACCGCGACGTTCTCGAGCATCCGGGTGAGCTCGGCGGCCGTCTGCTCCTGGATGATCTGCTCGTGCTTCGGATCCGCCGCCTCGGTGACGGTGCCGTCGGCTCCAGTGCACGACTCGACGAGCGAGAGATCGATCTTCTCGCCGCCGTTCGCGATCGCCTGGTAGGCGCCGGCGAGCTGGGCGGCCGTCACGGTGAAGTACTGCCCGAATGTCGTCGTGTAGAGCGACTGGTTGTCCCAGTCGCTGACCGGGTGCAGGATCCCCCCGACCTCGGACGGGAAGTCGAGCGTCTTCTCGCCCACGCCGAACCGCTCGAGGTAGTCGTACCGCACCTCGGGGCTCACCATGGTGCCGAACTTCGACAGCGCGACGTTCGACGAGTCGATGAGTCCACCGGCGAGGGTGTAGTTGTAGGCGGGGTGGCTGAACGCGTCGTTGACGACGGCGCCGTTCGGGAACTTCTCGCGAGAGGAAGCGCTCACCGTGCTGAGGGGCGTCAGTCCAGCGCCCTCGATGGCTGCAGCCGCGGTGACGGCCTTGAAGGTCGATCCGGGCTCGAAGTCGCGGTGGAAGATCTGACTCGCCCTGGTCGCCGGTGTCGAGGCGTCGAGGTCGTTCGGGTCCAGCGCCGGCCACTCGGCCGCAGCGCGGATCTTGCCCGTCTTCACCTCGACGACCGTCACCGTGCCGCCCTTGGCGCCCTGGGTCTGGGCCTCTTCGGCGATCATCTGCTGCAGGTACCAGTTGAGGTCGCTGTTGATGGTCAGTTGCACGGAACCGCCGTTCACGGCGTCGATGGTGCGCTCGCTCCCGGGGATCACGACGCCGTCCTTGCCCTTGCGGTACGTCTCCTCCCCGTCGATGGGAGCCAGGCACGAGTCGTCCAGCTTCTCGACGCCGGCCTGCGCTTCGCCCGAGTTGTCGAGGAAGCCGAGGAGGTTGCCGGCGACCGCGCCGTTCGGGTAAACCCGCGTCTCGCGTGACGGCATGCTCAAGTAGGAGGAGATGCCCAGCGCCTTGAGTTTCATGAACTGGTCGGTGTTGAGTCCGCGCTTGAGGGCCACGTACTGGCTGTTGGGGTTCTCGGCGAGAGCGTTCGACACCAACGCGCGAACCTCCTCGCCGGTCTGTCCGGTGATGGCCGCGATCTTGTCCGAGGCCTCGGCCCAGGGCAGCTTCGGGTCCTTCTCCTCCACCAGCATGATGACCTGCGGGCTGAGCTGCGCGTCGTAGACCATCACGCTCGACGCCAGGACCGTGCCGTCGGCGTCGAGGATCGAACCGCGCTGCCCGGGGATGGCCGAGCTCGCGCCCAGATGCTCGAGCGACTCGGAGACGTGCTCGTCGGCGCTGACCACCTGGATATCGACCAGCCGCACCACGAAGGCGACCAGCACCGAGAGGATCACGGCGAGGGCGACGACGGTGCGTCGCCGCGGTCCGCGGGTGGCTCGTGTCGTCATGGGATCTCTCCGTCGATCGTGGGTGTCAGTGCGTCGTGGGGCTGGGGAGGCCGTCGGTGATCGACGGCGGGAGTTCCTGCGCCGGCTGCTCGGTCGTGGCCGTCCCGTCCTCAGCCTCCGCAGGAGGAGGAGGAGGCGGCTCCACGATGAGCGAGTTGCTCACGGCTCCGACGCCGGCGGGGTTGACCGTGGATGTCCAGTCGGCGCCGACCCCGGTGCCGAAGACGGCTCCGTCGCTGAGGCGCAGGTAGGACGGCGAGCCCGCCACGACCATGCCGAGTCCGGCGGCATTGCCCGCCAGTACCTGCGGCGAGCTGACGCCGGTGAGCTCCTCCTGGAGCGCCTGGGTCTTGAGGTTCAATTCGCGCTGCTGCGACGAGAGGCTGGCAAGGGTGAACGAGTCCTGGGTGATGGCGAGCGACAGTGCGATCTGCGCGGCACCGATCGCGAGCGCTCCACCGAGTGCGACGAGGGCGTAGGCGAGCTTCGGCTTGCGACGGACGGCCGGCCGGGTGACCGGCTGCAGCTTCCGCTGCGGGGTCCGCTCCGGTGCGACCGGCTGCACCGGTTTGCGGACGACGGCATTCAGGCTCATACGCTCTCCCGCAGCTTCTCGGCGGCGCGCAGGCGCACCGGGATCGCCCGCGGGTTGCGCGCGCGCTCGTCATCGTCTGCGAGTTCTGCGCCCTTGGTCAGGATGCGGAAGCGCGGAGCATGTTCGGGGAGCTCGACCGGGAGCCCGGCGGGTGCGGTCGAGGAGGAAGCGGCGGCGAACGCCTGCTTCACGAGGCGATCTTCGAGCGACTGGTACGACATCACGACGATGCGTCCTCCGACGCCGAGCGCGTCCATGGCCGACGGAATCGCGTCTGCGAGCACGTTGAGCTCCGCATTCACCTCGATGCGCAGCGCCTGGAACACGCGCTTGGCCGGGTGACCGGCGCGTTGCGCCGCTGCGGGTGTCGCCGCGATCAGGATCTCCACGAGCTCGCCGGAGCGCGTGATCGGCTGCTTCTGACGCGCGTCGATGATGAAGCGGGCGTAGCGGCCGGCGAGCTTCTCCTCGCCGTAGCGTTCGAAGATGCGGCGGAGGTTGCCCTCGCTGTAGGTGGCGATCACGTCAGCGGCGGTGACACCCTTCGTCTGATCCATCCGCATGTCGAGCGGGGCGTCCTTCGAATACGCGAACCCGCGCTCGGCCTCGTCGAGTTGCAGGGACGAGACGCCGAGATCGAACAGGATCCCCGAAGCTCCCTGCGCGTGGAGCCCGATCTCGTCGTACACCGTGTGCACGAGAGTGACGCGATCACGGAAGCGAGCGAGCCTCTCCCCCGCGATGCGCAGCGCGTCGGTGTCGCGGTCGAGTCCGACCAGACGGATGTTCGGGAAGCGTTCGAGCAGTGCCTCGGAGTGGCCTCCCATGCCGAGCGTGGCATCGACGAGCACCGCTCCGTCCGCCTGGAGGGCGGGAGCGAGCAGCTCGACACAGCGGTCGAGCAGGACGGGGGTGTGTATGTCTCGGAGGTTCATGATCTTTCTCGGGGTGACCTTCGGCTCTGATCCCCCTCCGCTTCTCGACCCGGCACCGGGGAAGTGTGTCGGGGCGGGAGCGGCGGGGCATCACAGCCGTGGTCAGAAGAGTCCCGGAATCACCTCCTGCTCGAGGTCGGAGTAGGTCTCCTCGCCGGCGGCGAGGTAGGCGTTCCAGCTCTCGGCATCCCAGATCTCGGCGTGGGCGCCGACTCCGGTGACGATGAGTTCCTTCTGCAGGCCTGCGTACTGACGCAGGTGCGCCGGGATGGTGATGCGGTTCTGGCTGTCTGGCATCTCCGCGCTGGCTCCGGAGAGGAACAGTCGCATGAAGTCACGCGCCTGCTTGTTGGCGAGCGGGGCCTGACGGATCCGCTCGTGCATCGCCTCGAACTCGGCCGTGCTGAACACGTAGAGGCACCGCTCCTGGCCTCGGGTGACGACGATGCCGCCGCCGAGGTCTTCGCGGAACTTCGCAGGAAGGATGACCCGTCCTTTGTCGTCCAGCTTCGGTGAGTGCGTACCCAGCAACATCGGCCATCACCCCCTCTGCGTCCGGCCAACTCGAGGTGCGCCCCACTTTACTCCACTTTCCTCCACATACCTACGACCAATCCGCAGGCAAAGCATGCCGACGACGATCGGCGCGCCGAAGAGCCGCGGAATTACGCGGTGGAGGAAGGTGGAGGGCTAGTGGAGGGATTTCCCACCCATCGAGATGGCCCGTTCCCCGCGGGGAGTTAACGGCAGAAGCCCGGATGCTCAGCATCCGGGCTTCTGTCGTGAAGTATCGAGGTCGGTCAGTGACCGTCCTGGCGGCGATCCCACCGGTCATTCATTCGATCCATGAACGAGGCGGATTCCTGCCGCTTGGGAGCGGAACGCTCTCGGGGTTCAGCCGCGCTCGTTCGCCTCACGGGAGTGACGGCGACCATGACGCCGGCGAGCATCGCGGCGAAACCGACGACGCCGACGACGATGCCCCAGACGCCGCTGAGGATGACTCCGGCGACCAGACCGCCGACGCCGGCGAGCAGGAGGAGTGCACCGTAGACGAGATTTCGGTAGCTCAATGCTCGATCGCCGGACGGCGCGGTCACCACGTCGGCATCGTTGTGAAGGAGATGGCGTTCCATCTCGTCGAGCAGACGCTGCTCCTGTTCGGAGAGTGGCATTTCGTCCCCCTCGGGTATCGTGCCTTCTATTCTACGCGCGACGAGGCGTCCGGGGCTAGCAGTTCGGCGTCCCCTTGCTTTACGTATGCTGGGAGTCGTGTCGTACTCCTCCCCTGTACCCGACGCCGTCGCCGCACATCTCGATCGCTTCCTCGCGCGGATGCGCGACGAATCGATGGAGTACGGCCCCGATGCGTCATCCTTCCTCTCCGCCGCCGCCGCCACGCTGGACGGAGGCAAGCGGCTTCGTGCGCGGTTCTGCCATGCAGGTTGGCGCGCCGTGGCCAGGTTCCACGACCGTGATGCGACGGAGTCCGATGCTCTGTGGGACATCTGCACAGCACTGGAGATCTTCCAGTCGGCCGCGCTCGTGCACGACGACCTGATCGACAACTCCGACACCCGCCGTGGTCGCCCCGCAGCGCACCGTGCGCTCGAGGCATCGCACCGCGCCGCCGGATGGTCGGGAGATGCGGAGGCGTTCGGTCGGGCATCCGCCATCCTCCTGGGAGATCTCTTGGTCGCGTGGAGCGATGACCTGCTGGAGTCGGCGCTGGAGGGGCAGCCTCAGGCACTCACCGTGCGTTCCGAGTACGCCAGGATGCGAAGAGACGTCACCACCGGTCAGTTCCTCGACATCGCCGAGGAATCGGCGTGGAGCGTCAACGACGGCGGCCTCCATGCGGAACGGGCTCTGCGTGTGGCATCACTCAAGTCCGCCAGGTACAGCATCGAGCAGCCGCTGGTCCTCGGAGGAGCCTTCGGCGGAGCCGACGCGGATCAGATGGCGGCGCTACGCCGCTTCGGTCACCCGGTCGGCATGGCCTTCCAGCTCCGGGACGACGTGCTCGGCGTGTTCGGCGACGCATCCGTCACGGGGAAACCGGCCGGAGACGATCTGCGCGAGGGCAAGCGCACAGTGCTGATCGCCCTCACTCGGCAAACCCTCGACGCTTCCGCGCGCAATCTGCTGGACGAGATGCTCGGAGACACGGAACTGACGCCGCAGCAGGTGTCGTTCCTGCAGGCGACCATCACCGATTCCGGCGCGCTGGAACAGGTCGAGGCGATGATCGCCGACTATGCGCGCGAGGCTGATCGCGCACTATCGGGCGCCCGGCTCGACAACGCGGCCGTCGGCGAACTGCGCGAGCTCGCGCGGGCGGCGACGGTGCGTTCCTCCTGAGCGATCCTGCGGTCAGGCGAGGGTACGAGCGAGGCGTCGGACCGCGCTCTTGTGCCCGGCCAGCAGGGCGTCGATCGGCGAGCGACCGAGGCTCTCCTCGTCGGCGAGGAGCCAGTCGATCAGCTCGTCGTCCGTGAAGCCGGCATCCTGCAGGACGATCACCGTTCCGCGCAGAGAACTCAGCGGGTGTCCATCGACGATGAACACCGACGGCACCGCGAAGACTCCGCTGCGAGTGGATCCGACCAGGTAGTGCTCGTCGATCAGACGGCGCACACGGCCGAGGGGCTCGTCGAGCACCTCGACGAGGTCGGGCATCGTCAACCACTCGATGGCGGCAGCGGCAGGGGTTCCAGCAACGTTCTCAGACACGTTGCCCACTATCTCACCTCTGCGTGACCGTCGCATGTCGACCCTCCAGTCACATCCTTCACTTGCGTCACTTCAGTTGACTTCTGTTTACATCCGTGTCAGCGTGAAAAACTCGAAAAGGGGGCAAGCCTTGACATTCAAGACCGCCACGCGTCGAACGCGACATCTGCAGATCGGAGTGCCTGCGGCCGTGCTCGGCGCCCTCGCGACCACGCTCACCGCCGCACCGGCCAGCGCGGCTTCCCCCGTGGGCACCGCCACCGTCGAACGCGAGCGCCTCCTCCCCGTACGGGTGGCTCCCACCGAAGCGGCACCACCGAGCTACGTCGTCCAGCCAGGTGACACGGTCTCGGCGATCGCGACGCGCTTCGGGCTGCGCACCGTCGACGTCCTGACCTGGAACGGCCTCTCCTGGCGCTCCGTGATCCACCCCGGCCAGAGTCTGACACTCCACCCCGGAGCGGTCGCAGCCCCCGCCGCCGCTCCAGCACCCGCCGCCGCGGCCACGCACCAGGTCGTCGCCGGCGACACCGTGTACGCCATCGCTCAGAGATACGGCACGACCGTCGACGCCGTGCTCTCGGCGAACGGCCTCGACCGCGCGTCGATCATCTTCCCCGGTCAGAGCCTCGTCGTCTCCGGGAGCAGTGCGGCGGCCGCACCGGCAGTTGCTCCGGCTCAGATCCCCGCTCCGGCATCCGCCGCCACGCACACCGTCGCCGCAGGAGACACCCTGTTCGGCATCGCGCAGAGATACGGCACGACGACCCAGACGCTGTATGCCGCCAACGGGCTCGGCCCCTCGTCGATCATCTATCCCGGCCAGACCCTGTCCCTGCAGGGGGCGCCGACCCCCGCCCCCGCGACGACTGCTCCCGCCTCCACGGGCGGACAGCAGGCGACGACGCTCTCCGCGGAGCAAGCGGCCAACGCGGCGCTCATCATCCGCATCGGTCGCGAGATCGGCGTCAACGACCGGGCCATCGCCATCGCCCTCGCGACCGGGATGGTCGAGTCGGGGCTGCGCAACCTCGACTGGGGCGACCGCGATTCGCTCGGCATCTTCCAGCAGCGTCCGAGCACAGGGTGGGGAACCCCGGCGCAGATCATGGACGCGGACCGGAGCACACGCGTGTTCTACGGCGGTCAGAGCGACCCGAACGGACAGGCGACCCGCGGGCTCCTGGACATCCCCGGCTGGGACAGCATGCCCTTCACAGCGGCGGCGCAGGCGGTGCAGATCTCGGCGTATCCGGACAGGTACGGCCAGTGGGAGGCCCAAGCATATGCCTGGCTCGCTCTCTACAGCTGACGACATCCGGGAAAACCCGCAGGCCCGAGGGGTGAGGCGCTCCCCTGTCTTTCAGGCAGTTCTCCATAGAATTCTGACGTGACGACCAATCAGCAAGCCGACCCCCTCATCGGGCGGCTTGTCGACGGCCGCTATCGTGTGCGCGCCCGCATCGCCCGCGGAGGCATGGCGACGGTCTATGTCGCGACCGACCTCCGTCTCGAACGGCGCATCGCCCTCAAGGTGATGCACGCGCACCTCAGCGACGACTCGGCCTTCCAGAGCCGCTTCATCCAGGAGGCGAGGGCCGCGGCCCGCCTGGCGGATCCGCACGTCGTCAACGTGTTCGACCAGGGGCAGGACGGCGAGCTGGCGTACCTCGTCATGGAGTACCTGCCCGGAATCACGCTGCGCGAGCTCCTCCGAGAGCAGAAGCGCCTCACGCTCCCGCAGACCATCACGATCATGGACGCGATCCTGGCCGGTCTCTCGGCCGCACACCGCGCCGGAATCGTGCATCGCGACGTGAAGCCGGAGAACGTCCTCCTCGCGGAGGACGGCCGCATCAAGATCGGCGACTTCGGACTCGCACGAGCGACGACCGCGAACACCGCGACCGGACAGCAGCTGCTGGGGACGATCGCCTACCTCGCCCCCGAACTCGTCACCCGAGGCACCGCCGACGCCCGCAGCGACATCTACGCGCTCGGCATCATGCTGTACGAGATGCTGGTCGGCGAGCAGCCCTACAAGGGCGAGCAGCCGATGCAGATCGCCTTCCAGCACGCCACGGAGTCTGTCCCGCGCCCGAGCGTTCGCAACCCCGCCGTGCCGGAGCAGCTCGACGAGCTCGTGCTCTGGGCCACGGAGAAGTCCCCGGACGACCGACCGGACGACGCTCAGCAGATGCTCGAGCGCCTGCGGGAGATCGAACGCGACCTCGGCGTCACCCCGACGGCGGCCAGAGCCACGGCTGCGCAGCACAGCCACGGCGACTCCGGCGACCTCACCAAGGTGATGCCGGGAACCATGGTGATCGCCGACCCCACGGCTCCCGTCCCCGCCGCGCTCGACAATGCGACCCTCCTGCGGCGACGCGCGTCCAAGCGCCGCGCGCGCGGAGCGTTCCTCCTCACTCTCGTGCTCCTGCTGGCGGTGCTCGCCGGTGGTGTGGGCTGGTGGTTCGGTTCCGGCCCCGGCTCGCTGATCGCGGTGCCTGCCGTTGCAGGAGGCACCTACGACGCGGCCGCCTCCACGCTGACCGAGGCCGGCTTCGTCCCCGCGCGGAAGGACGAGTTCTCCATCGACATCCCCGCCGGGACCGTGATCGAGACCGACCCTGCCGAGGGTTCGCGACTCGACAAGGGCGCCTCGGTCACGGTGATCGTCTCTGCAGGACCCGCCGCGCACACTCTCGACCCCCTGAACGGACGCGCCGAGCAAGACGCCCGCGACTACCTCGACGGCCTCAACGTCAACGTCACGGACACGTCGCTGATGCTGTTCTCCGACGCCGACGCCGGCATCGTCATCAACGCCTATGTCACCCCGAGAGCCGGCGGAGAGGCATACATCTGCGGCGACGGCTGCGAGGTCTTCGAAGACGACACGGTGGAGCTGTACGTCTCGTCCGGCGAGTTCCCCGATGTCGCGGGCATGTCGATCGGCGAGGCGACCTCCACCCTCTCGGACAAGGGCCTCAGCGTCACCGCCGAGCCGCAGTACACGTTCAGCGACAGCGTCGCCAAGGATGTCGTCATCGGTGTGGCCGACCGCGCGGAGGAGGGCAACTGGCGGCCCGGCGACAACGTGCAGCTCATCGTCTCGAAGGGGCCGGAGCTGTTCCCCGTGCCCGACGTCTCGGGGAAGACCCTGAACGAGGCCAAGAAGATCCTCGCCGACAAGGGGTTCAAATCGACCTACGCCGCCTGGGGCGATCTGCCGGGCTTCGCCGAGATGGCGAGAGTCACCGGCCAGGATCCTGGTACGGACAAGTCCCTCCCCCGCGGCGGCACCGTGAACCTCTCGATCCAGCTGAGCGGCTGAGCGCTCCCGCGTCGGTTGCTGCAAGAGCACGAACCCACCGACGAAGGAAGCCGCCCTCCCCGATGATTCCGGGAGGGCGGCTTCTTTCGTCTTCGCGACGGGAGCGTCAGCGCTTCTCGAGCTCCTCAGCGACGAGGAAGGCGAGCTCCAGAGACTGCATGTGGTTCAGTCGCGGGTCGCACAGGCTCTCGTAGCGCGTGGCCAGGGCCGCTTCGTCGATCCGCTCCGACCCACCGAGGCACTCGGTGACATCGTCACCGGTGAGCTCGACGTGGATGCCGCCGGGGAACGTACCCACGGCACGGTGCGCTTCGAAGAAGCCTCGCACCTCGTCGACCACGTCGTCGAAGCGACGAGTCTTGTAGCCGGTCGGCGTGGTGATGCCGTTGCCGTGCATCGGGTCGGTGACCCACAGGGGCTGCGCGCCGGAGTCGCGAACTGCTTCGAGCAGGGGCGGAAGAGCATCGCGGATCTTGCCCGCTCCCATGCGGGTGATGAACGTCAGTCGGCCGGGCTCGCGCTCGGGATCCAGCTTGTCGATCAGAGCGAGGGCGGTGTCCGGCGACGTGGTCGGTCCGAGCTTCACGCCGATGGGATTGCGGATCTTGGAGAAGTAGTCGACGTGCGCGCCGTCGAGCTCGCGCGTGCGCTCTCCGATCCAGAGGAAGTGCGCAGACGTGTTGTACGGGGTGTCCGTACGCGAGTCGATACGCGTCATCGGGCGCTCGTAGTCCATGAGCAGGCCCTCGTGCCCGGTGAAGAACTCGACGCGCTTCAGCTCGTCGAAGTCCGCGCCCGCGGCCTCCATGAACTTGATCGCGCGGTCGATCTCGGCGGCCATGCGCTCGTAGCGCTGATTGGCCGGGTTCTGCGCGAAGCCCTTGTTCCACGAGTGCACCTCGCGGAGGTCGGCGAAACCACCCTGCGTGAACGCGCGGATCAGGTTCAGCGTGGACGCCGCCGTGTGGTAGCCCTGGAGCAGGCGACCGGGGTCGGCCGTGCGGGACCCCTCGGTGAAGTCGTAGCCGTTCACGATGTCGCCGCGGTAAGCCGGCAGCGTGACATCGCCACGGGTCTCGGAGTCGCTCGAACGCGGCTTCGCGAACTGTCCCGCCATGCGGCCCATCTTGACGATGGGCATCGAGGCGCCGTAGGTCAGCACGACGGCCATCTGCAGCACCGTCTTGATGCGGTTGCGGATCTGTTCGGCGGTCGCCCCTGCGAAGGTCTCGGCACAGTCGCCACCCTGGAGCAGGAATGCCTGACCGGATGCGGCGCGCGCGAGCCGGTCGCGAAGGTTGTCGACCTCGCCGGCGAAGACCAGAGGCGGAAGGGTCGCGATCTGCTGGGAGACGTCGGCGACGCGGTCCGCGTCGGGCCACTGCGGCTGCTGCTTGATGGGAAGCGAGCGCCATGCATCAAGGGCTTCGATGTGGTGCGGGAGCATGCGTTCCAGCCTAGTGGTCGCTGGTGCCGCCCAGATCCGCGCGAGGCCTATGTGACGCGACTCGGGAGCCGCTCCTTGACCGTCGAGGCGTAGACGTCTTCGTACTTCTGCTCACCGAGCCTCTGCAGGGCCACCATGATCTCATCGGTGACCGATCGCAGGATGTAGCGATCGTTCTCCATCCCCGCGTAACGGGAGAAGTCGAGAGGCTCCCCGATCACGATGCCGACGCGCACGATGCGCGGCAGCCGCCGACCGATGGGCATCGCCGTGTCGGTGTCGACCATGATCACCGGCACGACAGGGACCTTCGCCTCGAGCGCCATCCTGGCGATGCCGGTGCGCCCTCGGTAGAGCTTGCCGTCCGGGCTGCGCGTGCCCTCGGGGTAGATCCCGAGCAGGTCGCCTCCGCCGAGAACCTGGAGCCCCGTGTTCAGCGAGGCCTCGGAGGCCTTGCCACCCGATCTGTCGATGGGGATCTGCCCTGTGGCCTTCATGAAGAACTTCGTCGCCCAGCCTTTGATGCCGCGGCCGGTGAAGTAGTCGCTCTTCGCGAGGAAGGACATCGACCGGTCGATCACCAGGGGAAGGAAGATCGAATCGGCGAAGGAGAGGTGATTGCTCGCGAGGATCGCCGCGCCGTTCGCGGGCACGTTGTTCCGCCCCACGATCCAGGGGCGGAATACCGCCTTGACCACGGGGCCGATCACCACGTACTTCATCAGCCAGTAGAACATCGTGGTGAAGTCTAGCGCCGCGCCCGGCGTCTGTCGGAAGCCTCTTCCGGCGTCGAGCCCGCGAGCGACCCAGTTTCACCCAAGGCGCGACTCGGTTCCATGCCCTAGACTCGTAGCCAAGTCCGTGCCCGACCGGTACCGAAGGAGCTGCCGTGGTCCAGTTTGAAGTCCCTGCGATCGTCCCCGCCGATCCCGACGCGAACGTCGCCGACCTTCTGGTGAAGCGTGTCGAAGCCACCCCTGATCGTGCGCTGTTCTCGGTCCCCGAGGGAGACGGCTGGCGCGACATCTCCGCCGCGGACTTCCAGACGGCCGTGATCGCGCTCGCGAAGGGCTTCGCCGCTGCGGGCATCCGGCCGGGCGAGAAGGTCGGCTTCCTCGCACGCACCACGTACGAATGGACGCTCGTCGACTTCGCGCTCTTCTACGCCGGTGCCGTGATGGTGCCGATCTACGAGACCAGTTCGCCCTCGCAGATCCAGTGGATCCTCGAGGATTCCGGAGCGATCGCGCTCATGGTGGAGTCGCCGGAGCATTTCGCCCGTGTCGACGAGGTCCGCGGCGACCTTCCCCTGATCCGTGAGGTGTGGCAGCTGCACCTCGGAGCCATCGACACCCTGACCGCACAGGGCGCCTCGGTGACCGACGCCGAGATCGAGCGCCGGCGCAGTCTGGCGGTCGGATCCGACATCGCGACCCTCATCTACACGTCGGGCTCCACCGGGCGCCCGAAGGGATGCGTGCTCACGCACAGCAACTTCGTCGAGTTGTCCCGCAACTCGGCCAAGGCCCTTGATGAGGTCGTCCAGACACCCGGAGCATCCACTCTCCTCTTCATCACGACCGCGCACGTGTTCGCCCGGTTCATCTCGATCCTCGACGTCCACGCGGGAGTGCGCACGGGCCACCAGCCCGACACCCGCCAGCTCCTGCCGGCACTCGGATCGTTCAAGCCCACCTTCCTCCTCGCGGTCCCCCGCGTGTTCGAGAAGGTCTACAACTCCGCGGAGCAGAAGGCCGAGGCCGGCGGCAAGGGCAAGATCTTCCGCGCCGCGGCCGATGTCGCCATCGAGCATTCCAAGCTGCTCGAGGCGGGCAAGCCGATCCCCTTCGGGATGAAGCTCAAGTTCGCCCTGTTCAACAAGCTCGTCTACAGCAAGCTCCGCGAGGCCATGGGCGGCAACGTCGTCTACGCCGTCTCGGGCTCCGCTCCCCTCGGCTCGCGGCTCGGGCACTTCTTCCACAGCCTCGGCGTGGTGATCCTCGAGGGCTACGGCCTGACCGAGACCACCGCTCCCGCCACCGTGAACCTGGCCGACAAGTCGAAGATCGGCACCGTCGGTCCCGCGCTCCCCGGCGTCGGCGTGCGTCTCGCAGACGATGGCGAGATCGAGGTCCGCGGCATCAACGTGTTCAAGGAGTACTGGAACAACCCCGAGGCGACAGCTGAGGCCTTCAGCGAAGGCGGCTGGTTCCACACCGGCGACATCGGCAGCTTCGACTCCGAGGGCTTCCTGACGATCACGGGGCGCAAGAAGGAGATCATCGTCACGGCCGGCGGCAAGAACGTCGCCCCCGCGGCGCTCGAGGACCCGATCCGCGCGAACCCGATCATCGGCCAGGTGGTCGTCGTCGGCGATCAGCGTCCGTTCATCTCGGCGCTCGTGACGCTCGACCCCGAGATGCTCCCGACGTGGCTGGCGAACAACGGCCTCGACGCGAAGATGTCGCTCGTCGACGCCTCCAAGAACGAGGGTGTGCGCGCCGAAGTGCAGCGTGCCGTCGATGCCGCGAATGCTCGCGTCTCGCGTGCGGAGTCGATCCGCAAGTTCACGATCCTCGACTCCGAATGGACAGAGGCCTCCGGACATCTGACCCCGAAGCTCTCGATCAAGCGGAACATCATCATGAACGACTTCGCCGACGAGATCGCCGCGATCTACGACGAGCCCGTCGCGACGACGAACGTCCCGATCGGCGGCTGACGCGCCGAGATCGAAGAAGGGCCCCGCAGCTGCGGGGCCCTTCTTCATGCGCTGAGGATCAGAACCAGGCGCTTTCGCGCACCTCACGCATGGCGACCTTGCGCGTCTGCGGATCGAGACGGGTCAGGAAGAGCTTGCCGTCGAGGTGATCGGTCTCGTGCTGCAGCGCCTGTGCGAGCAGGCCGTCGCCCTCGAGGACGACGGGGTTGCCATCGAGGTCGATCCCCTCGACACGAGCCCAGGGATGACGCTGCGCGTCGTGCCAGAGTCCGGGGACTGAGAGGCAGCCCTCCCCCGTCGGCTCGGGCTCTCCGCGCACCTCGGTCAGGACCGGGTTGATCACGTAGCCGATGTCGCCGTCGATGTTGTAGCTGAAGGCGCGCAGAGCGACACCGATCTGGGGCGCAGCGACTCCGGCGCGACCGGGCAGCTCTACGGTGTCGACCAGGTCTGCCACCAGCGCACGCACTCCGTCATCGATCTCCTCGACCGGCGCACAGACCGCCCGCAGGACGGGGTCTCCGAAGATGCGGATCTCGCGGACGGCCATCAGGCGGCCTTGGCCCGCAGGCCCTCGACGAGCAGCGCGGCGAGTTCACGGGCTGCGATCCGCGTCTCCGGCAGGAGATTCGCGAACACGATGGTCCCTCCCCCGGCGATCTGCGGGTCATAGGGCACGCGGACGACGCTCCGCGCCCGAGTGGCGAAGTGCGCCTGCAACTCGTTCAGGCGCACGAGCGGCGTCCCCGGCGTCGACTGGTTGAGGACGACGATCGCCTCGCGCGCCTGCTCCTCATACCCGTTGGTCTCCAACCACGTGAGCGTCTCGGAGGCGAGCCGGGCTTCGTCGACGCTGAGACCGGAGACGATGACGATCTGATCGGCGAGATCGAGAGTCGCCGACATCACCGAGTGCACGATGCCCGTGCCCGTGTCGGTGAGGACGAGCGAGTAGTAGTGTGCGGCGACGCCGGCCACATCCCGGTAGTCGCTGTCGCTGAAGGCCTCTGCAATGCGAGGGTCGGCATCGGAGGCGAGGACGTCGAGGCGGGTCGCATCCCTCGCCACGATCGCGGAGATGTCGTGATATCCCTTGACGTCGTCGTGGATCCGGACGAGATCGCGCACGGACTTGCTGTGGTGCGGGCGCACGATGCGCTCCGCGAGCGTTCCGCGGTCGGGGTTGGCGTCGACCGCGATCACACGATCCTCGCGGGCGTCGGCGAGAGCCATGCCCAGCAGCGCGGTGATCGTCGTCTTGCCCACCCCGCCCTTGCGGGACAGCACGGGGACGAACCGCGCTCCCCCGGCCAGTGGCGCCGCGATCCTCGCCGAGAGCGCCTTCCGCTCCCGCGCACGGCGACCGTCGCCGATGTTGATGCGCCGACCGGAGACGGCGTAGAGGAAATGACTCCATGCCCCCTCGGGCTCCGGCTTCGTGATGCGGTGCGGGTCGAGCAGCCGGTCGGCGGTGAGCAGATCGGCGGACTCGCGCGAGGACTCGCCCAGATCGTCCAGGCGCTTCGAGGTCAGCGTCACATCCGCTCGCGCTGCCGCCCGAGCGGGCTGCGGTACGACGGACCTCTCTTCAGGAGTGGACACGGTGGTCTCCTTCTCGGTGGCCGCCTGCACGGCGGATGCCGGTGCCGGCGGAGCCGTCTCGATCTCGGACCGAGCTTTGGCGAGGAACTGGGCGGCGGCGACTTCCTCCGCTGCGTGCTGGTCGGCGGTGTCTCGATCGTCGGCGATCGTCTCGGACACCTGGTCATCGACGACGACCGCATCGACGACGGCATCCGCGACGGGGGCCGATTCGAGTGCCGTCACCTCGATCACGATCGGTTCGATGACGAGCGGCTCGTCGATCACGCCCGTGACGACAGCCGGTTCCGCAGGAGGCTCGACCTCTGACGCCGCCTCGACGACCTGCGCTTCGTCCGGCTCCGCATCCTGCGCGACGGCGGCTGCGGCTGCGGGCACGGGGTCGGGACGGGGTGCTTTCGGAAGCGACTTCGTCTTCGTCGTCGATCCCACGGCGGGGGGCGGATCGATCACGAGGTCGCCGATGACCTCGCCGTCGACCACGCCGTCGTCGGCGAGGTCATCGTCGTCGTCGCTCCTGGGCAGGGTCACGCTGACCTGGGCCGTCCCGCCGAGGATGCCGATCACTGCCGTGTCGAGAGACGCGGCTTCGTCGAGCACCCCCAGCGAGTTCTCCTCGGGGTCAGTGGTGTTCTTCGGTGTCACGATGTCGCTCCAAGCCTGCGCGGGCCTCGGGTGCACACGAATGCGCGGCCCTCGCCCGCACAAGATTAGTGCGCCGGGCGGATCACGACCAAAAGATCTCCTGCATCCACCTGCTGGGTCTCGGCGATCGCGTGCCGCTCGATGACGCCGTCGACGGGGGCGGTGATGGCCGCCTCCATCTTCATCGCCTCGATGGATGCGACGGGTTCGCCGGCCCGGACAGTGGCCCCGACCTCGGCCTTCAGAGTGACGACACCGGAGAACGGAGCGGCCACCTGACCCGGAACGGAGGTGTCGGCCTTCTCGACCTCGAGAGCGTCGACCTTGATCGAACGGTCGCGGACGAACACCGGACGCAGCTGCCCGTTCAGAGTCGTCATGACGGTGCGCATACCCTTGTCGTCGGCATCGCCGATGGCTTCGAGCCCGACGTACAGGCGCACACCGCGATCGATCTCGATCTGGTGTTCCTGTCCCGCGACGAGACCGTAGAGGTAGTCACTGGTGTCGAGCACCGAGAGGTCGCCGAACAGTTCCCGACGCTCGGCGAACTCCGCGGTGGGCGCGGGGAACAGCAGCGTGTTGAGGCGTGTCCGCCGCTCGGCGCTGGTTCCGGCGAGTGCTGCTTCGTCGTCTGCCGTGATCGCGGTGAGGCCGGTGCGCACGGAGCGCCCGGCGAGGACCTTGGTGCGGAAAGGCTCCGGCCATCCCCCGGGCAGGTCGCCGAGCTCGCCCGCCATGAAGCCGACGACGGAGTCCGGAACGTCGTACTTCTCGGGGTTCGCCTCGAAGTCGGCAGGGTCGGCCTTCACGGCCGCGAGGTGGAGGGCGAGATCGCCGACGACCTTCGAAGACGGCGTCACCTTGGGCACGCGACCGAGGATGCGGTCGGCCGCGGCGTACATGTCCTCGATGAGTTCGAAGTCGTCGGCGAGGCCGAGCGCCTTCGCCTGCTGCCGCAGGTTCGACAGCTGGCCGCCGGGGATCTCGTGGTGGTAGACGCGCCCGGTGGGGCCGGGAAGACCCGACTCGAACGGCGCGTACTGGCGACGGACCGCCTCCCAGTAGGGCTCGAGATCCGAGACGGCGTCGAGCGAGATCCCGCTGTCGCGCTCGGTGTGCGCGAGCGCGGCGACGAGAGACGACAGCGACGGCTGGCTCGTGGTTCCCGAGAGCGGCGCAGACGCGGCGTCCACGGCATCGACGCCGGCGGCACTGGCCGCGAGGAGCGTCGCGAGCTGACCGCCGGGGGTGTCATGCGTGTGCAGATGGACAGGAAGGTCGAATCGCTCGCGCAGTGCCGTGACCAGCTTGGCGGCGGCGGCCGGACGCAGCAGACCCGCCATGTCCTTGATCGCGATGATGTGCGCGCCCGCGTCGACGATCTGGTCCGCGAGGCCCAGGTAGTAGTCGAGGGTGTAGAGGTCTTCCGCCGGATCCAGCAGATCGCCGGTGTAGCAGAGCGCCACTTCGGCGACGGCGGTCCCCGTGTTGCGGACCGCCTCGATCGCTGGACGCATCTGCTCCACGTCGTTGAGCGCGTCGAAGATGCGGAAGATGTCGACGCCACTGGCAGCGGCCTCCGCGACGAATGCCTCGGTCACGGCCGTGGGGTACGGCGTGTAGCCGACCGTGTTGCGACCGCGCAGCAGCATCTGGATCGCCACGTTGGGCAGCGCCGCACGGAGTTTGTCGAGGCGCTCCCAGGGGTCCTCGCCGAGGAAGCGCAGCGCGACGTCGTAGGTGGCACCGCCCCATGCCTCGACCGAGAGCAGACCGGGAGTGAGCCTCGCCAGGTACGGCGCCGCGGCGACCAGGTCCTTGGTGCGCACACGTGTGGCCAGGAGCGACTGGTGCGCGTCGCGGAACGTGGTGTCGGTCACCGCCAGGGCCGTCTGCGCACGGAGGCTGCGGGCGAAGCCCTCAGGTCCCAGTTCGAGCAGGCGCTGGCGCGAACCCGGGGCCGGCTCGGAAGTCAGGTCGACGGCAGGCAGCTTGGTGACCGCGTCGACGACGCCGGGGTGGACGCCATGCGGCTTGTTCACCGTGACGTCGACCAGCCAGTTGAGGAGCTTCGTCCCGCGGTCCTTGGAGACACGGCCGCGCAGCAGCTCGGGGCGTTCGTCGATGAACGACGTGCTGACATCGCCCGCGATGAAGGCCTCATCTTCCAGGAGCGCCTGCAGGAACGGGATGTTGGTCGAGACGCCGCGGATGCGGAACTCCGCGAGAGCACGACGTGCGCGGGCGACCGCGGCGGGGAAGTCGCGCCCACGGCAGGTGAGCTTGGCCAGCATGGAGTCGAAGTGGGGACTGATCTGGGCCCCCTGGTGGACCGTGCCGCCGTCGAGGCGGATGCCGGCACCGCCGGGGGAACGGTACGTGGTGATCTTGCCGGTGTCGGGGCGGAATCCCTGCGTCGGGTCCTCCGTGGTGATGCGGCACTGCAGTGCGGCGCCGCGCAGATGCAGGTTCTCCTGCTGCAGGCCGAGGTCGGCGAGGCTCTGGCCGGAGGCGATCCGCATCTGGCTCTGCACCAGGTCGACATCGGTCACCTCTTCCGTGACCGTGTGCTCGACCTGGATGCGCGGATTCATCTCGATGAAGACGACCTCGCCGGTGCGCTCCCCCGCCGTCTCGAGCAGGAACTCGACCGTTCCGGCGTTCTCGTAGCCGATGGAGCGGGCGAAGGCGACGGCGTACCCGTGCAGGGCAGTGCGCACGCTGTCGTCGAGGTTCGGCGCCGGAGCGATCTCGACCACCTTCTGGTGGCGTCGCTGCACCGAGCAGTCACGCTCGAAGAGGTGCACGGTCTCGCCGGTCTTGTCGGCGAGGATCTGCACCTCGATGTGCCGAGGGCGAACGACCGCCTGCTCGAGGAACATCCGTGCGTCGCCGAAGGCGCTCGCGGCTTCCCGCATCGCCTCTGCGAGAGCGGGAGCGAGGTCGCCTGCGGTCTCGACCCGACGCATCCCGCGCCCTCCGCCGCCGGCCACGGCCTTGGCGAACAGCGGGAATCCGATGTCCTCGGCCTGCGCCACCAGAGCCTCGACGTCGTCCGATGCCTCGGTGGAGCGGAGGACGGGGACCCCGGCCTCGATCGCGTGACGCTTCGCCTCGACCTTGTTGCCGGCCATCTCGAGAACGTGGGCAGGAGGTCCGATGAACACGATGCCGTTCGCCGCGGCCTTCTCCGCGAGCTCCGGGTTCTCGGAGAGGAACCCGTAACCGGGGTAGATCGCGTCCGCACCGGACTCGAGCGCGACGCGGATGATCTCGTCGACGTTCAGGTATGCGCGCACAGGATGCCCGCGCTCGCCGATCTCGTAGGCCTCATCGGCCTTGAGCCGGTGCACGGAGCCGCGGTCTTCATGCGGGAACACCGCGACAGTGCGCGCCCCCACCTCGACCGCCGCACGGAAGGCACGGATCGCGATCTCGCCGCGATTCGCCACAAGGATCTTCTGGAACATGCACACCTCTGGGAGCTCGATGCGCAGCGTTTTCGATGCGCATGGGGCGGGGCTGAGTGTTCCCCCAGCCTAGGGGAAGGTAACGTGGTGTCCGTGCACGTACTCAGCGTCAGCTCTCTCAAGGGAGGCGTCGGCAAGACGACCGTGACACTCGGGCTGGCCTCAGCGGCTTTCGCCCGAGGAGTCCGGACTCTCGTCGTCGACCTCGACCCGCAGTCCGACGTCTCCACCGGGATGGACATCCAGGTGGCCGGACGTCTCAACATCGCCGACGTCCTGGCGAACCCGAAGGAGAAGGTCGTCCGGCAGGCGATCACCTCCAGCGGCTGGGCGAAGGTGCACCCAGGAACGATCGATGTCCTCATCGGCAGCCCCTCCGCAATCAACTTCGACGGTCCGCACCCGAGCGTGCGCGACGTGTGGAAGCTCGAAGAGGCGCTCGCATCCGTCGAGGCCGACTACGACCTCGTGCTCGTCGACTGCGCACCGTCTCTGAACGCGTTGACCCGCACGGCATGGGCGGCGAGTGACCGCGTCATGGTCGTCACCGAGCCCGGCCTGTTCTCCGTCGCCGCGGCCGACCGTGCCCTTCGCGCGATCGAGGAGATCCGCCGCGGCCTCTCCCCTCGTCTGCAGCCTCTCGGCATCGTCGTGAACCGCGTGCGCCCCCAGTCCATCGAGCACCAGTTCCGCATCAAGGAGCTGCGCGACATGTTCGGGCCCCTCGTGCTCTCCCCGCAGCTGCCGGAGCGCACCTCGCTGCAGCAGGCGCAGGGTGCCGCCAAGCCGCTGCACATCTGGCCGGGAGATTCCGCGCAGGAGCTCGCGGCCGACTTCGACCAGCTGCTCGACCGGATCATCCGCACCGGACGCATCGCCGTCCCCGAGAGCGGTCAGCAGAGCTGACCCTCTCGGACGCACACAGCGAAACGGCCATCCTCTTCGAGGACGGCCGTTTTCTGTATGACGCGAGAGGTCAGGCGGTGCGCTTGGTGCGACGCGCCGACAGTTCGTCGACGGGGTCGGGAGCGGTCGCATCGAAGGCGACGAGCGTCGACTCGACCTCGCGGAGCACCTTGCCGACGGCGATGCCGAACACTCCCTGACCACGGCTGACGAGGTCGATGACCTCGTCGTTCGAGGTGCACAGGTAGACCGAGGCTCCATCGCTCATGAGCGTGGTGCCTGCGAGGTCACGGATGCCGGCGCGGCGGAGCTCGTCCACGGCCGTGCGTATCTGCTGCAGCGAGATGCCGGTGTCGAGAAGGCTCTTCACGAGCTTGAGGACGAGGATGTCCCGGAAGCCGTAGAGCCGCTGCGAACCGGAACCGCTCGCTCCGCGGACCGTGGGCTCCACCAGCTCGGTGCGTGCCCAGTAGTCCAGCTGTCGGTAGGTGATGCCGGCGGCACGAGCAGCGACAGCGCCGCGGTATCCGACCTCATCATCCATCGCGGGAAGACCGTCGGTGAAGAGGAGTTCGGGTACGAACCGCGGGTCGCCTGTGAGCTCATCCGCATTCATCTGAAATCCTCCCTGGAACGGTTATCTTCCACGGTAGAGCAGTGCCTGGGCACCGGCAATCACATCCGTGGGACGGCGAAGGTGTGTCGCAATCAGTTCGTTACGAAAGCACTCGCGAGAGCGCGTCCTTGACGAAGAGCGAGCGCACTTCATCGATGCGCGAGGCGAGCTCGGGGGCGAGCTCGCTGGCCTTCGCACGGGAGGCGGCGTCGGTCCTGCGCAGCAGCGCGGACATGGCCGATTCGATGAGGGCGACCTCGCGTTCGGCGCCCTGGCGCAGCGAGCGGAGGTGCCGCGGCTCGATGCCGTGACGATCCAGTCCGACGAGACCGCGCAGCAGCGTGACCGTCGCCTCGGGGTAGCTCTCCTGAGCGGTGATGACGCCGGTGCTGATCGCGTCGTTGAGAAGCTGGGGCCCGGCTCCGGCAGCAGCCAGGAGCTCGTCGCGGCGATAGCGGCGCGGGGTCGGAGCGATGGACGGCGGCGGCACGAGCGCGGTCGCATCCCCGCCGGCGTCGGCTTCATCGAGCTGTTCGCGGATCACGCTCAGCGGCAGGTAGTGGTCGCGCTGCAGCGTGAGCCCGAGACGCAGCCGCTCGATGTCGGAGGCCGAGAACTTGCGGTAGCCGGACTCCGTGCGAGACGGGGTGACGATCCCCTGCACCTCGAGGAAGCGCAGCTTGCTGGAGGTCAGGTCGGGAAACTCCGGGGTGAGCCGTGCGAGCACCTGGCCGATACTCAGCAGGCCCGCGGACGCAGAGCGTTCGCGGGCGGGAGAGGCCGCCATCAGGCGTTCGCCGCCAGGCGGTCGTGCGGAGAGGCGAAGAAGTTCAGTCGGAACTTGCCGACACGGAGTTCGGAACCGTCCACCAGCGCGCTGCGGTCGACGCGCTCACCGTTGACGTACGTGCCGTTGAGCGAACGCTGATCGATGATCTCGAACGTCGACCCGGTGCGAGTGATCTCCGCGTGACGACGCGAGACCGTCACATCGTCGAAGAAGATGTCGGCCTCGGGGTGACGGCCGACGGTCGTCACGTCGGTGTCGAGAAGGTATCGCGCTCCGGCGAGAGCGCCGGAACGGACCAGCAGAAGCGCCGATCCCGCGGGCAGAGCGGCGATCGCCGTCTGCTCGACGTCGGTGAGTTCCACTCCGAACGGCACGAACGACAGATCGGAATCATGTCCGAACGTCTGCGTAACGTCGTGTCTCTGCTCACCGGAACGGTGGATCGCGGCTTCTCCGGCCGGTCGGCTGTCGCTGTCAGTCACTGTGCCCTCCTGATTGTCCAGACTAACGGATGCCGAGCCGCTCGCGGGAGGCCGCTTTCACACTCAGCGGTCCCATACCGAGGATTCATAGGCTGTACTCGTGAAGACCAAAGCTCTGAGCCGCTCGGCTGCCCCGATCGCCCTCGCCGCGACACTGCTCGCCGCCTTTCTCGTTCTCCTCTCCCCGGTTTCGGCTTCGGCGCACGACGCGCTCGTCTCGTCGTCGCCGGCGGCTGATGAGTCGGTCGACGTCGTGCCCGCCACGCTGACGCTCACCTTCAGCGCGAAGCTGATCGGCGGCGAAGGCTCCACCGAGGTGGTCGTGACCGACCCCGACGGCAACCAGGTCACCGACGGCCCGGCGGCCGTCGACGGCGCGATCGTCACCCAGCCGCTGAAGGGATCGGGACCGGCCGGCGCCTACCACGTGATCTGGAAGGTCGTCTCCAGCGACGGGCACCCCACGTCGGGCGAGTACTTCTTCACGGTGACGGTCGGCGACGCAGCGACCACGGATGAACCCACCGCGGCACCGACGACGGCCGCGCCCACCGCGGAGCAGACCGCCGCTCCCGAGGTCACCAGCGCGCCGAGCACGGACGCAGACGACTCCGCCGGCACCTCCGCGGCGATCTGGATCGTCTCGATCGTCGCCGTCCTTGTCGTCGCCGGCGTGGTCGTCTGGATCGTCATGAGCCGCCGTCGCGGCACGACTCCGACCGATTCCGACCCGTCCTCCGAGCGATAGGCTTAAGGCATGCCACACTACGACGTCGTCATCCTTGGTGCAGGTCCTGGCGGATACGTCGCTGCGGTTCGCAGCGCGCAGCTCGGTCTCTCCACCGCCATCATCGAGGAGAAGTACTGGGGCGGTGTCTGCCTCAACGTCGGCTGCATCCCCTCCAAGGCGCTCCTGAAGAACGCGGAGCTCGCACACACCCTGAACCACAAGGCGGAGTTCTTCGGTATCTCCGGCGAGTTCACGATCGACTTCGGCAAGGCCTTCGACCGCAGCCGTGAGGTCGCAGAGGGCCGTGTCAAGGGCATCCACTTCCTGATGAAGAAGAACAAGGTGACCGAGTACAACGGTCGCGGCACCTTCACCGGTCCCAAGGCGATCTCGGTCGCCAAGGCCGACGGCCAGGTCGAAGAGGTCACCTTCGACAACGTCATCATCGCCACCGGCTCCAAGGTCCGTCTGCTGCCGGGTGTCACGCTCAGCGAGAACGTCGTGACGTACGAAGAGCAGATCATGACCCGTGAGCTGCCCGAGTCGATCGTCATCGTCGGCGCCGGCGCCATCGGCATGGAGTTCGCCTACGTCCTGACGAACTACGGCGTCAAGGTCACGATCATCGAGTTCCTCGACCGTGCGCTGCCCAACGAGGACGCCGATGTGTCGAAGGAGATCACGAAGCAGTACAAGAACTACGGCGTCGACATCCTCACGTCGACCAAGGTCGAGTCGGTCGTCGACAACGGCTCCTCCGTCACCGTCACCTACACCGGCAAGGACGGGCAGCAGAGCTCGATCGAGGCCGGCAAGGTGCTCATGTCGGTCGGATTCGCCCCGAACATCGAGGGCTTCGGCCTCGAGAACACCGGAGTGAAGCTGACCGAGCGCGGCGCCATCGACATCGACGACCACATGCGCACCAATGTCGAGGGCATCTACGCCATCGGCGACGTGACCGCCAAGCTGCAGCTCGCCCACGTGGCCGAGGCTCAGGGCGTCGTCGCTGCCGAGACGATCGGCGGCGCGGAGACCCAGACGCTGGGCGACTACCGCATGATGCCGCGTGCGACGTTCTGCTCTCCGCAGGTCGCGTCGTTCGGTCTCACCGAGCAGCAGGCCAAGGACGAGGGGCGCGAGATCAAGGTCGCCACCTTCCCGTTCATGGCGAACGGCAAGGCGCACGGCCTCGGCGAGCCGGTCGGCTTCGTCAAGCTGATCGCCGACGCAGAGCACCTCGAGCTCATCGGCGCCCACATGATCGGCCCGGACGTGTCGGAGCTCCTGCCCGAGCTGACGCTGGCTCAGAAGTGGGATCTGACGGCACTGGAGCTGGCCCGCAACGTGCACACGCACCCGACGCTGTCGGAGGCGCTGCAGGAGGGCTTCCACGGCCTCGCCGGCCACATGATCAACTTCTGATCTCTTCCTCCCGAAGGCCCGGTCCGCGATACGCGGACCGGGCCTTCGTGCGTCCCTGAGCGTGGGTCAGAGACCGCGCATCGTGAGCAGCCCCGCCGTCCACCCGCGCAGCGGCGCGGATCCGAGCGCCCGCATCAGCAGTTCCCTGCCGCGCACGATCGTGGCGGATGCCGGAGCACCCATCGACATGTAGAACGACGAGCGGCGCTGCGCCCGCGCCACCGATCGGTGCGCCTCTCGCGCGAACGCCGAGAAGTCGGGGGTCCGGCTCGGCAGCACCCGTGCGAGCTCTGCGGCGAGACGGACGGCATCCATCCATCCGAGGTTCATCCCCTGCCCGCCGATCGGGCTGACCTCGTGCGCGGCGTCGCCGAGGAGCACGATCCTCCCCCGATGCAGCCTCGTCGCCGTGTGCTGCGCGGCGACGAACGACGCGGGTTTCAGGTCGGGCGCGAGTTCGAGGTCGATTCCCGTGCGCATCTGGATCGCCGCCCGGAAGTCCTCGATGCTGCCGAGGACACCGCTCCCCGTATCCCGCACCACCCATCGCCGGCGCCCGCCCGGGAGGGGGAACGACTCGACGAGACCCTCCGGTTCGCAGTGCAGCACGGCACGTGCGTCCGGTGTCGCATCGACCGCGTCTGCCATGGCATAGGAGGCGCGTCCCGCGCGGGGGCGCCACCCGGCACCCACCTCGTCGCGGAATCGACTGCGCACGCCGTCCGCGACGACGACGACGCTGGCCGAGAGCTCGTGCGGCCCCTCGGCGGAGTCGGCCGTGACCCGCACGGCATCCGCGCTCTGGCAGATGCTGCGCACGGTGCATCCGCAGATCAATGCGTCCGCGGAGAGCGAGTGCAGCCGGGCGCGCAGCAGGGCGTCCGTTCGCGGCTGCGGAAGGATCAGGACCGGGCGATCAGGGGCGAAGGTCAGCGACGCCAGACTCCGTCGACGGCTGCGCACCTCGCCGCCCTCGAGCCGCAGCGCCTCCGCCCGCACCGCGGTGCCGATGCCTGCGGTATCCAACGCTTCGAGCCCCGGGCGGTGGATGCCGATGGCCCTGGTCCGATCGTCGGCGTGCGTCCGGCGTTCGCAGACCTCGACCCGCATCCCGTCCTGCACCAGCAGACAGGCCAGCAGCAGGCCGACCGGCCCCGCGCCGACGATCAGCACGTCATGGTCGGGCATGATCACCCTCCCACCGCAGTTCCAGGCGAGAGGGCACACCCCCGCGGACGGTCCACCCGGCAGGGGCGATCGCGGCGAGCTCGGCGGCTGTGTACGAGCGGCGGATGCTGAGGAGGCCGTCCTCGCGGATGAACGAGTCCGCCAGCAGCGTGGTCGAGATGGTCCAGGTGGCCGCGGCGAACAGCGCGTAGGCGGTGCGGCTGCGTGCGATGTCATGATGCGACACCAACCCGCCCGGAGCGACGAGCTGCACGGAATCGCTGAGCACGGTCGTGAGTTCGGCGTCATCGAGATGGTGCAGCACGTGATTGGACAGCACCACGTCGTAGGTCTCGCCCGCGGCCACGAGTTCGGTCGTCAGGGCGCGGCGATACCGGATGCCCGCGCCGCCGTCGTGCGCCGACGCCCAGCGGATCGCCCGCTCGTCCGCGTCGAGAGCGGTGATCTCCGCGTCGAGACCGTCCTGACGCAACCGCCAGGCGAGCAGCCGGCAGAGGTCTCCCCCGCCCGCCCCGACGTCGAGGATCCGCAACGGCCGGGAGCGCTGCGCGCGCGGTCGGATGTCGCGTCGGTACAGGGCCCCCGGCCGGGAGACCAGGGCGTTCACGAACCCGAACCGTCCGTAGGTCCGCGCCAGCATCCGTGCGTCGGCGTGCGGATCGTCCATCAGCTCGCGAGCCTCGGCGTCCCGCGTCGTGAGGTCCGGCCTCATGACCCGGGCGAGGCGACGACGGTCATCAGCGCGCTCTCCGCCGTCAGACCGGGACCGAACGCCATCGCGGAGACCCGGTCGCCGTCGCTCGCCCCCTCCACCTCCAGGATGCGCTTGAGGACGAACAGCACGGTCGCACTGGACATGTTGCCGTTCTCCCGCAGCACGTCCCTGGCCGGGTGCAGCTGCGCATCGCTGAGGCGTAGTCGCTCCTGCACCTTGTCGAGGATGCTCCGCCCGCCGGGATGGATGGCCCAGTGCTGGACCGCATCCCCCACGCTTCCGGCCTCGAAGGCCTCGCCGAGACCCTCCTCGGCGCCGTACAACGGCCGGAGCGCACCGATGATCGTCTCTCCGATGATCTGCGGGACGGCCGTGGAGAGGATCATCTCGAAACCGGTGTCGCCGATCGTCCAGGCCATGTCCTTCTCCCCCTCCGGCGCGATGGCGGTGTGGAAGCGGTCAAGGCGCAACCCGGTCGACGCGGACGGGAGATCGCGCGCGGTGACGATCCCGGCGGCCGCACCGTCGGCGAACAGGGACGACGCGACGATCGTGTCGGGATTCTCCGAGGAACGCAGGTGCAGAGTGCACAGCTCGACGCTCACGACCAGGACCACGGCGTTCTCATCCGCGGCGCAGAACTGACTCGCCGCCCGGAGCGCAGGCATCGAGGCGTAGCAACCCATGAAGCCGAGGTGGAAACGCTGCACCGCGTCGGACAGCCCGAGCGCACGCACGATCTCGTACTCCGGCCCCGGGGCATGGAACCCGGTGCAGGAGACCGTGATGACGTGGGTCACATCGGCCGGCTCGAGGTCAGGGTCGGAGTCGATCGCCCGCCGGGCGGCCTCGACGAAGAGCTTCGTGGCCTCTCGGGCGTAGAAGTCGTTGCGCGCCTTGGTGCCGGGGGCGAGCAGCATCCCCGATCCGCGGTCGAAGAACACGGGGTCTGTCGCTTCGGAATCCAGCGACAGCTCGTCGATCACGGTGTGCCGGGTGTCGATGCCCGAGACGTTGAACGACGTCGTGACGATGCGCTGCGCCAGCCGCCCGAGGCCGGGCTGCTGCGCGAAGACGTCACGCACCTGATCCTGGACGAGAACGGTATCGGGGACGATCGTCTGCAGCGATCGAAGCACAGGCGGTCGGCTCATGGTGCCACTCAAGCACTGCGCACCGCCCGGGGGGAAGGGGTTGCGCGCGACCGCGGTCTGCCCTAGAAGCCGAGCGCCCTGGCGAGCTTGGAGTCGGATGCCGCTTCGCGGCCTCCGGCAGCCAGCACCGCCTGCTCCACCGCCGCGAAGAACGCGGTGCGTCCCGCCTCATCAGCCGGCGCCGCGGGCCCCAGCTCCATCTCCCACTCACGCCATTCGCGTTTCACGTTCTGGCGCAGGTCGCTCGCTCGCACCCGGTCGTCGACGAACTCGGCGACGACGCCGTCCGGGCCGGTGAGCAGATAGGCGGTGCGGTCGTTCTCGATGCGGGCGAGTGGGGTGAGCGGTGCGCTCGTCCACTCCGACACGGTCGTGGCGACCGCAGAGGGGAGCGCGTCGCCCTCCCCTAGAGGCCAGCCGAGCTCGAGTCGACCGTCTCCCTGTCGGGGACCTTTCACATGCCAGCCCTCGTCGGGCCCGCCGGTGCGACGACGCAATGCCACGCCGGCGCGCGAGAGCGTGCCGTCAGCGGTGTCGAAGTACTGGGCGTCCAGCGTGCGCAGCACACCGGGGCTGACCGTGTCGACGCCCGGGAGCGCCTCCCATCGCGGCAACGGGGTCTCCGGATCGACGTCGTACTTGCGCTCGACCTCGACCGTGCGGGAGGGCTCAGTCATCGTCGAGCGTGAGGTCCTCGAGAGACTCTTCAAACCAGTAGTCGATCTCCGTGGGGCCGTCGGCGGGGCCGGTGTTCTGCGGCTCGCCGCGGCGGTTGTACACCACCTGCGTCTCGCTGTAGGGAACGATCAGCTTGTCGTCCGCGTCGCCGAGGGGGATGATCTGCCCGTCGAGCGGGCCGCCGTGAAGTCGTGCGAGTGCCATGTGCTCAGGGTAGCGCCGTCGTCGCGGTATCGGTGCGAGGCAGACGGAATCAACCGAGGACGACACCGAGAAGGGCGCCGGCGATCATCCAGGGACCGAAGGCGATGCGGGTGGAGCCGTTCGCTCTCCGCAGCAGGATGAGCACGAGCGCGTAGAGCGCTCCCAGCACGAAGGCCGCGGCCGCCCCGATCGCGAGTGCCTGCCAGCCGTGCCAGGCCAGCACCAGCCCGATGACGGCGGCGAGCTTCACGTCTCCGCCTCCCATCCCTGCACGGCTGAGCGCCCGCAGCACCGCATAGAAGCTCCCGAGGATCACCATTCCCAGCAGGGCACGAACGAGCGGTGCCCCCTGCCCCGTGGCCAGGGCGTCGACGGCGACGAGCGCGAGCAGGCAGCCGAGCGTCGGCAGCACGATCCTGTTCGGGAGGCGATGCGTGCGGGCGTCGATCACGATGAGCCACGCGCCGACGCCGATCAGTGCGGCGTGCACGAGGGCGATGAGGGCGAGCCGGATGTCCATCCCCGCAGGTTAGGAGATCGGCGGACCTCGCTCCGACTCCCTGTGGAGAACCCCTGGCCGATGTCCGATGTACGAACTATCGTCATTCACACGGGTTGTTATATTAGAATATATCTTCGAGAAAGGATGCAGGTGATCGGGCTCGATGCAATCGCCTCGCTCTCTCCGGCGGGCGACTCCCGCGCGGGAGAAGTGCTGCGCCTGCGTCGCGAGATCAACCGGATGCAACGACGGCGCAGCGAACATGCGCTGCTCCCCCTCGACCCCGCCTTCGCCGCGCTCCTTCCGGAGGAGGGACTGCAGACCGGCACCTCCTACACCGTCTCCCCCTCGCCGAGCCTCGTCCTCGCACTGCTCAGCGCCGCATCGCAGAAGGGGCTGTGGTGCGCCGTGGTGGGCATGCCGACCCTCGGCGTCGAAGCCGCCGCCGCTTTCGGCATCGACCTCGCACGCCTGATCCTCGTCCCCACCCCCGGAGACCGCTGGTTGGCGGCGACCTCCGCCCTGGCCGAGGTCGTGCCCCTGATCGTCGTGGCCCCCGGCGCCCGCGCGCGAGACGCGGATGTCGCTCGGCTGAGCGCGCGCCTGCGCGACCGCGGGTGCACGCTCCTGGTCACCGAGTCTCCCGTCACCGAACGCTGGCCGCAGAGCGAGGGGACGATACGCCTGCACGATCCGCACTGGCACGGCCTCGGCGCCGGCTGGGGGCTGCTCTCCGACTGCACGGTGACGGTGACGGCGCAGACGCGGCACAGCCCCCGCCCGTCGAGCGTGCGGGTGCAGCTGCCGGGAGGACACGGGGCCGTCGAGGCCATCGGGGTCGAGCTCGCTGCACTGCCCGCACGACCGGCGGAGTCCGTCGCCTCACGCGAATCCGCACCACCGGAGCTCCTGCGATGGGCGGAAGCCGGATGAGCAGCCCGCTCCGCGTGCTCGTGCTGTGGTTCCCGGATTGGCCGATGCGGGCCGTCCTCGGCAGCGCGCCCCCGCATCCGCCCACCGCCCTGGTGCAGGCCAACACGATCGTCGCCTGCACCGCCTCCGCCAGAGAGCATGGTGTGCGCACCGGTCAGCGCCGCCGGGTCGCGCAGGGCCACCTCTCCTCGCTGCGTGTGCTCTCCCACGACCCCGATCGAGACGAACGCGCCTTCCTGCCGGTGCTGCACCTGATCGAGAAGCACGCCCCCGGGGTCACGCTGCTGCGCCCCGGGCTCGCGATCCTCCGCGCCAGGGGCATCTCCCGCTATCACGGAGGAGAGGCGGAGGCCGCGGAAGCACTCACCGCCGTCCTGACGGAGGCCGGCTTCCCCGAGGTGCGCGTGGGTGTGGCCGATGGCCCGTTCACGGCCGAGATCGCCGCACGGGGCCCCGTGCCCTGCACGGTCGTGCCGCCAGGGGGCTCACGGGAGTTCCTGGCGCCGTACCCCGTGCAGGTGCTGCGCGACGAGCAGGTCACCGGCCTCCTCGTGCGGCTCGGAGTGCGCACTCTCGGCGAGTTCACCGCCCTCGCACCACTCGATGTGCGCGATCGTTTCGGCGAGCACGGTGCGCGCCTGCAGGCACTCGCCGCCGGCGCCGACTCCCGGCCGCTGACACCGCGCCCTCCCGACCCTGAGCTGGTGCGCAGCATCGAGTTCGACTCCCCGCTGGGCGGAACCGATCAGGTGGCGTTCGCTGTGCGTCAGACGGCGGATGCGGTGCTGCTCGCTCTCGGTGACGCCTCGCTCGTCTGCACAGAGGTGCGGATCGACCTGACCGACGACAACGGGGCGGTCTTCTCGCGGTCCTGGCTGCATCCGACCTGCTTCGACGCCTCCGACCTCGTCGACCGGGTGCGCTGGCAGTTGGAGGCGCTGGCCGCGCAGTCCGCGAAGGATCCGGTCGACGAGGCACGAGCGTTCGGCGGCATCGTGGCGGTGCGCATCGTCCCGGCCGCCGTCGACGATGCCGCGCACCACCAGCCCGGCCTCTTCGGATCCGGCACCGATGAACGCCTGCACCATGCGGTCTCGCGCGTGCAGACCATGCTCGGTCACCAGGGCGTGGTCACAGCCGCTGTGGCGGGCGGCCGCTGGCTCGCCGATCGCCAGGTGCTCACGCCCTGGGGAGAGCGCACGGTACCCCCGCGCGACCCCGGATCCCCATGGCCGGGGAGCCTTCCCGACCCGCTGCCCGCCGAGGTGTTCCTGCCCCCGCGCCCCATCGGGGTGCTCGCCGCGGATGAGAGCACCATCAGCGTCGATGAGCGCGGGGCTCTCTCGGGCGAGCCCGCCCGCATCGACGGGGCCGCCGTACAGGCCTGGGCCGGACCCTGGCCGGTGCATGAGAGGCGCTGGACCTCCGGCGGCGGGAAGCGAGGGCATCGCCTCCAGATCATCGACGCCCACGACCGCGCGTGGCTGGTCTTCCACACCGGCGAGCGCTGGTGGGCCGAGGGGAGGTATCGCTGATGGGCTGGCACAATCCGCCCCTGTCCTGGAACGACCTGGAGCGCACCCTCAGTGGCGAGGAGTCACCCCCGTCGCCTCCTCCTGCCGCCGAGCCCCGGGGGCAGCGGACGGATGCAGGGCCGGTAAGCCATCGCCGCAAGCGCACCCCTCCCGTCGCCATCCCCCGTCCCGAGAGCGCGGTCCCCTATGCCGAGCTGCACGCTCATTCGTCGTACTCGTTCCTCGACGGTGCCTCCTCCCCCGAAGACCTCCTCGCCGAGGCCGATCGCCTCGGGCTGACCGCTCTCGCCCTCACCGATCACGACGGCTTCTACGGCGCCGCGCGCTTCGCCGAGGTGGCTGATCTCATGGAGAGCCCGCTGCAGACGGTGTTCGGGGCAGAGCTGTCGCTCGATCTGCCCGCGCCGCAACGAGGCTCCGCCGACCCCGCCGGCGAGCATCTGCTGGTCCTCGCCCGAGGCATGGAGGGCTATCACCGGCTCTCGGGGGCCATCACCGCGGCACAGCTGCGCGGCGGTGAGAAGGGACGCCCGGTGTACGACCTCGACGATCTCGCCGCGCGTGCAGACGGGCACTGGACGATCCTGACCGGATGCCGCAAAGGTGCCGTGCGCCGCGGGCTCGAGGCGGGAGACGCGCGCGCCCCGTTGCGGTCGCTCGTCGATCTGTTCGGGAGCGACCACGTCGTCGTCGAGCTCTTCGACCATGGTGATCCCCTGGACACCCGTCGCAACGACGCCCTCGCCGAGCTCGCCGGTCGGATGCGACTGCCGATGGTCGCGACCAACAACGTCCATTACGCCACCCCTGCGCAGGCGTCGCTCGCCGAAGCCGTGGCCGCGGTCCGCGCGGTGCGCAGCATGGACGAGCTCGACGGCTGGCTGCCTGCGCACGGGGGCGCGCATCTGCGCAGCGGTGCCGAGATGTCGGCGCGCTTCTCACGCCACCCCGGAGCGATCTCGTACGGGCTCGAGCTGGCCGCGGCATCCGCCTTCCCCTTGCGCCTGGCGCGACCGGCACTGCCTCAGCAGAAGGTGCCGGCGGGGCACACACCGATGACGTGGCTGCGCCACCTGGTCTGGGAGGCCGTGCCGTCGAAGTACCCGCGAATGGACGACGACGGTCGCCACCGGATCGCCCGCGAGCTCGACGTGATCGAGGAGAAGGACTTCCCCGGGTACTTCCTCATCGTGCACGGCATCGTCACCGAGGCGCGCAGACGCGGCATCCTCTGCCAGGGGCGGGGGTCGGCTGCGGCGAGCGCGGTCTGCTACCTGCTGGGGATCACCGCGGTCGACCCGATCCTCTACCGCCTGCCGTTCGAGAGGTTCCTCGCGACCACGCGGACCGAGGAGCCCGACATCGACGTCGACTTCGACTCCGATCGCCGCGAGGAGATCATCCAGTGGGTGTATGCCGAGTACGGCAGGGAACGTGCGGCCCAGGTGGCCAACGTCATCCAGTACCGCCCGAAGAACGCGGTGCGCGACATGGCAAGAGCGCTCGGCCACTCCCCCGGTCAGCAGGACGCCTGGTCCCGTCAGGTCGATGGCTGGGGCGCCGGACTGGAACCCGTCGAGGGGCACGACATCCCCGAGAAGGTGCTCGCCTATGCCGGTGAGCTGTTGAAGGCCCCCCGGCATCTCGGCATCCACTCCGGCGGCATGGTGCTCACCGCCCGTCCCGTCGGCGAGGTCGTGCCTGTGGAGCACGCCCGTATGGAGAACCGCACGGTCATCCAATGGGACAAGGACGACTCGGCCTTCATGGGCCTGGTGAAGTTCGATCTGCTGGGGCTCGGGATGCTCGCCGCCCTTCAGCACTGCTTCGATCTGATCCGGGAGAGCACGGGCGAGGAGTGGACGCTCGAGACCATCCCCAAGGAGGAGCCCGCGGTCTACGACATGCTCTGCCGTGCGGATTCGATCGGGGTGTTCCAGGTGGAGTCGCGCGCGCAGATCGGGCTGCTCCCCCGCTTGCAGCCCCGGGCCTTCTACGACCTCGCCATCCAGATCGCCCTCATCCGCCCCGGCCCCATCCAGGGCGGCGCGGTGCATCCGTTCGTGCGGCGGAAGATGGCCAAGGACCGCATCGACGAGGAGAACCGGGAACGGGCGACTCGCGGCGAGGCGCCGGTGGAGTTCGCGATCCCCTACCCGCACAGCGATCTGGAGGACATCCTCAAGCGCACGCTGGGCATTCCGATCTTCCAGGAGCAGCTCATCCAGATGGCGACGGCGATCGGCGATTGCACGGCCGATGAGGCCGACCTGCTGCGTCGTGCCATGGGATCCAAACGCGGCCTGGAGAAGATCGAGAAGGTCAGGGACAAGCTGTACGCGGGGATGGCCAGGCGGGGCCTGGTGGATGAGGCCGCCGATCGCATCTACGCGCAGATCCAGGCATTCTCCAATTTCGGATTCGCCGAATCGCACTCCCTGTCGTTCGCTCTCCTCGTCTACGCCAGCTCCTGGGTGAAGCTGCACTACCCCGCAGCGTTCCTCGCCGGCCTCCTGCGCTCACAACCGATGGGCTTCTATTCCGCAGCGACCCTCACCGCGGATGCGCGGCGGCATGGGGTCGAGGTCCGACGTCCCGATCTGCACGTCTCGGGGGCGACGGAGACCCTGGAGCCGCTCGTCGACGGCGCCCCGCGAAGGCCGACGGGTCGGGACGGGTGCACCGCCGACCTGCAGCCGCCCGCGCTCCGCTTCGATCGGGATTCGCCGGACGAATCGGCCGCGCACCGCAGGGACGGGAACTCCGCGGTACGGCTGGGGCTCAGCGGCATCCGTGGGATCGGTGTGCCGATGGCGGAGAGGATCGTCGCCGAACGCGACGCGAACGGCCGGTACCGGGATCTGAACGACCTGGTGCGGCGAACGGATGCCACCGCCGCACACGTGGAGGCTCTGGCCACCGCCGGCGCTTTCGAGTGTCTGGGCCTGGAGCGTCGCGAGGCCATCTGGCTGGCCGGCGCGGCGGCAGACGACCGCTCCCGGTTCCTGCCGGGGACGACGGTCGCCGTGCAGCCTCCGCTGTTCGCCGACCAGACCAGCTACGAGCGCCTCTCCGCCGACCTGTGGGCGACCGGTGTGTCGACCGACGATCATCCGATGGCGCACTTCCGCGAACAGCTGCGCGCCCGCGGCGTGCTGACGGCAGTCGACCTGCGCGGGCACGAGGTGGGTCGACGCATCGAGGTCGCCGGTCTCGTCACCCATCGTCAGCGACCGGCGACGGCCGCCGGGATCACCTTCGTGAACCTCGAGGACGAGAGCGGCCTGGTGAACATCGTCTGCTCCGCCGGGGTGTGGAACCGCTACCGCCGCGTCGCCAGGGATTCACCGGCGCTCATCATCCGCGGCATCCTGGAGCGATCCGCCGAGGGCGTGATCAATGTGCTCGCCGATGGCTTCGAAGACCTGCGCACTGGTCTCACGCACCGCTCCAGGGACTTCCGTTGAGGAGGACCCACGACTCACCAGAAGCGCTCTGACTCCTCCATCGGAGGACGGTCGACTCCACCCCATCTGTCGGCTTCGGCCTTCGCAGCATCGGCAGCCGCGTCGGCTTCGCGCAGAGCGACCTTGGCGCCGGTCGGGCCGGGCCCGAGGGGATCGACGAGCAGCGTGGTGTGCGCGCCTGCGTCCCCCATCGTCACGGTGCACCGCAGGACTCGCCCGATCCAGCGGGAGAAGTCGCCGCTCGGGTCTTCTGCACGTCGGTAGCGGATCCCCGTGTCGAGGTCGACGAGGGTGAGGACCACCGGTTCATCGGTGAGCGGATCGGCCTGCTCCGTCACCTCGATGCGGTGGCCGTGAGCGATGGCGACCTGAGCGGAGAGCACGAGCAGTCTGTCCATGAGTCCACCCTAGGCACGCCCGCCAGGAAGACAACAGGGCGTCCACGCGAGTAACATTCGTAGATTTCTTTGTCCCCCAAATGGCGGACAAGAGGATTAAGCGATATTCTGCTCGGGTAGCGGGGGCTACGAGGCTGATGGACTGGGGAATCAGCCGTGAGCGCAGCGAGATCTTCGCCGCCTCCCCTACCGTCCGGGAAGGGCGGTGAGCCCTCTCGACGGCACCGTCTGGGGCGGGTCATCGAGAGGGCCATTCTCCCCGGTGGGCCTGTCGGGCCACGACCCGCCGAGCAGAGCCCTGTCGAGCAGAGTTCCGATTCAGTCGAGCGGGATGACCTCGAGCGTGTTGGACCGCACCGGCTCCTGACCCATCTCGGGAGCGTACGGGCTGGGCGTGTACTTGCGGAGATACTCGGCATCGATCGCGGAGTTGATCGCCTCGTCGGTGATCCGTTCGAAGCGGACGTCCTTGGTGACGCCGCCCGCCGAGACGCGGCCTCGCAGACTGGCGAGAGCCGGGGCATACCACTTTCCCTCGAGCCCCGTGTAGGAGCGGACGAAGAGTCGCCCGTCGACGGCGACCGCCCAGATCCCCACCGTCTTCGGCGTCGTCCCGTCTTCGAGCTGCGCGGAGAGATCGAACATCTCCGGCTCGGCGATGCGCGCGAGCTCCTCAGTGTTCCAGGTCGTCATGAGTCCTCCTCTGTCGATACGGCAGAGTGCATGCTACGTCAGATCGCGCCCGGCCTCACGATCGACCGCGGGTGGGGCATCGACGAGACGCATGCGCAGCGAATCGAGGAGAAGACCGACGCCGAGTTCGAACGTGCGATCCGACCGGGCGGTCCCCCGTTCCGCGCCGTCGATGAGGCGACCGAGCGTGCGGGTCGGCCCGCCGGGCTGCCAGACCTCGTCGGGAGATGCAAGATCGAGACCGAATCCGATCGCGAAGGCGTCGATCACCGCGATGACCGAGAGCACCTCGTCATCGGGGAATCCTCCGTCGACGAGCACGGAGGCGAGGTCGTCGTATGCGGCGATGACCGCCGGGTGCGTGATCGTCTTGCCCACGAGCAGCGGCACGAGCTGCGGATGATCCGCGTACATCCGACGCTGGGTGCGCAGCACGGTGAGCACGAACTCCTCCCAGCGCTCCCCCTGCCATTGGATGCGGTAGCCCTCCATGAGCTGTCCGCGCATGAGTTCGAGGATCCCCTCCATGCCGTCGACATGGTTGTAGAGCGACGACGGCCGCACCCCGAGCTCGCGAGCGATGGCGTTGACCCCGAACGGCTCGCCTGCTCTGGCCAGCGCGAGGCCCGCGGAGCCGATGATCTCCGGGGATAGAAGCGGTGAGGAGGGCCTCGGCATCGGAAGCTCGCTTTCTCCGGATGACCGGATCGTGAAATTCGGGGTTCCGCGGAAACCCTCTCCTGTGCATAATAATGAACACCATTCGTTTACGAACACCATTCGTTTACGACGTCGTGCCCCATCCGATGCACGTCCGCCGACTTCCCCTCCGCGCACAATGCCGTGCCGACTCCCTGGAGCCCCATGACAACTCTCGATCTCCGCACGCGAATCCCCCTCCGATTCCCGACAGCGACGGCGACCTTCGCCGTCGGAATCGCGGGATACCTCGGCGTCAACCTGTCGCCCTACATGATCACCGCCGCGCAGACGGGGCTGGGCCTCGACATCCTCGCCGCCAGCTGGCTCGTCACTGCGACGCTCCTGCTCACGGCGGTGACGGGCCTGGCGATCGCCCCCCTGTGCGCCGGCGTGCATCGCCGGGCCGTCGCACGCGCGGGCCTCGGTCTCGCCGTGGTGGGTTTCACGATCGCGGCCCTCGCGCCCGCCGCCATGCTTCCGGGACTCCTCCTCGGCGGGGCCGGAGCCGGTGGCGCGGTCGCCGCGTCCGGCGCGGCGCTCGCCGCCTTCCGCAACCCGGACAGGGTCGCCGGCTTCAACGGGCTCGCGAACCGCGGCATCATCACGGTGGTACTCGCCGTGATCCCCCTGATCGGCCTCGCTCCGATCGATGTCTTCGGCGCCCTCGCGCTGTTCAACCTGATCGGACTCGTCGCCTCGGCGTGGCTCCCCGCCGCGCCGGTCGTCGCTCCACAGGCGGGAGCGGCCGTCGCCGAGGCGATGCCGATCGAGATCCCCCCGACCGGGACGATCCGCACCTCTCCCGCCCGTTCGCGCACCGTCACCCTCGCCGGCTTCGGGCTCCTTCTCGTGTTCGCGCTCTGGGCGGCCAGCGAGGATTCGCTCTGGGCGATGGCAGGCATCATGGGCGCGGAGCAGGCCGGTTTGACACCCGAGGGACTCGGCATCGCGCTCAGCGGCGCCACGGCCGGCGGACTGCTCGGCTCACTGCTGCTGATGATCGTCGGAGCGCGCTTCGGGCGTGCCGTCCCCCTCGTGATCCTGCTGATCGCCGGCGGCGCACTCAAGATCGTGGAAGGGTTCGTGACCGACCCCACCACCTTCATCGTGGTGTTCATCATCTGGAACTCCGTGTACGCGATCGCGTTCATGTACTTCGTGTCGACATCGGCGGCGCTCGACGCCGACGGCCGCTGGTCGGGCCCTCTGCTCGCCGTCTACCTCGTCGGTTCGGCACTCACTCCCGTCATCGGCGCCGCGCTCGTCGGCGCTCTCGGATACCAGGGCTTCGCGATCGCTCTCGGCGTCGCGAGTTTCGTCCTGGCCGTGCCCGCCGGGGCGATCGCCCTCGTATCGACGCGTCTGGAACGCATGACCGCACAGGAGATCGACGCATGACCCGCACCCTTTACCGCAACGGCCGCATCTTCACCGGCGACGAGTCGCGCTGGGCGGACTCCCTCGTCGTCGACGGCGAGGAGTTCATCCACGTCGGCACCGAGGACTCCGCGCCGCCCGCCGACGCCGCGATCGACCTGGGAGGTCGCATCGTCCTTCCCGGCTTCACCGACGCGCACACCCACCTGCTCATGATGGGCGAGGCGCTCGGACAGGTCGGACTCACCGATGCGCACTCGCTCGAAGAGATCCAGCGCCGACTGCTCGCCGCGCGACGCACAGCGCCCGGCGTGCTGCGCGGACGCGGCTGGCTGTTCGACGCGATCCCCGGCGGTGAGCCCACCGCGGCCATGATCGATGAGGTCGTCGCCGACGTTCCGGTCTACCTCGATGCGAACGACTACCACTCCTGCTGGGTGAACACGGCGGCCCTCGCCGAGCTGGGGATCACACGCGACACCCCCGACCCGATCGGTGGACGCATCGCGCGCGACGCGCTCGGCGAGCCGACGGGGATGCTGTACGAGACGGCAGCGCAGCTGTACGCGTGGGCTCATCGTGACGCGACCACGACCGATGCCCAGCGGGACGCGGCGGTCGAGCGGGTCGTGTCCGCCTATCTCGCCGCCGGTGTGACCGGCGCTGTGGACATGGCCTTCGACGAGTTCGGGCTCGCCGCGCTCGGTCGAGCGGCCGAGCGCGATCGGCTCCCGCTGCGCATCGCCGCGCACTGGTTCGTCGCGAACACCGGAGACGACGCCGCGAACCTCGCACAGGTCAGACAGGCATCAACCCACGCTTCGGGAATGACGGCGGGGGTACGGGTGCTCGGGATCAAGCTCGTGCTCGACGGCACGATCGACGCGTGCACGGCGGCCATGGGCGCCCCCTATGCCGATGGCACCAACGCCGAGCCGATCTGGCCTGCCGAACGACTGCTGCCGGTCGTCGCGGCGGCCGATGCCGCGGGACTGCAGATCGCGATGCACGCGATCGGCGACGCGGCGAGCGCGCTCGCCCTCGATGCGATCGAGCATGCCATCTCCGTGAACGGCGAGCGCGCGCGCCGTCACCGGATCGAGCACCTCGAGTTCGCGGCGGCAGGGACGGCGGAGCGGATGGCGCGGCTGGGGGTGACGGCATCCATGCAACCCGTGCACGCCGACCCCGCGATCTTCGCCAACTGGGCGGCACAGGTCGGCGACGAGCGCGCTGACCGCGCCTTCGCCTGGTCGGAATACGAGGAGGCCGGTGCGCTTCTCGCCTTCTCGACCGATGCACCGACAGCGCCGCACGAGGCCCTCGCCAACCTGTACGTCGCGGCCACCCGCGCCTCGGCTCTGACTCCGGGCACACCGGCGGTTCACCCGGAACAGGCCCTCCCACTCGAGCGAGCCATCGCGCACGCCACTCGGGATGCGGCGGCGTCGATCGGCGATGGGAGCTGGCGCGGTCGCATCGCGGTCGGCCACGCGGCAGACTTCGCCGTTCTCGACGTCGACCCGTTCGCGGCGGAACCGGCGACCCTGCTCACGACCCGAGTGGTCCGGACCGTGATCGCGGGCCGTACGGTGCACGAGGCCTAGCGCTCGGCAGCCCCTCACACTCCGGCGGCGCGTTACGCCAGTGCGTCACGCAGGGCAAGGAGATGAGCGCGGCTGCGCGCTGATGCAGCTGATTCATCACGGTCGGCGATCGCTTCCACCTGCTCGGCATGGGCGTCGTGGTCGGCATCGTCGCCGAACTCGCGACGGAGGCGGAGCATCTCGATCATGGACTCGCGCAGCCGGGGGGTGAAGCTGTCGAACAGATCGAGGAGTACCGGGTTGTGCGAGGCGGCGACGATCGTCCGATGAAACGCGGTGTCGGCATCGACATGGCTTTCGATGTCGGACCGCTGCGCTCCACGATCGGCGAGGGCGCGACGGATGCTGCGCAGGTCTGCAGGGGTACGTCGCACGGCGGCGAGCGCCGCGGCTTCGGTCTCGATCGCGATACGCGCCTCGATCACCGCGGCGATGCCGGCCTTGCGCAGGACTGCGTCCCAGTCTTCCGGGGAGTCGAGCGCCGTCACGAACACGCCAGCGCCCTGTCGCGAGGCCAGCACCCCGCGCCCGGCGAGCTGGCGGATCGCCTCGCGCACGGTGGAGCGGCCGACGCCGAGCTGCGGGGCGAGCGTCGTCTCGCCAGGGAGCTTCTCCCCCAGTGCCCATTCCCCGGCGCGGACGCGCTCCAGCAGAAGCTCCGCAGCCTGGTCCGCCAAGGGTGCACGTCTGACCTGTGCCATGCGTCGACTCCGCTCTCTCCACCTGAGATCATCTCATCCGGCTAAATTTGTCTACTTGTCTGAGGAGTTGTGTTACAGTCTAGCCATGTTCTCGTCAGAGCACCTTCTTCGCCGCCACGGCGGGGCGTAGCCGGACCGGCTCCCCGTCGTGGGGTCGAACGTGTGCCGGTCGCAACTCCCGACGAAGGACCCGCACCGCCATGACCACGACATCGTTCCCCCGCATCTGCACCCCCACCGGCCCCGTGCCCCTCCAGGCTCCCTCCTGGAACCGGCAACGACACTCCTCGATGCCGTCGCACCGCTATCGCGACGTCCACTCCCGGGTGGAGGTGCCCCAGACCGAGCGGGACTGGCCCGCGAATCGGCTGACCGCAGCCCCGCTGTGGGTGCCGGTCGATCTGCGCGACGGCAACCAGGCGCTCGCCGAGCCGATGGACTCTGCACGCAAGCGTCGCTTCTTCGAGCTGATGGTGACGATGGGCTACAAGGAGATCGAAGTCGGATACCCCTCGGCATCGCAGACCGACTACGACTTCGTCCGGCTGATCGCCGAGGGCGACATCGCCCCCGATGACGTCACGGTCGTGGTGTTCACTCCCGCGCGCCGGGACCTCATCGAACGCACCGTCGCGTCCATCCAGGGCATCGCCAATCCCGTCGTGATCCACATGTACACCGCGACCGCACCGACCTGGCGCAGCGTAGTGCTCGGCCGCGAGCGCGAAGACCTGAAGCAGCTGATCCTGGCAGGCGGACGCGATGTGTGGGAGCTCGCCGGAGACATGCCGAACGTGCGATTCGAGTTCTCCCCCGAGGTGTTCAACCTGACCGAGCCCGACTACGTGATCGAGATCTGCGACGCGATGACCGACCTCTGGCACGCCACGCCGGAGCGTCCGGTGATCCTCAACCTCCCGGCGACGGTCGAGGTCGCCACCCCGAATGTGTACGCCGACCAGATCGAGTACATGCACAAGAACCTCGCGCGCCGCGATGCCGTGATCCTCTCGGTGCACCCCCACAACGACCGCGGCACCGGCATCGCGTGCGCCGAGCTCGCGGTGCTGGCCGGAGCACAGCGGGTCGAAGGCTGCATCTTCGGCAACGGCGAGCGCACCGGCAACGTCGACATCGCCACTCTGGCCCTGAACCTGCATGCGCAGGGTGTGGATCCGATGATCGACTTCTCCGACATCGACGAGATCCGCCGCACGGTGGAGCACTGCAACCGGATCGAGGTGCATGCCCGTCACCCGTACGTCGGCGATCTGGTGCACACGGCGTTCAGCGGCACTCACCAGGACGCGATCAAGAAGGGCTTCGCCGAACACCGCGCCCGCGCGGCAGCCGAGGGACGCGAGGAGAGCGAGATCGAGTGGCGGGTCCCCTACCTGCCGATCGACCCCGCCGACATCGGCCGTGACTACGACGCGGTGATCCGCGTGAACTCGCAGTCGGGCAAGGGCGGCATCGCCTACCTGTTGGAGACCGAGTTCGGGATCGAACTGCCTCGTCGGCTGCAGATCGACTTCGCCCGACATGTGCAGCAGCACACGGACACGACCGGCACGGAGGTCACGGCGACAGAACTGTGGAGAGTGTTCGAAGAGGCCTACCTCCGCGCTGATGTCGACGCCTGCATCGCGATCACCTCGTACGATACCGCCGAGGCCGACGGGGATTCCCGCACGCGGATCACCCTGCGCATCGACGGGCGCGAGCACACGACCACTCATCGGGGCGGCGGTCCGGTCGAGGCGCTCACCGCGGCGCTCGACGCTCAGAGCATCCGGATCGACGTCGTCAGCCTGCACCAGACCAGCGTGGGATCCGGCGCCGACAGCGAGGCGCTGACCCTCCTCGAACACCGCACTTCCGACGGTGGCACCTGGTCGGCGGGGCGGGACCGGTCGGTCCTCGCCTCGACTTTGTCCGCGGTGATCGCGGCCGCCAACCGCATCAGGGCGGACCAGACGGCCTGACGCGTCGCGCCCGACTCAGTGCACGAGGGCCTTGAGGACCACGAACACGAGCCCGAAAGACGCCGTGCCCAGCGCGCCGAGAATGCGCGTGAGGAAGGGGCTGCCCCGACGGAGGAAGGCCACGTAGCCGAGGAAGGCGAGGATGACGACGCCCGACCAGAGGGCGAGATCGTTCGCGAGCCCGTCGGGCATGGCGCGGGTCGTGCCGGCCAGGAGGAACACCGCCGGCACCGTGGCGGAGCTGAGCATGCCCAGGGAGTGCTTCACCGAGGCCGCGAACGCCGCGCGCACGCCCACGGTCTCGCCCTGTTCGCGCTCGTCCCGATCGCTGACCCTGGCCACGGTGCCGGCATAGACATGTGCGCCCCAGAACACCAGCACGGTGACGGCGACGGTCACGAGCACCACCAGTGATGTCTCCCCATGCGCCGAGGACACCGCCACCAGACCGCTCACGAGAATCGTGCCGTAGACGGCCGCCTCCGTGCCGAATCCCGACCGCAGCGCCTGATGCACCCGGAGGATCCCGTCGTCCGCAGCCGTTCTCCGCCTGTCCGTCACCGCCGTCCCTCCCGATCCTCGGCGCCGTCGCCGCATCCGAGTCCCCTCATCCCTCGACGCGCAGCGGGACCTTCACGTCGCCTCCTGCCTCCTCGGTGATCCGCTCCCCCATCTGCACGAAGGTCGGGGCCGCGATGAAGCCCCCGGCGAACAGGGCCTGCCCCTGCACGAAGTCCGCCGACCTGCGGATGGCGTCCTCAGAGGCGAAGCCGAAGACCTCGGCCAGCTCGGCGAGGTCCCGCGGTGCGTTGACGCGCATCAGCGCGAGGTTGTCGCACTGCGAGAGCACATTGGGGTGGATCTTCGTCGGTCGCTGCGTGGAGAGCAGCAACCAGAGCCCGAACTTGCGTCCCTCGGCGGCGATCTGCACGAGTTGCTCGGTGAGAGCGCGCTCGACCGCCGTCTCCGGGTTCGGCGAGCACAGATTGTGAGCCTCATCGATGACGATCAGGACGGGTCGACGCTCCTCACGGTGCGCCCAGAGGTGCTCGAGCACGGCGAGGGCGGCGACTTTCGGCTCCGCGGGGTGTTCGAATCCGCCGAGATCGAGCACGGTCGCCCGCGGGCGCTCTTCGATCACGTCGACGACCGATCCTGCACCGCGCGACCACAGTGCCCACTCCAGCACCTGCAGGTTCTCCATCCGGTTCGCCAGCCGCACCCGTGCGGGGTCTCCCGATGCGCGCAGCCCCGGGAGCATGTTCCGTCCGTCGAAGGTACGAGCGTCTCGCTCCTCGTGCAGAAGGGCGTTGTACTCCTCCGCATCCGCGATCGGGTCCATCTGCAGAACGGCCGCTTTCGACGCCGGGGCGAGATCGACGTAGCGCACGTGCAGACGCTCGCCCTCGCCGGCACCGGAGCGAAAGACGCGGATGTCGAGTTCCGCCATCCGGTCCGCATCCACCACGCCTGCAGAAGCACGCGTCTCCGGCAGGCGTGTGAAGTCGCCGTTCGGGTCGAGGATGAGCATCGGCAGCTCGGTGTGCAGCAGGAGCTGCTCGAGCACGACACCGAGCGCATAGGTCTTGCCGCTGCCGCTCTGCCCGACCCAGAAGGTGTGCCGGTTGAAGCGTCGCGCATCGAGGTCGACCGACGCGTCGGGGTCCTCGAGCGCCGCTCCGATGGTGAGGTTCGTCATCACTCCGATAGGCCTTTCACTGTCGTCATCGTTCTGCCCGGCCGAGGCGCCTCCTCCTCCGAGGCCGGTGGACGACATCATCCTCGGTCGCGCTCGTGCGCACCAGTGCGAACATGCGATGCCGCGGATTCCCGCAGGGCGGCCGCACGCCCGGAAACCGACCGGTTTCTCGCATTTCGACCATGATCGGCGCGCCCGCGCTCCACTACAGTGACAACGTGGGCGCGGAGTGGAGACGACGGGTGCTCGTCGTCGAGGATCAGGGCGCCCTGCGCATGCTGGTGTGCGACCTGCTCGAGCGCCACGGCTTCCAGACCGCCGCAGCCTCCGATGCCGCAGAGGCGACACGGCTGTTCACCGAATTCGACCCGGACGCGCTGCTGACCGACATCGACCTGGGCTCCCGCCCGTCCGGAGCCGACCTGGCCGCCATGCTGGTCGAGCTCGCACCGCACATCGCGGTCGTCTTCCTCAGCAGCTACCCTCGCGCCGCCGCGGGGGCCACGGCGATGGGCATCGAGCATGCCGTGTTCGTCGCGAAGCAGGACCTCGACTCACCAGAGACTCTCCTCTCCGCGCTGGAGCGCGCCCTGTCGACGCATCCGACGCCGGCACCTCCCGAAGCAGACTCGGTCGACGCCCTCGGCGCCCTCACTCGGCATCAGCTGGAGATCCTCGCGATGATCGCCCGCGGATGGTCGAATGAGCGCATCGCCGTCGAGACCGGCGGCACGGTGCGTGCGGTCGAACGGTCCATCAGCCGACTGTTCGCGCGGCTCGAGGTGACACGCGACCCGACCGTGAACGCGCGCGTGGCGGCGGCGGGGCTGTATCTCGCCGCATTCGGTCCCGCTCGATGAGGAATCTCCTCCGCGCCGCCGGTCGCGCGGTCGGCAGCGGCCGCTTCCTCACCCCCTGGTCGATCGCCGCCTCGCTCCCGCTCTCGTTGACCGTCATGGCCCCGACAGGAGACGGCGTCGATCCGCTGAACGCGCTCGCGGCGACGGGCGCGACCTGGCTCTGCTTCGGCGCCGCACTCGCCGTCGTCGCCGCGCTGGAACGGTGGAGCCGCACGAGGCGGGCGCGCACCGCCATCGTGATCGCCGGGATCATCATCTGCGCGACACTGCGTCCTGTGGTGCAGGACGGCTGGCTCCACCTCAGCGGCCTTCCCACTCCGCCTACGGATCAGCTGCCGTTCCGCATCGCGACGAACATCGTCGTCTGGGCGGTCGTGCTGAGCATCCTCGCCGTGCTCGAATCCTCGCTCCGATCGCTGCGTCGAGCGAACGCCCTGCTGCGATCCGTCGCCCAGGAGCTCGCTCGGGCGAAAGACGACGCGCAGGTGTTCGCCACTGACGCCGGCCACCTCGTCGACCGGGCGCGAGCGACTCTCGATGCGGCGATCGTCGATCTGGAACCGACATCCGCAGGCGTCCGCCGTCTCGGCGGCGAGCAGATCCGCGAATGGAGCCACCGCCTCGCCGAGCTCTCCGCGGCGAAGGGTACGGCAGGCCCGCGCAGCGCCGACGACGCTCTCTCCGACGACGGTGTCCCCCTCGCCCGACCCGCACGGCGACGCCTCCCGTTCCGTGTGCCGCCACCGGGCATGGTCACCCTCGTCTACGCGGCGTGCCTGTTCCCTTATGCGGCGCGGACGCAGACACCGCTCGACCTGCTCATCGGGGTCGCCGCGCTCGCCGCGGGAGGCGTGCTGGCCGATCTGCTGCCCCGTCGCCGCACGATCACCCGAATCCCTCACGGAGCCTCCTGGCTCTTCGCGCTCCTCTCCCTCGCCGTCGGCGTCGCGCTCGCGGCCCTCGCGGTCGCGCAAGGGGTGACACCGCTCCTGGCTGCCGTGTCCGCGATCGCGTACGTCGGTTTCGCGCTCGCCGCCGCGTCGTGCGCCGGCGTCCTGCACAGCCTCCGCCGTGAGCAGCACCGACTCTCCAGCGCTGTCTCCGCCGCCCAGGACCTCGCCCGTGCCGGTACACGCCCCACTCGCGAAGGCCTCCGCGCCGCTGCCGACCTTCTGCACGCCGAGGCCCAGGGAGCCTGCATCGTGTTCGCGCTCGCTCACCCGACACCCACCCTGGACGAGGTGCAGCTCCTGCAGGGCGACCTCGCCGCGGTGGTGGGACGCCTGCCCGATGCCTTCACCGCGGCACCCGGTCCCTCAGCCCACGTCTCTCTGACCGCGCTGTTCGACACCTGGGCGCACGTCATCGACCTTCGCATCGACATCGACGAGGCCGCCCGCTCGGCGCTGCAGGATGCGCCGTGGGTGGCGAGAGACTGCTACGACGTCATCGCCGAGGGGCTCCTGAACTCCGCCAAACACGCGAGCGAGCGACGGGCGGCGGTGTCGCTCCACCGCGTGACGACCGGCGCCGGGCCCCGGCTTCGTGTTCGCGTCTCCTCGGCCGGTGCGGCAGCTCCCGGGGCACGACTTCGAGCCTCTTCCCGGATGCAGGAACTCGGCGCCCGCCTCATCCGCATCCCCGACGGGGTCACCCTCGAGGCCTCCTTCGCCCTCTCCTCCGTTCCGGCTGTCGTGTCAGCCGAACATCGCGTTCAGACGCGCACCCCGCAGCCGTAACGTCGTCTTCGCCCCGCTCCGCAGGGCACACGAAGACGAACGGACGCGAAGTGAACCAGCTGCACGATCTCCTCCCACTGGCGGTGGGCATGCTCATCTCGCCGCTGCCCATCGTGGCCATCGTGGCGATCATCCTCGCTCCGCGCGGACGCACGGCGGCACCCGCCTATGCGTCGGTGTTCATCGGCGTCTCCCTCGTGTTCATCGTCGTCGGTGCCCTCACCTCCGCCGGCTCCTCCTCGGCCTCCCCGTCCGATACCGCGAAGACCGTGTCGTTCATCCTCGCGATCGTGCTCACGCTCGGTTTCGCGGCCCTCGCCATCGCGAGCTGGCTCTCGCGTCCGCGCCACGGGCAACCGCCGAAGGCGCCGGCCTGGCTCGCGGCGCTCGACTCCGTCACCCCGGCCAAGGCAGCGGCTCTGGGCCTGATCATGGCGGTCACCAACACGAAGAACATCCCGCTCGCGCTGAAGGGCGGTGCCTTGATCGGTGAAGCGCATCTCCCCCTGCTCGCGGCAGGAGGGCTGTGCCTCGCACTGGTCGTCGTCGGTTCGCTGCCGCTCATCGTCGCGGCCAGCGTCGCGACCAGCGGTTCAGCAGCCGTCACGAAGGCACTCGAGCGGGTGAAGACCGAGATGATCGCCCACAACGCCATCATCATGACGGTGCTGTTCGCGATCCTCGCCGCGAACGAAGCCGCCCAGGTCATCCGTCATCTGATCTGAACCACGACCATGTCAGGAGCAGCGCACATGTCAGACGAGTCCCGCCCCCTCGACGGCACGCAGGTGGTCACGGCTCCGGCCGGAGCCTTCCGCGGCACGGCAACCGGCGCCGTGCGCTCGTGGCGCGGAATCCGCTACGCTCAAGCGCCCGTCGGCCGGCTGCGCTGGCGTGATCCCGTCGCTGCGCCGGCTGCCGCGGGCGAGGTCGATGCCACCGCGTACGGCAACGTGTGCCCGCAGAAGCCCAACCCCGCAGTGCCCCTGGGTGATGATGCGGTGATGGACGAGGACTGCCTCGTGCTGAACGTATGGGCGCCGTCGGAGCCACGCGAGACCCCGCTGCCGGTGATGGTGTGGCTGCACGGAGGTGCCTACACCTTCGGATCGTCGAGCCAGCCGTTGTTCGATGCGACCTCGTTCGTGACGCGCGGCGAAGTCGTGGTCGTGACGGTCAACTACCGACTCGGCGCTTTCGGTTTTCTGGATCTCGCCGGGCTCCTGCCCGAAGGGGGTTTCGATCGCAACCTGGCCGTGAAGGACGCGCTGCTCGCGTTGCGCTGGGTGCAGGCGAACATCTCCGCGTTCGGGGGCGACGCAGGCAGGGTCACGGTGTTCGGGGAGTCCGCGGGAGGGGGGCTCGTGACGACGCTGCTGGCGACGCCTTCTGCTGAAGGCCTGTTCACGCGCGCGATCGCGCAGTCCTCCCCCGCCTCGAGCATGTACGGCACCGAGCGAGCGCGTGACGTCGCCGCCCGGTTCGTGCATGAGTTGGGCATCGATTCGACGGATGCTGCGGCAGTCGCGGGGGCACTGCGCGCGGCATCCGTCGATGACATCGTGGCGGCGAGCATGAGCGTGTACGCGGCCGTGCCGGACGAGGCCCCGGGAACCCTCGCCTTCGCGCCCGTCATCGACGGCGAGCTGATTCCGGAGGCGCCGGTCACGGTCCTGCGCGAGGGACGCGGGATCCAGGTTCCTCTCCTGATCGGGACGAACAAGGACGAGGCGTCGCTGTTCAAGTTCATGAAGTCGCCTCTCATCCCGATCACCGACGATCGCATCAGGCAGATGTTCACCGACATGGCCGAGAACAATCCGACGATCACCCTCCCCGCCGTCGCCCAGGTGCAGACGGCGTATGAGAACGTGCGGCAGCGCGCCGTGGGGCTCGGCATCGCCCGCGACATAGGCTTCCGCATGCCCACCCTGTGGATCGCGGAAGGACACAGCACGGTCGCCGATGTGTGGTTGTACCGGTTCGATCACGCCGCACCCTTCCTGCGGTTGCTCGGCCTCGGGGCGACGCACGCGACCGAGCTGCCGTACCTGTGGGGCAACCTGTCGAGCGGACCGAAGGATCCGACGTTCCGGTTGGGCGGTCGACGAGCCGCCGAGGAGATCTCGGTGCGGATGCAGGAGCGCTGGACGGCCTTCGCTCACGGACGCAGCCCTGATTCCCCGATGGCGAAGGACGCGCCTGCGTGGGCACCCTATTCCGCAGACGAAACGGACAGCAGCCGACAGACTCTCGTGATCGAGCGGCAGGACACCCTCGTCGCCGACCTCGATGCACCGCTGCGAGCAGCCTGGGGCGACGAGGTGCTCGACTTCCGCTGAGCGCGCTCAGGACACGAGCCGTGGCAGCAGTCCTCTTTCTTTCTTCACCGCGCGTCAGTATGGTGGCCGCATAGCCGTTGAGTCATCGCGGCCAACGGGCCTGCGGAGTCCCCCAACTTAGCGGGCCCGGGCGGTCCCTCGAGGTCTCCCCAGGGCCAGAGAGGGACCGCCGCCGCCTCGTTCTCGCGCAGCGGACCTGCCTGGCTGAACGCGGACCACGGCAGCGCGTCGAAAGCTCCACGCCTGTGGTCCAGGTGCGACAATCGGCCCTTGCCGCGCCAAAGTCGATCGATATACTGGCGCGAACGGGTGTCGGATCATCTGGCGCCCGCGACAGGGGGATCGGCGGCGGAGCTGAGGTTCCGCCCCGGCCAGGGGAGGAAAAATGAACAACGATCGTCGCGCCCTCGCTGCGCACACCGGCGAGTCTCCAGGAAAGCGCCGAGCGGCCGTCATCGCTGTGCTCGCGATGATTTTCGCGATGCTGACCACGATCAACGTCATCGGGTCCCCGCAGACCGCGCAGGCCGCGGCGGTATGCACGCCAGGGAACATCTACGCCAACACCGGTGGCGCCGTCAACGAGCTCAACAAGTACTCGACGACTGGTGACCTCGTGTCGAGCGTCCCGCTTGCGCGCTCCTACACAGACATCGCGTTCCTGGGCGATGGTGTCACGCTTTACGGCATCGCTCCGGGAACCCCGACGGTCCTGTACACGATCAATCCCGACACCGGAGCCGAGATCGCATCGGTTCCCGTCACCGGCTTGCCCGCCACTGCCTACTTCGCGAATGCCTTGAGTGCGCTGCCGGACGGGTCTCTTCTCGTCGGTGCCGCACCGAATGGGGAAACCGGCCGCATGATCTTCGAGATCAACCCGACGACGGGTGTCGCCACACCGTTCCAGGCCATGTTCCCGACGGGCTTCGGTTCAGCCGGCGACTTCCTCTCCCTCGCGGATGGAGACATCCTCGCTGTCGGTTCCACGGGGTCCGGAGGTTCGCTGTTCCGCATCGCCCCCGACTTCTCGGTGACTCAGGTCGGCACCGTGCCGCAGTCCTTCGGCGCCGCTCAGAGCGGCGGAAAGATCTATCTCGCCGGGTCCAACGGTGACCTGTACGAGATTGCGACCGTACCCGTCGTGCCCTCCACCTCGCCTGTGCCGCTCACCACGATCGCCGCGACGGGACTGCCGTTCTTCGGTGCGACCTCACCCCAGGACAGCGGATTGTGCTCGGAGCTCACGCTGGTGAAGTCGGTCGACCCGGCGGATGCAGCAACCTATGAGGTCGGCCAGGAGCTGACGTACTCGTTCGTCGTGACCAACACGGGAAACACGACGCTCACGAACATCTCGGTCACGGAAGGCGCGTTCACGGGCTCGGGTCAGCTGGGACCGATCACGCCGGCATCCGTCCCCTCGCTGGCGCCCGGAGCGGTGACCACGTTCACCGCGACCTACACGCTGACCCAGGCGGATGTCGACCGCGGAACCACGAGCAACACCGCGACCGCGACCGGTGTCCCACCCACGGGCCCCCCGATCGAGTCCCCGCCCTCCACGGTCGAGGTCCCCTCGATCCCCGCGCCGGGACTGTCCCTGGTGAAGTCTGCTGACCGCAACAGCGTCTCGGCGGCCGGTCAGACACTGACGTATTCCTTCTTGGTGACGAACACGGGCAACAGAACCCTGACCGACGTGACCGTCGAAGAAGGCGCGTTCACCGGTTCCGGCACCCTCGGGGCGATCACCCCGGCGTCCGTCGCCACTCTCGCACCGGGAGCATCCACGACGTTCACCNGCTCACCCAGGCCGACATCGACCGCGGAACCACCAGCAACACCGCCACCGCGACCGGCGTCCCGCCCACGGGCCCCCCGATCGAGTCCCCGCCCTCCACRGTCGAGGTCCCCTCGATCCCCGCCCCCGGACTCTCCCTCGTGAAGTCCGTGACCCCGTCGGATGAGGCCTCCTACGAAGTCGGTCAGGAACTGACCTACTCGTTCCTGGTCACCAACACCGGAAACACCACCCTCACCGACGTCACCGTCGAAGAAGGCGCGTTCACCGGTTCCGGCACCCTCGGGGCGATCACCCCGGCGTCCGTCGCCACTCTCGCACCGGGAGCATCCACGACGTTCACCNACCGTCGAAGAAGGCGCGTTCACCGGTTCCGGCACCCTCGGGGCGATCACCCCGGCGTCCGTCGCCACTCTCGCACCGGGAGCATCCACGACGTTCACCGCGACCTACACGCTCACCCAGGCCGACATCGACCGCGGAACCACCAGCAACACCGCCACCGCGACCGGCGTCCCGCCCACGGGCCCCCCGATCGAGTCCCCGCCCTCCACNGCTCACCCAGGCCGACATCGACCGCGGAACCACCAGCAACACCGCCACCGCGACCGGCGTCCCGCCCACGGGCCCCCCGATCGAGTCCCCGCCCTCCACAGTCGAGGTCCCCTCGATCCCCGCCCCCGGACTCTCCCTCGTGAAGTCCGTCGACCGCCCCAGCGTGTCCACTGTCGGTCAGACAATCACCTATTCGTTCTTGGTGACCAACACCGGCAACACGACGCTCACCGGCGTCACGGTCAAGGAAGGCTCGTTCACCGGTTCCGGTCAGCTGGGACCGATCACGCCGGCGTCCGTAGCCACTCTGGCCCCGGGATCGTCGACCACGTTCACCGCGACCTACGTCGTCACGCGCGCTGATCTGCAGTCCGGAAGCCTGTCGAACACGGCGACCGCCACCGGCGTCCCGCCCACGGGCCCGCCGATCGAATCGCCGCCCTCCACGGTCAAGGTTCCCGCGGTTCCCCCGTTCTCCGGGCTGGCGACCACGGGATCGGAGCCCCTGTGGGCTGCGCTTCTTGCAGCCGCCTTCCTCCTCGTGCTCGGAGGAGCGCTCAAGGTGAGGTCGGGATCGAGATTCTCCCGATCGTGAGTGAGGGCAGGATCCTCTAGCAGAAGGGAGGGAGTGGGAGTCGATCCCACTCCCTCCCTTCTTTGCTGTTCATGAGAGGTCGCAGCTGCGAATCGGCGTCGTCTGCCGCCGCTCCCCCGCACCCCCAGCGACCGGACGACCTCTGGGCCGTCGGAAGAGGCGTGCACAACGCATCTACACGCCCGGTCAGCCCATGGTTTCGGGCAGATGACCCAGCAGCGCTCAGGCGAAGTCGAGCTCGCCGCGCACGATCGAATCACCGGAGTGCGCCGGATCACCGTCAACCGGCTCGAACGAGATGTCGACGACGCGGTACTCGTCGAGGTCGACGCCGTCCGGCACGAGGAATGTCCCTGACGCGTTCTCGAGCACACCGAGACTGATCAGGGCCTCACCGTCGGCACGGATCAACCACACCTCGCGGTAGTCGCCGTCGAGTCCCTCGTCTCCTTCGAGAGTCACGGTGAGGGTGCGTCGTCCGTCGCCGTCGTCGTCGACTTCGGCTTGCCCTGTCGCCTGCGGGTGGTCGGGGAAGGCTGCGAGCTCGGCGGACGCGATCACCGCAGACGACGGCGTGAGCGTGCGCGTGATCCAGATGCCGGCACCGATCGCGGCGACGAGTGTCATCGAAGCCGCGAGCACCCAGATGGTCGACCGCGAGCGACGCGTACGTCCGGCACGCGGTGGTGTCGGCGCAGCGACACGCATCGGCTGCTCATGCGCCTCGGAGACTTCGAGTGCGCCCGAAGACGCCGGATCCGAAGCCAGCGCTGGACTCAGACGGAGCTCCTCGTGAATCCTCGACCACACATCCGTGGAGGGACTCTCCAGCTCCCCCTCTACGACGCTGGATCGAGCCACGAGTGCCACGCGCGACATCTCGGCCACCTCAGCGGCACAGGCATCGCATTCGGCCAGGTGCTGCGTGTCTGCGTCAGAGTCGACCGGTTCACCCATCGCGATCAGAGCGATCGTCTCGTCATCAAGATGCGACATGGTTCACCTCCAATCGATCACGCATTCGGGCAAGACTTCGGCGGATGTGACTCTTCACTGTGCCGAGCGGCATCCCCATTCTCCGGGAGATCTCGTCATGGGTGAGGTCATCGTAGAAGGCCAATCGCATCACGGCCTGAGCGTCCGGTGCGAGCTGCTGCAGCTCGCTCGAGAGCAGAAGCGTCTCCGAGAGATCGATGGCATCCGAGACGAGTGCGTCCGGCGGGGTGAGGCGCTCCATCTCGGCCTGCAGCTGCTGCACCTTGGCCCTCGCCTCGAAGGTGTCGGCGATGCGCCGTCGGGCGATCGTGATCAACCAGGTCGAGAGGCGCGCCTTCGACGAGTCATAACCCGCGCGCGAGTTCCACGCCGAGACGAAAGTGCGCTGCGTCACGTCCTCCGCATCGCCTCGATCGCCGAGCGATCGCAGCGCGAGCGTGAAGACGACCGGAGACCATCGCCGGTACAGCTCAGCGAGGGCTTGTTCATCGCCCGCGACGAAGCGTCGATCGAGCGCCGCTTCGGCTTCGGTGGTCTCATCCACCCGGAGTCTCCTCTCCATGGTGATCACCCCGACTCACTGCGGGACGGCCACGGCCACCACGTTATCGCGGTAATGGCCGGTGGTGCTGTCGAAAGGGCCGCCGCAGGTGACGATCACCAGGGCGGACGATCCACCTCGGGCGAACAGCTCATCGGAGGGCAATGCGGACTTCTCGTAGTAGGTCAGCGACTGGATCAGGAAGTCGCGAGTCGTCCCGTCCGCCGCGGTGACGCTGACGGTCTCGCCTGCGGGCACGTCCCGCAGGCGAGCGAGCGGTCCGATCGGATAGTCGATCGCGTCGACGTGCGCTGCGATCAGGATCCGGCCGCTCGTGCTCGTGGCATCCGCCCCGTATCGGTACCACCCGGCCACGGCCGGGTCGACGGGAAGCTCCATCTGTCCCGACTCCTCCACCCCGACATCCGTCACCGGCATGTCGACGTCGAGAGATGGGATGGCAAGACGCGTGGGGGCGACGGATGCGACCGGGGCGGGGAGGGAGCCCGGTCGCACCTCCACGTCTCGCGTGGGTGTGGGAGGGACGGGGGTCGGAGTCGTGGGGGTCGGCTCCGACGACGGAGGGGAGCCATCACCCGCCCCTCCCGGTGTGCATGCCACGAGGCACGCCGCAGCGACCACTGCACCCAACGCCGCGATGGCGCGGTGCCGACCGGGGATCCGCGACGTGCCTGCGGGCATCAGCGCACCGACTGGCGCCGACGCACGACCAGGCCTGCGCCCACCGCGGCCGCGATGGCCATCGCGATGACGCCGACCGAGAGGATCGTCGTCACCGACGCGTCCTGCAGTGCGAGATAGCCGGCGGTACCCGAGGGCACACCGTCGGGGTTCGTGTGCAGCCCGCCGATCGTCTGCGCCGCGATGGCGAGGTTTCCGTCTTCGGCGCTGCCCCAGGCGTACAGGATCGTGTTGACGCCCTCCTGGATGGCGACGTCGGTCGGTCCGATGACAGGGTCGGTCGTTCCGGCCAGAGCCACGGCCGCCGACACCGTTCCCGCGGCGAGGTCGAGCTTCGCCTCATCGGGGTTGGCGAGGTTCTGGATGACGGGCGATCCGCCCGCCAGGATGTCGACCGCGGGTGCCGCGGCCGTGTGACGGACAGTGAGCCGTCCCTGACCCGGTGCCGTCTGAGAGATGTCGTTCGTGAACAGGTTGAGGCCCGGATCTCCCGCCGCCGTCAGGTGTGCGACGGCCGTGTAGTTCGCACCGCCCTCGAGGGTGAGAGTGGCCGGACCGAGGATCGGGGCGCTCGCGTCGGCGGCATCAGGAGCGGTGAGGGCGACCTCGTAGTCACCGGCGGGCAATGCGAGAGGGCCTGCCAGGTCTCCCGGGGCGAAGTTGTCGAGGGTCAGCTCGCCGTTCACATACACGTCGACCGGCGTGTCAGGGATCGCGTGGAGCACGGAAAGCTGAGCCTCCTGGGCCGTAGCGGCGCCGGCCGGCAATGCCAGGCCGAGAGCGGTGATCATTCCGACGGCGAGGCCGGCGGCGACTGTCTTGCGCATCTGTTCCTCCTGAACGCGGACCGCCCTGCGCGGCCCTTCATAGGAGTTGTTCTCCGAGAAGTCGGAGTTTGGATGCACTGGATCTGAAATTCGTCGCGACGGAGTCGCTCGACCGTTCTGCCACGGCACCGCGGTGGATACGACAGAGGCTCGGAACCTCGCGACTTCCGCGTGATTCCGAGCCTCAATGTGGTGGGCTGTTGGCACAACCTGCGATGACCACCATCCCGGGGCGAGCGTCCTCCCACGTTTCCTGAAGCCAGCCCTCGATTTTCCTGTAAAGGCGCAGATGACTAGCGATTGACGTCAGCTAGCGCGCGGGAGCTACGCGGACACCAGGGCCGAAGTGCTGCTGAGCGCCGATGTCCCCCTGCGCGCCGTTCGGGTCATCCGCTTCCTTGTTGTCGCCAGGCAACAGCTCCTCTGGCTTTCGGTTTCGAGGCACACAGAGGGTTCGACGCGGGTATCCGCCCGGGCGAACGTTCGCGCAGTATGCTCGGGCGTTTCCTATCCCTGTTCGGGGCGTGTAGCCAAGCCTGCATCGCCGGTGGCCAGACCGTGGCGGGACGAGTTGGCGAGCGACCGTGGCGACTTACTGTCAAACGGCGCGCATCGGCACTCGCACATCACCGCCGGCTTCCTCGGTGAGGCGCTCACCCATCTGGACGAACGTGGGCTCGGCGATAAACCCTCCGGCGAACAACGCCTGGCCTTGTCGGAAGCTCTTCGCTCGGCGGATCGCTTCTTCGGGCGCGAACCCGAACACCTCAGCGAGTTCGGCAAGGTCCCGGGGTGCGTTGACCCGCATTAGGCCGAGGTTGTCGCACTGCGACAGCACGTTCGGGTGAATCTTCGTCGGCCGTTGGGTCGACAGGAACAGCCAGAGGCCGAACTTCCGCCCTTCCGCCGCGATCTGAACGAGCTGCGCGGTGAGCGCCCGCTCCACTTCTGTGCTCGGATCGGGCGAACACAGGTTGTGCGCTTCGTCGATGACGATGAGGACGGGGCGGCGCTCTTGCCGGCGCGCCCACAGGTGCTCGAGCACGGCAAGAGCTGCGACCTTCGGTTCCGCGGGATGATCGAACCCACCGAGGTCCAGGACGGTTGCTCGGGGACGCTCGTCGATGGCATCGACGACGGAACTCGTACCTCGCGACCACAAGTCCCAGTTGAGCACCTGGAGGTTCTCCATCCGATTGGCCAATCGCACTCGTGCAGGTTCGCCACTGGCACGAAAGGCCTTCACAAGTTCCGCAGCGTCGAACTGCTTCGCGTCCGCCTCACTGTGCAGGAGAACGTTGTACTCCTCGGCATCGCGGATCGGGTCCATCTGCAGCACTGCGGCCTTCGTCGCCGGAGACAGGTCGACGTAGCGGACGTGGAGTGGATCGTCCCTGCCCGGACCTGAACGGAACACCCGCGTGTCGAGACCGGCGATCCTCTCGGCCGACGTCATCGCAGCGGAGTCACGGGTCTCCTGCAACCGCACGAAGTCCGCGTTCGGATCGAGGATCAGCAACGGCAACTCGGTATGAAGGAGGAGCTGTTCGAGGACGACGCCCAGTGCGTACGTTTTCCCGCTGCCGCTCTGCCCGCACCAGAAGGTGTGCCGATTGAATCGACGAGCGTCCAGTTCCACGGCCGCTGTCGGGCTATCGAGCGCGGTTCCGATCTGCAACATGGTTATGGCATCCTCCGGATCAGTTGTGGCACCAGAATGCCGCATCCGACACCGTGCGGCACCTGATCTCGCCGCCACGACGAAGAGTTCATGCGTTGCGGATGATGCGCGCGGTGGTCGGCACGCGCGACGATTGCCTCGCACGCCACAACCTGAGAGGCATGACCATGACCGACTCCTCCCCCGTCGTCACGTATGCGAACTTCGCGCGCATCGAGACGTTGCGGATGTTCGCCGCGATCAGCGCGAACGCCGGCGGTGCGAACCGGTGGAACCACTACCGCGTCCCCACCCCCATCGACCAGCAGACCATCATCCGGATGAACCGCGACACGCTCTACAGCGCGGCGATCATCGACGTCTCCGAGGGCACGACGATCACGATCCCGGAGACGGGCGGACGCTACGTCTCCGTCATGCTCGTCAGCGAAGATCACTTCATCAATCGCGTCATTCATGACGCAGGCGAACACCATCTGACTGCTGCGGAGCTCGGGTCGGAGTTCGTCCTCGCCGCGGCACGCATCCTCGTGGACTCGGACGACCCCGATGACGTCGCAACGGTCGATGCTCTCCAGGACCAGTTCTCGCTGACATCCACAGGAGGTCGCGAGCTCCCGGCGCTCGACTACGACGCCGACTCGTTCGCCCAGACCCGCGACGCCGTTCTCACCCTCGCGAAGGGACTCACCAACTTCGAGCATGCGTTCGGACCGGCGGACCAGGTCGATCCCGTCCGTCATCTTCTGGGAACCGCCTCCGGATGGGGCGGCTTGCCCGATCAGGAGGCCTTCTACGTCAACGTTGAGCCCGGACTTCCGGTCGGCGAGTACAAGCTCACAGTCGGAGAGGTGCCCGTCGACGGCTTCTGGTCGATCTCGATGTACAACGCCGAAGGGTACTTCGAGGCCAACGACGCCGACCGCTACAGCGTGAACAACGTCACCGGAGTTCGCGATGCCGATGGCAGCATCACCGTACGGTTCGGCGGCGATCCGTCCGTGCCGAACGCGCTTCCGCTCACAGAGGGGTGGAACTATCTCGTGAGGCTCTACCGTCCCCGCCCCGAAGTCCTCGACGGCTCGTGGACCTTCCCGTCGATTGAGGGTGCACGATGACCGCTACCGGACCGACCGAGACGATGTTCGGCCCTCTCGAGCTCTTCGTCGTCACGTTCGACGGCGTCAGTCCAGACGCAGGCGTCCTCTCGGCGCTCAACAGTCTCGGTGACGGCACATCGGTCCGCCTCGTCGACCTGGTCATCGCGGTTCGCCTCGCCGACGGCACCGTCAATGTCAGCGAGTTGACGGACCTGCCCGTCGATCTTTCCGGAGCGGTCGATCTCGTTGCAGAGGGCCTCATCGGAGAAGAGGACATCGAGGATGCCGTCGAGGCGGTGCCCCCGGGATCAGGCATCGCATTGGCCGCGATGGAGATGCGCTGGGCAGCGAATCTGTCGTCGACGTTGGCCGCGGCGGGAGGGCACGTCGCCCACATCGCCCTCATCCCCGGGCCCGTGGTGAACGAGCTCGTCAGCGGAGGCCTGCTGGCCTCGTCGAACGGAGAGAACTGATCATGGCCTTCATTGCACGACGAGGACGCCCTGGTCTGCTCGGCATGGCAGCTCGAACTGCTGTCGTCGCAGGAACGGCAACCGCAGTCAGCGGCGCTGTCGCTCGGAACCAGCAGCGACGAGCCGCTGAGCAGCAGGCACGAGTCCAGCAGACGCCGGTTCCGCCAGCTTCCATGCCGGTCGTCACCCCGCCCGCTGCGGCGCCTGTCGCCGCGGGCGAGGACTTTTTCGCTCAAGTGGAGAAGCTCGCGACGCTGCATCAGCAGGGTATCCTCACCGACGAGGAGTTCGCTCTCGCGAAGCAGCGGCTGCTCAATGGCTGACCGTAGTAGTCGCAGCGCCTCCACGGATTCCGTGGAGGCGCTGCGATTGCGGGTCGCCACCCTCGAACGGGAGAACGAAGAACTCCGGGCCCCCGCAGCCGCACTCCGGAGCGCAGGGCGCAGAACCGGACGGTCGATCCTCTCGTTCGTTCTCATCGCTCTCGGCATCGTCGTCGGGGGCGCTGGGCTGGTCAGTTCGTACGCGAAACAGCAGCTCCTCGATACGACGAACTTCGTCTCCACCTTCGCGCCCCTGGCCACGGACAGTGCCGTTCAGGACGTGGCCGGCGACGCGATTCTCTCCGCCATCGATGACGCCGTCGACATCCCTGCCCTCACCGCTGACGTCATCACCGGTATTCGGGAGCTCGATCTTCCCCCGCGAGCTGACCTCGCGCTCCAGCTGCTGGAGGCTCCTGCCGCACAGGGCCTGCAGGGCCTCATCGATTCCAGTGTCGCCGCGATTGTCGCGTCAGATACGTTCTCGGCAGCCTGGGAACAGATGCTGCGCATCTCGCACACGCAGATGATGGCAACCGTCCGCGGCGATGACGCTGCGGCCGTCACGCTCTCGGATGGCGCACTCCAGCTGCAGATCGGCCCGCTCGTAGCCGAGGTGAAGGAGCGCTTGCTGGCCCGCGGCTTCACGCTGGCGGAGTCGATTCCCGCAGTCGACCGCAGCATCGACCTCGTCGAGGGAGAGTCATTCGAGCAGATCCGTGCCGTAGTCAATGCGGTTGATGTGGCGGGAAGCTGGCTGCCTTGGGCATCCCTGGTCCTCATCGTGGCAGGCGTCCTCACCGCTCGGCACCGGCAGCGGGCACTGATCGGTGCATCGTTCACGACTGCGGTGCTGATGACCTCGGTCGCCATCGCTCTCACGGTTGCGGGAGGGATCTTCGTCCGCGTCGCGAGTCGCAGCCCTGGCGTCATCACAGGCATCGCTGCGCAACATGTCTATGACGCAGCGACAAGGATGATGTCTCAGATGAGCGTCGCCATTGCGACGCTCGCCGTCGCAGTCGCGGTCGTTGCATGGTTGTCGGGGCCATCCGCGGCCGCTGTGGCAGTTCGCACGGGCATCACCTCCGCCGGTCGGAGCGTCCAGCAGCGCGCGGAGAAGCGAGGGCTCAGCTCTGGACGTCTCGGACTGTGGCTCGACGGCAATCACCGCATCGCGCTCGTGGCGGTCGGCGTCGCAGCCGCCGCCGTCATCCTGCTGTTGCGTCCGTTGTCCCCCGCGGTGATCATCTGCACCGCTGTGGTGAGCATGGTCGCTGTGCTCGCCATCCAATTCGTCCGCCGTCCGGTGGAATCGCTTCCCGACTCCACCGCCCTCTCCACACTCGAAAGTACCCTCGATGCTTGACGTCATCAGCAGCACCCTCACCAGCGCGGTCGCCATCGCCATCAGTCCGATCCCCATCATCGCGGTGATCCTGATGCTCATGACCCCGCGCGCGACACGACTCGGGGTGTCGTTCCTGGTGGCATGGTTCCTCGGCATCGTCGTCGCGACGACAGTCGCGGCGCTCTTGTCCGGTGTGCTGCCGGAACCATCGATGAATGAGTCACAGCCCGTTCTCGGCGCGATCATGCTGGTGATCGGTGCGGGGCTTCTGTTCCTGGGTTGGCGGCAATGGCGGTCCCGCCCGGGGCCGTCCGAGACAGCTGAGCTGCCGGCGTGGATGACTAAGATCGATGGCCTGCGCACTCCGGCAGCCTTCGGCCTAGGGTTCGCGCTCGCAGCCGTCAATCCGAAGAACCTCCTCGTCGCGGCATCGGCGGGCGCCGTCATCGGCCGCAGCGACCTCCCCGAAGGCGAGTTCATCGCCGTGGTGGCGGTGTTCTCCGGCGTTGCGGCGCTGAGCGTGCTGCTCCCTGTGCTCACGATGCTGATCGTCCCTCGCGTCGCCGCGAGTGCCCTCGACACGATCCGGAGCTGGCTGACCGACAACAACGCGACCATCATGACGGTCCTTCTCACGGTGATCGGGATCAACGTCATCGGCAAGGGGATCGGGTTGTTCGCGTGACGGCCGCTGACCAGCATCCGATCCTCCGCACGCATCGAGCGCTCCGACCAGGATTCGGTACCGAAGCCGCGGTGTACGGAACGATCCTCGTGAGCGGCCTCATCGCGGTGTCCTCCGCCCACGGCGAGACATCCGTGGTCGTGCTGATCACGGTGGGGGTGACGGTAATGGTCTTCTGGGCGGCACACGTCTACGCCGGCGCAGTCGCCCGTCTCGGGGATGAAGGAGCGGAGCACATCGGCGTGCGCACGGCGATCCGGCGTTCGGTGCGTCATTCGCTGGGGATGCTCAGTTCTGCGGGAGTCCCTGCATTGATCCTGCTCGCGGGAACCACTCGTCTGATCCCGGACGATGCCGCGAACGAGGTGGCGCTGTGGTCGGGTACGGTGATCCTTGCTTTCCTCGGATACGTGGCGTTCCTTCGCCGTGGAAGCGGAATGTGGACAAGAATCCTCGGCGCGGTGGGAACGGCGTCCTTCGGCGTCGTCTTCGTGATCCTGAAAGCGTTCGTGCACTGACCTCGCGGGAACGCATGGCGATGAAATGGGCTGGTCCGCAGGTAGAGCGGACCAGCCCATCTCTCTCGTAGGTGACTACTCGCACTCCAGGTCGGTCGCCGTGTCCTGCCTGGTCTGGGCGACATCGCGCGCCTCCTCTACGAGAGAGTCCCTCGCATCGGCGAGTGACGTATCGCTATCGATGGCAGTCGCTGAGTCGAGGAACTTCTCCCAGCTGTCCGTCAGAGCCTGCGCGCGATCAGCTGCCACCGCGTCCAGCGCGCTGTCCGCCTCGTCGTACGCAGCCGCCACACTCTCGCGGATCGTCCGCAGGTCTCCGACGGTCTCCGCCTCTCCGAGATCGGATTCGGCCGTGGTCAGTGCCGCCGCGAGGTCATCGAGCGCGACGCATGCCGCAGTCACGTTGTCTTCTTCGGTGGCCGCAGGTGCTGTGCACCCTGCGAGAGTCATAATGCTCAACGCGCTGAAAGTCACGACGACTCCCGCATGTCTCAGGTTCTTCTTCATTGTCGCCTCTTCTTCTGCTTGACCCTGGGTGGTCACTTTCACTGTGCTGGGGATGAAGCGGGCGATCCAGAGATGACCGCGTGATTCATGCGCAATGCATGAAACACGGGCTTATGCCATCGTGTTCACCGTCGCGGCAAGCTCCACTGTGCTTCTTCCCTTACTACTGACCCTGTGGCTGCCGCGGACCGCCTCACGGGGGCTCATACGACTACGGCGATGGCTGACAGCTCGCAACGCTGTCATCACCGCAGTGGTGCTGGGTGTGTTGGGCATCGCGGTCATCACCAGCGGCATCAGCCTGCTGTGATCCTCGCAGCGAGGCAGCGATTGTTGGGCAGCTCGGCGTCGCCTTGCTGCGAGAACGACGCCGTCGGTCACATCGTTTGAGGGCCGAGTGTTACTTGGCGTACGATCCGAGTGTGACTGTTGCGGATACCGCTAGCCCGCATCCGCTACCGGAGATCGAGCAAATCCTTCTCGAAAGCAAGACAACGATCACTGCTTCTCCGCAAGGGTTGGTCAGCCGTCGTGCTCTCATCCAAAGAACACGAGGCGGCCCGCACCGAGTCGTGGCGATCACGGCTCCCGCCGGCTACGGCAAGTCGACGTTGCTCGCCGAGTGGGCTGCCGCTGAACAACGCGTTACGTGCTGGGCGACAGTGGACCGTTTCGACAACGACCCCGGCGCCCTGCTCACTCTCCTGGCAACCGCGACTCAGGACGTAACCCCGGGTGGCGCGAATCTCGCTTCCAAGATGAGGGGCACGAGCACAACCCTCCTCGCACGCTCCGCGCCGCTCCTCGCCCGCACCTGGAGCTCGGCGCCCGAACCGTTCGCTCTCTTCATCGACGACTTTCATCTCGCGTCTTCTCCCGATTGCCTCGATGCGTTCATGGTCGCTCTGCAGGGCATCCCGGAAGGCTCGCTCGTCGTCATCGCCAGCCGCGAGACCCAGCCGCACCTCGCACGCATGCGCGTGAGCGGCGCCGTCGCCGACGTGGATGCGTCCGACCTCCGCATGGATCAGGGTGAAGCGGAGAAGGTCTTCGTTGCGGTGACCAAGACCGCTCCTGCCGACGTCGTCGCTGCCGCTGTCGAGCGGAGCGAAGGATGGCCAGCGGGGATCTTCATGTCAGCGCTGACGTTCAACGACGGCGGGACGGTGGCGATGTCCGGAGACAGCGGCCCTATCGCCGACTATCTCTATCGCGAGTGCCTTGCGGGCCTACGCCCCGAGCTGCGAGATTTCCTCCTCGACACTGCCATTCTGCACGAGCTCACTCCGGAGCTCTGCGACCACATTCGAGAAACGAACACCTCGCACGACCTGTTGCACAGCGCGCTGTCACTCGGTCTGTTCCTGTCCCGGATAGGACATCACGACGACTGGTACAGGTACCATGCTCTCTTCCGCGAGTTCCTCGTTCGGGAGGGCGAACGACTCGACCACCGCCGCATGCGTGCCCTCCACGTCCGAGCCGGCAACTGGTACGAGGCTCATGGTGTCGCGCCGCAATCCATCGAGCATCTGATCGCAGGCGGCGAGGACGCTCGAGCGGTGAACAGCGCCGCGCGGATCTCGTTGGCGATGTTCCAACGGGGTGAGGTCTCGACGCTCGACCGTTGGCGGAACACGCTCGGCGATGCTGTGGTCCGCTCCTGCCCACCGATGGTGGTGATGTCTGCATGGAAGTCGGCGATGTTCGGCGAGAGCCCGCGTGCGGAGGACGATGTCGCAGCGCTCGAACGCATCGACTCCACTCTGCTCACTCAACCGATGAGAGCGTCCTTCGAGGCAGGACGTGCGCTGGTCCGTGCATCCCTGTGCGCAAACGGGCCGGAGGATATGCTGCGCAACACCGATTTCGCCGTGCAGCAGGCTCCCGAGGGGACTCCATGGAACGGCCCTGCACTGTACTTGCGCGGAGAAGCGCGCCTGCTCAACGGCGATCTGCCGAGTGCTGAGCGAGACTTTTTCATGGCCTACGATGCCTCAGCTGCGCACGGGAATTCCACGGCGTTGCTGCTCTCCGTCGCGAACCTGACCGTCCTCGCCGCTGACCGCGAGGAATGGGACCGTGCGGCCGAACTCGCGTCGGACACCCTGCGCATCCTCGACGAGTGGGCGTTCGAGGGCTACCCGACGATTGTGCTCGCGCTCGCCGCTGCGGCCCGGGTTGCAGCACAGAGCGCCGACGACCAGGCACGACTGCTCGTGTCTCGCGCAATGCGCGCGCGGGTGCAGTCCAGGCACACATTCCCCCACGTCGCGATTCGCGCGCGTCTTCAGCTCGCGGCAGCGTTCAGGCTCCTGGGCGAAGAGGACGCGGCGATCCAGTTAGCTCGCGAAGGCGTCTTCCTGATGCGGCGTCGGCCGCGCATGGGTGCCCTCGGCCGGCAGCTGGAGGAGTTCCTGGTGGGTCGCACATCGGCGGACCAGGCGGCGACGCCGACGGTCGTTCTGACGCCGGCGGAGATGCGGCTACTGCCCTACCTTCAAACGCATCTCACGCTCCAGGAGATCGGTGAGCGCCTGTTCCTGTCGCGTGCGACGATCAGTTCGCAAGCTTCCTCCATCTACAGGAAGCTGGGCGCTGAGCGCCGAGGATCTGCGGTTGCTGCGGCACAAGGGCTGGGGCTGCTGTCCTGACGGCATCCGTCGCGGCATGACGTTACCCGCCGAACGCGGGCGTGAGGACGCAACGGTCGTTGCGCCCTCACACGGGGAGATTCAGACTGCGGCTACCGCCTCGCCGGAGATCGCGCGCGCCTTCATCGCCGCGAACTCGTCCGGCGTAATGGTTCCCGCGTCAAGAAGTGCCTTGGCCTTGGCGACCTCATCCGCGGGGCTGGAGCCGGCCACATCGCGAATGTACGCGTCGGTGGCGTCGCGCGCTTCACGTGCCTGCTCGTTGATGCGGTCCGGCATGCTGCCGCCGCGAGCGATCAGGTAGACGAGCGACGTCAGCAACGGGACGAAGACGAGGAACACAATCCACGCGGCCTTCGCCCAGCCGTTGAGCGCGCGATCACGGAAGAGGTCCGAGAGCACCATCACGACGGCGATCAGCGAACCCAGGAGGACGAAAGCGAAGAAGAAGAGGACCAGAACGTCCCACAGGGATTCCAGAATGTTCAACACAGCACCTTTCACAGGCTCGGCGTCTCCGAGCGTTCACGTCCGACTCGCTTTCGACCGGACGCAGCGAGCCTATTGTCGGCGGGCCACGGCACCGGAGGGCGACCGGGGATTTCGTTCACTGTGTATGAGGGCCTCCTTCGCGCCATCGATCCGCAGCGTCGAGCGCCTCCCGGATCGAGTCGCCGACGCGCGGATGTTCCGGGAACACACGGCCTTCTCCGAGCCGGTCCAGCGCTCCAGTGGCGCGAAGCTGTTGGAGAACGGAGGGGCTGACCCCCGCGACCATGATGGTTCCGCCGGCTGCCGTGACACGAACCGAGTATCCTTCCAACACCTTGAGGAACGTGCTACCGATCTCGGCCTTGCCTCGCAGGCGGATGATGACGACGACTCCGGCCGCGCTCGGAGGAACCGCCGGCAATTGGCTCTCCATCACGGGGGCCGCTGCGAAGAAGAGGCTCCCGTACGGGACGAGAACGCACGTCTGTCCGCCCTCTAGGACTTCGGGTGCGGCTATCTCCCGCGGCATCTGCTCGCCGTCGTCGAAGACCCACTGCTTCACCATGACCCGATTCGACTGTCTGATCACGTACAGGATGACGGCCAGCCCGACGCCTGACAGGGCCGCATACTGCAGCGGGACGACAAGGGTCAGCAGAAAGGTCACGGACAGCACCGTCGCCTGCACCGGCCCGGTGCGCCACACCAAGAGGATCTGGTGGATCTTGAAGGTGCGGATGCCGACGAGGATCAAGAGCCCTGCCAGAGAGGGCATAGCGACGTATTCGAAGACCGGACCGGCGGCGAAGATCGCCAGGGCCATCACGACGGCGGCGCTGAGGTTCGCGAGCGCGGATCGAGCGCCCGCGGTGCGCACGAGCGCCGTGGCGGACATCGAACCACCGACGGGCATGCCCTGGAAGAAGCCCGCCGCGATGTTCGCGATGCCCTGCCCGCGGAAGTCCGCCGATGCGTCGGCGAACTTCCCATCGGGGTTCGGGATCGAGCCGCTGATGGCGGCCCCCTGGACGAGGCCGACAAGCGCCAACGAGCATGCAGGCACGACGAGGGCGGCGATCAGCGACAGATCGGGGATCTCCATACCGGGCATGGCACGCGGCACGTCTGTGAGGTCACCGATGGTCGCCACGGACCCGGTGCTCAGGGCGTTGATCCACCATGCCGCGGCAGACCCGATCACGACGGCAACGACCATCCCCAATGTTCCGATGCGGGTCCGCTCGAGCACGAGGATCAGCGCAACCGTGAGCAACGTGACGAGAACCGTCGGCAGATTCCACTGCAGGACATGGACGACGGAGTCCACCGCGCGAAGCACCCGGTTGTCCCCCTCGGCGACTCTGCCCGTGGCATTGTCCAACTGCCCGAGCATGATATTCACCGCGACGGCATTGATGAAGCCCACCAGCACCGCCGTCGGAATGAAGCGAACGAGCGTTCCGAGCCGCGCGATTCCCAGGACGAGCATCACCGCCCCTGCAAGCAGCACGAGCATCGCCAACCCGGACGTCGAGAGTCCCGTAGGCATCCCTGCGTCGACATCGGAGACGACGACGGCCATCGCGCCGGTGGCTTGGACGGACATGAACACCGAGCCAGTGGCCAAAGCCCCCGCGAACGTGCCGAAGAGATAGGCATACAGACCATGTAGGGGATTGAGACCGGCCAGCATGCCCGCTGCGAGTCCGTCGGGGACGCTTTCCACGCCCAGCACGATGCCGGCCCTGACGTCGGTTCCGACGGTGCTCCGCGTACCGAAGCGGCGCATGTAGCGACGGAGAAACGCGCGGGCTTCTCCGATGGTCAACCCCATGCCTGGATCGCCTTCTCAACTGGGATGATCCCGACCAGGGGCGAAGTCGCCCGGTCGACATGTTCGGCACGGAAGGCACAATCGTCCGGGCCGAACACCACGGCGACGGTAGTCCCGACCGCGCCGATCCGGCCGAAGAGGAAGCTGACCGCGTTCTCTCGTGCTCGGCGCGAGAGGAGGGTTGCGATCAGGGCCGTGATCGCAAGAGGGCTGGCGACGATGCCGAGGAGCGCCGGGATCGATTCCCACCCGAGCTCGATCATGCGTGGCCTCCTCGGCGCGGCTCACTGGACGATTTGCTGCTCGACGGGCCGGCAAGCGCCTTCACTGCATCCCTGTTGGTGGTGAACTGCCCGATCCCTTCGAGCAGTCCGAAAGTCTCGAGTCGTTCACGCAGCCGAGGTCGGACTCTGGCGAAGACCACGCGTATCCCTCTGCCTTCGAGCGCATCCAGGAGGCGCCGCAGGTCACCTGCCCCCGTCGCATCGACGTCGCTGATGCCCTCGGCGTCGAGGACCAGCCCCGTCGTCTCAGGTCCGGCCGCGTCGACGAGGGCCGTCACCTGCTCTGAGATGGCGGGAGCATTGGCGAAGAAGACCTGGCCTGCCAGGCGGATGACCAGGAGCTCCCCTGGTTCAGGCGTTTCGATGATCTCGGTGAATGCGTCCGCGTCACCGGAGGCGAGGGCATCGACCTGCGGAGTCGCAGCGCGTCTGGCGAGATTTACCAGCGACAGGATGAATGCGATGGCGAGTCCTTGGAGCGGTCCGAGGATGAGGACGCCGAGGAGACAGACGGCCCCGATCCCGAACTCGTACGGCGATGTCCGCGCGAGCTGAATGAAGTCGCGCATGCCGAGGAGGTTGAAGACTGCTACCGCGACCACAGCTCCGATCACCGGTGTGGGGATCTGAGCGAGGACGTCGGTGCCGAACAAAAGCAGCAGGACAGCGCCCGCGGCCATGATGAGGCTCGGAAGTTGCGTGCGTGAACCGAGCTGATCCGTCGCGGCGGTCCGTGATGTCGATGACCCCACCGCGAACGACATCGACAGGCCGGCGGCGACGTTCGCCGCGCCGAAGGCGAGGAGGTCTTGGTCGCTGTCGGTGCGGTAGCCGCGCTGTTCCCCGTACGACCGGGAGAGCAACACTCCCTCCGCCATCGTGATGAGGGCAAGAGCGAGAGCGGACGGGATCAGCGACGCCCATTGGCTGAAGCTCAGTGTGGGGAACGCGAACTGCGGAGGCCCTGCTTCCACCTCGCCCAGAACCGCCACCCCCACCTGATCGAGGTGGAATCCGGCGGTGATGAAGGTGGCGAGAATGAGCACGAGCAATGCCCACGGGGCTTTCGGGAGCAGGCGTCGCCCGCCGACGAGGATGACGAGTGCACATACGCTGAGAAGGACGGATGGGGCGGATGCCTCAGGGATGCGGGTGATGAGTTCGACGACCTCGCGGAAGAAGCCGTCGGCGTGCCCGGAGGCAACCCCCAGCATCTTCCTCACCTGGCTGACGAGCACCTCGAGTGCGAGGCCCGCGACGAATCCGATGAGGATCGGGTGCGAGAGGAAGTTCGCCAGGAAGCCCCATCGCAGCACTGCAGCGATGAGCAGGGCCAACCCGCACAGAATCGCTTGGGCCGCTGCCATCTCGGCGAAGTCGTCTTCGCCCACGCCGAGACCGACCAGAGACGAGAAGACGAGCGCTGCTGCGGCCGCGTCGGGAGAGGCGACCACTTGGCGGGAGGAGACGAGAATGACGTAGACGAGTGCGGGAACGATGAGCGCGTACAGACCTGCGGTGACGGGCAGACCGGCGATCTGCGCGTATCCGATGTTCAACGGCACCGCGATGGCGAGCAGCGTAAGGCCGGCAAGCGACTCACGGAATACGCTCGCGTGGCGCAGCCCCTGCAATGGCCGTTGCATTCGGCTCTCCCCTCTGACGCTTCGTGTTCGAAGCCGACGACATCGTCCCGCGGTCGATCCGGGCGGATGAGGCCGTAGGGCGGATTTCATTCGGATCGGATGAGTGCAGCACATGCAGCATGTCCGCCGTGCCCGTGAGGGGATCATCGGCGGCGAGAGTTCGCCGTTGCACTCAGAGGCGGACGATGGGGGCTGCCGACGGTTTGGTTGACGTTGGTGAGGTGAGCGTTGTCCCAGTCCCGCTGCGAGACGGGGTTCGCGCGCCACTGGAAGAACGCTTTCTTGCTGAAACCCAGCACCCGGCAGGTCACCGCGACCGGAATCCGATCAGCGGCCAACTCGCGGACCAGCGGGAACATCATTTGGGGAGTGACGCCTGCGACAGATACGCGGCCGCTCGGCGGAGGATCTCGTTCTCCTGCTCGAGCAACCGAATGCGCTTCTTCGCCGCGCGCAGTTCGGCCGCGTCGGCTTGGGTCACGCCGGGCTTGATGCCGTCTTCGACGTCCGCGATCTTGAGCCACCGTTGCAGACACGACTCCGAGACGCTGAAGTCCTTCGCGATCCGGCTGATCGGGCTTCGCCCCGACGTGCGACCGCGATGACGTCGTTCCGGAACTCTTCGAGGAGAGCTTTCGGCACGTTGACCATCCTTCCGTGAGAACCGAAATCCTCACAGCGTTGGAGTCAACCGAAGCATCAGCAGTCCCAAGCGCCACCTCGCCAAGATCGAGCACGAGCTTGCAGACGGCAACTCGACTGCGCACCTATCTGGTAGGTCGACGACATTCCGGCAAGCGGCGGAAGCGATGATGGAAGCGATGATCGCTGCGAGCGCTCACCTCAAGCAGAAGACTCTCGACGGGTAGGAGATCGCACTGCGCGTGCATGCCTATCCCGCCTTCGGTAACCGGCGCATCTCGACTCTCAAGGCCGCGGACATCGACGACTGGCTCGCGGGTGTCCGTGCCAAGCCGAAGGCAAACGGCGTGCAGCGCACCGAGACAAGCGTTCTCGGAACGTACAAGGTGGTGCAGAAGGTGTTCTCCGACGCCTACGCGCACCGGCTTATCCCGTTCAACCCCTCCATCGCTGTGACGAAGCCGAAGGCCGACACCGCTGAGGCGCGCTTCCTGTCAGTGGAAGAGGTGAACCGGCTGGCTGCCGAGATGACGGTCCAGCCGCCGTACGATCTGTTGGTACGATTCGGCGCTCTGACCGGGCTGCGCATTGGCGAGGTAGCTGCGCTGCGTATCCGCGATGTCGATCTGCGCCGTGGCGAGGTGCAGGTGCGTCGGAACATGACGCACACCAGCAAGGGCAATGTCCTCGGCACCCCGAAGACGGCGCGGGCGGTTCGCGATGTGCCGACTCTGGACGACGGGCTTTTCCGCGACCTCGGCGTCTACCTGCGCCAGCACCCGCACCGCGACAACTTGGAGGCGGGGCTGTGCCCGGGGAAGGTACCGGGGCACAATAAGCTCAGCTACGAGCACACCTTCGACCCCAAGGGCTTCTATCGCTACACGTTCAAGCCTGCCGCCGCACGGGCTGGACTTGACGGGCTGCACTTCCACGAGCTGCGCCACACGTTCGCCACGCTGGCACTTGAGTCTCGCGCGCTCGACATGCACGAGCTATCCCGAGCGATGGGCCACGCGAGCTACGCCATCACCGACGAGATTTACGCGCACGTCCGGCCTCGCGACTTCAGCGCGCACCGCGCGGCATTCTCTGCGCACATCTCGGCTGTGAGCGCGCCGGTCGCTCCCGTGCGCCAGATCTCCTAGCGCTTCAGATTCGCGTCCATCCAGTCCGCGCTCGCGGCGGTCATGCCTCGCGACAGCGCCGCGAGCCCTGTCGCGAGGTCGACGGAATACGAGACGATCAAGCTGTTTAGAATCGAGCCCCCGGTCTTCTGCGCGGCACTCCGCGACAGCGCCCACTTCGCGGAGTTCTCCACTCCCGACGACTTGCTGACGAAGTGAGCTACGACCTCGTTGCGAATCAGAATTAACTCGCCGTAGAAGGGCTTGTCGGTGCGCATCTCTTTGAGCTTCGATGTCATCGCACTCATGGCCTCGCCCCACTTCGCCGGGTCTAGGAATCCAGCAAGCCGACCATGCTGCTTGCCTGCTTCAACGGCAAGTTCCCGCATCATGATTCCGACTCCCTTTTCAGCTTCGATCAGGGCAAGCGCAAGGTATTTCTCCGCAGTGATGCGCGACGACTCGTCAGCGAGCAGAAGCCTCAGATTCATGCGGATGTCCAGATCTACCTGAGTGATGAAGAACTGAAGGTTGGCATACGCCCTGAGGACTGCGGTATCGCCAGTCTCGGCGGAGAACGTCGCGACGTTCTTCGCCGCCATGACGACCGTTCTGGCCGCGTCCGGGATCGTGACATCTAGGTTGGCGATGAACTCATCATTCGAGGGCGTCGGCATGCGCTCATCCTGGCAGAGCCTGCGGGCAGCTGGAGGAGACTCATCCGAACGTCACGACCTCATCAAGGCTCGCGAACGCGTCACCCGTGATGTCGTCGACGGACACGAGCGGTCCTGTCAGCTTCTCGCCCGCCGCGCCGAGGCAGTCTTGAACACCTGCGGGCTGATTTCGCGCGATGGGGAGCGTGATCGACATGTCGTACGAGCCCCTGAGCGGTGTTCCCTTGTCTGAGAACGGCCCGAAGGAGACTTTCCCATCCTGCACGGTTCCCTCATCTTGACCGAAGTACCCAACCTCGACGAAGAAACTTGCGTTCATCTCTGCCCCGTCCGGGAGATTAGTCGTCGCGTCGATCACGACACCGCCACCTGGATCGACGGTCAGCTCGTAGTCGATCTTGACCTCGACAGGCGAACTTGGACAGGTCGGAACCGCAACGTCCGGCGTCGGCAGAGGCGTCGCCGTTGCCGTCTCAGCGACGGACGGTCGCGGCGTTTCGGACCGAGGCAGCGTGGCCTCTGGTGCGCAGGCGGACAGCGCGAGGATCAACGCAACCGGAACGGCAAGCTTCGACGCGAGTCTCATATGTAGAGGATGGCACCGGCCCGGTGCAAACCTGAGCGTCTGCGGAAATCGGACCCCTTTTGGAGCCCTCGTCTTCTTCCGCACATGCAGAAGGCCCGGAGACTCTTGCGAGTTTCCGGGCCTTTCTCGGTCGGGCTGACAGGATTTGAACCTGCGACCCCTTGACCCCCAGTCAAGTGCGCTACCAAGCTGCGCCACAGCCCGTTGTTCTGCACTCTCGCGCAGGCAACTCCACTATCTTAGCCGCATCCTCGGCCCCTCCGCGAACCGAGGCGTTGCGAGTGTCGGATGCCCGACTTAGCGTCGCGGCATGGCGACGATCACGACCGCGCGAGGGGATGACGTGCATGCGCTCACCGGCGGCGGCGTGGCCAGTCGCCAATGCCTCTGGCCGGTGCTGAGCGACGGCGGCTGGAACACGACCGCCGGCACAGAGCTGAAGCCGGGTCACACTCTCGTCGTCCTCGGTCTCGCCGCATGATCGTGACCATCGAGAAGCCGCTAGCGTGAAGGCATGAGCGACGAGACTTCGACCATCGACGATCCAGAGCTCGGCACGTTCGCGCGCGCCCGTTCGGAGCTCACGGACGGCACGGTCCTGACGCACGATTGGTTCGTCGGCACGATCTCCGTCGAGGGCACCGAGCTCGAACTCATGCTCGAGGGCACGACGTCCGACGAGGTCGCCCCGCTCCTCCCCCGACTGCGCGACACGGTGAAGCGACTGCCCATCATGAAGCGGATCGCGACCGATGCGGTCGTCACGAACTTCAGCACGGGCGCCCCCGAAGCCCACGAGCTCGACGACGCCGCGTCCGACCTCACCATCGAAGCGATCGAGGCGGCCGCAGACGGCACCGTCGTCCTGCACCTCATCGACAGCTGCGGCGAGCACTTCCCCGAGGGATACTGGCCCGCCGTGCATCTCGGCGTGGACGACGGCGTCGTTCAGGTCACCGTCGAATCGTGAACAGCGCGGCCCCCGAGAGCCCGTCACGGGCGTCATCCTACGATGGGGGGATGCAGCGTCGCGCCACGTCCCTCTCACTCACGTGGGCCTTCCTCCCGTTCGTCGTGATCTCGATCGTCCACGTCGTCCTGCTGGCCACGGACAACCCGTTCGCCGCACCCACGAAGCTGCTCCTGATGCCGATGCTCGCCATTCCGGTGCTGGTCGTCGCGCGACATCTCACTCCGCGCATCACGGTGTTCCTGTTGCTCGCGGCATTGCTGTTCTCCTGGCTCGGCGACGGTGCAGGGGCGTTCTTCCCCGCCGGTCCCGAGCTGCCCCTGATGCTGCTGTTCTTCGGCATCGCGCACGTGGCATACATCCTTCTGTTCGCGCGACACTTGTCGACGCGTCGGATGCCCTGGTGGGCTCTCGTATACGCCGCGTGGTGGGTCGCGATGATCGCTGTCCTCGGTCCGCACACCGGCGGCCTGCTCGTGGCGGTCGCCCTCTACGGACTCGTCCTCGGCAGCACCGCAGCCTTCTCGGCGCGCTGCCATCCCCTCGTCGCGGTCGGCGGGGCCTTCTTCCTCGCGAGCGACACGATCCTCGCCTTCCGCCTTTTCCTCCCCGATTCCCTGCCATCGTGGAGCAGCCCCGCGGTGATGCTCACCTACGTGATCGGCCAGGGCCTGATCATCGCGGGCGCACTCGTATCCCTGCGGAGGACGAGTTCCTGATGGATGCCGCACGTGTGGACAGCTGGCTCTGGGCGATCCGTGTCTACAAGACACGCTCGGCCGCGACGACAGCATGCCGCGCAGGGCATGTAAGGGTGAACGGCGACAAGGTGAAGGCGGCGCAGCAGATTCGTGTGGGCGACGAGTTGCGCATCCGCATCGCGGGATTCGATCGGATCCTCATCGTTCGTCAGCTCCTCGTCAAGCGCGTCGGAGCGCCGGTGGCGGCGCTCGCCTACGAAGACCGCACGCCCGAGCGCGAGCCTCAAGCCGCCCTGGGCCTTCGTGATCGTGGGGCCGGGCGTCCGACGAAGCGAGAGCGTCGCGACATCGACAAGCTTCGTGGACGCAACGACGACCGCCTGACCTGATATCTCGGCATTCATGCCCCCTCTCGCCTTCCTTCATTCGAACCTATGTTCTAAAATGAGGGCATGGCAAACGCGACCGATCTCGACCTCGAACTCGAGGAGCGACGTCGCGTCCTGGATGCCTGGGTCGCGACGAGGCGTCGGATCGCCGCGCTCGAGGCGGAAGCCGCAGAGCTGCTGACCGAGCAGATCACCCTGCACGATGCCGAAGTCACCGCGAGCCCCTTCCATCGAGAGGCGATCTACCGTTCCATGATCGCGGAGTTCTCCGCCGCCGGCCACGTGTCTAAAGGCTCGGTGGAGTTCGCCTTCGCCGATGCCCAGGCGCTGCGCACCTCTCTCCCCGCCGTCCGCGCCGCGTTCTCGAAGGGCGCCGTGAGCGCCGGGCACGTGCGCGAGATCGCCAGGGCGAGCGCGATCGTCGCCGAAGCCGTCCGCAACAAGAAGGTCGATTCAGCGGTCATGAGCCTGTTCGAGACGGCGGTGCTCGTGGTCGCGGAACAAGACACGGCAGCGCGCACGAAGGCTCATGCGCGCCAGGTCGCGGCCGCGCTCGTCGGCGAGACCGTCGTGCAGAGGCACCGACGCGCCGCGGAAGAACGCTGCGTCACGGTGAAGTCCCTCGACGACGGGCTGGCCCTGCTCACGGCGGTGCTGCCCGAGTGGATCGCCACCGCGATCTCCGACAGGCTGAACCGCATGGCGCGCGAAGTAGTGCGCGCTCGGAACGACCGCGATATCGTGCCGCTACCCTGGTGGTTCGAGGAAGTCGACGGCATCAGCCCCGAAGATCTCTCGCTCGACGACCCCGCGTTCGACCTGCTCGACGACGGGGTGATCCCGAGCACCGGGGGCGACACGTTCGCCACCGACCCCGAGGTCGAGCACTTCCCCACCGACACTCGAACCTGGGCGCAGACGGAAGCCGACCTCTTCACGGATCTCCTCCTCACCGCAGACCCCAGCGTCGCGCACGGCGACGGCCTCGACGGCATCCAGGCCCGAATCCAGGTCACAGTCGCGGCGACCACGCTCGCCGGCGCCGACGACAAGATTGCGGAACTCGACGGACACGGCCCACTTCACCCCGACATCGCCCGCGATCTCGCGGGTCGCAACACCGGCTGGAGCCGCCTGTTCCTCGACCCGACCGGCATGGTGGTCGAGACCGACACCTACACGCCGACCGAGGGGATGCGACGGTTCCTCCGTGCGCGCGACCAGCATTGCCGGTTCCCCGGGTGCCGCATGCCGGTGCACCGCTGCGAGATCGACCACAATCACGATCACGCGAAGGGCGGGAAGACCAGAATCGACAACCTCGGTCACTTCTGCCGTGGCCACCACACGCTCAAGCATCCGCACATGCCCGACCCGCATCGTTGGACGGCCCAGCAGGAGAAAGACGGCAGCGTCACGTGGCACAGCCCCCTGGGTCGCGACTACGTCGACCCGCCACCCCGACGCGTGATGTTCGTCTGAATCATGATGTCCGCAGAGCGGGAGACGACGTCAGCCGTGCGCCGCGAGGATTTCGAGAAGCCATCCTGCGGATCGGACCTGACCGGCACCGGCGCGCTCCACTCGTTCGCGGAGTTCCCGGTCGCTGGTCACTGCGACTACCGTCTCCGCACCGGCGACGCGGCGCTCGACCTCGGCGACGATCGCGTCGTCGCCCGCGGCCTCCGCCCGGATGATGGCGACTGCGCTCGCATCGTCATCGATTCCTCGGGCCTGCCCTTCGACCACCATCGACACCTCGGGGAACCACGCGTCGCCCCCGAGCTCCAGGTCGCCCGCAGAGACCGCCAGTCCCTCCAGCCGAGCCCTCAGACGAGCCGCCGCCCCTGCGCGATCCTTCCACCAGCCGTCCGGAACAGATCCGACGACGTTCGCGGCATCCACCACGACAGCCGGACGCACGGTGAGCAGCGCCCGCAGCGCCGGCCACGACGCTCCGAAGCCGGGGTGCAACGGTCGAGAATCGACCTGATCGACCGGCACCCATTCCAGGGCGACGCTCTCCGGGTCGCTGATCACCGGCTCGAAAGGAACCCGCACATCGGCGACGACGGTCGTGTACGCCCAGATTCCCAGGTCGAGAACGCTCGTGAACCGGGCTCGCACCGCCCCGTCCGGGACGCCTGCCTCTTCCTGAGCTTCGCGGATGGCTCCGGCGATCGCGCTCTCCCCCTCGTGCAGCGCGCCTCCTGGCAGCCCCCAGGTGCCCCCGAAGTGGCTCCACGAGACGCGATGCTGCAGCAGTATCCCCCGGGCAGGGTCGTAGGCGAGAAGACCGGCAGCGCCGAAGCGGCCCCAGTACTTCTCCCCCGACTCCGCGATCACCCAGGCATCGCCGGGATTCCGCGGCCCCTCAGGGCGACGCGGTTCACCGGAGGCAGGAGGTACGACAGTCACCCCCTCAGCCTTTCACAGCATCGGGGTCACGGCACCACGGCGCGACACGCGCCGGAACAGATCAGCGCTGACGCTTCTCGCGCACCCGCATGTTGATCACGATCGGCGTGCCCTCGAACGAATAGAGCTCACGCAGACGCCGCTGGATGAATCGGCGGTATCCCGGGTCGAGGAACCCTGTCGTGAACAGCACGAACGTCGGCGGACGCGTCGACGCCTGGGTGCCGAACAGGATGCGCGGCTGCTTTCCACCACGCAGCGGGTGCGGGTGCTCGGCCACGAGTTCCGCCAGGAAGGCGTTGAACTTGCCCGTGGGGATACGACGATCCCAGTTCTCCAGCGCCGTCTCCAGCGCCGGCACGAGCTTGTCGAGGTGACGCCCGGTCTTCGCCGAGATGTTCACGCGCGGGGCCCAGGCGACGTGCGCCAGGTCCTGCTCGATCTCGCGCTCGAGGTAGCGGCGGCGGTCGGCGTTCTCGAGGTCGTCGTCGTTCAGACGATCCCACTTGTTGAACGCGAGCACGAGCGCGCGGCCCGACTCGAGCACGAGGTCGATGATGCGCACATCCTGCTCGCTGATCGACTCGGAGACGTCGAGCACGACGACCGCGACCTCGGCCTTCTCCAGCGCGGCAGAAGTGCGCAGCGAGGCGTAGAAGTCCGCACCCTGGGCCATGTGCACGCGGCGGCGGATGCCGGCGGTGTCGACCAGTCGCCACATCTTCCCGCCGAGCTCCACGACCTCATCCACAGGGTCGCGGGTGGTGCCGGCCAGGTCGTTCACGACCACGCGCTCCTCGCCGGCTGCCTTGTTCAGCAGCGACGACTTGCCCACGTTCGGGCGACCGAGGATCGCCACTCGACGCGGGCCCCCGATCTCCTGCTTCGCGACGGCCGAGACCTCGGGAAGCTTCTTCAGCACGGCATCCAGCAGGTCGGCGACACCACGTCCGTGGATGGCGGACACGGGGTGGGGTTCACCGAGACCCAGGCTCCATAGGGCCGCGGTCTCCGGCTCCTGGCGGGCATCGTCGATCTTGTTGGCGACGAGGAACACCGGCTTGCCGCTCTTACGCAGCAGCTTCACGACGTGCTCGTCTGTCGACGTCGCACCCACCATCGCGTCGACCACGAACAGCACCATGTCGGCGAGGTCGATCGCGACCTCGGCCTGCATCGCGACCGACCGGTCGATGCCGCGGGCGTCAGGCTCCCATCCGCCGGTGTCGACGAGCGAGAAGCGACGATCGGCCCACTCGGCCTTGTACGTCACGCGGTCGCGGGTCACGCCCGGGGTGTCCTCGACGACGGCCTCGCGGCGGCCGAGGATGCGGTTCACGAGCGCGGACTTGCCCACGTTCGGTCGTCCGACGATCGCCACCACGGGCAGCGCCGGGCTGTAATGGATGCCGTCCTCGCCGAGCGTGATGCCCGCGAGGAGTTCCGCATCCTCGTCGTCCAGCTCGTAGTCGGAGAGTCCGGCGCGCAGTGTCTCCGCACGCTGCTCGGCGAGATGCTCGTCGAGCTGGTCCATCTTCTCGGCGAGCTGGTCGGGGCCGCCTTCGTATTCGTCGTCAGCCACGGTGTGCTCCTTGGATTCGTTCGATCACCGTGAGGACGGCATCGATGGTCTGGGGGAAATCGAGTTCCGTCGAATCGACGACCTCGACGCCTTCTGCGGCGTTGAGGAAGTCGACGACGGCGCTGTCTGAGGCATCGCGCTTGTGCAGCGCCGCGGCGACAGCAGCCGCGTTCTCGCCGGCGAGTTCGCCGGCACGTCGGGCGGCCCGTACCTCGGGGGCCGCGGTGAGAAGGATCCGCACCGGGGCGTCGGGGGCGACAACGGTCGTGATGTCCCGCCCTTCGACCACGACGGCGGGGTACGACGACTCGGCGACGAGTCGCCGGAACATCTCGTTGACTTGTGCCCGCACCTCGGGCACGCGCGCCACGCCGCTCACGGCCCCGGAGACCCGCGGGTCGCGGATCGCCTCGGTGACATCGACGTCGCCGACGAGCACCGTCCGCTCGTCGGGGTCGAGCCCGAGCGTGAGCGGGAACGCGGATGCCGCGGCGCGAACAGTCTCGGGATCCTCGGTGTCGGCACCCTGATCGAGTACATGCCAGGCCAGCGCACGGTAGGCGGAGCCGGTGTCGAGGTAGCCGAAGCCGAGGGTGCGGGCGACGGCCTTCGACACACTGGACTTGCCGGAGCCGGCCGGGCCGTCGATCGCGATGAATTTGTGGGCGTCGGTCACGTGCTTCTCCGCGGCAGAGGTCGAGATGTCAGTCATTGGTGCTCCCTGCGATGCGCCAGCCGCGCTCCTGCAGTCCGGTGATCGCACCGTGCAGCGCTGCCGGATCGACGCTGATCTCAGCGAGACCGAACTGCGCGCCGGGAGAGTGCTCGAGGCGGAGATCCTCGACGTTGACGCCGAGCTCGCCGAGCTCGCCGAACAGCCTTCCGAGCTGCCCGGCGGTGTCGTCGACCATGACGACGAGCGATTCGAAGCGCTGGTTCTGTCCGTGCTTGCCGGGAAGGCGCTCGACGCCGTCGTTGCCCTGACGGATCGTCTCGGCCACGATGCGGCGGGCGCCGGGAGCCCCGGGCTGGCGAAGGGCGTCGGAGATCTCCCCGAGGTCGGACGCGAGCGCGTCGAGGATCTCGACCACGGGTGCGGCGTTCGCCCCGAGGATCTGCACCCAGAGCTCAGGGGCGGATGCCGCGATCCGCGTCGTGTCGCGGACGCCCTGGCCCGCGAGACGGAGCGCCCCCTCCTCTGCTTCGGCGAGGCGACCCGCGAGCAGACTCGCCACGACCTGGGGCACGTGCGAGGTCAGTGCGACCGAACGGTCATGCTCCTCCGGAGTCATCTCGAGCGGCATCGCTCCCACATCGAGCGCCAGAGCCTCGACGAGGGCGAGATCGGAAGCCTTGGTCTCCTCGTCACGGCACACCACCCACGGCCGACCGATGAAGAGGTCTGCGCGGGCCGAGATCGCCCCACCGCGCTCACGACCGGCGAGCGGGTGCGAGCCGATGTAGCGGGCGAGGTCGACGCCGCGGGCCCGGAGCGTGCGAAACGGCTCGAGCTTCACGCTGGCGACGTCGGTGACGACGGCGTGCGGGAACCGTTCGAGCTCTACCTGGATCACGTCGGCCGTGACATCGGGCGGGACGGCGACCACGATCAGAGATGGTGAGTCGTCCTCCGCAGGGAGGCGGCCTGCACCGTAGTCGACGGCGAGGCGGAGCTGTGCGGGCGAGGCATCGGTCAGCACGACGTCGACGCCCTTCGTGCGGAGCGCATGCCCGATGCTCGCGCCGAGGAGTCCGGCGCCGACGATGCGGACGGTGCCGGAGAGGCGCGGCGCGACAAAGCCCGCTCTCCGCCCCGTGGGCGCACTCGTCGTATCGGTCATTCGTTCTCCTGCTCGCCTGGCGCCTCGGCGACACCGGAATCACGGCGCGACAGGGTCAAAAGCGCGCCGAGTTCGATTTTACTCAGTTCCCGCGTCTTCCCGGCCGGGAGGGTTCCCAGGTGGAGCGGACCGAACTGGCGACGCACGAGCTCTGTGACGGGGTGGCCGACCGCGGCGAGCATCCGACGCACGATCCGGTTGCGACCGGAATGCAGCGTCAGCTCCACCAGGCTCGACCCGCGAGACGTGTCCAGCAGCCGCGCCTTGTCCGCCGCGATCGGACCGTCTTCGAGCTCGATGCCCTTGGTGAGCTTCGAGATCGTCTGAGGCAGCACGGTGCCCTCGACCTTCGCGATGTACACCTTGGTCACGCCGAAGGAGGGGTGCGCCAGCACGTGCGCGAGGGCGCCGTCATTGGTGAGGATCAGCAGTCCGCTGGTCTCGGCATCGAGGCGGCCGACGTTGTACAGACGCTCCTCGTAGTCGGCGGTGAAGCGACGGAGGTCGGGACGGCCGCTCTCGTCCTTCATGCTACTGACGACGCCGGTGGGCTTGTTGAGCATGACGTAGCGCTTCGAGACGTCGAGCTGCACGGCGGTGCCGTCGACATCGACGAGGTCGTTCTCCGGGTCGATCCGCCTGCCGAGCTCGGAGACGACGATGCCGTTGACGCGGATGCGCCCCTCGGTGATGTACTGCTCGACCACGCGTCGCGAGGCCACCCCCGCGCCGGCGAGGACCTTCTGCAGGCGCACGCCCTCGGGTGCGGTCTCGGAGTCTGTCGAGGCGTCGAAGCCGGTCATCGGATGGTCCCTTCGTCGAATCCGTCTGCCCCGTCATCGAGCAGCGGGGAGATCGGGGGCAGCTCGTCGAGCGAGTTGATGCCCAGGTGCTGGAGGAGCGCGTCGGTCGTGCCGTAGTTGAGCGCGCCCGTCTCGGAGTCTGCGAACAGCTCGGTGATCAGGCCTCGGGCGAGGAGGGTGCGGACGACCGAGTCGACGTTCACCGCGCGGATGGAGGCGACCTGGCTGCGCGTCACCGGCTGCTTGTAGGCGATCACGGCCAGAGTCTCGAGAGCGGCCTGCGAAAGACGAGCGGGGGCCTGTCCGCCGACGAACTCGGCCACCACGGCGTCGAGGTCCTCACGCACGTACAGTCGCCACCCGCCGCCGACCTCCCGCAGCTCGAAGCCGCGTCGAGGACCAGTGCCCGCACCGTCGTAGTCCTCGACGAGCGCCTCGAGCGTCTGACGCACGGCGGGCACGGGCGATCCCACGGCGGCGGCCAGTGCGACGAGACCGATCGGCTCGTCCACGATGAACAGGATCGCCTCGATCCGCTCGGAGAGGGGGATCTCCGGCGCCGCGTCCGTGCTTTCCGGTGTCAGGCTCTCGTCGGTCACGTCATCGGTCATAGTCGGCTCCCAGGGTCGCCAGCGTCTCATCCGACCAGGAGTCGGCTGCCCAGCGCAGCGTCAGCTCGCCGAGCGGTTCCAGTTGTTCGAAGGACAGTGCCGCATGCCGGTACAGCTCCAGCACCGAGATGAAGCGCGCGACGACGATACCCGGCTCAGTCACGCCGGCGACGAGCTCGCGGAAGCTCAGCGACTCGGCGCCGCGCAGCAGCGTCACCACGATCGCCGCCTGTTCGCGGATGCTGACCAGCGGCGCGTGCAGATGGTCGAGCCCGACGTGCGGGATCTCTTTCGGCGCGAAGGCCAGCAGCGCGAGCGCGGCGAAGTCGTCGGCGGTCAGCGACCAGACGAGCTCCGGTGTCTGGCGGCGGTGCTTCTCCTCGAGGCGGACGGCACGCACATGACGACGGTCTTCGCGCTGCAGACAGCGGGCGAACCACGTCGAGACCTCCTTGAAGGCCCGGTACTGCAGCAACCGGGCGAACAGCAGATCGCGCGCCTCAAGAAGAGCCACGGCCTCGGCATCCACCAGCTCGCCCTGCGGCAGAAGCCCTGCCACCTTCATGTCGAGCAGTGTCGCAGCCACGACCAGGAACTCGGAAGCCTGATCGAGATCGTCGTCGTCGTCGAGCGCGCCCAAGTACGCGATGAACTCGTTGGTGACCGCGCTCAGAGACACCTCGGTGATGTCCATCTCGTGCTTCGAGATGAGGTTCAGCAGCAGGTCGAAAGGACCGTCGAAGTTCGACAGCGAGACCCGGAAGCCTGCGGTGTCGGCAGACGCGGAATCGCCTGCGCCCTCCTCGGGCGACGCGTCGACAGGTCTTTCGCTAGGCGACGGCGCCACGGGCGACCAGCTCCCGCGCCAGCCGCAGGTAGGCCTGAGCGGCGGCGTGCTCGGGGGCGAACTCGGTGATGGGCACACCCGAGACCGAGGCATCCGGGAACTTCACGGTGCGGCCGATCACGGTCTCCAGCACGTCGTCGCCGAACGCTTCGACGACGCGCTCGAGCACCTCGCGAGAGTGCAGCGTGCGCGGGTCGTACATCGTCGCCAGCAGGCCGTCCATCGTGATCGACGGGTTCAACCGATCGCGCACCTTGTCGATGGTCTCGATCAGCAGCGCCACACCGCGCAGCGCGAAGAACTCGCACTCGAGCGGGATGATCACGCCGTGAGCGGCCGTCAGCGCGTTGACGGTGAGGATGCCGAGCGAGGGCTGGCAGTCGATGAGGATGACGTCGTACTCCCCCGCCACCTGGCGGAGGACACGGGCGAGGATCGTCTCACGTGCCACCTCGTTGACGAGGTGCACCTCGGCGGCGGAGAGATCGATGTTGGCCGGCATGACGTCGAGACCCTCGACGCTCGAGTGCACGATCGCGTCGTGCGCGTCGCGCTTGGTGTCCAGCAGCAGGTCGTAGATCGTCGGCACATCGTGCGTCGGGATGCCGAGGCCGGCCGAGAGCGCACCCTGCGGGTCGAAGTCGACGGCGAGGACCTTCCGGCCGTACTCGGCGAGAGCCGCGGCCAGGTTGATCGAGGTCGTCGTCTTGCCGACGCCGCCCTTCTGGTTGCACAGCGCGATGATGCGCGCAGGACCGTGCGACTTCAACGGCCCGGGGATCGGGAACCCGTGATACGGGCGGCCGGTGGGTCCCATGGGGGTCTCGTCGGCCTTCTGCGCCTTCGCCCTGGACTTCGCCACTTTCTCAGCCACCCGTTCTCCTGCTCCTTCGTGCTTGGTCGATTGTACCGGCCGGGCCCCCTCTCACACGCCGCGCAACGCGGCGACCGGCTCGATGCGGGCTGCACGACGTGCCGGGTACCATCCGGATGCCCATCCGACCAGCGCCCCCAGGAGTGTCCCGGCGACGGCCACCAGAGGATCGGTCACGGGCGACCACCCCTGCACCGCCGCGACGGCGATCACCGCGAGCACGCCGAGCGCCGACCCGATGATGCCGCCGATGAACCCGATGACGATGGACTCCACCATGAACTGCGCGCCGATCTGTCGCCGGGTCGCGCCGAGCGCCCGCCGCAGGCCGATCTCGCCGATGCGCTCCATCACAGACAGCAGGGTGACGTTGGCGATGCCGAGACCACCGGCGAGCAGAGCGATGACGCCCAGGATGAGGAACACGACGTTGACGTCGGCCTGCACGTTCTGGCTGAGGTCGGACGATGCCGCCGGTGACCGCGCCTCGAGCGAGTCGGGGTCGTCGGGCTGGAGGGCCAGCACCGCCTGCTCCGCGACCTGCGGCCCCGCCCCGAGCGCGATGTGGATCGTCAGCTCGGAGGGCGCGGTGAGTCCGAAGTCGGCGCGGGCGGACCCCTGAGGGATGATGACCCCGTCCACGAACTCGGAACGGCGATCCATGCCCTCGATGATGCCGATGACGGAATACGAGACACCGGCGATGAAGATCGAGGGCTGCGAATCGACGCGGTTGATCCCCATCCGCTCGGCCGCGCGCTGTCCCAGAACCGCGACGCGGTCGCCACGGGCGTCATGTCCGTCATCGAAGAAGCGACCGGTCACGAGGTCGCCGTCCACCGTCTCCGGAAGGTCCTGCGTGGTGGCGAAGAGCTTGGGCGATGCCGTGATCGGCGCCGACGGATCGTTCACCGGCACGGCCGTGATCGTCTCGCCGTCCGCGAGCTCGACCGGGGCGATCAGTGCGGCACTGTCCACACCGGCCAACAGCTTCACGCGCTCGGGAGAGTCCCACGGCAGCCGCCCGGTCGCGACCGTCGTGTTCCCCTTGCCGGACTGCGCCTTGGCCGGGGTGACGACCACCTGCGTCGCAGCGACGCCGTCGAACTGTCTCGCGATCTGCGCGGCAGCGGTCTGCGCGAAGCCGAGCGTCGCGACCAGCGAAGCGATACCGAGGACCGTGCCGAGGATGGTCATGACGAGCCGTGCCGGTCGTGAGCCGATGTCGGCCGTGGCCTCGGCCACGAGGTCCTCGAACGTGAACCGATCGGCATGCTTCACCGCCGGGAGCAGCGCGGCCGCCGAGTTCTTCGGCTCCACGATCTCATCGCCGGAGTTCTCGGCGCTGGTTTCCTCGATGTTCCTGCGACGCCGCAGCACGCGTTTCACAGTTCCGTCAATCGGCCGTCGGCGATGCGTATGCTGCGGCCGGCACGCCGGGCCACCGCATCGTCGTGGGTGATGACGATGAGGGTGAGCCCCTCGGCGTTCAGCTCCTCGAACAGCTCCATCACCTCGCCCGAGGTGCGCTGGTCGAGGTTTCCCGTCGGCTCGTCCGCGAGAAGCAGCTGCGGGCTGCTGACGACCGCCCGCGCCACCGCGACGCGCTGGCGCTCACCACCCGAGAGCGAGTTGGGGAAGAAGTCGATGCGGTGTCCGAGGCCCACGCGCGTCAACGCCGCCCGTGCACGGGCCTCGCGCTCCTGTCTGGGCACGCCGCTGTACAGCATGGGCATCAGCACGTTGTCGAGCACGCTGCGCCGCGGGAGCAGGTGGAACGACTGGAAGACGAAGCCGATGAACCGCGCGCGCACCGCCGCCCGCTCGTCCTCGGTGAGGTCACCGGTGAGCGAACCCGCAAGCCGGTACTCCCCCACACTCGGACGATCGAGCAGCCCGAGAAGGTTGAGCATGGTCGATTTGCCCGATCCACTGGGTCCGACGATGGAGATGTAGTCTCCCGCTTCCACGGTGAGCGTCGCGGCCTTGAGCGCCTGCACCTCGGGAGGGCCGGGGAACGAGCGCGTGACATCGCGGAACTCGACGAGCGGAGGTGCAGGCGTCACCGCCCGACCACCACCAGGTCGTTCTCCTCGAGCCCGCCATCGACGGCCGTCACCTCGACAGCGCCCTTCGCGGCGAGTCCTGTCTCGACGACGACGAGCCTCGTCTTCGCATCCTTGCCCTCACGGGGATCGGACTCGACGACCTCCACACGGGATTCGCCGCCCGGCCCGGCAGTGAGTGCGGCGAGAGGAACGGAGAGCACGTCTCCGTCTGTCGCGCCGATCGCGAGCTTCACCCGCACGTTCTTCCCCTGCAGCTGCGTGATCTGCTCGGGCGTGAGCGGATCGGGATCGAGGAGCACCTCCCATCGCGCCTTATTGTCCTTGCCCGCTTTCAGCTCCGTGATCACGGCACGATGCGCCGTCCCGTCTGGGAGTTCGAACGACCCTTCCGCTCCCGCGCTGAGAAGGGCGGCGTCCGCCTCGGCTGCGGCACCGGTCAGACGCACCGTCGCTCCCGAGACGGTCATGGCCGAGCCCGACAGCACCGATCCGCGCTCGACGCCGACCGCGTCCACCCGGCGCGGGAGTTCAGTGAGGTAGAGCACCTCGCTCGCCGGCAGGTAGGGAAGCGCCTTCTGACGAGCCTCTTCGAGAGCCTGATTGGCAGAGGTCACCTGAGCGCGAGCCGAGTCGAGTGCCGAGCGCTGGGCGCTGGTGTCCCTGCCCTTGCGGAGCTCGTCCCGTTCGAGCTGGGCGGTCTGCAGATCCCATTGCGCCTGCTGCACGTCTCCATCGCCGCCCTGTGCCTTGGCGAGAGCCTGCTGGGCCGCGGCGACCTTCACATCGGCCTGCCAGGTCTCGACGGCGCTGGGTCCGGCTCCTGCCTCGTTCAGCGCCTTCTGGGCCTCCGTGACTCCGGTCTGCGCCGCGCGGACCCCCTCCTCGGCGGCCCGCACGCCGTCGGACGCGCCGTCCTCGGGCGAGGGCACGGGATATCCCGCCTGCGCGTACAGCTGGGCGACCGCATCAGCCGTGGCCCGATCGAACACGTTCGAGTTCACGTCGCCGACCCCGATCCCGACGCTCGTGAGTGCCTGCTTCAGCTGGAGCACGTCCGGGCCGGAGACCCCGAACCGCAGCGTGCGGTACGAGGGGAGCTCACCCGGAAGCACGATGACCGGCCTCCCGACCACCTCGAGGGCGATCGAGAGCGGGGTGAGAGTGGCTCCGACCTCAGGGACCTGACCCGTGACCACCGCCGCGCCGGAGAACGCCGACGTGTCGAGCTTCACCTCGACCGCGTCCGCGTATCCGACATCCGCACGCAGCGTCACGTCGTTGCTGAGCGGGCCGAAATCGACCGGCGCCGTGACGAGGCCGGGTTCGGGTGCATCGGCACTGGAGGCGTCCGGCGACATCAGGAAGCGGCCGACGAGCAGCCCCGCGACCAGGCACACCACGGCGATGAGCGCCACGATCCAGAGTGCACGATTCCCCCGCAGCACCCGGCCCCACCCGCTCACGCGAGAGGTGTCCGCCTCCGTCGCCTTCTCCTCGGCATCGGGATCAGGCTCGGTGCCGTCGATGAGTTCGGAGAACGCCGTCGTCTCCGCCGTGGATGCGGCCGTGGATTCGGGTTCGGATTCAGGCGTGGAATCGGTGGGGAACTTCGTGGTCGGGGTATCGTCCTCGCGCATCACTTGCTCTGCTCTGCAGCGGCCTTGAACGCCTCGAGCTCCGTCTTGTTCTCGGCGATGAACTTCTCCTCGAGCGCGAACTGGATCTCCAGGGACTTCGTCGCGAAGGAAGTCTTCTCACGGCAGTCGAGATCGATGAGGGCCAGCTTCAGCTCCCGCTCCCCGAGCGCCTTCATCTCCGGGCTCTTGCTCGGGTCCTCGAAATCGGCGGCTTCGGTGTCGACAGGCTCCGAGCCGTCGCCGTAGGCCGTCTCATAGATCTTGTTCTGCTCCTCCATGATCGACTCCGCCGCCTCGGCCTGCTTCGTGAAGCCGGGCTCACCCTTGTCTGCCATGCACGACGCCCACTCCGCGTTGAGGTCGGCCAGCTCCGGGGACTCCTGCGACGCCGTCGTCAGCTCCTCCATCTTCGTGCGCAGGGCACCGAACTCCTCGGACTGCGTGATGTCGTCGCCCTGGACCTCATGCTGCGCCCAGCCCTGGCAGCCGGCGTCCTCCCAGCTGTACTCGTAGCTGCCGTCCTCGGCCATCTCGTCCTCCGCCGGGCTCGGGCCGTAGAGCGTCTCGTAGAACGCGGTCTGCTCCGACTCCGAGAGCGAGGAGACGTAGTCGGCGTTGGGGTCGGAGTTCTCCTCCTCGGATGGGTTCTCCTCGACCTGCTCCGCGAACGGGCTGTTGACGTACCCGTAGCCGTACTTCTCGACCCACTCCCGCTTCTCGGGCTCCCACTCGCCGCCATCCGAGATGACGGTGCCGTTGCTGGCGTTCGGTGTGTACTCGAACCCTTCGTCGGCCATGCACTGCGCGACCAGTTCCTCGACCTGGGCCTGCTCCTTCTCCATCTTCTTCTGCTGCTCCTCCTGCGAGAGGTCTCCGCCCCACGCCGCAGAGAGGTACTGGCTCAGCGGCGAGTCCTCGTAGCTGAGCTTGTCGTCGGAGGACGCGCCTCCGCAGCCCGTGAGGATGAACACCATGGCGGACGCCGCGAGCGCGGCGAGAGGAACGGTGGAACGCATGCGAAAGACTCCTTTGTACGACCGAAGATGGCCGGAGCCCTCCACGCTAAATCGTCAGACGCGGGCCCCGCATCCACCTGAGGGATGATAAATCACGCGTCGTGAAGAATCCGGGCGATGCCCCTGGCGCGTCCGATAACGGACCTCTCCCCTCAGCGCGCGCGGGGATGCGAGGTCGCGTAGATGTCGCGGAGGGCGTCGACCGAGACGTGCGTGTAGATCTGCGTGGTCGCGACGGAGGAATGGCCGAGCAGCTCCTGCACCACGCGCACGTCGGCACCTCCCTGCAGGAGGTGCGTCGCGAACGAATGCCGCAGGGTGTGCGGCGAGACGTCGGTGGTGATCTGGGCGCGCTCGGCGGCGGCCCGGATGACCAGCCACGCGCTCTGGCGGGAAAGCGGGGCTCCACGAGCACCGAGGAAGAGTCGGGCCGATGCCCGTCCCTTCATGGCGAGCCCCGGGCGCACGCGCGTCAGATAGGCGTCCACGGCGGTGCGCGCGTAAGACCCCAGGGGCACGATGCGCTCCTTCGACCCTTTGCCCCTCAGCCGCAGGACGTCGCCGTGAGCCAGATCGTCCACATCGAGGTCGATCGCCTCCGACACGCGCGCGCCGGTCGCGTAGAGGAGTTCGAGCAGAGCACGATCACGGATGCCGAGAGGTTCTTCGCCTAAGGGCGCCGAGAGCAGGCGCTCGACCTGTTCTATGGTCAGCGCCTTGGGAAGCCGTTGCGGCGCCTTCGGCGGACGGAGACGGGCGCTCGGGTCATCGACCTCGATGCCCTCCCGCGCCAGGAAGCGATGCCACCCTCGCACCGAGGACTGCAGTCTGGCCAGGCTCGTCGAGGCCGGGGGCGGCTCCGCCGAGGCCCGCTCACCGATGAACCGATCGATCACCGCGGGTGTCACCTCCGCGGTGTCGCCGATCCCCTCGGCGACCAGCCACTCACGGTATGTCCCGAGGTCACGTCGGTACGCCGCGATCGTGTGCGCGCTCAGTCCGCGCTCGACCGTGACATGACGCAGGTAGGCGTCGAGGGCGCGCTCGAGCAGCATCGTCAGCTCCGGTCGCGGAGCCTCTGTGCGGCTGCGAGCACACCGATCGCGAGGATGCCGTTGCGCATCCGCCCCTCGAGCACGGCGGAGACGGCCTCGGCCAGCGGCACCCACTCCACACGGATGTCCGCTTCCTCGTCTTCGCGATCGTGTGGCGATCCGGCCGATGCGACCCCGGTCGCGAGGAACAGGTGGATGATCTCGTCATTCCCGCCGGGAGTCGTCCATGAGGAGACCAGCGGCTCCCAGTGCGCGGCGACCAGGTCGGCCTCCTCGGCGAGCTCGCGTCGGGCGGCAGCGAGAGGCTCCTCCCCCTCCACGTCGAGCAGCCCGGCTGGAAGCTCCCAGTCACGGTGCCGGATCGGATGGCGATACTGCTGGATCAGCAGCACGCGCCCCTCGTCGTCGAGCGCGACGATCGCCACCGCGCCGGTGTGATCGACGTACTGCCGAACGATCTCGCCCTCGCCGTAGCGCACGCGGTCGGAGCGCACGTCCCAGACGCTGCCCCGGTAGACGAGATCGCTGTGGAGAACCTCCGGCTCGAAGGGCTCGTCCCGGAGGTTCTCCGTCGACTCAGTCATCCGCGCTGACGTCGAACAGCTCGCTTGCACGGTGCCGCTCGATCGCCGCGCCGACCAGGCCGCGGAACAGCGGGTGCGGGGCAGTCGGACGCGAACGCAGCTCGGGGTGCGCCTGGGTGGCGATGTAGTACGGGTGCACGTCGCGCGGCAGCTCGACGTACTCGACCAGGTCGAGTTCAGGGTTGAGGCCTGAGAACACCAGTCCTGCTGCCGAGAGACGGTCGCGGTAGGCGTTGTTCACCTCGTAGCGGTGACGGTGGCGCTCGGATGCCTCGGGCGCGCCGTAGAGGTCACGGGCGAGCGATCCCTCGGCGAGTGCGGCCTGGTACAGACCGAGGCGCATGGTGCCACCCAGGTCGCCGCCGTCGAGGATGTCGACCTGCTCGGCCATCGTCGCGATGACGGGCTCTGCGGTGTCCGGGTCGAACTCGCTCGATGAGGCACCGACGATTCCGGCCACGTCGCGGGCGTACTCGATGACCATGCACTGCAGTCCGAGGCAGAGGCCGAGCGTCGGGATGCCCTGCTCGCGCGCGAACTTCAGCGCGCCGAGCTTGCCTTCGATGCCGCGGATACCGAATCCGCCGGGCACGCAGATGCCGTCGAGCTCGGCCAGCTGCTCCTGGGCGCCTTCCGGCGTCTCGCAGAGGTCGGAGGGAATCCAGCGGATGTTGACCTTGGTCTCCTGCGCGAAGCCGCCGGCCTTGAGCGCCTCGGTCACCGAGAGGTAGGCGTCCGGCAGGTCGATGTACTTGCCGACCAGACCGATCGTCACCTCGTGCTTGGGGTTGTGCACCGCGTGCAGCACCTTGTTCCAGCGGGTCCAGTCGACGTCGGCCGCCTTCTGGTCCAGGCCCAGGCGGCGCACGATGTACGAGTCGAGACCCTGGTCGTTCAGCGTCGAGGGGATGTCGTAGATGCTCGGCAGATCGACGGTGTTGATGACACCCTCGACGTCGACGTCGCACATCAGCGCGATCTTGTTGCGGTTGCTCGCGCTCACCGGACGGTCGCTGCGCAGCACCAGCGCATCCGGCTGGATGCCGACCTGGCGGAGGGCTGCGACCGAGTGCTGGGTCGGCTTGGTCTTCTGCTCCCCCGACGCGCCCATGAACGGCACGAGCGACACGTGCACGAAGAAGACGCTGTCGCGTCCGAGCTCGTGGCGCAGCTGGCGGGCGGACTCGAGGAACGGCTGGGACTCGATGTCGCCGACGGTGCCGCCGACCTCGGTGATGATCACGTCGGGGCGCGGCTCCTCAGAGGCCTGCAGCCGCATGCGGCGCTTGATCTCGTCGGTGATGTGCGGGATGACCTGCACGGTGTCGCCGAGGTACTCGCCGCGGCGCTCGCGCGCGATGACCTGCGAGTAGATCTGACCGGTGGTGACGTTGGCCGCCTCGGACAGGTTGATGTCGAGGAAGCGCTCGTAGTGTCCGATGTCGAGATCGGTCTCTGCCCCGTCATCCGTCACGAAAACCTCGCCGTGCTGGAAGGGGTTCATCGTGCCCGGATCGACGTTCAGGTACGGGTCGAGCTTCTGCATCACGACGCGCAGACCGCGAGCAGTGAGGAGGTTGCCGAGGCTGGCAGCCGTCAGTCCCTTACCCAAAGACGAAACGACACCACCAGTCACGAAGATGTGCTTGGTCGTGTCGTTCTTGGGTCCCGCAGAAGAAGAGTTCATCACGGGCTTCGATCCTATCAGGCAGTGGGGACGCGGAGGCTGAGAAGTTCGCGGGCATGGGTCAGAGCGGCATCGGAATCGGCGAGTCCCGACAGCAGACGCGCCATCTCGGCTTCCCGCTCCTCCCCCTCCAGACGCCGCACACTGGAGGCCGTGACCGCGCCGTCATTGGCTTTGACGACCGAGAGATGGTTGTTCGCGAAGGCAGCGACCTGTGCGAGATGCGTCACCGCGATGACCTGCGACTTCTCGGCGAGCCGGGCGAGTCGCCGCCCGACTTCGATAGCCGCCGCTCCGCCGATGCCCGCATCGACCTCGTCGAAGACGAAGGTCGGAACCGGATCCGTCGCGGCGATCACCACTTCGATGGCGAGCATCACGCGCGAGAGCTCGCCACCGGACGCACCTTTCGAGACGGAGCGCGGCTCCGCACCGGGGTGAGGAGCGAGGAGGATCGCGACATCGTCGCGACCGTGCGCGCTCTCCGCTCCTTCGGAGACCACGACCTCCAGGCGCGCGTCCGGCATCGCGAGTGCGTGCAGCTCTTCGGTCACGGCCGCACCGAGCCGGGACGCGGCCTCGGTGCGCGCTGCCGTCAGGGCGTCGGCGTGTGCGTCGAGCTCGCTCCGCGCCGCATCCCGCTCGGCGATGAGGCGTTCGATGCGATCTCCGTCGTCATCGAGCTCGGCCAATCGAGCGGATCCGGTCTGCCAGAGGGCCAGGGCTTCGTCGAGAGATCCGTGCGCACGGATCAGGGTGCCGAGGGCGGCACGGCGTTCCTCGACGGCGGCGAGCTCATGCGGACCGGTCTCATCGAGGTCTGCGAGATAGGCGGAGAGGAGGCCGGCGGTGTCGGCGATCCGGTAGCCGATGTCGGCGAGGTTCTCCCCGATCGCGGTCAGCTGGGCATCGGACGCCCTCTCCAGCACGCGACGCGCCTCGGCGACGAGGGCCGAGGCATCGGGCTCGCCCTCTTCGTTCGAGAGCGCGCCGTGGGCGAGGGAGGCCGCGAGACGCAGCTCTTCGGCATTGGCGAGACGCTCCGCGCGCGCAGTGAGCTCCTCGTCCTCCCCCGGCTCGGGCGCCGTCGCCTCGATGAGGGCGATGGCCTCCCGAAGACGCGCGGCCTCTTCGGCTCGACGGACCCGGTTCTCGGTGATCTCCGTGATCTCGCTGTCGAGGGTCCGCCAGCGTGCGAAGGCCTGGGCGTAACGGTCCACGGCGTCCGTGATCGGAGAGCCGCCGAAGCGGTCGAGGGCATCGCGTTGAGCCGCGGCCGAGCGCAGACGCAGCTGCTCGGACTGGCCATGGACGACGACGAGCTCTTCCGCGAGCGACGAGAGCACACCGGCGGGCGCGGCGCGTCCCCCCACGCTCGCACGGCTGCGGCCCTCCGCGCTCAGCGTGCGCGACACGTAGAGCTCTGCGCTCCCGGCTCCGACGGGCTCGAGCTCGCCACCGGCATCGGCGACGATCTCCGCGACGCTGCCGGCGGCGGGGACGATCCAGACGCCGGCCACCGATGCCTGTGCGGCGCCGGCACGCACCGCTCCGGAATCGGCACGCTGACCCAGCAGCAGTCCGAGGCCGGTGACGACCATGGTCTTGCCCGCACCCGTCTCGCCGGTGATCGCGGTGAATCCGGGGCCGAGCGGCAACACGGCATCGGCGATGACACCGAGTCCCTGCATCCGCATCTCCTCGATCATGACGTCTCCTCGATCACGACGATGCCCCCGGGGCTTGGCCACGCCATCCTTCTACGGGCAACTGGAACTTGCGCACGAGGCGATCGGTGAACGCCGTCGGATGCAGACGCGCGAGCCTCACCGGACGCGACGACCGACGCACCACGACGCGAGCGCCCGGCGGCAGATCGTGCGAGCGCCGGCCGTCGCACCACAGAATGCCCGAGCCGTCGGTGCGCTCGAGCATCTCGATCGCGACGGAGGCATCGGGGCTGACGACGAGCGGCTTGGCGAACAGAGCGTGGGCGGACAACGGCACCACGGCGATCGCCTCGACGCTGGGCCAGATGACCGGGCCCCCGGCCGAGAAGTTGTAGGCGGTCGAGCCCGTGGGGGTGGACACGACCATGCCGTCGCAGCCGAAGCTCGACAGCGGTCGGCCGTCGATCTCGAGGACGACCTCGATCATCCGCTCTCGGCTCGCCTTCTCGACGGTGGCCTCGTTGAGGGCCCAGGTCTCGTAGACCACGGTGCCGTCGGCATCCTTCACACGCACCGACAGCGCCAGTCGCTCCTCGACCTCGTAGTCACGGTCGATGACACGACGCACGGCTTTGTCCATGTCGTCACGATCGATCTCGGCGAGGAAGCCGACGTGCCCCATGTTGATGCCGAGCACCGGCGCACCGCTGTCTCGCACGAGTTCCGCCGCACGCAGGATCGTCCCGTCACCGCCCAGCACGATGGCCAGTTCGAGGTCGGACGGGTCGACGGAGACGCCGAGCACCTCGGTCTCGGCGAAGAACGGGTCGACGGCGACGAGGGCCTCGTGATCATCGGCGGCGAGGACGGGCCGTGCGTCCGCGTCTCTCAGCGCATCGATCACCCGGCGGGCGGCCTCGACGGTGTCCACACGGCCCGCGTGGGCGACGACCAGGATGCTGCGCTCGTTCATCGTCCTCCTGCCAGTCGGTTGATGCTGTCCAGCCATTCTGTCGGATTGCTTCCCCGGCCCGGCGCGAGATGCACGAGATACTCGGCGTTGCCGTGCGTTCCGAGGATCGGGGAGGGAAGGATGCCGAGCATTCCGAGCCCTGCGTCCCAGGCGCTCCAGACTGTTCGCGACACCGCATCCGCGCGCGTGGCGGGATCCGTGACCAGTCCCCCGCGGACGGCGGTGCGCCCGACCTCGAACTGGGGCTTCACGAGCAGCAGGATGTCGGATTCCGCTGTGCCCACGGCGGCGACGGCGGGGAGGACGAGTTCGAGGGAGATGAACGAGAGGTCTCCGACGATGAGGTCGGGCGCCTCAGCCTCACCCGTGGCAGCAGTAAGGTTCTCGCGAGTCATGTGGCGCACGTTGTAGCCCTCGACGGCCACCACTCCCGGGTCGGCGGCGATGGTCGGGGCGAGCTGCCCGTGCCCGACGTCGACGGCCAGCACTCTGCGTGCTCCGCGTTCCCGCAGCACCTGGGTGAAGCCCCCGGTGGATGCGCCCATGTCGAGCGCGAGACGCCCCTGGACCGGGATCGCGAAGCCGTCGAGACCGGCGATGAGCTTGTGGGCGGCGCGCCCGACGTAGTGGTCGGCCCCGGCGATCGTGATCTCCGCCGCGTCGTCGACAGCGGTGGACGCCTTCACGACGGGGCGGCCGTCCACGCTCACGAGCCCCTCGGAGATGAGGGTGGCCGCGTGGCTGCGCGAACGGGCGAGTCCTCGGGCGGCGAGGGCGGCGTCGAGTCGCGTCATCGGGATCCCGAAGTCTCCCGCTGCTCGAGCTTCGCGCCGCTGTCGAGGCGACGTGAAAGCTCGTCGTGGAGGGCTGAGTACGCATCGGCTCGCGCCGGAAGCGGCTGGCCCTCGATCAGGCGCAGTCGACTCCACAGACCATCGGTCGGCGTGCTCGTCGTCTCATCGCTCACGGTTCTACTGTACGCGGCGCCTCCGACGCCGGAGGGAGCCACGCGAGCCGCCTCAGGGGCGATGGAAGGGATCGTCGTACAGACGCTCGGGTACCCGCAGCACGAACACCGGGGTCCCGGATGCCCAGATGGCGGCGGCACCCGCGCGCAGCAGATCGATCTGCTCGCCCGACTCCGCGACGATCTCGACATCCGCTCCCGAGACGCGCACGGCGGCACCGTTCACGTGGAACACACCGCCCTGCTCGATCACCTCGGGGTACGGGGCATGGAGCTCACGGAGGTCGCCGAGGATGTAGGTGGGACGCGAACCCTCCGGTGCAGCCAGCACATGCTTCGGACGATCGATGCCCGTGAGCACCAGCACCGAGTCGATACCGACACGACTCGCTCCCATGATGTCGGTGTCGAGGCGGTCCCCGATGAAGAGCGCCTTCTTCGCGCCGAAGCGCGCGAGGGCCTCACGGAAGATCGGCTCCTCCGGCTTCCCCGCGACCGTCGCGAGCCTGCCGATGGCCGTGTGCACGGCCGAGACGAGCGTCCCGTTGCCCGGCGCGACGCCGCGTTCGCGCGGAATCGTCCAGTCCGTGTTGGTGGCGATCCACGGGATGCCGCCTTCGTCCTCGGGAAGCTTGAGCGCGTATGCCGCCTCGGCGAGATCCGTCCATGCCACCTCGGGAGCGAACCCCTGCACGACAGCGCTCGGCGAGTCCTCGGCGCTTCGCGTGACCGTGTAGCCGGCCTTCTGCACCTCGTCGACCAGGCCGTCGCCGCCGATGACGAGGATCGTCGCCGGCGCGGGGACGATCTGCGCCATCAGTCGCATCGCGGCCTGCGGGCTGGTGACGACATCGGATGCCTGGACACGCAGCCCGAGACTGCTCAGGTGCGCTGCGACCGAGGCGTCCGTGCGTGCCGCGTTGTTCGTGATGTAGCCGAGCCGGGCCGACTTCGCCGCCTCGTTGAGGCTGTCCACCGCGAACGGCAGCGCGCCAGGCCCTGCGTACACCACACCATCGAGATCAGCGAGAACCGTGTCGACCCCGTCGAGCGGAGTGCGCGGGGATCGCTTCCGAGAGAACAGCGCCACTACGCCTCCGGGTCCGAGTCTTCGTCCTCGTCTTCGCCGAGAAGCTCGCGCACCTCGTCTTCGACCGTCGGGTCCGCTTCCGCAGACGCGTCGTCGTCGTCGTCAGAGGCGCTCTCCTCTTCGACATCCGACTCTTCCTCAGCACCATCAGGAGCGAGATCGTCAGAGGTCGCCGCGGCGACGCCCTGTGCGCCGTCCTCGTCGTCCGGGAACTCGCCTTCGATGAGGCTGTCTTCGATGAAGATCTCCTCGTCGCCGGCTTCATCGACGCCCAGCGCCTCGGCGGCCACCTCGGCGCGATGAGCCCAGAACTCCGCCTCGTCCGTGCGTCCGAGATCTTCGAGGACAGCGGCACGAGCGGCGAACAGAGCCGGGCTCCATTCGAATGCGCGATCGGGGTCGAGCTCGGGGATCTCGAGCTCGCCGAGTGCGAGTTCGAGATCGCCCTGGTCGAGGCGAGCGCCCGACATCGCGATCGCCAGCGCGACGCGGACCGGCGTGTCGAGCGCGGAGCGATCGACGGCTCGTCCGGTCTCGAGAGCACGGTCGGAACGACCGATGCCGCGCTCGCTGTCGACCATCAGAGCGATCTGATCGTCCTTGCCCGAGATGCGGCGGTAGGTGCGCAGCTCGCGCAGAGCGAGGGCGAAGTCCTCCGTGGCATACGCGGTGATGCCGAGAGTCTCCCGGACGATCGCGATGCGGCCGGCACGTCGCGACGCAGCCAGCGCATGCTCGTGAGCCAGTGCGGGATCCTCGTCGATGAGGCGGGAGGCCATCGCCAGATGACGGGCGACGTGCTCGGCGTTCTCCTTGCTCAGAGTCTTGAGCTCGTTGCGAGCTGCCCCATTGAGATCACGCGCCGTGACCTCATCGGGGATCTGCGGCTCATCGAACCGCGGACGCTCGTTCGCCGCCTGAGCCGGACGCTCCCTGCCCGCTCCCCCACGCTGCGGGAAAGACCGAGACTTGTCGCGGTCGCCGCCTTCGCGGCGCGGGGCACCACCATCACGGTTGTACCCGCCCTCGCGACGCGGAGCTGCACCATCACGGTTGTAGCCACCTTCGCGGCGGGGAGCTGCACCATCACGGTTGTAGCCGCCCTCGCGACGCGGAGCTGCACCATCACGGTTGTAACCGCCCTCGCGACGGGGAGCTGCACCATCACGGTTGTAGCCACCTTCGCGGCGGGGAGCTGCACCATCACGGTTGTAGCCGCCCTCGCGACGGGGAGCTGCACCGTCCCGGTTGTAACCGCCCTCGCGGCGCGGAGCTGCACCATCACGGTTGTAGCCACCTTCGCGGCGGGGAGCTGCACCATCACGGTTGTAACCGCCCTCGCGGCGCGGAGCTGCACCATCACGGTTGTAACCGCCCTCGCGGCGGGGAGCTGCACCATCACGGTTGTAGCCGCCCTCGCGACGCGGAGCTGCACCGTCACGGTTGTACCCGCCTTCGCGGCGCGGGGCACCACCATCACGGTTGTAGCCGCCCTCGCGGCGGGGAGCTGCACCGTCACGGTTGTAGCCACCTTCGCGGCGCGGGGCACCACCATCACGGTTATAGCCACCCTCGCGGCGCGGGGCACCACCATCACGGTTGTACCCGCCACCCTCGCGACGGGGAGCCGCGCCGTCACGGTTGTAGCCACCCTCACGACGGGGAGCTGCACCATCACGGTTGTAGCCACCCTCGCGGCGGGGAGCACCACCGTCACGGTTGTAGCCACCTTCACGACGGGGAGCTGCACCGTCCCGGTTGTAGCCACCCTCGCGGCGCGGAGCTGCACCGTCACGGTTGTAGCCACCTTCGCGGCGCGGGGCACCACCATCACGGTTGTACCCGCCACCCTCACGGCGCGGAGCTGCGGCGTCTCGGCTGTTGCCGGAGCGTCCGCCAGAAGCCCGGTTCCCGCGCGATCCACTGTCGTCGTTGCGACGCGGACGGCGCTCTTCCTCTTCTGGCATGATGCTCCCTGTTCTCTTCGTGTAAACGCAAAATGGCCACCCAACGATGGGTGGCCATTTTGACTAAAAGGAGTCCGGCGGTGTCCTACTCTCCCACAGGGTCCCCCCTGCAGTACNGACCGCGCGGACGGTGAGGCTTCCTCTTCTGGCATGATGCTCCCTGTTCTCTTCGTGTAAACGCAAAATGGCCACCCAACGATGGGTGGCCATTTTGACTAAAAGGAGTCCGGCGGTGTCCTACTCTCCCACAGGGTCCCCCCTGCAGTACCATCGGCGCTGTGAGGCTTAGCTTCCGGGTTCGGAATGTAACCGGGCGTTTCCCTCACGCTATGGCCGCCGAAACACTATTGATGTTTCAATCAAACACATAACAAAGTCATTGTTGTTATGCGGTTCTCGACCGTACATCGAGAACCACTCAGTGGACGCGTAGCACCAACAAACGGTGTGTTATCAAGTCATCGGCTTATTAGTACCAGTCAGCTGCATGCATTACTGCACTTCCACATCTGGCCTATCAACCCAGTAGTCTGGCTGGGAGCCTCTCACCCGAAGGTATGGAAATCTCATCTTGAGGCCGGCTTCCCGCTTAGATGCTTTCAGCGGTTATCCATCCCGAACGTAGCTAATCAGCGGTGCTCCTGGCGGAACAACTGACACACCAGAGGTTCGTCCAACCCGGTCCTCTCGTACTAGGGTCAGATCCTCTCAAATTTCCTACGCGCGCAGCGGATAGGGACCGAACTGTCTCACGACGTTCTAAACCCAGCTCGCGTACCGCTTTAATGGGCGAACAGCCCAACCCTTGGGACCTACTCCAGCCCCAGGATGCGACGAGCCGACATCGAGGTGCCAAACCATGCCGTCGATATGGACTCTTGGGCAAGATCAGCCTGTTATCCCCGAGGTACCTTTTATCCGTTGAGCGACAGCGCTTCCACAAGCCACTGCCGGATCACTAGTCCCGACTTTCGTCCCTGCTCGACCTGTCAGTCTCACAGTCAAGCTCCCTTGTGCACTTACACTCGACACCTGATTGCCAACCAGGTTGAGGGAACCTTTGGGCGCCTCCGTTACTTTTTGGGAGGCAACCGCCCCAGTTAAACTACCCACCAGGCACTGTCCCTGAACCGGATTACGGTTCGAAGTTAGATATCCAGAGTGACCAGAGTGGTATTTCAACAATGACTCCACACGAACTAGCGTCCATGCTTCAAAGTCTCCCACCTATCCTACACAAGCCACACCGAACACCAATACCAAGCTGTAGTAAAGGTCACGGGGTCTTTCCGTCCTGCTGCGCGTAACGAGCATCTTTACTCGTAATGCAATTTCGCCGAGTTCGCGGTTGAGACAGTTGGGAAGTCGTTACGCCATTCGTGCAGGTCGGAACTTACCCGACAAGGAATTTCGCTACCTTAGGATGGTTATAGTTACCACCGCCGTTTACTGGGGCTTAAATTCTCAGCTTCGCCTTGCGGCTAACCGGTCCTCTTAACCTTCCAGCACCGGGCAGGCGTCAGTCCGTATACATCGTCTTGCGACTTGGCACGGACCTGTGTTTTTAGTAAACAGTCGCTACCCACTAGTCTCTGCGGCCTCCAAACGCTTTCGGGAGTAAATCCCTATACGCCGAAGGCCCCCCTTCTCCCGAAGTTACGGGGGCATTTTGCCGAGTTCCTTAACCACGATTCTCTCGATCTCCTTGGTATTCTCTACCTGACCACCTGAGTCGGTTTGGGGTACGGGCGGCTAGAACCTCGCGTCGATGCTTTTCTTGGCAGCATAGGATCACCCACTTTTTATCCGCATCGTGTCTCAGCCTATGTGAATCGCGGATTTGCCTACGACTCGGCCTACGCACTTGCACCAGGACAACCATCGCCTGGCTTGGGCTACCTTCCTGCGTCACACCTGTTAATACGCTAACCGCACCAGAATGGGGTCGTGCGCTAGGCCCAGAGCGTCACCCCGAAGGGATCAGTCACTGGGATTCAGACACTTAGCACTACTGGATTAGCTTGGGCGGTTCTTCGCCGGTACGGGAATATCAACCCGTTGTCCATCGACTACGCCTGTCGGCCTCGCCTTAGGTCCCGACTTACCCAGGGAAGATTAGCTTGACCCTGGAACCCTTGGTCTTTCGGAGGACGTGTTTCTCACACGTCATTCGCTACTCATGCCTGCATTCTCACTCGTGTAGCCTCCACGGCTGGTTTACACCGCCGCTTCGCTGGCCACACGACGCTCTCCTACCCATCAACACGGCTGGACCACGAAGGCCTACCAATAATGTCAATGCCACAACTTCGGTGGCGTGCTTGAGCCCCGTTACATTGTCGGCGCGGAATCACTTGACCAGTGAGCTATTACGCACTCTTTCAAGGGTGGCTGCTTCTAAGCCAACCTCCTGGTTGTCAAGGCAACTCCACATCCTTTCCCACTTAGCACGCGCTTTGGGACCTTAGTTGGTGGTCTGGGTTGTTTCCCTCTCGACTATGAAGCTTATCCCCCACAGTCTCACTGCTGCGCTCTCACTTACCGGCATTCGGAGTTTGGCTGACGTCAGTAACCTTGTAGGGCCCATCGGCCATCCAGTAGCTCTACCTCCGGCAAGAAACACGCAACGCTGCACCTAAATGCATTTCGGAGAGAACCAGCTATCACGAAGTTTGATTGGCCTTTCACCCCTATCCACAGCTCATCCCCTCAGTTTTCAACCTAAGTGGGTTCGGTCCTCCACGACGTCTTACCGTCGCTTCAACCTGGCCATGGATAGATCACTTCGCTTCGGGTCTAGGACATGCGACTGAATCGCCCTATTCAGACTCGCTTTCGCTACGGCTACCCCACACGGGTTAACCTCGCCACATATCGCTAACTCGCAGGCTCATTCTTCAAAAGGCACGCTGTCACCCCTACTAAGGAGGCTCCAACGGTTTGTAAGCAAACGGTTTCAGGTACTATTTCACTCCCCTCCCGGGGTACTTTTCACCTTTCCCTCACGGTACTTGTCCGCTATCGGTCATCTGGGAGTATTTAGGCTTATCAGGTGGTCCTGACAGATTCACACGGGATTTCACGGGCCCCGTGCTACTTGGGATACTCTTCGCGCCAAGAGAGGCATTTCGACTACGGGGTTGGCACCCTCTATGACCGGCCTTTCAAGACCGTTCGTCTATACCTTCTTGTAACGCCGCCATCTCGGCAGAGATGACTGAAAAGTCCCACAACCCCCAACGTGCAACGCCTGCCGGCTATCACACACGCTAGGTTTAGCCTGTTCCGGTTTCGCTCGCCACTACTAACGGAATCGCGGTTGCTTTCTCTTCCTGTGGGTACTGAGATGTTTCACTTCCCCACGTTCCCTCTACCCGCCCTATATATTCAGGCGGGAGTCACTAGGTCGGCACGCCGCCCAGCGGGGTTTCCCCATTCGGACACCCTCGGATCAAAACTTGCTTATCAGTTCCCCGAGGCTTATCGCAGATTGCTACGTCCTTCTTCGGCTCCAGATRCCAAGGCATCCACCGTTTGCTCTTAAAGACTTGAAATCACATGAGTTTGAATCAGAATCGACTCCAGACTCGAAAGCCTGGAATGAAATTGACTAATGATCTTTAAGATCATCTTGTGCAACCGATCCGAAGATCAGCTGCAAGATGCTCGCGTCCACTGTGTAGTTCTCAAAGTACGGGCGGTGCCCCTATCCACAACCCCGCAAACGGGGAAACAGAAAGAGGCCCAGAGTAACCAAATGCTTCCAACCCGAAGGTCAAAGCGCATCCGGTCCCTCAGGACCCAACAGCGTGCAGGTGCGACATCCGCCACCCTCCCCGTTCCAACCACCGAAGTGGCGTACTGGAGAAGAACAACATCCTTCGCACCATGTCAAATGTTCCACCCATGAGCTCCCAGCGAAGAACGTATGCCTTCGATCTGGGTTCTGGACTCCGAAGAGTCAGATGCTCCTTAGAAAGGAGGTGATCCAGCCGCACCTTCCGGTACGGCTACCTTGTTACGACTTAGTCCTAATTACCGATCCCACCTTCGACGGCTCCCTCCACAAGGGTTAGGCCACCGGCTTCAGGTGTTACCGACTTTCATGACTTGACGGGCGGTGTGTACAAGACCCGGGAACGTATTCACCGCAGCGTTGCTGATCTGCGATTACTAGCGACTCCGACTTCATGAGGTCGAGTTGCAGACCTCAATCCGAACTGGGACCGGCTTTTTGGGATTCGCTCCACCTCGCGGTATTGCAGCCCTTTGTACCGGCCATTGTAGCATGCGTGAAGCCCAAGACATAAGGGGCATGATGATTTGACGTCATCCCCACCTTCCTCCGAGTTGACCCCGGCAGTATCCCATGAGTTCCCACCATTACGTGCTGGCAACATAGAACGAGGGTTGCGCTCGTTGCGGGACTTAACCCAACATCTCACGACACGAGCTGACGACAACCATGCACCACCTGTTTACGAGTGTCCAAAGAGTTGACCATTTCTGGCCCGTTCTCGTATATGTCAAGCCTTGGTAAGGTTCTTCGCGTTGCATCGAATTAATCCGCATGCTCCGCCGCTTGTGCGGGTCCCCGTCAATTCCTTTGAGTTTTAGCCTTGCGGCCGTACTCCCCAGGCGGGGAACTTAATGCGTTAGCTGCGTCACGGAATCCGTGGAATGGACCCCACAACTAGTTCCCAACGTTTACGGGGTGGACTACCAGGGTATCTAAGCCTGTTTGCTCCCCACCCTTTCGCTCCTCAGCGTCAGTTACGGCCCAGAGATCTGCCTTCGCCATCGGTGTTCCTCCTGATATCTGCGCATTCCACCGCTACACCAGGAATTCCAATCTCCCCTACCGCACTCTAGTCTGCCCGTACCCACTGCAGGCCGGAGGTTGAGCCTCCGGATTTCACAGCAGACGCGACAAACCGCCTACGAGCTCTTTACGCCCAATAATTCCGGATAACGCTTGCGCCCTACGTATTACCGCGGCTGCTGGCACGTAGTTAGCCGGCGCTTTTTCTGCAGGTACCGTCACTTTCGCTTCTTCCCTGCTAAAAGAGGTTTACAACCCGAAGGCCGTCGTCCCTCACGCGGCGTTGCTGCATCAGGCTTGCGCCCATTGTGCAATATTCCCCACTGCTGCCTCCCGTAGGAGTCTGGGCCGTGTCTCAGTCCCAGTGTGGCCGGTCACCCTCTCAGGCCGGCTACCCGTCGACGCCTTGGTGAGCCATTACCTCACCAACAAGCTGATAGGCCGCGAGCCCATCCCCAACCGAAATTCTTTCCAGACGCAGACCATGCGGTCACGTCACATATCCAGTATTAGACGCCGTTTCCAGCGCTTATCCCAGAGTCAGGGGCAGGTTGCTCACGTGTTACTCACCCGTTCGCCACTGATCCCACAGAGCAAGCTCCGTGTTCACCGTTCGACTTGCATGTGTTAAGCACGCCGCCAGCGTTCATCCTGAGCCAGGATCAAACTCTCCGTAAAAAAGAAATGCATACCCCACCGGGAAAACGGTGACGCAGCGAGTTTGATGCTGACCAAAGAGACAAATTCATTGCTGACTTCAT
>NZ_LMFN01000002.1:0-58467 GCF_001426835.1 Microbacterium sp. Root1433D1 | reverse complement strand
TGGCATTTGACAAGTGCACGCTGTTGAGTTCTCAAGGATCGGATGCTCCCACGACCCAGCCATCACAGCCAGGCCCGAAGGGCAACTTCTCTATCTTACCGATCTCGTTTCCGTTGTCAAGTCCGAGTTTTTCTCGGCCTGACCGTGGGAACGGATCAGCACCTTCATCCTGTTCACTCAGTGAGTGTCTGGGATTCGGGAGGTGTTAGCTGCTTGACGGGAGCCGGTCCGAGGACCTCCGCTCAACCGTTTGGGGCGAACAAGTAATAAGTTACGCGGATCCCGGGGATCGGGCAAATCTAGGCCGACCGCCGGGCGTGTCGCGCTCCTGCAGCTGCATATCCGCGCGACTCTCCTACCCCTGTCGTGCCTCACTCCGTGGTCATGGGTGTGGTCGTGACGTCGATGTTGCCGAAGGGGAACGGGCTGAAGACCGTCCAGGAGCCGGAGGTGAACCCCTCCATGGGGATCAGGAAGAACCAGACGTGCGAGACGACGATCGCGAGGACCACGAGTGCCGCGACTCCGATCGCTGCCCGGTTCAGAACCTTGAGGGCACCGTGTTCGTCGCTCGCCTTCATCACGCGGCCGAGAGCGATCAGAACGATCGCAGCAATACCGACGTAGACCAGCGGGGTGGGACCGAGGGTCAGCTGCACGCATAGGGGAGCCTCATCCACCGGCTGCCCCGACGCATCGATGAACCCGCCGCTGCCATCGATGCCACCAGGGCAGGTCGCTCTACTCGCGACCATGAGGGTGGGATACACCAGCGCGGCGATCACGGCGAGGATCAGAAGGCGACGGATCCTCGCGATGACCAGCACTCCGGGGAGTCCAGCGGCAGCAGTGGTCTCCGACGGGGTGTGCGGAAGCGACAAGGCGATCTCCTCTGTGGGGGGGGTCGTCTTCATGATGGCTCAGTGCTCGGCGTGGGGGAAGAGGTGAAGCGGGGCCCAGAACTGGAGTCCTCCGTGTTCCTGGCCGCGATCTGGAGCAACACCACTCCGCCCACGGGTCTCCGGAATATCGGTAGTGTTCGGCGAGAGCCCGAGTAGAAGGACGGCAAAGATGCCCGAAGCACCTCAAGGTTGGTACGCCGATCCCGAGCACCCCGCCCAGCAGCAGCGCTGGTGGGATGGCACCCAGTGGACGATTCACACCGCGCCTGTGGGCCATGCGCCGGCAGCGACCGCCGCGGTGGCTCCCTCCCAGACGAAGTCTTCGCGGTTGAAGATGATCCTCATCGTGGGAGCAGTAGTTCTGGCAATCCTGCTGCTCACCCGCAGCCTCGGCATCATCATGATGTTCGCCGGCCTGACCCTCTTCTTCGTCGCGATCTACGCGATCGTCCGCGGGTCGGCGAAGCTCTTTCGCGTACGCTCGCGCGGTGCTGCATGGGCTGCCCTGGGGCTCGCCTTCGTGCTGATGTTCGTGGGGACCGGTGCGAACGCCGCTCTCGGCGGCCCGGGTTCGGACTCGACGAGCTCAGGCTCATCCTCGTCCGACGCCAAGCCGTTCGCGTCCACCCAGACCGAGAAGCCGACCCCCTCTCCGAAGCCCACCACCTTCGAAGAAGTAGAAGAGTCGACGGTCGTTCCGTTCGAGCGCACGACAGCTGACGATCCGCAACTCGATGTCGGGCAGACCGCCATCACGACGGCGGGCGTCGACGGAACCAAGGTCACCACCTACCGCGTGACCTACGTCGACGGAGTAGAAGTGTCGCGCGAGGTCGTCGGCGAGATCGTTACCGTCGTTCCAGTGAACGAAGTCACGTCGAACGGGACGCGACAGCCTCCTCCCGCGCCCGTGCCTTTGGTGCAGCCCGCGGCTGAGTGCCACTCGAGCTATTCGGGAGTCTGTGTGCCCATCGCGTCGGATGTCGACTGCGCGGGTGGCAGCGGTAACGGGCCGGCGTATGTTCGCGGACCACTGCAGGTGGTCGGGCCGGATGTGTACGACCTCGACCGCGACGGTGACGGGATCGCCTGCGACTGAGACGGCTCCGCCCTACGCTGGAGCGTCTGCCTCATTTTCAGCGACATGAGTGAACGAAGAACCGCCAGCTGGCTTTCACCCGCCCTCGTTGAGGCCTCTGCGTATCTTCACGTCTGAGAGCCCGTGCCCCTTGCGGCGCCCGCCCGGGAACGTGAGGTTGGCGAAGGGAATCGGGGCGTCCGGATCGATGAGGCGCTCGCTCACGCGGGGAGGGACTTGGGAGGCGAATCGCGCGACCATCGCCGCCTCAGCCTCACGCGGATCCGCAACTGAGCCGCAGTGCACCCACAACTTCGCGGGGTCGAGCATCTGTATCGGCCACCCGCCAGCATGAGGCGCTCGAGCGCCGATCCTCGTTCGGTAGAACTGCCGAACGCGCATGCGCACACTCGTTCTCGCGAGTCCGATGTATGCCACGGTCTCTCCTTCGGCCCACATTGCACTGAGTCTGAGCTTCAGCATGGTGACCGTCGCGGGATGACCGTCAACAGTGGCTTCCGGGCGTAGACGGAGGAGCTCCTCAATGGCGCCGGGATTCAAGGGCACGGCAGAAAGACCTGTGTTCGACTCGGCATCCTCAGCCGTCGACACGATGTACACGCCCGGCTCCGCCTCGTTCGGGGGCTCTCCCCAACGCACGACGCTTCGGTTCACGACGCCCACGTGGGCGAAGAGTTCATTGACCGTCGTCATGAGCCTCTCCGGGCTTCCACTTCTCGACCTCTGGCGACCCCGCGGGCCAATACGTCAGCTCGAACGCCGAATCGCTCGCCTCACCGGTGTTGTAGTCAAAGCCCCCGGCGTAGGAGGCGATCCAGCCGGCCGGTTCCTTCTGAGGGATCGCGGTGATCGCGTAGTCCTCACCGTAATCCCGCACAAAAGTCTCATAGGTCGACGGTGACTCCGCGAGGGCGATCTCTCGCTCCATCACGACCTCCGCCAGGAACAGAGCGGACCCTTCGGTGCGGGCGATGTCATAGAGGATCGACTTGATCTGGTCTTTGTAGGCGTCGGACGCAGTGTCGAGTGCAGCCGAGTAGATCCAGTACTGGTTGAGAGCTGCGGGGCTCCGCCCGGCGTCGACCGCGACCGTCTCGTATTGCGGGCCGTTGTAGACATACTTCTCTTCGGGCTCCGCGGACGGTTCGGGGCTGGGCTCAGTGGAAGCAGCCGTCGGCATCGTCGTGGGCTTCACCGAGTGATCATCGCCGCCAGTGATCAGACTCATGATGAGGATGACGACGAAGCAGATGACGACGACTCCGCCGGCGATTCCGATCACGAGCCACGGAGGTTTTGGCTTCACCTGGCGGAAGGTCAGCTGGGTGCGGAACATCGGGAGCTCCAGCTGTGAGACGCATTTCCAGCCCTGATGCTCCCACTTCGCAATCGACCGCGCTTCGGCCCCGCGCACGGTCGTCACCGTCTTGGTCACGTAGTGGACTTCTTTGTCGACCATGAGACTCGATCTCTTCTTTGTGTGGGGAACGGTGGACCGCTCCCCACAGCGGGGTGCGACTACTGAGCGGTATTCACAACGGCGCGGGTTGCCTCGACCTGTGCGCGAACCGTCTCAACGGCCGCGAGGATCGACGGGCCATCCTGCGTCGAGATCGCCTCAACCAGAACGTCCTGGGCACCGTCCAGTGCGACAAGAGATGCCAGCCAGGTGGTGGACACGTTCTCGGGAACATCAAGCGCTTCGAGCTGCCCCTGGTTGAACGCGAGTTCGCCAGAGTTGCTCAACAGGCGCCAAAAGCCATCCTCGTTAACCGTCGTGACGATGTCATCGAGGTCTTTGAGCATGTCGTCGAGATGGGAGCCTGCCTGCGCACGGAATGCGACGGCATCAACGGCCTCGACCACGGGGGCGGCCGGTGGCGTGGGTGAAGATGTCGGTTCCGGCGCAGCCGTCGGCGTCGCCGTGACCGGGGCGACGCTCGCCTCTGCAGCGGGTTCAGAACGGCCGCCGGCTCCGATGGCCGCGCCGACCGATCCGACAACGATCACGCCAGCTGCGATCGCCCCGCCGATGATCCACTTCTTCTTCGATCCGGAAGCACCTGTCCCGGCGGTAGAAGCAGGTGCGGCGGCCGGGGCCGAAGGAGGAAACGGAGCAGCGGGCGCAGGAGGAGGCGAGAGCACAGGCGCTGGGGCCGTCATCACCTCCGGGGCCGCGGCGGGCGCTGTGTTCTGCGTCCACTGTGCCCCATCCCAATAGCGGACCTGATTCGGGTCTTCGGGGCTCGGGTACCAACCGGCGGGGGCGTTGCTCACACTGACTCCGTACTACTGAGGGGCCCAGTTGGGCTCGATCTGACCATAGCGAACCACGAGAAACGATCTGCGGCGGATTTATCACAATCGAATGACGAACTCGATGCCGCCAGAACATGGATAGACCGTCCCTGAGATGGGATCCTCTCCTCCCACAGCTCCGCCCTACGCTGGAGCGTCTGCCTCATTCTCGAGGCGCCTTCCCCTGGAGCTCCATGTCTGCAACGACGGTCGATGATCGTGCCCGCTACCGGGCGAACCCCTCTGTGCTGACGGCGCTGAAGAATCCGCGGATGCTGACCCGCGAGGTGCTGGCAGGTCTCGTCGTCGGACTCGCGCTCATCCCCGAGGCCATCGCCTTCTCGGTGATCGCGGGCGTCGACCCCAAGGTGGGGCTGTTCTCGTCGTTCATCATGGCGGTGTCGATCGCGTTCCTCGGCGGGCGGCCGGCGATGGTGACCGCGGCGACCGGAGCCGTCGCGCTCGTGATCGCGCCGGTCGCGCCGATGTACGGGCTCGACTACTTCATTGCGACCGTCATCCTCGCCGGCATCTTCCAGGTGATCCTCGGAGTGGTCGGCGTCGCGAAGCTGATGCGGTTCATCCCCCGCAGCGTCATGGTCGGATTCGTGAACGCGCTGGCGATCTTTGTGTTCAGCTCGCAGTTCCCGCAGCTGATCGACGTGCCGTGGCTGGTCTATCCGCTGGTGGCGCTCGGGATCGTCGTGATGCTGGTGATGCCGAAGATCACCAAGATCGTGCCGGCGCCGCTGGTGTCGGTGGTCATCGTGACGGGTGTCGTGCTCGCGTTCGGCATCACGGTGCCGACGGTCGGCGACCAGGGAGAGCTGCCGCGGAGCCTGCCCTCTCTCTTCATCCCGAACGTTCCGCTGACGTGGGAGACGTTCACGATCATCGCGCCGTTCGCGCTCGGAGTCGCGGTGGTCGGGCTGCTGGAGTCGCTGCTCACCGCGAAGCTCGTCGACGAGATCACCGACACCCACTCGCGCAAGAGTCGCGAGGCGTGGGGGCAGGGCGTGGCGAACGTGCTGTCGGGGATCTTCGGCGGCATGGGCGGCTGCGCGGTGATCGGTCAGACCATGATCAACGTGAAGGCGTCCGGCGCGCGGACCCGCATCTCGACGTTCTGCGCCGGCCTCTTCTTGTTCTTGCTGGTGGTCGTGTTCGGCGACTTCGTCGGGACGATCCCGATGGCAGCGCTCGTTGCCGTGATGATCATGGTCGCGATCGGGGCGTTCGACTGGCACAGCATCCGTCCGTCGACGTTGAAGCGGATGCCGAAGAGCGAGACCTTCGTGATGGTCTCTACTGTCTTGTTGGTTTTGGTGACCCACAACCTTGCCGTCGGCGTGGTCGGTGGGGTGCTGGTCGCGTCGGTGCTGTTCGTGCGGCGGGTGGCGCACTTCGTCACGGTGACTCGGGTTTTGGGTGCTGATGGGGCTGTCGCTACGTATGTCGTGGAGGGGGAGCTGTTCTTCGCGTCGAGCAATGATCTGACGACGTTGTTCTCGTACTCAGACGATCCGGAGCGCGTTGTTGTTGATCTGTCGGGGTCGCATGTGTGGGATGCGTCGACCGTCGCCGCGTTGGATGCGATCGAGACGAAGTACCAGGCGTTGGGGAAGACGGTAGAGATCGTCGGGATGAATGAGAGCAGTACGCGGATGCGGGGGCGGTTGACGGGTGGGTTCGAGTAGTAAAAGGTCAGCTAGCGGCTGTTCCAGGCTCGACGACCGCTGAAGTCTGGCGTGTCGTCAGCATCGGAGCCGTTGTCAAACTCCGCTAGCGCTGCTTCAGCACGTTGCTGAGCCTCAGCCACCATCCGTTCGAAGAACTCATATCCTTCTGGATCATTGTGCGCCTCGAAAATAGACCGGACACCGTCCATCAGATCATCCAGCTTGTCTTTCCACTCTACTGTCCCGAAGTCAAGCTCCTGCGAAATCTCGTTCACTCCTTCGAAGATCGCCATTTCGTGGCCTTCGGTACTACCTGCTCGGTTGAGGCCGACGGCGGTTGCAGCGTGCCAGAGCGGGAGAGTAGCCCGAGCCGGAACCTTGGCTTTCGACAAGAACCGCGCAGTCGAACTCAAGATCGCGCTGTCGGCCAGCCCTTGTTCGAGCGCGTTGGCGAGCAAGCGCAGTCGCTCCCGTCGAAGAAGCCGAGCTTGCATTACGAGGACGAGAGCGCCAAGTGCGAAGGCCAGCGATATCCACCATGCGATTACTGCCCCGAGCACGATCCCGAGCGTCGCGATCGGCAGCGCCACGCCCACCCGAAACCCTGCTTCAGCGCGAAGACGATCACTCTCTTGATACTGGTCCGGCGCCTTATGCCAAAGCTGGAGAGAGAGCGACTCAAGCTGCGACTCGAGCAGCGAGAGGGGAAACGCTAGATAGACGTCAGGCTGCACCCCCGCGTCTGCGTAGCGCCGACTGATGGCATCCATAAGCATCCCGCGGACAGGGTATTTGGCATCACGTCGATAGATGTACGAGCGCCACCGAGCGAGCGGCTTTAGCTTGCTTGCTTTGACACTTCTTTCAATCGCAGCCACGCGTCGCTGGATCTTCCCAGCCACCCACGATGAGAGACCTTGTGTGATAGATCCCAGTAGGTAGGCGACAAAGGCTCCGACGCCTGTCACCGCAACTAGTCCCATTGACTGAACTAGACGCGAGAGCTCAACAAGGGCGCCATGCTCCGCCGATAGCGCACTCCAGTCGCGCCACACGAGAATGAGCAAAACCGTCAGCCAGATTCCCCCCACCGCCAAAGGCGTCCTCACCTGGCGGACCCCAGGCATCAGACTCGTGATCAGATTCACGGGACCCTCCGTCCCTTCTTGAGCCAATCAGACAGAGCTTTACTCCTTGTACCGACGAACCGCTTCACGAATTCCGTCAGCGTGCGCATAGATCTCGTCGAGCTCGTCGATCGCATGGCGCGTCTCGACCTTGTCCTCGTCCAACAGTCCCAGGTACTTCTGCTTCCCGTTGAAGTGAAGACGAGCAACGGGCTTTCGGTTGTTATCGTCGAGCAGCACAGCGAAGTAGCTCTTGGCATCGCGATGCGTCACTCGCTGCGGCTTCACCTCGCCACAAGCGATCGCCTTGACGATCTGGTAGCCCTCAAGTTCCTCGAGTGTGGTCTCGATCTCGGTGTCTCGATCGAGATCCGCCTCCGCCACCTCGGCGCTCGTCGCCGGCGACGGGTCTGCGGTGTGCGCGATGCCGCTCACCCCGAGCGCGGCCTTCAAACGGTCATTCACCCGCTCGTTCAGGAACTGATGAGCCGCCTTGCCAACCAGTCCGGTGAACTGCTGTCGCACCTTCTGTGTGTAGGAGCCGTCGTAGACGCGCGTTGCAAAGAACTTGATCCACTCGTCGGTCGGTTCGCGGAACTGGCTCGCGATCTCTCTCTTGAGCGCGCCAATGTACTTCAGCTCTTCCGCGGCGCTGATGATCGATTCGAGATCGAAGCTCTCCTTGCTGAGCTTCTGGATCTCGGGGATGAGAGTCTCATCGATGTCGAGCAGGTCGAGAACGAGGAACGGCTTGCCATCCATGCGGTTCGGAGCATCAAGGTCTGTGTAGAAGTGCCAGAGGACACCGTTTGTCAGGACAGCGATGCGCGCGTTGGTGACGGAGAAGTAGCGGAAAAGCTGCGAGGCGTGCTCGATCTTGAGCGAACCCATCGATGGCTTGCACTCGATGAGGATCTGGACCTCCCCGTCGCGCATGATCGCGTAGTCGACCTTCTCGCCCTTCTTGGTGCCCACATCTGCCGTGAACTCCGGAACGACCTCCAGCGGGTCGAAGACGTCGTAGCCAAGAATCGTCGAGATGAACGGCATGACAAATGCGTTCTTCGTCGCCTCCTCGGTTCCAATCGCCGTCGCCTGGTTCTTCACCTTCGTTGCGAGGGAATCGAGACGCTCTGAAAACTCCACCGTCACTCCATTCTTCGTTGAACACGCGTTCATCCAGACGATAGCGGAATTGCAGAGCATCGTGTGGGCGCATGCGCTGCAAGAGCCGAGTATGCACGGCAGCCATCATGGCCGGCCTTGCACTCACTGATCGCTATGCTGCCCACAAAGAACGGATTCCGATGCCCAAACAACTTCACGTCGTCGCCGCGGTTATCGTGCGCAATGGTCGTGTGCTTGCCGCGCAGCGAAACGCGGCCATGTCACTGCCGAACCTCTGGGAGTTCCCCGGCGGAAAGATCGAGCCAGGCGAGTCCCCTCGAGCTGCTCTTGTCCGCGAGCTACACGAGGAGCTCGGCTGCACGGTCAGTGTGGGGGCGCCGATCGTAGAGACGCGGCACGAGTATGACTTTGCGACCATCGTTCTGGCGACCTACTACGCGTCGATTGACGCGGGAGAGCCAGCCCCTATCGAGCATGCAGAGGTGCGCTGGTGCACGGCTCCCGAACTTAGGTCCTTGGACTGGGCCGCCGCTGATCTACCGGCCGTTGCTGCTGTTGCTTCACAGCTTGAGGCTATGCAGCAGTAGCTATCCCCTCGAACGAGAACCGATCGCCATCTTTATAGGCGAGCCCTAGGCCGGCGGCTTGAAGATAGTCCCGAAGGTCCGCGTTTGGACGCGATGGCAGCAGCACGGAGCAACGAAGGTTGTCGACTTTGACATGTCGGCGATAGTCATAGAGCTGCCCGACAGCCATACGAAGATCCGCCCTGCCCGCGATCGCCTTCGCCTCGTACAGAACCCGATCAGTTCGGTCGTAGACGTCAGTCAGAAGAGGTGAGCGCTCTTCTGGGAGCTTGATCGCCCACCGCTTGAACTCGTGTCCAGCCTGGCTCGCAACAAATTCGTCTACGAGCTGAGACTCCTTGCGGACCGCGGAGCCTGCAGCGCGAGGGGCGGTTTCAAAGAAGAACCTAGAGTTGATCTCAAGCGGTACTTCCAACGACCCGGGTCGATCGGTGATGCCGCTGAAGCCCACTCTGTCTACAAGCGAGCTAGGCACCTTCGTCACGGCAAGCAGGCGGAACACTATTACGGTCCGCGAAGCACCCACCCGATCAGGGGCTGCCATCCGTTCGAACCCTCGGCTTGGATCGAGGATGAACTCTCCGAGATAGCGCTGACGCTTCGTTTGAGTGCCAGCCACAAAACCGTCCGCAACGAACGCGTGAAGTGATCGACCCTTTTCAGCGTGCGTGAGGATCGGTGAGTTTGACCCCGACTCAAGCTGATCTCCGCTCTGTCCGGCCCCGGTGTAGAACAACACGCTGCCGTCGCTCGAGAAACCGTCGTACACGTATCCGAACTGGTTCCCCTCGCTGTGATCAGTGAAGATGAAAACTCGGTTTGAGCGCCTGCTGGCGATGATCCCACCCTGAGTCGCACCGCCGTACTCGACCGCAAGCTCACTTCGCGTGACGACATCTCCCACACGCAAGCGAAACGGATCGATAGGCATGGTCATACAGTAGCGGCGCTGATGGCGCGTACGCGGATCGTCTCCGGTAGCGAGATACGGGGTCCTGCTAGCGTCACATCATGCCTTCATCCGAGACTCTGGCCGCCCTCCGCGCCTTCGTCGCCGAGCGCGACTGGGACCAGTTCCATTCCCCAGAGAACCTCGCCAAGAGCATCTCGATCGAGGCTGGCGAGCTTCTGGAGTGCTTCCAGTGGTCGCCGGACTTCAACCAGGAGCAGGTGGAGGCCGAGCTCGCTGATGTCGTCACCTACTGCATCCACCTCGCCAACAAGATCGGCGTCGACCTGAACGAGATAGTGATGAAGAAGCTGGAGTCAACGAAGGCCAAGTACCCCGTCGAGCTCGCCAAGGGCCGAATGACGAAGTACACCCAACTCGGAGATTCTCGCGAGTGACCGAATTCAACATCCAGCGGCTTCCCTTCCGCCGCGAGTCAGTGGACACCTGGGCGCGGGACGATGCCAGGCACACCAACTGGCCTGTCGTCTACGTGATCGAGGGCGACACCCGGCGCAGTTCTCCCGGTCTCTATGTCGGCGAGACGGTTAGCGCCGCTACACGGATGCGCCAGCACCTCGCAGGGTCTAAGAGGAACGAAGCCCTCGAATCGATCCGGGTCGTCATTGATCACACCTTCAACAAGTCGGTGTGCCTCGACCTCGAGTCGCACCTCATCCGCTGGTTCTCGGGCGATGGTCAATATCGCATCCTCAACGGCAACGATGGCCTGACCGATGCGCAGTACTACGATCGCGATCTCTACCGCGAGTCTTTCCGCGACGTGTTCGAGGCACTGAGAGCACAGGGGCTATTCTCTCGCAGCATCCCTCAGATCGAGAACTCCGACCTCTTCAAACTGTCGCCCTTCAAAGCTCTGACAGATGACCAGGGCATCGCAATCATGGACATCCTGGAGGGTCTGCTCGAAGACCTTCAGGACCCCGGCGCTCGATCAACGCTCGTAGTCCAGGGGAACCCGGGAACAGGGAAGACGATCATCGCGATCTTCCTGATGAAGTTGCTCGCCGACATCCGCGATTACGACGACCGCGACGGGGTCGAGCCGGACTCCATGTTCTCGGAGTTCTTCGTCCCCGAGAACCGCGAACTGCTCAAGTCACTCCGCATGACGCTCGTGATCCCACAACAATCTCTGCGAATATCGGTCAAGAAGATCTTCAAGAAGACACCCAAGCTCGATGCTGCAATGGTGATGTCGCCATTCCAGCTCGGTGAATCGGACGAGGCTTACGACCTCGTTCTCGTCGACGAGACCCACCGTCTCGGCCAGCGAGCCAATCAGGCATCGGGGGTGCAGAACAAGAAGTTCCGCGAGATCAACGAGGCTCTGTTCGGAAGCGATGACCCTCGCTACACCCAGCTCGACTGGATCAAGGCTCGGAGCAAGCATCAGCTCCTGCTTGTTGATGGGGAGCAGAGTGTGCGGCCTCATGACCTTTCCCCGGCGGCACTCAACGCCGAAATCGGTGAGGCCAAGGATGCGCATCGCTTCTTCCGGCTGACGACCCAGATGCGCGTGCAGGCCGGCGCAGATTATGTCGAGTTCGTCCGTGCCCTGCTGCGGGATGAAGCACCTGTGCTCCCCGACCTCGGTGACTATGAGCTCCGCCTCTTCGACGACCTCGGAGAGATGCGCGATGCCATCCGGCAGAAGGATGCTGAGGTCGGTCTCTCCCGCCTCGTCGCGGGCTACGCGTGGGATTGGGTTTCGAAGAAGAGCCCGGGCGCGTTCGACATCGAGCTTGACGGTGAGCGAATGCGGTGGAACGTCACGGATAGGGACTGGATTAACTCGAAGGGTTCGCTCGAAGAGGTCGGCTCGATCCACACCGTCCAGGGGTACGACCTCAACTATGCGGGCGTCATCATCGGGCCGGACCTCCGGCTCGACCCGGCAACTGATCGGATCGTCGCTGATCGTGAGAGCTATCGGGACAAGAAAGGCAAGGAGAACACCGGGCACCTTAAGGATGCCTTCGGGGACGATGACCTGTTGACGTTCATCCGGAACATCTATGGCGTGCTGCTGACACGTGGCATGCAGGGGACGTACATCTACGTTTGTGATGCTGCGCTCCGGAGCCGAATATCGACAGCACTCAGCAACTGATCTTCCTGATCAGAGCCAGAACGCCCACTGAGCGCATCACCGCGCTCGGTCGCGTCGTCGTTAGTTCGAGGTGCGGCTACGGATCTCGTCGTCTGTCAACGGAGTGAACCCCGCATCGACTTCCCGCTGGTACTCATCAACCAGGTTTCGATCGTCCTGTTCCTTATATTTGACCGCCTGCTTGCGATTCAGCTCCCTCTTATCACGGTTATTCTCCTTGAGCTTCTTCTTGGAGGGCTTGCTTGCCTTGCCGTCCGCCTGGATTACGGTCTGCTCAGCTTGGAGCGTCTCGGTCGCGTACCGGTTGTAAAAGGGCGAGACATCCATAAGTAGCCGCCAATACACCCACTCCTTGGGCACGAGCAGGAGGGCACGTCCGTCCGCGACAGGGAGCGTGAGGCGCTGCTTGGTCCACCGCAGTGTCGCTGGATCGAAAACGTCATACTCATCAGTCGAAGCACCCGCCGCCAGACTGGGGTACCGACTCATCATGTCTGTCGTAAAGTCGGCGAGAACGTGAAACACGATTCGTGTAGTCGCGTCGGAGATAAGGTCGTAGCCCACTCCATCCGCGAAGAGCCTCAGCTGCTCGAGACGGGTCAGCACCGCAATTCTCGCCTCGCGGCTATTTTCTAGCAGTTTCCAAAGATCCTGAGATTCCTCGTGTCCAAACGCTCTTCCATACTTGCTCTTGACACTCATACCGAGGCGAGTCTCGTTTGGCTCATGCAAGTGTTCGAGCATCTCTTGCCCCGCCACGTGGTCCGCAGCTACAGATGAGAGGCGGAGCCGGAGCACCTCCGTGAAGAACGCGATCAGCGCCTTGTTGGCAGCGACCGCGTACTTTCCTCCTCCGTTCCGGATCGCGCTCGGGTCCAGGAACAGCAGATTGTCCCGATGCACGTGCACATCGACAAACGGGACGACACCGGACAATCCAAAAGTCTTGGTCACTCGCATACGTACTCCCCAACCACATCGTTGACGACTCGGTCGTAGCCGAGCAGCGCCAGCTGGGCGCTTTCTGTGAACCATATCGTGAAGCAGTTACGATACTGTCGCCGCAAGTAAATCCTCGCGAGCGCGTTTGCCGTCGACCTCCCAACTCTGCACCGCGGAAAGCATGGAACACCGCCCGCATGGAAACGATCGCAAACCGCGAGAGGGAGGCCGCTAAATCGCGCCCCCACCAAACCTCTCTCCCGAACTCACCTGCTGCGCCACCCGCCGCAACGCCAGCAGCAGCGGCTCCACCAGCAGCGACCCCAGCACCACGTACCGCACCGCAGCCTCCGCAGACTCGTCCGGCACCCCGGCGAGCTCGGCATCCGCGATCCGCCGCGCACTGGCGAGGTACTCGTCCATCGCAGCATCCGGCACGGTGAACCCGGCTCGCTCCAACCCCTGCAACGCCCGGGCGACCGCGTGCAGCACAGCTTCGTCGCACATCCCTGGCTTCCACCCGAGCCCTGCGACGAGACGCTCGGCTTCCGCCAGATCCAGGGCCGCATCCACCGGGGGAGTGATCGCCGCATGCGCGGTCCCGAGTAGCTCGTGCGGGTTCGCCGGTGGATCATCCAGCGCCCCGAGCACCCGCCGCGTCTCGGCGATGCTCACGCCGGCGTCGAGCAGCGCGCGGATCACCCGCAGCCGCTCCACGTGCTTCTCGCCGTATGCGGCCTGAGTCGCGGAGCTGCGCTCACCCTCGGGCAGCAGCCCCTCGCGCAGGTAGTACTTGATCGTCGGCACCGTCACGCCGGTCTGCGCGGACAGTTCGGAAATTCTCATGGCCACCTCTTGACTTCGATAGTAGCGCTATCCATTATGGATAGTGACGCTATCCAATCAAGAGGAGTCATCATGTCGAAGGTCATCACGGGCCGCATGACCCACCGCCACGAGGGCGAGCTCGTCGTGTTCCACATCGGGATGCAGATCAACCGCTGGTGGCGCCCCGACCTGTGGATGCCGGCGTTCGTCGCCATGCCGCGCATGCTGCGCGAACTCTCCATCGACCCCGATTCGGGCATGCTCGGCTACCACTTGCTCTTCGGCGCGGGCGGCCCCTACGTCGTGCAGTACTGGTCATCCGTCGACAAGCTGTACGCCTACGCGTCCAACCCGTCGCAGGAGCATCGCCCCGCCTGGACCGCCTTCAACCGCGCCGCCCGCAAGGCTCCGGGAGCGGTGGGCGTGTGGCACGAGACCTTCCGCGTCGACACCGCCGAGAGTGTGTACGTGTCGACGAAGCCGATGGGACTGCCGAAGGCCACGGAGCTCGTCGAGGTCGGCAAGCGTCAGGATCGGGCGCGGGCGCGATTCGCGGACGGGCGGACGGAAGCGACGAAGTCCGAACCGGCACAGTAGGCGCATCCGCTCGGCACTCCACACGGCGATCTTCGGCCCAAGAACCCACTACCCTCGCAGCATGCCCACAGATCGCCCACGCGCCTGGATCTTCGACGTCGACGGCACCCTCGCCCTCATCGGCGACCGCTCGCCGTACGACATGCGCAACGTGGCGGTCGACACTCCGAACCACCCCGTCGTCGTCGCAGCACAGGCATTCGCCGCCCACCCCGACGTCGACGCGCTCATCGTGGTCTCGGGCCGCGACGAGACCGCCCGCCGCGCCACGGAGGCCTGGCTGACGTTCAACGAGATACCGTTCGACCGCCTCCTGCTCCGCCGCACGGGCGACCAGCGCGCCGACAACATCATCAAGGCCGAGATTTACGACGCCCACATCGAACCGCACTTCACTGTCATCGGGGTCGTCGATGACCGCCGCAGCGTGGTCGAGATGTGGCGGTCTCGTGGACTGGTCTGCTTCCAGGTCGCCGAGGGCGACTTCTAGTCCGCGATTCACCGGCCGTGTGACCTCGCCTGTTCGGCATCAACGAAATGCCGGAATGCAACATCACCGTGGGGAATGACGTTCGAGCTCGGGCGCCCCGTATGCGCTCTGCGTGCTCCTCCTCCTCGCAGAACCGATGAGACGATCTCAACGCGAACCTGCGATCCTGGAGGCATCATGAGCGACGTGAGAGCAATGTTGGCGTGTCTGGCAAACGAGGAGGTGGCTCGCGTCTTCGCGAGCATCGTCCTGCACGTCGACCCCGACGATATCCCTCAGGCGAGGAAGGAAAAGGCCGTTGAGGCCTTGTCTCGAAGCGGACTCATCACAGCAGAGACCGAAACCCTTGCGCTCAACTCCGCAGGAATCAGGGCAGAGCTGGCAGGTATTGGTGGCAAGGTGACGTCAGATCCCCTGCAGCGGTGGCTTGACGAAAGCGGTCGGATACGACAGTACCCACGGCGCGCAAACGAGCGAGAAATGTTGCTGACGACGATTGGCGATCAGGCGATCAACGCGGGTGAACGGCTCACTGAAGCGGAAGTGAACAGCCGCCTAGAACGGTATACCTCCGATGTCCCGACACTGCGTAGGTATCTAGTCGTCCACCGGATTCTCGCCCGCGAGAACGATGGCTCGCGGTACTGGCGACCCTAGCTCGAGACCACGGAGCACCCGCCTTTACGCCCCAATCCCCCGCAGCAACCGCACCACCGTCTCCTCGACCCGCTGCGCACTCAACGGCTGCCCGATCAACGCGGAGTACGACGCCATCGCGATGAACTGGTCCGCGATCGCGGCCGCATCCACATCCGCCCGCACATCCCCCGCAGCACGGCCGCGCGCCACCCGCTCGGCCACCCAATCGCGAATCGGCGCCGCCAGCCGCTCGTTCAAGACGAGCCCCAGCTCGGGATCAGCCGCCGTCACCTCGATCAGCGCCCGCGCGAGCGCCACACCCTCGGGCCGGGCCAACCCGACGGACATGGCCGAGAACCACGCCCGCAGATCAGCCCCGAGGTCATCCGTCATCGGCACCGACACCTCGGCACCCGGCAGCGATCCTTCGAGCAGTGCCTCGCCGAGGATCGCGGCCTTCGACGGCCACCACCGGTAGATCGTCTGCTTCGACACCTCCGCAGACTCCGCGAGGCCCTCGATCGTCACGGCCTCGTATCCGTCTGCGGCGAGCGCGCGACGCATCGCCTCCAGCACGGACTGGCGGGCTTTCTCACTGCGAGGACGGGGCACCATTCGAGCGTACTCAGGCGTAGACTCGAACATAAGTAGACACACCGTTGCGAAACTATAGAAACACCCGAACAAGGAGAACGAGCATGGCCCTCACCGCACACTCCACCATCGGCGACTGGATGAACGACCCGACCGGCGGGCCTCTCATCCGCGGACTGTTCGCACAGACGGGCGCCGACCCCGAGCTGCTCACCCCCGTGCTCGGCCTTCCCCTGCAGCAGCTGGTCGCGATGAGCCAGGGCCAGCTTCCCCAGTCGGTGGTCGACGACCTCGTGCGCGCGGCCAACGGCGGCGTGATCCCCGAAGACGACACCTCCGAGGGCTGGACCGAGAAGCCCACCTCCGGCCGCTTCGCCGGCAAGACCGTGATCGTCACGGGTGCCGCCTCCGGCATCGGCAAGGCCACCGCCTCCCGCATCGCCCGGGAAGGCGGACGCGTGATCGCGAGCGACATCGCCACCGAGAAGCTCGACGCCCTCAAGGCGGAGCTGCCGGATGCCGACATCGTCACGGTCGCGGGCGACCTCACGAAGCAGGAGGCGATCGATGCGGTGCTCGCTGCCGCAGGCGATCGCATCGACGGCTTGGCGAACGTCGCCGGCATCAACGACGACTTCTCTCCCGCGGGCGAGACCCCCGACGCCGTCTGGGATCGCGTCATCGCGATCAACCTGACCGCTCCGTTCAAGCTCATGCGCGCGGTCATCCCCGTGATGGAAGCAGCGGGCCAGGGCTCGATCCTCAACGTCTCGAGCGAGGCCGGCCTGCGCGGCAACGCCTCGGGCAATGCCTACACGGCCAGCAAGCACGGCATCATCGGCGTGACCAAGTCGGCGGCCTTCATGTACGGGCCGAAGGGCATCCGCGTGAACTCCGTCGCCCCGGGCGGCGTCGCCACCGGTATCCCGATGCCCCCGCACATGTCCGAGTACGGCTCGGGCCGCCTGGCCCCGTTCCAGCAGGCGATCCCGACCGTGGCGACAGCCGAGCACCTGGCCGCATCCATCACGTTCCTGCTGTCGGACGACGCCGTGAACATCAACGGCGCCATCCTCGCCTCCGACGGCGGATGGTCGGTGCAGTAAGCCGCACCGCGATGCCGACGCCCCCGCCGACCCGAACGGCGGGGGCGTTTCGCATCTCCGGGCGGATGATGCACGGTGGGCGGCATCCTGGACAGGGTCGAACAATTCCCCCGGTCAGCGAACAGAAAAACTCGCCGCAACCGAACCGTGAACGGCACGATATATTGCAGAAACATACGTTCCATACGTTTCATACGCATCCCCAGGGCCACAAGCCTCCCCCCGCACCACGACGACGTGACCGGTCGCCCGCGTTCTGCCTACCTGAAAGCCCCCATGCCTCGACTGACCTCCCCCGCCCGTCGACGATTGATCGCGACTCTTCCGATCACCGCTCTCCTCGCCGGTTCCCTTCTCGCCACCTCTCTTCCCGCGGCAGCGGCCGACGACTCCATCGCCGGACCCCGCACCTCGGGCGACCCGATGTTCCCGAACATCGGCAACGGCGGCTACGACGCCCTCGACTACGACGTCTCCCTCAGCTGGAGCCCGACAGGCGTCGCCGACGGACTGATCACCGGCGACATCACCACGGCCACGACGACGATGACCGCCCGTGCCCTCGCTCCGCTGCACCAGTTCTCCCTCGACTTCGAAGGCATGACGGTCGAGGGGGTGACCGTCAACGGCGTCCCTGCCAGCTGGTCGCGCGACATCGACCCGGCTGCGGAGAAGTTCAAGCTCATCGTCACCGTGCCGACCCCGGTGGAAGGGGAGTTCACCGTCGCTGTCACCTACAGCGGCACACCCGTGCGCCACGTCGACAGCGACGGCGCCTTCGAGGGCTGGAACGGCACGAACGACGGCGCGATCCTCCTCGGACAGCCGATCGGCACCATGGCCGGTTTCCCCCACAACAACACCCCGAGCGACAAGGCCACATACACGATCTCGGTGGATGCCCCCTCGGTTCTCGCCAATGTCTCCGGCGTGCAGGGCGACGCAGCCGTCGCCAGCAACGGTGAACTGCAGTCGAAGACCGTCTCGGGCGAGCGCACCACCTGGGTGTGGCGACAGGACAAGCAGATGGCCTCTGAACTCGTGGTCATCGCGATCGGGCGCTTCGAGGTGATCGAAGGCTCGGTCACCCTGAGCGACAATCGCGTCATCCCCTCGTGGTCCTTCATGGACGCGGGGCTCAGCGACACGAACAAGACCACCATCCGCAACCGGGTCGCGCAGCTCGAGACCATCACCCGCAACCTCGAGAGCATCTACGGCCCCTACCCCGGCAACAGCACCGGCGTGATCGTCGACACCGTGCCCAGCGGGGTCAACTACGCCCTCGAGACGCAGGACCGGTCGTTCTTCCCGAGCACGAACTCCGTGAACGGCAACACCCTCATCCACGAACTCGTCCACCAGTGGTACGGCAACAACGTCGCACCGACCACCTGGACCGACATCTGGATCGGCGAGGGGATGGCCACCTGGGGCCCGACCTACTACAACAGTGCCGCAGCCTTCGGCTCGGGAACCAGCACCGAGCAGAGCTACTTCAACTCGTGGAACAACAAGGCCTCGTCGAGCGCGGACTGGAACATCCCCCCGGGCGCCCAGACCGCCTCGAACGAGCTCTACGGCTACCAGACCTACACCCGCAGCGCCCAGTTCTGGGAGGCTCTGAAGATCTCGATCGGCGACGACGCATTCTTCGCTCTGATCAAGGAATGGCAGACGCGCTTCGCCGGCCAGAGCCGCACGAGCGCCGACCTCAAGGCTCTCGCCGAGGAGCTCTCCGGCCGCGACATCACCGCGCTCTGGAACGACTGGATCCTCGAGCCCGGCAAGCCCGCCTGGCCCGACAAGCTGTCCGTCTCGCTGACGGCGACTCCGGCCGCCACGGAACCGCTCGACATCGGCGACACCGCCACTTACACGCTCAGCGCCACAAACACGGGTCGGGTGGCCCTCGCCTCCTCCGTGGTGACGGTCGACCTCAGCGACGTGCTCTCGCGCGCGACGCTGGTGGCTGTGCCGGCGGGCACTGTCCTCGACGGCACGACCCTCACCTGGAGCGTCCCCGCGGGCGTCGCAGCGGGGGCCTCCACCGAGGTGCAGTTCACGGTCGAAGTGGCTGAGGATGCACCGAGCGGTGCCTTCTCGTCGACCGCGCGCGTCGCCACACTCGGCGGCACCTGCGTCACCTGCGTCGCGGAGCTCTCGATCATGGAGGTGCTCGCGCCGACCAGCGTTCCGACCATCACGGGCACCGCGGCGGTCGGACAGACCCTGACCGCGACCTCGGACGGCTGGCCCGCCGGAACCGCGCTCAGCTACTCCTGGGCGATCGACGGCGAGCCCGTCGTGAGCGATGCACCCGTCCTGCGGATGGCCCGCGCGGCCGCGCCGGGCGCCCAGTTCGTCGTTCCGGCGGACGCCCTCGGCAAGCGGATCACGGTCACAGTGACCGGGACGCTCGACGGATTCCGTGCCGGTTCCGTCACGAGTGCGGCCACCGCAGCCGTCGGTCCCGCCCTCAACCCGGGCGGCGGAGTTACGACCCCCGGCGGCGGCACCACTCCCGGCGCCGGCCAGCTGGGACAGACGGGTGCGGAGCTGCCCATCGGCGGCGCAGCCCTCGGCCTGGTGCTGCTCCTGCTGGGCGCGGCATTCGTCGCCCGACGTCGTCGCCACCGCATCGACGCCGCCTGAGACATCGGCGGCTGCCGCGGCCCGTTCGCGGCATCCGCCGAGTGCCTCTCGCACTCACCACGACGCCCCGCCGGCGATGTCGGCGGGGCGTCGTGGTTCTCACCGCGCGTCGGCCAGCATCCGATCCACCCAGAGCGGATGCGGCAGCTCTGCGATCTCGGCCCGCGTGAACCATCCGACCTCGACGACCTCGTCGTTATCGGGGACGGGTAGGTCGAGCAGCTCGCACGCGAACGCGGTCGAGACGTACGACACGCGATCGCCATTCGGGTACGTCACGACGAGCGATTCCCCACCGTAGGCGCCGACGATTCCCGTGACGCGGACGCGCGCACCGATCTCTTCCTGCAGCTCCCGCACGATCGCCTCATCCGGATCCTCGCCGGGCTCGACACCTCCCCCCGAGCAGGCCCCACTCGTCTGAGCCCGCCGTCCGCGCGAGAAGGAAGCGATCCCCCTCGCGGATCACCGCCGTCACCCCGGGCAGCAGCAGAAGGTCATGACCGATCCGGGCACGGATCGACTGGACGTAATCGGAGAACGGCATGGCGGGAGTCTAGGTCGCAGGGCGGTCAGACTCCCCGTAGCCTCTCCACAGCCGCCCGCACGAGCGCGGCGTTGCCCGGTGCCGTCGCACCGTCGGGGAGCAGCAGGGTGTCTTCCAACCCGATGCGCGACGCCACGCCGAACTCGACCGCGAGGTCGAACACCGGCCACGTCGAGCCCTCTTCCCCGTGGAGCAGGATCGGCAGGTCGGGCTCCTCGAGCTCGACGTGGGCGATCATCCCCTCGGCATGGTCGCGCAGCGTCTCGGTCGGCTCGTCGGGAAGCTCGATGAGCACCCGCAGGCACTCCCCTCTGACGGGCGAGCGTTTCCACACCTCGAAGCCGGCCGCATCCCACAGCCCCGCCTCGACCGCGACACCTCGCTTCAGCAGCAGCGCGGCCACCTCGTCGGCGCCGGCCTCGTGCCAGTTGACCGACGCGTGATCAGGCAGCTCCGTCCACGTCTCGATGGCCGCGAGACGACGCTCGACATCGGGCTCGGCCCACGCCCCCGTGGTCACACCGACCGGCACGCCAGGGCTCGCGGAGCGCATCGCCCGCACCCACCGTGCAACATCGTCGGCGGCGAGACTGTCGCGCCCCGTGGCATCTTTCGGATGCACATGCACCTCGTGCGCGCCCGCCGCCACAGCCCTGGCGGCATCGTCGGCCACGACCGAGGCATCCGCGCTCAGCCACGGGTGTCCGACCGCATCGCGGGCGCCGTTGACGCATGCCTGCAACAGCATGCGTCGCTCGGACCCGGGAACGTGATCGGCGTCGGAAGCCGCGGTCATCGGCCGATCAGCTCACGCGGGTGCAGATCGTAGGAGAAGGAGTCGACCGAAGGGCCCTCTTCGCTGCGCACCGTGTGCTCGACCTGACGCGCGACCGCGGCACTGCGACCCACCTTCACCGCCTCGGCCTCGCTCATGAAACTGCTGCCCAACGTCTGCGATTCACCCTCGATGCGGTTGAACCAGATGCCGTTGCGGTGGAACGTCTCGATGTCGCCTGCAGTCATGGGGATCCCTTCTCTCGTCTCCCTTTCTACGTCAGGCCACCGACATCGAGGAGACCCTTGACAGCCTCCGCAGCATCGCTCGAGGGCGCCAGATGTCAGGCCGCGAGACCGGCCCGACGCACGGCAGCGCCCATCGCCGCGAACGCCTCGTCGAGCACCGGACGAGGAGTCGCGAACACGACCCGCGCATGGTCCTCCGCACCGCGCCCGAGCAGGCGCCCCTCTGTCAGCACGACCCCGGCCTGCTCACGGAAGAACGCCGCCGGAGGGCCCGGGATCCCCAACGCGGACATGTCGATCCACCCGATATATGTCGCCTCGGGCACGCGATACACGGCGCCGGGAAGATGCTCGTCCACCAGCGATGCGAGCTGCCGCCGCGACCCGTCGAGGTACTCGATCACGTCCGTCAGCCACGGCTTTCCCGACCGATACGCCGCCGTCGAGGCGACGACGCCGAGAGTGGCCGCGCCGTGCTGAACCGCGAATCCGAACCGCGTGTAGAGCTGCTGATCCGCATCGTTCGAGGTGATCAGCTGCGCGGTCTTCAACCCCGGGATGTTCCACGCCTTCGATGCGCTCGTCCCCGTGACCGTATGCGCGGCCGTCGCCTGCGACACCGACGCGTAGGGCACGAACGGCGCCCCGTCGTAGCGCAGCGGGGCATGGATCTCATCCGCGAACACCCGCCCGCCGTGCCGCTCCACGATCTGAGCGATCGCCTCGAGCTCCTCCCGACCGACGATCGTGCCGGTGGGGTTGTGCGGGTTGCAGAGCACGAGTGTCCGCGCCCCCGCGGCGAAGGCCTCGTCGATGCGCTGCAGGTCGTGCTGCCAGCGCCCGTCGACCTCGACCCCCGGCACCTCGATCACCGGATGCCCGATCGCGGGCAGGTATGTCAGGAACGGCATGTACGCAGGAGTCGGCACGATCACGGGCGAACCCGCCGGCGCATACTCCTGCACCGCGACCCCGAGAGCCGCCATCACATCCGACACCGGATGCACCCGCTCCGGGTCGACCGCCCAGCCGTACTCGTCGCGCATCCACTCGGCCGTCGCCTCTCCCAGCTCCGTCGCCTGCGGGGGCGAGAGGTAGCCGAGGTTCTCGCCGTCGATCGCCCGGTGCAGCGCCTCCGCGATCTCGGGAGCGACCCCGAAGTCCATCTCCGCCACCCACGCCCCGATGTGGCCGGGATGCAGACTCCACTTGCGACTCTGCGGCCGATCGAGGAAGAGACGGGTACGCGCATCGAACGGATGCGACGCGTGCGAGGAACGGTCCGCGGTCATGATCTGGGTTCCCGCCGGTTCAGCCGACGGCGTCGGCACAGGAGGGGCGCAGGGCGCGGATGTCGGACACGAGAAGCTCCATTCACAGCGGGGTCCGACCAATCTACGGACGGCCCCGCGCCGTCGCATTTCACGTTTCCGTGCGTGACGGCGATTCCCGGCGGTTCATCCGTCGGGAGATCGGACGGATGCAGGAGCAGAAGACGGCGAGTCTTCCTGCATCCGTCCCCGCTCCCTGCATCCGGCACATCCCGTCGCGCGGACCCCACAGGGAATCACTGCGGGGCAGGACGCCCCCGGGTCAGATGCTCGATGGTCGCCTCCGCGACGGACGTGACGGAGGATGCGTCTTCCCCGACGGGAACGGTGAACCGCAGCCAGTCGGCACCGACACGAGCGTCGAGCACCGTCCGGCCGTAAAAGTCGACTCCCGTGAGGGCGGCGTCCGCGCCGGTGAGGGAGACCGGGCTCCCGGCGTCGAGCTTCTCGAACGCCCACGCACCAGAGGGAAGGGTGGTGAGTGCGACCAGCGTGGGATCGCCGTACGGGTCCGGCCCCGTTGCGTACATGCAGTACTGCGCTCCTTCACTCGCGAAGTAGATCTCCGCGGCCGTTCCCCACCCCCCGAGCTCGGTGTAGTCCATGATCACGACTTCCCTGCCCAGGATCTCGGATGCCTCCTGCGCGGTGAGCAGCGTCTCGCATCGTGCCCCCGCGATCTTGCTCTGGCCGGGCTCGAAGTCGCGAAGGGTTGCGACAGCCGATGCCAGAACTCCCGCCATCGCCTCGCGAACACGGTCGGCATCGCTCTCGACCAATGCGGAGGACCGCAACGAACCGGTCATGAGCACGTCGCCGTCGCGAAGTTCGATGGTGCACGAGCCGGTGAAGCAGCGGATGCCGTCTCCGGGGATGTCGCTCGCGCCACGCTCCGCCGCACCGTCGATGATCGCCTGCGCACCAGGCACGACCGCGATGCTCCAGTCCGCGGGGGAGGTCGACTCGGGGTCCAACTGCACGGGGTCGCCCGCCGAGCACGCTATCCCTCCGGCCTGCTGCATCATGTACTGCGCCGGCCCCGGATACCAGATCGGTGTGGATGTCAGGCCCAGGACGTCTTTCTCCCCGCCGACAGACGCCCCCAGAACGCCCGCGACGGCGCTGTTCACGTCGGAGCACGTCACATCGAACGCCGCCTCGGGAGCCACGATGGGTTCCTCTGTGGGTGTCGGCGTCGGATCCGGCGCGGAGGCAGAGGGACTCGGCGATACGTCGGGGGCAGGAGTGCATCCGGCCATGACCAAGACGGTCGCGAGGCCGAGAGGAGCAAGGAGACGCAGGCGCATATCGCCACCCTAGGATCACCAGGCGGAAAGCCTGGGTGTTTCATACAACGATTCGATGAAGGCGGCGGGTTCACGTGCTCCTTCAGCCGAAATCCTGTCGGACGCCGCGCCGGTAGACTGAACCTGCCCCGCCGGCCCCTTCCTTTGGAGTGCGCGTGACCACCGCCCCTGCACCTTCCCACCAGCACGTCCCCGACTCTGTCGAGAACGCGATCGCGACGCCCGAGAAGGAGCAGCCGTACGCGGCTCTCGGACTCAAGCCCGACGAGTACGCGCGCATCAAGGAGATCCTCGGACGCCGCCCCACTTCGGGCGAGCTGGCGATGTACTCCGTCATGTGGTCGGAGCACTGCTCCTACAAGTCGTCCAAGAACTACCTGCGTCGTTTCGGCCAGAAGGTCTCCGACGAGATGAAGGAACGCCTCATGGTGGGCATGGGCCAGAACGCGGGCGTCGTCGACGTCGGCGAGGGCTGGGCCGTCACCTTCAAGGCCGAGTCGCACAACCACCCGTCGTTCATCGAGCCCTTCCAGGGCGCGGCGACCGGTGTCGGCGGCATCGTCCGCGACATCATCTCGATGGGCGCCCGCCCGGTCGCGGTCATGGACGCCCTGCGCTTCGGTGCGATCGACCACCCCGACACCGCCCGCGTCGTGCACGGCGTGACCAGCGGCATCAGCTTCTACGGCAACTGCCTGGGCCTTCCGAACATCGGCGGCGAGACGGTGTTCGATTCCGTCTACCAGGCCAACCCCCTCGTGAACGCGCTCGCGGTGGGCGTGCTGCGTCACGAAGACCTCAAGCTCGCCAACGCGACCGGCGTCGGCAACAAGGTCGTGCTGTTCGGCGCTCGCACGGGTGGCGACGGCATCGGCGGCGCGAGCATCCTGGCCTCCGACTCCTTCGACTCCACCGGTCCGACCAAGCGTCCCGCCGTGCAGGTGGGCGACCCGTTCGCCGAGAAGGTGCTCATCGAGTGCTGCCTGGAGCTGTACCGCGGCGAGCTCGTCGAGGCGATCCAGGACCTGGGCGCGGCCGGCATCTCCTGCGCGACCAGCGAGCTCGCGGCCAACGGCAACAGCGGCATGAAGGTCTCGCTCGACAACGTGCTGCTGCGCGACCCCACGCTCACGGCCGAGGAGATCCTCATGTCGGAGTCGCAGGAGCGCATGATGGCGATCGTCGCCCCCGAGAAGCTCGACGCATTCCTCGAGGTCGTGAACAAGTGGGAGGTCGAGACCTCCGTGCTCGGCGAGGTCACCGGCGACGGACGCCTCATCATCGACTGGCAGGGCGAGCGCATCGTCGACGTCGACCCCTCGACCGTCGCGGTCGACGGCCCCGTCTACGACCGCCCGGTCGCCTACCCGACGTGGATCGACGCACTGCAGGCGGATGCCGCGGAGAACCTTCCCCGCTCGAACGACCCGGAGACGCTGCGCGAGCAGTTCCTGAGCCTCGTCGCCTCGCCGAACCTGGCCGACACGAGCTGGATCACCAACCAGTACGACTACTACGTGCTCGGCAACACCGCTCTGAGCTTCCCCGACGACGCCGGCATGATCCGCGTCGACGAGGAGTCGGGTCTCGGCTTCGCGGTCTCGACCGACGCCAACGGCCGCTACTGCCAGCTCGACCCCTATGCGGGTGCGCAGCTGGCCCTCGCCGAGGCGTACCGCAACGTCGCCGTCACCGGTGCCGTTCCCACCGCGATCACCGACTGCCTGAACTTCGGCTCTCCCGAGAACCCCGAGGTCATGTGGCAGTTCGGTCAGACGGTCGACGGCCTGGCCGACGGATGCTACGAACTGGGCACCCCGGTCACCGGCGGCAACGTCTCGTTCTACAACCAGACGGGCGACGTGCCGATCCACCCGACCCCGCTCGTGGGCGTGCTCGGCATCATCGACGACGTCTCGCGCCGCATCCCCTCCGGATGGCAGGACGAGGGTCAGAACATCTACCTGCTCGGCACCACCTCGACCGAGCTCTCGGGCTCGGCCTGGGCCGATGTGGTGCACCAGCATCTCGGCGGCCTGCCCCCCAAGGTCGACCTCGCTGGTGAGAAGCGTCTCGCCGGTCTGCTGTCGGCGGCTCGCGACGAGTGGCTGATCTCCTCGGCCCACGACCTCTCCGAAGGCGGCCTCGCGCAGGCTCTGGCCGAGGGCGTCATGCGCTTCGGTGTCGGCGCCCGCGTCTGGCTGAACGAGATCATCGAGCGCGACGGTGTGGATGCCGCATCCGCCCTGTTCTCGGAGTCGACCGGCCGCGTGCTGGTGACCGTGCCCCGTGAAGACGACGTGAAGTTCCGCGGTCTGTGCGAAGGACGCGACTACCCGGTGATGCGCATCGGCGTGACCGACAGCGAAGGCGCGAAGCTCGAGGTTCAGGGCGTCTTCACCGTGACGGCCGCCGAACTGCGCGAGCGTTCGCAGGCCACCCTCCCGTCGTACTTCGGCCCGACCGTCACCGAGGTCAGCGCATGAGCGACGTGAGCCGTCAGGACTCGAACGACGAGGACTACGGCGACCTCGGCGAGAAGCGCAATCGACGCATGCGCATCGTGGCGTGGACCGTCATCATCGCGCTCATCCTCGGCGGTGGCGGCGCGACCGTGCTCACGCTGCTCCTCGGCTGAACACGGGTCACCGACCCCGGAAACGGGTCGCCGACCCGGAACACGGCTCACCGGTCCGGGATGTCGGCGGCGGTGCCTAGAGTGGGCGCATGACCGCAGATGCCCGGGAACGCCTGCTCGCGCTGCGCGCCCAGGCCGAGGCGCGCGTGCAGGCCACGGCAGCGACCCTCGACGAGCTCACGCACGACCGGGAGAGCTCGAACGACGACGACGAACACGACCCCGAGGGCGTCACGCTGTCGTCGGAGTGGTCGCGGTTGACGGGGCTCGCAGAGGCCGCAGCATCCGAACTGCACCAGGTCGACGATGCGCTGACCCGAGTGGAGGGCGGCACCTACGGGGTCTGCGCGAACTGCGGGAGACCCATCCCCGCCGGCCGCCTCGAGGCACGACCGTTCGCGGAGTACTGCGTCTCCTGCGCCGAGAAGCTCGGACGGTAGCCCTGACGTGGGCGACGATCGCGAGTAGCATCCGACCCATGCCCATCACCCTCGAGAACGTCGGCATCGCCGTCCGCGACCTGGAAGCCACCATCTCCTTCTTCACCGACCTGGGCCTCACCGTGCTCGGGCGCGACGAGGTCAGCGGAGAGTGGGCGTCGACCGCGGTCGGGCTCGACGGCAACCACGCCAAGATCGCAGTGCTGCAGACGCCCGACGGACATGGCCAGATCGAGCTGTTCGAGTACATCCACCCCGACGCGATCGAGACCGAGCCGACGCTGCCGAACGAGATCGGTATGCACCGCATCGCCTTCTCGGTCGACGACATCGACGAGTCGCTGGCGATCGCCGCCCGTCACGGCTATCACCCGCTCCGCGGCGTCGCCAACTACGAGGACATCTACAAGCTCACCTATCTGCGCGGCCCGAGCGGCATCCTCGTGATGTTCGCGCAGGACCTGACGAAGAGCGGAGCCCGCCGAGAAGTAGGCTGAACTCATCATGGACGAGTTCATCCAGGGCTTCTGGAACTTCGCGCAGCACTACTGGTGGCTCATCTTCCCCATCATGGGAATGGCCGGTGGTATCGCGAAGGGCTGGGAGCGCAGCTCCAAGCGCCGACACGAGCGCCGTCTGGAGACTCTCCGCATGAAGGCGCAGCTGAAGACCGCCGAGATCGAGGCGCGTGCGCTTACCCAGCAGGCCCGGCGCCGCGGGCCCTCCGTCGTCGACACGACGGCATCCGTCGCCCCGAACGACCTGGTCGCGCGCCTGTTCAGCGAGCACGACGAGATCACCGCACGCTGGCTCGACTACGAACTCGACGTGGCGAAGCTCATCGCCTTCCCTGCCATGAGCGATGGTCGCCAGCCCCTGACCGCCGCGTTCCTGCGCGCCAAGAAGACAGCGGATGCCCTGCGCCCGGCCTCGGCAGACGCCAGAGTGTCGGAGCAGCAGGTCACCGAGTATCTGCAAGCCGTCGGCGACTACGCGGTCGCGTTCGAGATCGCCGAGAAGGACGCCAGACGCCTGCGCGATTCGACCTTCACCGAACCGGAGCGCAAGCGCCTCGACCGCGCGCAGCAGCTGCTGAAGGTCGCGGTCGACGAATCGGCCACACAGGCCGAACGCAACGTCGCCTACAAGCGCGTGCGTGAAGAGCTCGACGGGCTCATCCTGCTCTCCGACGACGCGGTCACCGTGCTCGAGAAGCAGGTGGCCAGAGAGATCTCCGCGCCGGCAGCACCATCAGTGTCTGAGCCCACCACCCCTGAGCCCGAGCGGATCCGGCTCCCCCGCCGCGACGAACAGTCCTGAAGCACAGGCACATCCGCGGGTTCTGCCCGCACCCCCGCCCACCCGGGCGGACGACGACGGAGGCATGCCGCAGTGATCACTCGGTTCGAAGAGCTCGACTGGCAGTCCACCCCGATCGGCGACCTCACTCTGCGCCGGCGCACGGAGCCCGCGGTGGGACAGGAGATCTACGAGGTCAAGCTCGGCGACGAGTACCTGATGTCGAGCCTGTTCACCGTGGCGGAGGAAGAGCTCGCCGACCTGGGGTTGGCAGCGGTCGACGGCGACAACCTCTCGGTGCTGGTCGGCGGGCTCGGGCTCGGCTACACCGCCGTCGCGGCCCTGCGGGATGAGCGGGTGAGCGCCCTCACGGTGATCGACCGGCTGGGCGCGGTGATCGGGTGGCATGAGCGCAAGCTCCTCCCGGTGTCGGCGGAACTCGTCGACGATCCGCGCACGACCCTGCTCGAAGACGACTTCTTCGCGGTGATGCGCTCCGCGCCCGTCGAGGGTCGCACCGGGTACTCGGCGATCCTCTTGGACGTCGACCACTCTCCCCGGCACCAGCTGGATCCGACGCACGCCGACCTGTACGACGCCGCCGGTCTGCGCGCGCTCGACCGTCATCTCGCTCCCGACGGCGTCTTCGCCCTGTGGTCGGATGACCCGCCCGACGAGGAGTTCATGGTCGAGTTGACGGCGGTGTTCGATGACGCCGTCGCTCATGTCGTCGACTTCGAGAACGCCGTCACGGGCGGCACGTCGTCGAACACCGTGTACGTGGCGCGCAGTCGCAGAACGGGTGCCGAGGCGCTCGATGCCTCCGCCCCGCACGCGGGCGAGGACGCATGACCCCGGAGAACGTCACCGGTCCGATCGCCCACCACGCCGAAGCACCCGTCTGGTGGGCGGGCTGGGGCGGCTTGCGCTGGGTCGACGGAAGCGCGGGCGACCTGCTCGCGCTGCGTCCCGAGGGTGTGACCCGCCAGCACATCGACGACGAGTACCTGGCCTTCGCTCGCCCCCGATCCGGTGGCGGCCTGGTGGCGGTCGGCGCCCGCACGCTCTACCTCGCGGACGACGTCGACGGCGACACCAGGGCCGTGGCCTCGCTGGGCGACGACCCTCGTGTGCGCATGAACGACGGCTGCTGCGATCCTCGCGGCCGACTGCTGGCCGGTTCGATGGCCTACGACGCCGCGGCCGATGCCGGAGGCCTGCTGCGCCTCGACGCCGACCTGAACATCGCGACCGTGCTGGCGCGGGCGACGATCTCGAACGGCGTCGGCTTCTCGCCCGACGGACGACGCGCGTACTACGTCGACACCGCGACGCACCGCATCGACGTGTTCGACGTGGCCGAGGGGGAGCTGCGCGGGCGACGCGCCTTCGTCGTGATCCCCGAGGAACAGGGGTCACCCGACGGCCTCACGGTCGCCGCCGACGGCAGCGTGTGGGTCGCCCTTTGGGGCGGCAGCGCCGTGCACGGCTACGACGCCGCCGGACAGCGCATCGCGACGATCGATCTCCCGGTGCCCCAGGTCAGCGCGTGCACGTTCGGCGATGACGACCTCGGCACGCTCTACATCACCACCTCGGCGCAGGGCCTGGGGCCCGACCACGGCACCGAGGCGGGTTCGCTCTTCGCCGTGCGACCGGGCGTGCGCGGCCTCCCCGTCATCCCCTTCGCCGGCTGAGACCTCGCGGCAGCACCGACGGCCTCTGCCCGAGGCACGGTGCACTCAGCGAAAGGAACCGTGCCCCGGACACAGGCCGCCGGGTGGATGACGCAGGTCAGCGCAGGTGCACCCGCTCGGTGCGCTGGTGCTGGCGACCGAGGCCCTCGATCTCGATCGTCATCTCATCGCCGTCCTGGAGGTACGGGAACCGGCCGGAGAGCGCGACGCCCTGCGGGGTGCCGGTGTTGATCACGTCGCCGGGCTCGAGCACCAGGTAGTGGCTCAGCTCGTGCACGATCTGCAGCACCGGGAAGATCATGTCGGCGGTCGACGAGTCCTGCCTCGGCTCGCCGTTCACGAACGACCGCAGCCGCAGCGCCTGCGGGTCGACCTCGTCGGCGGGGACGAGCGCCGGCCCGAGCGGGTTGAACGTCTCGGAGCACTTGCCCTTCGACCACTGCCCGCCCGACACGTCGAGCTGATAGGCGCGCTCGGACACATCGTTCGAGATCGTGTAGCCGGCGATGACCTCGCGGGCGGCATCCGGAGACGACAGGTAGCGCGCGGTCTTGCCGATCACGACCGCCAGCTCGACCTCCCAGTCGACCTTTTCCGCACCGGGCGGCAGCAGCACGACATCGTCCGGGCCGACCACCGTGTTGGGGTGCTTGAAGAAGACCACCGGATGCTCGGGCGGCACGGATCCGGACTCGGCCGCGTGGGCGGCGTAGTTCTGGCCGATGCAGATCACCGCGGTCGGGCGGGCGACCGGAGCGCCGATGCGCAGCCCGTCGACAGTGGCTGCGGGAAGCTCGCCGCGACCGAGGGCCTCGCGCACGCGGTCGATGCCGTCGGTGGCGAGGAAGGCACCGTCGATCTCGGCGGTGAGGGGCGACAGGTCGTAGGTGATGCCCGCCTCCCGCGCGTAGGGACGCTCGTGGCCGACGGGGCCGAGTCGCAGGAGTTCCATGGGTGTTCCTTCCGTCAGCGCGCAGCGGCGAAGGTCGGGTTGACGATCGGCACGGATTCGCCGGCCAGATAGCGGATGATGTTCTCGGCCGCGTGCACGGGCAGGTCCGCCAGCGCCTCGGGCGAGTACCAGGCGGCGTGCGGGGTGAGCAGCACGTCGTCGAGGTCACGCAGCGGGGAGTCGGCGGCGAGGGGCTCCCCCGCGAACACGTCGAGTGCCGCGGCGCCCAGGTGCCCGGCACGCAGCGAGGCGGCGAGCGCCTCCTCGTCGATGAGCGGACCGCGGCAGGTGTTCACCACGACAGCACCCCTCTTCATGGTCGCGAGGGCCGCGGCATCGATCACATGGCGGGTCTCCGCGGTCAGCGGCACATGCAGGGTGAGGATGTCGGCCCGGGCCACGGCATCCGGGATCTCGACCAGCTCGCATCCGGCGTCGCGCACCGTGTCGGCGGACGCATACGGGTCGGCGACGAGCACGCGGAACCCGAGCGCACGGCAGCCGCGGGCGACCATCGAGCCGATACGGCCGAAGCCGAGCACCGAGACCGTGGTGGCCGAGGGGCGCACGGCGAGCGGGCGGGGATCGACGGCCTTCCAGGCGCCGGCGCGCACGGCACGGTCGTAGGCGGGGAGACCGCGGGCCTGCGTCATGATCATCGCGATCGTGTGCGCGGCGACCTCTTCGATGCAGTAGCTCGGGGTGTTCGCGACCGCGATGCCGCGGGCAGTCGCCGCCTCGACGTCGACCATGTCGTAGCCGATGCCGACCCGGCTGATGATGCGCAGGTTCGGCATCCGATCCATCACCTCGCCGGTGATCTGCGCCCACTGCACGACCAGACCCTCGGCGTCGGAGCCGATGGTGGCGAGGTCGTCGATGCTGCCGGAGGCGGCGCGTTCGGCACGCAGCCCGGCCTGTCGGAGGGTGTCTTCGATGACGGTTCCCGGCAGGTCGCAGTCGCTGACGAGGATGAATGGCTCGGTCATGGATGCGATGCTATAGCATCTAGCAGATGGATGCACGACGTCAGGTCGATCGCTCGCCCTCACCGGAATTTGCTATAGCATCGATCTCATGACTGCTCGCCGCGCACTGATCACGGGGGCCAGTTCCGGTATCGGAACCGCCGCCGCCCTCGAACTGGCCCGCGAGGGCGCCGCCCTCTGGATCACCTACACGGGGCGGGAAGCCGAAGCCCTCCGCGTCGCCGAGGAGTGCCGCGCCGCGGGGGCGCCCGAAGTACACGTCTCGCGCCTCGACCTGCGTGAGCGCGCATCGATCGACGCCCTGATCGCCGAGGTCGCGGCCGCATGGGGCTCGCTGCATGTGCTCGTCAACAACGGCGGCGTCTGCCCGTACACCCCCTACGACGACATCGAGTTCGACGAGTGGGACATGGTCCTGGAGACCAACGCTCGCGGCACCTTCTTCCTGACCCGCGGCGCTCTCCCGCTACTCCGTGCCGCCGAGGGCGACCGCTCGGTGATCAACATCGCCTCGATCGCCGGCCAGGTCGGCGCGCTGCAGACCGGCATCCACTACGCAGCCAGCAAGGGGGCGATCCTCGCGATCACCCGCAGCTTCGCGCGGCATCTCGCCCCCGAGGGCATCCGCGTCAACGCCGTCACCCCTGGTCCCGTCGCGAGCGCGATCACCGACCAGCTGCAGGGCGCTGGCCGCGAGAAGCTCGAAGCAGGGATCCCGCTCGGCGCGTTCGGACAGCCGGAAGACGTCGCCTGGATCATCGCATCGCTCGCCTCGGAGCGCGCCCGCTTCATCACCGGCGCCACCTACGACGTCAACGGAGGAGTTCGCATTGACTGACCGCACCGCCCGCTCCGTCCTGGACCGCTCTGCCCTCGATACCGTGCAGGCACAGCTCGACGCTTTCAACGCGCACGACCTCGACGCGTTCGTAGCGACCTACGCCGAGGACGCCGTGATCACCGGTGTCGCGCCCGAGCCCGTGGTCGGCTCCGCCGCGATCCGCGCGTTCTACGAGCCTCGACTGCAGAACCCCGAGCTGTCGTGCGCCATCGAGACCAGCGTGCTGTTCGGTACCCGGTGGGTCGTCGCGCAGGAACAGGTCATCAACGCGGGCGTCGCCACCGAGACCATCGCGACGTTCGACGTGGTCGACGGGCTGATCGCACGGGCCTCGATGCTCAAGGCCTGACGCCGCAGAGCGCTCACTCGTGCTCCGGGAGGATCGGGGACGACCAGCCCGGATCACGACCGAGCTGTGCGGCCCGCGAGACCGAGGCCGCGCCGTAGCGGTCGCGCAGGGTGTCGAGCACGGTGTCGAGGCGGGCTTCATCGCCCCAGTCGATCGGCAGTTCGGGCTGCACACGGTCGGTGTGGTCGAGCTGCGACAGCGAAATGCCGATCAGAGTGATGCCGCGGTCGGTGATCTCGGCGTGCGCGGCGGCGAGCAGCGTGCGCGCGAGGGTGAGCAGCACGGCGGTGCGATCGGTCGGTGCGCGGAGCGAGCGGGAGCGCGTGGCCTTCGAGAAGTCACCGAAGCGCAGGCGCAGCACGACGGTGCGGCAGACGCGATCGCCGTCGCGGAGGCGCCGACCCAGCCGGTCGACGATCTGCGTGAGGATGAGATCGAGTTCTTCGGCAGATCGGGGGCGGGTGCCGAGCGCACGCTGCGAGCCGATCGACCCGCGTCGCCGAGTGGTGTCGACGGGCCGCGGATCCCGCAGACGAGCGAGCGCGTGCACGTGCGCGCCCGTGGCCTTGCCCAGCATCCGCTCGGCGGTCGCCGCCTCGAGCTCGGCGAGCTCTCCGACCGTGCGGATGCCATAGCGATGGAGCTTCTCGGCCGTCACGGCGCCCACGCCCCAGAGGCGTTCCACGGGAAGAGGGAGAAGGAACTCCTCTTCCCGATCGGGTTCCACGACCAGCAGCCCGTCGGGTTTGCTCACGGCGCTGGCGACCTTGGCCAGGAACTTGGTGCGCGCGACCCCGACCGAGATGGCGAGTCCCGCCTCCGCCCGCACGCGTTCACGCAGCCGTGCCGCGATCTGCTCGGGGCTGCCGGCGATGCGTCTGAGACCCCCGACCTCGAGGAACGCCTCATCGATCGACAGCCCCTCCACGAGCGGGGTGGTGTCACGGAAAATCGCGAACACGTCTTTGCTCGCCGCGGAGTAGGCATCCATGCGCGGCGGGACGACGACGGCATCAGGGCAGAGCTCTCGCGCCTGTCGGCCGCCCATGGCGGTGCGCACCCCGCGTGCCTTCGCCTCGTAGCTCGCCGCCAGCACGACCCCGCCGCCGACGATCACGGGACGGCCACGCAGTTCGGGCGCATCGCGCTGCTCGACCGACGCGTAGAACGCGTCGAGGTCGGCGTGCAGCACCGTCGCTTCCCCACGCATCCCGTTCTCCTGTCGACGTGCGGATCGTCGCACGAACCGGGGACACCGGCAGCGACTTCGAGAGGCGAGACGGGGTGTCTGTGGCGGCCGGTATGGTCGGCGCGTGCCGGAACCGGTGAAGCAGTGGTGGGCGCGACGGCAGTTCTCCCGCGGTCGCGCTGTTCCGTATGACGTGGGCACCTATCGCGCCGGGTGGGCGGCGTATCCGGAACTGGTGCGGCAGTACCACCCCGAGCTGAACCACGGCATCGTCCTGTCGCAGATCCCGCTGGCAGCCGACGTGCTCCTGTGCTGGGAGTGCGCGGTCGGGCACCGGTTCGCCGCGACGCCGACCGAGCAGCGCGAGCGTCCTGGACAAGTGCGACGCCGCTCCGCGTGGTGCCCCGAGTGCTCTGCCCTCGCCCGTCCGCAGCCGGTCGTGCTCGGCGAAGCACGCGCCCGCCCCCGCGCACCCCGTCGCCCCGCGCCCGCGCTCTGCACGAAGACCCCTGACCTGCGCGCGGGCACCGCGTTCGTGAGCGAGTGCGCCCCGAAGCCCGCATCCGCGGCTGAGGGCCGCCTGCGAACGGCACTCGGCGCGGTGATCGACTTCGACCCGACCATGAACGCCGTGAAGGTCTCGCGCCCGTTCTTCCGCCACACCGAGGTCTGGCCCGACATCGTGTTCCCGGAGCTCCGGGTCGCGCTCGAATACGACACCGTCGGCCGTCACGGCCTGGAGCACGTGGGCAAACGCCAAGACGCCGACCTGCGCAAAGATCGCGCGCTCCGTGCCACGGGCTGGGAGGTGATCCGCATCCGTACAGGGAAGCTCGAACCCCTCGGTCCGCACGACCTCACGCTGTCTTCGGTAAGTGGGAAGAGCATCGCCCGCATCCTCGACGAGCTGCGGGTCATTCGTGGCGCACTGCTCGTGGATGCCTATCTGCGGTGACGCAGAGCCCGGTCAGCGCTCGAAGCGCTCCCGCAAACCCGGGTCGATGGCGATGTCGCCGAACGATGCCGTCCACGCGCCGTCGACGGCGATCGACTGCCCCGACAGGTACGGGGCCTCATCCGACAGCAGGAACGCCGTGAGCGCTGCCACCTCTTCGGCGCGGGCGATGCGGCCCATGGGCGGTCCCTCTGCGAGCGCCCGCTCTTCAGCCTCGGGGTCGGCCGCGCGGGCGATCTGCGCCTCCAGATGCGGGGTGCGCACCCCGCCGGGAGCGACGGTGTTGGCGCGGATGCCGAGGGCGCCGTACGACACGGCCACGCTGCGGGTGAGGGCGTCGATGCCGCCGTTCGTGAACTCGTAGGCGGCATGGTCGGTGAAGCTGGAGCGTCCGTGGATCGACCCGATGTTCACGATCGCGCCCGGCACGCCCTGATCGACGAAGGCGGAGACGGCGGTCGAGCAGCCCCAGATGTACCCGAAGCCGTTGATGTCGAGCACCTCGCGCACGGTGTGTTCGTCGAGCTCGTGCAGCGGGGTGCGCTTGGTGATCCCGGCGTTGTTGACCCAACCGGCGAGGGGCGCCCTGGCACGGGCGGCAGCGGCGGCACGCTCGTGCGTCGCGCGATCGGCGGCGTCTCCGAGCACGACCTCGGCCACGATGCCGTCTTCGAGCGTGCCGGAGCCTGGGGAACGCTCGAGCCCGACCACGATCCAGCCGTCGGCGGTGAGACGTTCCGCGATGGCACGGCCGATGCCCTTGCCGCTGCCGGTCACGACGACGCTGCGGTTCGCAGAGCTGCGCGGGGAGTCTGGCATCTCAGTCCCTCTCGAATGGGAAGACGGTGGGATCGAGCGCGAAGCCGAGGCCCGCGGCATCCGTCGGCCGCACCCGGCCCTCGAACGACGGACCGCCGAGGATGAACGACGGCGCAGGATCGTACGGATTGACGCCGCGGGCGAAGGTCTCGACGCCGATGCCCAGGTGCGCGGTGACCTCAGGATAGACGTGCCCCGACACCGGCACGCCGCGCTCGGCCGCCCACGCGATCATCTCGCGGGCCGGTGTCACGCCGCCGATCGCGACCACATCGAGCCGCAGCACGTCGACACCGCCCACCTCGACGAGCGCCTTCAGCACGGCCGGATCGGTGACCTCATCGCCGACCGAGACCGGGAGCCCTGACTCCCGGCGGATGCGCGCGACGCCCTCGGCGTCTTCGGGAAGCAGCGGGTCTTCGAGCCACGCGAGCCGAGGGTCGCCCCACTGCGCGATCTCGGTCAGCGCCGTGTCGGCATCGGGCCAGCCGAAGCCCACGTCGACGACCAGGCCGGTCGTATCGGGCAGCTCGGCGTTCAGCATCGCGAGCAGATCACGCATATATGCCGGATCCGGAATGCGGGAGATCTTCACGTTGGTCCAGCCGTCCGCCTGCGCGAGAACCTCGTCGGCCACCTCGCGGGGAGTCCGGTCCGCAGAGGGATACGCGGCGACCAGCATCGACTCGCGAGAACCGTCGCCCGTGCCGAGCATCTTCCACAGCGGCACACCCGCACGCCGCGCGGCGATGTCCCACAGCGCGATGTCGACCAGGCCGATCGCCCGCCGCACCAGGCCCACCCGTCCGACGATGGCGCTGCCGCGCAGCATCCGCTCCCAGGTCGCGGCGGGGTCGTCGGCATCCGCCCCCACCGCGTGCACCGCAACGAGACGGTCGACGATCTCGGCCATCGGCGCTTCCCGCGAGAGGCAGTAGGCCACACCGGTCAGGCCGTCGTCAGCGGTCGCCCGCACCGCGCTGTACTCGCGGCGGGTCACGGTCATCGCCCCCAGGTGCAGGGGTGCCGGGAGCGGCAGCACGGCCGTGGCCGTGTCGATGCGAGCGATCGTCGTCATTCGGGCTTCTTCGCCAGCGGCACGCCGTAGTCGACCATGAACCCGCCGTCGACGTAGAGCGTCTGGCCGTTCATGTACCGCGACTGGTCGGAGACGAGGAAGCTGACCGCGGCGGCGATCTCGCTCGCTTCGGCCAGACGCTTCGCGGGGATGCGCGACAGGATCGCGTCGAGGCTGAGCGTGCCCGCCTCGACACCCTGGCGGAAGACGCCCGTGTCGACGTACCCGGGTGCGACCGCGTTGACCCGCACCCCGCGCGAGGCCCACTCGGCACCCGCGGTCGAGGTCAGACCGATCACCGCGGCCTTCGTCGTGGCGTAGGGGGCGCGTCCCGCAGAGCCGCGCGACGAGATGGAGGAGATGTTCACGATGCGACCCTCGCCGCGCTGGAGCATCCGCGTGCCCGCGGCCTGCAGCGCCGAGAAGACCCCGTGCAGGTTGACGTCGACCACGGCCGACCATTCGTCCCAGGTGAGGTCTTCGATGCCACGATGGCGCTGGATGCCGGCATTGTTGACGAGCACCTCGATCGGTCCGAGCTCCGTCTCGATCTCGCCGAACACGCGGTCGACACCGGCATGGTCGGTCACATCGAGCTCGCGCCACAGGATGCCGGCCGGGTTGTCGGCTGCGGTGAGTCCGGGAACGCGGTCGGCGGCGACCACGAGGTAGCCGTCGGCGGCGAGGCGCTGACCGATCTCCCAGCCGATCCCGGCGGATCCTCCGGTGACGATGGCGACAGGGCGCTGGGCGGTCATTGCTCTCCTCAGAGTGATCGAGATTTGCTATAGCAAGTGTATCGGGAGTGCCGTCAGTGGTCGAGCAGATCGGCCACGACAGCCACCGCATGCTCCTCGAGCAGGTCGAGCGCCCCGGGCGCGAGAGGCGTCTGCCAGGCCTGATACGCCCCGCGGTCATAGGCGTCGCGCGTCGGCAGATACACGAAGCCTGGGCCGTTCGTGAGGTTCATCACCACGATCGGCGTCTCGGGGAATCGGCGGCGCAGCGTGGTCTGCAGCCGCGAGTAGGCCTCGCCCGGATGCCCCACGATCACCGCGTCCCCGAGCCGCCAGGCCCAGATCGGATGCTGCACGGTGGGACCGTCGATGTAGCCGTCGCGCAGGTTGCGGGCACGTCCCAGACGTTCCTCGCGCGAGCGCGGATCGATGTCCTTCCACTCCTCGGCGAGCTCGTCGAGCGTCGGGAGGTCACGCAGCGGCAGTTCCACACTCGTCAGCGAAGAGGCAGCCCCCTCCCCTCCAGCGGCTGCCCGCCCGGTCCAGATCGCGAGCGGAGCACCCGACTCCACGACGCCGTCGAGCGTCAGCTCCTCCCCCGGGACGGGCAGCGCATCGAGAGCGGCGAGCACCGCGTGTCCGAGCGAGCGTCCGTGCCGGTCGGCGACCGCGACGTCGCCCGTGTACTGCTCGCGCGGAGCCAGCTCGCCCGATGCGCCCTGCACGAACAGGCACGGAGCGCCGGTGGCGGACTCGACGATCTCGCGCATCGCCCCGACGTAGTCCGGCGACACCTCTCGGCTCTGCCAGGCGAGCGTGGTCGGATGGCAGGCGTAGTTCACGAGGGTGGCGCACACCGCACCGTCGACGCTGAGGCGCCCGATCGTCGCGGTGTCGTCGGCCTCGCCCGCGGGGTTGTAGCCAACGAGGGGTCGACCGTCGACGTCGAGCTCGCGATCGGCCGCCAGGGTGCAGCGCCCGGTGGTCCACTCGATGAGTCCGGGGACCGCGCTCTCCAGCGCCTCGCGCCCGGCGGCGATCCCCGCAGCGGCGAGCGCCTCGAGGTATCCGGGGATCAGCTCGCCACCCGGAAGATGCGCATCGGCGGCGCACAGCACCGCACCGGCATGGGTGTGCGAGAGCGAGAGCATCAGCTGGTCGGGGTCGAGCCCCAGCCCGTCGAGGATCGCCCCGCGCACGCCCTGCTCGTCGGCGACGCGACGCCACCACGTGCCATCCACCGCGAGCAGCACGCGCGGGCGCTCGTCGGCGGAGACCACGGCGAGCGCGGTGAGCTCGAACGGACGGTGCGCCCCCTCGGAGCGCTCCCAGTCGGCGGGGCCCCAGTTCTTCGCCCGGATGCCAGTGGGCGGGGTGATGTCGCGCCGGGCGACGCCGATGCGCGCCTGGGTGCGGGGGATGCGGATGCGATCGCCGAGTTTCGTGGCAGATGCGGTGTCGTTCACGCGTGGTCCTCCCTGTTCTCCATGATGCCGCCGCTCAGGCGGTTTTCAGCACGTCGGCGATCAGGACACGCTCACCGTCTGCGGGGAGATCGGTCTCGACGCCGCGCTCGACCGTGTCGCTGTAGAGCAGCGTCGACGGCTCGGCGAAGCCCGCGGCCAACCGCAGCCGTCCTCCGACGAACTGTGCGCCGGTGACCCGCGCGTGGTTGATGCCCGCGCCGATGTCGACGTGCGCCGCGCCCTTCGGCACCGTGGACGTCACACCGCTCAGCCGCCAGGTGATCACGCCCGCGCCGCCGGCCCGCGACAGCATGGCGCCCTCGCCGCGCTCCGTGCTCAGCTCGACACCCTCGAGCACGATGGCCTGGTCGCGCACCGCGGTCGCCGTGAGCACGACGTCACGGACCGTGCCGCCCCGGATGGTCACCCTCGACCCGCCGAGCTCGGCGGGGGCGCCGGTCGCCGGACCGCTCAGCCGGCAGTCGACGAACTCGACCGCTCCGGATCCCCGAGCCTTCATCCCGTCGATTCCGGTGATCGTGCAGCGTGCGAAACTCACGGGGACCGTGACGGGGGTCTGGATGAGCACCTGGTCCTTGGGGAGCGCGAAGGTGCAGTCCTCGATGGTCGTCGGCCGCGACGACCTTGTCGATCGCTGGCCGATGGCCAGCAGCCCCGCGGTGCACCCTCGCAACTGGGCGCCGTCGGCGTTGATCGTCATGGTCGCCTGGGGGTCGAAGGTCGATCGCCCGATCACCCGGACGTTCTCGAGCGTCAGGTCGCTGATCTTCGTGCCCGCGACGAACCACGAGCAGACGTGGTCGCGCACCGTGATGCGCTTGGCTGCGGTGCCCCATTGCGCGCCGGAGTTGGCGATGTCCATCAGCCCCGAGCACCCGATGAAGGTGAGGTCGTGCTCGTACTGACCGTGCGTGGTGAACGGGTTCCCGCCCTGGTCGTCACCGTCGCCGTGGCAGTTCTCGACGATGCAGTACGCACTGGCGGTCAGATCGTTGAGATGCCGCGCGTTCGACGATGTGCAGTCGCTCACCCGCCCGTAGAGGCTGTAGATCTGCTGCGTGAGGTAGCCCGCGCCGCCGTAGAAGACCGTGGGCGGGTTCTCGACCGAGCAGCGTTCGGTCGTGAAGTGGGTGTTCCACCGCCGCATGATGACCGGCCACCAGGTGCGACTGGCGTGCACGTCGGCGACATCGCAGTGGATCGCGTACTCGAAGGCGATCGGGTGCGATCCGGTGAGCTCGCGAGAGTCCGGGAAGGAGCCGTCCGTCGGTCCGTCGAAGGGACCGGCCCCGAGGAACCGCATGTTCGAGATGCGCACGCCCTCGACCGGATCCATCCGACGCCAGATGAGCTTTCGCCCCGTGTCGAGCGGCCAGCCGTTCAGGTAGTCGATCCGGATGTGCGTTCCGTCGATCTGCTGCGTCACCCGGACGAATCGCTGGATCTCGCGCTCATCGGCTCCACCTCCGGCGACCGTGTCGCACTGTAGCGCCCACCAGGAGTCCACGGGGAACGCCGCCGCATCAGGCACAGTCACCGCGTCCGTCAGCTCGGGCCAGGCCTCTGCCAGGCGGTGCTCGACCACCACGTCCCGCGACACCCCGGTGAAGAACATCACCGCACCGAAGGGGTTGTCGTGGGTGTTCGCCTCGATCCCGTCCGTGGTGATGACGTGGCCCCCGAAGTCGATCTCGATGTGGGAGCGGGTGAAGCGATGCCGTCGCTGGAACAGCAGGTCGGTGCTCGCCGCGATCCGCTTGACGCGGACGTCGTTCACCATCGCGGCGAGCGCGTCATCGGCCGCCGTCTCGGGCCCGGTGATGCCGAAGACCCGGAAGTCGACGGTGCCGTCGTGCTGCAGCAGCCATCTGCTGCCGCGCTTTCCGGCGATCACCGTGCCGCCGTTGGCCTCGATGTCCGTAGCCTCGACCCCCACGTAAACGAGCAGTCCGGCGTCGCCGGGCGTCCGGTAGCCGGCGACGATCGCCACCTCGCCGTCGCGCGCACGGCGCCGGGACAGCTCGGAGACGGAGTCCGCCCTGGTGATGTCCTTCGCCCCCGCCGCGGTGGGAGCCGCCTGCGCGGGTGACGCCGCTGCCAGGGAGCCGGCCGCACCGAGCGCGACCGCACCGAACCCCGCCACGAGGGCGCGTCGACTCGTCGAACGCACACGCGCATCCGCGTCGCTGCGGGACATCACCGCACCCCGGACTTCGCGTCTGCGGCGAGCAGCGCTTCGGCCGGAACCGTGAAGTCCGCCCGTCGGCTGAGCACGAAGGCGATGGTCGCACCGAGCAGGGTGAGTCCGGCGATCAGGAGCAGACCCCAGATCGCCGACCCCGTGGTCTCGCTGATCCAGCCGATCGCATACGGACCGGCGAATCCGGCGAGGTTGCCGACCGAGTTGATGAAGGCGAGTCCGGCAGCCGCCGCCGTGCCGGTGAGCACCATGGGCGGCAGACTCCAGAACAGCGGCGTCGTCGAGAACAGCGCCGACATCCCGACGCACAGCGCCGCGAGCGCGAGGACCGGCGTGCCCTGCGCCGCGACCGCCGCGATGAGCGAGAGCGCGGTGATGGTGAGCGTGATGCCGATCTGCAGCGGGATGTTGCCCTGTTTGCGGGCGGCACGCTCCCACGGGAGCATGACGAGCGCGGCGCACAGATTCGGCAGCGCGACGATCCACCCCGTCGTGGAGTTGGAGAAGTCGCCCATGCTCTTCACGATCGTGGGCAACCACATGCCGAGCCCGTACGCACCGAACACCACACCGAAGAACAGCACGATCAGGGTCCACAGGCGTCCGTTGCTGAACACCTCACGCAGGCGCAGACGCCCGTGCTTCTGCTCGGTCGCCGCTGTCTCGGCCGCCAGGGTGTCGTTGATCCACCGCTGCTCGGTCGGGTCGAGCCAGCGCGCATCCTGCGGACGGTCGGGCAGCCAGAAGAAGACGACGAAGGCGAGGAGCACAGCGGGGAGGCCCTGCAGGAGGAAGACCAGCTGCCAACCGTCCAGACCCCACATGCCGTGGAGCTCGAGCATCCAGCCGGAGAGGGGCGCGGCGACGGCGTTCGCGATCGGGTTCGACAGCACGAACACCGCGAGCACCTGGGTGCGGTACTGCCGCGGGAACCAGAGCGTGAGGTAGAGGAGCACGCCGGGGAAGAAGCCGGCCTCGGCGATGCCGAGCACGAACCGGGCGATCGCGAACTGGGTGGCATCCTGCACGAAGGCGGTGAGGGCGGCGACGAGTCCCCAGGAGACCATGATGCGGGCGATCCACTTACGGGCGCCGAAGCGCTCGAGCAGGAGGTTGCTGGGCACTTCGAACAGCAGGTACCCGATGAAGAAGATGCCGGCGGCGAACCCGAAGGCGGCCTCGGTGATCTGCAGTGCCGCCGTCATCTCCAGCTTGGCGAAGCCCGCGTTGTTGCGGTCCATGTAAGCGACGAGGTACAGCAGCCCGAGGAACGGGCCCAGACGCCAGATCGCCTTCTTCATGGCGGAGGCTCCGACCTCCTCCGGTGTTCGCGTATCGGGTGCGGATGCGTTCCCGGCCATGGACAACTCCTTCGTCATCGTTCGAGTGGGCTTGCTATAGCATCTAGCAAATCCCTGGCCGTGTCCACTCATCCGGAAAATGCCATAGCATCGAGCGAACGAATTCGCGCCTCTCGACGAGACGGAACCGCGGATCGAGAAGGGCACCGAATGCGCAGCGTCTCGGATCAGAACATCGCCGAACAGGTCGCAGACGAGCTGCGCGCGGCCATCCACTCCGGAGAGCTCGCCCCCGGCGAGCGCCTGGTCGAGCGCAAGCTCGCCGACCGGCTCGGTGTCAGCCACATCCCGGTGCGCGAGGCCCTGACCCGGCTCGCCGAGGAGCGCCTAATCACCCGCGAGCCCCGCCGCGGCGCTCGTGTCGCCCAGCTGAGCGCGCAGGACCTGGAAGAGATCTCCAGCCTGCGGATCGTGCTGGAGCAGTTCATGGCGATCCGTGTGCAGGAGCGATGGAGCGAGGAATCCGCCGCCCGGCTCGGAGCCATCATCCAGGACATGGCGGATGCGGCCCCCGGCGACATCGACGAGGTGCTGCGCCAGGACCGCCTCTTCCACGAGACGCTCGCCGATCTCGCCGAGCACCGCTTCCTCGACGAGCTGAGCGGACAGTTGCGCGGCCGGATCACCGGATTCCTGCATGCCGCCAACGCGGCCCTCGACCCCGCAGAGCAGGAGGAGCACGTGCGCAGCCACCAGCAGATCGTCGACGCCATCGCGAGCGGCGACCCCGAGCGGGCGCAGGCCGTGATCGCCGAGCATGTGACCAGGGCCGTCGAGCGCATCACCCCCACGGCCGAGTGATCCACCCCGTGACCCCGCAGACGATCGTCCTCACCGGAGCCTCCGACGGGATCGGTGCAGCGGCCGCCCGCCAGCTCACCTCCTCCCCGCATCGCCTCATCCTCGTCGGCCGGTCGGTCGAGAAGACCCGCGCCATCGCCGAGGAGACCGGCGCTGCGTGGTTCACCGCCGACTTCGCGCGCCTCGACGACGTGCGAGCACTGGCCGCGAAGATCAGCGATGCCGTCGGCGACAGCGGCATCCACGTGCTGGCGAACAACGCCGGCGGCATCTTCGGGGATCAGACCCCGACGGTCGACGGCTTCGAGAAGACCATGCAGGTCAACCACCTGGCGCCGTTCCTGCTCACGAACCTGCTGCTCCCACACGTGCTGAAGGCGGAGGGCGCGGTTGTCAACACCTCCAGCATCGCCCACCGCCTGTTCGGTCATCTCGACGTGGACGACCTCGACAACCGCCGCCGCTTCAGCCCGAACAAGGCCTACGGCGACGCCAAGCTCGCGAACGTGCTGTTCGCCAAGAGCCTGCACACGAGGTTCCACGCCCAGGGGCTGAGCGCGGTCGCCTTCCACCCCGGCACCGTGCAGACGAACTTCGCGTCCGACTCGTCGAGCATCATGCGGCTGCTCTACCGCACCCCACTCAAGCACCTCATGCTCATCGGTGCAGACAAGGGCGGTGCGACACTGCGCTGGTTCATCGAGGGAACCCCCGGTGAGACCTGGTTCTCCGGCGCCTACTACGACGAGCGCCAGCTGACCACGAAGGTCAATCCGCAGGTGAACGACGCCGCCCTCGCCGAGGCCCTCTGGCAGCGCAGCGCCGAGCTCGTCGGCATCCCCACCACGTAGCCCGAACGCATCGAGCGGCCCCGGCTCGCCTGCCCGGTTCGCATTCCCCGGTTCGTCTCTCCGGAGTGCGCACCTGTCGGGAGATCTCACGGATGTCGGACCGGAACAGGCTTTCCGGTCCGACATCCGGACATTCTCCCGACGGATGACCCTCCCGACGGATGCCCCTCCCGACGGATGCACCTCCCGACGGATGCTCCGCCCCGGAGGCCCGCGCCCGGGAGAGCGTCAGACCACGAGGTTCGCGGTATCCACCACGCGCGGGCCCGCGGCGGGGAAGGCCGTGCGGGTCACACCCGATTCGACGTTGCCGGTGTGCAGCAGCGTGGACGATGCGCCGAACGCGGCATCCGCCAGCTCGAGCGCGCCGCCTTCGAAACGGTTGCCGACGGCGCGGTAGTGGGTAGCTCCCTTCGTGACCGCGACATGCGTGGCCGACCCCTCCGCACGGAAAGTGCTGTCGGACAGCGTCAGGTGCAGCTCGCCGTCACCGGTGCGCGAGACACCGGTGCCGCCCTTGATCGCGACATCCGACCCCGCGATCTCGACCGCCTGCCGCTCCCCTCGTGCCGCGGCGATGCGGGCGTTGCGGAGCGTCGATCCCTCGAACCGCAGCCGCTCCGACGATGTCACGACCGGCGCCGCGTCGTCGGCGTCCGTGAGCGTCGAGCCGCGGAAAGTGACCGCTCCGGCCCCCGCGATCTTCATGCCGCCGACCCGGTCGAGCACGGTGTCGACGAACGTGACCGGCGTCTTCACCGTGGCGTTGGTGAGCTCCCCCGGTGCGACGAACGTGAAGTGCGAATCGGCGATCACGGTCGGCCGCGCGGAGTTGTCCGAGGCCTGCGTGATCACGAGGGTGTCGGATGCCGTGCAGCCGCGCAGCTGCGCGCCGTCGGCGTTGATCCACAGCATGCCCGATCCCGCGAGCGACGGCTTGCCGATCACCTGCACGTCTTCGAGGGTGAGGTCGGTGATGCGCACGCGGGCGACGAACCACGAGCACACGTGCTTGCGCACCGTGATGCGCTTGGCCGCCGATCCCCAGGCCGCCCCCGAGTTCGCGAAGGTCATCAGCCCCGAGTTGCCGGTGTATGTGAGGTCGTGCTCGTACTGTCCGTGCGTGACGAACGGCCCCTGGTCGTCACCGTCGCCGTGGCAGTTCTCCACCAGGCAGTAGGCGCTCGCGGTGAAGTCGTTCAGGTGCCGGGCGTTCGCGGTGTGGCAGTTGGCGACGTATCCGTAGAGGCAGTAGATCTGCTGCGTCAGGTAGCCGGCCCCACCCCAGGTGACCGAGGTGGGGTTCTTCAGCGTGCAGCTCACGGTCGAGTAGTAGGTGTTCCACCGGCGCTGGATGAGCGGCCAGAAGGTGCCGGTGCCGTCGATGTGGTCGACGTCGCAGCGCACCGCGTACTCGAAGGCCAACGGGTGCGAGCCCGTGTACTCGTCGGTGCCGGTGCCGAGGAACTTCAGGTTCGACACCGTCACGTCGTGCACCGGAACGACGCGGCGCCACGTCATCGTGCGGTCTTTGCCGAGCGGCCAGCCGTTCTTGTAGTTGATGCGGATGTGCGTGCCATCGACGATCTGCGTGACCTGCACCATCCGCTGCAGCTCGCGCTCCCAGCGGCCCGACAGCGCGTTCACCTCGGCGGCGTACCAGTCGCCGACCGCGAAGAACGAGGAGTCGGCGACCGGGAAGATGTCACCCAGATCGGGCACCACCTCGCCGAGCTTCGCCTCGTGCAAGGCATCCGTCACCTCGCCGCGGAAGAACATGACCGCGGCGAAGGGGTCGTCCTTGCCCGCATTCTCGATGCCGACGGTCGTCATGAGGTGCCCGCCGAAGTCGAAGGCGATGTTCGACCGCGAGAACCTGTGGCGACGCACGAAGTTGAGGGGGCTGTGCCCCTCGATGCGGTGGATGCTCGCATCGTTCACCATGGCGTCGAGCGCGTCGTCGGCGTTGACGCTCGCATCCATGATCCCGAACATCCGGAAGTCCACGACCCCCTCGTGCACGAGCAGCCACGCCCCGCCCTTCGGAGCGGCGAGCACGGTGCCGCCGTTCGCCGCCGGAGCGTTCTTCTTCACGAAGCGGTACAGCCCGCCGCCCCCGTCACCGGCCGCGGCGTATCCGGTCGTGCGGACCAGATCGCCGTCCTTGCCCTTGCGCGTGACGAGATCGGTCGCCGTGCCGCCGTTCGCCACAGACGAGGAGCCCGAGTTGCCCTGCGTGACGATCGGGCCGGCGGCCTGCGCGGGGGTCTGCGCACTGACGGCCGCCACGCCGCCGATGGCTGCCGCGCCGAAACCGGCGAGCAGCATGCGTCTGCTGCGCAGAGCAGCGGTGTCGGTCTTCTCCTGCGGGGTCGTGCTCGTCTTCTGGGTCATGCTCATCCTCCTTGCGGCGTCATCGCCGCGGTCAGGCGTCCGGTCGTTCTGCCGGGCCGCATCATCCGATCGATCCCCAGTCCCCAGTGTTTTCTCCGAGCGGGTCGCTCAGAAGTAGTCGCCCGCCGTGAAGTGGCGGATGCCGCGCAGCCGCGCCTCACGCCGCAGCGGACGGATCATCCCGGTGCGGTCGTCCTGCCTCACGGCCGCGGGGGCGAAGGCGCGGAGTGCGCGATCCTCATCCTCGAGAGCGGGGACGGCGAGATCGCACGACGTCACCCCGGCGGATGCCCAGTCCGCGCCGATGGCGGAGAGCAGGTCATCGCGCGCAGCACCGCGCCCCGGAAGCACGGCGCTCTCCAGGAGCATGCCGACATCGCCGCGGTGCTCGGTGATCGCGTAGCCGACCGGCGCTGATCCCTCGACCCGGAGGTACAGGGTCACACCCCTCATGCGCACCTCGGCCATCGCCCGGTCGCGGTCGCCGCGCACCGGGGCCAGGACCACTCGACCTGCGCGCGAACGCTCGTAGACCTCCCGCAGTGGGCGGAGGCTCCCGAGCCCCACGGCCTCGCGCACGACCAGCCCCTCGGTCTCGGCCGACACGGGAGGGCTCCACGGCCCGACCAGGGTGCGCGGCATGGAGAAGGTCTCGAACCCGCTCGAGCGATACACCTCCGGGGTGCCGGTGAACAGCAGCGCCCAGTCGGCGTCGCGCCCGGCCTGCAACGTCGCGGTGACGAGCCTGCGGGCGAGGCCCTGTCCCCTGGAGCGCTCGGCGACCGCGACGCTGCCGATCGCCTGCACCTCGGCGATGCCGCCGTCGGATTCGCGCAGCCGCTTGGGCAGACCGTAGATCGACCCGCACAGGCCCTCATCGTCTTCGGCCACGATCGTGTGGGCGAACCGTTCATCGTCGATGAGCCACTGGTCAGGCGTGAGCGCAGGGGCGAACGCGGTCGCCCACAGCGCGGTGAGCGCGGGCTCGTCCTCGACGCGCGCGGCCCGGATGCGCTGGTCGCTCATGCGTCGCCCCGCGCGATCTCGGCGGCACGGATGCTGTTCGCCACGACGCTCCGCGCCTCGTGCCAGGGCGCCACGGTCGCCCCCGCGGGCGCCGCATCGAGCAGCGCGCGGATCAGGCCGCAGAACCCGAGCTCGTCGTTCGCGTCCGCACCTCCCTCCGCACCGACATCGAGCGCGACCGAGCGGATGCCGGTGGTCGTCACCACATCCACCCCGTAGGCGTCCACACCGGGCGCGCCGGTGATCAGCACCTGCACCGGCACCTCGCGCTCCGCACCGGGCATTCGCACCATGCCCTCGACGCCGGCGGCATCCTCGGACGCCGTGGCCGATCCGTGGCGCGAGCGCGTCCAGCCCGATCCCGAGACGAGAGCAGCACCAGGCAGCAGCACGTCGAGCATCTCCCAGGCGTGCACCCCCACCGTCACCGCCGTGCCTCCGCCGCGCTGTGGGTCGTCCTGCCATGCGCGCTCCGGCAGCTGGAAGGCCGCATTGTCGTGCTGGGCGTGCACACGGAGCGCGAGCACATCGTGACCCGCGACCTCCTCGGCCAGAGCTCTGAGCGCAGGCGCGAAGCGCAGGACAGAGCTCGTGCCGATCGGGATCGAGCCTCCGGCGAGCGCGCGGTCGACCACGGCGAGCTGCGCAGCCGTCGCCGCCATCACCTTGTTCACGAAGACCGGAGCAGCTCCGCTGCCGAGCGCCTGCAGGAAGGGTCCGACCTCGTGCGGACGCGGTGTCGCGATGACGAGGTCGGGCAGGAGCGCCGCGAGCTCGCCGGCCGAGGCCGCCGTGACCCCGCCGAAGCGTGCCGCGAACGCGCTCGCCGCCGCCGCATCCGCATCGTGCACCCCGACGACCTCGGCGCCGAGCGCTCGGACGTTCGCGGCGTCGGTGTGCGGATGAGAGTGCGCGAGCCCGGCGAAGGCCACGCGCAGCGGCGTCCCGGTCATGCCATCGACGACAGCTGGTCGCGGGAGACGATGTGTGCGAGCGGGTGTCCCGCGGCGAAGGCCTCGACCTCGTCGGCGACGATCCGTCCCTGACGCCGTCGCCCCTGACTCGTGCCGGCCGCCCGATGCGGGGTCACCAGCGCGCCGGGCAGTGTCCGGAACGGACTGTCCGCGGCGAACGGCTCCTCGTCGAACACATCGATCGCGGCGTTGAGCCTGCCGCGCTGCAGCTCCTCGATCAGCGCGGCCTCGTCGACCAGCCACGAGCGCGCGGTGTTCACGAGCCCCGCGCCGTCGCGCATCAGGGCGAGCTCGCGGCGACCGATGAGATGGTGGGTCTCGGGCAGCGTGGGAGCATGCACGGCGACGATCTGCGCGCGCCGCAGCGCCTCGTCGAGCGGCACGAGCTCGGCTCCGAGAGCCGCCGCCGCGTCGGCATCGATCGTCGGGTCGACAAGCAGCGCTTCGGCCCCGAGCGCGCGGATCAGTTCGAGGTAGGCCCGCCCGGTGCGGGAGGCGCCGATCACGGCGATGGATGTGCCGAGGATCTCGCGCTGCACGCCCACGGCATCCGCGTCGTACCAGCCGTCGCCGGAGCGCAGGGCGTTGTGCATCTCGGGCACCCGGTGCAGCAGCGCGAGCGTGAACGTCAGCGACACCTCGGCCACCGGCCGCGCCATCCCCGCACCGGCCTGGGTGACCAGGATGCCGCGGTCGAACAGCTCGTCGGTCGCGAAGGGCTTGATCGTCGCACCGGTGTGCGCGATCAGTGCGAGCGCGGGCAGCGATGCCAGCACCGCGGCGTCGAACGGGCCGACGCCCCAGCTCGTGATGACGATGCGCGCCTCGGCGAGCTCCGCGTCCGCGAGGCGGTCGACACGCAGGAAGGTGCCCCCGAGACGAGCCGCGACCGCACGCAGGCGCTCCGCATCCTCGTCGGAGAAGAACTCTGTGAAGAGCTCTTCCGAGACGACCGCGACCACGGTCGGCACACTCCTCTGGGCGCTCATCTCAACCAGGCCTCGAGGTTCTCGGCGATGAAGGCGTCGTCGTTCAGGTCGGGGTAGGCGTGACGCACCCGCGCGATCTCCTCGGCCTGTCCCGGTGAGAGACCCTCCGCGGGGTCGAGGCACCAGACGCCGTCGAGCAGACCCTGCTGGCGCAGCATCTCGTGCACACCGGCGATCACGCCGTCGAAGTCGTTGCCGGGATCGAACACGGCCTGGTTGACGTCGACCATGTCGGAGGCGACGAGACCCAGTTCGCGGTAGGCCTGCGCATCGCCGGCCATCGCCCGCTGCGCGCGTTCGAGGAGAGCGACGGCGGCGCGCGTGCCGACCGCCCACTGGCCGAGCAGCCCGCCGACGAAGCGCAGCGTGCGCGCACCCGAGGGCGACTCCACGTGGAATTCGGAGAGCAGGTCGGCCACGATCGCATCGTCGTTCCCGGTGTAGAGCGCGATCTCGTCGGCGCGGCCCGAGGCCGCGACGCCGCGCACCAGCTCGAGCGTGCGGTAGCGGTCGAAGGGGGCGGCCTTGACCGCGACCACGGCCGGGATCGAGGCAAACTCGCGCCAGAAGTCGCGGTCGAGCACGGGGCCGCCGATCGCGGTCTGCAGGTAGAAGCCGACCACCGGCAGCACCTCGCCCACCGCCCGGGCGCGCTCCAGCAGGGCGCGCTCGTCGGCGCCGGCCACGCGAGGGCTCACCAACACGGCGTCGTAGCCCAGGTCACGGGCGAGCTCGGCCTCGGCGACCGCCTGAGCCGTGCCACCGGCGACACCGGCGATGCGCACGACATCGGCGCTCGCCCGCGCGTCGAGCTCTTCCGCGGCGAGCGCGAGCACGGGCTCGAACAGGGCGTGCTCCGGATCGCGGATCTCGAACTGGGTGGTGTGCACTCCCACGGCGATGCCCCCGGCACCGGCGTCGAGGTAGTAGCGGGTGAGGGCGCGCTGGCGGCGTTCGTCGATGCGCCGATCGGCGGTGAGGGCGAGCGGATGCGCCGGGATCACGGCACCGCGGGCGAGGGTCGCCGCAGCCTCCGGTCGCAGGGTGGGAACCGCCATCAGAACTTCCCGTCCCGCACGGCCCACTTGGTCGGCTTGGCGATCATCGGAAGACCCTTCTCGATCCAGTCCGCCTGCAGCCCGATCAGCGTCTCGGCCGAGACGGCCGGGTAGCCGAACAGGGCCATGCAGCGCCGGGCATCGCTGAGCAGCGCGGTGGGCTGGGGCTCGTCGACGATCGTGACCTCGCGGTCGAACAGGGTGCCGAATCGACGGGCGATCGACTCCACGCTCAGGAGCTCGGGGCCGGTGAGGTTGATCGCGAACGGGGCGGTCGAGGCGTGCACGAGGCTGCGCAGCACGACCTCGTTCGCATACCCCTGCCAGATCACGTTGACGTTGGCCGTCGCGACCGAGACGGGCTGGCCCGCATGCACGGCGCTGCCGATGTCGGCGAGCACCCCGTAGCGCAGGTCGACGGCGTAGTTGAGGCGGATGATCGCGACCTTCGTGCCACGCTCCTGGGCGCCGAACTCGAAGACCCGCTCGCGCCCGAGGCACGACTGCGCGTACTCGCCGATCGGTGCGGGCTGCACCTCTTCGGATGCACCGCCGGAGGACGCGGGCAGGAACGGGTAGACGTTGCCCGTCGAGAGCACCGAGATGGCACTGTCGCGGTAGCGGCGGGCTACCCGATCGGGCAGGGCGGCGTTGACCTCCCACGCCCACGAGGCGTTGGTCGCGGCTCCGAACTTCGCCCCGACCATGAACACCACGTTGGGGGCGTCCGGCAGCGATGCGAAGTCGTCGTTCTCGATCAGGTCGAACGGGACGACCTTCACCCCCGCGGTCTCCAGACGCTCGCGGATCGCCGCGTCGCCGAAGCGGGAGACGGCGTAGACCGCGTCGCCCTGGCGCCCGGCGGCATCCATCCCGCGGCGCGCGAGCATGGCCAGCGTCGGGCCCATCTTGCCCCCGGCGCCGAGGATCACGAGGTCGCCCGCACCCCGTGCGAGGTCGTCGATCAGGCCGGCGCTCGGAGTGGCGAGCGCCTCCTCGAGTTCCGCCTCGGAAGTGAACTGGTGCTGAGTCATGTGGTGCTTTCCCTTCTTCTCAGCCCTTGATACCCGTACCGGCCACGCCCTCCTGCACGTACCGCTGAGCGATGAGGTACGCGAGGAAGATGGGCAGCAGCGCCACGACGGATCCGGCGAGCATGGTGCTCAGCGGGACGTTCTGCTGCTGCAGCGACGAGATGCCGACGGTGAGTGTGAACATCGCGTTGGACTTCGCGATGATGAGCGGCCACAGGAAGTCGTTCCAGTGCCACAGGAAGACGAAGATGCCCAGCGTCGCCAGGATCGGCTTGCACAGCGGGAGCACGATCCGCAGGAAGATGCGGAACTCCCCCGCGCCGTCGATGCGGGCGGCCTCGAACAGCTCATCCGGCAGTCCCTGGATGAACTGCCGCATCAGGAACACGGCCTGCGCGTTCGCGAGCGACGGCAGGATCAGACCCCAGTACGTGTCGACGCCGCCGAGGTTTGCCATGAGGATGAACGTCGGGATGAGGGTGACGTGGAACGGCACCATGACCATCGCCAGGAACGACCAGAACATCACCTCCTTGCCGCGGAAGCGCTTCTTCGCGAAGGCGTAGCCGGCGAGCGCCGAGAGGAACAGCACGGCGACGACCGAGACGAGGGAGTAGATGAGGGTGTTGCCGAGCCAGCCGAGGATGTTCTGTCCCGCGAGCACCTGCTCGTAGGCCTCGAACGAGATGTCCTGGAAGGGCAGCAGGGAACCCGGGAGCTCGACGACCATGCCGGGCTTCAGGCTCAGCACGACCATCGCGTAGAACGGGAAGAAGCTGAGGATGCCGGCCAGGCTCAGCCAGATCCACCGGCCGACGATTCCCCATCCGGTGGGCTGGAGCGCACGGTAGGCGCGACGCTGCTTCGTCGACATCTTCGGCGGCGTCGCCGGTGCCTGGGTCGGAGGCTGCAACAGAGCGGTCATTTCTGCTTTCCGATCACCAGGCGCTGGATGAGCGCGACGACGAGGGTCATGATGAACAGGGCCACACCGATCGCGGCCGCGTAGCCGTAGTCGAAGTAGCGGAAGCCCTGGTCGTAGAGCATGTACACGAGCGAGTAGCTGGCGTTCGCCGGCCCGCCCTGGGTCATCACGTAGATGACGTCGAACACCTGGAAGGCGGCGGTCGTCTCGATCACCGCGAGGAAGAAGAAAGTCGGACGCAGCACCGGGAGGATGATGTACCGGAAGCGCTGCCAGGCGTTGGCGCCGTCGACCAGCGCCGCCTCCTCGAGCTCGCGGGGAACGTCCTGCAGCGCGGCGATGAGGATCATCATCCCGTAGCCGAAGCGCGACCAGACACCGACGACGACGATCGCGGGGATCACGAGCACGGTGCTGCCGAGCCAGGATCCGCCGAGCCCCAGCGGTGCCATCAGCGCCGACCACGGACCGTTCGCGGAGAAGATCCAGACGAAGATCGACCCGGCCAGCACGAGAGAGGTGATGACGGGGAGGAAGAAGATCGAGCGGAAGAAGCGCGCGCCCCGGAAGGCACGGCGCACGCCCAGTGCCATCACGGTGGACAGCACCAGCGCGATCGGCACGGCGCACACCGTGTAGATGAGGGTGGTGCCCATCGCCCGCCAGAACAGCGGATCGGCGATCATGCGCTGGAAGTGGTCGAGACCACGCCACGAGATCTCACCCGTGATGTCGTAGTCGAAGAAGCTCAGGGCCACGCCGGCGATGCTCGGGCCGAAGCGGAAGGCGATGAAAAGGAGGAAGGCGGGGAGCACGAACAGGAACGCGATCCGCGCCTCTCGTCGTGCGAGCACCCGGGTGACCCGCCCTGCGGGCCTCTTCGCCGTGGTTGCCGTCGTCATCAGTGATACCTCACGTGGGGGGAGTGAAGGGGTGCGGGGGCATGCGGAGTTCGGGCTCCGCATGCCCCCGATCGTGTTACTTCTTGATCAGCGGTGCCGCGGCTGTCGCGGCATCCTTCAGCGCAGCCTCCGGGGTCTTGTCCCCGAGGAGGGCTGCCTGGATCTCCGGTGCGAGCACGCCCATGAGCGCGCGGGACGAGGCGTTGAGCTCGCCCACCGTGGTGTCGGGGACGTACTTCTCGACCTCGCCGAGCAGCGGGTCGTCCGCGTACAGCGGCGCGGTGGTGCTGAGCGCCGAGAAGTAGCCGGCCGCCTTGAGGTACGGCTCGACCACGTCGGCGCCGGTGGCGTACTCGACGAACTTCGCCGCAGCGTCCTGCGCCTTGGAGCCCTTGAGCACCGAGAGCGATCCGACCGTGCCGTAGGCCACGGACTCCTTCTCGGTCAGCGGCGCCATCACCTTGACGTTCTCCTCGCCCCAGAAGGGCACGACCTCGTTGACCGCGTTGTTCCACGTGCACGCGACCTTGCCCTGGGCGACGGCGGTCTGCTCGAGCGGGACGTTGGTGGTGAGCGCCTCGGGGTCGAGAGCGCCCGCCTCGGCCAGGTCGGTGAGGAAGGTGAGCGCCTGCACGCCCTCCTTGCTGTCGAACCCGACGTCGCCGTCCTTCGTGTAGACCTCGCCACCGGCCTGCCACAGCAGCGGGTAGTAGGTGAGGTTGAGGGTGTTCTCCGCGGATGCCGGGTAGTTCAGGGCGTACATGCCCTTCTCCGTGAAGGCGGGGGCCATCGCGGTGACGTCGTCCCAGGTCTCGGGGTACTCGGTGACGCCCGCGGCCTCGAACGCGGCGGCGTTGCAGATGAGGGGCTGGGCGCTGGTGAGGATCGGAGCCCCGAGGATGTCTCCGTCGAGCGTGACCGACTTCTTCACGTTCGGCAGCAGATCATCCTGGCGCTCGGTGCTCAACAGGTCGTTGAGCGGGGCGATCGACTTCTGGTACGCCGCGAGCTGGTCGGGGATGAGGTAGACGACGTCGGGGCCCTTGCCGGCCGCGATCGCGGTCTGGAGAGCCTCGTCGCGGTTCGCCCACGGGAAGATCTCGTACTTCACGTTGATGTTCTCGTTCTGCTTCTCGAAGTCGGCGATCGTCGAGTCCCAGAAGTCCTTGTGCACCGCCTCGTCGGCGATGACCGGGTAGAGCCAGACCGTGATGTCCTGCTCACCCTCTGCGGTGTTGCCTCCGCCGGCCGAACATCCGGCCAACAGGGTGGCGGCCGCGAATCCCGCGACGACGCCGGTGATCTTGCTGACGCGCATGGTGCTCCTTTGCTTATACCGTGCTGAGTACGGTTCATTATGACACTGCAATGGGATAATTCGTCAAGTACAAGTTCTCAGACCCGTGTTTCAGCCGTGTTTCCCGTTCGAGAACATCAAAGCTTGATCTGAGAATTGGGTGTGCTAATTTGATCGCACCCGACGACGGAGAAGAAGGAAGGACCGCACATGGCCGTGACCAGTCCGCTCTCGATCGTTGCGCGATCCGCTCTGCAGCTGCGCGATGTCGGGCCCGCGACCGTGAACGACCTGTCTCGTTCACTCGAGATCTCGCGTACCTCGGTCGAGAACGCCGTGACCGTCCTGGCCGAGTCCGGGCTGATCGTCGACGCCCCCGCCCAGAACGGCGGCGGCGCCGGACGCCCTGCCCGCCGCTACTCCTTCCACGGCGCCGCTGGCACCGTGGTGGGGGTCGACATCGGGGTCGCGAGCGTGCGCGTGGTGCTCGCCGACCTGTCCGGACTCGTGATCGCGCAGCGCAGCTACTCCGGTGTGGCCGCGCAGCCCGACGGCGCCTCCAAGCTCGCCGCCGTGATCGACGATGTGCGCCGCACCCTCTCCGCCGTCTCCATCCCCGCCTCGAAGGTGCGCGCGGTCGGCGTCTCGCTCCCCGGCATCGTCGACGATGCGGGGCGCGTGACCACCTCCGTCGTCATCCCCGAATGGTCGGGCATCGACATCGGCTCCCAGCTGCGGCAGGCCTTCGGCTGTCCGGTCGCCGTCGACAACGGCGTGCGCCTCGCCGCTGTCGCGGAACACCACCTCGGTGTCGCGCAGCTGGTCGACGACGTGATCTACCTCTCGGTCGGCAACCGCATCGCGATGGGACTGATCCTCGGCGGACGCCCGCGGCGCGGCATCCACAACGCCGCCGGTGACATCGGCCGGCTCGCCTTCCGGGGGCTGAACACCGAGACGGGTCAGATCTCGTGGCGCACGGCGTCGACCGCAGCCGAGGTGTTCGCGAAAGCACGCGGGGGCGATGAGGCCGCCCAGCAGGAGCTCGACGGCTTCATCGACGAACTCGCCCACGGGATCGCCACCCTGACCATGACGGTCGACCCGGCCATGATCGTGATCGGCGGCGGACTGTCCGCAGCGCACGAGCAGCTGCTCGACCCGCTTCGGGCCGCCCTGCCCGGCCACCTCGGCCTGCCGTTCCAGGTGCCGATCGCCGAAGCGCGCCTGGGCGCCGAGGCCGCCGCGCACGGAGCGGTCGTGCACGCGTTCCAGCGCCACGCCGCCGAGATCTACGGCATCGAGGACATGCCGGCCCCGCCGATCACCCCGCTGCCGATCGAGGCGGCCGGCACCGACGACACCACCGTCGAGAACACCGAGGAGAAGCAGTGAGCACGTTGAAGGTCGGACTCATCGGCGCCGGGGGAATCTCCCGCGTGCACGCCGACGCCTGGCGGGCGCTCGGCGCCCAGGGGTACGTCACCTCTCTCGTGGGAGCCGAGGCGATCGCCGAGGAGTACGGATTCGAGCTGGTCCCCGATGTCGACACGCTCATCGGTCTGGTCGACATCGTCGACATCGTGACCCCGAGCAGCACCCACGCCGACTTCGCGCAGCGGGCCATCGCGCGCGGGCTCGACGTGATCTGCGAGAAGCCGCTCGCGGCGACCGCCGAGGCCGCTGCAACCATCGCCCGCGCCGCAGAAGAGGCCGGTGTGCGGCTCTTCCCTGCCCACGTCGTGCGGTACATGGGCGAGTACGCCCAGATCAAGGCGGGCATCGACGCCGGTCGCATCGGCACGCTCGCCGTGCAGCGGTTCAGCCGCGCCGGCTCCGCCCCGCAGACCCCGTGGTTCTTCTCGGAGAGCGCCGGTGGCGGCGTGATCCGCGACCTGATGATCCACGACATCGACCAGGCGGTCTGGTTCGCCGGTCCCGTCGCGACGGTCTATGCGGTGCAGAACCCGCCGACGGTCGATGACCGCGTGCCCGCCCCCGTGACCTCGCATGTCGTGCTGACGCACCGCAACGGCGTGATCAGCCACATCCACGGCAGTTGGGTCGCGCCGGGCATGCCCTTCCGCACGAGCGTCGAGGTCGCAGGCTCCGAGGGACGCCTGCGCTACGACAGCGCCGAGGACAACGCGCTGCGCACCGACGCCGTGCTCCCCGAGGGTGACACCGACTATCTGCCGCCGATGTCTCCGCAGGAGAGTCCGTACTACGCCGAGATCGCCGACTTCGTCGCCGCTGTGCGCGAGGGCCGTGACGCGAGGGTCAGCCCCGCCGACGGCATCGAGGCCGTGGCCGTGGCCGAGGCCGCGTACGCCTCGATCGCCGGCGGAGTCCCGATCACCCTGCCCGAACGCTCCGCCGCCGACGCCGAGGAGGCCGCCCGATGAACACTCCTGTCCCGCTGCGGATCGCCGTGCTCTCGTTCGCGCACACGCACTCGCTCAGCTACGTGCACGCTCTGAAAGCGATGCCGGGCGTCGAGCTGGTCGCCGCCGATCCCGACGGCGCCGCGGCTGCCGACGACGCGCTCCGGGGCGCGGCCCTGGCCGCCGAGCTCGGCGTCGCCTACGTCGACACCTACGACGAGGCCTTCGCCTGGAGGCCCGACGCCGTGGTGATCGCCGCCGAGAACTCCCGCCACCGCGCCCTCGTCGAGCGCGCGGCCGCTGCCGGGGTGCACGTGCTGTGCGAGAAGCCGCTGGCCACCACGGTCGAGGATGCCGTCGCGATGCAGGAGGCCTGCGAGCGTGCCGGCGTGATCCTCATGGTCGCCTACCCTGTGCGCTTCGCGCCGAGCGTGCGCGACGCGATCACCGAGCTGCGCAGCGGGCGCCTCGGGAAGGTCCTCGGCGTCACCGGCATCAACAACGGGAAGCTCCCGCAGGACCGCGCCTGGTTCACCGACCCGGAACTGGCCGGAGGCGGCGCGCTGGTCGACCACGTCGTGCACTGCGCCGACCTGCTCGACGAGCTCCTGGGCGAGCGGGCCCAGTCGGTGCGCGCCGTGTCSAACAGCATCCTGCACGCCGAGCGCGAGCTCGAGGTCGAGACCGGCGGACTCGTCTCGATCCGGTACCCGAGCGGCGTCATCGCCACGATCGACTGYTCCTGGAGCTGGCCGATGAGCTCGGCCACCTGGGGCGGGCTGACCCTCCAGGTCGTCGCCGAGCGCGGCACCGTCACCGTCAGCCCCTTCGCCAAGGGC